>NZ_LAQL01000001.1 GCF_001026905.1 Kiloniella spongiae
TCTGTATCTGTATAAGTATTGTCACTGATATCTGTCTCAACTCCACTACCAGCCTCTGTAGAAGTCGGCGGTGTATTCGCCTCAATGCTGGAAGAGTTGACTGTAACATCAACATCACCATCAAACCCGGCGCCAACTTCAACGCCAAGCTTTGGCAGAACATCACTCAGGCTCTGGCCTGCAGCTGGAGTTACTGTCCACTCTCCAGGCGTACCTGTCGGCGTTACCGTACCAAAGGCTGCATCAACAACCAAAGTACCCGTGCTCAAGCTAACTGTAACTGAAGTGCTCTCGGATCCATCACCATCGGAACCAACAGGTTGACCATTTACATCAACAGCTGTCCCACTGATACCTAGACCAATAATCTGTGAACCAGAA
>NZ_LAQL01000010.1 GCF_001026905.1 Kiloniella spongiae
TTCCCGAACTGGCGACATGGTTGCCAAAAGTTATCTTTGGCTAGTACAACACACCAAAGATCTAATAAGAAAGCCGCTGAGTTTTATTCTCAGCGGCTTTTTGGTTTTTTGTTAGCGGGTTTTGAATTTACACTTTATTTATTATCTATAATATTCAATAATTATTTATTCTCTTTTTGTTATTAATTCGAGTATGGTTGTATAAAGCAACTATATTGTAGGCTAAATCATGTCAAACATGCCCTCGGAAATAGTACAGGATATCCGTGAATATTCGCGTAATCTTGTCCGTGAACTTGGATTTTTAAATAAGACAATTGCAGGAACAGATCTAACTGCATCTCAAGTGCATGCGCTCGTGGAAATTGAGAAAGCAGGTATAATACATGCGAAAGAACTGTCTGATGTACTCGTATTAGAAAAATCAACAATTAGTCGTTTAATCCAGAAGTTAATCGCGAGAGGAGAGCTTTATGAATCTCCTTCTCCCTCAGATATTCGTAAAAAAATTATTCAACTAACACCTCAAGGCAAAGAAACTGTACAGGAAATAACAAAATTTGCCGAGCATCAGGTCATAGCAGCTATTTTAGATTTACCACAAGCAAGAAGAATAGAAATAGTACAGGGATTACAGACGTATAGTAATGCACTTAAAGAAAGTCGTTTAGAAGGCGATTTTAAAATACATCAACAAGAAAAAGACCCCATAGAAATTGTGAAAGGTCATAAAGTTGGGTTGATTGGCCGTATCATAGAAATGCACGCACATTATTATTCAAACTTTGCTGGCTTTGATAGTTTCTTTGAAACCACTGTAACCCAAGGTCTTGGTGATTTTTTCCCTCGGTTGGATCACGAGCAAAATGCAATATGGTCGGTTTCTCATTCTAATAAAATAATTGGATCTATTGCTATTGATGGACAGGATCTGGGCGAAAACGTCGCTCATCTTAGGTGGTTTATCGTTGAGAAGACTGGAAAACACAAAGGCTTGGGGAAAGCTTTACTGACACATGCTTTAAATTTTTGTGACGAAAAAGGTTTTCGAGAAGTGCATCTCTGGACTTTTAAAGGGTTGGATGCAGCTCGCAGTCTTTACGAAAAAAATAACTTTATTTTGGTCGAAGAATATTCGGGTAATCAGTGGGGAAAAAGTGTTATGGAACAAAAATTTATACGACAACGATGATAAACCTTCTTCCCCATAGTACGTGCAAAGGCAAAGAAAAATGAATTTTTTAAAGGATTTATCATTACAAAGTACATTTATGGGATTGCTGGTCGCCTTTGTGGGATTTGCCAGTTCCTTTGTTGTTGTGCTTCAGGGAATAAGAGCAGTTGGAGCTTCGGAAGAACAGGCTGCGACCGCTTTAATGATTTTATCTATCGCAATGGGCTTGTGTGCCATTGTCCTTAGCCTTTATAGCAAGCTTCCTATTAGCGTGGCTTGGTCAACACCCGGCGCGGCACTTTTAGCCAGTACAAGTACAGTACCTGGCGGTTTTTCGGTTGCGGCTGGATCATTTATTCTCTGTGCTATTTTATTTGTCATTGCCGGCCTCTGGAAACCATTAGGGAAAGCGGTCAATAAAATCCCGGGAGCTCTTGCCAATGCTATGCTTGCCGGTATTTTGCTCGGTTTATGTTTAGCACCCGTAAAAGCAATTGCTGAAAAACCGTTATTCGGATTATGTATCCTTTTAACTTGGATTATAGCTGGTCGTATAAATAAATTACTGGCAGTTCCCGCTGCACTTATGGCTTTAATTCTTATTATGATTTTTGGTGTCGATTTTACCGCAGCGAGTAAAACCGAGCTGTTCAGCAATATCGTACCTTCATTTACCATGGTTTACCCGGAATTCAGTCTGGCCGGATTAATTGGAATAACCATTCCTCTTTTTATTGTAACGATGGCTTCGCAAAATGTACCTGGCATTGCGGTCCTCAAAATCCATGACTATACACCAAGTTCTGGGCCTTTGATTGCTTTTACAGGGGTATTTTCAGGTATCAGCGCTCTTTTTGGCGGTCATGCCGTTAACCTTGCTGCGATTACAGCAGCAATGTGTGCAAGTGAAGATGCGCACCCTGACCCTACGAAACGCTATTGGTCTGCGGTCATCAGTGGTGTTGGTTATATTGTATTTGGCTTACTTTCTGGCCTCGTGACAACATTCGCGGTTATTGCGCCAAGTATTTTGATTGCCGCCGTTGCGGGGCTTGCTTTGATTAGCGCCTTTTCCAATGCAGCTCTGGCAGCCTTTAATGATCCTGATAGCAGAGAAGCTTCGGCTGTTACTTTTCTGATCACAGCGTCCGGCGTCACTTTTTTTGGTATTTCAGGTGCTTTTTGGGGGCTGTTAGCAGGAGGCTTAATTCTCTACATAACTCATGTATTTTCCTTAAAGAAAAAATAAGAATCCTAAACTTAGATAGGTTATGTAAAACGATAAAGGCGACATCAATATATGATATCGCCTTTAAATTTAACTGAACTTGTTTGTTCGTGGAAAGCCAGTTGGCGGTAAGCGTCCGGCACTTGCTCTACGTCCGTGCCAATCAATGATTTCATTGCGGGTCCACGTGCGCCCAGAGGTATCACACCAGGTCAGTCCCTCGCCTTTTTCTATACCATTTTTAAAGGTCTTGATGTCCGAGATGCCGCCATCACGGTATTTTTGAAGGATAACACCGCGTCCTCTGGCCATTTCGGGTAATTCTTCAAGCTTGAAAACGAGCAGCTTTCTGTTCTCACCAATAACTGCCACCATATCATCGTGTTCCCTAATTTGGTAACAGATGAAAGCACTTGCCCCATCGGCAACATTCAGGACCTGTTTGCCTGTTCGCGTTTGGGCTATGACATCATTTTCGTTAATCTGGAAACCTCTGCCATCGGTTGATGCCAATAGCAATTGCTGATCAGGGCGATAAACAAGAATATCGACAATTTCCTGATCATTAGGTAGATCCAGAATAAGGCTTAGCGGTTCACCAAAACCACGGCCACCGGGTAGTTTATCGGCGCCCAATGTGTAGAAGCGCCCGTTGCTCGCGAACACGAGAAGTTTGTCAGTTGTTTGAGCAAGGATAGAGAAACGTCCTGTGTCACCTTCTTTATATTTGGCGTCACTTGTATCTTCCTGATGACCTTTAAGTGCCCGGATCCAGCCCTTTTCTGAACAGAGGATCGTCAGCGGTTCTTTTTCAATAACGGCTTCAAGTGGAACAATTACGTCGGTTGGTGCATCTGTTACTTCTGTACGGCGCTTTCCAAGTTCCGTTTTCTGGCCATAAGCTTTTCGTAAATCTTTGATTTGATTGCCAACAATTTCCCATCGTCGCTCTTCACGAGCCAAAATGTCTTCCAAATCAGCTTTTTCAGCCGTCAGATCAGCGTGTTCGTCCTTTATGGCAATCTCTTCGAGTTTTCTCAAAGCACGTAACCGCATATTGAGGATGGCTTCAGCTTGCACTTCAGAAAGAGAGAAACGCTTCATAAGAGCCTGTTTCGGCTTATCTTCTTCACGGATGATTTTGATAACTTCATCCAGATTAAGATAGGCAATCAAATAACCTTCAAGTACTTCAAGTCGGAGCGCAATTTTACCTAAACGGAAGTTACTCGCCCGAACAAGGATGACATGCCGATGATCAAGAAACGCCTGTAAAACTTCGCGCAAGTTCATAACGCGTGGAACTTGATCAGCATCGAGAACGTTCATGTTTAAACTTGCCCGACTTTCCAGTTCGGTCAGCTTAAACAGTGATTCCATTAAAACGACGGGGTCAACGTTTCGGCTTTTAGGTTCAAGAACAACGCGAATATCTTCGGCAGACTCATCGCGCACATCATTGAGCAAGAAGAGCTTTTTATTATTAATAAGCTCGGCAATTTTCTCAATCAGTTTGGATTTTTGTACCTGAAACGGAATTTCAGTGATAACAATTTGATATTGACCGGCTTTCAGGTCTTCGGTTTCCCATTTAGCCCGTACCCGGAAAGATCCCCGACCCGTGGTGTAAGCTTGTAAAACGGCATCCCGCCCCTCAACCATTACACCACCCGTTGGGAAATCAGGCCCTGGGATAAAATCAATAAGCTTATCAAAACCAACATTCGGGGTTTTGATCATGTAGAGAAGTGCATCACATATTTCGCCAACATTATGTGGCGGTATCGATGTTGCCATGCCTACGGCAATTCCCTGTGCCCCATTTGCCAGAAGATTGGGAAAGGCAGATGGCAGAATACAAGGTTCGTCAGATTCACCATCGTATGTCGGGCGCATATCAACAGTGTCTTGATCAATGTCTCTAAGAAGCTCGCCAGCTATGGCAGTTAGGCGTGCTTCTGTATACCGCATTGCCGCGGCATTATCCCCATCAATATTACCAAAGTTGCCCTGGCCATCGATAAGAGGAAACCTAAGCGAAAATTCCTGCGCTAACCTGACAAGGGCATCATAAATTGACTGATCGCCATGAGGATGGAATTTACCCATGACATCCCCGACAACACGAGCAGACTTTTTAAAACCTGAACCAGGATCAAGTTTTAGCTGTCGCATTGCATAAAGAAGACGTCTATGGACAGGTTTCAAACCATCGCGGACATCCGGCAAAGATCTGGACATAATAGTTGATAGTGCATAACTGAGATACCGATCAGAAAGTGCATCAACGAAACGAATATCCCGAATTTCCTGGGACGGAACTCTATCTGAAGAACTGCTCATATACCCCTCACAAACTCTTGTCTTATTCTACCCAACAGTTCTGTTGAAGCAACTGTTTGAATGAATAATGAAACGAATAAATGGCTGTTAAGATAAAGAAATCATCATTTTGTGACAGAAGGAGGCGACGTTATAAGTCTTTCCCATAAACCCTCGTTTTTAATATGGACAAGAGTCTGATCAAAACTATCAATAAACGCCTGCCCAAAGGGTGATTTTTTTGACACTAAAAGGGGGAATTCGGGGCTTGAATCCATTATAATAGGTAAAACTTTTAGCTCTTTTTTTAAATGTAGCTTTTCTATAAAACTCGTCGCAACAGGTTCGGCGTGAATGATAATGTCTATTTGTCCCTGAGCGAGATGTTTCAAGCAGACATCTAGTGTTGGCACGACGAGGTATTTCAGTTTTTTTTTACGATAGAAGACTTTGGCCCATCCGTTTCCCAAGACATCACAATATCGCTTTGATTTCAGCGTAGTTGTTATATCTATCTCTGATTTAAATCCGAACTCTTCTTCTGAATTTTTACGAACGATGGGCTGAAAACGTAAAGGAAATACAACGCTTTGTGAGGCGTGTGAAAATTCCAATCGTTCAGCTGTTGGTGTGGTAATGAAAGCATCAACTTCACCGGATATAACAGCCTGTTGAGCCCGAGCCCAGGGGAAACCGTGATGTTCAACAGGAATACCCATTCGTTCTTGAATAATACTTTCCATGAGTTGCGGCAGTATACCGGTTACATTATCAGCTGCGCCAACGGAAATTGGTGCCCATGATTCTGCATAAGCGATTTTGAATGACCGTTGTTTTTTCTCATCAGCCTGCACTGAAAAAGAAAAGCCGGAAAAACACCATACAAGGATAAAAAGCACAAAGCTGCGTGCCAAAATCGCCTCCAATTATCATTAGTGTTACGCATACTATAGTATGCAGGCGTTTTTCACAAATTATTAAATTATATAAAGTTCTCTATAAGACGATCACGCACAGAGGGTAGAGATTTATCATGAGGATGAAACAAATGGCGTTCTAAAAAATGTCCTGAGATTTTTAACCCTTGAGAAATTTCATTTATTCCGCCACCACCTTGTCCTAGTAGAAATAAAGGAAGTGGGAAGAGTTTGTCTTTGTATGGTTCTCCGGCTGCCAAAGATACTGCTCGGCCTGATTTGGGACTTATGTATGCGAGTTGATCATTATTTCCACCGCCAGCACAAGCACTGAGGTCGATACCAAAGCCAAGAGCGGATAATTGAGCCAATTCCCAACGGACGTAAATTTCACCCCAAAAATCACTCTCCAGATGTTCAAGAAGAACCAAAAATCCTTCAAAAAAGGAAGAATTATCTTCGCGTTCAGGAACTGATTGTTCGCAAATTGCCGCAGCTGATAACAATGCGGCAAGACGTCCTGGCTCATCAAAGAGACGACCAGATATATTATCCAGAACTTCGGCATCGTAATGGCCTAAGTGTTCGGATAATCGTCCGCCCCATCGTACATGCAAACGATTGCCCGGTTCGTAAGTGGAACGTTTTTTTATGCTTTGGCCGCCTCGGACCAAGCCAGCATGACGACCGTGTTCCCGGGTTAATACTTGTGCAACAAGGTCATTTTCGCCAAATGTCCGCGCAGAAAGAAGTATCCCTTCATCTTCCCAATGTATCATCACCCAACCTTAAAAGAACAACAGGTGAACATAGTAGCCACTTCCAAGTTTGAGATCTAGAAAAGAATGCCAGAAGGTATTATTGGAAATTATTATCGAAAAATATCAAAAGTGTAGTTTGGCGTTTAACTGTTAAAATCCAGCCCCATTTCGCGATATCTTTCGGGGTCGTCAGCCCATTTTTCACGCACTTTGACATAGAGAAATAGGTGGACTTTTCGTTCAATCGTTTTTTGTAAATCCTGTTGGGATTTTGATCGGATCAACTTGATTGTTCTGCCGCCCTTACCTAGACACATTGCTTTGTGTTGTTCTCGTTGAACATAAATAGTCTGTGATATCTTGACACTGCCGTCGTCAAAGTCTTCCCAACTTTCGGTTTCTACTGTCAGGTTATAGGGAAGTTCGTCATGAAGGTTCAAGAACAGCTTTTCGCGTGTAATTTCTGCTGCAATAGACCTCATAGGGTGATCTGAGAGTTGATCTTCCGGGTACAGCCACATGCCTTCGGGCACAACGTTGGCTAAATGATCCAATAGGTCGTTTACCCCGTCTCCCTCTTGTGCAGAAATCATGAAAATTTCTGAAAAAACACCCATTGCCATGAACTCTTGCGCCAAGGCCAAGAGTTTCTCCGGCTTTATGGAATCAATTTTGTTCAACGCCAAGATTGCTTTGCGATCCTGCTTTTCCAACCCGGCTATAATTGCGCGGGTATCTTCGCCGATTTTCTTCTTGGATGCATCGTGCAGGACAACAACAATTTCTGCGTCTCCCGCGCCCTGCCAGGCTGACGAGACCATGGCGCGTTCAAGACGTTTTTTTGGGGCAAAAATTCCCGGTGTATCGACAAAGATAAGCTGAGCATTCTTGTGCATCGCGATTCCGCGAATTTGGGACCTGGTGGTTTGCACCTTATGGGTCACAATAGAAACCTTGCCCCCGACCATCCGGTTCATCAAGGTGGACTTTCCGGCATTCGGTGCACCGATTAGTGCAATAAATCCGCAACTCATATCGGTTGGTAATTCAGCGCCAAGCCCATCATTCACTTCGGAAGGTGTTTCTTTTTTATTCGTCATCGTTACATGCCATTTTCACTGATAAACCGTAGGAGTTCTATTGCAGCTTCCTGCTCGCCTTTGCGTTTCGAATTCCCTTGTTTAATGATAGGATCAAGACCTTTTACAGAAACCTGAATGTTAAAAATAGGCGCGTGTGGCGGGCCTGAGCGTGAAACTTCTTGGTAGGTTGGTAGCGGTAAACCTCTTCCCTGTGCCCATTCCTGCAGGGTTGACTTGGCATCCTGTGGAGGCGACAAATCTTGGCTTAAAAGTGGTTTCCAGTTTTTTTCAATAAATCTTTGAACTGTATTATAACCAGCATCGAGATAGAGCGCACCTATCAATGCCTCACAGACATCAGCCTGAAGAGCAGGGTTCTCACGTTCGCCGCTTTCCTCTTCACCTTTTGCAAGGACAATCAGTTTATCAAAGCCGAGTTTCTGTGCGACAAGCGCAAGTGCTTCACGGCGGACCAAAGCCGTAAAGCGTTTGGCCAAAGAACCTTCGCTCTCTTTTGGGAAATGGCGCAACAGCATATCGGCAATCACAAGCCCGAGAACACGATCGCCTAAAAACTCCAAGCGTTCATAGCTATCCGCAACAATCAGGTTTCGACCGCAGGCACTGGGATGCGTCAACGCCTGCTTCACGAGTTGTGGCTTATCAAATTTATGTTCGAGCTTTCCCGTTACCGCATTTAGATTACGGGAGAGTTTTTCCTCAGTTGATGCCATTAAAAATGCGTCCAAACCTGATCATTGAAGGCCATTTCCAAATTTCCCACCAATCACCATAATCTTCACCACCATCGTCTCCACGATGAGAGAAAAATAGCATATCAGCCCGACCAATAAAGTTTTCGTAAGGTACAGGGCCGACTTCATTTAATACTCGACTATCAGTACTATTATCGCGGTTATCTCCCATAAAGAAATAATACCCGTTTGGCACGAGATAAGGTCCAAAATTGTCTAAATACCAAGTATCACTTCTTTCCCAAATTAAATGCTTAACACCATTGGGTAATGTTTCTTCATATTCTTTAACGTTCAGCGGAGTACCATCTCGACCATCGCCAATTCTGACAAGCTTTCTTGGAACGATTTCATTATTAATATAGAGTTGCCCCTCTTTCACCTGAATTGTATCTCCGGGCAGACCAATCAGACGTTTAATAAAGTCAATGTTAATATCAGTGGGTTTTCTGAAAACAATAACATCACCTCGCTCAGGCTCATTGCCAAGAATACGACCTTCGAAAGTATCGCCAAAGATTTTAGCCCCGAACGGGAAAGAGTATTTACTGATCCCGTAAGAATATTTGGAAACAAAAAGATAATCACCGATCAAGAGTGTCGGCTTCATTGAGCTTGATGGAATATTGAACGGTTCAAACAGAAATGTCCGTACCGTTAAAGCGATTAACAGTGCATAGACAACTGTTTTGACAACGCCTTCATCTTCTTTTGCTTTTTCCACGTCTTCTGACCCAGTCGTCATTTTGTTAATTCCATCATTATATCGATAAGATAAAAATTGTTACCCAGTATCTTAACTTTGTTCCGGTACGGCAGAAATAATTACAAAGGCCTGCGCATGCGGATAATCGTCAGATATAGTCACATGTAGCTGCGCTGTCATCCCCTGAGGGGTAATATTCTTCAAATGCTCCTGGGCGGCACCTGTGAGTTCAAGAACAGGTTGTCCATTTGTATTGTTGGTGACGCCAATATCCGTAAAGAGCACACCCTGCCGCCACAAACCTGTACCGAGAGCTTTTGCACAGGCCTCTTTTACGGCAAAACGCTTGGCATAGGTTGCTGCGGGATTTGGACGAGAAACTGCCCTCTTCTTTTCCGTATCGGTGAAAATGCGTCCAACAAATCGATCTCCGTACGTTTCAAGAGACTTCTCAATACGTCTGATATCCACGAGATCATTTCCAATCCCCAATATCATCTTGATGTCTCAATCCGAGCATTATGATATGTAGAGAGGATGATCAATTTCGCGCCCGTTCAACAGAGTTAACAACAGACATAGCCCGAAGTGCGGCCGTAATGTCAGCAAGGTGTTTAACATCTGTTACTTCGACATCAACCATCATTTCAAAGAAATCCATCGAACGATGAACGATTTTCAAGTTACTGATATTGCCCTGATTTTTACCAATAACGACGGATAGACCACCCAGACACCCGGGTTCATTCGCAACAATCAATTTGAGGCGACCTGTATGCTGTGGACCTTCAACTTCCATGGAATCCCATGACACATCAATCCATCGTTCTGGTGTGTCTTGATAGTTCACCAGGTTATCACAATCAATGGTATGGATCGTAACGCCCTTACCTGTGGTAACAATCCCGACAATGCGGTCCCCTGGCAATGGATGGCAGCAACGAGCATAATGCACAGCCATTCCTGGAATAAGTCCCTTAATGGGAAGTGCGTTATCTTTTGTACCTGATCCTTTTTGCTTCTTACGCTGTGTGCCCGGGCTTGGAGATTTGGGCAGAACACGTGCGCCGGGGTAAACAGCGACCAATACTTCTCTTGCCGAGTGATGCCCCTGTCCGACGCTCACATAAAGATCTTCAGATTGATCCATATGGAACTTACCAAGAATTCCTTCGATGCCCTTTTCCGTAAACTCATACCCTTCCTGGCGGAAGATTTTTTGGACCATTTGATGCCCGAGAGAACTGTATTGGTCGCGCTCTTGAAGTCTTATGTAACGACGGATACAGGCTTTGGCTTTGCCCGAAACAACAAACTTTTCCCAATCCGGCGAGGGCTTTTGGTTTTTTGATGTTAGAATTTGAACCTGATCACCATTATGCAGGATAGATCTAAAAGGAACCATTCGCCCGTTTACTTTGGCCCCAACACAAGTATTGCCGACTTCAGTATGGACGGCATAGGCAAAATCAATCGGGGTCGAACCACTTGGAAGGGAGAGCAATGCTCCTTTTGGCGTAAAACAGAAAACCTGATCCTGGAACATCTCCATCTTGGTATGTTCGAGAAACTCTTCCGGATTTGAAGCATGATCAAGAATATCTAGGAGTTCACGGAGCCAGCGATATTGACGCCCTTCCATATGCTCGCCGCCCTGTTTGTAAGACCAGTGAGCAGCAACACCCATTTCGGCAATGTCATGCATTTCCGCAGTGCGAATTTGGATTTCAATCTTGTGTTTTTCAGGACCAATCACACAGGTGTGGATCGACTTGTATCCGTTGGGTTTTGGTGTCGAGATATAGTCTTTGAAACGGCCGGGAACGACGGGATAACTACCATGGATTACCCCCAGAGCTTGGTAGCAGTTGGCCATGTCCTTGACGATAAGACGAAAAGCCATGATATCTGAAAGTTGCTCAAAGGTGACAGCTTTGCGCTGCATTTTTTTCCAAATAGAAAATGGTGCTTTGAGACGACCAAAAACTTCACCCTCAATTCCTTCGGCTTTAAGGACGTTATTCAGTTCATCGATGATTTTTTTTGCAAGATTATCGTTATCCTCACCTTTGAGGAATTCCAGACGCTTAACAATAGATTCTCGAGCTTCTGGGTTAAGTTCAGCAAAAGAAAGATCTTCAAGTTTGTCCTTGAACCTATGCATACCGATACGCTCAGCCAAAGGAGCATAGATATCCATGGTTTCACGGGCAATACGGCGACGTTTTTCTTCTTTTTTGATATATTTAAGCGTCTGCATGTTATGCAAACGGTCCGCCAATTTTACCAGCAAGACACGGATGTCGTCGGACATGGCGAGAACGAGTTTACGGAAGTTCTCGGCGTATTTACTTTCTTCTGATTGAAGTTCGAGGCGTGTAAGTTTGGTTACGCCGTCAACAAGTCTGGCAATGTGGGGACCAAATGCTTTTTCAACCGTTTCTAGGCTAGCCTCAGTGTCTTCGACCACATCGTGCAACAGGGCTGTAATAATGGAATTATGATCCAGCTTCAGGTCCGTCAGGATACCTGCGACTTCAACCGGGTGTGAGAAATAAGGATCACCAGATGCCCGTTTTTGTGACCCATGATACTTGGTCGCAAAAACGTACGCTCTGTTTATAGCATCTTCATCTGCGTCATGATCATACGACTTAACGCGCTCAACCAACTCAAACTGACGGATCATGGTGGATCAAACAGCCCTTATACAAAAAATATAGCCTTCCAGAAAATGATACGCCGTGAAAAGGCGTAGGCCAAGCTCTGGAAGGCTATATTCTTAGAATTATTTGCTAAACTGGGTTTATTTATTCAGAATCTTTAGCAAGTTCAGTTGGCGTATCTTCAACAGACATACCATCAGCGTTTGCAAACTGTTCGCCAGCATCAGCAGCGATAAGTGCTTCTGGACCAATTGCATCAAACTCAGGCTCATCTTCGTCAACCTCAGAAAACGCTGCCTGTTTTTGGAGACCTTGCACCAATGAAGATTTCACAGCGTCAAGGCTGATTGTTTCTTCAGCGATTTCGCGAAGAGAAACAACAGCATTTTTATCGTTATCCCGCTCTACAGTAAGCGGAGCGCCAGATACGATTTCCCGTGCGCGTTGGGCTGAAAGCATAACAAGTTCAAAGCGATTAGGAACTTTTTCTACACAATCTTCGACGGTAACGCGTGCCATAGATGATAACTCCAATAGTCGTAGTTCACCCGTAAGGGGGTATTGAATCGGTGCAATATATGAACCAGATCAAGAGAACGCAAGGAGAATCCACATTATCCAGTTAAAAAAACTTCGTTTTATCAAACTGTTTAATTTTCAGAGGAATGATCTGAATATTCAATCGTTTCCTGATCCACAGGTATGGACAAAGAAAGTTCTTTTGCTGTTTTGCCTATAACTGGATGAAACCAGTCTTCATCAATATCCAACAAAGGCATAAGAACAAAAGCGCGCTCATGCATGCGCGGGTGGGGAACAACCAGATGATCACCCTTGGAGCTTATAAAATCATTATAGGAAATTAGGTCAAGATCAAGTATACGGGGAGCATTAACAAAAGGCCTGACACGACCGAACTCATCTTCGATGCGATGCAGCAACTCCAAGAGTTCATTGGGTGTTAAATCGGTTTTAATTTGCGCAACCGCATTTACATACCATGGAGCGTCTGAAATAGGTACCGGTGCTGTTTTCAACCACCTTGATTGTTTTACGATTTCAACCCCAAGCTCTTCCAGTCTTGAAAGGGCTTTCTTGCATGTTTGCAAAGGAAGACCGTATTTTGGACTCTCGAGATTGGCACCAATTGCAATAATGATCACTTGGTTACTGCCTTAGAATAATATTTTCTGTTTCGTTTGATAGTTAAGTATCACATCCCGGCAAAACTTAAAGGCATCTAACAAAGTCAATATAAATCTTGATCATTTAATTTCGTAATTAACCAGTAGTTCAAAATAGTGCGATTCATGCTCTGTAAAAACTCATCTTTGAAAATCATATTACCCACAAGTGAAAAGTGTATGCCCGAAGGTAATTCCTGTTAAATTAGAACGTCGTATTTATAACTTCCAAAAATCGGTTAAATTATAATTTTAATTACCTTTTAATGTATTTTTACTTTAATTTGATTATTGATAGGTAATCAAAAAAGAGTAAGCTTAGAGCAATAACAAAAGAATGTATTTTTACGGGATCTGTTACTTTTAAAATATCTCGGTAATAACCATCGTTGATTTATATTCTGAACATTATTTAAAAATATTTTTTTAAGGATTTAAAAATGCAATTTTATCCTCAGGAACGCGTAGCCCTTTTTATTGACGGATCTAATTTATACGCCACTGCGCGAGCGCTAGGATTTGATATTGATTACAAACGACTTTTATCGTTATTTGCCGAACAATGCAGTCTCGTCCGTGCCTTTTACTATACGGCATTAATCGAAGATCAGGAATATTCCCCTATTCGTCCACTCGTTGATTGGTTGGATTATAATGGCTACACAATGGTGACCAAGCCAGCCAAAGAGTTTACCGATGCGTCAGGGCGCAAAAAAATAAAAGGAAATATGGACATTGAACTGGCAATTGATGTCATGGAAATGTCCGAACATATTGAACACATTGTTCTTTTCTCTGGTGATGGTGATTTTCGCCGTCTTATTGAGGCGGTTCAACGCAAAGGCGTTAAGGTGACCGTTGTCTCAACAGTCCGAAGCCAACCCTCCATGATTGCTGATGAGTTGAGACGTCAGGCCGATATCTTTCTCGATCTAATCGAGCTCAAAGGCGAAGTCGGCCGTAAAGTTTCTGATAACCGTCCGGCTACGCCAAATCCTATTCAGGCTCTGGATAATCAACCAGCTGATGAAGATGATTATGATGACGAGTATTATGACGATGACGACGATTATGATGATGTAGATGACAGGGATTGATACCCTTTTTTCTGCGTTCAAGCTAAAACCCAAAAGGCCACCAGATTAATATCCGGTGGCCTTTTTTTATATTCAATAGAATCTGGAAAGTGCTTATCCACGATCCTTAAGAATTCGGGATTGTTGGCGCTTCCAGTCTCTCTCCTTTTCCGTGTGACGTTTATCAACGGCCTTTTTACCACGGGCGAACCCAAGACTGATTTTTGCAATACCCCTATCATTAAAATAGAGAGACATGGGCACAATCGTGTATCCATCCCTGCGACAAAGGCCAATCAGCTTTGCCAGCTCTTTCCGGTGTACAAGCAGTTTTCTGTGGCGTTTAGGTTCGTGATTAAAGCGATTTGCAGCTTCATAAACAGGTATATTGGCATTAATCAAAAAGAACTCACCTTCTTCTTCACTGGCATAAGCTTCTTGTATTGATGCCTTACCAGTACGAAGAGATTTAACCTCTGTTCCAGTAAGAACAAGGCCAGCTTCCAGAGTATCTTCGATATTATAATCGTAACGGGCGCGGCGGTTGACCGCGACCGTATTTCCTTTTCCAGAAGAATCTTTTTTCTTTTTTGACTTGCCCATAAAATTAACCGTCGATCAGACCTGCATGCACCATAGCTGCACGAACACGATTTTCCGTTTCCTTGCTGACAGGAAGTAAAGGCAAGCGAAGCATATTTGCACCCCAATCAAGAAGATTCATACCGTATTTGACTGGTCCAGGACTGGACTCAACGAAAAGAACTTCGTGCAGTGGCGTAAGCAGGTCATTAATCTTGCTTACCTTCTCAAAGTCACTTGCCCACCATGCTTCATGTAATTCTGAACAAAGTTTTGGTGCAATGTTTGCTGTTACAGAAATACATCCGTGGCCGCCAAGAGAGAGGAAAGGTACGATTGTCGCATCTTCCCCACTTAAAAGCGTGAAATCATCACCACAAGCTAACCGTGTTCGAACAGGCAATGCCAAATCAGCCGTCGCATCTTTGATACCTTGGATACGCGGTAATTCTGAAAGTCTTTTAACTGTATCAACATCTATATTAACGATACTGCGCCCAGGGACGTCATACAGAATGATTGGAATATCAGTATTGTCGTGAATAGCTTTGAAATGCTGATAGAGCCCTTCTTGAGACGGCTTGTTGTAATAAGGTGTTACAACAAGCGCTGCGTCAGCACCAACGTCCTGCGCGTGTCGGGTGAAATCAATGGCTTCACGTGTCGAGTTTGAACCGGCACCAGCAATTACAGGTACTTTGCCCTTAGCAACTTCAATACAGAGTTCAGTTACACGTTTATGTTCGTCGTGACCTAGGGTTGGCGATTCCCCCGTAGTTCCGACGGGGCATACCGCGTGGCTCCCTTGATCGATCTGCCACTGTACGAAGTTCTGAAACCGTTTCTCGTCAACGTCGCCATTTTCTAGCATGGGCGTTGCGAGAGCAGGAAAAGAGCCTCTAAAGAGCGGGCCGGTCATAGCTATACCTCAAAATATCATCGTTTCGTTGTCAAAAGGGCCGAATGCCTTAATGAAAGGCGGAGAATAGCGACAGATTTGCATCGCGAAAAGGCTAAATAAAGAGTTCGGTGTTATTTCTTTAATAGTTAAGGGTTATTCTTGGAAATATATGGGGAAATATACGTAGGTTTAATGATAGAATCGCTGTTGTCTATTTTGTGATCATCCTTATGTGGTCAGGACTGCGAGTGACTGCTAAGGTTTGAACATGTTTGAAATTACGCGCCAGCTTCGGAAAACCAACTCTCTAAAAGTAATCGGGATAATCGGAATTCTTGGAAGTATTCATTTACTTCAGGAAAGATCGTCTTCTCTGTCTTTTTCCTCTTTAATAGGACAAGCCGAGGCAAATACGGTCATAGAAACAAAAGATTTCATGACCGATAAGGCCATTTTTAAATCTGTTGCGCAGCATGTTTCCCAAAAACAATATACCCGCGCTCTCGCTCAAGCAAAAAAGATCCAGGCACCTCTTATGCAAGATATTGCACTTTGGATGATTTATTCCAACGATGGATCAACGAACGATTTTCAAGAGCTGTCTAAATTTACAGATGATCCGCTGAGTTGGCCAAGACAGGCAAAGCTTACCAGAAACGCTGAAAAGGTTCTTCCTGGTTCGTTATCCAACCAAGAAATTCTGGCATGGTTTAGAAATAGAGGCCCCAGAAGCTATAATGGTTTAGCCAGGTATATTTCTGCGCTTAATGCCATGGGACAAAACGAAAAAGCTGAAACAACAGTAAAAAAATTCTGGATCGAGCAGTATTTAGGAAAAACGGACGAAAAGAAATTTATCAGTAAATATAAATCTACTATTACATCACAGGATCATATTGATCGTCTTGATGTTCTGATTTGGAACAAACATTTTGTAGCCGCCCAACGACAGCTGCCCCGAGTTCCTAAGGATTACCAGGATTTAGGGAAAGCGAGAATTGCCTTACTGACTGGGAAAGGGAATGTGGATGGCTTGATCAACAAAGTCTCGGCAAAATTACAAAACGATCCAGCCTTGATCTATGCCCGTGCACGGTGGCGGTTACGAGCTGATAAAAACAAAGAAACCATTGAGCTTCTTGATCCCCCGTTACCCTCTGCAAGACAAGCTGATAAATGGTGGCCAATTCGGCATTGGGCAGCCAGAAAAGTGCTTGTGCAGAAAGACTACGAAAAATCCTACCGTATTGCATCCGGTCATGGTCTGACACAGGGTGTTGGCTTTGCCGAGGGAGAATTCCTGGCTGGTTGGATCGCCCTTAGAAAGTTATCAATGCCTCGCCGGGCTTATACACATTTTCACCAACTTTATAACGGCGTAAAATCTCCAATCAGTAAAGCAAGGGCATCTTACTGGGCTGGTCGTGCGGCCAAAGATATAGGACATGACGATTGGGCAACACGCTGGTATAATGTTGCCGCCACTCACCAAACAACTTTTTACGGGCAACAGGCCAGTTATGAACTTGGGCAAGAGCCCGCAGTAAATATTACGCACAAAAAAATTGATGCCATTCAAAAAGCAGCATTTAATAATAAAAAAATTGTTCGTATCATACAGCTTCTCAGCCAACTTGGTGAGGATAAACTGGTTATTACCTTTTTAACCCGCCTAAGACTTGATGCAGAAACCTACGAAGATCATATCTTGGCGGCAGAACTTGCTAATGAGGTCTCTCACCCCAACATTGCTCTAAGAACGGCAAAATCAGCGCGCCAAAAAGGTATTTTGTTACCGGATCTCCTTTATCCAGAAATGCAGATAGACGCGATAAAGGATTCCAATGCGGAACCGGCTCTTGTGCTTGCTTTAATACGTCAAGAGAGTGAGTTTAATCACAAGGCAGTCAGTCATGCTGGTGCACGGGGCTTGATGCAGTTGATGCCTGCGACGGCCAAATCAGTCGCGAAGAAAGAAAAGCTGTCTTACAAAAAGCGGCAGTTAACGGATGATCCTACTTATAATATTCAACTTGGTACGGCTTATTTATCCGATCTCATCGGCTCTTTTAATGGATCATATGTAATGGCTCTGGCGGGCTATAATGCAGGCCCTCACCGTGTTCGAAAATGGGTTAAAGATTACGGAGACCCCAGGCATCAAAATGTGAATATTATCGATTGGATGGAACAAATCCCCTTTAACGAAACCAGAAACTACGTACAGCGGATATTGGAAAGCCACGTCATCTATCGCAGCAAGCTAAAGCAGACAAACACAGCGATTACAGGTAACCTGCCCTTTTCTTTATGGGGACATACAAATTCTGGAGGGTGATTGTTTTAAGCTTTGCTTATTTCGCTTAATTCTTGTGACAGGAAAAAATATTTCTATGTAATGATAAATCGCTCTCTTTAGCACATCCTCGTGCGACCTTTACCTATGGTAATCAAACATGACGCAACGTAGTATTAAAGCATTTGTATTCGATGCTTATGGCACTCTTTTGGATGTGCATTCAGCCGTTTATAAACTATCAGAAGAACTTGGACCTGATGCACAAAGCATTTCGGATATCTGGCGCACTAAACAGCTGGAATATACATGGCTCAGAAGCTTGATGGGGGCACACAGTAATTTTTGGAATGTGACGTCAGATGCCCTCACCTATGCTTTAAAGTATCATGCTATCGAAGATCAGGATCTGCACGCCAGACTAATGTCGTTGTATCTTCAGCTAACCGCTTATCAAGATGCCTTAAGTACGTTGAAAGAAATTAAAAATAAGGAATACGTCACTCTTGTTTTAAGTAACGGGTCTCAAGAAATGCTGGATAAGTCATTGGGAAATTCAGGTCTTCAATCACTTCTCGATAAAGCAATATCAATTGATGACATCGGTATCTATAAACCGAGCCCACAGGTATATAAACTGGCAACTGATTACGTTAAATGTCTGCCTGAAGAAATTTTGTTTGTTTCGGCAAATGCCTGGGATGTTGCTGGCGCAAATTATTTCGGCTTTAGAGTCGCTTGGATCAATCGTTTTAAGCGTCCACCTGAAGTTCTGCCTGGCAGACCTGAACTAATAATTGATAGCCTTTCCGAACTTAAACAGCTCTACCAACCCAACATCTAGTACTTATTGGAATTACAATCTATTATGTCCCCCATGACACCTCTCGCTTACGATGATATTTGCAAGGCCCGGCAACAGCTTAAAGAAAACGCGATCTATACGCCGCTTGTAGAAAACGCAGAACTCAATCGCATTACAGGTGGGCGTATATTTCTTAAGGCTGAAATTCTCCAGCACACTGGCTCTTTTAAATTCAGAGGAGCATATAATTTTATTAGTACCTTATCCATGGAGCAGAAAAAGCGCGGCCTACTAACATTCTCTTCGGGGAACCATGCACAAGGTGTTGCCTATGCGTCAAAACTACTTGATGCAAACGCAACAATAATAATGCCCAGTGATGCCCCTAAAATCAAAATAGAGAACACCCGCTTGTATGGCGCCCAAGTTATTCTCTACGATCGCTTCAATGAAGATCGGGAAGCTATTGGTGCAGATATTATTAATTCAACAGGTGCTTTGTTAATTCCACCTTATGATCATCCGCTTATTATTGCGGGACAAGGGACATGCGGTGTAGAGATTATTGAACAGTTGTCAGCCAAAAACGTTACTTTAGATGCGATGGTTTCTTGTTTTGGTGGTGGTGGGTTGACATCGGGCATTGCCATTGCGATTAAAGAAAAGTCACAAAATACCAAAATCTATTCTGCTGAACCATTCGGGTTTGAAGATATGGCAAGGTCATTGAAAGCAGGAAAGCGTGTCAGCAATGACCCCAAAGCCAGATCCATCTGTGATGCTGTTTTAACACCAACCCCGGGCAAAATACCTTTTGCACTTTGTACCGAGTTATTGGAACAAGGTCTTGTTGTTAGCGATGAAGAAGTGAAAACCGCAGTTAAATTTGCCTTTAAAACATTAAAACTGGTTGTAGAACCCGGCGGTGCAGTAGCTCTCGCAGCTGTACTACATAATAAATTACCTACAAAAAAAAGGGCCACCGCCCTTACCCTGTCCGGGGGGAACGTTGACCCTTCAACTTTTAAAATGTGCTTGGAAAGCTAGTTAGCGTTATTCCACGAGGAAGAGGCACCATAGATACTGGATTTCTTTTCGTCCGTTTTTTCTTCAGGCTTCACATCTGTGGGCTTAACTTCTGTCAGAGGTGTTGCTGACGATGCAGAGCCGATCGTACTTGCCTGTGAAGCTGTTGATTGAGCGGCAGTAGAAGGAGCAGAAGACCCTAATGATGCACTCTCAACAGCATTACTCACGGCAACTGGAGCTGAAATTTTTGCAGTTTCTGTTTCAGGAAGCGCACTGACGGCGGAACTGGCAGACTGTTCTACTTTATCAGAAATACGTCTGAACTGACCTTCGACCTGAGCCCCTGCTTCTATAGCTATCGATTTGTGCAAAATATCGCCTACAACCTTAGCCGTGCTTGCCAAGGTAATCGTATCAGCGTTGAGCTGGCCACTAACCATCCCGCAAACACGAACCTCATCTGCTTTTACCGATCCAGTTACTACAGCTTTTTCCCCAATAGTAACCGTCCGGCAAATAACATCGCCCTGCACATTGCCATCTATTTGTAGATCACCAGTAGACGTTAAATCACCAACAAGGTTTAAATCAGGACTCAAAATCGAAGGTATCCCCGAAGGAATAATTTTTTTAGGAGTATCACTTGTCGTGGCAACTTTTGTGTTTGTTTTACTGGACTTTGAAAACATGTCTACCTGCCAAAATAAATTTACGTGGATCTACGGGCTTATTGTTATAAAGAACTTCATAATGAACGTGAGGCCCTGTACTCCGTCCAGAATTGCCAAGAAGAGCAATTTTTTCTCGATGAGAAACTTCCTGACCTTGTTTTACGAGCAATTTTCTTAGGTGACCATAGCGTGTGCGAATACCATTGCCATGATCTATTTCGACCAGACGTCCATAACGTCCTCTCCAGCCAGCATAAACAATTTTACCTGGTGCAGGTGCATAAACGGAAGATTTCATTGGTGCAGCCATATCAAGACCATTATGCACAGACGTTTTACCCGTTACAGGGTCACGACGTTTTCCAAATGAGCTGGTTATACGGTATTGATCTATAGGTGTTGTCAGTGGCAACTTGGCAACAACATCCTGTAGAGTTTCCCAGCGTGTCAGCTGCATATCTAACATATTGACCGAGGCTTCAAAATCGGCACTTTCCTGAATCTCGTCAACGGGAATGTACGGACCACCTTGCCCCGTATCCAAGTTTTCTGATCCAAGTAGCGTATCAAGATTGAGACCGGTCATCTCGACAGTTTTCTCAATAACGCCCAAACTGTATTTAGAACGCTCAGTTAAACGATCGACAAGTTCGCGTTGAATGTTTGAAACTTCAATCAGAGAATTCTGTAACTGACCAACTTCATCTTCAAGACCTTCGTTATTTGTACGATACATCTCAAGGATAGAAGCCTGTTCTATAAATTTATCGTTGGCTTCTTGAGATGATTTATCCGCAACTCTTCTTGCTTCCATTAAAGAAGACATTTGAGCTTGCTGTTCTTCAAAGAGTTCGTCTTTTTCAACAATCTGCCCTTTGAGATTTATAATTTCTGCTTCTAGATTTTCAACATTAGCAAGAATTATAACCTTATTACTTTCTAGTTCATCTTTTGCCAGAGTAACGGCCTGAAGCTCTTGTTCAAGCTTTAGAAGTTTACCGCCGAGCATTTTTCCGGCTTCGGCTGTTTTAAATCTTTCCTCTTCAGATGTTGCCAAAACCTGACGCAGTTGTTTAGCTTGAGTTTCAAGTGCTTCACTCTGCCCAGCGATTGTTTCCAAATCATCTTCAAACTGATCAAGCCTGTCTTCGAGAACCTGCCGCGCCAAAGCGACACGTGCTCGCTCGTTTTCAGAGCTTTTAAGGTTAACAATTTTGGTGTTTTCATCAGCATCAACTTCGCTGCCGTCTAGAAGGCTTATAAGCTGATCCTGATTTTCCTGAAGATCTTTTGTAATCTTGGAAAACTGCGTGTGGTATTCACCGACTTGTTGTAACAGGTCAAAATAATTGAGCTTTTGCTCTTCAATAATTGTGTCTTTTTGTGCAAGCCTTTGTTCTGTATAGAACATCGTTCCTGATGAAAACGCGATCCATCCAGTTAAAGCTAGGAAACTTGTTGCGATGGTTTTCTGGAAGCGTGGTGTCAGGCGGATAAACTTTACCTGATCATGAGAACGGATATGGATTTCACGCTGAGCAAATACTTGGTCAACTTTAAGCTTTGCTTTTCGCGCGAACTCATGCACGTCCATTCTTCCCCCCTCTTACCTTCGTTTCTGTATTACTACAAAATAACCTGTGTCGGAAATTTTGTATCTGGGATGGCAAATAATTATTGGCGAATTTATACATCATGATTTCACTTCTTTCAAAGAGAAACCGCGAGCACTTTATATTTGTCTGTACAACAGGAAGCATTCTGATGTTCCTACAGGTTATAAAGGTGGCAAAATCCTTAACCAAACATGTCAAAAAACATTATGATATTAAAAGGTTAACAGAGAAATAACGTTAAAATTTAACTTAAAAGATAACGTTAAACCTTTATTGAATAATTTTCGATCTAAAAGATGTAAGTGAGCAACATTCACAAGAAATAATTGTAAAGTATTTATTCTGTCTGACATCAAATAGAGAGAAGGTTGAATAAAAGTAATTTTATTTACGATATAGCAACACTTGTATGAACAAATTTGTTTAAGAAAAAATCGATTGAGTAACGGTAAATAGGAATAAAAATCATGTCTGGGTCGGGGGACCATCAAAAGTCCACAATATGGACTTTACGTAAAATTCTTCTTTTGATTGGTCTCTTGGCCTCTGCCGCAATTGTCGCTGCGCAGTTTTGGTCTTTTGAGAAATATAAGAATTTCTCGCTGGATACATTACAAAAAGAAAGTACCACTCAATTTCAACTTATGGTGCTTGAGCGGGTGATCCAAAAGTATGAACCCAAGCTTAACACCCTTGGTTCCGATTGGGCCAGATACGCGCATCTTGTCAAAGCAATGAAGGCCAATAACCCAGAAGAAATTGCTACTTTTGACAAATGGTATCGTGATAATAAAGAAATTCAAACTGGTGAAATTTCTCTTATTTCTACGCATTTTTATAATCCTGATATGGAGCTAATAACCTCGTCTCAGGATGGGCGGATTACTGATAATGAAACGATATTGGAAGAGCTAAAAGCCAGGGATAAAAAAGCAAAACGCAAACCCGTTTCTTACATTTGGTCCGATCCAAATGGGCGGCCTGTTCATTCTACAGTTTTCCCTATTGGCGGTTTCAGGGTGGCTGGCTTTGTCGAGCTTGTTACTGATCCGATGCAATATCTTGAAGGCATTAGCGAAACATTGGGGGCAGATGTCACAATCTATGATCCCTCAAGTGAAACCGGCTTTGCCTTTCAAGAAAATAGTCATAAGGACACGATCGCAACTGAAACAGGTGAAACTGCTGAACAGATAGTGGGAGAAGAAACTCCTCCAACAGAAGGTGAAGAAGGTGAAGAAGGTGAAGAAGGAAAAAAACCGGAAGAAACGACTGAAGAAACACCAATCGATAACCGAACGTTAGAAGACGGCCTCAGACTTGACGGATCGACTGCCTATATCACGGCAACCATTATGGGGACACATGACGCCGTTTGGGCAAAAGCTACGCTGGTGCGGGATGTAAGTGATTTCGCGGAAGGATCACAACAATTAACCCAAGATGCTATTAAGGTTCTTGCTGGTGTTTTCCTGACGACTTGGCTTGTTGCCTTCCTTATGCTCCGTTTTGCCGTTTTTGGTAAATTAAAGGCCTTTGCTAAAGCTATGACACTGATTAGCGAAGGCGAAGTTGACATCACTCCGCCAACTGTAGGACCAGATGAATTCAGAACGATGGCAACCGCATTGGATCAACTCAGCAATAGTGTTGCCCAGGTTTTTCAACTGCAAAATATGGTTGAAACAAGCCCTATGTCTACGGTTATGATCGATCTGGAAGGAACGCTTTCTTTCGCAAACCTCAAAGCAAGAAGCTTTATTCACCCAGAAGACACAGATAGTGATTTAACAGGGACAACAGGTAATTTCTTTCAACTCGATGAAGCAGAATTTATCGAGTTAACCACGCCGGAAAACCTGCCGATGACTCGTTTGGTTGTCTTCCAAGACCGCCAACTGGAAGTGTCGGCATCTGCAGTGATGGACAATATAGGTGAATTCAATGCATGTATGCTGACCTGGCTTGATGTAACTGATCGTGAGAGCAACAAGCAAGCGGCAAGTGAATTGATCAGTAGTGTTCAACGCGTTGCTGACCGCGTCAGTGCCTTGTCTAAAAACGTTGAAGAGACCTCTACCTCTTTGAACACACAATCACAAACAGTTACAGAACAGGCAGAAAACACACAGCAGCTTGCGCAAAGTGGATATGATTCTGCACAAGGCGTTACACAGACAACAGAAACGATGTCCATGGATATCAGAACGATTAATACTGAGTCTGATCACGCAAGAAGCACTTCAACAGAAGCCTTAAGTCATTTAACACAAGCATCAGAAACGGTCACACAACTGCGTAGTTCCAGTGACAAAATCAATCAGATTAACGAGCTGATTACGACCATAACCAATCAAACCAAAATCCTGGCAATGAATGCGACAATTGAAGCCGCAAGGGCTGGCGAGGCTGGACGTGGGTTTGGTGTTGTTGCATCTGAGGTGAAAGCACTTGCAGAACAAACTGCCTCTGCGACAGATCAGGTTGCCGCTATGATCAAAGAGTTACAAGTACATGCCCAGGCCACAACAGATAAAATGGAATCAATTGATACCGTTATGCATCAGGTTGGGGAAACTCAGAATAAAATATCAGATTCAATCAACGAACAGGATCGTGCTGCTGGCGCAATTGCCCAGAACATTGAAAGTATGGCACAGGGATCAAGACAGATCGTTGATCTGGTCAATGATGTGCACCAACAGTCAATTAGTACGGGAAGCTCCGCACAGAGTCTTCTTGGTACCTCAAAAGAACTTGCCGAAGAAGCTGAAAAATTAAGTGAACGTTTATCTGAGTATCAAAAACATTTGGATCAAGCTGGGTAGAGTCAAAATAAACATCTTTCGAATTAAGAAGGCGATGATTAGATATTATCGCCTTCTTTTATGAGCTATCAAATCCGACAGTATTCTCGCTCCAAAACCCCCTCAGACGTCAACTGAATATGGCTCATACGTCGCGCGGCATAATTCTGACGCCAACTGAGCATTTTCTGAGCATACGATAAGACTATTGCCGTGTAGTCTGGGTTTTCGGCGAGATTAACAACTTCATTTGGATCATTCTTTAGATCAAACAACAGAGACGGCAAAGTTGTAAAGTGAATATATTTAAAATCATCGTCACGTATGATTGTCATCACACACTGGTCACTTGTTAAATCAAACCTCTCTTCCGCTTTGAGTCCTTTTAAGTCTCGAAAATCGACTTCCCAATGAGCTTCTTCACGCCACTTGTCCGGTTTCCGGCCTTCGATAAAAGAACGTAGAGAATGCCCATCACATTGCATGGATGGTTTCATTCCCATCAGGTCAAGAATAGTCGGCATAATATCGACTGCTTCGCTGAAATGACGATCAATCACCTGACCTCGAGAGGCATCCGCATTTTTCCTCGGGTCCCTGATGATCAAGGGAATATGGCAGCTCTCATCGAAATAACCGAGCTTCCCCCACAGCCAATGATCGCCAAGTTGCTCTGCATGGTCAGACGTAAATATAATTAGTGTTTTATCGTACTGATCAGCATCTTTTAGTGATTGAATAACGCGCCCTATTTGATCATCAACTTCGGAAATCAAACCGTAATAAGCGGCTCTCATTTGCTTGATTTCATGATCAGGAAGATCGCGGACATTTTCTTCATGTCCCATATATGCACCGACCTTCGCCATATTATCCAAGGCAAATTCCAGGTATGGATGCTGTGCTTTCTCTGTCTCAACGTCCCCCGCACGATGTGGCATTTCAATCTCGTCAGGATTATACATTGTATTGTAGGGTTCTGGCGCAAACAACGGAGGATGCGGCCTCAGGAAAACACCATGAAGAAACCAGGGATCTTTGTGGATTTTTATATAGTTGATAAGCTTGTCAGCAATAAAAGCCGTATCACTACTATCCTTATCATAGGCAGGAGGCGCAAAACTCAGGCCCCTCTCCTTTACGCCAGGATAGTCGCTTTTACCGATTGTAATATCAAATTGGTTCTCGGGGAGTTGATGTCCTTTGACTTCTAACTCTCCGAACCAGTCAACGGCCATTTCTTCACTCACCAAAGATCCGACTTTAAAACCGGGCATCACCCCGCAATAAGTTTTTAAATCAGGATCGTTTTTATCACGTCCTCTGGGATCGACAGGGGTGTCAGTATAGCCATAAAGTATTGGCTCATACCCTTTTTTACGTACTTCCAAGGCAATATTGGTAAAGGTTGCATCCAATGGCGTTCCATTAGACACATGTCGATGGTTCATCGCATACATTGATGTTAAGAGCGACGTTCTGGAAGGACCACAAGGTACACACTGGGTATAGTGTTTTCTAAACGCCAAGCCATCCAATGCCAATTTGTCCAGGTTGGGTGTTTGCACCATATGTCCCGCAGATGAAAGGCATTCTCCTCGCCATTGATCAACGGAAATAAGCAGGATGTTTCTAATTTCTTTATCTGTCATGTTTTCACCGAACTAAACGGATTGGCGACTGTTCTTGTTATTCTTTATTTAAAAACTTGTTCCTTAAACAAGTATAGATCCACTTTGACTCTATTGACCAAGCCACAACAATGAAATTTTTATAACAGATAGAATGAGAATGTGATCATAAAAAAAGCCCTGCATGAACAGGGCTTTTCGCTTTATGGTTTGCCCTCTATAGGATCGAGCATGCAACCTAACTTTGCCAACTCTGTCTTGTCATCGGCTTGATAAGCTTCATGGCAGCTGAGAATTTCAGCGACTGACTTGGCGTAGATCACATTCCACTGTGCTTCAGAATGGAAATTCCCAACAGGCATAAAATGTGACGCAGGATAGGTTTGCGCCCATTCATTGGCGTTTGGAATATCGACCATTCCGACAGCTTCTTCTGTGGCCTGACCACTGGTAAAATCAACACCAAGACGATGACAACCAACACAAGTATTATCGCGGGTACTTAATGAAATTGGTTGCCATTTCTGAAAATCCCGTCCCAAGTGTTTATACCATCCTTCAGGGTCTGTTGGAACTTTATCCCAGACTTGCCCAATAAAGGGGCTATACATAAAGGGATCATTATCATGGCAATTTCCGCAACCGTCGTCTGAAACTTCTTTTGGTGTATTCCAGATCTGTTTGGCTTCTTCATACTCTTCAAAGGGTGCCTTTTTCATCGGTGATGGCACCAAAGATCCATCAATGGGAAGTCCGTTTGAACCCGTGGCCTGAAACCAGCAGGTACTGCCATCTTTTGCTGAATGCGCAACAATGTCGATTTCATCATAATAGATACTGCTCGCCGTTCTGATTTTCTTTTGCCTGCAAAGAACGGCAACCTGATTGTCACCTTCGGATAAATCAAGTACCCGGGAATAAGGCACACACTGACCGTCAGAATCCTTTCCCAGAGGCAATAATGAAGGGCGATCACAATCCATATCTTTATAATATCTATCTGGTGTTTCGCCGCCATTAATCGTTATTGGAATCATTGTCCCCGCCTGACAATTAAAAGCAGGCAAGTCTCTTATCGCTTCGGCACACATATTACCGTAAGAAGCCAGATCCTGTCCTTCTTTGTGTTGTTTCGGTTGTTCACTAGGGGCGCAACTGAGTAGAAAAAGAACAGAAGCAGAGGAAACACTTTTAAGAAGTTTTTTCATCATGCCACCATCCCCGGCTGTTTGAGAATGGCAGCTTTAACTGCCTCGTAATACCGAATATACCCAGTACATCTGCAGATATGATCTTTCAAAGCATCGTCAACGACTTTATCTAACGAAGACCTAGGGATGGGGTTATCCGTTAATCGATCCCATAGCGTCATTGCCGCCATTAAAAAACCAGGTGTACAGTAGCCACATTGAAAGGAAAAATGATCCAAAAACTCTTGTTGTAGCGGGTGTAATTTACCATCCACCGCAACACCTTCTACCGTATGAACCTCGACACCAGACAAAGATGATAATGGGGTCGAACAAGTAATCATGGGTTCTGATGGTGCGCCTGGTTGTCGTCTGACGGATACGGTACAGGCGCGACAAACACCAATACCGCAACAAAATTTTGTACCTGTTAGATTTAAATCTTCCTGTAGAAAATCAATGAGCGGCAAGTGAGCCTCTTCTTTTGAGGCATGAACGGTTTTACCGTTTACGGAAAAAGAGATATCAGCCATTTTTATCCATCCCCTTACGAATTTTTTCTGCTGTTATGGGAAGATCGCGGAACCGCACCCCGGTTGCGTCATAGAGGGCATTCGATATTGCCGGTGCCACAGAACACATTACAGCCTCTGCGATACCTTTACCGGTTTTGTCATCTTTGAGGGCATCAAGTGTGATTAGTTCCTGCCCCTCAAGCGCGACGTCAGCCGCACGGGGAACAAAATATTGATTGAGGTTCCAATCTCCATCCGCAGGTCCCCCCAACCCCGGAGGCATGTCTTCGAGCAAACTGTAACCGATGGCCATTGCAACGCCGCCCTGACTTTGGCCTGATACCAGCTCTTCCGTAATAATTTTTCCCGCATTAAGAACTGATAAAGACTTTCGAACAACTGCTTCTCCGGATACGGGATCAACCGTTAATCCGATGATATTCCCGCAAGGAGCAAAGGTTGTTCTGGAATAACGGGACGATGCTGGTGAAGGATAAATCCCGCTATTGGCTCTGCGTCGAATAATCTCGGGTTTACTTTCTCCTGCTGAATAAACTGCCAGACCATCAATTTCCCAGTTGTGGGTAATGCCTTTGACATCAAAATCGGCTTTTACCCATATCTCCTGAAAATAAGCATGGACAAGTGCCCCTTTTATACGGCCTGTACGATAAATGACATCTGCGATGATATCCATTGGAATTGGGGGTAATTCCCGATCGTTGATGTATAGCCGTTCATCTTTCCAAATAAAATCATCCGCGGGAATATCTGGTAATCCCAGTATTTCCCGGGCAACAGGAACTATTGAAGTATCAAACAGGACCTTTGAAGCCTGATTTATGGCATGCACTTGGTGAAATGCGGTTAGGCAGGCACTAGAAGATCCAACGCCGTTAGCAGTCCAGTCAGATTCTTTCCAGGATCCTTTTTTGTCCGTACTCATGTTGAGAACAGGGAAAAGATCAGGATTACCCATATCTATTTTAGATGCATTACGTCCCAAATAATCTGCTGTTGAAACCGCAAGTGTTGTTGCTGATCCATTACCCATATCAACAGCGTTTGTTTTTACAACCAAATGACCCGATCGATCAAGCTCAACAAAACCGATTAGACCGTCGCCAGAGGTTCCAAAAGCCTGCATGGACATTGCAAAGCCGACACCGTACAAAAGACCTTCCTTGCGCCATCTTTCTTTTTCTCTTTTCTGATCCCGCCAAATACCGTGATCTTCTGATTTATCGAGAATTTCGTGCAATCGTAACTTTTCTGTTATAGGCCCACCGACAACAGTATTTTCATTTTCATGGAGAATATTTTTGCGTCTGAGTTCTATGGGGTCCCAATGATTGTCTTTTGCGACTTCATCAATAAGGGTTTCAATCGCAAAAAAGGCCTGTGGCCCGCCAAATCCTCGTTGAGAGCCGCCAGAGATGTTTTTTGAGTACATAGCATTAGAATTAATAGCGGCACGGGGAATACTGTACGATCCACCTGCGCATAATCCGGCAAGTTGGGCAACCCACGGGCTCAGGTTTTCACGACCGCCACCATCAAAAGACATCATAACATCCAGAGCTTGAATTTTACCTCCATCGTCCACGGATAGGCTTTCAGTCAATTCACAAGCATGACGTTTTAATCCCGCCTGAAATTGTTCAAAGCGATCATAAGCCAACCGTATTGGCTTTCCACCTGCATAAGCGGCGGCAATCGCAAGGTTTAAGGTAAAGACAGAGCTGTCTCGTCCACCAAAACCACCACCGGGATAGCAAGAGATAATGTTGACAGTCTTAACCTTAACGACAGGGTTATCACCGGTAAACATTTCTAGCACGTCATTCATATCCCCGTCCGGAGATTGCGTACCAACCAATAAATTCAGTGTTTTGTTCGTGGCATCATACCAACCCAGTCCATTCTCTGGCTCCATAAACATGGGGTCCATTGCTTGCATTGAGCAATTGGCGTTATAGGTTTTCCATTTCCCCGAGGCCATTTGTTCTTGAATGCGTGTACGATGCACAAAAGCTTTTTCGGAATAGTTTTTATCATCGCCGTTTTGCGCATAAGAGAAGATATCTTTTCCCTTTGTATCGGATGCGACGCGGACATAGTTTGTCAGAGGATTAAACGGAAATACAGGTTTGTTGCTCGGCTTTTTGTCATAAATCACGAAATCAGAGTTAAACTGTATCGCTTTTTTTGCCGCTCTATAATTTTTACTATTTTCAAAAATTAAAAAAGCCACAGGTTGACCGAAAAAGCTTGCTCGTTCACCCTTAGAGACAATAAAAGGCCAAGTCAGCGCACTCGGTCGTTTAACTTTGACATCCTGTATCAAAGGCTGGTTTTCTGGCTCAGCTTGATCCTGCAACTTATTTGGTCGCAGAACTTCTTTTGTTATCTTTTCTCCATAAAGTATCTCAACAGGTTGCGACTTATGAGGAATTAACGACAGGTCTAAACCTTCGAATGGATTATTAACATCCGTCGCCCGAACAATCATTACAGGGCGCTCTTCTTTGGGCCACCCAGGTAAATTCCAGGCACGATAGTCCCGAGCAAAAACTTTCTGCCCTGTAACTTTTACCAGTCCATCAACACGGTATCGGGCTTTTCCCGGCGCTTTTGACCAGTCGCCACTATTTAAGGATGTTATCTCGTCCGTTTCGTCCGCAAGCAGTTCAGTAACGGGGATCATGTTTACAGTAAACGATACCCCTGCCACGGTTTTAATGAAACTTCGACGCGTCATAGAGAACGCGGTATTTTTCATGAACTCTCCCCTGAGAAAAGATTACGGGTAATTAAAATTACCTCTCGCTTTCGAGTTCACAGTGAAGCATTCCAATGGTTTATTCTTGGTAAAGTTTTGTAATTATTTTTCCCCTATTAAGAGAATAGGTAAAGGCGCCACCCATAATAGTAGCGCCTTTGGTAATTTACGAATGATAGCAAGAATTATTAACTGACAAATTTTAGTCAGCATATTTGGCAATCGTTCCTAAAACTTCATCTTTTGTCTCTGCGTCTTTAACCTGCATTAAGATCTTGTGGTTACGACAACCATCCCATTCTGTTGATGGTCCAGGATGCCCTTTTGGCTTTATTAAAGTTTGCCCAAAGGCAGGTCCTACGCAACTTACGCGCACAGACGCATCAATTGATCCAAAAAGGTCAGGATTTACATAATAAGCCGTTGCACAGGGATCATGGAAATAGCATCCATCAATCCCGAATGCACCATTGTAAAATTTGAAATATAGATCCGCTGCATCAAGTAAGAAACCACCAATTCTAGGAACTTTTTGCGCCAGTTCTTCTGCTTCTTTTCTATGCAGAATAACCTGGTGAGTTACATCTAGCCCAGCCATAACCGTAGGCCAGTCAGCACGGAATACGATATCAGCAGCATGAGGGTCGTTGAATATATTTGCCTCTGCAACAGCAGAAACATTTCCATATTCTTTAGCTGCGCCGCCCATAATAATGACTTCTTTGACTAGCGGGGCAATATCTGGTGCCATACGAAGTGCCATTGCGAGGTTTGTCAAAGGTCCAACAGCAATGATTGTGACTTCACCCGGTTGTTTACGCACAGCATCAATAATGAACTGTGGCGCATATGTTTTTTCAATAGAACCTTTAGGATCTGGTAGGTTAATATCACCAAAGCCGTCAGCACCGTGAATGAAGTCAGGGAAACCTTTGTGAGGCGCCACAAGCGGTCCTGATGCGCCTTGAAAAACAGGAATGTCCTGACCAGCCATTTCAACAAGAATTTTTGCATTCTTGGCGGCAGTTTCAACAGGGACGTTTCCGAAAACAGTTGTCAAACCAATCAGGTTGATTTCAGGATGATAAAGAGCATGATGGATTGAAAATGCATCATCGATACCCGGATCTGTATCAAAAATTACAGGGTTTTTCATTTTATAAATCACTCATCGTATTTAAAAATTGATTCACCTCGGCAGAGGTAGGAATAGCAACTGAAGCACCTGCTTTTGTTACCGCCAGTGCAGATGCTGCGCTGGCGCGTTGCATGGCTTCTTTTAATGGCAAGTTGTGTGCGATAGAAGACAGTACGTACCCAACAAAGGTATCTCCGGCACCTGTTGTATCAACAGCCTCAACTTTAAATGCCGGAACTTCGATGGTTTCATTTCCAAAATAGCAAATGGCCCCTTTTGTACCTCTGGTTATAATTACAACCGGGCAAAGATCAGCAAGCTTTTCCAGATCTCCGTGGCCCTTTGTTTTGGCGAGCTCTTCAGCCTCCAGATCATTTACAATCAGCAGGTCAACAAGGGCATAATCAATTAATTTTGCCCTATCATCAAACGGGGCGGGATTAACAGCAATACGAGCACCCATTTCTTTTGCCAAAGAAATCATTTGATTCAAATGGGGCATTTCATTTTGAAAAAGAACCCATCCACCCTTCTCAATCCCTGATAACTTTTCGGATAAACTGTCCATGTTAAGTTCATGATTTGCGCCTGCAAAAAGTAAAATGCAGTTTTCCGCATTATCATCTACCTGAATTAAAGCATGACCGGTTGCAAAAGATCCTACCTCAATAGATGAGGTATCAACTTTCGAAGATTTTAGTTCGTCGATAATCCATGTGTGATCATCACCGATAACACCGATATGCTTCACTGCCTCACCTGCTCTGGCGAGGGCAACGGACTGGTTAGCACCCTTCCCGCCCAAAACCCGTTGATAGGACTTGCTTGGCAAGGTCTCGCCCGGTTTCACGAAATAAGGAACACGGTAGACGTGATCGACGTTTATAGAACCAATGTTGATAATTGTATTGTGCTTCACGAAATTCTTTCTGGCAGATAGGTCTAAAGTTAGCTGATCATACACAGGTCCATAAAAGTCAGACAATAATTTTCTGATTGGTAAAATTTAGGATCACATAATACTACAAAGCCTATGAATAGTTTTAAAATAGTCTTGCAAACGTCTTCTGTTATTCTTGACTAATAAGCCACAAAACAATATAATTTCAAATGAAACTATTTTCTAATCATTTTAACTAAGGGTTATACGCGATGAAAAAATATCACCGTACAAAAACAGCTCTTAGTTATGGTGTTTGTGCTTTTCGCTTGATAACGCGCACAAAGATACTTGCCCCCTACATTGTTTTAACAATCGGGCAAGCTCTATCCAATGAAAACAGAGGCTTATCCAGAGGGTCCCCACAGTAACAAAGTTAGAACGCCCCTAATTTTGATAATTTTCTATGGATAAAAAGATGACCACAATGAACAAAATGGCTGAACGTTCCGATTTGTTTGATAATCCTATGGGCCTGAATGGCTTTGAATTCGTTGAGTTTGCTGCGCCTGATCCCCAGGTTCTTATTGATCTCTTTACAACGATTGGCTTTACGCTGGTCGCAAAGCATCGTTCTAAAGATGTTGATCTCTATCGCCAGGGCAATACGAACTTTATTCTGAACAAAGAGAAAAATAGCCCTGCTTATTATTTTGCAGAAGAGCATGGTCCCTCCCCTTGTGGTATGGCGTTCAGAGTGAAAAATGCTCACCAAGCCTATAACAGAGCTCTGGAACTTGGTGCTCAACCGTTGGATATTCCTTGCGGTCCAATGGAACTCAAACTTCCGGCAATTAAAGGTATAGGCGGCGCGCCGGTCTATTTAATTGATCGCTATGAAGATGGTTCCAGTATTTACGATATTGATTTTGAGTACTTGCCCGATGTCGAAAAAAATCCTGTTGGTTATGGCATGGATATCATCGATCACCTCACGCACAACGTATATCGTGGGCGCATGGCCTATTGGGCTGATTTTTACGAAAAATTCTTCAATTTCAAGGAAATTCGTTTCTTTGACATTAAAGGCGAATACACAGGTCTGACATCGAAAGCGATGACTGCACCTGACGGGAAAATCCGTATTCCCTTGAACGAAGAATCTTCCGCAGGTAAAGGTCAGATTGAAGAATATCTGATGAAATTTAATGGCGAAGGCATTCAGCATATCGCCTTAACAACACCGGATATTTATAAAACAATATCAGACATGCGCGCCAATGGCGTTGAGTTCATGGATGCCCCGCCGGCAACTTATTATGAAATGCTGGATGAACGCCTCCCCGGCCACGGTGAAAACCCCAAAGAACTTAAAAAGCTTGGTATTCTCTTGGATGGTGCAACAGAAGCAAGCGATCCGCGCCTTCTGCTTCAGATCTTTACCAAGTGCGTCATCGGTCCTGCTTTTATTGAAATCATTCAGCGTAAAGGCGACGACGGATTTGGCGAAGGTAATTTCAAAGCCCTGTTTGAATCAATTGAACGCGATCAGGTTAATCGTGGCGTGCTGAAAACAGACTAAACTCTTTTAACCAAAGATAAAAAGAGGGCGCTTGATTTTACGATCAGCGCCCTTTTTTGTGGTAAAATGATTAAAACTTATTCTGCATCGACTTGATTTTCCGGTCGGGCCTTATCAAAAGCCTCTAGCTTCAAGCAGTTTTCTTCAATTCTTCTTATTTCAGAAAAGTTTGCGATAGAGATATCAAAACGGTGCGCGTTATACAGTTGGGAAACCAGACAACAATCAGCCATTCCTGGTTCCGAGCCCAAACAGTACCTCCCTCCTCTATTACGGTTTTTCAACCGTTGCTCAAACGCAAGTAATCCTTCCAACACCCAATGTTCGTACCATGTGGATTTCTGATCTTGGGAAAGTAACATTTCCCCTGTTAGATACTTAAGAACTCTCAGGTTATTTATCGGATGAATGTCGCAGCAGACTAGTTGGGATAAACTTCGGATAAACGCTCTATCAGCTGCATTATCCGGCAATAAATTATGTCCGGGCAGGACTTCATCCAGATACTCAATAATTGCCATTGACTGCGTTAGAGTTCCGCTTTCTTTTGTTTTCAAAGCTGGCACAAGTTTTTGTGGATTTATCTCTTTGTACTTTTCCTTTAGCTGCTCACCGCCATTTTTAACCAAGTGAACAGGAATAATATCGTATTGAGCCTGTTTGAGGTTTAAGGCAATTCGAACACGATAGGCTGCTGTTGATCTCCAGTAACTGTAGAGCTTCATCGATTAGATATCCTCGACCAGTTTATCCGCACCAAAGCATTGATCTGCGTTTTTCAAGACGCGTCCCATAAGGTTTTCCAGAGTTTCTTTTTCATCTTTGCTCAGACCATCAAGAATTTCCTGCTCACGCTTCAAGACAAGAGGAATAAGCTCTTGAAGCGTATCACTCCCCTTCTCGGTCAACAGTAAATTCACCTTACGCTTATCAATTTCATCGACATGGCGTTCAATAAATTCTCTTTCCAAAAGACCTTTGATCGCTCTGCTTACCTGGACCTTATCCAGACTTGAATAATCGACGACCTCGCTGGCGGAAAGAGGTTGGCTATTGCCCAAAACAACCATCACCCGCCATTGATACACGGTAAGCCCTTTGGACTTTGTATAGACTTCAGCAACGGACTGGCTCACTGAGCGATAAAAAACACGGACTTTATAAGGGAAGAAGTCTTTTAAATCCAAAACTTCATTATTTGATTTCGATGAATTTTGTTTAGTCATTTTATCTTATATGCCATGTTTTTGTATGAATTAAGTTACTTACACTTTTGCGGGTTTATTCCAAACCAGCTAATCCATCAATAAAGCTGGAAGCCATAGGGAAAGCGTCGGGAACAGGATCAAAAGGGTCAATCGAACAACGTCCGCCATTAGAAATGCGACAACGCCCCGGCTTATAGTTTGTAATTTCAATCCCGGTGTTCCGGCCATAATAATAAACAGGTTCATTCCCACAGGTGGGGTAATCAATCCAACCTCGACAACGGAAACCATAATTACACCAAACCAGATTGGGTCAAAACCCATGTTGGTAATCAAAGGATAGACAAACGGCAACGTCAGCAAAATCATCGATAGCGCATCCATGAAACACCCAAGGATGATGTAGAAGACAATTAGCAGTATCAGGATGGTATATTCATTCCATCCTAACTCGCTGACGTAAGCGACCAAAGCTTGCGGAAGGCCTGTTGTCTCAACAAAGTAGTTGAATACCGCGGTTCCAATGAGGATCATAAAAATCATTCCCGTCGAACTGGCGGTCTCTTCCAAGCATTCTATAAATGTTTGCCGATCCATCTTTCGCTTGAGTAATGCGAGAAAAAAGGCACCAATTGCGCCAATTGCCGCGGCCTCGGTTGGGGAGAACCACCCAGCGTAAATTCCACCTATGACAACAGTAAATAACAAAATTACAGGCCAGACATTTAGCATGGAAATAATCCGCCCTGACCAGTCAACAGGTATGTCCGCCGGGGCCAATTCAGGATTTCGAGCTGTTTTTATGCGCACAGCAAGCATATAGAGTATCGTAGCAAGTAAACCGGGGATCAGGGCTGCCGCAAAAAGACGGCCAATCGATTGTTCGGTCAGAATAGCATAAATCACCATAATAACACTGGGCGGAATTAAGACCCCAAGCGTTCCACCAGCAGCAATTGTGGCGCTTGCCAAGCCATCATCATAGTTCCGCCGACGCATTTCAGGCATTGCGACACGACACATGGTTGCCGCGGTTGCCAAGGATGAGCCACATATGGCACCAAAAGCCGCACAGGCACCAACCGTTGCCATTGCCAAACCACCTCTATAGTGGCCGATAAAGGCGTGCGCAGCATCATAGAGAGCCCTGGACAAGCCAGCTTTTGACGAAAAAACACCCATCAAAATAAATAACGGAATAACTGATAGCGAATAGGGAAAAATTGATTCGAACGGAACCGACCCCATAATGAAGGCAACGGAATCAAACCCGTTAATGATCAAGCCACCCACCATACCAACAATGCCCATGGCAATAGCAATTGGTACCCTTATGGCAATTAAACCAAAAAGAACAACGAAAGCGATAAGGCCAATTGTTGTGGTTTCCATTAGCTCTTAACCTGATTTTTAGTGGATGAATGCAGCTCAATACCTAACATTTCCAAAAGACTGTTGATTAATAGACCGATAGAAACCAAACCGGACAAACCAGATCCAAGTAAAACAGGTATCCAGTAATAAATCATCGGCAAGCCAAGAGTGATGGAGATATCGCCATACTGATGCTGTTGTTCTGCTTGTTGAAAACCAAACCACGCTATTGCACTCATGAATATTGCACAAAATAACATTCCCATTGCTTGACAAAAAACAGCTGCTTTTTCCGGCATGCGTTCTGAGAGAATTGCTACAGCAACATGGCTTTTTTTCATAAAGGCATAGGGAATAGAAAGATATGCGGCCGAGATAATCATCAACTGCACCAGATCAATGGTGCCATAGATCCCGACATTATCAATTTTTCTCAGAATAACATCTGTCGTCGTAATAAGCATTGCGCCTAATAAAAACAGGATAGCTATCCAGGCAACATATTTAATTAGAAGATTGAAATATTTTGATATAATTAAAGTCATGCTTCACACGAACGCTTCTATGATGTTTTAGAAAATGGCCGTTCAAATTAATAGATTAGAACGACCATTTTAAGTAAAATTATTGTTCGTATTTCGCGATAGATTTTACCGCAGCATCATAAATTTCTTTTGCATTATCAACACCAGATTCTTCCAAACTTTTTAGATAATTGGCTGTGGTCGGTTCCAATGCACGACGCCACTCTTCCCTTTGGTTGTCATCAAGAACAACAACAGGACTTCCTTTTTTCTGGATGTCTTCCAATCCGGGTTTATCCCAATTATTCCACCATGGACCAAACTTAGCGACCAGAGCTGCACCAGACATATCATCGATAATTGTTTTAATGTCTTGCGGTAGCGCGTTATACTTTTTCTCGTTCATGATGAAATAAAAACTTGTTGTGTAAGCCTTCGCATCAAGATGATAATCCAGAACCTCGGCAAGCTTAAAGCCATGAACCCCGTCATAAGGAAAAATCGTACCGTCGATTACACCTTTTTGCAGATTTTCATAAACCTGCGTGGGCGGAAGACCAATCGGTGTCGCCCCCAGTTGCTTGAGCATCATGGATGTTGCTGCCGAAGGCGCACGCACGCGTAATCCGGCAAGATCATCCATGGTTTTAACTTGTTTGCCCCGGGTATGAATAAGGCCGGGATTATGAGCATGTAAAGCAAGAACCTTTAGCCCTTTATATTCTTCGGCAAGATAGGTCGGATACAAATCCCATAGCGTTCTGGATGCTGCATCTGATGATTTTGCCAAAAAGGGTAGATCCATAATCAACGTACGTGGCAAACGACCACGAGGGAAACCTGTCAGGCCGTGAGAAATATCAACAACGCCTGCTTTTACTTGATCATATTGCTTTGCAACATGTCCAAAGGCAGATCCGGCAGGAAAGATTGTTACCTTGACCTGTCCACCACTCCGTTCTTCTAGTTCTTTTGCCCAAGGTTCAAGAAATTGCGTTTGCGTCGGATGAGACGATGGTAAAAAATGACTAAGTTTTAATTCGATTTCTGCCCCGATAGCATTTGAAAAAATAGCTGTTAATGCAATACTTGCAACTGTTGTCAGTGCTATGAGAGTACGCTTCATCCTCTAACCTTCCCGCTCTTTTTTTATTTCTGTTTAGATACAGATCTTAAAATTATTTATGTGCGGAACGAGTATAGTTTCATATGAAACTATACTGCAAGCTATTCTTGTAAGTCTTTGATGTTATATTGCCACTTCACTACATATGATCATTGGGTTTACATACAGTCTCTGGGAATAGATTGCTGATAATCGCGAGCAAAAATCTCTTTATCATTTTCGTAAGCAGTCATTTTTCCAAAAAGATCAAAGTTGTCTGCATTTAAAACCATCGAAACCTCGGTTTCCAGCTTGATTGACCAATCCTCACGGGACATATAACAACACCACTTTGAGCTCGCTTGTGCCCCCAAAGGCGTATCAGGATTTATTGACCACTTAACCAAGCTTGTGTGTCTGACTCGTAACGCATGGTTCGGGATTTCTGTCGTCCCTGTATCGTCTTCGGTAATGTAATGGGTTAGGTTACCAGAAAGATCTTTTTCAACCCGACGTTCCGTTTTAGATGGTGTTATCTCTTTGTAGGCAGGTAACGGGTTTGTATCTTCAGGTTCCGGCATGTGGATTTCATCATCGACAACCATCTGATTGCCTGTTGCTCTGACAGGCAAAGAAAGAAAAGCTTTTTTATCTAGAGCAATAGAGGCTGTTACATGATACGGGGATGGTATAATCAATGGCCAATAAGCTGTCGATAATGACACTCTGATCCGGTGACCGGGTAAAAAACGATAGCCAATATGATCTAGTGTAATAGTGATATCTTCTGCCAACCCCGGAACCATTTCTTCCGGTGTTTCATTACTGTGTCTATGCGCAAGATTTAAAACACCGAAACACACACGGTGAGAAACACCGTCGGGATGAACATCAATCAGTCGAACGGCCAGATTTCCAAGTGGTGCATCAATTGCCACATTTAATGAAAGTGTAGGTTGGCCCAAAATCTCGATTGCATCATTTAGAAGGTCCGTCTCGAATACCAATGAGCCACCATCATCAATACGTTGATCTCTCGGCGTTTCCGTATCGGGGGCAAGGGCAAAGACTTCTCCACATGCAATACCTGTATCTTCGGGGGAACAGATAGATAATCGACCACCAGCATTGCTGGTTTCAGAAAGGCTGTGGTCGGCATTTAAGTATAGTTTTTGAGGCCTAATGCTATTTGATGGCCAAACGTCTTCGGCTACCCATCTCCCCTCTTCATGTTCTCGCCAAAGGGATGGCCTCACATTTTCTGAGATATATGCCCGATAGGCTGGTAATTTTTCTGCATCATTCATCTCATCACACAACCAACGACCCCACCAACGCAAGGCTTCCTGATGAAAATCCGATCTGGGGTGAGGATAGGCAAAATGCGGATACTTATGTACCCAGGGACCATTAATCGCCTTGGCAAGACCTGGCATATTTTCTGCGGCTTTTGGGGGGGCATTTTTATAGGCATCCGCCCAACCGGATATTACTAAGCTTGGAATTTCCAACGCATCGTAATCCTGCTCAATAGAACCATGCTTCCAAAAATCGTCATAGCGTTGATGAGATAACCATTCATCCAGAATAAGATTTGCACCCTCTAACCGTTCAAGCCACATATCCCGCCATCTATCACCAACCAGAGCAGGATCAGGCGGGCGGTTTGCAAAACATTGCATCACTCCAGACCAAGACAGGTTTGAATTCAGATGACAGCCGCTTTTATAGTGAATATCTGCGTTATAACGATCTACGGTTGAGCCAATTGATATAACGGCCTTTAGAGGCTCTGGTCGCAGGGTAGCGATTTGCAAGGCATTAAAGCCTCCCCAGGATATTCCCATCATGCCGAGCTTTCCGTTACACCAGGGCTGTTCTGCTATCCAGTTAATTGCTTCGACCCCGTCAGAAAGTTCCCGAGGAGAATATTCATCATCAAAAACACCGTCAGATTCACCTGTGCCTGATATATCGACACGCACCCCTGCATATCCTGCGCAGGCAAAAACGGGATAGGTACTCTCATCCCGTTGTGCTGTTCCATCACGCTTTCGATAGGGAAGATACTCAAATATCGCGGGAACAGGTGTTATTTTCCCTTCTTCGTTCTGAACCATATCAGGCATCCAGATACGTGCAGATAGCTGGCGACCATCCTTAAGCGGTATCCAGATATTCTCCCAAACACAAAATCCATCATGTTGGGTGATATTTGATTGGGGTTGGAAGTTTGTTGCCATATTACACCTGAAAAGCAATATCTGAAAAATGAACAGCTTAAAAAACTGGGTGCGAAGATCTTATCAAAAGTTTTCGCACCCAGTTACAAATTAAAAACCTGACACTATGATCGGCTTATTTTAAGAAAGGCTCGGCCTTCATTGTATTTGCAATCGGGGCGCCCATTCTCGAAAGGATCGTTGGGGCAAGTTGCAATTGATCAAGCAGGACACCTTCTTTAGGTCCATCGCCGCCGCCGAACCAATACAGCGCAACATCTTGTTGATCTTCCCCCCGACCACCGTGGTGTCCGCGGTCGGACTGACCATGATCGGCTGTTACGATGACTTCGTAACCATTTTTTATCCATCGTGGCAGGAAATGTGCAAGCATCGCATCAATAGCAAAGCAGGCATTATCCATTTCACCGCAATCATGTCCAAACCTGTGCCCCATGGAATCCAGGGTACATGTATGAAGGATGCCGTAGTCAATTTTGTGACGTTCCGTCAACATTGTCAGGGTGGCAAATAAATCCGCATCTGACGGAGTCATCTGATTTTTGTGTCCATAACCCGTCATGGTATGAAAACGACCATGATTGATCGGGCTATCCTCTTCGTCATATTCAATATCACGAACCATATCAAAAGGTGCGCGATTAAAGAATTCAGACCAAAACGAATGCGTGACAGCACCTGTTTTTCCACCCGCAGCCCGAACCTGACTAAAAATATCAGCCTGTTTCACACGGAAAATAGACTCATTGGACACAACATGATGTTGTTGCGGTGTTACGCCTGTATGAATTGAGGCATAACATGATGCAGATGTTGACGGTAACACTGCACGCATTTTCCAAACACGGGCTTCGCCGGATTGAACCCAACCTTCCAGGTTCCCCATATAACGACGTGCATCTCTCCAAGGTTGACCATCCAAGATGATCAACAACACTTTATTTTTAAGAGCCAAGAGATAATCTCCCAAACAGCACTGATATTAGCCAATTTTCATGTATTGACAATCGATACAAGTGCCGGCTAGTTGCCGGCACTTTCCATTTTTCGATGTGCTAGAACTTCTTCCAACCAACCCAGTTTCATTTCAGGTACAGAGGAAAGCAGAAGGTCTGTGTAATCATCAAACGGTGGCGAAAGAACTTCTGACTTGGTTCCGTATCTCACCAATTCCCCAAGGTACATAACAGCAATGGAATCAGATATTGATTTCACTGTCGCAAGATCGTGAGTGATAAAGAGATAAGCAACATTTTCAATCTTTTGCAAATCAAGCAAAAGCTTCAAAATGCCATCCGCAACCAACGGATCGAGCGCAGATGTAACCTCGTCACAAATAATCAACTTGGGTTTTGCCGCTAACGAACGCGCAATACAAACACGTTGTTTCTGACCACCGGAAAGTTCTGCGGGGTAACGGTCGATAAACTTTTCACCCATTTCAATTTCGTCAAGAAGTTCAATAATCCGTTTGCGCTTTTCAGCTCCCTTCATCCCGAAATAGAGTTCCAGTGGACGACCAATAATTTGCCCGACAGTCTGGCGCGGATTCATTGCAACATCAGCCATCTGGTAAATCATCTGAAGTTCACGAAGATCATCAAGACTTCGATTAGGAAGCGCTGGTGTTAGTTCTTTACCATCAAAGATGATACGCCCTTCACTCGGCGGCAAAAGCCCCGTTATCACACGCGCCAGTGTTGATTTACCCGAACCGGATTCACCAACAACAGCCAATGTTTGACCTGCATGAATATCCACGGAAACGTCTTTTAGAACTTTAATCGTTCCTGCATAAGATGCCGTGATATTCTCCACACGAAGAATAGGGTTGTCAGTTGGTTTCTTCTCTTCATGGGTGATCGAATGAGCTTTCACCAATTCTTGGGTATAGGCTTCCTTTGGTTCTTCGATAATCTGTTGAACCGTTCCATGTTCCACCATATTACCGTGACGCAAAACCAAGATTTCATCAGAAACCTGTGCGACAACAGCCAAATCATGGGTAATATACAGCGCAGCAACACCTGTATCTCTTATTGCCTTTTTAATCGCGGCCAAAACATCAATCTGTGTTGTCACATCAAGTGCTGTGGTCGGTTCGTCAAAAACAATAAGATCTGGCTTAGGACAGAGAGCCATCGCGGTCATGACACGCTGTAATTGCCCACCGGATACCTGGTGCGGGTAGCGATTACCAATGTTTTCCGGATCGGGAAGTCCCAGAGATCTGAAAAGTTCAATCGCGCGTTCTTCAGCTTGTGTTTTGCTTGAAAGTCCGTGTAACAGCGTGGTTTCAACCACCTGATCCATCAAACGCATGGCTGGATTAAAAGAAGCAGCTGCAGACTGGGAAACGTAGGTTACTTCCCTGCCCCGCAGCTCTCTTAAACCATGCGCCTGAATTTTAAGGATATCTCGTCCATTGACGAAAACTTCACCACCGGTAATCTCGACACCGCCCCGGCCATAACTCATGGACGAAAGGCCAATAGTCGATTTACCAGCACCACTTTCGCCAATAAGTCCCATAACCTGACCTTTTTTCAGGTTAAGAGATACATCATGAACAATAGTGATATCCTGAGGTTTTTCGCCCGGAGGATAGACGGTTGCACCGATTTTCAGGTTCTTAATTTCAAGAAGATTATCAGACATTATCCGCGCCCTCCTTTCAGATCACTCGTTCTATTGAGGATCCAATCCGCAACTAGATTTACTGAAATTGCCAGAACAGCAATTGCAAAGGCAGGAATAAGCGCAGCAGGAATACCAAAGATAATACCTTCTTTATTTTCTTTCACCATGCCACCCCAATCTGCTTCCGGAGGTTGAATACCAAGCCCCAGGAAGGACAAGGAAGACAGGAAAAGAACCGCAAAGATAAATCTTAGGCCAAATTCGGCAACCAAAGGAGATAAAGCGTTAGGCAGGATTTCCCTAAAGACAATCCAACGCGTACCTTCGCCACGTAATCTGGCCGCTTCGACATAATCCATAACATTAATATCAACGGCTACAGCACGAGACAGTCTATAAACACGGGTGCTATCCAAAACCCCCATAACGACAATTAATGTCACAAGATTACCAGGCAAGACGGATAGAACAACCAAGGCAAAAATTAAAGTTGGAATTGACATCAAGAGGTCAACAAAACGCGACAAAATCATATCAAACCAACCACCAGTGACAGCAGCGGTAAAGCCTAAAACAGATCCCATAACAAAGGAAAATATTGTCGCAGCGCCAGCGATAAAGATTGTAATACGCGCGCCGTACATCATGCGGGTCAGAAGATCGCGACCGACATTATCTGTTCCAAGCAGGAATTTATCTGATGCAGGCTCCCAGACATCACCAACAATCTCTGCCATACCATAAGGGGCTAGTGCCGGGGCAAAGATCGCTACAAAGAGAAAGCCACCTGTCGCAATAATGCCAACAAGTGCGCTCAGGGGAATACGTTTAAAGTTCATTTATACTATCCCCTATTTCGGATGTCTCAAACGTGGGTTTGCCACGATCGATACAATGTCTGCAATGATGTTTAATGAGATATAAACACTGGCAAAAATCAAGGCACATGCCTGAACAACGGGCACATCACGTTTGGAAACGTGGTCAACCAGATATTGCCCCATCCCTGGATAAACAAAGATAACTTCAACAATCACAACCCCGACAACGAGATAGGCAAGATTAATCATCACAACATTAACAATAGGAGCAATAGCATTCGGAAAAGCATGCTTTCTGATAACGGTAAAAGGATTAAGGCCTTTTAATTCAGCCGTTTCGATATAAGCAGATTGCATGACATTCAAAATCGCAGCTCGGGTCATGCGCATCATGTGCGCAAGAACAACCATTGTCAGAACCACGACAGGCAGGGTAATTGCGTTTAGCTTTTCGCCCAAACTCATTGTTTCGTTTAAAATGGCAACGGAAGGGAACCAACCCAATTGCACTGAAACGAAATAAATGAGCAGATAACCGATAAAAAATTCTGGTAAAGAAATAGACGCAAGAGATATGCCGGATATCAGTTTATCAGGCCAACGGTTACGATACTGAACAGCCAATAATCCGAGTACAACAGCTAATGGAACAGATAAAGCCGCGGCCCAGCTCGCTAAAAACAGTGTATTTTTAAGTCGTGTGGAAATACCTTCGGCAATAGATTTGCCGTTTGAGAGCGCAGTACCAAGATCTCCCTGTAAAACACCCGACAGCCACTTGAAATAACGGACATAGGCCGGATCATTCAGGCCAAGTTCTTTACGCAGATTGGCAACAGCTTCCGGTGTTGCAGACTGGCCGAGAATAGATTGTGCGACATCTCCTGGCAAAATCTGGGTTCCGATAAAAATCAACCCCGATGCCAGAAAGAGGAGAAGGAGGCCCAACGCTATGCGTTGAGCCACCAGGTTCAGAATGGGATGTCCCATGGGTCGCCGATTACGCTAACCAAGTTTTTGCGAGGGCGAAACCATTCATCATTTCACCGCTAGGATCGTCTTGGTATCCAGCAACTTTATCGCTAACAGCAGCAATAAAATCATTGAACATAGGTACAATCACACCGCCTTCGTCACGAACCATCACACCCATCTCTCTATAGAGTGCAATACGTTTTGCTTGATCAAGTTCACCACGTGCTTCAATCAAAAGCTTATCAAAGTCCGGACGGAAGAAACGCGTATCATTCCAGTCTGCAGTTGAAAGATAAGCTGTAGAATACATTTGATCTTGGACTGGACGTGCACCACCCCAGTAAGAAGCAGAGAATGGCTGTTGGTTCCAGACTTCAGTCCAGTATCCATCATCCGGCTCGCGCTTAACATCCAGTGTAATGCCGCATTTCGCAGCAGATTGCTGGAATAGCTGAGCAGCATCGACAGCACCAGCGAACGCAGTACCAGCTGTCCGAAGCAGAACAGGTCCATCGTGACCTGATTTTTTAAAATGGAACTTTGCCTTATCTGGATCAAAAGTGCGTTGCTCAATATCTTCAGAGAACAGCGGATAGCCACCATTGATTGGCATGTCGTTACCAACTGAACCGTAGCCGCGAAGGATTTTATCAACCATTTCTTCACGATCAATAGCATATTTCATTGCAAGGCGCAGATCGTTGTTATCGAAAGGCGCAGTATTACAATGCATCAGGAAGACATAGTGACCACGGCCGGAAACACTTTTGACCTGAAGCCCGGGAACACGTTCCAGAAGATCAGCAACCTTTGGCTCCACACGATTAATCATGTGAACCTGTCCACCTTGAAGAGCAGCAGTTCTCGCTGTTGCATCATTTAAAACAACAATTTCAATCTGATCAGCATGGCCGCGAGATGAATCCCAATAATTAGGATTACGCTCACCAACATGACGTACACCAGGTTCATCAACAGCTACTTTATATGGGCCAGAACCAATACCAGCATCCGGAGCGTCCATACCACCATCAGGTTGAATGATTAAATGGTAATCTGACATCAAATAAGGTAGATCGGCATTGGCTGTTTCCAAGGTAACAGAAAAAACATCACCTTCCGCTTTCATGGACTTAATACCGCGCATAACCCCTAAAGCGCCAGACTTTGTATCTTCACCAGAATGGCGTTGCATCGTTTTAAGCACATCTTGGGCTGTTACTGTTTTGCCATTATGAAATTCGACGCCTTTGCGAATTGTAAAGTGCCATGTTTTTGCATCAGCTGATGGCTCAATGCTTTCTGCAAGTCGGTATTCAACCTCACCGATACGAGAAACCTCAACCAGAGTTTCGCCCCAACACTTACCAAAATCGTGAGAAACTTGTGTGAGGAAAGTTGCGGGATCAAGACTATTTGTACTTTCACCACCACCAAGACCAGCTATTAGTGTTCCACCTTTTTTAGGACCTTCAGCCATTGCTGCGCTGGATAGCAGGCTTCCCGCAGCAGCCGTAGAGACACCCACAGCAGCAGCTTTACCCAAAAACTCACGGCGACCTAATTTCCCCTGAGCGGCAAGCTTTGCCAGATAATTAATATGTTGTGTCATTCCTATTCTACTCCCTGTTTGTATTTATCTTTATAAGGTGAGAACCATATAAGCGTTTTATCGCTTTTATTTTATCATATGATTCAACTGATTATAAGGTTTAATTATTTTTAACCTCTGTAATTTGTACCCAAATAGTCTCTTAGAAATTAAATAAAGAGATGAAACCGCGTACTTTTAGGTTAAAAAAATAATTACTTATATGCACCTCCAACTTTGATTCTGTTTTTCAGAATCTTGATTTTGAATAGATTCAACTACTCATAACTTTGTCGCATTAAAGACAACAACATCACCGGCAGCGACTTTCCATCCAAAAAACGTCAACTTTTAATCAAAAAACCACATCTTAACGTCGGTTTAGGATAAATTTCAATCAAGTTATTTTTACTCACCAATCAAGAACCACCAATTCACGAAATAAATCCAAGAACCACAACCGAATCAATTAATGTTTTTTGACCATAAAGTTAAATTAAAAGGTCATCGTAATCGCTTTCGTTGTTACGTAATTACGAAGGGCTTCAACTCCCTTTTCGCGACCTATACCAGATGATTTATTTCCACCAAATGGAACCTCAATGCCGCCAGCCCAATAATCGTTTACTGTTACCTGTCCGGAATCGATTGCTTTAGACAGCTTAAGTGCATGAGTAATGTTTTGCGTATAGACACCTGCGGCAAGGGCAAAATCAGTACAGTTTGCCGCCTCAATAGCTTCGTCAATATTATCGACAACCTGGACCGTTAACACCGGACCAAAAATCTCGTCTTGAACCAGTTCGTCATCCATAGGTACATCATCCATAATCGTCGGCGCATAGAACCAGCCATCTCCGGCTTCTTCTGTCTTTACACGCTCTCCACCGCAAACAACAGTTATTCCCCGCGTTCTGGCGCGCTCCACAAAGCCATCTATTTTCTCTAATTGTTCCAGCGAATTGATGGCACCGTAGTTTGGATTAGTGAGTGCGTGACCAGCTTTTAATTGTGAGGTTTTCTCAACAATCTTATCAATTAATTCACGATGAATTGTTCTTTCTACGACCAATCGAGAGCCTGCCGAACAAATTTGACCGGCATTATAATAGATCGCCCAGAGAACACCCTCTGCTGTTTTTTCCAGATCGCAATCTGCAAGCGCAACAATTGGTGATTTCCCGCCAAGCTCCAATGTCACACTGTTTATATTCTTGGCAGCAGCTTCCATTACCAATGTTCCGGTACCTACCGACCCCGTAAAAGTAATATGCTGAACCTTCGGATGATTGACGAGCGGACTTCCAGCTGCTGCCCCCGCTCCAGTAACAACGTTATAAACTCCTTTGGGAAGACCTGCTTCGACAAAGATATCAGCCAATAGTAATGCGGTTAACGGTGTTTGCTCAGCAGGCTTTACAACAGCGGTGCAACCCGCGGCCAAAGCTGGGGCAACACCTCTGATTGTTGTGGCAAGAGGATAGTTCCAGGGAATAATATGTGCAGTAACACCAACAGCCTCCACACTTGAAAAAGAGAAAACGCCATCCCCTAGAGGAAAGGTATCACCCTGTATTTTATCTGCGCACCCAGCATAATACCTTAGGGTGCCAACAGAACTTGCAACGTCCCCCTTCGCTTCATCCAGTGGTTTACCGGAATCAAGAGCTTCGACAACGGCGAAATAATCAGCTTTTTGTTCCAGTATATCAGCAGCTTTGAATAGTATGAGACCGCGTTTGCTCGGTTTCATATCCCGCCAGACGTCAAAAAAAGCAGCTCGGGCAGCTTTGACAGCTTTATCAATATCTTCAGCCTGCCCAGCACTGACCGATGCAAACACCTTCCCATTTCCAGGATCTTTACTTTCAATCGTTTCAGTTGTCGAAGCTGTTACCCACTCGCCATTGATAAACAGCTTATTTGGCAAGCCCTGTAATGTACCTGTTTGGAAATATTCACTGACCAGTACGTCTGTTGTCTTTGCCATAATCACACCTAAAGACCTTATCGTTTCTATTTTCTAATATTTTGTATTGTGAGCATTTATTAAAAACGCGAAGCGTTATAGCTGACATGATAATCAGCATTGGCCAGCCACTGAGGATCAATCTCAATACCCCATCCCGGTTTATCCGAAAGTATGAGATCGCCATCCACTATTTCGTATCCAGGCTTAAACAAACCTGCTTGCCATGGATAATAATCCAGCCCCTCAATTGAAAATTCTAGATATTTGCCCGGATTGTTAATTGCCGCCATAAAATGGGCGGAAAACAAGGTCACGAGGGACAGGTTTGCACAATGTAAGGTGCAAGGAATTCCTGCCTCTTCAGCCAATTTCGCCACATCCAAACTTCGCGTAATGCCGCCCATATAGCAAATATCAGGCTGTACGATATCAACAACTCTGTTTTGAATTATCTGGTTCCAGACAACCATGTTGTTATCTTGTTCACCACCAGACACATCAAGATCAAGGGCATCTTTTACCTGTTTTGTCCAGTCCAGTTCCCAATAAGGACACGGTTCTTCAAAGTGGCTAATGCCGTAATCCTGTAACAGATGCCCGACTTCAATGGCTTTTTGCGGTGTGTAAGAGCTGTTTGCATCAACTAAAAGAGTAACGTCATCACCAAGGGTTTCCCGCACTCTTTTTACGATATCTTCTGTTCTGCCCGGCCATTGATCAACATCGTGACCACATTCGCGTCCTACCCTGAATTTAAAAGACTTATAGCCAAATTCTTCTTTAAGGGCGACAAACCTTTCTGCCTCTTCTTCCGGGGTAATATCGCGCCGCATACTTGAGGCATAAACCGGAAATTTTGTGCGTGTGCTTCCCAACAAACTGGCAACGCTTTTCCCTGCTCTCTTGCCGTGAATATCCCAAAGGGCCGTATCCACGCCGCAAAGGGCGCGATAGAGATAACTTCCTGGAAACTTGTGTTCGCGCTCCAACACCGTTTGCGTCAAAGCTCTGAGATCAGAAGCATCCTGCCCAAGGGTATGCGGCGCAATATGTCTGTGCACGATTTGGGATGTTATATCGGCATTATAAGTGGAAACTTGCCCCCAACCTTCATCACCTTCAACTGTTCGCACCCGAACAAAGCCGACATATTCATTGGTAAAGGTTTCAATGCTCGCTATTTTCAAGGTCGATCTCACTCAAAAAAATTTATTGCGTACTATTGTCCAAGCTTGCAGATAAAAGCAAACGAAGTATTATTCGCCTAAGACATCATTTTATTTGAAGCTAATAAGTCGTACTCATATGGCCTATCAACTCCCCCCTCTAAACTGGTTGCGCGCATTCGAAGCCGCCGCCCGTTATAATAATTTCACCACAGCAGCCAAAGAACTCAACCTCACTCCAGCAGCCGTTAGCCATCAAGTCAGATCCCTAGAAAAGGAGCTGGATTTTCTATTGTTTGAGCGACTTGCCCGGAGTTTAAAATTAACCGACAAAGGGCGAGCCTATCTGCCGGCAGTGCGACGTGCGTTCGAGGATATATCCGTTTCAACAACCGGGCTTTTTGGCACCAAGGGCAAGCAAACCATCAATATTCTTTGTACCGTTGCCTTTTCTGTTTCCTGGCTCACACCAAGGTTAAAGGATTTCCTCACCAAGTATCCTGATATCAATATCAGATTACATACAGCGATTTGGACAGAGTCACTCGACCACGACAACATCGATATTGATATTCGCAGCGGACACGGCAATTGGCCGGGGTTTCATAGTCAAAAAATCCACACTGAACCTTCAGTTTTGGTGGCCACACCTGAAAACGTCAGGCTTCTCAAACAGTCCATTAAGACAGGGGATAAATCACTTATCAACCACCTTAGCTGCGTCAGGATTATGGGCTGTGAAGGACGTTGGCAAAAAATCCTCGACACTCACTTGAAAGGGGCAGATCTAGAGGTAAACATTACAGTCGATACCTCTCTCAATTCTGTACAATTGGCATCATCAGGGGCTTGTGTATCCCTCGTATTGAAAGCCCATGCCCAACCAGATCTGGACAGCGGAAAGTTAATAAGAGTTGTTGAACAAGATTTCGATTACGATGATTCTCACTATCTGCTAACACCTATTAAAGATGAAAGTTCTAAACCTGAAAGTTTGTTGTTTCGGAATTGGTTATTGGATCAAGTTCAGATAGAACAGTAATAACAGAAGCTCTCCGAAATCAGCAATCAAACATCACTTAGGACAAGATCAGCCCCTTTTTCTCCAACCATAATGGCGGCTGCATTGGTGTTTCCAGATGGCACATTCGGAAAGATTGATGCATCAATCACGCGAAGGCCGTCGATACCGTGAACTTTCAGTTTATGATCAACAACGAATTTTTTCGGATCAGGCCCCATTCTACAGGACCCAGAAGGATGAAAACAGGTCCAGGCATAACCACGAATATCGGCGATTAACTCTTCATCCGTTTTACAATCTTTCCCAGGACGAAATTCTTCAATGATAATATCTTTAAAGGCTTTGGTTTCAGCCAGTTTCCTTAGATACTTTACGCCTTCCAACATCTCAGCGACATCTTCGTCCGTAGAGAGGTAATTGGGCTTTATCATTGGTGGTTCAAAAGGATCGTTCGATTTGATTTTGATTTCCCCACGTGACGTTGGACGACAGTTTGTTAAACCCAACTGAAAGGCAGAAAACGGGTCTGGATTAAGCATAGGACGTGTTCCCGCAGGGGCGCGTGTGTAACTAACGGGCGAAAAGTATAGCTGTATGTTGGGCTGTTCCAAATCCGGGCTGGTTTTAATAAAGCCCCCTCCCTGATTGATACTCAGACTAAGAGGACCGCGGCGGAACAGGACATATTTCAGCCCGGCAACCAACTTGCCCCACCAAGAGTGCAATTCATCATTCAGGCTCGGAACTGTGCAGGAATAGAGATAATCCATTCCGATATGATCTTGTAAGTTCTGCCCCACTGCCGGGTTATCCACGACAACGGGTATATTATGCTCATCAAGCAATTCCTTGGGACCAATCCCTGACAACTGCAGCAACTGAGGACTATTGATGGAACCACCACTCAAAATCACTTCTTTTATAGCTGTAACAGCGGAAGTTTTCCCTTTGCGGGCATACTCAACACCGACAGCTTTCTTACCCTTAAAAAGAACTTTTGAAACATGGGCATGAGTGATGAGTTTAAGGTTTTTACGCTTTAAAGCCGGATGTAGAAATGCTTTGGCTGCAGACTCACGAAAGCCGTTTCGCGTTGTTGTCTGATAAAGACCGATGCCTTCCTGTTCAGCACCATTGAAGTTTTCGTTATAAGCAAGACCTAGCTCTTGCCCTGATTTGATGAAGTTTTGACAGAGAGGGTGTAAATCCTTTGAGACGTCAGAAATATGCATCGGCCCGTCTGTACCACGATAGCCATCATCACCCAATTGATTAACTTCAGATTTCTTAAAATAGGGCAGGACATCCCGATAGCTCCACCCCGGATTTCCAAGCGCGGCCCAATCATCGTAATCCTTTTGATGACCTCGGATATATACCATGGCGTTAATAGAGCTTGACCCACCCAGGACCTTTCCGCGCGGCCAATAACTTTGCCTGTTTGCTGTACCTGTATCAGCCTCGGTCAGGTACATCCAGTTGACGGCTTTTTGATAGTAAGTCTTTCCATAGCCAATTGGGACCTGCACCCAAAAGCGTTTATCGCTTCCCCCGGCCTCAAGAATCAAAACAGAATATTTGCCGCTTTCACTTAGGCGATTAGCTAAAACACAGCCTGCAGAACCTGCACCAACAATGATATAGTCAAAAGACTGCTTTTCTTTACCCATGGCTCAAAACCTGAAAAGTACGTTCCAAAATGAATTTGTTTTTCATTTATGAGTAAAATTTCAGGCATTTCAAACTATATTTTGCCTAAATCAACAAAGGCATTGTTTTATTTGTCGCTAGAGGCATGGTGATTTGTTAAAAAATAACTATAGTATTGATATAAATAACTTATTCACCTTTCCAGATTGGAGATCTTTTTTCAACAAAAGCAAGCGATCCCTCTTTAGAGTCTTCGCTGTGCAGCATCTTTTCGTAGTAGTGCCACTTCCCGGAACGCATATCTCTATAACAAGATTCATCATCAAGATCTGATGTTTTTTGCAAGACTTCTTTGACAGCCATAACAGACAGAGGCGCCGCTTCTAATATTTGTTCCGCGAATTCTCTGGCAGCCGACATGAGGTCTTCAGCACCAACAACTTTATTTACCAGCCCCCATTGTGCTGCTTCATTGGCATCCATGCGCCGCCCAGTTAAAAGAAGTTCCATGGCAACTGCCCTGGGAAGTCTTTTAGGAAGGCGGAATGATGCTGCATCAGCGATAAGTCCAACCTTTGCTTCTGGAAGGAAAAATTGTGCATGATCTGCTGCAATAATAAAATCAGCAGCGAGAGCAAGCTCAAAACCTCCGCCAACAGCCATTCCATTTACAGCAGCAATAATTGGCTTATAGCAATCATGGAGTTCTGTTATTCCCGCAAATCCTCCTGGACCATAGTCAGTATCAGGGGCCTCGCCTTCGCTACTGGCAACCAGATCCCATCCGGCAGAAAAAAATCTTTCTCCGCCACCAGTTAAAATAGCGACACGAAGGTCGGGGTCATCACGAAAATCGCAAAAAACCCTTCCCATTATCTTACTTGTTTCGGCATCAATAGCGTTTGCTTTTGGGCGATCCAGTGTCACTTCCAGAATAGCCCCTCGTCTCTCAACTTTTACAACATCTGACATCAATTCACTCTTTCTTCTGAAGATATACGGATCATGGCATCTGCTATAACAACGCCTTTTCCTTTTGGAAGCACCATAACGGGGTTTAAATCCATTTCAGCAAGTTTACTTTCATTATCAAAGGCAAAATCTGCAACCGATAAGATCGTATCAATCAACGCATCAATATCACCAGCAGGTTGGCCACGGTAGCCTTCCAATAACTTGTAAAGCTTGAGTTTTTTCAAAGAACTGTGAATATCATCACGGGAAACCGGCAACAGTAATGGTGTTGAATCCTGCAACAGTTCAACCCAGACACCGCCAGAACCGATGACAAGGGACAGCCCGAACTGAGGATCTCTTGTCACCCCAATAATAACTTCGGCAACAACATCCGTAATCATGCTTTCAACAAGAACCTTGTCTGACAGGTACGCCATTCTTTCTGCTGCTGATGTTACCGCCTCAGCATTTTGTAAGTTTAAAGTCACGCCCCCGGCTTCTGTCTTGTGAGCAAGATCGGCACTTACTGCTTTAACGACAACAGGAAACCCAATTCGTTCCGCAGTAAAACCAGCTTCTGAAATCGCAACCGTTTCACTTCTGGGTATTGGAAGTCCGTGTTCTTTTAGAATTGACTTTGCCTGGGTTTCATCAAGTAAAACAATTTCATTTTCGACCTCTGAGAATTTCCTGACAGTAGAAGATACGTTATTATTCGCAAGCTCCTTCCATCTGGCATTTATCCATGCGGCGGATGAAATTGCTTTTAGACCATCTTCGACGCCTTGTAGAGGTACGACGTTGTTTCTGATTAGAGTGGATCGTGCTTTTTCCGGAAGGTTTTCCGGAAGTGTGGCAAGAACAGCCGCTTGATAACCAGAGTTTTTCTGTGCTGCAATCATGGCGTCAAGTGCAATATCCCACTCGTGGGCTTCGCTTAAATCACTCTTGGGATAATCCAGAACCAAAAGGCTGATGTCATATTTCCCCTGCATAACACGTGTAAAACAGTTGGTTTTTTCTTCGATATTCCCCCAGATATAGGTGTGGTAATCAAAGGGGTTTGATATAGAAACCTTGTCTCCAAGTTGCTTTTGCAACTGCGATGCCTGAACATCGGGGATCGGCTTGAATTTTAATCCGAGTTGACTGCCAAAATCAGCAATCAAAGCTGCATCCCCCCCGGAACAACTAAGAGAAGATATATTATTACCCGAAAGAGGTCCCGCAACATGAAGTAACTTTAGGGTTTCGATCATCTCGCTAAGCGTACGAACGCGAGCGATACCTATACGTTGAAACAAGGCGGAATAAAGTTCATCAGACCCGGCCAAGGTTGACGTATGGCTTAGGGCAATTTCAGCCCCAATGTCAGACCCACCTGATTTTAAGGCAACTACCGGTATGCCCTTACTTCTGGCCTTATTAACAGCACGACAAAAACCAGAGATATCATCAACACCTTCCATATGAAGGCCTATCGCCGTCACTCGATCATCATCACAAAGCGCATCAATGTAATCCGGTATAGATAACACGGACTGGTTTCCGACAGATATCATGTAAGAGACAGGCAGGGATCTTTCCTGCATCGTTAGACTTATACCGATATTTCCGCTTTGGGTAATGATCGCAACACCCTTATCGACATGCTGCCCACCATGATGATCCGGCCACAGGGCAGCCCCGTCCAAATAATTTAGGATACCGTAGCAATTCGGACCAACTAAAGCCAAATCGCCAACACTGTTCATGAGATCTCGATGATAGCCCTGCCCGTCAGATGTCTCGGAAAAGCCAGAAGCATAGCAAATTACGCCGCCTGCACCCATCTTCTCCAGATCTTTAATCACAGATATCGCTGGCTCACGAGGGATCGCGACGAAAGCGGCATCAGGTGCAGTTGGCAGATCATTTACCGATGCAACACACTTCACCCCCTCAATTTCGCTTCTTCGTGCATTAACGGCCCAGATTTCGCCCTTAAAACCCGTTTTACGACTTTGCCGGATGACTTCAGCTGCCTCCGCGCCACCAACAACGGCTATGTTTTGGGGGCAAAGCAGGCGTTTTATGTTTGTCGTTTTGGACATTGCTAAACTTCCCAGATCAATGACACGCTCAATCACGCACCCAGAGGTCGAAGTAAACCCCGCGAAATGATATGGCGTTGAATTTCACTGGTTCCGTCCCAAATCCGCTCAACCCGGGCATCTCGCCAAAAGCGTTCAATCGGAAGTTCAGTCATTAAACCCATGCCGCCAAAGATCTGAAGACTTTCATCGGTTACTCTGGCCAACATTTCTGTCGCATGAACTTTTGCCATGGCAATGTCCTGATCTGCGGAGAGACCCTTATCAAGTTTCCAGGCGGCCCCCATGGTCAAGTACTCTGCAGCCTGAATATCAGTCGCCATATCAGCCAACTTAAAGGATACACCTTGGAACTTACCAATCGCCTGCCCAAACTGTTTTCGCTCTGCAGCCCAATTAACAGCTAAATCAAAACAGCGCTGTGCCCGCCCGACAGACATAGCCGCCACAGTCAACCGTGTGGCTCCTAACCATGTATTGGCTTCATCAAAGCCTCTGCCTGCTTCCCCTAGGATTTGCGTAGCAGGAATGCGACAGTTATCAAAGTTGAGAATGGAATTATTGTATCCCCGATGTGATACACATTTATAGCCTTCTCGAATTTCAAAACCGGGGGTTCCGCGATCAACAAGGAAACAGGTAATTTGTTTCTTTTTCCCCCGGGGAGTTTCTTCTTCACCCGTTGCGATAAAAACAATGGCAAAGTCAGCTTCATCAGCATGGGTAATAAAATGTTTCGTGCCATTTAAGATCCAGTCGTCCCCGTCTTTGACAGCCGATGCTTTCATGGATCTTACATCAGACCCTGCATCAGGTTCGGTCATGGCAATACAGTCAATCTTTTCCCCACGGATCGCTGGCATAAGATATTTTTCAACCTGCTCGCCTTTACAACCGCAAAGAATATTAGAAGGTCGCCCAAAAATAACACTCAATGCCTGGGAAGCACGCCCCAACTCTCTTTCAAGTAAGGACATGGTGACATAATCCAGTCCACCGCCTCCGAACTCTTCCGGGATATTTGCGGCATAAAAGCCCAAATTCAGAACTTTTTGACGTATTTCCTGGGTTAGTTCAGGAGGAACATACCCCAATTCCTCGACTGTATTTTCATGGGGGTAGAGTTCTTTTTCAACAAAATCCCGAACGGTATCAACAACCATTTGCTGTTCTTGCGAAATACCAAAATCCATATCACTTCTCCCTAAGACTTAACCGTTCCTGATCTATAGTTTATGAATTTTTTGCCTTTTAAATCAGGACGCTAACAGGAATTTCCGCGTTAAAACTCAACACAGAGTAAATGTCATCACTTCCGAGTGTCATGACGACACAGGTATCTGATACTAAAGTGTTGGCGGGTTTTGCAGGCAAAAATAAAACCCGCCAGCGATATAGCTATTACTTTGGTGGCGGCACCATCATTTGCCTGCTCAGGCGTTCTGGCGCCGGCAATTTTTTATGTGCATCCAGTATTTTCCCTAAAACATTCAGTATTTCAGGTTTCGCGGGACAGGCTTTCCCAGCCTTCATATCAACATGCAGGACCATTTGCTCTGCTGTTGCGAGCAAACTGTTATCTTTTGAGTTGTACATTCGATGGTAAAAATGAAGACGCTTATCATCCAGACCAAGTAATTGCGTTGTCACCCGTAAAGGTTCATGAGCCGCAACTTCAAGAATGTTATTGATATGCGTTTCGACCGTATAATAAGAATTTCCATTCGCATGGTATTCAGCATTTACACCGACATAACGAAACAGAGCATCAGAGGCATCACCAAAAACTTGCAAGTACCGGGATTCAGTCATGTGATTATTATAATCAACCCACTCAGGGTGAACCTTGTCCCCATGAAGATCCAGCGGTCGGCTCAAATCATCCCCATCAGCCCATTCTGTAGATCCTGATGTTTGCTCGTATTGCCGTTCGTCATCTTCCTTGAGTACGTTCCCTGACGCATAGTTAAAACTACGCAAGGACTGCATAATAGAAACAAGACAGTTATCTCGTAGTTGTTCGAGATCCCGGATAGAATAACCATCTGCTTGTTGTTGCGTACCTTCTACCATGCGATCGATAAGTTGGTCCGTCAGTTCCGGTGCTTTTAACTTTGTCCAAGGCAATTCCAGTGCTGGACCAAACTGTTCCAGCATATGGCGCATCCCCTGTTCTCCACCAGCCAGATGGAATGTAAGACAGGTTCCCATAAAAGCCCAGCGCAGGCCTGGCCCATATATTACCGCCTGGTCAATTTCATCTGTCGTTGCAACACCATCAGCAACCATGTGCAAGGCTTCGCGCCATAAGGCTTCTTGAAGTCGGTCAGAAATATAACCTTCAATTTCCTTACGAACCTTCAGGGGCTTCATCCCGATTGAGCTATAAAACGCCATCGCGTCTTCAATAAATTGTGGTCCGGTTTTTTCACCTCCAAGAACCTCAACCAATGGCAAGAGGTAAACAGGATTGAAAGGATGTCCGATTAGGACACGTTCCGGATGGGTGCAGTCAGCCTGAATGATGGTCGGAAGCAATCCAGAAGAGCTGGAGGCAATAATAACATCCGGGGCGGCATGTTTGCTTATTTCCGCTAAAAGATTTCTTTTCAGATCTTCCCGTTCAGGCGCATTTTCCTGAACAAAATCAGCTTTTGAAACAGCTTCGGCGAGGCTTGTCGTAAAAGAAAGTGTGCCCTTTTCCTTACGGGGGGCGAGACTAAGCTGGTTCAAAGCTGGTTCGGCATTGGACACAACTTCCCTCAAGCCGCGTTCAGCATCGGCTGAGACATCCGTCACAACAACATCAATGCCTCGGTGGAGACATCGCGCAGCCCACCCGGCCCCAATAACACCAGCCCCAACGACAGCAACAGTTCTGATTTCACGTGCCATTTTGCAACACCCTGTTCTAATTTATTTGTCTCGTAATTATTATTTTAAGACTGTTTGACGGCATTGAATTTCTTACGGGCTTCTTCAGCCGTAAGCGTTTTTGCCCCCATCCGCTCAATGATTTCCTTGGCTCTGCACACCAGTTGACCGTTGGTCGCAAGGACACCTCGCTCCAGATAGAGGTTATCTTCCAGACCTACGCGAACATGTCCGCCAAAAATTACGGACTGTGCAGCCATTGCCATTTGAGCAGGCCCAACCCCAAAAGCACCCCAGTTTGCCCCATCGGGAAGCATATTGCGCATCGCAAGCATGGTTTCGCCATTTGCTTCTGCCGCAAAAGGAATCCCTAAGCAAAGCTGAAACAGAGGCGGTGCATCAATCAGACCTTCTGACATTAACTGCTTTGCCATCCAGATATGGCCAAATTCAAAAGCTTCGATTTCAGGCTTCACCCCCATCTTTTGAATAATAGCAGCCATTTCGCGTAACATATCCGGCGTCGAAACGTAGGCATAGTCGCTGAAATTCAATGACCCACAGTCAAAGGTACAAATTTCGGGGCGTATAGCATCAATATGTTTGAGACGGTCAATAGGACTGAGCATATCCGTTCCCGGTCCACCAACATTGGGGTTTGTTGCGTCTGGCACAAATTCTCCGCCCATACCGGCAGTAATATTGATGACAACATCCACGCCTTTTGTCTTCATTTTGTCGCGCAGAAGTCCGACGGTTTCCTGATAGAGTTCCAGATCGTTACTGGCTTGACCAGTATCGGGGTTTCTAACATGCAAGTGGGCAATCGCAGCCCCAGCTAAAGCGGCCTCAATCGCAGCATCAGAGATTTCTTCCGGTGTTACCGGTACATTTGTATGCCGATCTTTTTTTATACCTGACCCTGTTACAGGACAGGTGATAATAACTTCACTATTCATAATAATTCCCTCTTTGGGTAACTCCCTTTTTCGAGCCACCCTATCTATCCCGGTTATGCTATCTCGGTCATGGTTCAGTGATAGCCCAGTGATGGCCTCTTTTCTTTTCCCTCAGTTTAAGTCGGTTTCTTTTTCCCAATTTACATTTTGCACTAATTATGAAACATTTTACCAAACATCATATCTGAAATATGAGAACTACAAGATGTATCTATTTGGAAAAGAAGCAGTATCGAAACCTCAAAAAATTGCTTTTTTGCTTGTGCCCGGTTTTTCCATGCTTTGCTTCTCATCAGCATTGGAACCCTTGCGCGCTGCCAATTTTAAAGTTGGTGAAAAAATATATGAATGGAAACTATATTCCATTCATGGCTCGACCGTACGCGCCAGTAACGGTATGGACATTAATGTTGATGCTGAAATTGCGCTGGATGACAACATTCCTGTCTTGATCATTTGCGCCAGTTATGATGTGGAAGAGAGCAATACAAAACAACTCGCCGCAATTCTACGAAGACTGCGCTCTAAAGGCACTGAATTTGGTGGCATGGATGCAGGGAGCGAAATCCTTGCCAAGGCCGGCCTTCTTGATGGCTACAAAGCAACCGTTCACTGGGAAAACTTTGAGAGCTTTACCGAGACCTACCCTAATATACAGGCTGAATTGGATCTCTATATTGTTGACCGGAACAGATTTACATCAGGCGGCGGCACAACCAGCCTGGACATGATGTTACAACTCATCAGGGTTCAACACGGTTTAAAGCTATCTACGGATGTCGCAGATATATTTATTTATCAAAGGTTTCGCGAAGGAAACAACCCACAACGACTGATTTCCAACAACCCACAGATCCGGAATAATAAAGTCCTGACCAAAGCAATTGAAACGATGGAAGCAACCATAGAAACGCCATTGCTGATTACAGAGCTCGCAGAACAGATTGGCTCTACTGTCAGAGAGCTTGAGCGACTTTTCAAGAAGCATCTAAAGACATCGCCAGCAAACTATTACAGGAACCATCGACTGGATATAGCACAGAGATTGTTGAAGCAAACCGATCTATCCATCCTCGACATTGCTATTCGATGCGGCTTTAACTCTGCAACATCATTTGCCCGGAGTTATCGCAATCGTTTTGGCCAAGCACCTAAAACAAGCCGGCGTATCGTATCTTAATAACGTGATTAACATAATACATATAAGCATTTGACATTTATATGAATTATCTAATCACCAAATAAATTTATTTACTGTTTCTAACGACTAAAATTTCTTCTTCATTCGTTTAAACTTGCATTAGTTTCATTTGCAACTAATATTATATATCATGATACAGGATTGAGAAAATAGAGGTGTTACCCCTCTTATTTTCACAGTGAATTTGCGGGTAAGTTTTCAGAACTATCCAGAAGAATGTCCAGAAACAATGCAAAGAATAATGCGAGGCTTAGACATGAAAATAGAACAAATCCACCACGTCGCCTATCGATGTAAAGATGCGAAAGAAACTGTTGAATGGTATGGTAAATACCTCAATATGGATTTTATTCTCGCAATCGCTGAAAACGAAGTCCCTTCGACAAAAGCCCCTGATCCTTATATGCATATCTTTCTGGATGCGGGGAAAGGATCCATTCTGGCCTTTTTCGAAATCCCCAATTCTCCGCCAATGGGCAAAGACCCCAATACACCTGAATGGGTACAGCACTTAGCACTATCCGTAGCGACAATGGACGAAATGCTGAGCGTTAAAAGCAAACTCGAAGCGGACGGCATTGATGTATTAGGACCAACGGATCACACTCTTTTTCAATCAATATACTTTTTTGACCCAAGTGGTCATCGCATTGAATTGGCCGTTAATACGGCAACACCGGATATGAGCAAAAAGCTCGACGACGTCAAATGGCAGATGCTTGAAGAATGGTCCAAAACCAAAAAAGCCCCAACGCACGCTGATTGGATGCATCAAAAAGAACTTTCCTCATAAGTTACGATTAATAGCTTAAAAACTACGGTTTATAAAATGAAACTCGCTACCTATAAAAATGGCACCAGAGATGGTGAGCTTGTTGTTGTCAGTCGCGACTTGAAAAAGTGCGTTAAGGCCACGGCAATTGCCCCAACCTTGCAATCAGCATTGGACGATTGGAACAATACCTACTCTCAATTGGAAGCACTCTATCAATCTCTCAATAGTGGTAATCTGACAGATAGTTTTGATTTTGAAGAACCTGCATGCGCATCCCCTCTTCCACGGTCTTACCAGTGGGCAGACGGTTCTGCTTATGTAAATCATGTTGAACTAGTCAGAAAAGCAAGAGGAGCCGAACTACCGGATAGTTTTTGGACAGATCCCTTGATGTATCAAGGGGGGTCGGACAGCTTTATTGGTCCAAGGGACGATATTGCTTTGGGATCAGAAAGTTGGGGCATTGATTTTGAAGCAGAGATAGCTGTGATTACAGATGACATGCCCATGGGTACATCCCCTAAAAAAGCAGCAGATCACATCAAGCTTTTGATGCTGGTCAACGATGTCTCATTGCGCGGGTTAATTCCGGCAGAACTGGCAAAAGGCTTCGGCTTTTTTCAATCCAAACCGTCCAGTGCCTTTTCCCCTGTCACCATAACACCTGACGAACTAGGATCAGCATGGAAAAACGGCAAGATTCATCTGCCCCTACTCTCGGCACTAAACGGTGAACTTTTCGGAAAACCAGAAGCTGGCGAAGATATGACGTTTGATTTTCCAACGATCGTTTCTCATGCGGCAAAAACGCGCCCACTAGGAGCTGGTACAATTGTTGGTTCCGGAACCGTTTCCAACAAACTGGATGGTGGCCCCGGTAAACATGTGAACGATGGTGGTGTTGGCTATTCCTGTATTGCAGAAGTTCGCATGATTGAAACAATTAATTCAGGATCTCCTCAAACTCCCTTTATGAAGTTTGGCGATACCATTTCGATTGAAATGCTGGACAAAGAAGGCCAATCAATCTTTGGGAAAATTAATCAAAAAGTTGTAGAATATTCTATCTCGTAATGAATGCTTTATCATGTCATCAATGATAATTTATTGAAACCTCTTTTCCAAATATCTCTAAAACAGCTCTGAAGTAAAATTCAGAGCTGTTTTAGTATATCACTACTGAAATAATACATACTTTGCTCTCTCCCAGTGGGTCAAGAAGATCTCACAATCAAAATCCTATCTGTTTTCTCAAATCATTTAGTAGGATTTGCCTATCAAAATCTGTTATACTCACAAGCAAAACAGCAAGTGGTCGTATTTACCACATTTTGCTGCGCTGATCGGCATACCCCTGATTTACAGGGCGTATATACAGCACATGGTATGCAAAATTTTGAAATTTTGTGCTGCAATTGGCTGGTAATTGAACACCAAATTACTTTTTAGGCTCTGGATTATTCCAATTAAGCCTATTTCTTACGATTGACAACAATCGGCAGATCGTGTGCATTCACCACGCCCAGCAGGCCATCACTATTGAGTAACACAGGGAATTTAATATCATGGTATCGATTGATGACCTAAAGGCACAACGCGATGCGTCCTTGGCAGTCACCGCAAAAGGTGCTCCAACAAGAACGTCTAACCAGTTCTTTGGCGTAGGCCCAATTACAGATATGACATCTGACGAAGTTGACGGGCGTCGCTTGCGCTTTCAGTTTGATGCATGGCTTGAAGAAAATTATGCCAAAGTAGATGATCGCGGCAATCGCATCGGTAGCTTTACGACCGCTGAAATTGGCCGCAGCATGCACCGTGGCTATCCGGCTGACAAAGTCCTGCTGGATATGGCCCGTGAAATTCATCGTTACTTCGAATTCCCTAAAAAGAATAAAATGGCGATTGGTCTTGGTGGAGGTCACAATGGCTTTACCGTTTCCATTCTTCATTTGATGAATGCAAACAACTCAGATCAAAAAATCTACGTAGATACACCAAAACCTGAATCCGCCGAAGGCAAAGCCGGTGGCTTCTTCCGTCAATCTTGGGGCTCCCAGATTATGGAAATGCAGAAATTTGCTGCAAATGGTGATATTGAACGTATCCATTATTCCGAAGGCGAAGGCGCGATCCCAACCGCAGCCGAGCTGAGTTCAATGGGCATTAAACTCTTCGTTGGTGTTGGTCATGAAACAACTGGTGCAACGACCTATAAAGAGTCCGAAATTATCGAACTTCTAAAGTGGATCGACGCTAATCCAGCTGAACACCACGCAATTATTGACAGTACGTCTATGCTGGGTGCGATGCCATGGGCTGAGAATGTTGTTCTTGAGGTCATGGACAAATGTTGCATGTTCATGCCATTCCAAAAAGCGATTGGCGGTATTTCAGGTTATTTCATTGCCTCTTATACACCAGAAGCATTAGCCCTGATGAACCAGAACCAGAAAGACCCTGCCTGGGCGATCCCGCGTCAGCTTAAAATTGCTGTACCTGCGGACCCGAAAGAGCCAATGAGCAGTGAAAAAACCTGGGAACTTGGTCCGGTTTATGACCCAGCTGAACACAAGATGCTTGGCGGTATCATCAATACCTTCTCGACCCTTGCCTTTGCAGAAACAACTTTTGGCCTGTTACGCGCTGAAAAATCAATCGGTTCCGCACGTGATCTGAACAAGCGTTCCATCAAAAACCGCCAAACAGCCAATGACTGGATTGCAAACAATCCAACACTTGAACTGGGTGTTACAGATGCAGATAACCGTGGTGCTGCAGTTACACTGCTCAAGGTTACTGAAGGGGCAAACACAGATCCTGCAATCCACGCAGACATCATTGCTAAATCCAAACAGATTCTGGGCTACGAAGGCCTGACCCATCCAAATGGTGAACATGAAGAAGGTCAGGATGTTGCGCGTTATGTCAACGCTTTCCCGGGTACACCTGGGGACTACCGCGCATGGATTGGTGGTCTACGTCCTGTAGAAGACGTTATTGCACTGCTCGAAAACCTTGAATACGCCTATCACCGTGCAAAAATAGTCGTTCTTGAAGAACTTCTGGCAAAAGAAGGCGTGACCTTCGAAGCTTCCTCTGTTGCTTCAGGCAACAGTAAAGTTCGTCAAGACGATGCAAGCAAAGCCTACAAGGTTCTCGTTGCAGATCTTATTGGCCTTAAGTTCGACGCAAATGGCAATCCTGATCACTCTGAAGTACGCGATTATGTAGAAGCCAAGGGCGGCGTATTCCACGAGGGTCCTTTTGCTGACGAAGCAAATCTGGAATCTGGTAAAATCCACTTCTCATACCAGCCAGACCTCAGCACTGAAGAAGAGCTTCTGCCGATTACGAAAGATGGCCAATTTGACGCGACTATCGTTGCGGCAACCTTCTTACCGAAGGCTTCTGTCTTTAAGTCTGGCGGCGTGCGTATTGGTGCTGGTACCGGCAACATGGGGTCTGATTCATGGGGCGGTGGTAATGGTGACGGTGGTGAATCTGCCCTCATGAACACACCAAGCTTCAACAGCCGTGCAACTGCACAGATGGCAATGAAAGCTCTGTTGAAAGTAACCCCTGATCTTCCTGTCGAAGAAATGTACAAGTTGGTTTGCGAAGGCAACTTCGACACCGGTAAAGACCTCTGCAAATTCCCAACAGAGAAACTGGAAGGCAAACGCCTTGCCGTAATCGGTTACGGGAACATCGGTCGTGAAGTGGCAAACCTTGGAAAAGCATTTGGTATGGAAGTTTCCATCTATGCTCGCTCTCGCCATAAAGCCTGGATCGAGTCCGAAGGTTTCACCTACGCAGAGACACCCGAAGAAGCAGCTAAAGGTGCGGATGTAATCAGCCCACACACTGGTCTTGGTGCTTTCAATGCTGACACGGGCAAATTTGCCAATGACAGCCTTGTAAACGAAACCGTTCTCAATGCCTTGAACGACGGTGCCATCGTTGTAAACTACGACCGTGGCGAAGTCATCAATATCGACGCTCTTGATGCAGCACTTACAAGCGGTAAAGTTGCTTACGCTGCTATTGATGCTGATCTTTTCAAGAACGCAGAAACAGGTGAGCTAAGCGGCCCAATGGTTCCATACCTCAGCCTGGTTGATCGTCACGCTGACAAACTTGAGCTGCTTCCACATGCTGCTGCTGATACTGAGCACGTATCCCGTGTTCAGGGTGCTAAACAGGCCGTTGATCAGATTTTCGATGCGATCCAGTTCAAGTCCATCATGAACCTAAAAGGTGATCTGCCAACGGGTTACACTAATGCAGGTGCAACAACAGTTAACGGCGTTGGTAAAGTAACACCAAACGCGCTGTCTTCTGTTGCGGCTGAAAATGAGACAGTGGCTGAACTACGCAAACTAACAGAAGATATGGCCGCAATTTGGGGCGCTCTGTCTGTCACGAAAGATTCAGCACGCCGTCAGGAGTTGATTGATCGCTATGGTGCTCAACTGACACTACAGTCAAACAAATACATCACTCTTGTTGAAAAGCTCGGTCTTAAAGGCCCTTACGGTTAATTTCACCGTCAGCTTGAAAAATTCAAAAGGTGCCATGTTCACTCATGGCACCTTTTTTAGTGCGACAATTATGGCCTCGACAGTGCCCTATTGAATTGGCTAATTTAGCTCCATGAAAAAATGGACAGCCATAATATGCATGATTTTCAGCTTGAGCGCGTTATTTACACCCTTTGCTCAAGCAAGCCAGCATTCACCTCAAATGAATGGCATGCACACTATCGCTGATAACATTGGGCTAGAAAACCCATTGACCACTGGTGATACCTGCGAAGAATGTATTGGTCATTCCAATACAATGACCTGTCTTGATCGCTGCGTATCAATGACCACAGCTATCCTCGTGGATTTGCCGGCCTTGAAATTGGCTTTACAGCCAGAACCTGTTCATCCTCATACTGAACTCAGCCGTGGCTTAACGCCAACGGTAGAAACCTTTCCCCCTATCGATCTTTAAAACGACCAAAACCCAAACGTTTATTCAAAAGATTATAGGACAATACTCATGAGATCTCTTATATTTGCCGTTACTCTTGCGGCCACTATTCTTTTCAACCTGTTCCCCATGCATGCTCATGCAGGTGACGCAACGCTTTTCAAAAACCCACAATGTGGTTGCTGTAGTGCCTATGCGGATCATCTTCGGGAAAGTGGTTATAAGGTAACGGAAATACCAACCGAGCAGATGTCACTGATTAAAAAATCATATGGCATTTCTGACGACATGGCTTCTTGTCATACCACCTTGATCGACGGTTATGTTATCGAAGGGCATGTGCCGATCAATATCGTTGATAAGTTTTTATCTGAAAAGCCAGAGGTGACCGGAATATTCCTACCAGGAATGCCAATGGGATCCCCCGGAATGGGCATAGAAAAGGAAGAACCCTTTAAGGTCTATTCTTACGATCTGAACGAGGGAGATGAGGCCGTTTCACTCTATGCCGTGGAATAAAAGAGAGGGAGCCGATCAAGGCTCCCTCCCCTTAAACTCTACTTACCTATTTAGCGTCAGGTATAAAGAGCTGTTGACCTGAAACCTTGTAACTGGCGATTGTGGACTGCCCTTCTTCAGACAAGAGCCAGTTTACGAAAATTTTTGCAGCTTCCTCTTTCACATGTGGAAATTTCTCAGGGTTAACAACAATAACACCGTATTGATTGAAAAGGCGCTCGTCTCCCTCAAAAAGAATTTCCATGTTTTGTTTGTTTTTGTAGCTGATCCAGGTTGCTCGGTCACTAAGGGTATAGCCTTGCATCGCCACAGCTGTATTCAAGGTTGCCCCCATGCCGGACCCGGTTTCACGGTACCAGCTACCCGAAGCTGTTTTAGGGTTATCTCCATTGGCTTTCCAAAGCTCCAACTCTCTTTTATTGGTGCCACTGTCATCACCGCGCGAGAGAAATATTGCCTGTTTTGCTTTAATTTCACCCAAGGCATCAACGATGGTTTCTGTTTCCTTGACGCCAGAAGGGTCGTTATCTGGTCCCACAAGAACAAAATCGTTGTACATCACGTCAAAGCGCTCCACGCCATAACCTTCTGAAACAAACGTTTCTTCAGAGGTTTTATGATGCACCATCAAGACATCTGCGTCACCATTACGTGCAAGTTTAAGGGCAGCGCCTGTTCCAACGGCAACAACATGAACCTCAATACCTGTCTGTTCCTTAAAAAGCGGTAGAAGATAATCAAACAAACCTGAATTTTGAGTTGATGTTGTAGATGCAAGTGTAATTTCACTCTTGGTCTCATCGGCATACAGGGTTGAACCATATCCGCCTAATACCAATACCGAGGCAAGACTTAACGCCCGAAAAACAAATCGGTTAATCATTTAAATAAAACTCCTAAATTTGAACATCATCTTTGTCGGGACGGCGTTTCCACCATATAAGCTGGCCGTCTAAAAAAGCCTGTGCCAAATCGTTTTGTGGTCCCGTAAAAAATGCATCGGCAGAAGACATTTCCTTGATACGACCTCTGAACATGAAAAGCACATCTGTTGCCAGACGCTTTGCCTGCCCAAGATCATGACAGGTCATAATAACCGTCGTTCCCTCTGCTGAAATTTCGTGAATAAGCTCTTCGATAGAATGAGTTGCCGGCGGGTCCAGACTGGCGGTCGGCTCATCCATAAAAAGAACCTGTGGTTTAAGAACCCATGCCCGCGCGATCGCCAAACGCTGCTGCTCACCCAAAGAGAGAACTGTTGCCAGTTTGTGAGCAACCCGTGTTAATCCCGTGCGTTGAATAACAGCGTTAATCATGTCTGGACGCTGCGCCTTATCTACACCGCGTACAGAAAGTGCGTAATCAATATTTGCATAAGCCGAACGTCGCAACATCACGGGGCGCTGCGTGACCATAGCCTGATGATGTTTAGGCTTAACATCTTTGTCTAATGACCACATAACTTTGCCGGATTTTGGCTTCAGCAAACCATGACACAGCCGAAGCAGCAGTGTTTTTCCTGCTCCATTTGGCCCAAGAAGAAGGTATCTTTTCCCTTGGTTGAACTCGCAACTGATATTTTTAATAAGTTGCTTCCCACCTGCCTCATAATTAAGACTTTCAATTTTTAACGGTAGGATCGAGGGATATTTTATCATCACTGATGCCGCCTTTTTACTGTTTCAGTAATACTGTAGGCAAAAAGATTGATCCCTAGAGCAACGGCAAGAAGCACCAAGCCAAGTGCAAGAGCCATAACCAGATCGCCTTTTCTGGCTTCAAGGGCAATGGCCGTTGTCATAACACGAGTTAAATGATCAATATTCCCCCCGACTATCATTACCGCACCAACCTCTGAAATCGCACGACCAAACCCGGCCAGTGCAGCAGTCGACAGTGAAAACCGTGCATCCCAGACCAAAGCTGTTACCTTGCGATACCACGGCACATCAAGGGATCTTAGAAGCTCATCATATTCATGATGTAGTTCTTCAAGAACTTGTCTGGTAATCGCCGTTACAATCGGCACAACGAGGATAACCTGAGCAATAATCATTGCTGAGGGTGTAAAGAGGAGTCCGAAAACACCAAAGGGGCCACTACGTGAGAGTAACAAATATACAAAAAGCCCGACCACAACGGGTGGTAACCCCATAAATACATTGATAATAACAATTAAAATACGTCGACCGGGAAATTTAGTCAGTGCGAGAACAGCCCCAAAAGGCAATGCTATAAGTAAAGCGATCCCCACAGCGGACAAGCTTAATCGTAAGGATAAAAAGACGATTTCAAGCAGCTTGTCATCCAGCGTAACGACAAGGGATATGGCTTTGAAGAATGCCTGCCAAAGATCGTTCATAAAATTCCAAAATATACTTGAAGCGGGACGTACATAGAGTTTTACGCCATAAAGCTGTTATGGCAAAATGTTCGGGCACACTACTCAGTTACTTTTATTTTGTATGTATTTATATTTGAAAATCTAGATTTGAAAAACAGATTAAACTTTATGATCTTGCAAAAATGTCTGATTAAAAAGGTATAAAGATTAAAACAAGCTCTTTTTATATTAATACAAACCCAAAAGTACAAGATATTCACTCGACGAATAGGCCGCCGCCCTTGACCACAGATATTACCATTGAAACACAAAAAGCCACGGCATCCTTCTCACTCGAAGGTGGTTGTCTAACATCATATGCCATTAAGAGAGATCACCTTTATGATATCCTACGTCCTTATATCCAAGACAAAGAATCAACATTTACCCCTCAAAATACAGCGTCATTTCCCTTAATCCCTTATTCCAATCGGATTAAAGATGGGCAATTCACCTTTGAAGGAAGTTCTTATCAATTAACATTGAATTTTGCTGATCATCCCCATTCAATTCACGGAATTGCCTGGCAAGAACTCTGGCAGATAAAAGAGCACACAGAGTCCAAAATCGTTTTGGAATTGAATTATATCTCAGAGGATTTTGCTACAGGTGGCTGGCCTTTTGATTTTTATGCTGTTCAAACTTTTAATCTGATAAAGACTGATTTAACCCAGCATATTTCTGTCACCAATACCAATGACAAAGTTATGCCACTCGGTCTTGGGATGCATCCTTATTTCCCAAAACGTAAAAACACGCGCCTAAAGGCAAACGCGCCAAACGTCTGGATGACAGATCAAACTTGCTTACCAAAAGAGCTTGCCAAATGTCCCTATCATTGGGATTTACAGCAAAATCCTCTGATCGACACCTTGGAGTGCGACAATCAATTTGAACTGTGGGATGGCAATGCACAAATCCATTGGCCAGAAGACAATGTTACTGTTGAACTAAGTGCCAGCTCAAACCTGAACCGCCTCGTCGTTTACGTCCCAAAAGGTGAAGATTTCTTCTGTGTTGAACCAACATCGCACATAACAGATGCTTTGAATCCTACATCAAAAGGCATGTCTTTAGAAAATACAGGCATCCATATCCTTGGGCCACAAGAAACATACAAAGGCTGGATGACCTTTAAAGTCAATTCATGACCCCTGTTCTTTCTGCGGAAAATTAAGATCGTTTCCCGCAGAAAGAATATAGATCAACCGTTATTCACAGTGCTCAATTCCGATACTTTGATATCTGCAATCGGCATTAACATCGCAAAATCAAACTCTGGCAACGGTTCTTCTTTTAGTATTCTTTTTGGTAGATCAGGAGCTGCCAGTGCGCCTTTACCGATAGCAACAAACTGTGCTTGTTCCGTTTTGATCATATCCATGGCTTGATCTGGTGAATTTAATCCACCATTAGCAATAACTGGTAACCCAGAAAACTCTCGTGCTAATTTTGCCAATGACGAACCAGAATTAAATGCTGGGGCCGTTGCTAAAAACTCAGTTGTGTGAATGTATGATACGCCGGTTTTGGCAATGCCCGTAAAAATAGTTTGAGCATCTTCTATCTGTCCTCTCCATTTATGCTCAAAATCATTAACCTTGGCTTGAGAAATTCGAACACCGAGAGTAAAGGTTTTCCCCACCTTTTCTCTAACCCGTTCTATAATTTCACTGGTTAATCGAAGGCGGGATATAACATCCCCGCCATATTCGTCTTTCCGTATATTAGTGTAATCAGTTAAAAATTGATCAAGTAAATAGCCGTTAGCGCCATGAATTTCGATGCCATCAACGCCGGCATCCTGTGCACGCTGTGCTGCATTTACAAAGCCTGATATCGCAATTTTGATTTCTTCTGAAGTCATTTCTTTTGGCCGTACATAACCACCACGACCATGATAGAACGCCATCTGTTCACCTTTGGGTAAAACAGCGGAAGGTCCGCAAGTTTCAGATGAAAAACCATTAAATTGAGATAAGGCACCTGCATGCATTAACTGCATAATAATTTTTGTATCTTCGCCTTTTACTTTATGAATAAGCTTCTTCCAACTTTCTTGTTGAGAAGCATCGGCAATACCAGGCTGCCCTTTGTAACCCTGGCTATAGGCGCGATCGGTATATACGCCTTCCGTAATCACCGCCCCGAAACCGCCTCTCGCAAAGCCTTTGTAATATTTGGTCATTAAAGGGCCGACATCACCAGTAGCCGTCGCACTAATACGAGTCATTGGCGCCAGAACAAATCGATTTTTGAGAATAAGATTACCGAGTGTTCCTGATTGAAAAAGTTGTTTAACCGACATATCCATTTCCTTTCTAAAAAGCATCTGCCGATATAAATAACTTTAACTATATTGTATGGGTATATAATATATTAGAATAAGAATTTAAATATTTTATATGGTAATCTTATGTCAGGTATTAATGTCACTGAATGCTTAAAAACATTTCGGACAGTTGTTGACAAAGGATCTTTTTCAGCTGCTGGTAAAGAAATAAATATCTCTGCAGCCTGGGTCGCTAAATCAATAACGAGGCTTGAAGAACATTTAGGAACAACCCTTGTCATACGCTCGACACGAAAACTCAAACTTACGGATGCCGGGCTGGAGTGTTATCAATCTGCAGGCAGAATAATCGATGAAATGATGTTTCTTGAAAATCGCATGCGCGATAAAAGTGATGAAGTTTCAGGACGGATACGTTTAAGTGTTCCAAACATTCTTGCTATCAATAAAATTGGCCCAATTATCCACCAATTTCAAGGTTTACACCCCAAAATTCAACTTGAGATAACGGTAAGTGATCACTTTGTAGATCCCATAAACGACGGGATAGATCTGGTTTTGCGAATAACCTCAAACCTAGAGGATAGCGAGCTTATTTCCAGAAGAGTTTCAAGCGTTAAAAGGATACTTTGTGCTTCCCCAAAATACATTTCAAGAAGGGGACATATTAGAAAAGTTGATGATCTTGCTCACCATACTTGTCTTATTTACAACCAACTTCACGCACAAACTTTTTGGCACGTATCAGAAGAAAATAAAATAAAAGCAGTTACTTTCAATTCACCAATTAGAATCAATAGCTCTTATTTGATCAAATCCATGTTGCTGGAGGGTGCTGGTGTCGCGTTCCTGCCAGAACTTGTTATAGAGGAAGAATTAACAAGGGGCGAAATTATACAAGTAACAACAGCTGTTGATGCCTCACCAATGCAACTTTTTATCATACGCCCTTCAACGAAACATGTTCCAGCGCGTATCCGCGCATTCACAGACCATCTCGTTAAGAAACTAGGATCAGTTACCCATCTTGCTCAAGAATGATATCAGCAGGCAATGAGTTACTATTCACAAAATTGGCGTTTGGAATATCATTAGACAAGGCGCGCTTGACCGCGGCGTCTTTGGTTAAGCCATAATCCAACCATCTCTGGATCAAGCGCGTTTCAAGCGTTTCCATAGGAACTTTCAGGAAAACACTCAAGTCCATAAAATCACTAGCTTTATGCCATGGGTCATCCCCTAACTGGAGATAATTACCTTCTACCAAAATCAAATGATGTTTTTTTAGAATCCGTTTTGCACAAGGAATTGAATAATCCTTATCCCGATCAAAAATGGGAATGGTCAGCTCTGTATCACTCTTATATAGTTGATAGAGATCATACAGAAAACTCTCGACATCAAACGTCTCGGGTGCCCCTTTTCTTGACAACAAACCTTTTTGTTCAAGGACTGAGTTATCGAGATGATACCCATCCATCGGCATGACGACGGCTTGTTCCCCGCCTATTTGAATATTGAGTAAATCGCAAAGGGATTCACTCAGTGTAGATTTCCCTGATCCAGGTGGCCCAGCTATGGAAATAACAAGGCGTTGATTAGATCTATCCATAGAAAGAATGTTAGCGGCAAGCTCTTCAATTGTTTGCATAATTATGCTCACGAGACGAGCTCGTTTGGTGGTTCTTTTGCACCAGTCATAAAGGCAACAGCATCAGACATAGAGTATTCTTTCGGGTTGATAATACATAACCGACGTCCGAGACGATGAATGTGAATGCGATCAGCAATTTCGAAAACATGGGGCATATTATGAGAAATCAGAACAATGGGAATTCCCCGTGATTTTACATCCTTGATCAATTCAAGGACACGACGAGATTCTTTAACGCCTAACGCAGCCGTAGGTTCATCCATAATAATAACTCTAGATCCAAAAGCTGCAGCACGCGCGACGGCAACTCCCTGTCGTTGTCCTCCAGATAAAGTCTCAACAGCCTGCGAAATATCCTGAATGGTCATCAGACCGAGTTCACTCAATTTCTCACGCGCAATCCTATTCATTTCTTTGCGATCCAGCTTTCTAAAAAGCGATCCCATTAAACCTTGCTGTCGAATTTCTCGCCCCAAAAAAAGATTATCGGCAATGGAAAGTGCCGGAGACAAAGCTAGATTTTGATAAACGGTTTCAATCCCTGCTTCACGCGCAGCCATGGGTGAGGCAAAACGAACAAGCTTTCCATTTAGATCAATTTGCCCTTCGTCCAGTTGCACTGCACCGGACATAGCTTTGATTAAGGATGATTTACCAGCCCCGTTATCACCAATGACAGCAAGAATTTCGCCGGGATAAAGATCAAAATCAGCATGATCAAGTGCCGTCACTCTTCCATATCGTTTTACAAGGCCTTTAGCCGAAAGTACGGGATTCATTTGTTCTGTCATGACGATAATTTCCTGATCCACTGGTCAATAGCGACCGCAATTATGATCAACCACCCAATGGCAAAAACTTGCCAGAGGACATCCACCCCTGACAAGCGTAGCCCTGATTGAAAAACACCAACAATCAGTGCCCCAATCAAAGGTCCCATAATTGAGCCTCGTCCACCAAAAAGTGAAACGCCACCGATCACGACAGCCGTAATGGATTGCAAATTACCTTCGAAAAAACTCTGTGGAGAAACAGAACCAACCCTGCCAATAGATGCCCAGGCCCCGACAGCACAAATCAAGCCTGCTACCATATAGACAGAAACGAGTGTTTTATCTGTGCGAATACCTGCAAGTTCAGCAGATTCTTTATCATCGCCGACAGCATAGACATGCCGCCCCCATGCCGTTCTATTGAGGCAATACCAGAGCACACCAAAGACAACCATCATCAAGATTGTGCCGTAGGTTAACTGAGCCCCAAAAAAGACAATGCGCTCACCAAACCATTTCAACATTGGTGCGGTTTTATCAATATCTTGCCCACGAATAGATTGTGCACCGGAATACCAAAGATTCAGCGCATAAAAGATATTCCATGTTCCTAAGGTCACAATAAAAGGAGGCAGTTTTAAGAGCGTGATTAATTTTCCATTGAGATAGCCACAAAAGATACCAACAGCAAAACCAAGCGGAATAGCGAAGTATATAGGAATACCGTAAACAACGGCAAAACGCCCCATCACAACCGATGTCAGAACCATGATTGCCGCAACGGATAAATCAATACCCGCAGTTAGAATAATTAAGCTCTGTCCGGCAGCAAGAATACCAATAATTGATACTTGCTGCATAATGAGAGAGAGATTAAAGGGATGAAAAAATTTTGCACCTGCCACAAAACCAAAAACAACGATACTAAGTGCCAAAACAATGACTGGCACCATCGTAGGGTTACGATGAAAGAAATGCTGTATATGGTTTATGAATGATCTGTCGTGCTCTTCAAAAGAAGCAGGATCTACTTTGTTTTCTGGTAAAGAGTGTTCGTAGTTTTTTGTCATAAAGGCAAAGCTACCGGATGAATAAAAAGTGGTTAATCGGACCCATCGACGCCCCTAGAACGAACCGTCAGTAGAGTTTCTTGTCAAAATTATAACCGATAATGGCCATTGATAGCTAAAAAGGAGCAGGACTGATAATTGAACCAGTCCTGCTCTCCGCAGGACAACTAGCCCCAACACTTTCCAAGGCCAGCTTTGGAATCAATACTTTCAACACCTTTGACAGGGGCGTCGGTAATTAATTGTACGCCTGTATCATAGAAATCCAAGCCCGGTGTGTTTTCGGGTTTTTTTCCTGTATCAGCCCATGTTTTGATAGCTTCTATGCCTTTTGATGCCATAAGCAACGGGAACTGCATTGATGTTGCGCCGATGACACCTTCTTTGACGTTTTGAACCCCGGGGCAGCCACCATCAACAGAAACAATCAACACATTCTTTTCACGTCCAACGGCCTTTAACGCTTCATACGCACCTGCAGCTGAGGGTTCGTTGATGGTATAGACCAGATTGATTTCCGGGTCTTTTTGCAGGAGGTTTTCCATGGCTTTACGCCCACCCTCTTCATTACCCTGCGTAATATCATTACCAACAATACGTGGATCATCTTCGTCGCCGATATCTTTTGGATTTTTAACATCAACGCCAAACCCTGTCAGGAAGCCTTGGTCACGCAAATAATCAACAGAAACCTCGGATACGTTGAGATCCAATAAGGCAATTTTTGCGTTCGCGGCTTCTGCACCCATTTTAGCCTTGGCCCATTCACCGATCAGAACACCAGCTTTAAAATTATCCGTCGCAAACGTTGCATCTGCAGTATCTGCTGGCTCAAAAGGAGTATCCAGGGCAATAACGAGCAGTCCGTTATCACGCGCTTGTTTAACCGCAGGAGCTAGAGCAACTGAATCAGAAGGTGTGATCAAAATACCTTTAGCCCCGGATGCGATACAGGTTTCAATTGCTGCAACTTGTGTTTCAACATCACCATCAATTTTTCCGGCAAAGGTTTGCAGATCAATACCGTTTTTTTCTGCTCCTGAAAGCGCCCCTTCTTTCATTTTAACAAAAAAGGGATTTGTATCTGTCTTGGTAATCAAACAGGCACTTACATTATCAGCAAGTGTTGGCGATACACTCATCGCCCCCATAGCAACAGCGCCCATAAGACCGTACTTCAAAGAATTGAGTTTCATGACAATTCTTCCTCCCAGTTGTGATTTAAATTATTTGTTTTGTATAGAAATGGTATTGGCCCTTTAATTCGGCCTTATCCAATTCCAACACCATATCAGTTCCACTGTCAATAAATAAATCACTCTTATTTATTTATTGACCATACTAAAATAATTACCGATATTAGCATTAACAAAGATCAGAGATTTGGATTTTCCAAAATCTGAAAATCGTAAGGACAGCAAAGGTTTAAAAGTTGAACCAGGAACTGAGTAGCGGAAATATTTCTGAATTAGATCAACAGCTAAAAGGGTCTAATCAAAGTAATATGAGAGCTTATAATGAGCGCTTGGTGCTTTCTCTGGTTCGACGCAAGGGGCCATTACCCAAGATGAAAATCGCACAAATGACGGGACTATCTGCACAAACGATATCTGTCATCATGCGATCTTTGGAAGCCGATGGATTGCTTTTAAAGGGTGAACCAGTACGAGGAAAAGTCGGTCAACCTTCGGTGCCCCTCTCTCTTAATCCCGATGGGGTGTTTTTTTTAGGGTTAAAGATTGGGCGGCGCAGTTCCGAACTCATCCTTGTTGATTTTTTAGGCAAAGTAAAAAAAAGAACAGTCCACACCTACCCCTTTCCAGAGCCTGATGATATTGAAAATTTTGCTCTAAAATCGATCAAGAAATTTGAATCTGATTTAGGGAAAACGGCCAGCAAAATTTCCGGCCTCGGTGTCGCAATGCCATTTGAGCTCTGGAACTGGACAGAGGCAATTGGCACCTCAATAGACAAGATGGAAAGCTGGAAAACATACGATATACAGAAAATATTGAATAATAACTGTTCCTACCCGGTTTATATACAAAATGACGCAACAGCCGCCTGTGGTGCCGAACTGGCCTTTGGCGCAAACCAAAACAAACGGGATTTTGCTTACTTTTATATTGGCACCTTTATCGGTGGTGGTTTGGTGATTAATGGCAGGCTTTTTATTGGAAAGAATGGGAATGCCGGGGCTTTGGGCTCTATGCTCATCAGTGACAGAACGAGCCATACCAAACAACTGATAGACGAAGCCTCAATTGTCACTTTTGAAAAACAATTACAAGCGGATGATATCGATCCCTCTCCACTATGGAATAGGGAAAGTGGCTGGCAAGACTTCAATGAAAAGATTACGCCCTGGGTAGAACGTGTTGCCAGTGGTCTGGCCCAGGCAATCATTTCAACCACAGCCCTGATTGATCAGGAAACAACAGTCATTGACGGCGCCTTTCCGGAAGAGGTTCGCCGTCGCATTGTAGAAGCCACTCGAGAAGCCCTAAAAAACTACAATCAACAAGGGATAGAGCAACTGGTGATCTGCGAAGGTTCTCTCGGAACAGTCGCCCGTGCCTTGGGCGGCGCAAGCCTCCCTCTGTTTGATCGCTACCTTGTTGATCAAAACATATCTCTTAATCAATAATCCTTTAAAACATACGAGAATTCAAGAAAATGCAACGTTCAGAAGTTAACGAAATCCTTGCCCAATCGGATAGTTTCATCAAATCCCATGGCTATATACTGCCACCCTTTGCGTACTTTTCCCCTAAAGACATGCAGACCCGTAAAGAAGACCTAACAGGTATCACAAATGCCCGAATGGGATGGGATATTACAGATTACGGTCAAGGAAAGTTTGATGAACTGGGCCTATTTCTCTTTACCGTTAGAAACGGATTTGCAGAAGACCTGGAAACTGGCAAAGGTATGCTCTATGCGGAAAAAATTATGATCTCACGTAAAGATCAGATTTCCCCGATGCACCGCCACAACATCAAAGCCGAAGATATTATCAACCGCGGTGGTGGTGATCTGGTGCTTGAGCTTTTCATGTCAGATCCCAATGGTGATATTGATGAAGAAGCCGAAGTAAACGTTCCCTGTGATGGCATCAGTCGAAAGCTTAAAGCCGGTGGTTTACTGAAGTTGGCACCAGGCGAGAGCGTAACCCTCCTGCCCGGCGTTTGGCATGCTTTTTGGGGAGAAAAGGCCGATGTTCTCATTGGTGAAGTCTCAACAGTGAATGACGATCTGACAGACAATGTCTTTCACGAAAAAATAGGCCGCTTCTCTCAGATCGAAGAAAACGAAGCCCCTAAACACCTGTTGGTTTCTGATTACGATAAATGGATAAAATAACCCATGATCATTTGTTGTGGCGAAGCTCTAATTGACATGTTGCCAATAGAGATTTCTTCGCAAAAAGAGCAAATAAGAACCGCCTATCAACCTGTTTCAGGTGGCGCAATCTTCAATACTGCCATCGCCTTGGGACGTTTGGGAGTTAAAACAGGTTTTTGCGGCGGTATTTCAACAGACCTCTTTGGGGAACAACTTTGCCAATCACTCTCGGACTCAAATGTTGACTACAGCTATTCCCATCGACAGGCGGCGCCAACAACCTTGTCGTTTGTAAAATTTACAGATGGGCAGGCTAGCTACGCATTTTACGATGAAAACACAGCGGGCAAGCTATTCCAAAGACACAATATAAAAAAAATACCTAGCGATCTAGAGGCCTTCCATTTTGGAGCTATCAGCCTCATTCAAGAGCCTTGCGGAACAGCTTTTGAAGATCTTGTAACCTCGGCAAAAGATAACTGCGTATTGTCTTTTGATCCCAACATTCGAACAAGCTTCATCACTGATTCAGATGGATATCGTCAGCGTATCAATAGACTGTTATCAATCAGCGATATTATTAAAGTCTCTGACGAAGACTTGTCGTGGCTTTCGCCAGAGACAAAACCAGAAGATTTTGCACAACAGCAATTGCAACAAGGTGCATCGATCGTCCTTTTTACCGAAGGATCACAAGGCGCAACGGCCTTTGGCAAACACGCAAGCTTAAAATTAGAGAGTAAAAAGGTTGAGGTCAAAGACACTATTGGCGCCGGAGACAGCTTTAACGCAGGCTTTCTTTCATGTTTAAGCGAACAGGGGCTTCTGTCGAAATCGTGTTTGAAGGATTTGACTGAACAGCAACTATCTGTCGCGCTGGATAAAGCCAATAAGGTCGCCGCCTTTACCGTTACGCAAAATGGAGCAGTTCCTCCCTGGGCCAAGGAACTCGCCTCAATAGAATAGATAGATTACGAGAGCGGATTAACACTCTCGTTATCCACAAAGAGTTGGACACGTTCACTGGCAAAGTGAGTAATACCAAACTGTATCGCTTTGCCAGTTGCGTCCACATCAACACTTTCTGTAATCAGGACAGGCTTGTTTTTAGCTTGTTGCAATAGTTCTGCCGTGCGCTTGCTGGGCATCTGCGCCGTAATTCTTGTGTTTTTACGCGTGTAGTCGTTTAACCCGAAATGCTTAAAAGCCTCAGTCAGAGATTTGGTTTCTGCAAAAACCTTTTCAATCCCCTTGAAACGGAGTGCTGGCAGGTAACTAATCGAATGGGCGAGTGCAACACCATCAGCATGACTAACTGCTTCCAGTTTAATGACCTTTTCGTCTATCGCAACCATCAATCTTTTTGCCACTTGCCGCGTTGCCTTTTCTCTTTCGCTGCTTAACAAAGTCTTATCAGGCAAGCGATGGCGCCCCGAAACAATCTGTGAAAAACGAGTTCGGCTTCCCAGGGTATAGTCCATCAGATTTTCCTGAACAAAGGTCCCTCGGCCCTGTTCAACACGCATGACGTTATCTTCAGTAAGAGCAGCTATCGCACTGCGCACTGTATGCCGATTAACACCAAACCTTTTAGCCAGTTCATTTTCTGTTGGCAGTTTATCACCCGGCTTATACACCCCCGCCGTAATATCCTGAAGCAAATGACGCCCAATCTGCTTCCAGATTGCTTCACCCTTTTCCCACTCCATCTCATTGTCCTTTAAAGTTCATAAAACTTTCATCAGTCGTCAATTGTCTTCATCAACACTTCATTCTATAAATCAAAAAGGTATAGACGTCTAGACAAATTTGATATTTGTCGAAAGGAGATAAAAGTGACCGATTGTTTGGGACAGTTAGACCCCAAAAGTACTAATGGCGAGAGGCAGAAATGGTTGTCTGTTCTGGCTCGTTGTACACTGAAAGATTTACAGCATCATTGGAATGAACTGACAAAATCAGAAGCTAATTTGAGCAACCTTCCCTATCGTTTCTTGCGTAAAGCTGAAACCGGATTGGTTATGGTTCGCGGAAGAGCCGGCGGAGACGGACAACAATTCAACTTAGGTGAAGTATCTGTAACCCGCTGTACTGTGTGTCTTGATAGCGACCACATTGGGTATGCTTATATCCGAGGCCGGGATCATAAGAAGGCAGAACTGGTTGCCGTGTTGGACGCCCTGCTCCAAACCAATCGATGGTCACAAAAAATACGAGATACTTTTGTGATGCCTTTGGCCTCTGCTCAGGAAAAAGCAAAACAAAATCGTAAATCACAGATTGCGACCTCCAAGGTTGATTTCTTCACTATGGTAAGAGGAGAAGACGCATGATGAACGCTCAATCAAACTCCCTGACGACGCAGAATATTGGTCAAACAACACTTCCCGGGTTCCATAACCCCGTTTTTGATGCCACGGCAGTTTTCAGAACAGTTCTGGAGGCTATGTCTCATCCCGGCACAGTCATCGAAACGCCACTTACTTGTGAAAGTCCACGTAAGTTGAATTCATCCGCAGCTTCAATTCTTTTGGCTCTAACAGACATGGACACCACTGTCTGGCTTTCACCGAAAACAGAATGTTCAGATGTTGCTGATTATTTGCGATTTCATACCGGGTGTTCACTGACAAATAATGCGGACCATTGCGACTTTGCCATTATCAATGGCCAGGAAGATCCTGATCTTGTCACAAGCCTGCCAATCGGAACAGCCGAATACCCTGATCGTTCAGCCACGCTGATTATCACTGTGGATCATTTTAATGCAGAACTAAAAGCTGTGTTAAGCGGGCCAGGTATAAAAACGACAAGTAATCTGTCCCCCGCTCCACTTAACTCAAAGTTTTGGGGATGGATGAAGGCAAACAGGAACACCTTCCCTTGTGGCATTGATATCATCTTTGCTTCTCCCACCCATATTTGCGCCCTTCCCCGTTCTTCAGAAATGGACATTTAAAATGTATGTAGCTGTAAAAGGTGGCGAGAAAGCGATCAAAAACGCCCACCGTCTTCTCGCAGAAAAACGACGGGGCCCAAAAGAAATTCCCGAACTTTCCATTGCACAGATAAAAGAACAACTCAGCTTGTCTGTATCTCGTGTCATGGCTGAGGGATCATTGTTTGATGAAGATCTCGCCGCTTTGGCTATCAAGCAGGCCCGTGGAGATTTAATTGAAGCAATTTTCTTAATTCGTGCTTACAGAACCACGCTACCTCGCTTGGCCTATAGTCTCCCAATCAGAACGGACAAAATGGCCATAGAACGCCGGGTTTCGGCAACCTACAAAGACTTGCCCGGTGGACAAATCCTAGGCCCAACCTTTGATTACACCCACCGTCTTCTTGATTTTGATCTGTTGGAAGCGTCTGACGCCCCCCCGTCAGAAGAGCAAGCTCCAGATGCCAAAAAATCACAAACGGAAAATGATATTCAGGCATCTGAGACAGATATGCCACGGGTTTTAGGTGGCCTTTTAAATAACGAAGGCCTTATTCAGGTAGAAAAGCTTCCCGAAAATGAAAACGAACATCCTGTGGGAGACTTAACCCGGGAACCACTTGAATTTCCGGTTGATCGCGATCAAAGATTACAAAATCTTGCCCGTGGCGACGAAGGTTTCATTCTATCACTCGGTTATTCAACACAACGCGGATATGCCCGAAATCATGCCTTTGTCGGCGAGATTAGACTGGGAACTGTTTCTATCGAAATCCAACCACCAGAGTTAGGATTTACGATTGATATCGGCGACCTGGAAATAACTGAATGCGAAACAGTTAATCAGTTTCAGGGATCAAAAACTGAACCCCCACAGTTTACACGCGGATATGGTCTGGTTTTCGGACAAAACGAACGCAAAGCCATTTCAATGGCCTTGGTCGACCGCGCTCTCCGCGCAAAGGAAATGGGCGAAGATATTGTCGCTCCGGCCCAGGACGAAGAGTTCGTTATGTCCCATAGCGATAACATACAAGCCACAGGTTTTGTCGAACATATCAAGCTCCCACATTACGTAGATTTTCAGGCCGAGCTGGGACTGGTTCGTCGCATGCGCGAAGAGCAACAGGACACACCCGCACAACAGGCACAAACACAACAGGCGGCAGAGTAAAACGATGTCTCAAAACACAACAGCATCGTCCTATAACTACGCATATCTGGACGAACAAACTAAACGCATGATCCGCCGGGCGCTTCTGAAAGCAGTGGCGATCCCCGGTTATCAGGTTCCTTTCGCCGGCCGCGAAATGCCCATGCCCTACGGTTGGGGAACAGGTGGTGTACAGGTCACAGCTACTGTTATCGGTCCATCTGACACATTGAAAGTCATCGACCAGGGCAGTGACGATACAACCAATGCCGTAAGTATCAGACAGTTTTTTGAAAAGACTGCCGATATCGACACAACAGAAAAAACCAAAGAAGCGACGGTTATTCAAACCCGACACAGAATTCCCGAAGAAGCTCTGACAGAAGGGCAAATTCTGGTCTATCAGGTGCCAATTCCAGAACCCCTTCGTTTTCTGGAACCCAGAGAAACAGAAACCCGCAAGATGCACGCACTGGAAGAATACGGCCTTATGCATGTAAAGCTGTATGAAGACATTTCGCGCCATGGACACATCGCAACAACCTATGCCTATCCGGTAAAGGTAAATGGTCGCTATGTGATGGACCCTTCCCCGACCCCTAAATTCGACAATCCGAAAATGGATAATTGTGCTGCTCTGCAGCTATTTGGTGCCGGTCGTGAAAAACGGATTTATGCCATCCCGCCATACACAAAAGTTCAAAGTCTGGATTTTGAAGATCATCCCTTTGAAATTCAATCCTGGGATCAAGACTGTGCCCTCTGCGGATCAACAGACAGCTTCTTGGATGAAGTTATTCTGGATGACAAAGGCAACCGCATGTTTGTCTGTTCCGACAGCGATTATTGCCAAAGCAGAAGGGATGATTCGATATCCCCGCCAGTAGAACACTCACTCGCCCAAGCTTCCCAGATGCAATCCGTAAATTCTGAGGCATCAAAATGACTTCCTCAAATCAAACACGATCACCTGAACAAGCACTTTTAAGTGTCAAAGACCTGGCAATGATGTATGGCAACCGGATCGGCTGCCAGAACATATCATTTGACCTTCGACCTGGCGAAGTTCTTGGGATTGTTGGTGAGTCTGGATCAGGTAAATCTACACTTCTCAACTGTATCTCCGCTCAACTGAAACCGACTTTTGGGTCTGTCAGCTATCACACTCGCCACGATGGAGAGCAGAACCTTTTTGAAGATATGAGCGAACCAGAGCGTCGTTTTCTTATGCGGACGGACTGGGCCTTTGTTCATCAGAACCCTCGCGATGGTCTTAGAATGGGTGTTAGTGCGGGTGCTAACATTGGTGAAAGACTGATGGCTGTTGGCTGGCGTCACTATGGAAACATTCGTGACACGGCGACTGACTGGCTTGGTAAGGTTGAAATATCGACAGAGCGTCTGGATGACCTTCCGTCGACCTTTTCCGGTGGTATGCAACAACGTCTGCAAATTGCACGTAATCTTGTGACGGCCCCGCGTCTGGTTTTTATGGATGAACCAACTGGCGGCCTGGATGTTTCGGTACAGGCTAAACTGCTCGATCTGCTTCGTGGCCTTGTACAAAACCTTGGACTTTCCGTGGTTATCGTCACCCATGACCTCGCCGTCGCTCGATTATTATCCCATCGTCTTATGGTGATGAAAAGCGGACATGTTGTTGAAAGCGGCCTAACGGATCAGGTTCTTGATGATCCTCAGGACCCTTACACACAGCTCCTTGTTTCATCGATATTGCAATCTTAAGGACATGAATATGTCAAAAATGATTAACGTGGAAAATGTCGCAAAACATTTTACTCTCCACAATCAGGCAAGCATGACAATCCCGGTATTCGAAGGTATTTCCTTCTTTTTGAATCAGGGCGAATGCGTTGCGCTAACAGGTGAATCAGGTTCAGGTAAGAGTACTTTTATGCGCATGCTTTATGCCAACTATATATGCAACAAAGGAAGTATTCATATCCGCCACAATGATCAACTGGTTGATATTGTCAAAGCAGACCCACATCAAATTTTGGATGTAAGAAAGCGCACACTTGGTTATGTTAGCCAGTTTTTGCGCGTTATTCCAAGGGTTCCAACAATCGAAATCGTTGCCGAGCCATTGATTGCTCTTGGACAGGATAAAGAACTGGCCATTGCAAAGGCACAAGACATTCTAGCTCGCTTGAGAATACCAGAACGTTTATGGAGTTTATCGCCTTTGACGTTTTCTGGTGGTGAACAACAGCGTGTCAATATCGCCCGTGGATTTATCGCTGATTACCCAATCCTTTTGCTCGATGAACCAACAGCTTCTCTTGATGCCCTGAACAGACAAACCGTCCTTGATCTTATAGAACAAGCCAAGGACAGAGGCTGTGCTATTCTGGGTATTTTTCATGATCAGGAAGCAAGAGACGCGGTTTGTTCCAGAACCTTTGACGTCACCCAATTTCAGAGTGCTTAGAGATGAATGAAAAAGTCTTTACCAATGCAAAAATAGTTCTGCCGAACGAAGTTGTTCATGGGTCTTTAAAAATTGCCAATGGCAAGATTGAAGATATTTCGACAAGAAATACATCCATATCCAGTGCTCTGGATATGGACGGTGACCTCTTGTTGCCCGGGCTTGTGGAACTGCACACCGACAACCTTGAAAAACATATGACCCCTCGCCCCAAGACGGAATGGCCATCCGTTGCCGCAGTGGTCAGTCACGACAGTCAAGTTGCAAGTGCAGGGATTACGACCGTCTTTGATGCGATAGCCGTGGGTGATGTGAACGAAGGAAGTAGCCGGGTTAAACGACTGGAAGAAATGGTCGGTGGCCTGGTTCACGCCAATCGAGAAAACCTGCTTCGTGCAGATCATCTGATTCACCTAAGATGTGAAGTCAGCTACGCAGATATGGCGCCGGCATTGGATAAGCTGTCTAAAAACAATCTGGTCCGTATGTTATCGGTTATGGATCATACACCTGGGCAAAGACAATTTGTCTCTCTGGATGCCTATTACATTTATTATCAGGGAAAATACGGCCTGAGTGACGGTGAAATGGAAAAGTTCATTTCCGAAAGGCGGTTAGATCAAGAAAGATACAGCCAAAAGAACCGCAAATACGTTGTGGGCACTGCCCATGATAACGGTTTTGCGCTTGCCAGTCATGACGATGCAACTGAAGTCCATGTAAAAGAGGCTGTATCTGATGGCATGACGGTTGCGGAATTTCCCACCACATTAGAAGCAGCCAGAAGTTCACATAATTCCGGCTTGGCCGTTATGATGGGCGGACCAAATGTGGTTCGGGGAAAATCCCACTCCGGCAATATTTCCGCAGGTGAGCTGGCAAAGGAAGGATATCTGGATATTATTTCCAGTGACTATGTCCCCCATAGCCTGTTGCACGCCGCGATGTTGCTCTATGAAGATTTTGACGCCTACGATCTGCCCAAATCCATTCAAACAGTAACCAAAACACCAGCTGAACGTGTTGGTTTAACCGACCGGGGCGAAATTGCCTTGGGAAAACGTGCAGATCTTATTCATGTCCACCACTCGCACCACCACCCTGTTGTCAGAGGTGTATGGCGCGAAGGAAACAGGGTCTCTTAAAATGGAAACAGGCTGGCTTTATCTTGTCGTGGGACCAAGCGGTGCAGGCAAGGACACCTTGCTTGATGCCGCGCGTCAACGTTTTGGCAATACAACAAGCGTTATTTTCCCAAGACGATCAATCACCCGTTCTGAAAATGCCGGAGGAGAAGACCATATTGGCCTTTCGGTCGATGAATTTACCCGTAAAAAACGGGCGGGTATCTTTGCACTTTCATGGGATGCACACGACTTGAAGTATGGCATACCCCGCTCAATCAATGACGAATTGTCAGATGGAAAATGTGTTGTCGTGAATGTGTCCCGAAGTGTTTTAAACGAGGCACGTAACGAATACCCAAACCTGAGAATAATCTCAATCACAGTTGATCCCGACATTCTTTCGCAACGATTACACGCCCGAGGTCGGGAAAGTGAAGCCGACATACAAAGAAGGTTGGATCGCGCCAAATCATACCGTGTTCGCGGCGATGATGTGATTGAGATAGATAACAGTGGCCCCCTTGAAGAGGCCATTTCTAACTTTGTTATGGCAATCGAAAATCCTTACTTACAAACCAGCCATCCCTATCGCTATACTGAAGCATCAGTATTTCAGGGTTAATACTAATCAGCTGATAGCTGAAAGTTTATAACGGGAGATTTCTTCAAATTTCCCGCCTTGGCCCGGATCACCAAAAAGCGCGATTTCATCAATGACAAAGCGCTCTTTACATAATCCTTCGCAGTGCTCTTCAAGTATTGCCTGATATTTGATCAGGTCCATTCCCTCGAGTTTGTCACTCAATGTCAGATGAAAACGGAACTCTTCCATCACAAAAGGGTACCCCCATCGCAAGAGCAATTGTTCCTGGATGGTCGTTAGGCCAGCTTGTCGACGACGATCTATTTCTTCCTTACCTGGTGCCAATCTAAAATTATCAAACGTTCTCATGCACTGTTCAGCAAGGTTCGGGATTTGGCTTTCCGGATCATCTGGAACAAGCGCCAGAAACCGACCTATTGATCTTATGGAAAGCGGCCCACAGATAATCGGGTGAATTTTTGTTGCAAAGGATTCAAGAGATTTATTCAGGGAATTAAAGTTACGATTTTTCCGCAACTTAAATGGAGATCTTAATGTTCCATGAAAAGCATAACGTCCTGCTCCTTGCGTGATTTTTTCAATCTCTTGAAGGGTCATACCCTTAATAACTGGCCTTGGAATATCATCGCGAGAGACTGGATCATAACCAAACCAGGCATTGCCAAATTGCCCCAACCTGCTTTCTAATCGCGGCGTATAATAAATAGCATAACGCTCATAAACCATAATTTATCCTAGTAATTCCGATTACAGTCCAGGATCATACTTCAAACAGAATTCATCAATCCCAAGCGTTCTAAAATCATGCAACCGATCAGTCAAAATGGCGTGATCCCAATCCCACCAATTAATACGAAGAAGAGCCTTTTGAATAGCCTTCTCAAAACGGGGACGAATTTCTGTCGCGGGAACACCGGCAACAATAGAATAAGGCGCAACATCTTTGGTAACAACGGCCCCGGAACCGATCACAGAGCCAGTACCAATATGAACACCGCCTTTGACAATTGCGCCATGACCGATCCAGACATCATGGTCGACATGAACAGCAGACGAACGACGCCAATTGAAAAAATCAGTATCATCATCCCCCATATCATAGGCATCACTCCGATACTGAAAGTGATGCATGCTTGCCCGGTCCATAGGATGTTGACCTGGGTTAAGGCGAACAAAGGCCGCAATGTTCACAAACTTCCCTATCTGACTATAGATAATATCGCTGTTATTTACGACATAGCTATAGTCACCCAGTCTGCTTTCAACGACCTTGGTTCCCTCCCCAACCTCAGTCCACTGTCCTAGATGACTATCAACAACGACCGCACTATCAGCAATGGTCGGCTGTTCAGAAAGTTGTTTTTTAACATGAGGTTGGGTTTGGAAATACATTAGTTAGATAACCATTTTTCTTAAACGTTGTGACAGAATATCCAGAAGGCTGACCGAAATGATAATTAGAATGATAACGGCTGCAGTTTCTGCATAATAGAAGCCACGAATGTTTTCCCACAAAACCATACCAATCCCGCCAGCACCAACGATACCAAGAACCGTGGCTGAACGAACATTGGACTCAAAACGATATAGAGAATAGGAAATCCAGAGCGGAAGCACTTGCGGGATAACGCCGAAGATAACTTCCTGAAGTCCTGTTGCACCTGTTGCTCTGATGCCCTCAACCGGGCTTGGATCAATCGCCTCTACCGCTTCTGAGAATAACTTGGCCAGAACACCTGTTGTATGTATCCACAGAGCAAGAACACCGGCAAATGGCCCAAGACCAACGGCGACAACAAAGAGCATGGCAAAAACCATTTCATTAATCGCACGAGCAGCGTCCATAAGGCGACGTACAGGTTGAAAAACCCACCAGGGTACAATGTTTTCCGAACACAAAATGCCGAAGGGTACGGAACACACAATACTGAGGGCTGTCCCCCAAATTGCAATCTGAATTGTTATCCAGATTTCTTCAACGTACATTTTCCATTGCGACATATCCGGAGGGAAGAAACCAGACGCAAACTGACTCATGTTCTCTGCGTTTTCAATCAGATCCCAAGGCCGCATATCGGCCCCTTCCCATGACAGCGCAAGTAATGCAAAAAAGACAGCCCACATAACCAGGCTACCAATGGACCGCTTCAAATCATGAGCAGGAATTTCGATGGATTTTTGAGTTTCTGAAAGATTAGACATCGGAAAAAATCTTATATTGATGAAAGGAATAGCTGTTCTTATGAACAGAAAAACGGTGCTCGAATAGAGCACCGTTTTTGTATTGTCATTGCTTATTGAGCAGCAACCAGAACTTTCAGATCAGAAAGTTTACTGTTGATTGCCAAGAGTTTTTTCTCTTTTTCATCAGCAGCCAGACCTTCGTTACCTTCGATCTTTAACTTGTTTTTGAACAGAGCCAACTGACGCACAGGGTATAGCTGTGTGTTGTTGCTTTCCATGAACAGTCCCTGACCATCAGAGATCCCGCCCAAAACTTTTTTAGCATGAGCAACATCACCAAGACGACCGTAACCAAGGAAGAACGCTTTGATACGAGATTTAAGTTCTTTGGACATGTCTTTGCGATAAACCATTGGATCAGATGGGATCAATGGAGACGTCCAGATTACTTTGATTTTTGCAGCAGCATCAGGTGCTTTTTTCATAGAGCGGCCAATCTGCTCTGAATTGTTTGCTGCCACATGAACCTGTTTGTTGGCAGTCGCCATCAGATTTGTTTCGTGGTTCGCATTACGAACAGTTTTGAAACATTCTTTTGGATCTACACCGTTCTGCGCAAACACATAATATGAAGGAACTAAAAACCCAGATGTAGAGTTTGGATCGCCAATACCAAAATTCAGTGACTGATCGCATTTGAAGATATCGTCAAGGCTGTTGATGTCTTTGTTATCTACATGCGTAATGATATGGGAATAATAACCTTGGCTTCCGTCAGCTTTGGATGTCTGCACGAAAACTTCCCCACCGGAACGATCAACGGCTTCGATGCCGGATTTATTACCGAACCAAGCCACGTGTACTTTACCAAAGCGCATGGCTTCGATAACGCCTGCATAATCAGGAGCAAAGAAAGGGTTCACTTTCATACCGAGTGCGGCTTCCATGTCCTTCATCAAAGGAACCCACTGCTCTTTAAGGTTAGAAGTTGATTCTGTTGAAATAATCCCAAAGTTAAGTTCTGTAGGATCTTTCTCAAGAGGTTTGTAATTAGTTTCAGCCTGAGCAACACCACCAACAAATGCTGTTACTGCAATAGCTGCAGAAGCGATTAGTTTGCGAACCATTTTACCTGTTCTCCTAGTTTTAAAAGTACATAAATGCCAGATGAATGAGGAACTGCAGATCGTAGCCTTTTAAGCTACTGCCTGTTCTGGAAGTGATGTCACAACAGGTTCTTCCTGTTGCTTGGAACCTAGCAATTCCAAACTGTCATCACCGTAAAGTTGTTCAAGAAGTTTTGGCGTCAAACGCTTTGAGTCGCCGTCAAAAATAATTTCACCATTCCGCATTGCAATTGTGCGGGGGCAATAGCGAAGTGCATAGTCAACCTGATGCAACGAAACGAGAACCGTTACACCGTCCTCTTTGTTCACATTTTCCAGTGTGTCCATGACCTTGCGGGCAGAAGATGGATCAAGGGAAGCAATTGGCTCATCCGCCAGAATCACTTGCGCACCCTGAGTAATGGCACGGGCAATAGCAGCACGTTGCTGTTGACCGCCGGATAAAGTCGATGAACGCTGTTCGGCAAGATTATCAATACCAACCCGCGCCAAAGCCTTCATGGCAATCATTTTCTCAGCGCGTGTAAAAAGCCCCAGAGTGCCTCGCCATCTTGGAATTTGCCCCAAAAGGCCAACGAGAACATTTGTCAGGACAGAAAGGCGATTCACCAAATTAAACTGCTGGAATACCACACCGACATCAGAACGCGCAGCACGCACTCCACGTCCTAATTTTCCGTTTTCCTGAATGGTTTGATGAAGGACTTCGATTTTACTGTTATCGCTGTCGCTTTTCATCAACCCCGAAATATGTCGTATCAGGGTGGATTTACCAGAACCGGAAGCACCGATCAGGGCAACCATTTCGCCCCTATCAATCTGTAGGTCCAGTGAATTCAGGGCTTTTTTGCCCTTTGTGAAGGTCTTATTCAGACCAGTTACCTTGATCGCAACCATGAAACTTGCACCATAAACCCTTAAATGTTTGTTGGTGCAAGTTTGCCGCCTTTGCAAGACTCTTGCGTGATGGTTGTTTTAAGGTTCTGTTAACGTCTTTTCTTTTTCCTGCACAAGAAAGGAAACTTGTCTAGATGAATCACGCTCTTTTACATACACCACAGTAAAATTCAGTTTCTTGTTTGATAGTAAGATCGGGTTTTCTCGATAAAGAGTTCTATAGCTTCATCAGATATATCCATGTGAGTAACCAAGCGTATTTTTGGAACTTGAGCACCAATTAGAATGCCTTCCCCGTGAAGGAAATCACACAGAGCTTGATGATGTCCCTCGCCTGGGTTCATAAAGACCATATTCGTTTCAACCGTCGACATATCAATTGAAACCTCTGGAATTGACTGTAAACCCTGTGCCAGTTTTGTCGCTTTTTCATGATCTTTTCCAAGCAGGGGAACATTGTGTTCCAAAGCATAAAGACCACAGGCCGCAAGTACACCGACCTGACGCATACCACCCCCCAAAAGCTTTCGCATCCGCTTTGCGCGCTTTATTAAATGCTCAGATCCGCAGAGCACAGACCCAACTGGTGCCCCCAATCCCTTGGAAAGACATATAGAAATTGAATCAACAGGTTCGCACAGTGTTTTCAATGACGCATTCAACGTGGTAGCCGCATTAAATATGCGCGCACCATCAAGATGAACCGCCAGGTCATTCTCGTGTGCGACCGCGGCTAAGGAAGCGATACGTTCAAGGCCTTGCACACGCCCATTGACTGTATTCTCAAGGCACAGTAAACGACTGATCGGACAATGAAAATCATCTGGCTTTATCGCATTCACTACCTGTTGAGGGGTAAGACCACCAGAATTATCGGTTGGCAACGGAAAAGGAGAAATGCCTCCGAGTACAGCGGCACCTCCCGCTTCATCGATAAAGATATGATACGCGTCCCCCACGATATATTCGTCCCCACGGCCACAATAACTCAAAAGAGCCGCAAGGTTACTTTGAGTGCCCGTCGGAAAGAAAAGAGCATTTTCCATTCCCGCCATTTCAGCAAGTTTACTTTCGAGTTCTGCCACGGTTGGATCATCATCGTAAACATCATTCCCTACCCTAGCATTCGCCATGACATCACGCATTCCCTTGCTTGGCTTTGTGACCGTATCACTTCGGAAATCAGCAATCAGCCCTGAATTCGAACCAATCTTGTTTTTGCGATCTAACATACCTGAGTACATACTTACTCTCCTGCGATACCTTAACGCCTCAAGGGCCTGTTTATGAATGATGTGATATTTGCGAATAGTGGTTACTTGAAATGACGAGATCGCTTTTGGGTAAGTAGCAAGATAATTCTATGTACATTACCAACAAGCATAAAGAAGAACGAAAGCAAACGATAAACAGAGCAAGAAACTTTGTCACGAAGGGAAATCATCTCTAAGTTAAAAGCTTATTGTGCCCCCCTTTTAGCTCGATACCTTTGAATTAAAATCCAAAAATCAAATAAAACAGTAGGCAAAATCACCTTAACTGATATTAGATAGACAACCAGAACGCTCTTCATCTGCTCCTATTTAGTGGTAAATACAAAACATGTGGCAATCAATCAGGTCAATCTCATCTCTTCTATTTAGTTTTGCCATGCTTATGCTTGGACAAGGGATGATCAACACACTGTTGGGGCTTCGGAGCCGAATTGAAGGCTTCTCAACAGAGACTACTGGCCTGATTATGACGGGCCAATTTGTTGGCATGTTGATAGGTGCTGTTTTTGCCATACGCGTTATCGCCGCAGTTGGACACATTCGCTCTTTTGCCGCCTTTGCCTCCGTCCTCTCGGTTGCCGTTCTTGCCCATGTTCTGTTTACCGATCCTATCTTCTGGTTTTTTCTTCGAATTGTGACTGGTTTTTGTATGGCAGGCATGATTATGGTTGTCGAAAGCTGGGTGAATGAAAAATCCAGCAATGAAAACAGAGGGAAAATTCTCTCGCTCTATATGATTACCAACTACATTGGGGCCGGTACCGGGCAATTTATGATGTTATTGGGTGATCCTGCCCAATTCCAGCTCTTTGTTATTGGCTCTATGGTTTATTCATTCGCTTTGGTTCCGCTTCTTTTAACCAGAGCAAAAGCGCCAACACCAAGTTCACCAAAACGAATGGCCTTCAAGAAACTTTTTTTGGTGTCACCAGTCGGTGTTTTCGGAACGGTGTGTGCCGCTATGTCCAATTCGTCTCTCAACAGTATGGGGGCCGTTTTTGGCAAGGATGTTGACCTTACTATTCCCCAGATATCATCCTTTATGGCTGCCGCAATTTTTGGCGGTATGTTGTTGCAATTTCCCATTGGCCGTATATCTGATCGTTTTGACAGGCGTACGGTTCTTATCTTTTCGTCACTTCTCACCATAGGATCTTGTTTTGCCGTTATATGGGCTACGGGACAGAGCTTTATTATTCTACTGGCCGCCATTGCACTTTATGGCGGTATGTCCTTTACCATATATCCAATTTCAGCATCACAGGTTAACGACATGGCAGACAGAAAAGAGCTGGTTCAAGTCTCTGCTGGTTTATTGATCGCTTATGGGGTTGGCGCTAGTTTAGGGCCAACAATTGCCGCTCAATTTATGGGTTATTTTGGTCCCGAAGGTATATTTATGTTCTTTATGATTAATAACAGCCTGTTAGTAATCTTCACCATAGTTCGTATTTTCCAACGTCAAAGGCATCTGGAGAGCAAAGCGCCATTCATGCCACTGGGCGGTAATGGTATGAGCAGTAAACAGCTCTATACTGCCGCGATCAAAGCTGAAACATCATCCAAAAACGAAAATAATACCGAGACTTAATCTGATAAAATCAACTCAAGACTGACAGAAATAAATTATCTGTTTAAAGAAGATCGGTGGCGCTGCTCATCTTAAACAACGCCACCTAAAAATACTACCTTGACGCGATTTGCTGTGATTTTTCGACCAACACTTCAGCTTGACGAATTGATGCGTAATCGATTAATCGACCATCAAGTGAAACAGCACCCTTCCCTTCACTCTCAGCTTCTGCCATAGCGTCAAGAATAAGTTTGGCCCGGGTTACTTCTTCATCACTTGGGCTCATCACCTCGTTCGCCAAATCGATCTGGGACGGGTGAATAGCCCACTTACCTTCACAGCCAAGAACCGCAGCACGTCTAGCTGCTGCTTTAAAACCTTCCGGATCAGAAAAATCCCCAAATGGTCCATCAACAGGTCGTAATCCATTGGCCCGTGCTGCGACAACCATTCTGCTAATAGCATAGTGCCACATATCGCCCCAATGGGTGAGACGATCTCCAGACAAGTCAGGATCTGTCAAAACGGCGTAATCTTTATTCACACCACCTATCATTGTGGTTCTTGCGCGGGTTGATGCAGCATAATCAGCCACACCAAAATGAAGAGATTCATTGCGACGACTTGCAGACGCAATTTCGTTTACATTTTGCATACCAAGAGCGGTTTCAATGATGTGCTCAAAACCAATACGCTTTTGATATCCCCGGGCATCTTCAATCTGAGTAACAAGCATATCAATCGCATAAACATCAGCCGCGGTTCCAACCTTTGGTATCATAATCAAATCAAGATGTTGACCGGCCTGTTCAACGACATCCACGACATCACGATACATGTAATGGGTATCCAGTCCATTGATGCGAATGGACATGGATTTTCCTGTCCAATCCAGATCATTTAACGCCTGAATAATATTCTTTCTGGCTTGTTCTTTTTCATCGGGAGCGACGGCATCTTCCAAATCAAGGAAAATAACGTCAGCATCTGATTTTGCTGCCTTTTCAAAAAGTTGCGGTTGGCTTCCCGGGACGGCAAGCTCACTTCGGTTCAGCCTTGCTGGGGCTTGTTCTATTATTTGAAAACTCATTTTTGGGACTTCCTATTCCAAATTTACAGGTCTAGGAGCGGAATTAACCGGGCAAAATATCGTTGCTGTCAACCATGATTTTTTCCTTCACGTAGTGAAGGATTTTTTGAGAAATTGAATCATTGGATTCTTGAGCAGATTCTTCAGCAGAAAACTAAAGATTGAAGTCAAGGAAAAATCCCTCAATCATCTTCCTCGCCTTGTGGGCTTACACGTGTTGAATAGTAATAGGCAATCGCTTGTGATCTGTTGGTTACAGAGAGTTTTCCAAATAAATTTCTAAGATGAAATTTCACCGTATTCAGAGAGATATCATGATCACGTGCAAGTTCTTTGTTGGTCCGACCCTGAGCCAGCGAAATCAACAAAGCTCGCTCTCGTTTTGTCAGGGAATGCATAGGATCCTGACGTAGATCACGCACATCAACAAAGGGGAATACCATCCCTCCCTTGGCAATACTTTCGACCGTATCCAGCAGGTATTCAGGCGGCTGTGAGCGCGAGCAATACCCCGCCGCTCCAGCCGCCATGGCCTGTCTTGGAATATCCTGATTATCGCCTTGAGCATAGACGACAATACGAGGCGGATTTTCCTGGTTCCGAATAATCTCAATCAAACGTTCCCCCCCCAGCATCGGCAAGGCCCAGTCAACAATGCCAACAGTGAAAGTCGAGAGTAAGGTAATTTCGAGAAAGCTCTCAGCTGATCCGACTGACGCCACAAGACTAAACCTGGGATCGCGATCAAAAAATTCTGACAAGGCAGAAAGCATCAATGGATTACTATCCGCCAAGGCGACTTTGATCGGTTGTACGTCAACCGACGGTGCTTTTCCCACAACCGACATATTTCAACCGTTTAAACCAAAAACCTACCCATAAGAATGGTACTGTATATTGAAATTTGATAGAATACAATAATTTAGGATAGTTTTTTACCTACCTATATAGACACTCAAAAGCAGTAATTATGAGTGTTGCGCTAATTTCAAAAACAGCGTTTCATTATTGATACTTATCGGTTTGCTTATACCCAGCTCCCGGTTTGTGAAGATACTAATGTAAGTTCAACAAAATGAATTAAAAAGGAAGATTCATGGATATCCATGAGTATCAGGCAAAAAGTATCCTTGCGAACTTCGGCGTCGCCATTCCAAGAGGAGGCCTCGCCTATAGTCCCGAACAAGCAGCTTACCGTGCCAGAGAAATTGGTGGCAATAAATGGGTCGTTAAGGCCCAGGTCCACACAGGTGGTCGCGGTAAAGCTGGTGGTGTTACGTTATGCGAAAACGAAGAACAGGTGTTTGATGCGGCAGACAAAATGTTCGGAAAGCGCCTCGTAACCAACCAGACAGGTCCCGACGGTAAATTTACCTATCGCGTCTATGTCGAAGGTGGTGTTCATATCGAACGGGAAATCTACCTTGGTTTTGTCCTTGATCGTAAGTCCGAACGAATCATGGTTGTAGCCTCTGCTTCTGGGGGAATGGAGATTGAAGAAATTTCTGAAGATCATCCCGATAGTATTATTAGATCCATTGTTGAACCTGCTGTTGGCATGCTTGATTTCCAAGCACGCGAAATTGCTTTCAAGCTTGGTGTTAATCCCGGGCAAATTCCACAAACTGTGGAAACTATCATTGGTTGCTATAAAGCATTCCGTGAACTGGATGCTACAATGGTCGAAATCAATCCGTTGGTAGTCACCAGCGAAGGTGCAATCATTGCTCTTGATGCAAAGATGACATTTGATGATAACGCCCTTTTCCGACACCCGGACATTTCAGAACTACGTGATAAATCTCAAGAAGACCAAAGAGAGTCGAAAGCATCTGATCGCGGCCTGAGTTACGTAGCATTGGATGGTGAAATTGGGTGCATCGTAAACGGCGCTGGACTAGCCATGGCCACAATGGATATCATCGAAGTATCCGGCGGTCGTCCCGCAAACTTTCTGGATATTGGCGGAGGAGCATCACCAGAGCGTGTTGCCAAAGCTTTTAACCTTGTCATGGCAGATGACAATGTAAAAGCCATTCTGGTTAATATTTTTGCCGGCATCAATCGTTGTGATTGGGTCGCCGAAGGTATCGTGCAAGCCTTGCAAAACAACCCGGTTGATGTGCCAGTTATCGTACGCTTAGCGGGAACAAAAGTTGAAGAAGGTCGGAAGATTTTAGCCAGTAGTGGCTTGCCTATTATTCGCGCCAGTACCTTGGCCGAAGCGGCTGAACGTTCTGTTGAAGCATGGCAAAACACAAATAAATCAACCAACAACGTCCAAATCCTTGGTGAGGTCGCGTCATGAGCATTCTATTAAACCGGGACACAAAAGTCCTTGTTCACGGCATTAGTGGTAAAATTGCCCGCTTCCATACAAAAGAGATGGTGGGCTATGGCACTAATATTGTTGGCGGCGTTGTGCCGGGAAAAGGCGGTGAAATCGTCAATGACGTTCCCGTTTTCGACACCGTTAAAGACGCCGTAGAACAAACTGGCGCCACTGCTTCCATTGTATTTGTACCGCCCCCTTTTGCTGCTGATTCGATAATGGAAGCTGCGGATGCAGGCATTGAATTCTGTGTCTCTGTAACTGACGGCATTCCAGCACAAGATATGATGAGTGTTAAACGTTACATGCGTCGATATCCAAGAAACGAACGTATGCGATTAACAGGGCCAAACTGTGCAGGAACGATTACACCAGGCGAAGCATTACTTGGTATCATGCCTGGTAACATCTATATACCTGGCTCCGTAGGTATTGTTGGTCGTTCGGGAACATTAGGGTATGAAGCCGCATCACAAATGAAAGCGTTAGGGATTGGCGTTTCGACAAGTGTTGGTATTGGAGGCGACCCTATTAATGGGAGCTCGTTCAAAGATATTCTGGAGCTCTTTGAAGAAGACCCTAAAACAGAAGCTGTTGTCATGATCGGTGAGATTGGCGGACCACAAGAAGCAGAAGCTGCTGACTTTATTCGAGATCACATGACCAAACCCGTTATCGCCTATGTTGCAGGACTAAGTGCCCCTAAAGGGCGTACGATGGGACACGCAGGTGCAATTATCACAGCTTTTGGTGAAAGTGCCAATGAAAAGGTCGGTATCTTGCGCGAAGTCGGCGCTTCGATCGCCCCTGATCCCTCTTTAATCGGAACTACTGTTGCACAATCCCTATTAAAAGCTTCTTAAACACAAATAAAGCTTGGAAATGATGCTGTGCGTTACCTTCTAAAGTCACGCACAGCCTTTCATTGAAAAATATTAAGTAATTTTAACTAATAAATTTATATAAAAAGATTTCAAACACCCATATAAAACAACAAAAACAATATATAAAATAAATACAATAACAATAACTTTTAAAATAAAGTCAATCACGAATATTTTCTTATAACTTACCTATACATACCTATTATTACGAAATAATCATACATCTGTATGTAGTTTTTTTAATATTAAATCTATCTAAAATTTTAAATACTGTTATTATATTCGAGTCATTTTCCTCAACCGTGGCCTGACTGATTTGCCTGAGGGGGCAGCGCCAGTATTAGGAGCCCGAGGAGGCTAGAATGTCAGATTCAAACACACCCCGTAATTCCGGCGACGCTACATCTGAAATCAAAGTTTTAGAGCAAGAACCACTTCTTGCTGTAGGCCAAGAAGCCACAGAACTCTCGATTGATTTACCGGCGGTAGGTACTTCCCAATCAATAACGGCACAAGCAGGACAACGTTTACAGTTAAACTTTGATGCAACCCAGGCTGCTGCTGTTGTTGACGGGAAAAATCTGGTTTTGAATTTTGACCTTAATGGGGACGGCACACCAGAAAGTAGCATTGTCTTTGAAAATCTGGCGGGTGATTTTGGCGACGGAGAAGCTCCTGTTCTTGTTATTGACGGTACAGAAGTTGCGGCAAGTCAATTGATCGGACTTGTGCTGGCTCAAGCAGGAGATCTACCTCTTGAAACAGCGGCTGGTGCTGGTGCCGGTCCTACAGGTGGTGGCGGTAGTGTCTACAGTGAAGATACTGGTAGCGTTATCGACTTATTGATTGCTCAGGGTGTAATTGGACCGACTGAACTGGATTTTGGCCTACTTGGTGGTATTGATGAGATTACAGACCCTGCAGAAGGGTCGTTTGATGTTAGCTTTATTACAACATTCACAGAGGTACCAGATTTTGAAGGCGGCATATCCGGTACTTTTGCTGGTGGATTTGAGGATTGGTTGCCCAATCAAAATTTACCAGGCGGTGATTTAAATAAAGACGATAACCCTTTTGGCGGTGAAGCCGGGGAAGACTCCCTTGAACAGTTCGCTGCTCCTATGCAGGTCGTCTTTACCTTTACACCCACTGACAACGAGACACTCGATTTTGTTGTTATGGACGCCTTACCAGACGGCGCCCGTTTATTTATTGGTGGTTCGGAACTAGGCAATGAATATACAGGTACCTTCCCTGCTGTGATTTCCCCTGATGACTTTGGTGATGTTTTTATCCTTCCCCCACCAGATTCAGATGAAGATATTATTGTATCTGGTACAGCAGTTATCACCGACCCAGATTCAGGTTTATCAGCCGTACTTCCCTATTCTGTTGAAGCCATTATTGATGCAGCAGCAGACATGCCATTGTTATCTCTGGGACGCGATGATGGCGGCGAAGGCGGCGAAGGTGGTGAACATGACTATTCTGATATCCAAATTAGAGAGCAAATCAAAGATGGACCTAGTGATGACGGCAATGAAGTCTTCTTGGATGGTGGTAAAAATGGTGTCATTGGCGAAGAGAGCATTATCAAGCTTCCAATCAATGCAGAGCTCTGTGATAAAGACGGCTCGGAAACACTAACACTTGTCCTTTCCGGTATTCCTGCCGGATTTACTATTAATGAAGACTGCACAAAATTACCCGAAGGCTGGGAGATATTCGGACCAATTTCAACGGATGTATCTGATCCCACAAATGAAGAAGAAGACAATGAAGATCCGAATGGAACGGTTCAATATATTGTTCGTTACACAGGAGATCTTCCTGACCCAGACGATCCGGATCTTGATTCATCAGAAACAATTGACTTTACAATGTTTAGTGGATTGGTTGCGTTCAACACCAACGACTATACAACAACAGGCGTTGATGTTGAGGGCGGTGAAGGCGGAGAAATTCCGACATTACTAACGGACGAACAATATCCTTACCCATCGCCCGATACAGAAGATGGTGGACGCTATGTCGAAGGCCCGACACATACAAATGGACCTGTTGTCATTACTGTCAGAGCCGTTGCAGAAGAGCAAGAAACAGATATCGGTACAGATGAGTTAACGCTGGAAAATAATACTGCCTTGGCAGAAAGCAGCTTTATCTTTGATATCCAGGAAGATACTCCCGAAATCGACACAAAAATTGCCATTAGTATTGATGAGACTGATGGTGATCAAACCAACGCCGAAAAACGTGTAACAAATGATGTCGCAGGCGTTTCAGAAGCGCAAAGCCATCTAGCAACGATAATGAGCAACGATGGCGTCACGCCACCAGATGCAATCAGCCAAGGGTTCAGACCAATTAAAGATGCCCTGAATCTATTTACTGATGGATCAAATGACGAAGCCGATGGTTCGGACGGACCTTCTGATACTGATAGTGCTTCAAGCCCATCACTATCACCACCAGATGATTTAGAAGATATACGCTTCATTGACTATAACGGCCAATACAGCGGTGTTAATACAACTGATGGATCACCTATTTACCTCTATTCCTCTTCTTCGGATTTATCAGTCGTCTATGGCCGAACTTCGGGTGTTAGTGGCGATTTAGCTTTTGTCGTAACCATCGGATCAGACTTGCTCAATGGTGAAAATGATATCGATATCTATATTGAGCAATACGAGTCATTACAGCATCCTGATACAAAGGATCATGACGAAACAATTAGCTTTAATCTCAAGTACTACGCCACAGACGATGAAGGTGACCAAAGTGAAATTGGGCGACTGAAAATCAAAGTGGATGACGACGGTCCGGAAATTAGCGGTCACGAATTTCTCTGCGTCGATGAAACTGACTTTGATAACGGATCTGTCATTTCCGACTTTGGACAGTTTGATACTTTTGATTTTGGTGCAGATGGCCCGGCAGCCGATGATATACATATTGATATGTTTTCTCTTGGCACGATCAGAACAGCACAAGGGAACCACCCGGTTAACACAAGCCAGACTGGCGACACCTTGATTGGTACCGCGAATGGTGAAGAAGTTTTCAGGTTTACCGTCAATCCAGATGGAACCTATAACTACGAACAGTATGAGGCTTTGGAACACTGGAATCCCTATAGTCATAACGAACCTCTTGGGATGCTATTTACTGTTAAAATTAAAGACGGTGATGGCGATAAAGATTATGGAAAGGTTCTGCTAAAAGTTCTGGATGACGGTCCTGATATTGGTGGTCAGGAAATGGCAATGGTCGATGAGACTGACCTGAATACAAGCGCATCAATAAAAGATGGCGGTACTTTTGATATCTTTGATTTCGGTGCCGATGGACCACAAACAGATTATCCTTGGACACCTCATAACGATGCCATCAGAATTTACGCAAATACCAGTGGCATCACGACCTCAGAAACCGATACGCCAATTACAACATCACAAAGTGGCAATGTCCTTACCGGATGGGCCGCCGGTGATGTGGCTTTCACCTTTACAGTTAATCCTGATGGAACCTATGAATACGAGCAGTTTATTGCTTTGGAACACCCGGATACAGAAGATCATAATGATCCGCTGCCCATGAAATTCCACGTCAAGCTTATTGACGGGGATTGGGATTTTGACTGGGGTTCTGTTGATGTCATTGTCAAGGATGATGGCCCATCGATTTCAGTCAATCCTCCGAATGAATTTGTTCTCAATGGTAGCTTTGAGGATGGCCATACGCTAAGCGGGGCGAACTGGGACGTATTTGAAGATCTTAGTGATGGATCCTGGAGCAACGGTGGTGTTGGTCAACCCGGTTTTGAAATCCAGCACGGCAACGTAGCAGGGCCTGCACAACATGGTGATGCCTTGCTCGAGCTTGATGCGCATGAGAATTCAATTGCCCAGCAAGATATCTCTGGCATGACCGCAGGTGAAGACTATGTATTGACCTTCCACTATCGTCCGCGTGTTGATAACGGTACGGATACGGATGATGTGGTTATCAAATGGAATGGTGTTACTGTTGAAGATGTCACCTCGACTGATGCCCCTGGTGGATGGATTAAGTTCACAGTTGTTGTGACCGCTGGTGCCGGTACCAATAATCTTGCCTTTGAAGGTGCCGGTACCAACGAAAGCTTGGGTGGATATATTGATAACGTCTCAATTACCCATGCCCTTTGTGTTGATGAAACCAACCTTGATCAGGATGACAGCCTTGATTTCTCTGGGCGTTTTGCCAGTAGTTTCGGCGCAGATGGTCCTGGCAGCCTGACATATGATGTCTCAGCAACAGACGGAACAGATTCCGGGTTGGTAGATACTGCCACAGGTGATCCTGTGCTACTTTACACACAAGGCGGTGATGTCTATGGACGTGTTGGCGGACCGGGTGGAGATGTGGTTTTCAAAGTATCCGTTGATGGTAGCGGGGTTGTTACACTGGACCAACAGCGTGCACTTGAACACCCAGATGCTGACAACCCAAATGATGCAATAAGCTTGGCATCAGGTTTGATCAATCTCACCGGCAAAATTATCGATAGTGATGGTGATCATGCTGAAGCAGTTCTTGATCTTGGAACCTCGCTTTACTTCAAGGATGATGGGCCAGTCGCTCATGATGATGAAGAATGTGTCACCGAAGTTGAAAAGGACGCCCAGCCCCAAAATATCGGTATTGTTATGGACTTTAGTGGGTCAGTCAGCAATAGCGATCTTGCAACAGAAATTGCCAGTGTAAAAACGTTCATCCAAACGCTTTTTGCTTCCGGCGCAAGTGTTTCTGTAACCCTTGTGGCCTTTGGTGATAATGCCGCAAATCTTGGCACCTTTACTGATCTTGCTTCTGCCGAGGCTGCACTTGATGGAACCAGTCGTGGTGTCATTGATTCTGGAGCCACAGATTATGAAGCCGCCATGGAGATGCTCTTTTCTGACAGTGGGGGCGATTTCGAATATGTTCCTGGTGCTAATAACCAGGTCTTCTTCCTCAGTGACGGTGAACAGAATGACGGGGCTTCGCCGTTAAGCAATGCATCTATCGTTTTAGATAGCGGCGGGAAAGCTGATCTCCTGGACGGTGATATCGGCTTTACAGCCGTGGGTATAGGCGGCGTTCAACCTGCTGATTTTGTCAATTTCTTTGATGGCGGCGTGGTTGCCAATAATAGCGAAGTTCTGAATGCAGCAACCTTCGAAGATCTCGCTGATGTTCTGGTCGGTACAATCGGTTTGAGCAATAGCGTTAGCGGCAATGTTGTCAATAATGACGATGCCGGCGCAGATGGTCTGGACCGCATTTGTGACATCGAGATTGAAGGCACAACCTTTAGTGTTGATGATGCAGGTGACCTTACCGGGCCAACGGTCGGCACTCCTTCTGCCACTTATGACGATGGAAGCAAACTTCTAACGATCACAACGGCGAAAGGTACTTTGGAAATCTATCTTGATGATCAAGGTAGCAATTCAGCCGGTGACTATACATACACAAGTCTTCCATCAGTGATGCATGGTGCGCCCGGATCCGCAACAGATGATGAGGTAGAAGATATCTTTACCTATTCCATTCTGGATAATGATGGTGACAAATCATCAGCTGATTTGAAAATCCGTATCAAGGATGACGAACCTGAAGCCGTTGATGACAAGGTTACAACAGTAGCTGATGCAACCTCTGTTCCCCAAAATATTGCCATTGTAATTGATCGTAGTGGATCAATTGATAATACGGAGTATCAACAAGAACTGAACGCAATCCGTTCCTTTATCGCAACACTTGCTGAAGACGGCGACCCAAGCCAATTTGCATTCTCTATTGTTGCCTTTTCGGATAGCGGATCCAGCTTCGGCACCTATGTTTGGGATGGATCTGGTGATGATTTGAATGATTTTGACGAGATCGGCGGCTCTCGAAACCTTGATAATCTACTAACCACATCTGCCATTAATAATCAATCTGGTGTCACTGATTTCAATTCTGCATTGAATGCTTTATTTGGAAATACTGATTTCCTAGGTAACGGCATCGCCAATGCCTCGAATCATCAGGATAAGATTTTCTTTCTCAGCGACGGAAAGGTTAATGACGGCGGCACAACAATAACAGAGACAAATAACAACAATATTACAAATAATGATATTGATGTTATTCCCGTAGCGATTGGTGAAGGTGTGAGCCCTAATAATTTCATTGATTTCTTTGGCACGGATATAGTTCCAAGTATTGCAAACGTACTTAGTGCTAGTGGGTTTACGGATCTAGCTGATGTTTTGATTGCAACAATTGGTGCTGAAGCAACAGCCACAGGTAACCTTCTAACGAATGACATAGAAGGGGCCGATGGCTTCGGATCTCCTGTTGTCATTACAGAAATCGAACACAACGGAGTAACATACACCGATTCAGGAGACGGAAGTACGGATGGCTTTATCAATTTGCCAACTGCAAGTGGTGGGGCATTAAAGGTTAATACCGGGACAGGTAATTATGAATATTCTTCCGGTGTTGTTAATGAAGATTTTGAAGAAATCTTTACCTACACAATTGTTGACGGAGATGGTGACCCCTCTTCTGCTGATTTGAAGGTCTGTGTCAAGGAGCCAGTACCACCTGTGGCAACTGATGATCTTGTTTTAACGAATGATCTTTCTAGTGATCCCTTATCCATTGCCAAAGCAGCACTCTTGATAAATGACAACTTTATGGATACACCAAGCCCAGAACCAGATTTCATTAACCTTAATGGACATGGTTGGAATGGTGTTTCCATGGAATCAGCCGATGTTCTATTTGACTTTTCTCGATCTGGGAATTCGGACAGTCACTTCCATTATGATCTAGAACAGAATGGTCTTGAATCCCTAGATGATGCAAGAGTGGATGTAAAACGCATCAGCAATAATCGAGGAAATGAAACAGATACTGTGAATGGTGGTAACGGTAATGAAATACTCATTGGTCGTGACACCATGGAAATCGTTACTCGTAGGGTAATTGCCAAAGCGAGAGGTGAAGGTAGTAGCCGTAATAATGATTTCCTTCGTTTCCACTTGGCCGCTGGCGCTTCCGGTGAACATATACAGCAAATTGTAATCGATTTACGCGGTGGCAGTGATACCAATGCTTATTTTGATCCTGCGGGTTCAATAGGCAGCAGTGATTATGGCCCAACCTTTAATAATAGCTCTGGTCTCTCTTCTGGGGATGTTACTTTTTCCCCAACGAATGCAGCAAGCTCAACCCTTACAATGACTTTCGATAGTAACTCTTTCGGGGTTGGAGATTGGTTTGATTTCAATATTGATATCGATAGGCTTAGTGGCAATGATGGCGATGACTTTGGCGATGGCGGTGTTACCTTTACTGTTACCTGGAGTGACGGAACAACCTCAACGGGTGTTTATGATCGCTTAGGTAGAAGTGATAATTCTGAAGGCGAAGCCATTTCAACAGCAGTAGTCCCAGCGGATGATAATCTGTACGGCAATGGCGGTGATGACTTCTTGGATGGACGTGCCGGTAATGATCTGCTCGTTGGTGGAACCGGATCAGATATACTGACAGGCGGCACCGGGGCGGATACTTTCCTCTTCTTCGGGCAAAATGTTGGCACTGATGTTGATACCATCACGGACTATGACAAAGCCGAAGGCGATATTCTGGATATCAGTGACCTGATTGCCTTTGATGACAACACAGATGTAGTTGCAAACTTTGTTCGGGCCACAGATACAGGGTCAACTACATCACTGGAAATCTCCAATGATGGTGTGACCTATACCGAAGTGGCCGTCATGGAAAACATTGATGCAACAGATATCCTGACCGTTGTTCTGGACAATGACGAACATATGATTGTCGTTGGATAAACTCTAACATCACTCAAATAAAAACCCCCGCTTTAACAGCGGGGGTTTTGTATTGTTTGTTCTTGGTTCTGTCTTATGGCCTGAAAACTTTCCAACCATTTACTGTTTTTAACCAAAAGGCACCCTGTGAAATTGTTGTACGCCCAGTTGCAACATCAGTTTTTTCTTCGAACTGAATTGGCCCTTGATCTTTGCTGTTCACAACCTGATAGGCCCGGCCGCCCAGAATTTTATGGATCTGAATATTCTTCGATGACTTGATCGTGTACTTGCCACTCAATAATTCAGCGACCATCCCCTTGATCATTTCAGGTGGCGGGCCACCCGCTAGTGGTAAATCTGTCATCATAGGTTCAAAGAAAGCTATATAAGTTTCTGTGTCTCCGTCGGCGGCGGCTTGATACATAACTTCAATCGCTTCGAGCAATCCATCATCTGTCGTTACGTCACCCGTTAAATAGCTGAATGCGGGTTGGGCACCAGCTTGAAAAGTTGCACTTTGCTCCCCTGCCCCTTTTTGGTGTAGTTCAGCCAGTACATTCTGATTTTCACCCGGTTCTTCAGGAAAATCCCCCTGACAGGCAACAAAAACTTCTGCACGTCCAGTTGCTTCGGGATCATCGGTAATCAACTCAATCTGGAAATCGTTATCCCCTTCAAATAGAAAGTTAGCCGGGACTGTATTTGAATGTAATCCTTTATGATTGATAAGAACGACATCGTTAACTCGTACAGTTAAGGTTGCAGTGTCACTTCCTTGTAAAGCAACAGCTGTAATTTCGTTACACGCGTGAACAGGCATTGCCGTTATCCCTATTGATCCCATTGTTACCAAAGCCAAACAAACAGGTTTTATGCTTTTAAACATGATACTTCCTTTTCATTCCTGACATCAGATCCGACCTGTAAAACCAAATATTTTGATTTGGCATCAAACAACCGGAAATATTCGATGTATTGTTCACAACTAGGTCGGAGCAATGAGATCAACAGTTCAATTAAAAATAATTTTCTTTTATCTTATTGTTTTTATGTGAATTTTAAATCGTTAAAGTTTTAACAAGTTCCTTTAAGTAATCCTGCACCATATACAGGATCTGGCCCGGGAGTACCGAGGTCAATTAATGAAAAAGATAATGCGCGCGATAAAACTTCGCGGGAAATTTTTGGGTTGTTTTTCAGAATAAGCGCAGCCACGGCCAAAGCATGGGGCGTTGCGAAGGATGTGCCTGATACATAGGCTCCTTTATTATCGGGAGTAGCAGCCCAGATATCCACACCCGGGGCTGCAAAATCAATGAAATCGCCTTGATTGGCGTCGCGGTAAATCTTTTGGCGTGAATCAATCGCAGTAACAGAGAAAACCCCGTCCAAGGCTGCGGGATAACTTTCAGGAGCTTCAGGCCCCTGATTGCCTGCGCTCGAGAAAACAATAGCTCCTTTCTCTAGGGACAGAACAAACCCTTTGTTAAGTACTCTGTTAGAAGTTGCTGTGCTCAAAGAAACATTAATCAAGCGGACCTGATTAGAAAGCAGCCAATCCAGCCCTTGTAAAACAGCAACAGTACTGGCCAGTTGATCACCAGAATGCGAGAGCCTCAAAACCACAGCGTTGTATAACGTTGTCCCGGGGATCAAACCTTGATAGCCCTGTACCGGATCATTTCCAATAAGAATAGATCCGATTGAAGTTGCATGGCTGAGATCAATGGTTTGAGTACCTAAGAAACTGCGTGATACAATCGACTGCCCAACAAAAGCAATATGGTGTTGATCAATCGCCCCATCCAATAAACCAATCGGGAAACCAAGCTGTGTATTCTGACACCCGCTATCATGCCCCCAACCAATTGCCTTCTGAGCATATAAACGTGGTTTGGCAGAGGACGTGAGGTCATTATTAAAATCAATCTCGGCATCCGGGAAAACAGCTCTGAGTTCCTGAATAACAATTGCTGCATTAGCCGTGCGTGTCTGAATGAGAACCGACTGCAAAGCATCTAGATTATACACATCAACAACGGGTAAACCGCGTTTTTGCAACTCTGAGCGCACCGGATTTTCCTGGGTATTCTCCACAAGAATAATAACATCCTGCTCAGCAGAACTATCGCGAGAAGCAACCTTATTTGACGGACAAATTCGAACACTCAACCCGGTTTTATCGAACGTATGTTCTTTATTCTGTTGATAGAACACAAGATCGTAAGCCGTATTAAACTCAATAATATTTTTTGGCAGGTAACTGGAAATCCTCGTCTGGGTTTTATTTAAAATTTCCAGTTCGATCAACTTGCCTGCATTATTCAATCCAAGACGGTTATTCTTCGGAATCTGATCCAGGTTCTTACCTTGAATGGTGAGTATCGTTCCTGGTCGAACGCAATTCGCCCTGAGGCCTGTAAAAATAATCTCATCCGGTTGTAGGATCTCAGGTGAACGATCATCGGGGTTGGGCGTTCCCGTCGCCCTTGCGCCTGCCGGTGTTGGTGCGGTTCCAGGTAATGTACCCGCAGGATCAACAGATGTTTGCGCAGGAAGATATTTTGGCAAACCGACTGAAAGCAGAAGGAAGCCAAGGAAAGTTAGAGAATGGCGTAACATCACTTCCCACCACTTTCCCCGCCGTCTCGTTGTACGGTTTCTACCAGATTTTTATGAGCCCTAAGTTTTGAGATAACGGCTTCTGGGTCTTTTGGTACGACAAGTTTATAAACGCCCAGTGCAGATGGTCCGTCAACAATACGAGCATCGACAGCCAACAAAAGCTCGCGGATATTTTCTTCCTGTGCCTCGGGCACAAAAGTAACCGAGAGAACCGGGCCGCGAATATGAGTGACATTGCCACCACTGGCCGCAACCAAATCATTATTCTGTTGCCAAAGCGGGACGACATAAGCCGTTTGGACAAGCAACATTATGCAGGCCGCAATTGTTGCAATCCGCCATATACCGCTTTTCACGTTATCATTTTGCGGAATTTTTTGTGATAGAGTGCTTTTTTCTTTCGCAAGATCCCGCTGTAGCCGTTTTAGACCAAACTCTCCCGGAGATACGCCAAGGTCCTGATTTAGCACCTCGTCTCTTATACTTTTCAGAAAAGTACATTCGTCGCGAAGAGCTTCATCTTTGGCCAAAGCATTCTTGACAGTTTCGAGCTCTTCGCCCTCAAGGCTGCCATTTACATAAAACGGCAAAAGCTCTTCAATTTCCTTTTTCATGTTCAGCCTCCCATACGGTTGGACAGGCAACGTTTCATCGCCTGTTTGGCATGGAACATACGGGTCTTAACGGTGTTTTCCGGACAGTCCACAATCAGCGCAATCTCTGAATAGGGAAGATCTTGGAAAAATGCCAGTTGCATCACAGCGCGTTGTACTGCCTTTAGTGTATCAAGACAAAACTTGATATGATCACTTTTTTCAGCCGTCAAAAGACACGCCATTGCATCAGGACTATCATCCGCAGTTTCCGGAAAGTTGTCACTATCCATTGGTATGTCTGTTCTTTTACGCATCCGATCCACCGTCTTGTAGTACGCTATTCCAAATAGCCAGGTTGATACTTTAGAACGCCCTTCAAAGGTTTCAGCTTTGCGCCAAACCTCTAAAAAGGTTTCGTTTAGTATGTCGGCTGCTTCGAATGAATCGTTCAATTTTGATTTAATAAAATGATACAAACGTTTTTCAAACAGATTATAAAAATCAGCAAAGGCGGTTTCATCGCCTTTGCTGACACGTTTTAGAAGAGAAAATGCTGTATCGTTTTCTGTCATCAAATAAAGATCTCTATGGCATATATATCAATTGACGGGGCGAAGACCCGATAACACGGCCTTCTTTATCAAAAGCACGTAATCGCCAGTCATAGCTTTCACCAGGCGTCAAATTATCCAAAGAAAAAGCGGAAAGTTTAAGCTTTAGATCCTTCGCGGAGACAACTTTCCCTGAAACCACTTTGCTGTGGCCCGGATTGAATATTTCAACCTGATAGGCAAGAGCACCGGGAATATTTTCCCACGCAAAAACCGTATCCTGACTAACCCTTGCACCATTTCCGGGGCTGAGTGTTGTCAGATTATCTTCCGGTCTATTGGTTGTACCTTCAAGAACAAAGTATCTCAACACAGGAAGTTCGGCGATACCATCGGCATCTTCGACGCTGAAAGTCAGCAAATAGAGGCCGTTTTTGGCTGTTGGCAAGGCCGGACTTACTATTCTTGTTCGTCCCTGGCCAGAGCTAACAACCTGTTGACGCACAACTTGCAGGATACGCCCACGTGCACTGCCAAGGCTTGCAGTTGGATCAATAATTCGCCACTCACCTTTCAAAAGCCCGCTACTACGGAAATTTATTTCTGCAATGGCTCTTCTTGTATCGCCCTTTGCGATCACATCGGTTCTGGCGTCATTGTCGAAACGCAGATCAATACGATTAATGCTGAGTGCACCCCCTTGACCTGAACTTGAAAAAACAGAAAGTCGCGCTAAACCTGTCGTTTGCGTATCCGTAAAAATTCTGGATATCAAAACAGATCCGGCGGGGGCTTCGGCTATTTTTCGGGCCAAGGCCGGAGAAATTGAGAGAACCTCGCTAAAGCGTAGTGTTTCACTTTGCGGAGGACTCAGAGTTGATTGCTTAAGCAAACTACCACCAAGTGTGGCGACATTCGTACCGTTAATTTGCAAAACGGCATTTGCTGAGCTGACAGGAACAGTTGATGGGCCAGTTGGCTCAAACCTTGTAACATTCCATGTCAATGATATAGCAGACGCCCCCTTCACATTAACATTTGCGCGTTGTGGCGAAACAGTAACCGAACTCACATTGGCTTCGGCAACTATAGGCACAGCTAGTCCTGCCCCGGATATGACACCCGAAACCAGAACCGCCTTAATAGCTAAGCGAAAATGGTGCTTTAACGCGCAGAACCATGTAGGCCTGATACTCTGTTTCATTTTGAGCACTATCTGTGTTTCCATTGAATTCCTCCATTGATCCTCTCAGGGCCAATGCCAAACCTGGGCGATTGGTGCGAGGTCGAAGGAAAGTCCATTCTACCTCGCTATTAACGATATGACTATCAGATGAGTCGCCGCTACCGTTCGCAAGGTTCAAATTATAATCAATATTTAAGTCAACTTTATCCGGAACAAGCTCTGCTGTCGCCCCCAGATAGAGGTTTGTACTAAAGCTGTTTTTATTTGTATCAAGATCCTCAAACACCCCGAACTGCGTGCCGCCATTAACATCCAGTCTGTCAGAAACAATCCACCCAACATTAAAACCTGTCAGATTGTTAACTGTGTCACTTGATACATTGGTAAAATCATCAAAACGGGAATAGCTATGGGATGCAGACCAATACCAAGCATCATAGTTAGCACCGCCACCCAGTGTAATAGAAGACGATAGATTATCCGTATCACCGCCATCATATCCAGATGGTGTTTTAACACGCCCCAAGCTGGCTAGATAACTGTTCATAAAAATATAGGGTGTTCCCAGCCATTCTGTTGATCCCGTTTGTTGATCAAAGGAATAGTTCAAACCAAAATCAATACTTTCCAAACGATCTGTTGGAACATTTGCGAGATCATCAACGTTATTGGTTTCATGTAATGCATAGAGGTTCGCGGATAAAGCACCCCAATAGAGGTTTGTATAGGCAGAATAAGCATCGCGGTCAGAAACCAGTCCCGGATTGGCCAAGCTTTCAAAGAAAGTATCAACGCGGTCATACCCAAAGCCAACGTCAATATCCAATGCGTCATCCCATACAACTGGCGCTTCTTCAAACAGACCATGTTCAATCAAAAACGAAATAGCATCACTGCTATCTTTTGGTGCATCCCCATTATCACCATCCTGATCAAACAGGGCGTGAGCGTATTGTGCTTTTAAACGGGTTCTATTTTGGCCAAAGCTTTTTTCCAAACCGACGCCCCATCCAGAACCAGAGGCAGCACTATCTAGATCAGAAAGGCCAATGCCACTTCCCTCACCCAAACCGTCGTAGTAAGTACCGGTTAATTTCAATGCATCCACATCAGTTGAAAATGGCTTTACAGCCAGACTAACGCCTTTCAGGCGGTTGTCTGTACTGTTAAGACCAGTCAGATCTGCGGCTCCTGAAACGGACTCTGTACCAAAAGCAAAACCCTGCGCCTCTACCCTGCTATCACTTGTACCAAGTCGTGCGGAAACACCACGACGATAAAAATCTGAAACAAGAAGAGTTTCCAACCCCGTATCATGGTGGCCGAGAGAAAAACCTCCGGCTAAGGTATCCCCTTGATAATCGGCGTTTATATCATATTCCCCCAAATCGACTGCACGTTCAGTCTGGGCAAAATCAACATCACTTTGCACAAGGTAATTTGCATGACCATCCACGGTCCATTTCCCGGCAGAGAAACCCGTGTTGATATCACCACTCCCCGATAAGGTTGAGCGATTAGTCTCATGCCCGATATTTTGCTGCACAACACGTCGACTGAATTCTGTTAAGGTATCAGCACGAAAATAGGCAGAGCGAAGTAATCGTTCTGCCATTTCAATTTCCGGGGTATTTTCATTTAAATCTGAGACATTGCCAACAGGAGCAGCATTAGTAACATTAAAAGTCCATTGTTGCCTAACCTTTGATGTACCATCAGGGTTCAGCGTTACCAATTTCAGTGTATGTTCATTTCCATCCAGTGCTTGAAGCGGCTTGTAGATAAAATCCACGCCATCAAGTGAAAGCAGCGATGTGATATCAATCCCATCCAGTTCTACACCAAGCTGAGTCAGTGTTATCACATCCAGATCATCAGGAAGATCAATGACTATCTTTGCATCAGGTGCGTCAGGAGGTGTAAAATTTGCGGTCCAATCTGCCAAAGTTGGTTGAACGTATAAAAGCGGCAAAACCATTGCCGCTACTAAAGTCCTATAATCATAACGCATCTTTTTTTTAATTTTCAAACACACGCCCGATTTTCCCCAAGGCAGACTTCGTACAATTTTACACCAAGATACTATAGAAATCAGTATTTTGAGCAATCATCCAAAGTGTATCAATTGTATCAGTTAAGATTGAATGTACTATTAACCACAAGGATAAAAGAGTAGCAGAACCTTATTCTAGGCCCTGCCACTCGCTGAGATCCTAATTTTATTCAGGAGTCTGGATTTTCAAACGTTTCGGCCTTTGTGTTTTGGGCTCTGCCTTACCCAAAGGACCTCGTTGAGGTTTTGTTTGCAGGATTGGCTTAACCATTGGTTGATTTGCATTATCCTGACTTTGATAGCCACCCGCTTTAGCTCCACCAGTATTCACAGTTACCTGTGGCGTACAGCGATGCTTGAAGGTCGCAGAACCAAACTCTGTCCATGGTCCATAACTATCGCTATTTTGATCTTTAAGCTGAGCCTCAATAGTCATCGTATGTTCATAGGTTTTGTTAATAGTCGCCCACCACTTGAATTGATGATGATTGTACATTTTATCAATCAAAGGATAGTCAAAATCAAAGTGCCTATTTATTTGGTTGGCTGAATCATAACTGCCCAGATAAACCTGCGGAAGCACGAAGTTCCCTTCACTGTTTTTCACACCGATCTTAAAACGTACAGTTCCTTTACCTGCCCCTTTATAGTTCACACGGATTTTAGGATCAGGCGTTCCTTCTGTACATTTTCCAATGTGATGAGGCATATTTGGCTGGAAAGTTGCCTGATTTAAAAGCAACGACTGATTGTTATTGTATTGCGGTTGATTTTGTTGTCCTAACTGTACATTTAGAAGGGGCTTATCAGTAACCGCAGGATCACCTTTATATTTCACTTGGATAGTGAAGTTTTTAGTTTCAAACCCAGCTTTCCATGGGCTTTGACCAGGGTAAATGTATTTTCCGCACCATCCCGCAATAGAAACAGGTCTTTGCAGGACTATTTCCTGATCATTTTTGTAAAAGCTTGCCTTCGTCCCGCCTCCTTGTATGTGAGCTTGCAACTTTTTATTGATTTCTTCCAATGGATCAACACGAACGACCGGATGACCATTCTTAATTTGGTTGAGAGGAACTATGAAACTATCATCACCATAAGTGCCCTCGGTTATCCACTTCCCTAAGCCACTTCGGGTTTTATTAACAACATCGTAATTGCTTTTATACAAAGCAGCATTCTCGTTGATGTCCTCACTAAACATACTAAGAGGACCAAAATAAATTTTAGCTACTTTAAAGCTAATTTTTTTATCATCACCACATTGAACAAAGCCATCTGCTTCGATTTCAATGGATGATTCCTGTACTTGTAAATTTACGTTACTTGCCAATTTATTTGCTGAAGTATTTTTCACATTAATAACCGCAGCATATCCCGGAAAACTTACATCAACATTTTGTACATATTCTGAATTCCCACTGGATGCTGCATAAACAGCATTAGAAGCTATTGCACTGACACCAAGAGCTGCGGCACTTGCTCCTAGGAATATTTTTTTCAGCTTATTCATTTTGATCTCCTGCTTTAATCAATCATTACTTTCGAACAACGCAATGTTGTCGTTACAGGGTCTGACGGTATAAAAACGGGAAAAGTTCAAAATGAATTATAAAAATTTTCAGATAACAGTTTTATAGCTACCTGATTGCTCCCAAGACAGACGCCCTGATACTCGGGATAAGCCATCCAAAGCATCAGGGCGTGATTATAAGTCGTAATGTTATCAATCGTATTTCAGGGAAAGTATCTATTGTATCAAAGGAACAAGATTACGTTGCTACTCTTTCAAACAACGATAAACAAATTTTTCAGAGACAAAGTCCCCTCATTCGCCCCACTGGGTTCCACGTTTTTCCTTGATCTGAGCTTTAAGATAATTGCGTCATAAAAGATCCCTGACCACCCCTGTGCAACATATGCGCGCCCAAAGGATAAAGAATTTCAGTAGCAATTGTTAATGGTATTTCCGAGTTATGAGGTATTATTTGAGAACCAGCAATAGTTTGCTCATTTTGTAGTAAAACAAACCGAATGGCCCCTATACCAACTGCTGTATAGGAAAACCTGACTGGACTGGTTGTCTCGGCATGACAAACACCAGAATACATTAAGGATGGTTGAAATATCGACACATCTGTCAGCTTTAAGAATGACTTATTAAAATTCGCTATTTGTCGGTCCAGTGACTTCGAGCCAGAAAAATTTTGATCCCCCTTATACCGAATAACAATATTAATAGTTTCAGTATCATAACCAGAAAATCTCTCTCCTTTACTTTCACACTCTGTAATCAGTGTAATAGCCCTCGAGAGTATAATTTCATGACTATCCTGATAAAAATTCTCAAATGTCTTTCCCTCTTCTAAATACCCCAACAGCTTTTTTTGCATCAGCTCCTTCACATCAACACGCAAAGAAGAATGACCATTTGAAATATTTGATAATGGAACTCGAAACACTTGCGGATCAGAACTATACTTCGTCTCCCATTCGGAAGTTGACGCATTCCATTCATTAAGATGTGGAGGATATGTTTCCCCATATAATATGCGGTCAAAAGTACCAAAATAAATTTCCGTATTTTCTGGAACTATTTTCGCATCAATAGAACATTTTACATAACCATCAGCCAATAGCTCCAGATAGGGAGGCACTGTCAAAAACTCTATATTATCAGAGCCATCAGAACGATTAACCTGAAGCACGATATTATCTGATCTTAGTTCCAGATTGACCGCTTTAACAAAACCAGAGCTTTCTTCGGCACCAGCAGAAGCATTCATCATCAAAACAAGAACTGTTAATGACAGCCTGACAAAGTATTTGAAAGGATTGCGGCTACTGTTCGACATTAGAAGTCAGCCCCCCATTGGCGTACAGATTTCGATAAGTGTTCCTGCTGTATCTCGCAAATAGGCAACAGTCTGTCCCCATGGTTTTTCGTGTGGTGCTGAAATTGCGACAGCTCCGGCCTTTACCGCATCATCCCACTTTTGATGAACCTCATTCGTTACAAAAACCATGGTTTGACCGAATGGCAGATTGTTGATTGATAATTTCTGATAATCTCCCTTGAGGCTATCCTTCCCCATTATATGAGAAGCAATGCCAAGAATAGCTCCTTCAGTTTCGAGTTCTCCATAGAGTAAAGAGTCATGCTCTTTGTATTCCATGCGAACTTTCAAATCGAATGCCTGTTGATAGAAATTCAGGATTTCCTGAACATCTTCTACATAAATAACAACAAATCCGAGTTTCATAATAATCCCCTTATTCTTGCCTCTAATGAAGAAACAATACCCATAAAAACCAGTAAGTCGTTGCGCTATAACATCAGGTTCAAAATTTATATAAAAACATTTTTGAACCATCCAAACCTCTGACTCGACAAACGTAACAAGTTGTCAAAAACAAGAGAATAAATTGGAGTTTACAATGGGTAATTATCGCACAGATATCAAAAAGTTAGAAACCAACAATTCAGAAGAATCTTATACAGTTATTTTTGCAGATCTATTTGATGATATCATTACTGATCAGGAAACTCCGAAAGTTGATGCTGTGTTTGTAAGTAATCGTTGGCAAGATTGCGATACTACGGCTTCAAGAGAACCTTCTACTCGGCTTTACAATTTAATTGATAATCATGAACTCGTTAAAAACGTATGAGTTCAGGAAAAGTGTACGAGTTCTGGCATCTAGAGGTTCTTTGATACAATTGAAACCATTAAGGATGCATTCCTGACAAGAAGCCTATTTATGATTCATTCAAGCACATTATCTAAATGATAAGTTTGAAAACCTAAGGAGTGTACAATGCAAATTGTTGGAATTTTGTTTGCGGTACTATTTACAATTGTTGGTACCGGTGCGCTCTATTTGCATAACGCTCAACAGCAAAACGCAAACAATCTTGATGTTGATGGCATGGAGGTCATGGGCATTATCACAGATAAGAATGTTAAAACCCGATATAACTCTAAGCGACGTAAAACAGAAAATTTTGGATATGAAGTTTCCTTTAGTTTTATTCCTCATGAACAGAAAGAACGTCAAGGGAAAGAGGACGTTTCGTTTGAAACCTTTAAGACCATAAAACCAGGTCAAAAGGTTCCTGTACATTATTGGCCAGAAGATCCCGACATCGCGACAATATTTAATGAAAGCTATAGCGACGGAGCAGCATTTTTAAAATGGATGAGTTGGGGGATGTTTAGCACTTCAGGTTTCATCGCATTCCTTCTCTTCCTTGGTCGATTGAGAGTTTTTGGGTAATTGCAGCAATTAATGAAAGGTTTTTCATAATGAGAAAAACAATTACAAAGAAATTAAATATTTTCAACACCTTATTGATATCAGTATCACTGTTATCATCACTTGCTTCAGCCAATGATCAAAAGCCTGCGCTTCACGATACAAGTCAAAAATGTACGTCAGATAGATACCTCCAACCAATTGGACAATTTGCAGTCGATGTCTATTGTGACGACGCTCTCGGCACCAACATTTCAATCGTGAAATTAAAATTTGATGCCCCAATAGTCGGGCCCTATACGACAACAAGAAGAACCTGGCAGGGTGGTGACTGGGCTTTCTCTATTACCAGTTTCATGTGGGGAACAGATAAAAAATCACTTTATGTCGCGACAGAAGGATATAATGGTACCGGTAAAGCCTACTACCTGGATGTTGAAACACAAACCATTCAGGAAATTTGGTCCATGTCCTCTGGAGATTGCGGAAGTGTATTGAAGGGAATGGATAAGAAGACCATTACCCTTGAGAATATTCCTTGCTCTGGAAATAAAGCTCAAGAGGTTAAACTACCCATTCCAACGAATTAATGTGTCTATCTCATAGATAAATAAAGTCATCGATAAAACCCAAATATTCTCCAAAAATTCATCCAGCTATAGATGAAACCGTCCTGGTCTAATGGCCAGGACTTGAGGCGAAGAACAAGTTTGTTTTGTTGTTCATTACCATCAGGAAATAACATTGTTGTAACAACAGAAGCTTTCGCATCTTCATCCTTGGATTGAATGATATACGCTCCCTCGCCATAAAAATCTGCTACATATCTTTCAGATGAGACTTTATTCAAAACAAGTTTATCAACTCCACCTGGCAAGATTGCATTAACTTTCCAATCTTTCGTATAAACAGATACGTCACTAATTGTAACCTTTTCAGGGATATCAGGCATGCCATCCCCTATACTCACATGGAGCTTAAACACAAGCTTCTGCCCTGTTCCTGTAAGATCAATAATTCCTGTTTTTTCCGATATTTCCAGATCACTAACTGAAACAAAATCTACTACCAAAGATTTGGCAAAACTAGCGTATTGTTCACTCTTGTAGTGATAGCTAGGTTGCTCACTTTCTCCGCAACCAAACAGACTGGTAAAAACTAAAACAGGCATAAATTTCTTCAAGTGTGATTTTTTCGTTACGTGGCTTTTTCTACGATCCGAACACATAACCGATGCCTCTTACTGTGCGAATAATTTCAGGTTTTGTCGGGTTTGCTTCAATCTTTCGACGCAAACGAGAAATACGAAGATCTATAGACCTATCGAACGGTTCCCATCCTCTATCGTGTGCCTGTTCAAGTAACTGATCTCGGTTTAATACACGGCCTGTGTTTTCAGAAAAAACACGCAAAAGGCTAAATTCCATAGCTGTTATGGCAATTTCATTATTTTCAGCATCAAAGAGTTGCGCACTATCAAGATCAAGTCGGCATAAACCAAATTGTACTGATCCTTTTATCTTGTTTGAATTTTGCTCTGATAGCGTGCCCGGACGTCTTCGTAACGTTGCCTTTATTCTTGCCTCTAATTCACGCAAGTCGACAGGTTTGGCAAGGTAATCATCCGCGCCCATTTCCAGTCCGACAATTCGATCAACAACCTCTGACGCTGCGGTCAGCATAATGACTGGTACGTCAGAGTTATTTCGTAAATTACGAAGGGCAGTCAGACCATCTTCGCCTGGCATATTAATGTCCAGAATAATTAAATCAGGGGAATGCTCTTCTGATGCTTCGTGCATGGTTTTAGCATCAACAGCTTCAATAATTTCATAGCCACGATCATTTAAATATTCAGCAACCATTTCACGTAAATGTGGCTCATCATCGCAGACAATAATTTTGTAACCATTTGCATTCATGTAAAAACTATTTCCCCGTTTTTTGAATAAGTGATCGCATCATATTGACAAGCTCTTCCGGAGAAACTGGTTTCTCCAGATATAATTGTCCCGAATTCTCTATAAAATCAGCAACTCCCGGGCTCATTGAATCACCTGTCACAAAAGCTGTTTTCGTTGACATCTCTGGAAATTCAACAGCAATACGTTGCAAGAAAGCCATACCATCCATACCCGGCATTTTTACGTCACTTAAAATTGCATCGTATGAATGTACCTTTAGTTCGGAAAGAGCATCTTTGGCTGAGTTAACTGATGTCACTTGATAGCCATCTTCCCTCAGAATTTCACTAATAAGATCTGCGACATCGACTTCATCATCAACAATCAAAATACTTTGTTTTAAATGCTTTTCATCATGTAAATCAGGAGCAATTTTATTCTCCTCGACCACTTCAGAAGCTTTCATTCGAACGGAAAAACAAGTGCCGCTTTTTGCAGATGAGCGGAAAGATAAATTTCCATTGTGGGCATCTACAATGCGATGGCAAAAAGCAAGTCCAACTCCCGTTCCGCTTCCAACATCTTTTGTTGTGAAAAACGGTTCAAAAATTCTGGCCTGTATCTCTTTCGGAATGCCGATACCATTATCAATGACATCAACAATAACTTCGCCTAATAAATCATCAAACGAAGAGCGAATAACAAGTTTCCCCTCTTCTCCCTTTTCAGACAGGGCATGTTCTGCATTCACGATCAAATTGGTAAAGACCTGTGCCATTTGATCATAGTCAGCAGCAACAAGAGGTAAATCCTTCGCCAAAGACAAAGATATATCTGCACCAGAAACTTTCAGTCCGTATCCGGCAACGTCCAGAGCAACTTCAACGGCTTCGTTCAAATTACAATTTTCAATCTGCATGGGGCGTTGTCTGGCCATTGCCAAAAAGGTTTTAACAATTTTGGCACAGCGCTCTGCGGCGATTGCAATCCGGTCAACCCTTCTTTTTATTTCGGGATCGTCTGTTTTATCTTGTAGCATCAAGGCATAACCAACGACGATAGAAAGTGGGTTATTCAATTCATGGGCGACACCGGCAAGTAACCCGCCCAATGCAGAGATTTTTTCATTCTGATGTGCAATTTCCCGCTGCTCTTCCAGCTCTTTTTGCATTTGAAGCTGTTCAGTAATATCTCGCGTTGACGAAACGATAACATCTTCGCCTTTGTAATCAGTTACACGGGCAGAAGTCAGACCTTGCATGATAGACCCATCCCGACGACGGAACTGAACCCTGTAATCATCCAATGTTCCTGTGGGCAGTAAAGCCTTGAGATAATCTTCCCGGTCCTGCGGTTTGATAAAAAAGCTTTTTGCCGTTTTTATATCTCCAAACCGATCCCTTGAAGCTGGCGGACAGTAAACGATTTTTCCGTCAGAAACCCGCGAAACCAAGAAGTTTGCAGGACAGGCCTCAACAATTTTATGAAGCAACATATCCGCTTCACGACTGGCATCTTCAATTTGCCGCTGCTCGGTGATGTCTTTTACTGTAATGAGATAGCCGCCAAAACCTGTTTCATGGGTTGAACCGAGAAACAAATGACCATCGGGCCTTGGAATTTCAAGGTCTTTTGCATAGCTGGTAATGCTTAGGACAACACGATCTATCCATTCTTCCAAAGTGAGGCCTTGGGGCAATGAAAATCCACCTGAAGAAGCCAAATCTCTGGTTATATCCCTGATATTCCGCCCAGGACGTAACAAGTTACCATCCGGTATAACCAGATCTACATATTTTTTATTGGATAAAACAAAACATAGATCAGAATCATAAAGAGCAATCCCGACATCCAGGGATTGAATGGCATCCAAAAGCACTTCAGAATCAGGTGGCGATTGTATTTCAGGTTCAGTTTTATAGGGAACCTTCAGATAACAGGTTTCGCCTTCAGGTGTTTTATAGTGAGAGAGTAAAAACATATCTCCCACAGCATTTCTTCGAACAAAACCACTGCAATTAGAGCGCCATTGATGAATAACATCATTCTTTTTTGATATATTCTCAAAAGAAGTTAACGCCTTATCCAAAATAAATTTTTCTACCTTGGAACCAATCAACTGTTGTCGTGTTTCATCATCTAAAATCAGAAAACTATCATTAATCGTAAGCAAGCGCCCAGAGTTATCAAAGGTCGCAAAACCAGTCTCCATTTGAGATCCCTTTTGTAATACCGTCTCAAACACAGGATACACCCCGTTACTCTCTTTCATTTACGAGCCACAATGCTGTAATTTTCCAAGCCACATTAGAAGATGAAGGTATCTGTTAGATGTCTGAGTAATTATTATTTGTATCAATTGTAACATTATCTATTCGAAATAGGTTTTGCAAAATTCACTCGACCATTTTATTCCATGACAAAATGATGAAATAAAATAAGACATCAGAATGATACAAACGTGCGATACACTATCCAAGGAATTGGATATTTACCCAAAACATACAATTCGACGTACTTAATTAAACAGGTGAAATTTGGGAGTTTGATATCGTGAAATCAGAATTTCTGATACCTGTCATCATCATATCAATACATCTAATCGCTGCTTATTTAGGTTGGCAAAATAGCTGGGCAATCACGGTCCCCAAATGGCTTTTACGCATTACGCTCACCTCTTTGGTTATCTGTTCTTCCTTCTGGATTATGGAAGAAATTCAATATGACCTACGCCCTCAGGTCATTCTCATTTTTATAATTAGTACTGCGCTTTGTCTTTTTATTTGGCTTTCAGCTTCTCAGATTTTTATCTGGAGTATCTTTACACTACAGTTTTTAATTCTGGGGCTAGGATCAATTTGGTTTGTTTTTTTCTTCAGAATAACGAAATTATTTTGACTCTAAATAAACACGATCTTTTCCCTCTCAAGCAACACTTTATCCAGAGAGGGAAAAAATATAGGGCAAATTTTATCCTGTACGAACTTCATTCAAAAATGAATTCACCACATTTTTCAAATCACTCGCCTGAGCAGAAAGATTATCCGAAGCTTTTTGAAGGCTTTCAGCAGAACTGGCAGATTCATCCGCCGCGCTCAACACATCATTAATATTACGAGACACTTCATCAGTCCCATTGGAAGCTGTTTGAATATTACTATTGATTTCCTGGGTTGAAACATCCTGCTTTTCTATTGCCAGAGAAACACTCGTCGTCTTTTCATCAACAGACTGAATACGCCCAAGAATATCTTCAACGCTATTGGTTGTTTCTTGAGCACTGGATTTAATGTCAGCAACTTTTTGTGAAATCTCTTCTGTCATCTTATGTGTTTGCCCGGCAAGAGACTTAACCTCTGTTGCGACGACAGCAAAGCCTTTTCCCGCTTCCCCAGCCCTTGCCGCTTCAATAGTCGCATTTAAAGCAAGTAAGTTTGTTTGTTCAGCAACATCATTAATTGATTTAATAACGCTATCAATTTCATCAACTGCACTGTGTAACTGGCCGAGTTTACTTTTTGATATTTCGGCTGATTGTGCACAAGCTTTAGCTGTATGTGCTGTATCAGTCACGTTGGTTGATATCTCACGAATAGAAGCTGAAAGTTCCCCGGTAGCTTGCGCGGCAATCTGCACACTATTAGATGACTTTTTAGAAATATCGTTCATCGCCGCACTACGAGAAGTTGTCACTTCGGTTGTTTTGCTTAAATCTGTGGCAAGTGCCTGCATATCATTTGCGGCATTTTCAACAGCAGAAACAACGGAACCGACACGGTTATCAAATTCGTTGGCAAGTAAGGTCATAGCTTCTTTACGTTCTTGGGCTTGACGTTTTTCAATATTTTTTTGTTCGGCTTCCAAGCGTTTGAACTCGAGTGCATTATCTTTAAATACATGAACCGCTTTGGTAATTTCACCAACTTCATCAGATGATTTTACAGCCGGGATTTTTACACTCAAATCGCCTTCTGCAAGTTTAAGCATATCGCACGTTAAATCACGCAGAGGTTTAATTGCATTAATTGCCCACCAAACAAATCCAAGACTGATAAATAAAGCTATCGCACAGAATGCAATCATCATTATTTCAAAACGGGAAGCAATCTCACGGGCTTCTGCGCTAACTATTTGATTTTTTGATTCTTCCAGATCAATAAATTGATTAATTCTTGCAAGCCAGGTCACAACAGCTGGGCGCGCCTGTTCCATCAGGATCTTGCGTGCCTGATTATCTTGCCCTGATTGTTGCAGAGATATAATTTTGGCAAACAGAGGTAAAGTGGAAGCCTCGATCTCTTTTATAGATTTAAGAATATTTCGCTCAACAGGATCAATTAGAACACTTGTAGCAAATATTTCATCCATCATTTTCGCTGCTTTGATATAATCATCTGAAAGCTTTTCTATCTCTCCAAGAACAGTCGGCATTTCTGATGGATTAAGTAAAAGCGTCACATCTCTTACCGCAATTGCCCGATCATGAACGGATCCCCGAAAATTAATGGCATAACGCTGTTTAACAGAATTGACATCATTGATTGTTGTTAAAGATTCTTTGATTAAATTAACCTGTGATATTCCAATAACAGTCAAAACAATCATTAAAAAAATTACAGAACTAAATCCGATAACCAAACGTGTTTTTATTTTTAAAGACTTCATTACAGCTTCTAACACCCATGTTATTTAATTTATTCGTGATTAGAACGTTCGCATTTAACATAATTTCACACGGCAAAACTTACTGATCGTTCTACATACAAACATTGTATAAAAGATTAAGAAGCATATATAAAGATAAGGAATTAGAAGCAATCTAGATTGCTTTTTCTTTAAAGTTGTTTAGCTTTATTAAACAGTGACATAATTAGTACTTGTACGATTTATTGATGAATAAAAATCTCTGTTAATTTAACTTCATCATACGTACAGATAAAAACATATTAATTCCAGTTAATCCGAGAATAGATAACCAATTAACAGGGACAATTCTCAATAAGTACATTTCAATTGAAACAGATATCGTGAATAAAATAGCGATTAGAATAACAAGCTCGACAATCACAATGGCTAAGCGCTGTACAACTTGTTTCAATATGCCAAAGATTTCTTTTTGATCAATTAGATAGCATAAACGATTATAATAATACTTAAAAATACACAGCGGGTTATTAGTGATGTTAAATTCTTTGTCTTCTCTTAAAGCAGAAGAAAAAGTACTACCTCTAGTGCGTCCTAAAACATATTTTAAAATAGCATAATGAAAAATCAAAATTAGAATTAGGGTCATAATTTCAATGCTATCAGCTGTAATTCGCATATCCGAAAATACTGCCTCTATGGCGAAATAATCATCCCCCCAGGCAACCAAATTATCAAAAGCCATCGCGTGGATATAAACCCCCGGAATTGGTGATGGCGTCGTTGGAGGAACGACAAAATCCTGAATTCCTTCCATATTAAAGCCAACAAAGACAACTTTATTTGTTATCATTTTTTTAACGCGATCATCAAAATCTTTGATCAAATAATGCGCTGGTAATGTTATTTGTGAAGGGCAGCTTGATACTTGACCACCAACATAATCAATAGCTTTACCTATGAGATCATTTGAAGCATGTTTTTCACATTCAATAGCCTTAAAGAGTTCATTATCAGATAATTGAAAAAAGCTTTTATAATCAGGAATCCTAGAGGACCAGAAAACCCACATATTCCGATCGTAGTTAAAACCATCGTGATCACAGCTTGGTAATTTAGGGTATTTTTTACAATATTTTTTAAAAGCGATCAGGGCAAGAGAATCAAGATAATGATCATCCCCATGTTCCATGGCTATATTATAAATAAAAGGAGAAGCAGCGTTTTTTTTATCACGCCAACCTGCGGATAAAATTACATGCTTGCCTAATTCCGGTATAATGCCATGCTCAGGATATCCTGTATAACTACCGCGTGCTGCTATAACTGGAATACCCTGCTCTTTAGCATAAAGAAGAGTTTTTTCCAACTCTTCAAGAGATCGATCATTTCTTTTATCAACCAGCAAATAATCCAGTACAATCGCAGCAGGTTTGTCTGCGATCAATCTTTGTAAAAGAGAAGCATGAAATCCAAATGATGGTGGCCATTTTTCATTTGTATCAGTTAAAGATTTTTGATTGATCAAAACAACAGTTGAAGCCGAGTTAACAGCTACATTCTCTGGATACAATGAATGGCTAAACAATCTGGTGAACAAACCAAAAGATGCTTGATCTATTGGATCAGCAATTATATCCGGTTCAAAAGAAATAACACCAATGCTCAGGATAATAGCAAATATTGCCGAAGACCAATACCTTAACGAAATACCAGCCTTGGTTACTATCAGTTTCCCTTGAGCATTCACTGACATAATTCACGGCTCTGAGGAAACTTGGCAATACATGACAAGTGATATTGTGTGACATTTTTTTCGTCACCTAGCTCATGAGCCAATCGGATCGCATCTTTGTAGAATAGTAAAGGCCAATCATAATATGCACCGACTTCCTTTACTCTTTCATATGCTTTTTGCTTTTTATCCGTTTTTTCCAACCAATGAATACGATCCTGCTCCATAGCAGCAGGAAGAATACCATGCGAAGATTTGGCTAATTCCAAATTCTTTAATGCGAGACGATAGTTTCTTTGAGACTCTCTTAAATTAGCGAACGCGTTTCTGGTATATGTATGATTTGCTGTCTGTTTTGATACAGCTGCACGCGCCAATTTTTCCAGCCTTTTAAGTTCTTTAGGTGTAACATTTTCCGACTGTGACAAACCTCTGTTAACATCATATGCCATTTGATAATTATTCAAAATAGCACTATTTTCATCAACAGTTTGCGCGAAATTTTCTTTGTTCAGGTTTCTAAAACTTGCTTCTTCATACTCTCGTTGAACATATTTAAATACTTTCAGTTTTCTTTCATCAGGCTCAGGGTGGCGGGAAGCGAAAGTACCTTGAAATTCTTCTAGCCCCTTTGAAACCAAATTTGCTAAATTTAATGGATTATTATTCGTTTGATTTTTGCTCTGTTCTATCGCTTTTTCAAAAGCATTACGTTCAAGTGTAAAGCTTGCTTCAAATTTTTCATTAGCTTCCTTTTCCCGGTCAAAAACCATCAGCGCCTGTTCCGGGTTGTAACCAGCTTTGACCATAAGATCAACGCCAAGCCGATCAGCTTCATGTTCGCTTCTTTTATCCCATACTGGCATAACCAAATCTCGAACCAGAATATCACTACCATACAACTTAATTGCATTCGAGGCTTGTTTTTCCCCACCAGACTGAGACAAAGCGACATCAACTGCAGTCATGATATAAGGTCGTAGTTTTTCTATCACAACGGAGGGGCCATGCTTCAAAAGTATGTGGCTATATTCGTGTGCCAATACAAACGCCAGTTGATCTTCGTTATCAGAATAGACAAAAATACTGTGATTTATATAAATATCACCGCTAGGCATGGCCTTTGCGCCTGGTCCCATATTTGCCAAGATTCGAACCTTTGGTGAAACACTTATATTTGGCCCAACAGCTACAATTTTATCAAGAACACTTTGCGCGTACTGTTCTAGAGAATCATCAGGAATTAATCCGAGAGAATCTCTAACAATAATTCTGCGATCCTTCTCTACTTTTTCAGCATCATAGTTATATAAAACATCGGAAAAATTATAAAGATCAAGATAACGTCCCTCATTACTACTTTGATCAAACGCACCAAAATATGGGAGATTATCAGTAGCTGTCGTAATGCATCCACTCACATAAAAACACAGAAGTATTATGCAGCCTCGAAAGATATTCATTTTGATTTCTCACAATCATTTTTATCGCCAAGACCTTTACCAGTGTTACCGGGCGTAGTTTGAGTGGTGGAATCACACATAATTTTTTTATTTTTTTCAATGTCTGGTAGGCTTACGACAGTGCTTTTAACCCAATAGCTTTTCTCACTGTATGTAATTTTAATATGGTGCATGCTATTGTCAGATGTTTCCAAAAACCAAACCTGTTTCGGAAATTTTTTTGCACTTATGGTTTTTAGTTTTTGAGCATTTAGAGCTGGTTCATTATATAAATCGATATCAAAACCAGGCATTTTTAGTTTGACATCGGTTTTTTTCCAATCAGCATGTACCAATTGAATATTACAAAATGTTATTGCAAGAAAAATATAGAATACCTTCATCTTACCCCCCAATAAGAAGCCACAACACGACACTCACACTATATAATGGTATGTATTTATATTTTTCAACTAAAAAGTTTAGTTTAATTATTTAAAATCTGTAGAATATATTTAACATCGATAAATAAAAATTGAATAGCATTCAAAATTCATGGCAACCTTATTACTTGATTAATCCATAAAATATTAAGGCCCAAATCATAATATTCGGGCCTTAAATCAAGAATTATCCAACAACAATCAATCTTAAAGTCTAGCTTGTATTTTTCGCTGATGTTTCGATTGCTTCCAGGAAAGAATATGCTGATGAACGGGCAGATAACAGAAGAAAATTATCGTCACCTTCATGTATGATCGTTGTTCCCAGATGCTCCATGATTGTTCTGGCAACAGCCCTAACGGGGAAAGCCGTCGGATGGATATCAAGCGGACAAATACGTTCCAACAAACAACGGCTATTGGCACCTGAAACTCGTATCATGACGTAGCTATCTGATTGATCCGTTAAGTACGCAGTATCATTTAAATAACTGTGTACGACTGTTGTCGCGGTATTTCCTGTGTAATCAAACATAAGAAAATACTGATCCTGAGCCATGCAGAACAAAACAGCGTTATCTTGCGCAGAAACAGACAATACACCGGCGTTTGGCAGTTCAATGTCGTAAGATTTTTTAAGTGCCTTGATCAGTTCTTTTTCACCATCTCTGGGAGCCACAATCGATACAATGGCCCTATCATTAACTTCGTTGATCGAAACACCAGGGAAATCGCGACTAAATCCATTCAAAGGTGTGTTGGCAGTAAGTGTGTAATCAGGCACGGAGACGCTCCCCTTCTGGATCAATAAAGTGCGCGGAGACAATTTCGACCTCAATCTCGCCCTCACGAATAGGGTCTGTAGCGCGTACAATCTCGCCTAACCGCTCGCTTCCTTGCTTGATAAAACCAAGACCAATGGAATGCCCAAGGCTCGGGGAATAGGCAACTGATGACATCCAACCTTCATCATTGACCATCTCGGCTGATTTGCCTTTCGCAATGAAGTGCGACCCAGCTTTAAGCTCGTCACTTCGATTTACTGGACGGAAACCAACAAGGCTTAACCCATCTTTTCGATTTAAATTTTCACGTTCAGAAAGCGTATTGCCGATACAGTCTTTTTTCTTGGAAACCATCCGCCCCATACCAAGATCTTGCGCCGTTGTTTGACCGTTAAGTTCATTGCCGGCTGCATGACCTTTTTCGATACGCATAACGCCGAGAGCTTCGGTACCATAGGCCGTGACATCAAATTCTTCACCCGCCGCCATCAAGGTACGCACCAAAGAATCACCATAACGGGTTGGAACAGCTATTTCGTATGCCAATTCACCTGAGAAGGATATTCTGAAAAGCCGTGCTGGAATACCGCCGCAAACGGTAACTTCGCCGCAAGCCATAAAGGGAAAAGCTTCGTTCGAAATATCATGATTACGATCAACAATCTTTTGTAAAAGCTTACGGGCATTTGGTCCTGCTACAGCAAACTGTGCATACTGTTCAGTGCTTGAAATCAGGTGCACATCCATGTTTGGCCACAAGCATTGGCGACAGAATTCCATATGTCTGAATACCCCCACAGCATTGGCTGTTGTCGTTGTCATAACAAAATGGTTTTCCGCAAAACGTGCTGATGTGCCATCATCCATCATGATACCATCTTCGCGTAACATGATGCCATAACGAACCTTACCGACAGGTAACTTGGCAAAAGCGTTCGCATAAACTTTGTTCAGGAACTCAGCAGCATCTTTACCTTGAATGTCAATTTTCCCAAGCGTGGTAACATCACAGACCCCGACAGAGGCTCTGGTTTGTGTAACTTCACGATCAACCGATTGCCGCCAATGAGTTTCACCCGCTTTGGGGAACCACTGCGCGCGATACCACATTCCGGCCTCAACAAAGACAGCTCCCTGCTCTTCAGCCCAGCTATGACTTGGTGTCAACCTTGAAGGCCTGAAGTCTTTCCCTCTGGCGCGCCCCGCAAGGGCACCAATTGCCACAGGCGTATAGGGAGGACGGAAAATTGTCGTGCCTGTTTCAGGGATAGATTTTCCCGTGCATTCTGCCATAACTGCCAAAGCAGGAATATTGGCGGTTTTACCCTGATCCGTAGCCATGCCAAGTGTTGTGTAACGCTTGAGGTGTTCTACAGCTCGGAAGCCTTCCTGATGCGATAGCTTGACGTCCTTTACGGTCACATCGTTCTGTAAATCCAACCACGCGCGCGCCTTGCTCTCTTTCACATGCCAAAAAGCTGATATGCCAACAGTCTCTTCGTCTGATTTGGCAGCAGTTTCTGTTGTTGGTTTAAAACCTAGATCACTTAGAGCCTTATTGCCGAGATTATGTCCATCCTGCAGAACAGATGACAGCGACAGATTACCAGCCGCGGCACCAGCAACCATCATTCCCAGAGGCAATTCGCCACCAGGTACAAAAGCAGCAATATCTTCGCGCCATGTCGGGCGACCACGCTGATGGCAGGTCAGTTGAACATTTGGGCTCCAGCCACCTGAAACAGCCAAACAATCCGTCGGAATTTTCTGACCATTTGATAGCGTGATTGATTTAATACCGTGTCGGCCCTGGGTATCGACGATACGTCCGCCCATAACCACAGCAGCACCATTCGGTACAGCGACAGGCGGTTGACCATCACGACTATCAATAACGGCCGTGATTTCAACGCCTTTTACCGCCAGATCGGTCGCGGTACGCCAACCATCGTCATTATTAGTAAAGACAGCAACTCTTTTGCCCGGAAGCGCACCCCATCGGTTAACATAGGCGCGAACGGCACCCGCCAACATAATGCCAGGTCGATCATTGTTACCAAAGGCGATTGGGCGCTCTGTAGATCCAGCACATAAAATAGTGCGTTTCGTATAAACCCGCCACAGGATCTGACGAGGTTTATTATTGGAAGATACTAAGTGATCCGTGACACGTTCCAAAGCACCTACAATACCATGATCATAAGCACCATATGCCGTTGTACGCGTCATCAAGCGAACGTTATCCATCGCTGACAATTCAGCGATTGCCTGTGTTGCCCATTCATAACCGCTTTGATCATTTACGGACAAGGTTTCCGCATTCAGGCGACCGCCCATACGGAAATCTTCATCCATCAGAATAACACGTGCCCCAGCCCGCCCAGCAGAAAGTGCGGCAGACAAACCAGACGGTCCAGCCCCGACAACAAGGACATCACAATGCAAAAAGCTCTTGTCATAGATATCCGGATCATCTTGTCCGGATAAGCGGCCTAGACCTGCCGCAGCCCGGATAACAGGCTCATAGAACTTTTCCCAGAAAGCTTTCGGCCACATAAAGGTTTTATAATAAAATCCCGCAGACAAGAATGAGGAAAAGAGATCATTCACAGCCATAAAATCATACTTCAACGACCCGCGATGGTTCTGACTTGTAGCCTCTAACCCCTGGAACAGTTCTGTAATTGTCGCACGGGTATTGGGTTCCTGATAGGCACCCGAACGAAGTTGTACCAATGCATTAGGTTCTTCCGATCCCGCTGAGAAAATCCCGCGAGGTCGATGGTATTTAAATGATCGACCAACCATTTTATGACCATTGGCCAAAAGAGCAGAAGCCAGAGTATCCCCGGCAAAGCCTTCAAGTGTTTGCCCGTTAAAAGTAAAATTGAGCTTTTGTGTACGATCTAGTAAACCGCCATCAATTCTGTTTATTTGACTCATTTTTCACCTCGGCCTGATTTTTTTGCCTGTTTGGCAAGCACGGCATCGCGGGCCAGTTCTACATTGGTAATATCATGGGTCAGGGTATTACGGGTCACGACTAACCAGGAACGATCCCCCTGCTCATGATACCAAAGCTCTTGGTGTTCTCCTGCGGGATTATCACGCAGATAGAGATAATCATGAAACAGTTCAGCCGCGTTATCGGCTTGCCAGTCAGGTCGCTCGATAAGGGACGCATCGCCTTTGTAAACAAATTCGGAAGCATCGCGAGGCCCCAGAAGAGGATGATTAATGATCATTTTCCGTGCTCCTAATGCAAGTTTGGTTGGGCGCCCATGCCCTTTTCATCAATCATCGCGCCGCGTTGGAAACGATCCAGTCGATATTCGGTCGCTACGGGATGTGGCTCATCTTTTGCCAAGAGGTGCGCATAACACCAGCCACTCGCTGGCGTTGCCTTGAAACCACCATAACACCAGCCGCCATTGAAATAGAGGCCATCAATATGCGTTTTATCGATAAAGGGGGATCCATCCATAGACATGTCCATCACACCACCCCACATACGGAGCAAACGGGCGCGGCCAATCATTGGCATCAATGCCATCCCTCCTTCACAAACGTCTTCAACAACAGGTAGATTCCCGCGTTGGGCATAGCTGTTGTAGCCATCAATATCACCGCCAAAGACCAAACCGCCTTTGTCTGATTGGGAAACATAAAAGTGGCCCGCACCAAAGGTTACAACACCGGGTAATATTGGCTTTAAACCCTCGGAAACAAAAGCCTGTAAGACATGACTTTCAATCGGCAACCGCATTCCAGCCATCGACATTACGCGGCTGGATGATCCGGCGACACACACCGCCACTTTCTTGGCTTTGATTGTTCCCTGACTGGTTTCAACACCGCTACAAACACCATTTTCAATCACCATGCCTGTTACTTCACAGTTTTGGATGATATCAACACCTCGACTATCCGCACCACGTGCATAGCCCCAGGCAACGGCATCATGACGAACGGTACCTCCGCGTGGCTGCAATAGACCACCTTTGATCGGGAAGCGGGCGTTTTCGAAATCCAAACAGGGATACATTTCACGTACGCCGTCCTGATCCAGCAAGACAGCATCAGCCCCGGCAAGCATCATGGCATTGCCGCGACGCGCATAGGCATCTCGCCCCGCATCATTATGGAAAAGATTTAAAATACCACGCTGAGACACCATGGCATTGTAATTGAAATCCTGTTCAAGATTTTCCCATAGCTTCATGGAAAACTCGTAAAAAGGCTCATTCCCCGGCAAAAGATAATTGGAACGTACAATTGTTGTATTACGCCCAACATTTCCGGAACCAATCCAACCTTTTTCAAGAACCGCAACGTTTGTTAGACCAAATTCTTTCGCAAGATAATATGCCGTTGCCAAGCCGTGACCACCGCCACCGACGATGACGACATCGTATTCTTTCTTCGGTTTCGGGGTTCGCCAGACAGGTTTCCAGCCTTTATGTCCAGTCAGCGCTTCTTTTATGACTTTAAAGCCAGAGTATTTTAAACCTCGGTGTTTCATCACACATTCTCATTTTTGTTCCTTTTTCTACTAGAACAGTGATATAAAAATTCAGATTTCAAAAAAAGGACACTTTATTACAAAATATGGACAATTATCCTTTACCCGAGCAAACCTATAAAATTGGCATATTACTGATCGATAATTTTGCCCTGATGTCCTATTCATCGGTCATAGAGCCTATACGTGCAGCTAACCTTCTTGGAAAAAAGCAACTCTATAAAGTTGATCATATTGCAGTCAAGAATGGACGCAAATCTGTTAGTTCGAGCGGTGCTGTAATACCTGCGACGACCACCATGTCAGAAAACACGGATTATGACCTGATACTCGTTGTCGCCGGCGGAGATCCATCCAGTTTTGGCGATGAGCAAACATTCCAATGGTTACGTAACAAAGCGCGACATGGAGTTCGGCTGGGCGGAGTTTCCGGTGGTCCTGTTATCCTTGCAAAAGCAGGCGTTATGAAAGGTTACAGAATGACGGTACACTGGGAACATGCCGCGGCACTCTCAGAAAACACACCTACATTGCTGCTTGAGCGAAGCCTTTACATCATGGATCGTGATCGCATTACCTGCGCTGGTGGCGTTGCTCCGTTGGATATGATGCATGCCTTACAAAGTGAAATTCACGGTCCAGAATTCGCTAGAAAAGTCAGTGACTGGTTTATCCATACGGATGTCAGACCGTCAGAAAATCCACAGAGATCCGGCATGATAGAACGATATGGTACTCATCATCCTTCTATCATCCAAACCCTGGAAATCATGGAAAACCATGTTGCAGATCCTTTGAACTTAAAACAACTCGCCTTATTATCCTCGATAAGTTCGCGCCAACTCAACAGAATTTTCATCGAAAAAATCGGACAGAGTACTATGACTGTCTACCGTAATTTACGATTGGAAAAGGCTTATAATCTTATTGAACAAACTGTACTTTCATTGACAGAAATTGCCCTTGCGACAGGATTTTCAAGTTCTGCACATTTCTCCAAATCTTTTCAGGAAAAATATGGTTCCCCCCCCTCATTCTATAGACAGAGCACTCAGCATAAGGTTCAATAATACTACCTGAATAACTTTGAACTCAAAGATAAAAAGGGAGTGAATTCAATATCGAATTCACTCCCCTTAAAGCAACATATTCAATAGGTTATATTTAATAATTCAAATCAAATTTTAACTCTAACGGTCTGCCCATTCTTTGACTTTCTCAACAATGGCCGCATTTACGGCAACACCATTTTTATCTGCATCAACGCGCGCTTCAAAGCGCTCTGCACCATGCAAGCGCGCCCCATCCTGACCAACAATTGCTTCGATCAAATGATCAACGCGTTGTGAGAATGCGCCACCAGAAGAAAGCTCTGGATCAATTGCAATAAAGAACTGCCCCGTTTTTGGCGGCCCACCGACAGGACCGGAAAATGGGCTCGCATCAATACCTAGGGTCGCCCCTGTCATAGCAGCCGCCATTAACTCTACCATCAAGGCTGTACCAAAACCTTTATAGCTACCACTAGGGATCATTGTCCCCTTTAAGGCAACATCTGGATCAGTCGTTGGTTCACCATCAGGTCCCAGTGCCCATCCTTCGGGAATAGCTTTGCCTTCACGGGCATGTTTCATGACTTCACTTTTAGCGATCACAGAAGCACTCTGATCAATCAGGATACGTGTTTCACCCGCAGCACCGGGAACCGCAACAGAGAAAGGATTAGTACCAACCACAGCTTTTTTCCCACCAACAGGTGCGACAGAAGCAGGTGCATTGGTAAAACCGATCCCCAGAAGGCCGTGTGATGCCAGACGATCTGTGTGATATCCAAGAATACCGCAGTTATAGGAATTACGTAATCCAAGTGCAGCAATTCCTTGTTCGCGAGCAGCTTTGAGCAACCATTCAAAACCAAGGTCAATTGCCGGATGAGCAAAACCTGTTTTAGCATCAGCAATTGCCAGTCCTGGACGGATAACATCCAGTTCAGGAACAGCAGCCCCATCAACCTTGCCACATTCAACATGCAAACAATAGGTTGGCACATAGGCCAGACCATGTGACGCAATACCATCTTGCTCGGTGGCCGCAACTGAACGCGCCAAAGAAGCCGCATTTGCTTCTGTTGTTCCCGCCGCAATCAAAGCCTTCAGAGCAAAAGCTTCAATTTCTGCTACACTCATCGTTACAGTTTCAACCATGTGTTCTTCCTTTTATTGTTCTTGTTTAATCATTTCGTTTTAAAGTTTAATCGTTATCACTCAGGCCTGCTCCCGCACCTTTGAGGCGAGATTCTTCTGTGGCCGGGACATAGGTTCTGGCGGCAAAGAACTGAAGATCTGTCCAGTTTTCAAAACTCAAGGGGACGCCTTGAACAACGCGCTCGATAATTGTCCCTGTCCCGGATTTCTCTGCCCTTAAATTCGATAGATCGGACTGAATCCCGGATACCGTAACTCGCTCAGCTTGTTCAACGCCAAGATCTTCAATAGTCCCCTGTTCAAGATACAGAACGTCAGGGGCAATAGTGATTTTCACGGCTCCCCCTGAAACTGAAAACCAGGAAACGGAAAACCCTTTACCAATTGCTTTTGCAGCGCGCCCCAGGATGGGGAGTATCAAGGCAGGGGAAGTAGCGGATTCCAGGGTTATTTCATGATTACCGAGTAAACGATCGGCCAAATCATTCAACGCACTGCCACTGATCACTGGGCACAGAGGGCCATTTGTCGTTTGCCAAATATCACTCTCCAGTGACTGAGGTCGCAAATCCCCATATTCTTTACCATCGTTCGTCTTCAACAATGAAAGCAGAAGGCAAACATTTGGTAAACCACGTGCAGCCAGCCAACGTGTCGCTTTTCCAGCTTCTTCGGCCAACCCCCAAGACATACCGGCCCCACGGGCCGCCTTACGCGCAGAAGCTTCGATTTCATTTAAGGAATAGCGTTCCATCACAAGCTCCCTTCTTTGCCAAGATCCATAGGGTACGCCCAATTATCCTCATCCATCGTTGCCAACTCGTGCGGATACGGAGCATTTTGGAACATGGTTATACGTACCCATCGATCAGAACGAGGATCAAAGCGTGTCGCGCCAAAGAAAGAAAGTTTACAACGCAAGAGATCAACTGGCAGCAAATCTTCCCCAATCAGATTGTCCTGAATTTCAGCATAAGGATAACGTTGAGTTAGCTGCACTCTTCGTGCAATCAGACGATGTTCCGGATAATCAATAAGAAAAGCACCAATCTTCTGATCCGATTGCGCATTCAGTAAATCTTTGTATAGACGCGCAGCATCCCGACCAATAGAAAGCGGTTGCTCCAGATTATCTCCTGGTTCTTCACCTCTCGAGCCCAACCGTGGTTCCAGTTTTTCTTCGGATACATACCAGAAGAAAACAGAGTTTGGATGATTGTCATAATCAACAGACAAAGCCCAGCTATAGTGTTTTTCCAATGCGACCAAGAGATCTGCAACACTTTGAGAACCATCAATACGGAAATTATCATTTTCTTCTGCATACATCACGGATGCATAGGCATCGACAATCTCGGCATGGGGCTCAAGCAACAAACTAACCAAAAGCTCCTGCCCTTCCAAAGATAGTTCAACCTCTCCCCAGCGATAGAGATTATCCCACGGAAGTTCATCAGCAACGAAAGTATCCAGAGACAGGGCACTTAGCTTTTCCAGATCACGCCGCAGTACAGTTACGCGCTCGGCTTGTCTTTCATCCACCGTAAACCAACGATCCAGAGATAAATGAGCACTTTCAAGATATACTTCATAGTGTTTTCTTGCTGCAGTGGTTATCGAGGGCAAAGCACGGATGCGGGCCAACGCGCTTTCACGCGCATGTATCCAACTGTGCAGCAATATTGGGTGATTGACTAGGAACGGTGCCATGCCCAAGCCAGTTGAGTTACCAACCCCCAGACTACGTCGAATTTCAGGGGCCAGTTTTACAGCTGTTTCAGGTGACCGATAGACTGCCATTTGCTCTACGTAATCAGATACAAAATTTCGAATGAGCCAAACCGCCAGCATTTCAGCACGGAACGGACCCAACATTTCGGAACGATTGGCAATACGGTCACGATCCGCCATACCAAGCTTACCATTTCCGTAAACGGCAGTTGTGCGCATCAGATAGCCAACTTTATTTAACTCGGCTTGATCCGGCTGTTTGCCCGCGGCCAGTTCACTGACAACGTATTCGAATAGGCGTACGCTTTTATTTGCGCGAGAGAGAACAAGCTCGCTCTCCAAACACCGGCCGGCTTCCTGCTTCGGAACATTCTGTGACAGACGCTCAATATCATCTTCACCGATAACACCATCATAAAGGGCAAAGGTCGTATCCCAGGCTTCGGCAATAACGCGATCAGACCGCTTTGATGGATCAAGATCATGGGCAAAGCAAACCATGCTATAACTGCGTTCAGGACCCTTTGCCAAATAGATGGCAACGCCTTCACCTTGTTCATTAATGCGCCAGATTGGACATTCAAAGGTCCAGTTATCACGCTTCAAACGACGCATTACTGCGCGCATAAAGCTCAATCTCGTTTGATGGAAAGAGCCCAGACGATCCAGTTTCATGACCTGTTGTGGCGGTCGGAGTGAAATCGAATTTGTGCTATTTAGTTGCGTAGTCACACAAACCTCCAATGAACGCTATAGTTATTCAGGAAAGAGACCTCTCTTCCCTGAATTAATGACAAAAACAGCCTAGGCTTCTGCAGCAATCGGCGATGTACTTTCCCGATCACGCTTTTCCAGCATACCCGCTATTTGCGGTGCAGCCCATAAGGATGGCAATAGCACCAGTGAAACAGGAACGGCAGTTACAACAATAAAGGATTGCAGTGCACTGACGCCCCCTGATCCCAACGAGATCAAAATGATTGCCATAACGCCCATCGCAATACCCCAGAACACACGAACAGGTGTGCTTGGTGTATCGCTGTCGGACATCGCAACAGAAATACAATAGGTCATTGAATCACCCGTTGTCGCGACAAAAACAGTTGTCAGAATAAGGAACAGAACAGAAATCAGGAACCCGGCGGGAAGCTGTTTGGTAATTGCCAACAGCGCTGCTGGTAAATTAAAGCCTTCAAATGCTCCAGAAACAGAACCAGGATTAGCAAGTTCGAAAGCAATGCCTGAACCACCAACAATAGTGAACCAGAAACAGGTTACCACAGGGGCAATGATTGACAGCATAACCACGATCTGACGAATTGACCGCCCACGGGATACACGGGCAATAAACATCGCCATCAATGGACCATACCCTAAGAACCATCCCCAGAAGAAGACTGTCCACCAACCAAGCCATCCACTTTCAGCACGGAACATTGCCATCGGGATAAACTTGTCAACATAAATACCAAAACTATGAACAAAGCTATCCACAATAAAGGCTGTCGGACCAAAGAAGAACATGAAGATCAACAGTGCACACGCCAGAATGACATTGAACCTGCTGAGGATTTGAATTCCTTTGTTTACACCTGTAACCGCAGAAGCCGTGTAAAGTCCGACCAGAACGGCAATAACAACAGCTTGAGAGGTAAATCCATCTGAGAGACCAAAAAGGTCCTGAAGACCATAACTGACTTGCAGGCCAAGGAAACCAATGGGACCAACAGTTCCAGCAACAACCGCGATAATACAAGAAGCATCAGCAATAAGACCAATAGGACCTTTAAGAGCGCGTTCTTTAAAAACCGGGTAAAGCAAGGTACGCGGGGCAAGTGGCAAACCTTTTTCGTAATGATAATACATCAAAACGACAGTCGTCAGCGCACCAAGAATTGCCCATGCCAGAAAACCCCAGTGCATAAAGGCCTGTGCCAATGCAGGATAAGCTGCTTCAGCTGTTTTCGCTTCGACACCGAAGAGAGGTGGTGGGGAAAGAAAATGTGCCATTGGCTCACCAGCAGCCCAGAAAACACCGCCACCTGCCAGCAAGGTACACATGATCATGGCACCCCATTGGAAAACAGTAAACTCTGGCTTATCTAACTTCCCGAGAACCACAGAACCACGTCCACTAAAGGCCATAAAAAGGCCAATAATAAACGTAAGCAAAAGCAATACCTGCCAATAGGCACCAAAAATCTGAACAGACCAGCCAAAACCCGCGTTGACCAACTCTTTCAAAAGATCAATATCAATCAGTGCCAAGCCGCAAAACACCGCAATAAAGCCGCCGGTAACAGCAAAAAGGGGAATATTGACCCCTTTGAGAACACTGTCCCCAGTCGTTGACGTATACGCCATTTAAGTTACTCCCTAAGTATCATAATTAAGCAGCGCGAACGGTTCCAATGTTATTCCCATTGGTTATCCCCTCACACTGTACTAATGGTCAGTTATTAAACCTATGGCCTATTCAGGCCGTTGTGGGCCAAACGAGTTTTCATAAAATGAAAACCAGTTCATACCCATAATCTGTGCAGTTTCTTCTTGTGAAAAACCAACATCCCGCAATCCAGTAGCAAGGTTGGGAAAATCTCTGTTATCTCTGAACCAGGTTGGCATATCAGGAAAACCGGGATTAGACGCAGAGCCCTCGCCGTAATCAATGGTCTTGGTCCATCGGCCAACACGCATCCATTCAACGATTGAATCCGGCTGATCCTGACAAAGATCGCTGCCAATGCCGATGCTTTCAACACCAATCATTTCGGCTGTTTTAGCAATCATTGTACAGAATTCTTCAAGCGTGCAGTCACTCTTACCTTTTAGATGATGAGGATAGAGTGAAAACCCAACCATACCGCCGGATTGTGCCAATGCCTTCAAAACCGCATCAGATTTGTTGCGCAAAGCCGGATGCCAGAAACTTGGGTTAGCATGGGTGATTGCAATCGGACGTTCGGAAATTTCAATAGCTTCAAGGGTTGAACGTTCCGCAGAATGAGACATATCAACCACAAGGCCAACACGGTTCATTTCCTTGATTACCTGCTTGCCCATCCGAGTAATTCCCGGATCTTCAGCTTCATAACATCCTGTCGCCAACAATGATTGGTTATTGTAGGACAGTTGCATAAAACGCGCGCCGAGTGTGTGGCAAATCTCGACCAGCCCAATATCATCTTCAATCGGGGAACAATTCTGAAATCCAAAGAAAATAGCTGTGCGACCACTTTCATTCGCACGACGAATATCATCCGCCGTGCGACCGTGAATAATCAAATTATCATGCAGTTCGAAAAAACGGTTCCACTGTTCAACATTGATTACGGTTTCGCGAAACATCTCGTGATAACAGATTGTGGCATGAACGGCATCAACACCACCTTCACGCATTTGGGCAAAAGTCTTTTCTGACCAATTACAGTATTGAAGACAGTCAATCACATATGAGTTTTTGTCGCTCATGCCTATATCTCCTACATTTGTCCTATTATTTTGGGGCCTATTATTTTGGGGCCTATTACTCTGGTGAACCTGAACTGATGTAGGATGTTTTAACCTGCGTATAGAACTCGGCTGCGTAAGAGCCTTGTTCACGAGGACCGTAACTTGAATCACCACGGCCACCAAAAGGCACATGATAATCAGTACCTGCTGTTGGCAGGTTGATCATCACACAGCCTGTACGACTGTTTCGGCGATAGTGATTAGCACGCGCAAGAGAGTTCGTCATGATGCCAGATGTCAAACCAAATCTTGTGTCATTAGAAACGCTTAGTGCTTCATCATAAGATCCTACTTTAATAACACAGGCAATTGGAGCGAACATTTCTTCCCGATTGATTTTCATGGAATTGTCACCGTTAATGAACAAAGCCGGAGACATGAAATATCCCTCAGTCGCCATGTCCAAGCGATCTCCACCACAAACCAGTTCACAACCTTCCTCCTTTGCCAGTTTCATGTAAGCAAGGTTGGAATTAAGCTGTGTCTCGCTGACAACAGGGCCGAGTTGTGTGCCCTCGGCCAAAGCGTGTCCGACTTTCATGGCTTTAGTTGCTGCACTTGCTTTTTCAACAAATGCATCGTGAATTTTTTCATGAACAATCAAACGAGACGAAGCTGTACACTTCTGACCTGTACCGCCGAAGGCACCGCCAACAGCACAAGAAACCGCCAGATCCAAATCGGCATCATCCATAACGACCAACGGGTTCTTTGACCCCATTTCCATCTGGACTTTGGTCATGTTTGCCATAGCAGACGCAGCAATACCGCGGCCAACATCAACAGAGCCTGTGAATGAAATAGCGTCAACACCCGCACTTTCAACAAGGCGTTGGCCAACGGAAGAACCTCCGCCCATTACCAGATTGAAAAGTCCCTTTGGTAGATCATGACGAGAAAAGATCTCTGCCAATGCCCAAGCACTTGCCGGGGTCAGGTTCGCAGGTTTCCAAACAACCGCGTTACCATATGCCAATGCTGGCGCGATCTTCCATGTCGCGGTTGCTGTCGGAAAGTTCCAAGGGGAAATAATAGCAACCACACCAACGGGTTCGCGGCGAACATCAATTTCAATACCGTCGCGCACTGAATCAGCAGTATCGCCCATTTGACGAAGTACTTCAGCTGCATAATAAGTAAAGAACTGCCCTGCACGGAAGATTTCTCCCTTGCCTTCTGCAAGCGGTTTGCCTTCTTCGCGAGAAAGCAGTTCACCCAACTCAGCAGCACGGTTTTTCATTTCTTCGCCAATAGACATCAAAACGTTATAGCGTTTTTCCAACCCAGTTGCGGCCCAAACCTTTTGTGCCTGTCTGGCTGCATCCAGTGCAGTATCCAGCTGCGCACTGCTTGCCTGCGCGTATTCACCGATAACGTCTGACAAATCAGATGGGTTTATGTTTTTGATATAGTTATCAGCGGCAACCCATTCACCAGCGATATAATTGGAAAAATTGGACATGATTACCTTCTCATTTCAATCAACACAGCAGGCTTTTCAATCACGACAATCGAAAGAGGCCCAGTAAAAAATTCTGAAAACATTTCCGCAAAATTTGCAACTTTCGTCAAATTCAAATAATTTAGGAAAACTTCAATTTTATTGAATAAGGAAAAATAACGATGGCGATCACACTTGCCATGCTCAAAACCTTTGTTTCTGTTGCAGAAAACGGGTCTTTGATGGAAGCAGCAAAACAGTTGGGCAGAACACCATCAGCTGTTTCCATGGCTCTTAAACAGCTTGAGATCGAATTTGATACTCAACTTTTCTCTGGCGAGCGTAAAGGTAATTTAACACCTACCGGTATTTTTGCTTTGGAACAGGCCCGTAATTTAACCGATCAATGCGACGAAGTTTTTTCCGCGATCAGAGCTTACGCAAAAAATGAAATCGGGTATATTTCACTGGCCTGTGTTCCATCCGTTGCAGAACATATTTTACCACAGGTGATAAAGGCATTCCACGCCCAATGGCCAAAAGTAGAAATAGAAATTCGGGATGCTGATTCACGCAGTGTTATCAACGCAGTTCACAGCGGACGAGTTCAATTCGGCGTCGCAAGTCTCGCAAAAAAACTGCCCGGTATTGAATTTACCCCACTATTCCAAGACAGTCTTGGCCTTGTGAGTAGTGCAGATGATGCTCCCCCAAAACCGAGTAAGAATATCAGTAACAAGAAATTGGCATTATTCCTAAAAGACAAGAAACTGCTCCTGAACAGTATAACGCAATCAATCACTCTTCCTGAAATACTGGAAAACCAAGAAAATAGCCGAATTACCGTACATAACGTAACATCCGTTCTTGCACTGGTAAAAGCCGGCGCAGGCGTAACCGTACTTCCCAGGCTGCTGGTTCCGGAAACAGATACATCTTTGAATTTTATCCCTTTTGCCGATGAAAAGTTACGGCGCACAGTTGGCCTCTTCCAGAGAAATGGCTCTCTTTTATCACCAGCTGCTCTGTCTCTCGTCGAAAAAATACACACTCGTATCTCTGAAATAGAGCACAATATAGGGGGAAATTTTACGAAATTAAACTTATCAGGATCAGCCTAAATTATAGATGTATGTGTAAATATTCTTGTATTAAGAATGCACATAAATAACGTCAGTTTTCATACCAAGGCATCTTTTATAAATTGCTGTAACTATCTTTGATGCTATTGCTGTTTTTTCGCCTTAGCCACAGGTGGCGTTTTGTAATGTTCCATCCATTGATCTTCCAGACATAAAATTACAGAGGTTTGGCTTTTATTTACCCTTTATTATATATAAAGAGGTTCTTTTTTTCAAATAAGTGTTAGTAAACTCTCAAAGTTGTGACCACACCGGGGCACACAAAACGCCAAACATAAATCTAGTTTGTACCTATAAATTACCCATACATTTGACGAAAAAAAGAGAGAGCCAAAACTCTCTCTTAAAAGTTACGACAGGGTTAATTCTTACTCAAACTGTCCCTCCTAGAGACCCTTCCAAGGTTGCAAGCTCCTGACCGCCGGCCATCATATCCTGTAATTCTTCTGGCGAGACATCACCCCGACTTGCGGTTCCAAATGTTTTGCCTCTATTCAGAACCGTAAAACGATCACCGACCGCCATCGCGTGACGTACGTTATGAGTAATAAAAACAACCGCAACACCAAGCTTTCGCACCATGTTAATTGTCGCCAAGACATTTGATGTCTGACGCACGCCAAGAGCAGAGGTTGGCTCATCAAGAATAAGAACCTTTGCCCCAAAATACACAGCACGGGCAATCGCAACCGTTTGGCGCTCGCCCCCCGACAAAGTACCCACGGCTTGATCCGGTCCACGGAGATTGATACCCATCTTACTCATTTCGGACATCGTAATTTCGTTGGCACGTTTATGATCAAAGAACTTCAGGGGACCAATATTACGGATTGGCTCGTTCCCCATAAAAAAATTACGACTGACCGACATCAAAGGGATCATCGCCAAATCTTGATAGACCGTTGCAATACCGGCAGAGATCGCATCACGTGGTCTTTGAAAGTTCATCGGCTTACCCTCAAAAAGGATTTCTCCCTTTGTAGCCTTATGAACACCGGACATAGTTTTAATAAAGGTGGATTTACCAGCCCCATTATCCCCTAATAAACAATGACACTCTCCCTGATGTACATCTACGGATACACCAGCCAACGCGATCACAGGACCAAAGTGTTTTTCGATATCTTTCATCTGCAGAATAGGTGACGACATCTTATCTCTCCCCCGTGATCATACGGCGGATATAGGTATTAAGCACAACAGCGAGAAGTAGAATGATGCCAAGGAAGACACGGAACAAAGAGCTCTCGACACCAGCAAAGAACAATCCTTGCTGCACGACACCAAAGATCAAAGCACCAAGTGCAGCACCTAGAACAGAACCATAACCTCCTGTAAGAAGAGCGCCTCCAATCACAACAGAGATAATCGCTTCAAACTCTTTCAAGACACCTCTGTCTGCACCAGCGGAACCAAATTCCATCACCTGGCAGGTTGCAAAAACAGTGGCACAGAAAGCAGTGAACATAAACATCAATATTTTAACACGGCTTACAGGGACACCAACATAACGTGCAGCCTGTGCATCACCACCTGCGGCAAAGATCCAGTTCCCAAAGCGGGTTTTTGTCAATAGAATGTGACCAAATATGATCAAGCCAATTGCCCAAACCACCAGCATTGGAACACCATCAACAACTGGTTGACCTGCCTTCACGCCGCGCTCAAAGGTGGAGATAACACCAGCGTCCCCCAACCATTGGAAAACCCCGGTCAGTACTTTTCCGCCAAAAAGACTTGCAAGCCAATCCCCCTCGGCCACATCACGGATACCGCCAATAATGGTTTTACGTTCAAGGGTTTGGGGAAGGAAAATGGTAAAGCCGCGCAGGATAAACAACAACGCGAGCGTCACAATAAAACTCGGCAATCCGGTTTTTATAACAATGTACCCGTTCAAAGCCCCGATACCGATACAGAGGATAAAGGTAACAATAATTGCAAACCAGATCGGCCACCCTAACGTGACACCAAAAATGGCAATCATCATGCCTGCAAACCCGATCATTGACCCCATTGAAAGATCAAATTCACCGGAAATCATCAAAAGACATGCACCAACAGCAATAATAGCAAATTGTGCCGAAACAAGTGTCCAGTTCAGAACACCTTGCGATGTAAACATCCCGGAATCAAAAGCCGTCAGCAGAAAGAATGTAAACACAAGAACGGTTCCACACATTCCCCCTAATTCGGGACGAACCAGTGCTTTCCGTAAAGAAGATCTCTCTTTTATTCTTTCATCAGCGACAGGTGCGGGAGAAGGATTGCTCGTGACCATAAAGAGCCTCATCAATAAAAAATACGCAGAAACGACCACACAAAGGTGGCCGTTTCTGACTTAGCGTTTTAGCGATATTCGCCTGCGAATTTTTCAACAAGTTCCAGACCATCAGCTGTTACAAAGCCCGGACCAGAGTTGATGTTATTCCCCGGCAACACACCATAGCGGTCATAGTTTGTCAGAATAACAACAGGCAGATAAGCCTGTAGGAACGGTTGCTGATCAATACCCCATTTGATGATGCCAGACTTAATGCCTTTGACAATTTCATCACCTAGATCAAAAGTACCGAAGTAAATGTCACCCGCCATGCCATTTTCCTGCAACGCCAGAATTGTTGGGTCAGCAGAGGTCGGACCTAGTGTCAGAACCGCATCTGTATCCGGATTAGCCGCAAGATAAGCCAAGACACGGTTTTTAATTTCAGCCGGATCCTGCCCGCTATCAATCATGGAACTGCCAAGCGGAACGCCCAAACCATCAGCAAAGCCACGACAGCGTTCGGCAACAACTGTGTTAGAAATCACGTGGTTGACGCAGACAAAAGATTTCACGCCATCTGATTTGGCACGAAGACCAGCTGCATAGCCTGCATCATATTCGGGCTGTCCCACAAACATCAATGCACCGACTTCACGTGTTTGTTCTGCCGTGCCAGAGTTCATAATAATGACATTAATCCCCTGATCTACAGCCGAACGAATTGGACCGCTGAGAACATCATAATCAGCAAGAGTTGTAATAATGCCATTCGGATTAGAAGCAGCAGCCTGTTCGATGATACGTGCCATATCAGCAAGATCCCCAGTCGGCGGATTGCGGTATTCGACAGTAACATCCATTTGCTCACCAGCAAGCGCGATGCCGTTCTTGATTGTATTCCACCAGCTATCGCTGTCTGGCGCATGACTGACCAGAATATACTTTTCCCCCTCGGCCGAAGCTGTTGTTGCCCCGAGCAACGGTGCAACAACAAATGCTGTGGCCAAGACCAAACTTTTAAATAGTGGTTTCATTGTTTACTCCCTTTTTGAATGTATTTTGTATTTTTATTCATAGACAGTTCGTGGGACGGTTCGTGCCGTTTCTTTTTTCTTTCTTATCTTATTCATAGTTTTTTAATTTTTGCAACCGGTTGCAAAAATTAAAAAACTTTCGTACTGTTATTTCAAACTTTTTACGCTAAACATAGGGCGATTACAGACCACTGGAGAACGGATTTATATGGCTGCAACGTTAAAGGAAGTTGCCAAACACGCAGGTGTATCGACATCGGCTGTGTCTAGAACCTTTACGCCGGGAGCTTCCGTTTCTGATAAAATGCGTAGGCGGGTCGAAAAAGCAGCACGAGAACTTGGCTACAGCCCTAACCTTCTGGCTAGAAGTTTAACAACACGGCGAACGAAGTTAATCGGGTTGGTCTCAAACAACTTTCACAACCCTATTTTTCTTCAAGTCTTTGATCTCTTCACGCGTGGCTTGCAAGCACGTGGCCTGAGGCCATTGCTCGTCAATCTTTCGGACGAAACCGATCCCGAAAGCTCCATCCGTATGTTACGCCAGTATTCAGTTGATGGTGTAATCGTTGCCTCATCAACACTATTACCCGGTTTCGCAAAAGCTTTCAGGGATGCCGGGGTTCCGGTTGTTCATTCCTTTGGTCGCTATTCAAGCTCTCCTGAAATTCACGTGGTTGGCATCGACAACGTGGAATGTGGCCGGATGGCTGCGCGGGAACTGGTTAATCGTGGTTATAAAAAAGTTGGATTTCTTGGCGGTCCCGATACGGCAACGTCAACTCAGGATCGTTTTACCGGCTTTAAAGAAGAAATAAGCCTTCACCCTCAAATCGATTTTAAATACAGCTTTTCTGCGGCCTATTCATTTGATGCCGGTCGGGATGAAATGACGCGCCTTTTAGAGCGATCACCTCAGGATGCTTATTTTTGTGGAGATGACATTCTGTCAATCGGCGCCTTAACCGCCTTAAAGTTAGCTGGCCTTTCTGCCCCACAAGATATTGGAATTATTGGCCTAAACGATATGGAAATGGCCCGGTGGGAAAACATTGACCTGACAACAATCCGACAACCTGTGAACGAGATCATCAACTCTTCTATTGAACTAATAACTGCAATGCTCGACGACCCGGATCGTTATCCTGAATCACGCTTGTTCCCCTGTCGTGTTATTGAACGAGGGACGCTAAGGCCCCTCGTCTAATTAACACTTTACCCGATATTATCTAACGGAACATCGGCGGACGAGCATCAACCCATAGCCCGTCTTCTTTACCTGATTGAGCCACGGCAGCAACAGCAGCCATAGAACGCAGACCATCTTCGGATTTCGGATAAAGGTTCGCAGCCGGGTCTGGTGATCGTCCTTCTTTCTTCGCACCAATAACTTCGGCCAAGTCTGTATAGATATTGGCAAAAGCAAGCGGCATTCCCTCGGCATGACCAATAGTCACCCGCGTTGCACGATCAGCTTCGGGAGAAAGATTTTCCTCACCACGCTCAATCGTTTGTAAACGCCCGTTCAAGGGCATGTAATAGAGTTGATTGGGTTGTTCCTGCATCCACTTGAGGCCGCCTGTTTCACCAAAAACCTGAATGCTCAAACCGTGTTGACGCCCAATAGCAACAGAAGACGTCCATAAACGCCCAACAGTTCCAGCATCCATCCGGAAGTTGACCATCGCATCATCTTCCAAAACCCTGCTTTCAATGAGTGAAGCACAATCAGCAGATAATTTTGTAACTTCTTGCCCCGTAACAAAGCTTGCCATGTGCAGCGCATGAATACCACAGTCAGCAAACTGCGCTGAAACACCCGCCTGCGCAGGATCATAGCGCCAGCGCACCCGTGGATTATCCGCATCTGCAGCATCCGCGTGGTGTCCATGCGCAAACTCTGTCACCACCAGTCTTATCCTACCAAGATCACCACGGGCAATCATTGCCCTCATATGACGAACCAGCGAATAGCCGGTGTATCCATAGTTCACTGCACAAATTTTTCCGGATTTCTGTGCGATACGAACGATATCTTCGCCTTCTTCAACAGTCATGGTCATCGGTTTTTCGCAGAGAACATGATACCCGGCTTCAAGAAATGCTTTTGTGATTTCGAAATGCGTTGAATTAGGTGTCGCAACAGTGACGAGATCAACACGATCTTCGCGTGCATTTTCACCCTGAAGCATTTCCCGCCAATCGCCATAGGCACGATCCGCAGCAACACCGAGCTCTTGTGCATAGCGACGCCCTGCTTCCGGATTATGATCAAGCGCGCCCGCAACAAAAGAAAACAGTCCATCAAGACCTGCACTTAGACGATGTGCCGGGCCAATCTGGCTACCTTCACCACCGCCAATCATTCCCCAATTAAGCTTTGCCATGTCCGTGTTCCTTAATTAAAACCGATGGATTGCAAATATTTACGGTTCAGTATTGCATCATCGATAGGGCGTACTGGCAGTGTCGGATCACAATCCTGTTCCACCGTGCACCAGCCTTCAAAGCCTGCTTGTGTCAAAAGCTGATAAACAGCCGGGAAATCTACATCACCATCACCAAGATTACAGAAAATTCCCTGCCCGCAAGCCTTATAAAAATCGGTTCTATTTTCTATAACATCTACTTTAACAGTCGGCGATATATCTTTGAAATGCATATAAGAAATACGTTTCATGTGGCGTTTCATAAAAGCGATTGGATCAAACCCTGCATAGGAATGATGCCCCGTATCAAAACAGATCTTGAGAATACTCTCATCAATCTCAGATAGCAGTCGTTCCAACTCTGGTTCAAAATCCATGAACCCCGCAGCATGAGCATGAATACCTGTTGTTAAGCCGTACTCTTCAGTGCCAATTTTAGCGACCGTCTCAAAACGGGTCCTATAGGCATTCCACTCCTGATCATCCATTTTCTCAGCTTCATCGACACGACCAGCTGTTGGGGCGCGACGCGGTGAAATAGAATCAATCAACACCAAGTGATTAGCTCCGTGCGCCACCAAAGCCTTACAGGTTCGATGCACCCCATCCAGCACATCATCCCATTGGGCAGGATCGTGAAAAGGCCTAAAGACAACACCACCAATCAGGTCCAGATGATGTTCATCCAATGCTTCGGCAAGTTGATTCGGGTCTTCGGGCATAAAACCAACAGGCCCCAATTCGATGCCCGTATATCCAGCTTCAGCACACTCTTTCAGTACCGTTTTCCAATCCGGATTGCGTGGATCTTGCGCAAACTCCACTCCCCATGAACAGGGTGCATTACCAATTTTTATAGACATCACTGTCTGCCTTTCACATTTACGAATATTTTAAACGTTCATCCACGTCTTTGATTCACTTGAATCATGAGCAAGCTCAACGATACGGTTCACGTCCATTCCATCCCGAAAGGTTGGCCAAACCGCTTTTTTCGTTTCAATAGCCTGCAGAAAATCTCGCGCTTCAATAATAATTTGATCCTGATAGCCTGTGCCATGTCCTGGCCCTTGACAAAACGCCAAATAATCCGGATGGCTGGGACCTGTCAGAATTTTCCGAAATCCCCGCAGGTGTTCCGGTCCTTCTGCTTTATAGAGCCATAGGGCATTTTGATCTTCTTGATCGAACCTGATAGCGCCTTTGGTTCCTGTAACTTCAAAGACGTATCCCATTTTTCGACCTGTTGCGATACGACTGAAAAACAGATGCCCCATAGCACCATTTTCAAACCGACACATAATCTGCCCCTGATCATCATTGGTGACATCAGATAGATCTTTAGCATCAGAAGCAGAAGATGTTGTGGGACGTTTTGAATGAACCGTTTCGACTTCGGCGATCAATGTTACAATTGGCCCGACAAGCGCCAAGGCACCATTAATCATGTGTGGCGCCAAATCACCCATTGTACCATTACTCTTGCCACGAGTGCGCCAGCTTGCTGATAACGCCGGATCTGCATAAAAATCTTCTGTATGTTCGCCCCTAAACCATGTGATATCCCCGACCTCTCCCTCTGCAATAAGAGAGCGGGCAAACTGGGCAGCAGGTGTGCGTATATAATTAAATCCGACCATATTAACGACACCACTGTTTTCCGCTGCCGCAACCATTGCCTGACTATCTTCCAAAGAGGCCCCAAGCGGCTTCTCACAGAATACTGGTTTGCGACAAAGGAACGCGGCCTCTGCTATCTCTCGGTGGGTTTCTTGCGGCGAGGCTATAACTATAGCCTCGACATTCGGGTCGTCGACCAGCTTTTGCCAATCAGAAGTACACCTCTTAAATCCGAAAGATTTTCGGTATTTTTCTGCAGATTGATCTGTGGTGGCGCAAACCATTTCTAAACGAGGACGTAAATTGGTATTAAAGACTGCACCAACAGACTGCATTGCCACAGCATGCGCCTTGCCCATATAGCCCCCACCAACAATGCCAATACCAATTTCTCTCATCGACAGAGCCTCCTCGTGTAAAATAAATTTGCAACCGGTTGCAAAATTAGTATCCTCAGAATCGATAACAGGTCAACTGACAATCGAACAATGTCAGAAATTGACGTAATAACCATACGACTGCAGAGGCAGATATGAAGACTTCTGAACAAACAATTCGCCTGACCACCGCGCAGGCTATCGTGCGTTACCTCGCCAATCAGTATATTGCCACAAACGGACAGGAAGTGCGTTTATGCGGTGGCGGATTCGGTATTTTTGGTCATGGAAACGTCACCTGTCTTGGCGAAGCATTAAATAATTACAAGACAGAGTTGCCTCTCTATCGTGGTCAAAATGAACAAAGTATGGGTTTTGCAGCGGCTGCCTATGCAAAACAACACCTTCGTCAGCGGTTTATGTTCTGCACAGCTTCTGCAGGGCCAGGAACGACAAACCTGTTAACTTCAGCCGCACTTGCCCATGCAAACAGGCTCCCCATGCTGATGCTGTGCGGCGATACATTTTTAACACGTTTGCCTGATCCGGTCTTGCAACAGCTTGAACACTTCGGTAATCCGACACTGGGCGTTAATGACGCTTTCAAGGCCGTTACCCGATACTGGGACCGGATTACCCACCCTGCTCAAGTTATTCAGTCTTTGCCTAATGCATTGGCAACACTGCTAGATCCCGCAGATTGCGGCCCTGCATTTATTGGCTTGCCACAGGATGTTCAGGGGTGGGTTTATGATTTTCCGCAATCGTTCTTTGCAAAAAAAGTTCACCGTGTTCGCCGCATTTCCCCTGATGAACTAGAAATTCAGGAAGCAGCAGAATTACTAAAAAGCGCCAAGTGTCCCATGATCATTGCAGGTGGAGGTGTTCAATACTCTGGCGCTGTTGCTGAGCTAACCTCCTTTGCTGAGCAGTTTGATATTCCTGTGGTAGAGACAATTGCTGGCAGAGCAAATATGCTCGCAACACACCCACTTAATATCGGCCCTATTGGTGTTACGGGATCCAATTCTGCCAACGCAATCGCCGAGAAAGCCGATGTTATTTTAGCCGTTGGAACACGCCTTCAGGATTTCACAACGGGCTCCTGGACTGCCTTTGCCCCTTCGGCACGCTTTATTTCGATTAACGCTGCACGTCACGACGCTGGTAAACATCAATCTCTGCCTGTTGTTGGAGACGCTAAAGTTTCACTGTCGCAACTTCTGACCCAATGTAACGATTACAAAACACCGGAAAGCTGGACAAAACTTTCGCAGGAAGAACGAAAAAATTGGAATGCCTATGTACAGAAGAACGTTGAACCAGATAATGGCTCCAATTCCTATGCCCAGGCCATCGGCACCATTAACGCGCTTTGTGATCCACGCGACAGAGTTATTGCTGCCGCAGGTGGTTTGCCAGCCGAAGTCGCGGCAAACTGGCGTACATTAAGTACGGGAACAGTTGATATAGAGTTTGGTTTTTCCTGTATGGGCTATGAAATTGCTGGTGGTTGGGGTGCCAGAATTGCACAGGCTGAAAGTGAACCCGATGCAGATACAATCGTTTTTGTAGGGGATGGATCATACCTTTTGATGAATTCAGACATTTATTCATCGGTCCTGAGCCAGAAAAAAATGATTATCATCACCCTCGATAACGGCGGCTTTGCAGTCATCAATAAACTGCAAAACAATACGGGTAATGAAAGCTTTAACAACCTTCTTTCTGATTGCCCAACAATTCAAAATCCTTTTGCCGTTGATTTTGAAGCCCATGCTGCCTCTATGGGCGCAATTGCAGAAACCGTGGAAACAACTAAAGAACTGGGTGAAGCCTTCGCCCGCGCTAAAGCTAGCGATAAAACCTATGTCATTTGTATGAAAGTTGACGCTTACGAGGGCTGGACAAAAGAAGGTCATACATGGTGGGAAGTGGGAACACCCCATATCAGTGATGATCCGAATGTTACCAAAGCACACAAAGAATGGGAATCCAGCCGTGACAAACAAAGGAGAGGCGTATGATCCCTTTCCTTGAGAAAATCAAAGAGAATAATTTTGTCGTACTTGGGCGTGCCGGGATGGATCTCTACCCTGATCCCCCCGGCACCAAAACAGAAGATGCGACACAGTTCGTTGCTGCCCTCGGCGGATCGTCAGCCAATATAGCTACTGCCTTGGTTAAACACGGTAGCAAAGCATCACTTGTGACGTCAGTTTCAGACGATGCTGTTGGGCGATTTGCCCTCAATCAACTTGATAAATATGGCATTGATCACCGTTACGTAAGACAAGTTGGTGGTGAATTTAGAAACTCTTTGGCATTAGCAGAAACCCGCATCGAAGATCATCAATCCGTTATTTATCGCAATGGCGCAGCAGATTTTCAAATGACGGTTGATTGTGTGGAAAAGGTTGATTACGCGTCCTTTGCCGCTCTTATTACCACAGGAACGGTCTTTGCTGCGGAACCATCACGTTCTGCAGCATTTCACGCAATCACTCTCGCAAAACAAGCCGGATTACCCATTATCTTTGATGTGGATTATCGTCCCTATTCTTGGCCTTCGCCTGACATCGCATCCGAAGTATATTCAAAAGTTGCCGCCCTCAGTGATATTATCATTGGGAATGATGAAGAATTTGACTTTATGGCCGGAGGGGAAAATCCCGGCCTAGAAAAAGCTCAAATCCTTGCAGCAAATTCAAAGCGAATTGTTGTCTATAAGATGGGTGAAAAAGGGGCCATTACCTTTACAGACACCGAGGAAATACACACCGGAATTTACCCGGTCAAAGCCCTCAAGCCTACGGGTGCCGGGGATGCTTTTATGGGCGGCTTTATTGCGGCACTGGCCCAAGGTTTACCGATAAAGGAATGCATATTACGAGGATCAGCCTCTGCAGCAATCGTTGTTACAAGAGTGGGCTGCGCCCCGGCCATGCCAACACCACAAGAGCTGGATGAGTTTTTACAAGAACATCCCGGCCCTCAGAAACCAGAACAAATCAAAAAATAAAAGCCCCACAAAGGCCAATTAAAGGACAGACCATGCATATTGCCCCGTATGATAATCAAAACAAGCCGATCGTCGATGTTGAAGACAGCTGTGTTCCCCTCAACTATTTCAATATTATCAAGTTGAAAAAGGGTGAAGCTTTTTCCTATCAAGTTCCCGGGTATGAAACCTGTGTTGTCCCCGCGACAGGAACAATCGACGTTGAGATAGAAGGTCTAAACTATATTAATCTGGGAAATCGCGGCGTAGATGTATGGGATGGTGAGCCTGAAGGCGTCTATGTTCCAACAGGTGCTAAAGCAACAATGGTCTGCAAATCTGATACAACAGAAATTTTTGTGGCCGGGGCAAAGTATGACAAGGTTCTGGATCCTTTCGACGTAAGATCCGCACAAATAGATCTGGTTCAATATGGATCTGACGACACCAAGACACACCGAAAAATAAAACATATCCTTGGCCAGAAACAACACGGTCAAGTTGGTCGCCTGCTGGTCAGTGAGCTCTTTACCGTTGGCCAAGGTGGTTGGTCCGGTTTCCCGTCTCACAAACACGATACAGACAGACTGCCTGATGAAACCCGGCACGATGAAACCTATAACTTCAGGTTCCGCCCTAATCATGGTTCCGGTGTTCAAATGCTTCAACGCGAAGATAATAAACCTGGTGATGCTTACCATATTGTCGATGGTTCGACGATCTGCCTGGATAAAGGTTACCATCCCTGCGCGGTTCTGCCAGGGTACGAAATGTACTACTTCACCATTCTTGGTGGGTTAAGCCAGCGTTCACTGGTTCAGTATTTCCAACCAACACACGCCTATCAGATTGAAACAATCCCCGGTATCAAGGATATGATTGCGAAATTCAAATGACGCTAGCCACTCTTTCTGATGTTCTGCAACCAGCGTACAAAAAGGGATACGCTGTTCCCGGACTTGTTGTTTTAGGCTGGGAAGATGCCCGTGCCTTTGTTACCGCAGCAGAACAGGAAAATGCTGCTGTTATCTTACAAGCTGGCCCCGGATGTCGGGCACACACACCTCTTCCTGTTTTAGGTGCCATGTTCCGTGCCTTGGCAGAGGAAGCAGGCATTCCCGTTGTCGCCCATCTTGATCATGGCTACACCATCGATGAATGCAAGGAAGCTATTGATAACGGTTTTACCTCTGTCATGTTTGATGGCTCGCGCAAACCTTTGGCACAAAATATCTCAGAAACCAAAGCTATTGCGGAACTCGCACATAAAGCAGGGGTATCCTGTGAAGGCGAGATTGGTTTCGTTGGTTATGACAATGGTGAAGCTTCGGCAAGCACCTCTGCGACTGATGCGAAGCGCTTTGCCGAAGAAACCAACGTAGATGCTATGGCAGTTTCTGTCGGCAATGTGCATCTACAACAGGATAAAGCTGCCGAAATAGATATTAATGCCGTAAGAGAGATCGACGCCTGCACTGATATACCGCTGGTCATTCATGGTGGATCAGGTGTGCCAATGGAAACACGCCGTTTTCTTGCCCACAACACAGCTATTTCTAAGTTCAATATCGGTACTGAACTCCGTATGACTTTTGGTCAATCTCTTCGATCTATTCTTGCATCGGATAAAGAGCTCTTTGATCGCATTTCAATATTAAAACAAACCGAAGAACCTCTTACCCAAACCGTCAGAAGCATTATTCGAAATTTATTAGCAACTTAATTATTAAATTTATTCCTTGAAGATGATTTCTTTAATTTTTTGAGCTTGTGTCTTTGGTGCAAGTCCACCAACAGGCGGATCAAGATCAAGATTAGCGGGAAAAGAATACCCCTCTGCAGCAGCAGCAATGGCACTTTTCAGCATGTCATCAGGCAACGTTCCTGATTGCTTGGCGGATTGCAATACGGGTAAAAGGGCAGATAGCATTCTATTTCGATCAACGACCTCCATCGCACGCCCAAAAGCAGACGAAACCTGTAACAGGTTCGCTAGACGATAGATATCACTGGTTTTATTCTCCCCTGCAGCATGCATAAGGGCGGGGTTAAAGAATACAGCATCCCCTTTTTCCAAAGGCAGTTGCACATAATTTTCTTCGAAATAATCCTGAAATTCCTGGCGCGTAAATGCCAGGTACCCTTCGAGAAATAATTGTGAATAAGGCAAAAATTTTGTCGGGCCGCTTTCAACAGGCATATCACAGTGAGCCACAGCCCCTTGAAGGGTCAACAAAGGCGACAACTTATGAATATGAGATGGATAGTTAGACATCTGTTCATTTGTCATAAACCCAAGATGATAATCACGATGAGCAGCCTGTGCACTTCCACCCGGGTTTACTCTATTAACCTGCGCGGTTATTTGATAACCAGCTCCAAGCCAGGCCTCGCTCACCATCGCCAGAGTAGTATTCCCATAGTAATCGGTAAAATTCACAGGATCAGCGATACAGTGTTTTTCCAACGCATTCCAAATCCGATCATTTGATCCTGCCTTTGCAAAATGATCACCACCAGCAAGGTTTGTTTCTTTTTCAGCCGAAATAATACCTTCAAAGACCTCTGTGGCGCGATCTACAGCAACTAAATCAGCCATAGCCCTCTTGATGACGAGCACACCGGGTCCTTGAGACAACACTGTTGTCCACTCAGCCATTAATTCTCGTTTTGATTTTGGATCTTTGGTCCATCCGCGCACGTTTTGTCCATCATAAACCACGATATTTCGAATAACATCTTGAGCATAAGGCCAGTCTTCAGATTTAGTTATCTGTGAAGTTTGCTCTCTAAAAATCTCTAAATCACCAGCTTCCGATGATACCCAGACCTCGTGATCGCGCTGTTCTTTAATTGAAATGTTATTCATTATTCCGACCTTTCACCTCAACACACATGCGATGATTTGTTTTAGAAATCGCATGGTTGTTTTCTTTCTCCAAAAACAATAGCTGTGGTATTCTCTGATTTGAGACAAAAAAGACCTCAAAAAGACCTCAAGAATGAAACAGAAATTCCTCCTTAAAAGTATTGCTTTCCAAGCAGGACTAAGCCTTGCCACTGTTGATCGTGTTGTTCACAAACGCGGTAATGTGAAGCAGGAAACGGCACTGCGTGTCCAAGATGCAATCAATGAACTAGAAAAACAGCGACAAACCGCACAACAAGCGGGGAAACGCTTTACACTTGATGTTATTATGGAAGCTCCAGAGAGGTTCTCTAAAGAAGTCAAAAAAGCCTTTGAAAAAGAAATGCCCGGCATGCGACCTGCCAGTTTTCGCTGTCGCTTTCATCTCAACGAAATTATGTCTGTCTCACAGATCATAGCACTTTTAAACAAAATCCACCGACGTGGAAGCCATGGCTTAATTTTAAAGATCCCTGACGTACCAGAAATAAATCAGGCCGTACAAAAGATCGTCGCGGCAGGCATTCCGGTTGTAAGCTTTGTTACCGACATCGCCCGATCTAACCGGCTCGCCTATATCGGTATGGATAATTATGAATCTGGTAAAACCGCTGGCTATATGTTGAAAAATTTTCTCGGAAATCAATCCGGCCAAATTCTACTCACCCTCTCTCGGGATATTTTCCAAGGAGAAGAAGACCGAGAGAGTGGGTTTAGATCATTCTTCTCTGACATACCTCAGCGGATTAAAATTCTCAAGCTAAGTGAAGGCCGAGGAGATAATTCAAAAACAGAAAGTCTTGCTTTAGAGCTTTTAAGTCGAGAGCAGAACATTCTCGCAGTTTATTCCCCAGGTGGTGGTAACAAAGCAATTCTTGAGGCCATAAAAAGAACGAAACAACCTTGCCAATTTTTCATTGCACACGACCTCGACAGAGATAATGTGCAGCTCCTTCGACAGGGAAAGATATCACTCGTTATATATCACAACCTGCGACAGGATGCCCGACGTGCCTGTCAGCTGATACTTCGGTATCACCGCTTGTTGCCAAGCGATTTTACTATTTCTCCCTCTGAAATTGGTATAGCAACACCGCATAACATTCCCTGTTTATAGGCCCTGTTTATAGGCCCCGTTTATAGACAAAAATAATATCAAAGCTTTAAAAGTTTCAAGCTCGACCCCAAAAGAGTTGGTCACTGAATATTTGGCTATTGTTTTACAGCACACATTTCCTATGTCTTAAAATGTAGCAACTTTCTCAACATGAAAGGCTACGAATATTTATTTGTTAAATGACAGCTAAAGATAATCCCTGCATTATATGCGCGAAAATAAGGATTTACGTATGACAACGAAACCGGAAAGAGATATTGAGAAAACGTACCCAATAGAAGATTTCATCGCCAAGTTACGCCGCTTAGCTGATTCATTGGAACAAAACAAAAGCTTTGAAATTCAAATTGCAGGAGAACGCATCTATGTCCCGGTTCGAGCAATTTATAATATTGAACATGAACGCGGTGATGGTGAAGAAGAAATCGAATTTCAGATCAAATGGGACCTAGAAAAATAGCAGTCTCAAACAAGACCCATACAGTGCCCCTTATCTGGGCACTGTATGGGCGATGTCCATTCTGAAATTGGTGTCAAAGATATCCCACTATATATCACTATTGCTGGAATTCTCTCGCCTTGTGTAATTTTTTATAGCTTTCTATTAATTTCAGATGCTTATCTAACCCTTCAAGTTTCATACTTGTCTTTGTTAGGCCATAAAATTTAACTTTCCCCGTCACAGATCCAACTGCGTTATCCATTATGTCAGAACCGTACATTCTGGTGAAATTGGGGATAAAGTCATCAATATTCAATTCATCATCAAGTGTAATATCAAGAACCGCATCCAATGCCCGGTAAAATAAAACACGCTCCACAGTATTTTCATTAAAGTTCAGAAAATCACCGATGCCGTCTTTTGCTTCTTCATATTCTTTAAGAGCCAGGTTAATCAGTATTTTCAACTCGCGGATATCCAGCTTGCCCCAAACTGTATTTTCATCAAATTCTATCCCGATCAAACCGGCAATGATTGTATAGGGATCCAACTCAGATTCTTCTAACCGCTCAAGCAAAATTTCCAATTCATCATCAGTTAAAGAATGAATATTTAAAATGTCTTCCCTGAAAATTAATGCTTTATTGGTGTTATCCCAAATCAGGTCCTCCGCTGGATATACTTCTGAATAACCAGGTACCAAAATTCTGCAAGCCGTTGCCCCAAAATCATTATAGGACGCAATATAAACTTCTTTGCCAAGGTCTTTGAGAATGTTCATCAGGCATTCATTTTCTTCTTCTGTCGTGCCACTAAAATCCCATTCGCAGAAATCATAATCCTGTTTCGTGCTAAAAAACTTCCACGATATAACACCAGTAGAATCAATGAAATGTTCAACAAAATTCCCAGGTTCTTTCACTGCATGGCTGCTGAACGTCGGAAGCGGAACATCATTCAAACCCTCAAAACTCCGCCCTTGCAATAGTTCTGTGAGGGAACGTTCCAAGGCCACTTCAAAGCTTGGGTGCGCCCCAAAAGAAGCAAAAACACCACCTGTTTTTGGGTTCATCAGGGTCACATTCATAACCGGAAATCTTCCACCCAATGATGCATCCTTCACCAAAATGGGGAAGCCTTTATCTTCAAGTTCCTCTATTCCAGCCAAAATATGAGGGTATTTTGCAAGAACTTCTTTTGGCACATCCGGAAGAACGATTTCTTCCTCAATAATTTCCCGTTTAACAGCGCGTTCAAATATTTCAGACAGACATTGTACCTTTGCTTCATTAAAGTTATTGCCTGCACTCATACCATTGCTAACAAATAGATTTTCAATCAGGTTTGATGGAAAATAGACCGTTTCCTGATCTGAGCTGCGTGTAAATGGTAGCGCACAAATACCGCGATCAGTTTGCCCTGAATTGGTATCAATTAAATGAGACGTTCTTAATTCACTATCAGGATTATAGAGTTGCATACAGAACTCATCCATCAACCCTTTTGGCAAGGCATCATCTGGGCCCGCTTTAAACCATTTTTCATTGGGATAATGCACAAACTCACTATTTGCGATTTCTTCACCAAAATAATAGTCATTATAAAAGAAATTACAGCTAATTCGTTCTATATATTCCCCTAAAGCGGAACAAAGGGCGCTTTCTTTCGTTGCCCCCTTACCATTGGTATAGCACATCGGTGATGCAGCTTCGCGGATGTGAAGTGACCAAACATTCGGTACAATATTACGCCAGGATGCAGCCTCAATTTTAATACCAATATCCGACAAAATAGCCGTCATATTGGCAATCGTTTGTTCCAAAGGAAGATCTTTGCCCAGAATAGTTGTATTACCATCGCTCTCATAGCTTTGTAACAACGACGCATCATCCAGATTTTCCACAGGATCAATTTTAAATTCTGGTCCTTGCTGGATAACTTTTTTGACTGTGCAACGATCGGCAGATCTTAAAATACCCGCCCGATCTCGTTCAGAAATACCCTCTGGCAATTCAATTTGAATTTGAAAGGTTTGGTTGTATCTGTTTTCCGGATCGATAATATTATTCTGCGAAACCCTGATATCATCTGTGGGGATATCACGTGAAAGGCAATAGACCTTCACAAAGTAAGCGGCACATAGCGCAGAAGATGCTAAAAAATAGTCAAACGGACTTGGCGCAGTTCCATCCCCTTTATAGCGAATAGGCTGGTCAGTGATTATAGTAAAATCGTCAAACTTAGCCTCAAGTCTAAGGTTGTCCAAAAAATTTACGATAATTTCCATTTAACTATATCTTTCCTAAATATGTGCCATTATTACTTTCAGCTTTCATACCTCAAATAAAAAAGCCCCCATCGCACATGCGATAGAGGTTTTTTATTTGGTTGCGAGGGTACACAACCCCTGAAACTTCATTAGTAACTCTAAAATATCTACAGGAAAAACATTACATTTATTGCCAAGGTTAATCAAATATTTTTATACAATTTTATCGCTTATATTTTTTGCCAATAAGCAGCACAATAAAATCGAGTCGACTTTAATTTCCATTTAAATTTCAATATTTTACGTATTTTTCGAGCATCATTTTGTTCACCGCCAAACCAGACATATATATCTTCATCATCAGGCAAAACGGTATCAATGATTGCGGATGAAAGCTCGTTATCACCATTACTTTGCAGCCATGAGATTTCTACGCCATCAGGTTTTTGAAGATCAATCTGATAATTTTGCTTTCGTGTTGAAAGATACACTTGTCCTTTCGTATCTGGAGAACATCGTTCCAAAATTCGGGAAATGGCAGGTAGGGCAGTTTCATCGCCCCCCATTAACAGCCAATTGTTATTGATGTAACTGCCCCCGCCTGGTCCCATAATACCAACGGTTGTTCCCTCCGAAACGCTTTCAGCCCAGTCGGCCGCAACACCTCCTTTATGTCGCACCAAATCAAAATCCATTTCCCCCTGATCAGATCGGATATAACGTGCGGTATAAACACGGTTGTGCAATTCATCTTGTCCTTCGGGAAATTGTACTTTTCCTGATGTGAGCCTGATTGGCCATACAGGTTTTTTGTTTGGTTTTTTAGGTAACAAAAGCCGAAAATGTAGGCCCCCATCCTCAAAGAGATCAAGATCATTCCCTGCTAAAGTCAACCGTAGCATCCCTTCGTTAAGAATCACTCGTTTGACGACTTTCATCGTCCGAAAGTTAGCAGGTGTTCCCACGACAATTTTATTACCACTCCAAACCAAATCAGAAAGCTTGATTCCGGGCATGTGTTCCACCAAATAATCAGCAACAAAATCACGCATAATATCAAGCCCGTCATCTCTGTCAGTTTCCACGACCAAACTCATTTGATCTTTGGTTGCTGAAAGCCGTAACAGGCCATACTCGCTTCTAATGGAAAAGCTATTATCATTATGCTTCTCTGCTTGTAGTTCATGCTGCTCAATGTGCCGAACCTGTGCTTCAAGATGTTGATCAGCATCGGGAAAAGAAAGACTAAGGGAAGACTGAAACATGGTTCGCCTATTATAATTTAGAGTTTAGAATTAGGTAAAAAGCGTTACGCATTACTACTTCGCGTAAAGGCATTCTGGCGGCTCATTAAAATCAACAATAAAGGTGTTCCGACAAGTGCAGAAAGTAATCCAGCAGGCATTTCATAAGGGTAATCAATGACACGGCCAATCCAATCGGCAACCACCATCAAAGATCCCCCCGCAAGAGCAGCAACAACCATTTGGAAACGGGCTTGAAGAAGGCCCAAGGACCTTGCGATATGAGGTGTCATTAATCCGACAAAGCTGAGCGGTCCGACAAGAACCGTCGCTCCAGCGGTTAAACAGGATGCCACAGCAAAAAGGACAAAACGTGATCTCCTCACATTAACACCGAGTGCGAGCGATACTTTTTCGCCTAAGTTCAAAACATCCAACGCACGTGATCCGGACAGGAGCGGTACCATCAAGACGCATCCGATTAACAAAGCACTACAGGCAGCTTCAAGACTAACCCCATAGGTTGATCCAGCCATAATACGAAGAAGATGAACGGAACGCAGGTCACCTGTTGCGGCCAAGGCGCCAATCAAAGCGTCAATCAAGGCACCCAAGGCAACACCAATCAAAATCATACGTTCTGGTTGAAACCCACTTCTTTTCCCAAAGGCAAAAAGAGTGGCAAGAACTATGCTTGACCCAAATAGAGCACCAACCGCCATGATTTCAGGGGTCACACCAACAACAAGATAGATGCAAACGCCGATACCCATCATCGCCCCGGCATTAATACCAAGAACTTCGGGACTCGCCATGATGTTACCCGTCAAACGCTGAAGAATCATTCCAGCCAGGGCCAACATAATTCCAGCGCTAAAAGCAGCAATAACACGTGGTACACGCCATTGATAAACATCATCCCAATTACCAGATAAATCGAAAGCCCATCCCAAATCAGCATCACGCCCAAAGGTAACAGCAAAAGCCACAACACCGATTGAGATCAATAACATAACAATCAGCACCTTCAGGCCCGCCGTTTGTCGCCAAACAACCGAAACTTCGTTTGTTTGAACTACGGTTTCAAATTTCATTCTGGGAATCAGGAACAATAAAAGAGGAGATCCTAAAAGTGCTGTCACGGCCCCCGTTGGCACAAATTCACGCAAGCTACCGGCCAGGATCTGAATAACCGCGTCAGTCATCCACAACAAAGCAGCACCAATCAATGCGCTCCATATCAATTGAGAGAGAACTCGTCGCGCACCGCAAAGCCTGACAATCATCGGTGCGACGAGTCCGATAAAGCCGATAACCCCGACAGCACTTGTTACAAAAGCAGCCAAAGCAATCGCAATGGATACTGCAAAAAAACGGATCATCCCCGGTGAAACACCCAAAGACGACGTACTACCATCCCCCAAAACCAAAAGGGAGAAAGGCCGCACCATCACCATGGACAAACCAAACAGAACCAATAATTGAGGCCAAAGTATATTCGCAACATCCCAGCTTTGTTGAGACAGAGATCCAGCACCCCAAATAAACAGGCTGGCAAGATAACGATCGTTTAGCAAAACAAGCAAAGAGGCCAGTGCACCAAAATAGAGACTAACAATCAGCCCAGTTAAAACCAGTGAAATCGGTGAAAAATCCCGGCGTGCCATGAGACCAAACACAAGAGCAGCAGCAACACCAGCCCCAACCAGAGCAATGACTTCACGGCCATACACCAGTGTTGCTGGGAAAAATAATCCGGCAATGACCAAGGCCAGATATGCCCCTGCAGATACCCCCATTGTCGTTGGAGATGCGAGTGGATTACGCAACGCCAGTTGGAGTATTGCACCGGAAAACCCAAGAGCAAGCCCAGAAAGGATTGCCACGCTCAAACGTGGTAAGCCGGAATAAAGAACGAGCATCTCTCGAACATTGTATTCATCGCAGCTTATCCCATTGCTCAGGATATCCTGAAGGTCCTGCCCCATAAGTAACCAGGACAAAAACAGAGCGACACCAGTGATTGTAAAAAACAGAGCCGGGTTATAGTTGCGCTGGATTTCACTCATGAATAACGGCTTTCGAGATGAGACAAGATCAAAGAAAGAAAACGTTCCGCGGATGGCAACATACCGAACATCATGACTGGTGGTAACAAAGCAAAGCGATCATTTTGCACAGAAGGTAAATGCTTCCACAGCGGACTTTTTTCCAATGTTGGCTTTATGTCATCCATCAGGGGTTCAAAAACAACCAACTCCATATCCTCAGAGGCTTCTGATGCCAAACGTTCCAATCCAATTGTCTGAAATCCCCAATAATTGGTTTCACCCGTCCAGGCATTGATCAACCCAACCTCATCCATCACATTTTGGTATAAGCTATTCACGCCATAGACCCGGGCATGACGCGCATCCATAAAATTCAGCAGTGTGAGAGAAGGGTAATTTCTTTTAGCTACGAGATCTCGTGCAGCAGCCAGTTTTGTCTCAAAGGATTTGAGGTAATCTGCTGCTTCAGCTTCCATGCCAAGCAAAACACCAAGTTTTCGGGTGATCTCGCGAGAAGCTGATAAAGGTTGGCTTTGTCCGTCAAAAAGCGGGATAATTTCTATTGGCGCAATTTTTTCCAACACAGGTTTATGGCTGGTTGTATAGGGTGTCATAATAATGAGATCGGGTTTTAACCGTGATACGGCCTCCAGATTAATAACCAGATCCTGCCCAATATCTGCAACAGAATTAGGTAGTTTTGGCTCTCGCACCCAAAAATTCCAGCGTTGAGCAGCAATCACACCAACAGGAGGTAACCCGAGTTCTATAAGCGTCGTTGCCGACCCGTAATCAAGACATATAATACGATGCGGCTTGTTCTCGCCGTGAGAATTTTGCGCGACAGTCAGGGAGGGGAAGAGTGATGCAGTCAATCCCATCGTTCCCATGGTCAAAAACCTTCGTCGGTTTAGGTGTAATTTCTGCGCGCCCTTTATCAGCTCACTCTCATGATCAGGCAACATAGGTGATTGCCCCCTCACCTTTCGGATGTGGTAAAACCCCCATATCAACCCCAAAGATCTTTGCAAGCGTTTCGCTTTGCAGGATATCACTTGGTGTACCATCTGCGATTAGCTCGCCATCCCGCAATGCCAAAAGGCGATCACAAAAACGACCTGCCATATTGATATCGTGCAAAACCATTAGAACAGAGATATTTTTTTTACGAGCAAGATCCCTTATCAGATTTAAAACTTCAACCTGATGGGAAACATCAAGGGCCGAAATAGGTTCGTCCAGAAACAGGCATTTCGCATCTTGCGCAATCAGCATGGCAATCCAGACACGCTGGCGTTCACCCCCAGATAAATTATCAACCTGACGGTCACGTAAAACAGACGTGTTGGTCAATTCCAAAGCTTCATCAACTTTTTGCCGATCCCGATCAGTAAAACGACGAAACGCACCGTGCCATGGGTAACGACCATGGGAAACCAGTTCTTCAACCAAGAGACCTTGTGCCGGTGGTATATGCTGCGGCAAATAAGCGACATGACGGGCAAAATCTTTTTGCTTCCATGTACTGAAATCAACATCATTTAGCTGTAAGGTACCAGTCGATGGTTCCATCTGACGGGCAAGAAGCTTAACCAGCGTTGATTTACCAGAACCATTATGCCCCAAAAGTCCGCATACAACACCAGTTTGTAGGCCTAGGCTAACGGGTTTCAGAATAGACGCCGAACCAGCCGTGAACGAAAGCTCACGACTGGTTAGAACAGGCTGTCTTTCTGAAGAAAGGACAGTTTGATGCAATGTCATTAGAAACGATAACGAAGGCTGGCTTGTACAGTTCGCCCCTCGTCCTTATAACAACTTCCGGACGCACAGATCTGCCCATCTTTATCAAAGATATTGTTGGCGTTAATCTTGAACTCTGCCCCTTCAAGTTTGTTACTTATCTCCCCAAGGTCATAACGTAACGCAGCATCAAAGAAATATCGTTCACTGTTTTCAATGGTATTTGTATCATTACCTTCACTTTCGCCAAAGTAACGCACACCACCGGATACACCTAACCCTCGGAAAGAGCTGTTTTGAAACTCATAATCAACATAAGTTGAGAAAGTATGGAGAGGAATACCTGAAACTTGTTTTCCGATTGTACCTGATGGACCATCTTTAATTTCAACGTCGGTATAGGCATAGGCCGCATTCAAGCTGAGACCCTCCATCAAGCTTGCCACTGCTTCCAGCTCAAAACCGCGCGAGCGCATGTCCTGTTGGACTTGAACATTAATCCCTGAGGATGAATCAAAAACAACACCATCTTCCTGATCAATCTGAAAAACAGAAGCCTGGATGATCGCATTTTCATTCAGGAATTCATACTTTAAGCCTGCTTCCATTTGCTCCCCGACAGTTGGCGCTGCCGGCGTACCATTCACAAGATTACCTACATTCGGCGTAAAAGATGTCGAATAGTTCGCAAAAGGTACCAAACCGAAATCTGTGACATAAGACAATCCTAACTGCCAGGACATTTCTTCTTCGTCTTGTTTGATCGTACCCGTGTTGTTTTTGGTTTCTGCATCAAGAAAATCGTACCTAACACCTGCATTCAGACGCCATTGTCGCCAAGCAAGTGAATCATGCATGTAAATGCCGATCTGATCCTGTTCCTGCTCGACATCCAGTGCAGGGTTCATCGTAATCGCCCCGCCTATTGCGCCAAAACCCTGACGTTGATCATACTCGTTCGCACCGTAATCAAAACCACTGACCAGCGTATGCTTAACAGATCCGGTTTCCACAGACGTAATAAGGTGGTTATCGATCACAAACGTTTTTTGCTCTTCCACTGCCAAGCCAGCATTCTGGATTGATCCATCTGCCCCCTGTCGAAAAGCATATTCCAGGTTGATATCAACATCGGCATAGCGAGTATTTTGACGGAAGGTAAAGGTATCGTTGAAACGATGTTCGAACTCATAGCCTAGGCGGTACTGTTCATGATCAAAGTCATTCCAGTCTTCATGGCCGCTGTAGAGATCTGTTATACCGTTTGCATCATTGAAGAAGAACGCCGTCCCGCCAGTCTGAGAGTCCATATATTCAGTCAGAACAGTAAGTTTGGTATCTTCTGTTGGTCGCCATTCGATAACCGGGGCAATATATGTGCGGTTATCATTATACCCCGGCAGATCGGTTTCACTATCCCGAACAACGCCCGTCAGACGATATTTGAGGGTTTCTTCTTCATCAACAGAATCAGAGAAATCAAAGTTCCCCTGAAAACGTTCATTATTACCAAGAATAAACTCAACTTCGCGCAAACGATCTTTTGTTGGGCGCTTTGTAACAATGTTAGCAAAACCACCTGATGAGCTGGCTCCATAAAGCGTGGATGACGGCCCTTTAAGTATTTCAACGCCTTCAACACCATAAGGTTCAGCACGGTACACAGCCGAAGAACCGCTAAACTGACGCAACCCGTCGCGGAACACGCCGTTATAAACTCCATCAAATCCGCGGATGGTAAAAGAATCATACCGATTATCAAAACCAAAGGCGCTGGTGACAATTCCCGGGGTATAGGCAAGCGCTTCATTCAAAGTTCTTGGTGCCCGATCATCCAATTGTCGCTCTGTCACAACCGAAATATTCTGCGGCACTTCAATCAGTGGCGTATCTTTTTTAGTGCCGATCTGACTTACCAATGGAACGTAGCCATCCTGTACAAGGGTATCATCACTTTCGGCCTCGATCACTATGGGAGCCAGACGACTATTTTCCTGATTGGCTTCCGGATCAAACTGCCCAATTGTGACGGCATCATCATCAGAGATAATAAAGTTCAAGCCAGTACCATCAAGCAACACAGCAAGAGCACGTTCAATGGACATAACTCCGTGTACACCAGATGTTCTTAAACTTTCCAAGGCAGCACTATCTGCCAGAATTTGGACATTGGCTTGTTGTCCAAAAAGTAAAACCCCCTCTGCTAAGGATTGCGGCGCAATCTGGAAACGTAAATTTTGTTGCTGTGCCTGTGCAATTTCGTCGGCTGCTTTTTGATTGGCTGTTTGGGCAAAACCACTGTTAGTCATTATCAATGATGTTGCCAAAGCTGTTGTCATCATCATTGCATAACGGCGCAAGACTTTAGTCTTACGTATTTCTTGAACCTCACTCATTGAGCGGTCTCCACTATTTTTCGTTGAGAGCCTGAGCCGAAACCCCAAATGCGAACAAGTCGCATTTTCATCTCCTATAACTCAACAACGAAGGAGCGCGCCCGTTTTTCAATTTTTTTTATTTTTTTGATAAAATAATTACCCAGGGAGAAATTTCAGTCACTTCAAGCCCATGTAAACTCGCAATTCCACGAAGGCTTTTACGTGGCTGTTCAAGCTTAAAAACACCCGTCAAACGTTTCTCGCCAATATCGGCATCCTGAATAAAGATATGTCCGTTAAAATAACGATCAATCTGGCTTACAACTGCGTCAAGAGATTGATTATGTACTTTCAAGTACCCTGATCGCCACAAAGCGATATCACCTACCGGGCTTTTAGACAGGCTATAACCTCTCATTTCTTGAAAACTAATTTGCTCGCCGGGCCTCAGTTGCACCGAAACGGCTTCATCCTTCAAGTCATTAACCTGCACAAGCCCTTCGGTAACTGCCACACGAATGTCTTCCGCCTGTTGATCAACAACAAAGGCTGTGCCTAGAACTGTCGTTTGAACATTCTCTTTGCCAACAATGAAAGGATGATTCTTATCTTTTTTAACTTCAAAATAAGCAGAACCAGATAAAATTGTTACCCTTCGTTCCTGATTGGAAATTTCGACATTAATCGCGGTATCAGGTGCGAGAATAACCCGGCTGCCATCTGCTAAATCAACAATGCTTATTTCAGAACTATTGCTCGCAAAATCAGCCCCAAGGTATTTGAAGTGGGGCAATGAAAGCCCTATGACCAAAAACAAAATCAGCAAAGCAGCAGAACGCATCAAACCACGCGCAAAGCCTGATTTAGTGATAAGGTGCCCAAAAGCAGTAGCAGAAGCCCTTCTCACTTCCTCAAACTCCTTGTCTACAGGCAAGCTTAACTGAGGAGCTTTGACTGAGACCACCTGCCTATTCTCCAAAGATGACCCAACAATACCCAATAAATGCCAAGTGTGAGAAACCTCTTCCCAATCTTCCCGATGATTAACATCACTTTCAAGCCACAACTGAAAATCCCGCTGTAAAGACAGGTTATCAGGATCATCATTTAGTAACACGATCCACTCGCTGGCTTTTTTGGGGATCAGTCGTTTGTTTGTCATGCTCTCACTTGTCTTGTTACGGCATTTTCTGCCTTATAAATACAACGCATTAGCGCATTGTTTTTTCAATTTCTTTTAAATCTCGTATTCAGTTTGTTTTTTTAAGCTTGCTTTACAGTGATCCAGGGCGCTTGCAACCATGGCATGGGCCGTACCCAATGATACATTAAGCTGACTGGCTATATCGGCCAACTTCAAGCCAGAAAAACGATGAAGTTCAAAAGCAAGCCTCGTTCTTTCGGGAAGTTCATTTAACGCGACATGTAACACACTCAATTCCTGGCGGGCACCGGCATGTTGTTCAGGAGAAACCTGTTCCAAACCGTGAGAACTCAATGAGAAATCTTCATCCTGCATATAGGCGTTCTCACGCGTTTTCTTTCGTAAACTATCCAGACAAAGATTTCGAATTATTTGATAGAGATATCCGACAGGCTCTTCTAGAGGCACATTATTTTGTTTTCTACTTTCGACACCAATGACACGAAAATAGGCATCCTGCACCACATCTTCTGCTGTGTGCCGCTCTCCAACAATGGAATTTGCATAACCAACCAATTCTTTGCGGTGAAGCATAAAAAGCTGCAACAGGTCATGTTGGTGGACAATAGTACTCATAATTTTAACCTGAAGCGAAGACACACAGTAATTGCGAATGACTTTCAATTACAAAATATTTCATATTAATGTCAAACATCCTGAGGTTGTGTTTTAGCTATGGGGATTTCTTGGTCTCGACTTTATCCAAACTGAATCTCTATCCACTAACCTTTTAAAAATGTTATTTTTCAATTAATTATCAAAAAAATTTTACACCGAAATTTTATTTAAACCTCACCTCCTCTCCCTAAAAACAAGAAATTCTATTGCTTTAATAAATTTATCTGATAATGAGTATCACTATTATTTAGAGTCGATTTTTTATTTCCAAACAAACAAAGACCGGAAAGAACATGCGTGAAGGTACAGAAACAGAAGCCTTAACATCACTTCTAGAAGTTATTGATGCAGCCGGTGCCGTAGGTTGGGTTCTGGCTGGTATGGCTCTCTCTGCGGCTATCGTTACTTTCTACAAAATAGTCGTCTTTTGGCGTTCAGGCCTTTGGCAAACCAAAACTTTGAGACAAGCACGCGCAAAATTACGGCAGGGTGAGATTGTAGAAGCCGTGCGTATGTTAGACCGTTTACACCATCCTGCTGTTCAACTTGTTACATTGGGGGTTGATCGTGCTCGCACAATCGGTCTGGATGACAAAAACCTTGAGATAGAGATGGAACAACTCTCTCTTGGTGTTTTGGAACGTCTGAAGTCCGGTATTCGCTATATTGGTGCCGTTGCAGCGCTTAGCCCTTTGATGGGATTACTCGGAACCGTTCTCGGTATGATTGATGCCTTCCGGCAAATGGAAGCTGCGGGCAATCAAGTTGACCCTTCTATTCTCTCGGGCGGTATTTGGCTTGCACTTCTGACAACTGCAATTGGCCTTGTCGTTGCTATTCCTGCAACGGCTGCGCAAATTTGGCTGAACAGTGTTATCCAAAAAACAACACGCCGATTGGAAGAAACAGGCACAGCGGTTCTCACTGGATTACATATTCACACGCTCAAAGCACGTTCCGTTAACAATGCCGTTAACTTTGCGGCTGAATAAATATCATGCGCCTATCAGGTGAAAATACGGATAAACTACCATCAATCAGCCTGACATCGCTGATTGATGTTGTCTTTATTCTGCTGATCTTCTTTATGCTGGCTTCAAGCTTTCTCGATTGGCGCGAACTTCCTATTCAAGGACAAGAAACAAAAACAAGTTCAGCATCCTCACAGTCACCAAAAGATACGCTACAATTAACCCTTTTACGAAATGGATCGATCAAGCTTGGCACAAAAAATATCAATCGAAATGAGCTTGGGAAAACTCTGGCGGCAAAAACATCTTCGCTGGAAACAATCAAAGTTTATATAACTGTTGAAGATGGTGTGAAGATGCAAAACACCCTCAACTTTCTGCAAGAATTAAAGGAATTTGGGTTGGTTGACTTAACTCTTCAGGAGCAACCAAAAACATGAAAATCAGACAAGACGATAACTCTGCAGAGTTGACAGAAAGCACATTGCCCATGATCAATGTTGTCTTTCTGCTACTGATATTTTTCATGATTGCAGGATCTTTACAGAAAACGATCCCCTTCAATATAACCCCACTACAGGCACAGGCAGATACAGCCCAACAACAAGCACCTTTGATTATCCACGTTGCAGCCGACGGGCGCATCATGGTTGGAGAAAAAGAGGTTACTTCGAAGACGCTTAGAAGGACTATCCTGGAACAGTTAAGCACCAATGTTTCTTCCGCCAGTTCATCACCCCCAAATTCAATGTCTTGGTCTCCTGACAAAGCTTCAGAAACACAACCTTCTCGCCCGATTACAATCCGTTCTGACCAGTCAACCAATACTACGGCTGTTGTCAAAATCCTTTCTCTCCTGAAAGAAATGAATATCAAACAAGTTGCACTGGCAACCGTACGTTAAAGAAAAGGTGCAACCGTGGAACTAACGATACGTAATGGCTTGTTCGAAAAACTGCTTACTCTTTTCGGATTGCTCACCCTCTGTATCCTTATGATTACAGCTTTAATTCTGAGTCATAAGCAACATGCGGGGTTTGAAGATGGTAATGAAGGCGGTAGTATTGTTGTTTCCCTCTCCTCTGCACCCGGCGCAGAAGCCGCAGCGTTTGGCGAAAATAATTCTGAATCAGATATACCAGAAGCAACCAACAGACCAGAAGCACGTACCGCACCAGAAGTTCCAGAATTACCAAAAGAGATAGAACCAGAGCCACGGGAACGGACAGAAACAGTCGTCGCACTTGAACCGGAAATAATCCCGGAACAAGAGAGACCCCAATCTGAAATCATTGAACCTGCTGTAACCTCTGAACCAGTTGTACAACCAGACCCTATTGTTGAAATAGTTCAGAGACCTAAATCAAAACCCAAGCCACCTGTTCGAAACAAAGCTGAAATCGTTGAGAAAAAGAATATTTCAAAACCTCTCCCTAAAGTAAAGAACACGCCGGTTCCAACCAAGAAAGCGGATACAGGGAAAAGTAACGAAATTATACAGGCCACCAACATTGGTGCTCAAAGCGAAGACAAGAATTCTAGCGGACAAAAAGGTATTAACCCGAATAAAAGTAAAAACCTAGGCAGTACCAGTCAAACTGGCAATAATAACGGGGCAGGACAAAAAGCAACGGGCGATTATTGGAAAGCTGTACAAATTCATCTTGCACGTAATAAACGGTATCCCCGCAAAGCAAAAAGACGTCAGATGCAAGGTGTAACCTTTATAGAATTAACCCTTCTTTCATCCGGTAAAGTAGAGAGTTATAAGATCCTCGAAAGTTCAGGATTCCCACTATTGGACAAGGCGGCAATCAAAATGATAAACAAATCGGCACCCTTTCCACCTTTTCCTGCCAGCATTACGGTTCTACAGATGACACGCCGTATTCCCGTCGTCTTTAACATTAAAAAATAATGGTCAGAGGCCATCATGTTGCTATGGGGGCAAGTATAAAGACGTTACACACAATTATAAGGCACGAACGTCATTATACTGTTCGTGCCTTATGGCTTCCAATTCAACACAGCTTTAAATATAAAGAATTACATATCTAAATCGCACCAATCACATCAACACGGGGATATCCGTGCTTTGATAAATCAATTTCAGTTTTGACATGATAAACACGAGCAAGATTGTCACGAGTCAACACTTCTTTGGGCGTACCGCTGGCAATAACTTTCCCGTTCTCCATTAAAGCCAAAAGATCACAGTAACGAGCGGCCAAATCCAGATCGTGCAATGCCGCGATAGATACGCTGCCACTCTGCTGCACTTTGTTTTTTACGAGGTCCAATACAATCATTCGCCAATGTAAATCCAAAGCAGACGTCGGCTCATCAAGCAATAGAAGCTCTGGCTCTCGGATAAAAGCCAAAGCCAATCCAATCAACTGTCGTTTTCCACCGGATAACGTGTGCAAGGCATCCAGTTGAAAATCACTTAACCCCAGATCATCAAAAATACGTTCGATTTTCCAAGAGAGTTCTCTATTGCTGTAGGGTAAAGCAAGAGCACGCGCTGTACTCCACATCAATTCTGTCGGTGTCAAAGCGGTTGGTGCTGGAGCTGTCTGAGGCATCGTCGCAACTTTCTCAGACCACCGTTTTCCACCAACCACATGTAAATTTTCACCATCAAAGACGACATCACCTTTTGATTTTTTCTCACCAGAAAGGCATTTCATAAGAGTTGACTTGCCAGAGGCATTTGGTCCCAGTAAACCAACAATCATTCCGCCCCTCACATCCGGAAAGCTTATGTCATGCAGAATTTTCTTTTTGCCGTAAAAAGCAGACAAATTTTTGACACTTAATCTCATGATGGCCTTCTCCGTCTTTGAACCAGCAAAGACAAAAATAGGGGAACACCGACAATTGCCGTTAAAATCCCCACGGGAATAATAACCCCGGGAATAAGTGTTTTGGATAGCCCGGAAGCAATCGACAAAATCAAAGCACTACATAAAACGGCACCCGGTACCAACATACGATGATCTTCACCAAGTAAAAGTCGCGCTATGTGTGGACCAACCAGCCCGACAAAACCGATAGTACCAACAAAACACACCGCAAAGGCCGCCAGAATTGAAGCCCGGATAATCACCCATGTCCTTAATCTGGAAACATTAATGCCCGTACTTCTGGCGTGCGCTTCCCCGCCTCGTAATAGCGTTAACAACCAGACATGTTTCAAGCTGAAGGGAAAGATAACAAGGAAGCAACACGTCACAATAGCAACTTCCAGCCACCCCGCTTTAGTGAGATTGCCAATCGTCCAAAACACGACCTGTTGTAGTGCATCAGCATCTGCGATCAAATGAAAACCTGAAGCAATTGCATTGCATAAGAAGACCAACGCAATGCCAAACAAAATAACAGTTTCACGGGCGCCCCCAGATAGTCGAACAACCATCAGGATCAGACAAGACGATCCCAATGCACCAATAAGAGCGAGTACAGGCAATATAAACGCTGGTGGCACAAAGGGAATTGTTGGCAGCAAAACAATTGCGACACTTGCCCCCAGAACTGCGGCTGATGACACCCCGAGAGTAAAAGGGCTCGCCAGGGGATTATCCAAAACAGTTTGCGTCTCGATCCCCGATAAACCCAATGCAGCCCCAACCACAATCGCAATCAAGGCATCGGGTAATCGCACGTCCCACAAAATGATTTTGTGTCGCAGCTCAAGACTTTGAGGGCTTATCAGGCCATCAACAATCTGCCCGGCACTCAGTCCAGACGGCCCGGCAAGAATATCCAGCCAAAGACTGAGAACAAGTGCAGCCAACAGCCCTGACAAAATGAAGATACGTCGTCGGCTTAGACGTGAAAATTCGACCTCAAGAGTGCTAGTTTGCATCATGTCGATAGGTCGCAAAATATTCACCATCAACCCCGAACGGCATAAACTCATCGTAGATATCAATCAGGCTTTGTTGCGGATCAACATCTTGAAAGCGATCAGGGTGTATCCATTTTGCAAAAGCCTCCAGAACAACAATATTAAACGGAGAGTTATAGAAATTATGCCAAAAGCTATGTGCACGGCTGCTACGAATAGCATCCATTGCCTGAAATTCATCCGCGGCCAAATAGCCAGATAAACTTTTCACAGCCATTTCGGTTGTCATTCCGGCTCCCATGGCAACAGGTAAACTACCTACTTTAAACTCACCTAAGGTGCCAGAGGCTGTTCCAATCCAAACGTCAGGATTTTCATTCAACAGAAACTCGCTCGTATGCAGAGCGGTTGGTCCGGGCGCAACAGCATCCGCTATATTCTTACCACCAGCAACCTCCACAAACGGGCCAAGCATTCCATCAGCCATTCCCCAACAACAGGCTCTTCTTCCGGCATGAACCTGCAGGAAAACAGTCGGGCGATTTTCAACATTATCCACCCGTTGCCTTACCATCGCCAACCGTTTTTCATAGTGGTTGATATAGCGTGCGGCCCTTTCCTCTTCCCCCAGGATTTGACCCAACAATCGAAGCGACGGAATTGTATTATTCAGGGGATCAAGACGGAAATCGATAAACACAACCGTAATACCCGCTGCATCCAGCTGTTGCATCAACTCACGATTTTTTGCATTGGGGCCATGGTCACTTAAACCAAAGATTGCGACCTCTGGCTTCAGATCGATGATCTTTTCAACAGAGACACTATCTGCACTCCGACTTCCAAATAGAGGTATTTCTCTAGCCTCTGGAAACTTGGCTTTTAACTTCTTGTCCAACACGGGATGTGTCCAGCCCATTGTTGTCATCATGCCAACAATACCCTGTACAGGGTTTTCCGGCCGCAAGATTGAGAGTGCCGTCAAATATCGCCCTTCACTTACGACGAATTTTGAGACAGGAGCTTCTATAGAGATTTTCCGTCCAGCCAAATCAGTTACTTCGAGTAAGGAAGCATTAGACTGTTGAGCGACAAAAAAAGATAGCACGACAGCAAAAAAGAGTTTCATGAGATTGTCCTCAAGCAAGGAATGGTCCGAAACTTTTCAGCACACGAACCATTCTTGCTCAGTATTTAAATTAAAATTCTGCACGTACAGAAAACAGGAAAGAGCGACCTGCTTCTAATGCAGGTTCAACATTGGTGAATTCCTGGCCGTAGGATGCCCGGTCAGCATAGGATGCATCATTGAGATTGTTGCCCTCCAATCTCAGTGTCAGAAACTCAAAATCTTCCGGCTTATATTCAGCATAGAGGCCAAAGGTGGCATAACTGTCTTGAGGATTTCCGCCCCCTTTGGTCGTATCTTTGTTTTTCAAGGCAGCATCTACGGTTCCACCAACTGAAAGACCTGTGTCTTTAAAGGTATGTGCTGTCTCAAAGGCAATAACACGACCCAAAGGTGCGCCAAGGTATTGCGTCGTATCCGAGTCAGATAAAGAGGGATCTCCGTCCACTTTAATGCCTGTATCAGAATAGGAAATATGGGCAAATCCATCCGTCCAATCATAACCTGCACCGAGTTCGAAACCACGCGTAACAAAGTCATGCCTCAAATGAGGGCCTCCCCCCCATGAAGCTCGTCTTGCATTTTCAATATCACTGCTAAAAACGCTCGCATCAAAGCTGAAGCCTTTAAATTCTGTCTCAAAACCAATCGAGTAGTTTTGTGACCGGGTTGGCTTTACTTCGTTGCTGTTATAATCCCAGGATCCGGGGTTATAGATATATGCCTCGGCCAGACTTATGCCGCCAAAAACATTGGAATAGCCGCCTTTCAAGGTCACACCCTCGATAACTTCATACGCAACAGACGCATTCCCGCTCAGCCCCTGATTATCAAAATTGGTTCCATCCAGACCAGTAAAATACTGTGTGTCGCCACGGGCACCAAAAGAAAGGCGCAGATTTTCCAAGGGCTCTATTCGAGCTTGGCCGAATATGCCTACGTTTGTTGCCTTTTCATCAGTAGACGGGGTTGTATTGTCTTTGTATTCGTTCACATCGTGATAAAAATCAACACCGGCAGTAATCTTGTTATCTTCGTCAAAATTAAAGTCGTTTTCGAACTTTCCTGACAAACTGGTGGTCGCCGCATCACTGCCAAATGGTGACGGCACCTCAACCGATGAGACACCATATCCAAGTGTAACCCTTGGATCGATCCAACCTGATGCCTCGGTCATATTGTAATTAAAGACAAGATTTGAACGCTTTAGAGCATATACACGCTCAGGATCTTCATTTCTATTTGTTAAATTCTGAAGGTTGGCACGAAAAGGACGATCGGCTTCATCATCAACAAGCTCACCCGAGATTTCAAAACGGTGAACATCATGTTCGTATCCTGCTTTACCCAGAAAAGATCTTAAGTTAGTTCCCGTTCCTACCGTTTGATTTCCATCGCCATCGTCATAGTCATCGCCTTTGCCCCACTTAAAAAAACCAAGGGCTTCAAAATCACCAACACGCCCAAACAACGCATTACCATTGGTATAGGTCTCACTGTTGGTGTCATAGCTTGCCGTTACAAAGCCACCATAGCTTCTTCCCTCTTCCAGGACATCATCAACATCCACCGTTTCATAAACAATACCACCAGCTAAAGCCCCTGGGCCAATATCTGCTGGAGCAATGGTTGGATCAACACGCACAGCCTTAAGAAGACTAGGATCAATTAAATTGTTTCCGGAATGGTGAAAAACCTTATTGTTTTGGCGCGCGCCATCAATGGTAACAGCAAGGTTATGTTCCTCGACACCGCGTACATATACCTTCTGCGTGCTCGGTATTCCACCACCGACAGAAACAGCTGCTTCGCCTGCAAAAACCTCTTTAACCGAAGTCGGATTTCGACGTGCCAGATCAACACTTGAAATATACTTGGAATCAACACGGTCAGCACTACCGGCATGACGATCAGAGTTTGAAACACCTGTAATCAGGATCGGTGATAGTGTTGCTTCATCTGCTTCTGTATTGCTGGATGAAACCAGAACCGAGCCATCAGCAGTGACTTCATATTTCAAATCCAGCCCGGCAATCATTTCATTCAAAGCATCTTGGGCTGTCATTCGACCTCTGACTGCATTCGCTTTTACGCCGCGGACAAGGTCGCCATGCGCAGAGATCTGCAGGCCAGATTGAATACCAAAGGTACTTAAACTCTTTGCCAAGTCCTGTGACGGGATATCGAAATCATACTCTTCACTAATCGTGCTTTGCGCAGCAACTGTCGGTGCATAGGAAAATGAACTGCCCATTACCAATGCAAACGCTATTCCCTGCAATATGCTTTTATTGCGCGGATACCCCCGAAACCTACTCATAAACTTTTCCCTCATACCCCAAAAACACACTCAATTAAGAATGCGTCTCATTTAAAACTACATAAAGACGGATTGAGATAAGAGGATTTTCAAAAAAAGAATCTTTTTTTCAGAAAAAACTTCTAACTATTTGAAATTACAACAAGCCAAGGAGTGATTTGATAAGCTTCTGCCCCGATGGAGTGCGCCAGTGCCTTTAAGGCAGTAACTGGTTTTGAGAGTAAATACATACCTGTTACAGGCTGTTTCTTAAGGCCTTCATCGGCGATGACAACAATGCCGCGATAATGTCGATCCAGTGCATTCACGACGTCCAAAGCAGAATGGTCATTTGCGATATACCGCCCGTCACGCCATGCCGAAATATATTTAGGTGACATATGACCTCGTACAAAATCACCTGACATTGCGACATCAATACGATCCCCAATCTTGAGGATTTCTGCATGCGACACATTTTGATCCGGCTTAACGGCAACAGTTCCTTCCTGCACCATCACAGCAACATTATCTTCAACAATATTGACGTCAAACGCTGTTCCCAGAACGGAAATTTCTGTTCCGAGAGAAAACACCCGAAAGGGTTTTTCCGGGTTATGGCTAACATCAAAAAAAGCCTGCCCCTCCAGCAACTGAATATCACGTGAATTTTTGGAATAATTCAATTTCAGCTTACTTTCAGGCCCCATATAAACCTGAGTTCCGTCCGCCAATGCCACCTGACGAACTTCACCCGTCGCCGTTGCATAGTCGTAATCAGCAAGAGGCTCAAACCTTAGAACAAGAGCAACTAGAATAGACGCCGCCACAGCCATAAAAGACATCATTTTGAACTTGGACCGACGGAAAGCAACAATGTTATTTACCGCTTGTTCCCTGACGATTTGAGATTCCGCCCATTGATCCTCATACCGGGGAACAACCGCCCCCATCAGCTTATAAGTTTTGACCGCTTTCTTCCAGGCTTCGGCATGTTCAGGCTTTTGCTCATACCATTGCGAGAATGCAGATATAAGTGCCTTATCGTCAGGATTCTCTTTCATAACCAGCAACCACTCGCTGGCTCTTTGAGGCTCAGTAACGTTACTCATTACCACCCTCATCAGAGAATATGTATTTAACAGAAACTTTCATTATTCCATCACTAGACGACAACAAGCCAAACACACGTAAAACTTTAAATACTCTATATAGACTGTTCTTATAGTAAGAATTTTCAAATTTTTAATCCAGCCCCAGCTTCTCGCTACAATATTCCAACGCCTGTATAACCAACGAATGGGCTGTACCCATTGAAACACCTAGCTTCTCTGAAATTTCTTTATAGGTAAAACTGCCAAATCGATGCATCTCAAATGCGATACGACAGCGTTCAGGAAGCTCATCCAACGCTTTCCTCACCACTTCAAGTTCCTGTCTTGCTGCCACATCTCTCTCTACGGATGGTGTTTCTTCTAATAAAAGGTTGAGTGCTGCGTTGGCATCCAGATCATCTCGGCTTTGGTCACGGGCCAGTTTTCGCTGCAGATCAAAACATCTGTTACGCACAATGCCGTATAAATAGGCCAGCGGTTCAACAACGTTCTTTTCTTGAGTAGCTTTTACAAACTGAAAATAAGCGTCCTGAACAACATCTTCCGCATGGAAATCATCCCCAAGAATTTTTTTAGCATACCCGACGAGCTCCCCTCTGTGCACAAGATATATATCAAGAGTATCGGAACAGGATTGCATTAAATTTCAACTCATCTTAATGCGCAAAATGCAATTGATAATGATTATTAATTTCATCGATATATAATTTATACACACCAAAGAGCAAGCATTATTAATCCCTCATATATTTAAATGACCTATTTCTGCTCAAAACGTGAAAAGGGTAGTCTCGATTTTTTACAAATCGATAAAGTACTCGTTTCCCCCGGACGCAAAAAAGCCCCCACCGCTTATGCGATAGGGGCTTTTAAGAACTCAGTGGTTGCGGGGGCACGCAACCCCCGAGAATTATAACTCTTAAAAGTATTAGAGCTATTTTGATGGGTCATTTTCAAAGGGGGCTTTATGTACGTGCCGCTTCAAAGGCCGTCCATGCTTTTTCGAATTTGGCAAAATCAAAATCTTTATCCCTGGCGGGTTCTAGGACTAGCTTTTCTGTTTCCAGTAAATGATGAATTGCAGCTTCCAGTTTGGGAAGAATTTCTGTGGGTATCACAAGGGCGCCGTGTCTATCAGCGTGAATCAAATCACCATCATTCACGACAAGGTCGAATACCGTCACTTGAGTTTTAATTTCCTTCACATGAACAAAACCATGGGATGGACCAACAGATCCGGCAATGACAGAAAAGCCCTCAGGTAAATCACCGAGGTCTCGCATAACGCCATTCGTTAAAACCCCGCTCAGGCCAAAACCTTTATGTACCGTTGTATTGATTTCTCCCCAATAAGCACCGATACAATCTGGGAAATCGACATCTTCTATCACGGCCAATGCAGGCAGATGAGCAGAAGCCATGTACCGATAGTAATCCATCCGACGTTTTTTAATTGTTTCAGGAGGCTCAGAAGGAGGCTTGATCGCAGAAATCTTGGCTGTCCGCGCATATCCTGTTATGGCACCTGCGGTTACATCAGAAGCAATCATTGTCCCGCGGGTAAAGCTATTAAAACCGCGCTTTCCCTGAGCAACCTCAATCGCATTGCAGACAGTCGGGGTATCAACTTCTTTTAATAAGCTCAATAATGATTGCTTCATAAATCCTCCAACCATCGCGATAAAATCGCTGTTGTTTCCTCGGGTTGTTCAAGAGTAGGCATATGGCCAGCATTCTCGATAATTTCCAGAGAGCTATGTGGTAACAATTCATGCATCATTTGATGTCGGGAAATCGGACAAAGTTTATCTTCACGCCCACAGAGAACAAGCGATGGGCCATTATGCTTTTTGAGCGTTTCTGTCTGATCTATTCTATCTCGTAACGCCTTGGATTGACGGATAAACACATCAGGCCCTAGTCCTGTCGCCATGTCTTTACACAGCTCAATTATATCCGGATTACTTTCAGGATCTGCTAGGTAATTCGGGATCATTTCATCCCGCATAATCCGGTTGAGCTCTCCTGTCACAGCTGCTGTCATCTGAGGGCCGCGGCGTTGTTTAACTTCGTCCAACTCTGCCAAAGGATTAGTATCCATCAGAGCAATACCAAGAACCCTTTCCGGCGCCTGCCGCAAAACTTCCATTGCAACAATCCCCCCCATCGAGAGCCCCGCTAAAGCAAACTTGTCAGGTGCACAGGAAAGAATATCACTCGCGAATCCTGCCATCGTCTCTCGCTGTGCCAATGGCATTGTCATCAATGGTACCGCACCTGAAAGAGTTGATATTTGAGGTGCAAACAATCGTGCATCGCACATCATTCCCGGCAAAAAAACAAGTGGGGTCATAACACCAAAGCCCTTGTTTCAAAGCTATATACACCTTTTGTATTCAACAGTTCAGAAGATAAGACACAAAAGAAAAACACAGTGCGCACCATCAAGCCCCTGTCCAAGTTGCTCCGGCTGGATCATCTGTCGCGGTCACACGATAAAGGCTTGCTTCACCCGTCATGGCAGGCGCCAAAGCATGAACCTGCTCAGGATCAATCAAGGCTGTATCTCCAGGATTCAAAACGGTTTCTCCGTCTTGCAGCCTTAATTTCCAATGACCACGAACTGGCATTAGGACCGTATGCCTGTTACGTGAAGTAAATTCATCCGGCTCAGATCCCCGGGTTAAAAATTCAACGTCAAAGCCAGGTTTATCTTTCAAAATAGCATCAGTACCTATGATTTTTGCCGGTTTGTTTGCGGCCAATGCCATCATGTCCCAATAGCGAGCAACATAATTACTGATAACGTTCTCGACAGGAACTTCAGGGAATGCCTTAAGCTCTTCTTCTCTCAAAAGTGACATGGGATTCACATTGTGCGGCAGAACTTCACCTTTTTTTGTATCATAGAGAGTTCCATTTTCACCAAGAACAAGCCCATGTTCTTGAGCTTCTTCAATTACCTGCGGTGCCCATGTCACCCCACCCCCGGCATCATCACCACCCAGAATGGCCATGATCATTCCATAATCGGTACCAACGTTTTCAAACCCGCGAAAAATACCCGTCGGAATATTAAAAATATCACCTTCTTCAGCAATGAACTCTCCTGCGTCCCCATAACGCCCCCAAAAGAAGCGCCAGCGCCCTTTCAGTACAAAAAACACTTCGGCTGTTGTATGGCTATGTAGCGAATTTCTGCACTTAGGTGGCTGCCCCGCAGCACCTATGTTGAAGCCTGGAGTATCTTGAATATGGACGTGTTGATCAGGAGACTCAGACACGCCACCGCCAATAATCGTGAAGTTTTCTTTTTGGTCACTACCAGGAGTGTGAGCATCAATGAAAGCAGTTTTACAAGGTTGCAAATCACCATAACGAACAATACGATTTTCTATGGAAGTCATCTTCGGTGTCCTATTACCATAACGTTGATATTGTTCTCTGAAAACTTTTGCCCGGAAAGTCGGTCAGCCTTTCAAAAAACAATTGCTCATGTTCATAAGTTTCGCTTTTGAGAGAGCTAACTTACTAAGATAAAATAAAAAAAATTCAATTACACATCGCCTGTTTGCAAGAGGATTTGTTTCCATACCGCAGTTTCATCAAACAGGGTCCATTCACGACGAAGTTTAATTTCGCCTGGTTTGATAGCCCCAAATTCAACATGGCTAGCACCCATTATATGAACATTGGCACCGGTAGGTCTCCCAAAGGAACCCCATCCCTCATGCTTACCGGTCAATCCCCAACGAATTGCAGAGCGCGGCGAAAGGTATGAATCTTCACGCCCCACTTGATGTTCAATCTGAAATTTTGCACTCGGGAAAGAAGCCCGCAAACCCATCCAGAAACGCTCAACGGGATCCCAACCATACCCAGTGATTCCACCAGCAACTTCACTTTGCACAGCCCGGTCATATTCAGACTTAATAACAGTAATGTCAGCATTCATAATCCGTGTAAGAATATCAGCGTGACGTGCACCCCATTCATTTTCATTTCCCCGTCCTTTGTAAGGACCGACCTGATCAATCGTCGGGGTAAAGGGTTTTGTGCTGGCTTCGAGGCCACCTTCTCTTTTGATAAGATCACGCGCATATTCTACTGGATCCCACCCCATTTGACGTACAATCGCACCTTGGTCTCGAATTAACCATTCATCATCAATGGCATTGTTCTTGGCGTGACAATCGGCAATTACCCGATAGGCTAGTTTCTTTCCCGTAGCCTTACCATAAACACCATCACCAAGATGAGTTGCTGTCGTTAATATCCGGTGAGAAGAGAGCAGACCTTCCTCTGGGGTTCCGGACCAAATGACATCCTCACCCAACAATTGCCGATCAGGAAACTCTGCCAATGTTGCCATGGTCGCCCCGATAACGTTCTGATTTCCTAAAACAATATTCATAGGACTACGGACAACGATATCAGGAGCATAATACTCATGTAATGTAGCTAAACCGCGGTCTTCCCATATTTCTTTCGTGATGCCGATAATATAATCTGGGAAGTTGTCAAACTTGGGATTAAAGCCCTTCATTTGTTTTATCCTTCTGGTGTAAAGCCTTGTGGTATGCGGGCAGAGCCTCGAATAATTAAAGGTCCGTCGATGGCAATTTTGCGAGGACCGGCCCCATTACCTTCTATTTCGTTCAAGAGTAAATTTACGGTTTCAGCAACCATACGATTGGCGGGTTGCCGTACTGTAGTTAGATTGTAGGCAGGCCACGAAGTGGTTGGAACATCGTCATAACCGACGACAGAAACGTCTTTGGGGATCAGTAATCCCAGTTCAAAGCGCAGAACATCCATCACGGCAAATGCCATATGATCATTCGCGACAAAGACGGCATCTGGTGGATCAGTTGCAAACATACGACGGGTAGCTTCAGCCGCTTTTTCCATTTTAAAATCGCCGACTTCGCGTGCATGTAATGTAATACCAGTTTCGGCCAAACACTGTGTAAATCCGGCTTCACGATCCCGTTGAGTAGAAGCCCCTTCCCAACCGGCAATATACCCTATCTTTTTATGACCACTCGCTAACAGAAACTCAGCAACTTTGCGCCCACCAGCAATATTATCCGATGTCACGGCAGACATTTCCGGACCATCCTGAGATCTGTTGAATAAAATCATCGGTACACCAGCCGCCTGGCAGCGATCAGAAAGCTCTGATGACATAGCAACAGAAGCTGCAATTATCCCATCAACCTGATAATCAAGAATTTCCTCAATCACGTCATCGATATTAGACGCCGTCATCGGTGCCATAAAAACCAGTACGTGATACCCCCGTTCCTGCAAAGCGTTAGACAATTTTTCCAATGCTTCGGGATAAAAGTGATTTTCCAGATATGCCACCACCAGACCAATAATACGCGAGCGGCCCGACACCATTGCCCTTGCCAAAGAATTGGGACGATATCCCAACTCAGCAGCGGCTTGATGAACCTTCTCAACGGTCTTTTTCGAAGCAGATGCTCCGGGCGTAAATACGCGGCTGACTGCGGATTGAGAAACACCGGCTCGTTTGGCAACTTCTGCTGATGTAATGCGAGGGTTATTCATTCTGCTGTCCACCCCCCATCAATCATCAAAGCAGTTCCTGTAACCAGCGCAGATGCATCTGAAGCCAGATAAACCACGCCCCCCATAATATCTTCAACCTTCCCTACCCGACCCAGCTTAATTTTCTCTTCAATCCATGCCCGGCGCTCTGGACGGTCAAATGTTGACTGAGTCAATGGCGTCAGGACAAAAGTAGGACAAATAGTGTTCACTCGAATGTTTCTTTTTCCCCATTCAATGGCCATGGATTTTGTGAAACCCTCTACTGCATGTTTGGTTGCAGCATAAACAGCGCGGTCAAGTCCTCCTACATGGGCCATTTGACTGCTGATATTAATAAGAGACCCCGGCTTTCCAACCATCATCAATCCCTTTGCCACTGCTTGGGTTAAAAAATAAGCCCCCTTAACATTTAAATCGGCGACACAGTCAAAATCTGCCTCTGTCGTATCCTCTGCCGAGCCATGACGTGCCAATCCCGCAGAGTTCACTAAAATATCAAAGGGGCCGTTTTCGGTGACGAGGGTTTGCATCGTAGAAACATCAGAAACATCAAGAACCAGCGCCTCTGCCTTCATTTCCGCGACACGCATTTTTTCCACCAGATCCGCCAACAGATCTGGACGACGCGCGGCAACAACAACCTCTGCCCCGGCTTCCCCCAGCGCCACAGCACAGGCTAGGCCGATGCCTGAACTGGCCCCGGTAACCAATGCGCGTTTGCCATCAAGACGAAAAGAAGGGGTAGTGGGAAGTGCCATATTAAATATCTCCGACAGGGTAAGCGACCTGCCCTTGTATGCGTGCTTTGTTGAACTCACGCAGGCGGTCAAAAACATTCATACCCAATTGAGCGAAAAGATCCAAGAGATCGACGAGTACCCAATTCTCCCGAATTAATTTTTTTTCAATTCGCCAGAAATCAAGGCTGCGCAACGTGATGATTTTATCTGTTTTAGGTAATCCCAACCATCCGGCACCAGACATCGTCTGTTTCATATTGGGCCACCCGGTCACAGCAACATAATCGCCATCCCCAAAAAAATGAGACACTGTTTCAGTATCGTGCTGACCACGATCAGGCATTGCGGCCAAAAACGGGATCTGATGCCAATTACGAAAGCCTGCTATTCCTCGACAAGTACCTATTCCCGCAGGTCCATACCACGTCATGCGTGGATGCCAGAAGCGCTCCATTTCCATAACATCAGGACAACCTTGCGATGGATGGCGTACCATATGGGTCAACATGTCGACAATCAAATCACAAGAGGCCTTTGCCCTATCAGGATCGCTTGCAAATTTCACAATGCCATCTTGTGTAAAAGGTCCCTGTACACAGCCTTCACGCCCCAGTGACGGCGCAAGCGGCCAGGCATTTGCCTGCATCATTAATTCAGGAATATCCCAAATCGCTTGTACCTCGACAACTTGACCATCTTTAATTTGATAAAACTCGTGAAAACGCATTTGAACGAAATGACCTGTTGGCGGAATGTCCAACCAAGGAGCAACAAAGGTACCGACATAATTCCCAGCACAGCCAACCCAATCAGCACCCTTATGATCCACACCGGCGATCACAATATAATCGCGCCTTTCCAGATCAGGTATCGCATTGAATAGTGGCGCATAGGCATTATCGTAAAATTGCTCACCCAACATATCGCCAAAGGGATAACACAGACGGACATCTGCATCAGGTGCGATCACCTTCGCGATGTTTTCCCTGACACTTTCGTCCGAGAAATCAATCATAGCAGTGCGAAGTTTGGCAATTAAAGATTTATTATGATCGGCAAGATCCATTATTCAGCAGCCTTACCATAGGCTACGTTCTGCCCCCCGTAACGCCGAACCCGGAGATTGCATTGCTCAGCATGGCCAACAAAACCTTCCAATAGACATAACCGGGAACCATAAGCCCCAATCTTGGCAGCGGCCTCATCTGTCGTCACTTTTTGATAGCTATGGGTCTTCAGATATTTTCCAACCCAAAGTCCACCAGTGTAACGCCCAGCTTTTTTCGTTGGCAAAGTATGGTTTGTTCCAATGACCTTATCCCCGTTGGCGACATTCGTCCGGGCCCCTAGAAACAGAGCGCCATAACAGGTCATATTTTCCAGGAACCAATCATCACGATCGGTCATAACCTGTACATGTTCCGAGGCAATATCATTGGCAACCGCCAACATTTCCTCATAGGTTTCACATAAAATCACTTCACCATAATCTCGCCAACTGACACCTGCGGTATCCGCTGTCGGCAAAATGACAAGTATCCGCTCTATCTCAGACAGTGTTTCTTCTGCGAGCTTGCGCGAGTTTGTCACGAGTACCGCAGGCGAATTGTATCCATGTTCAGCCTGACCCAGCAGATCAGTTGCACATAGCTCTGCATCAACTGTTTCATCTGCAATCACCATGGTCTCTGTTGGTCCGGCAAAAAGATCAATACCAACACGGCCAAAAAGTTGACGTTTAGCTTCAGCAACGAAGGCATTTCCTGGCCCAACAAGCAGATGTACCGGGTCAATTGTCTCGGTGCCGATAGCCATAGCACCAACAGCCTGTATTCCGCCCAGAACGTAAATTTCATGTGCCCCGCCCAAATGCATCGCAGCAATAACAGCGGGGTTTGGCTCTCCATTAAAAGGTGGAGTACAAGCAATGATGCGCGGAACACCTGCTACTTTAGCTGTCGCCACAGACATATGCGCCGAAGCAACCATGGGGAATTTGCCACCGGGCACATAACAGCCGACTGATTGCACCGGAATATTTTTGTGACCAAGAATAACGCCAGGCATCGTTTCAACCTCGATATCCAGCATGGAATCACGTTGCGCTTGTGCAAACTTGACGACCTGCTCTTGTGCGAACTTAATATCCTCCAAATCGCGAGGGCTAACCTTCGCAATGAGGTTGTCAATCTCATCTTGGGATAAACGATAAGTTTGACGATCATAGTTATCAAACTTAACAGAGAGTTCGTGTACAGCCTTATCTCCTCGAGCCTCAATATCCTTGAGCGTTGTTGCAACAATCGCGGCCGTTTTGGCATCATCCTCGACCCGGTCGGCTTCAGATTTACCACGTTTCAGATATTCAACAGTCATAACCTATTCCTTACTATTCAGGCCGAGGAGCAATACGCTCACCACAATCAAAAGCTTCCCAGCCTTCGCCGTTAAAAATATCCACGCCGAGCTGCGCAGCAACATGTGCAAAATCCACATTGACCCAGTTATCAACGATCTTGCCATCAACAACTTTCCAAAAATCCATATATCTGATCTCAACTCGCTTTCCTGTGGAAGCAATACCCAGAAATTCCCCGGAATGCGTCGCTTCTTGACGACCAAAAGCTGCAGCCCACTCCCCCATATAAAGACGAGCTTCATCAATGCATGTTTTGTCAGAAAACGCAGCTTGAAAGGGACGTTGCCAATTGTCTTGAAATTCCTTAAGGCCCTGCTTGGTGCCACATCCCTGATTACCCATCCATCGAAACCCTTCAGAGAAAAATTCGCCGATATCTGAGATGCGATGATCGTTCAAACCATCCACCATTGTCTCTATCACCCGGCGAGTTTCATCTGTCTTGGACATATCTGTGTCGCGGGATAATACCGCTTGTTCTGGGCGCGAACCTTTCATCACTTAACCTTTCACTGCGCCTTGGGTCAGACCCGAGACGATTTGACGTTGGAAAAACATCACAAGAATAAAGAGTGGCGCAGTTGCAGAAACCACTGCAGCCACAGCAAACATGACGTTGCCTTCTGTTTGCGTTGTGCCAAGGAAGCTTGCAATTTTAGGAACCATTGTCTGGTTTTCCTTCGATAGCAGCATCGAGGTGACAGCAAAGTCATTGTAGGCCAATAAAAAGCTGAACAGTCCCGTAGTAATCACGCCGGGCCACATGACTGGAATAATGACATGTCGAAAGGCTTGAAACTGGGTACAGCCATCAACCTTGGCACTTTCGTCCAGCTCTTTAGGGATTTTTTGAAAGAAGCTATGCAGCATCCACAGGGTAAAGGGCTGATTGATTGCCACGAGTACAATGATCGTCGTGGGCAAAATGCCCCAGAGATTCCATTCAAAAAACGGCAGCAAATAACCAGCGACCAGTGTAATCGGCGGCATTGCACGAAAGATCAGCGCAATGATCAATAACCAGAAAGTATAGCGATAGGTTGAACGCGACAAAGCATATCCACCCAGCGTGCCAAAGGTTAATGAGATCGCGACTGTGAAGAAGCAGACAATAGCGGTGTTAAGAACAGCTTTCCAAAATTCCTCTTGAACCCAGGCGCCTTGATATCCATCCCCGGTAAAGGATGAGCCATGCTCCAGGATGGTTCGCGCACCAGTTAATGCGCTCCGCCAGTCAGCTTTTGAGAAAAAATCCAGCTCAATCTTAAAGCTTCCCCATAGTGTCCATAAAAATGGAAATGCTGCCACGATAAGCCAAATGATAACAAAGGCAGAAGAAAAAGTGCGTAGTGCAGGTGGTTGTTTGAATGCTTTTGCTGACATGGATCAACCCTTTGCCTTAAAATCACGCCAGGTGCGAACAAGCACCGGAGATAAAAGAATAGCGACACCGATTATTGTTAATACCGAAGAAGCTGAAGCCGACGATAAAAGGCGCGTCTCGCCACCAAGATCATTGAAGATAAACCAACTGAGTGACGTCGCATGTGCTTCGGCGTTAAAGCCGACGATTGGTTCAAAAACGCGGAAATTATCCATTAACTGAATCAAGGCAACAAAGGTAACCAACGGCATTAAATGGGGGATCACAACATATTTAGTTTGTTGCCAACGCGTTGCGCCATCAATCATCGCGCTTTCCATTGTATCTTGTGGCAGCGTTTGAAGACCGGCATAAAAAACAACAAAAGCAAAGGGCGCAGAGTGCCAAACACCATACACAATCAACATGATCCAGGTTAACTCAGTAGAGGCTTTCAGTGATAGATCTGGATTTGAAAACAACCACTGAAGTCCTGTTCCCAATACCCCCCGACTATCAATCATCCAGAATAAAACCAATGAACCGATCAAGGGGGAGACAATCATTGGCAATAAAGAGAAGAAAATAACTAACCCTTTGAGGTGACGATGCAACGAGTTAACAGCCACAGCAATTGCGAACCCCAAAACTATCAGCAAAGGCGTTACAACAAACGTATAGGTCAGCGTAAATGACATCGCTCGATAAAAAGGTAGATTACCCAACCGATCAACAAAATCGCCTATACTTGTGCGCGTGGTCCAGGCATCGGCGATAACGGCTGTTGCCAAGTGTCCACGATCAAGATAGATCGACAAACCTGCCCAACGTCCCAATGGTTGCTCAGCCCGCTGTTGTTCTGTCGCGTCCAAATCAACAACCGTCGATTCAGTACAGTTAAACGGCGTACAGTTCTCAACAGTTTTGAGAATTTGCTCATGCGGCGTAAACAAGGATTGCGTTACCACCGAAACAATCGGTAGCGCAATAAACAACAACATCGCAGTCGCTGTTGGCAAAATAAACCAGAAGAAAGTTTTGTGCTTCATATGTCTGTGTCCGCAATGCCGGAAGAGTTGAGAAGATAACTGGAAGACATAAACAGCGCCTTCCAGTTATAGAAGACAGGTTTGTTACCGATGACCTTTACTGCAAATATCCCTTCTCTTTTGCAGCTGTCGTGTAAGCAGCTTCGACATCAGCCAGTGCTGTGGAAGCATCTTCTTTTCCCTGCATAAAGTCAGAGAGTTCGGCCCCTAACGCAGAATGCAAAAGCCCCTGATAAGGAAGCATTGGATAGGGAACGGAACCGGCATTCGCAGCATCAAAGACACCCTGTGCCGCAGGCGTCGGCTGGTATCCATTAATCAACCAAACGGCTTGTGGTGAAGTCGTGTCATTTAAGATTTCCGGGCGGATCGCATAGGTGAGCGCTTTGAAAGTTGCCGCAGCATCTTCATCTGAGATATTTTTCGCCACAGTCCAACCATCCCACCACAATGTTGTCGCAGGTATTTTTCCGCCGCCAACGGTCATCGGTCCAGCAATAGCCATATGCTCTTTGACAGCCGGATCAACGCCATCAGCATCAGGTAACGTTGCCGCACGTGATCCCCACATGTTCATTAATGCGACATTACCGGCACGGAATTCTGCATTGGTGGCATTAGAATCATGTGTAAGGAAATCCGGGTTCATATATCCAGAAAGAGCCTTCATCATTTCCAATGCAGCTACACCTGCATCGTTATTGATAGCGACTTTAGCTGTTCCCGGCTCAAAAAATTCTCCGCCCATGCCTATATACATGTTGTTGAATTCCTGGGCTAAATTCCATCCAGCCATGTACGCACCACCAACTGGATGTTCCATAAGCCCTTTTTCTTTGATTGTTTTGGCTGCAGCCAGCATCTCTTCATAGGTAGAAGGTGGTTTGACACCTGCCTGTTCAAGGATATCTGCCCGATAGACAAGATGTTGCGCATTCGCCATAAAAGCGACGGCCATGACCTTGCCATCAATGGTGATCAGTTGGTTTTTCTTTAGCCCCTGACCATACTTCGCAACCAAATCATCCAAAGGGCGAATAACGTCTTCATTTATGAGAGCAACAATTGAGCTATTCGCCACAATTGCCGACGTGTATTCAGCTGGGTTCCCAGTCATACCAGCAACGTTAATTTTCTGATGATCTGCAGTCAGGTTAGTTGAAACCTTGCCACCTGTACATTCTTTGGCACCAATTCCGACCGTTTGGATTGCGGGGAACTCATTACCAACAACATTAACCCGACCTGAAATTTCACAATCAGCAAGTGCTTCGCCTGCCATAAGTGTCATTGCGCTGGCCACAACCAGTTTTTTCAGAAACATCCTCTTTCTCCCTATTAAGATGGGCGCTCCTTGTTTTTTGCACCCGATTACCCGCTTAAAAGGCGCGGGGTATGTGTGGTTTATTTTTGAATTCTTAGACCGGTTTCGGCATCGAACAAATGACAGTGATCAGCAGGAATATGTATTGAAACCTGATCGCCAATATCTGAACGAAATGTCTTGTCCGCTTTGACAGCAACAAGCTGACCACCGATACGGACAGATACCATTGTCGCATCACCCAGTAATTCCAACGTATAGATCGGGGCATTCATTTCGCTACATTGCTCTACCACGCTTGCATCTTCAGCTCGAAAGCCAAGAGTGACCTTGCCATTTCGTCCTATCAGGCCTGTAATCTCGACATTCGGGGCGCTGAACTTACCGTTCATCAACTCTCCATCAATCAGGTTCATAGCTGGCGAGCCAATAAAACTGGCAACGAAAGTATTCGCCGGGGTATCGTATATTTCTGTCGGAGAGCCGACCTGCTGAACCACGCCGGATTTCATGACAACTACCCGGTCGGCCAAAGTCATTGCTTCAATCTGATCATGAGTCACATAGATTGTTGTCGCAGCCAAATCATGTGATAGGTTTTTGATCTGAGCCCGGGTCGAAACACGAAGCTTCGCATCAAGGTTAGATAATGGTTCATCCATCAAAAACACTTTGGGCTTTCGCACAATAGCCCGGGCCAATGCGACACGTTGGCGTTGCCCCCCTGATAATGCTGCTGGCTTGCGATCGAGAAAATCCAAAAGCTCAACACGCTCGGCAGCTTGCATGACGCGCTCTTTGTGTAATGCAGGATCAATTCCCCTGACTCTCAGGGGAAACCGAATATTTTCATAAACATTCATGTTTGGGTACAGCGCGTAGCTTTGGAACACCATTGCCACATCCCTGTTTTTGGGCTCCAGATCATTCACCCGCGCCCCATTGATCAGAATATCCCCTTCGGTTGCATCTTCCAATCCAGCAATCATCCGCATTGTTGTTGTTTTACCGCAACCGGATGGCCCCAAAAGCACCAGGAATTCTTTGTCATCAATTGATAGGTTAAAATCATTGACCCCAACAAAACTACCCCAGCGCTTGCTAATATTGCGCAATTGAATTTCTGCCATCTGGCATTCTCCCCAGGAATCGGATACGTTTTTGCATACGTTTGCAATAATACTGGACATAAACAAAACTATTTGGCAAGGTTTTTTTGCACACGTATGCAATATTAATAATAAAGGCCTGAAAGCGTGACATATTTTCAAAAAGAAAAAGGTATCGTTAGAAGTTTTCAAGCAGAACTAGATGCACCAGATGCAGAATTTTGTGATGTTTTGGAACGCCATACAAGCGCTTCTTATCGCTGGCGGGGTTTCCACCCCTTTAATGAGTTAAGAGGTGCACGCGAAGTTGGAGAAAGCTTTTGGCGGCCACTGCGAACTGCATTGACATCATTACAGCGACGTGAGGATATCTTCTTTGCCGGGTATAACTATATTGATGATGCTCAAACAGTTTGGGTTGTTTCCATGGGGCATCTTATGGGCTTATTCGATCAGCCATTTCTGTGTATTCCGCCAACAGGCAAAATGATTTTTTTACGCTATTGCGAATTTCACAGGGTTGAAAACGGCAAGATTGCTGAAACAGCGATGTATTTTGATATTCCACATTTCGCCCGACAAGCAGGAATAGAACTATTTCCAATTCAAACTGCGGCCCATCTGGTACAACCCGGCCCACTCACTCACGATGGATTACTCTACGAAAGCCAACCCAAAGAGGCTGGCGAACGTACACTTTCGACAATAAATGCCATGATCTCGAACTTAGGACAATGGGACAACAAGCTCAGCTTGGAAGAAGAATTAAGACAGACCTGGCATGAAGATATGATTTGGTGGGGCCCAGAAGGGATTGGCGCAACCTATACGATCCCACGCTACGCCAAACAACACTCTGGCCCCTTCCGTGCCGGCTTGACAGATCGCTCTCCTACGACACACATAGCACGTTTAGCTGAAGGAAATTACGGTGGCTTCTTTGGTTGGCCGAACTTCACCGCCCGTCCCACCGGCGGTTTTATGGACATGCCTGAAACGAACAAACCTGGGGAATTCAGAGTGATTGATATATACCGTCGATCCGACAACAAGCTCGCAGAAAACTGGGTGTTCATTGACCTTCTGCACTTCTGGAAATGCCAAGGTCTAGATATTCTAAAACAACTACAAGATACAAATTATAAAGAATAAATAAACTCAAAACCTATGATTATGTTTTGTCTTATAGAAGCACTTCTCCTTGGTTACGTGTTGATTTGAACCTACACAATTAAGTAATTGATTTCACTAGGCTCAGGATCTATTAATTTTAGGGATTCCCTTTAGCTCTG
>NZ_LAQL01000011.1 GCF_001026905.1 Kiloniella spongiae
TTCCAATTCATATCAACAATGTCAAACAACAGAACTTCCAAACACCAGGCTCGAAAGCACAACGATAGAGAGCTATAAGCTCTTTTTCGCTTTATATTTTCTTAAAATATACTGCCTAGATTTAAGCTGTGATGAAGATCACAAATCCAAGGTTAGCTATTATAAGTCGGTTAAAAATTAGATCAAGTCATTATTTAAATTTCTCTTTAACCGTCCAGCGCATCTTCCAGTTTGTCACCGTTGTCTGCGCCGGTGAAGCTGGGTTATAAGGAGGTCCTTGGGTCTTGTCTATAGAAAAAAACAAAAAAATGAGTTTTTTTTTACAGCAATCACAAAAGTCCCAGTTTCTCTAGCTCTTCTAGCATTTCTTCCGGCATTTTTTCTGATTCGCCATCACCAAACGATTCGTAATCTGAGGCATCTAACGGGGAATCCTCTGCCCTTAAATAACGCCAACCCTGAAAAGGACGATGTTTACGACTTCTTACCCGAACAAGATTCTGATCAAGGATAAAGCGAGTCATAGATTTTCCCTCACTATCTTCAACCCGGACAATGTCCGTTACCAACTGCCTTGCCCTCACCTGGCCTTTGATCACCCAATAGATAGATCCGCCTGCGATTATTTCTTCACGTCTTTTGGGAAACATCCGCGTTTGGTGAAAAATCTCCCCGTACTGAGCCAAGCGGAGAGCTTGAAATTCTTCGAGCGTATCAGGACTTTCTGAGCCGACAGATAATTTAATCAAGTGAAGAGGCATAGAAAACTTACTCAACCAACTATTATAACAAACAAGACCAACCAAAATGATCTAAACAGACAACAAGAGGTACATTCAACATAAAACGTACGAAAGTTATCGCGCATGAGAATTAAGCCGTAAGAATTACGAAATGAAAGTTATTGGGTGAGTGTTAATGGATTTTTTACCGAACTTACTTTTGTTCTCTCTTCTCGGGTCCGCTTCTCGAATAAGACATAATTTCAGAAAACCCAAATAACAAGAGCATGACGCTAACAACAATTTGAATAGAGACAACAGCTTTGACGGCATCGGTCACAGGAATAATATCGCCATAACCTACTGTGCTGAGTGTAATGATTGAAAAATACAAACTGTCCAGAAAGGAGATCGCACGAACTTCACCCTGGATCGAAAAATGAGTTACCGCACTGTAGTGATCGATGATCCGATATAGAAAGCCAAATATCATCACATTCATGGAGTAGAAAGTCAGAAATGCAAAGGCAGGCATGACAAGCATTTCGATGCGTAAGAAAAACTCTTCAAACAACAATCCTGCTTCCAACAGAAAAGTCGCAACATCTTTGCTCACGACACTCACAACAAGTGTAATCCCCCCCATAGAGGCAAAGAAAATAACATCTCCCCAAAGAACAGGAATTGTATTTTCGGGAACAAAGAACGTCACCACACCAATAAGACTTATAGGAAATAACCATTTCACAGAACGAACGGTTAGTCCTTTGGCATTTTTGCGATGTTCAACAACCACAGACTTTATGCTTTTTCGATTAATCCAAGTTCCGCCAAAGAAACCAAGAATAGGCATAAAATACCCCACCCCCAGTAATTCGCCACTCACAAAGCTGAAGTTTGCCGTAACAAAAAAGCTAAATAAACAGGTGTAGAGAGCAATAAAATTTGCAACTGATATGGAAAAGAAACGGCTACCCGGAAAGACGCTGTAGAGATAAACAACATTAAATACGACAGCAGAAAAATAGACGATGAACTGAACAAAGTTTACTGATCCAATGGCCAGGGCCACAAGGAGAAAGATAAACGCTGTAAAGCCAGCTGCTTTCCAACTTCCGCTTTTAACCCTCGGCATCGCTTTCACCCCTTCTTCTTACACCATCAACAAAGCACTTTATTACCATCCCTTTTTTGTTATCCACTCCCCTAACAAAGGCATCTTGTCATATCCCCAGAAGGGTTCATTATTAAAGATAAAGTAAGGGCTACCAAAGACACCTGCTTCTTGAGCATCCTCTACGGCAGTCCACAGGGTATCCTTTATGCCTTGGTCCTTTATTCCTGTTTGGATCTCGTTTGTTTTAAAGTCAAGCGAGACCACAAGATCTGTGACGACACCGTTATCAGAAATATCCAAGCCCATTTGGTATCCAGCTTTAAAGACATTCTTGGCAAAAGTTTGTGCCAAAAATCGATCTTGATGCTTAAGCCAATAGAACGCACGACAGGCAGTAAGAGACATAAAGGGCATTTTGGGTGGCATGATGAAGGGTAACTTTTTTAGCCGCGCCGTACGCTCTAGATCATGTAGGGCATAATCCTGTTTCAACGGCATGGAAAGCAAGGGCTGCGCCCCAGTCTTTTTAAAAATTGCCCCAAGCAAAATAGGGTGCCAATGAACTGCTATGTCATAACGTTCAGCAAATTTATCCACATCCATTGCTGCGAAATATGCATAGGGGCTGGAAAAATCAAAATAGAAATCCAGCATCCCATTCATGCGTCGTCTTCCTGTAAAATCTGTCGGCTGATAACCAGACGCTGTATATCTGATGTGCCTTCGTAAATCTGGCACACCCTGACATCACGATAGATCCGTTCAACTTCGTAATCGCGTAGATATCCGTACCCGCCGTGGATCTGGATCGCATCCGAACACACACGCTCTGCCATTTCAGAAGCAAAGAGCTTGGCCATTGATGCTTCTTTCAAGCAAGGCTGACCGTTATCACGAAGTCGCGCGGCTTCTAGCAACAATAGCTCTGCCGCCTGTAAAGACGTTGCCATATCAGCAAGACGGAAAGCAACGGCCTGGTGCTTGGCGATCTCCTTACCAAAGGTTTTCCGCTCCTTGGCATAGCTTTTTGCTAACCTGTAGGCACTGCGCGCCATACCAATCGATTGCGACGCAATACCAAGCCGTCCGCCCTCTAAATTGGAAAGCGCGATCTTATAGCCTTGGCCTTCAGCGCCTAACAGATTGTCTTTTGATACTTTACAGTCTTCAAAAACCAGATGTGCCGTATCCGAAGCATGCTGGCCGAGTTTATCTTCAATATTAGCACAGGAGAAACCCGGTGTTTTTGTCGGCACAATAAAGGCAGAGATACCCTTTTTACCAGCATCAGGATCTGTAACGGCGAAGACAACAGCTATATCAGCATTTTTCCCCGTTGAGATAAACTGTTTCGATCCATTGAGGATATAATGATCACCGTCTTTCTTAGCTCGCATCTCTAAGGCTGACGCATCAGAGCCAGCCCCAGGTTCTGTCAAACAAAAACACCCAAGTAACTCACCAGTAGCAAGAGGCTTGAGATAAGTTTCTTTTTGCTCTTCTGTGCCGTAGTTCAGAATAGGAGAGCAAACCAAAGAATTTTGGACTGACATAATCGTCGAGCACGAGCCATCCCCCGCCGCAATTTCAATCAGGGCCAACACGTAAGAGATATGATCTGCACCTGCCCCGCCATATTCTGGCGGCACCAGCATTCCCATAAACCCAAGCTCTCCAAGTGCATCAATTGCCTGTCGAGGGAAAATTGCTTCTTTGTCCCACTTTGCCGCAAAGGGTGCGAGCTGCTCACGCGCAAATGATTGAGCCGTCTCGCGAATTAAAGTTTGCTCTTCGCTAAAGCGTGATGACATAGAAGCACCTTTCTACCAGGGAATTATGGTCCCATCATAATTGAAAAATTGTCCGGTTTGTTCGTGCGTAACCTTGCCAATAAGTTTACGTAATCCGGATACCGATTTTGCGATTGATAGCGGGGCCTGTTCACCGCCCATATCTGTCTGAACATGACCTGGGTGAACACAAATGACGGTGACCCCTTGTTCCTTTAGGTCAACGGACAGGCTTTTGGTCACAACATTCAGTGCTGACTTCGAAGAACGGTAAACATAGGCCCCGCCTTTCTCATTGTCTGCAACCGATCCCATTTTACTGGAAACATTTACGATTAGCTTTCGATCACTGCCAGCGACATGCTCGATAAAATTTTCAACCATGCGCAAGGGGGCCATGGTATTGACCGCAAAAGTATGCGCCCAGTCCTCGTAATCTATTTCGCCAAATCCAAGCCGGGGGCCGTAATAGCCAGCATTGTTGATCAGGATATCAATTTTTTCATCAAGCATCCCACGTGCAAGACTTGCCACGCGAAGACCATCGGTCACATCCAGTTTATGGGTGCTGACATCCCCCTCGATACCATGAAGGCCTTTTGCCTTATCCGGCTGGCGGCAACAGGCATGAACTTTCCAGCCATCAACAGCAAATGATTGTGCGAAAGCAAGTCCGATACCCTTATTGGCACCTGTGATTAAGACACTTGGCACGTGGCCACCCCATAGTCTGTTATCCCGATGGACATATATTGTCCTTCGCGCACCTTACGCCTTTCCCATTTCCAGTCAACACGCAGAAGCCTAATCAAACTGCGTAGTTAGTATAAAATTTGGAATTATCTATCATCACGGGATTTACCATTTTAAACGAAATTTATGAAGTTTTTTTGATAAGTAATTGTATTTAAATAAAACAAATGATTATTTTTCATCAAACACCAAATGTAAAAAAATAGCACCAAAGGGTTTCAGAGCAAGAATATTGCCGCTAATCCCAAGAAGGCGAAAAAGCCAATCACATCAGTAACTGTTGTCAGAAACACACTGGAAGCAACAGCCGGATCGATTTCAAATTTCTCCAGCCCTAAGGGGATAAGCGTACCGCACAACCCGGCAACAACCATATTAATCACCATCGCTGCGCCGATAACCAAAGCCAAGGCAGCCTGATCAAACCAAAGCCACGTCACAACACCTGTAAGGATCGCAAAGAGAAAACCGTTTATAATACCAATAATGAGCTCTTTACCGACAAAACGAGCTGCATTGGCTTCAGAGAGGTCTTTCATTGCTAATGATCGTACCGCAACCGTCAGGGTTTGCGTGCCCGCATTCCCGCCCATAGAGGCAACAATTGGCATCAAAACCGCCAAAGCAACAACTTTTTCGATCGTCGCATCAAAGAGACTGATGACAATAGATGCCAGAACAGCCGTTAAAAGATTGACCCCAAGCCAGGTAAAACGGGCTTTTGTTGTATCCGTAACATCTTCATAAAGATCGGGTTCGCTCACCCCACCCATTTTCATCAGGTCATCGCCGGCCTCTTCATCAATAACGTCGACAACATCATCAACTGTTATCACCCCGACCAGACGACCGCTTGCTTCCACCACCGGGGCCGAGATCAAGCCGTATTGCCGGAACATATGGGCAACGTCTTCCTGATCAAGCTCAAGAGGAATAATCCGCATATCATCGTCCATCACTTCATCAAGGCGAACATGACGCCGCGCTCTCATAACGCGGCTTGCGGGAATAAAGCCTACCGGATGATGACGTGGATCAACAACAAAGATGTCATAAAAATCATCCGGTAAATTATCGCTGACACGCATATAATCAATGGTTTCACCAATAGTCCACACAGATGGTACTGCAACGATTTCCCGCTGCATCAAGCGTCCGGCTGAATCTTCCGGATAACTCAGACTTTCTTCTATGACACGTCGATAAGCCTGTGGAAGAGCCGCCAGAATATGCATCCGGAGATCTTCATCCAGATCCTGAACCAGTTCGACCGCATCATCACTGTCCAGTTCCTGAACCAGCTTGGCGATGCCTTTCGGGCCAAGCCATTCAACAATCTCTTCACGGATAGTTTCATCAAGGTAGGGAAGGATTTCAGGATCAAACCCGGCCCCGATCACTTCCATCAAACGATAACGTTCATCACGCCCAAGAATTTCAAGCAGGTCAGCGGTATCAGCTTCGTGAAGGCCCTCGACAAGATCTTCAACATCGGAATCTCTGCTTTCTTCGAGGGCATCCTCAACAGCATGAATAAGATCAGAAGAAAGACCGAAGTTTTCCTCTTCTGAGAGACTTTGAAGATCGCTGTTGTTTTTTGTATCTTCCATCACCTCACCCCTACCGCTTGTCTTTTTGATACTGTTTTAATGCTTACTCTTCTGACTTTTACTACAGGAGGAACGTTACACCTTTTTATGCAACGCTCCTCTCAGCACTCATCAGAACCAGTATTTTCTGATCACGTATTTATCAGGCGATTATTTTTGAATCCGCCTTTCTCTGTTCTGTGCATCAACTACAGCAATTGCGGTCATGTTCACAACCCCTCTTCCTGTGACAGAAGGTGTTAAAATATGTGCAGGCTGTGCCGCGCCAACCAGGATCGGTCCGACGGGTAAGCCGTCTTCAACCGTCTTCATCAGATTAAAAGCGATATTAGCGGCGTCCAGATTAGGGAAAATTAACAGATTTGCAGGTCCAGTCAGGTTCGAGTTCGGGAAAACCCGATCACGAAGCTCGGTATCAAGTGCCGCGTCTGCATGCATTTCGCCATCAACTTCCAACTCTGGATCCATCTCTTCAATCAGAGAAAGAGCTTTGCGTACCCGGCAAGCTGATTCGCTATCAGAACTTCCGAAATTAGAATGAGAAAGCAAGGCAACCCGAGGCTTAAGACCAAAACGACTAACATGTTTAGCCGCGAGGATCGTGGTTTCAGCCAATTGTTGGGACGTTGGTTCCTGCGTTACATAAGTATCCGCCATGAAATACGTTCCACTCGGCATCAACATCAAATTGAGAGACGAGAAATCAGATACACCATCCTGAAGTCCAAGAACACCACGAACGTGCTTTAGATGACGATGGTAACCACCTGTCACCCCACAGATCATAGCATCCGCATCCCCGCGATAAACGGCAAGAGCAGCAATTACGGTATTACGTGTCCGTACAATCACTTTGGCTGTTTCAGGGGAAATCCCTTTGCGTTCCATACGACGGTGATACGTCGTCCAGTAATCATTATAACGGGGATCATCCTGTGGATTAATGATTTCAAAGTCTTTTCCAACCTTGAGCTTAATTCCCACCTTATCCATACGCATTTGCACAACATCCGGGCGACCAACGACAATAGGCACAGCCATTTTTTCATCGATTGCAACCTGTACGGCACGCAATACGCGCTCGTCTTCACCCTCGGCATAAATAACACGTTTGGGATCTTTTTTCGCACGTTCAAAAAGAGGCTTCATCACCATACCGGAACGATAGACAAAGCGTTTCAGTTTTTCACAATAAGCATCAAAATCTTCGATAGGACGGCTGGCTACACCTGTTTCCATTGCAGCTTTGGCAACGGCTGGCGCAATAATCGAAATCAGGCGTGGATCAAAGGGGCTGGGAATAATGTATTCCGGGCCAAAATTCTTGGCTTCACCACCCATGGCCTTGATAACGATTTCATCCTGCTCTTCCATTGCAAGGTCAGCAATTGCCTTCACACAAGCAACCTTCATCTCTTCATTGATGGCAGTTGCGCCAACATCCAGAGCACCACGGAAGATATAGGGGAAACACAAAACGTTATTAACCTGATTTGGATAATCTGAACGTCCCGTAGCCATAATGGCATCATCGCGGATCGCTTTTACTTCCTCGGGCATGATTTCGGGTGTCGGGTTAGCCAATGCCATAATGATTGGGTCTTTGGCCATACGTTTCACAAAATCAGGCTTCAGAACACCTGGTGCAGAAAGACCTAAGAAAATATCGGCCCCATCGATAACATCAGATAGTGTTCTCGCGTCTGTTTTCTGTGCGAAAACAGACTTCCAACGATCCATAAGCTCGTTGCGGCCATCATAAACAACGCCTTCAATATCTGTAACCCAGATGTTTTTGCGGTCAATTCCCAGAGAAACCAAAAGATTGAGACAGGCCAATGCAGCCGCACCAGCGCCAGAGGCAACAACTTTGACGTCTTTCTTGTTCTTTTTCACAAGACGTAGCGCATTATAAATGGCCGCAGCTACGATAATCGCTGTACCGTGCTGGTCATCGTGAAAAACAGGAATGTTCATTTTTTCACGAAGCGCATCTTCAACAATAAAACATTCCGGCGCTTTGATATCTTCCAGATTAATACCGCCAAAGGTTGGTTCCAATGCGGAAATTACATTGATCAATTTGTTTGGATCGGTTTCATCAATCTCAATATCAAAAACATCAATACCTGCAAACTTTTTGAAAAGAACCGCTTTTCCTTCCATAACAGGTTTGGATGCAAGCGGCCCAATAGCTCCCAGGCCGAGAACGGCCGTACCATTTGTAATAACGCCAACAAGATTACCGCGTGAGGTCACGGTAGAAGCTTCGGCTGGGTCTTCAACTATGACTTCACAAGCCGCGGCGACACCAGGCGAATAGGCCAAGGCCAGATCACGTTGGTTACCAAGTGGCTTGGTTGCGGAAATTTCAAGTTTTCCAGGTGTGGGATAACGATGATAGAATAGTGCAGCGTCGCGCAGGTCTTGCGTCATAAAGTTTATTGCTCCTTAGGGCAGTCGATGCCTTATATATAAATTGGGAACGGCTCGTTCCTGCCAATGACGGTCTTGACAGTGTGGCGCATAAAAGCGACACCCTGACGCGATTAAAACATAGCAATCCATGCGATGCCATAGATAGGATGAGTAAAACAGTGAAAAATTCCCTGATACTCCCAAATGATGGGCCAGAGGGTAAAGTTGAAGATGGATTACAGATCTCACAGGAAGAGCTGGGAATCGAGTGGCGCATTACGGAAAACCACGTCACCTATCCTGATGCTCTGAAGTTTATGGAAGATCGCGTTGGAAAAATTTTTAAGAAAGAATCTCCGCAAACTGTCTGGCTATTGGAACATCCCCCACTATACACTGCGGGCACATCTGCTGACAAAAAAGACCTGATCGATCCCGATCGTTTCCCTGTTTATGATGCAGGTCGAGGAGGTCAATATACCTATCACGGTCCAGGGCAACGGGTTGCCTATGCCATGCTTGATCTTAATCTCTACAACAAAGATGTTCGCAAGTTTGTGTACAATCTGGAAGAATGGATCATCCGCACACTGGCAAAATTCAACGTCAAAGGCGAACGCCGCGAAGGCCGTGTCGGTATTTGGATTGACCGAGGAAATGGCCGTGAGGACAAGATCGCCGCAATTGGTGTCCGCGTTCGAAAATGGATCACTTTTCACGGCATAGCCATTAATCTCGATCCTGACTTGTCACACTTTGAAGGCATTGTTCCCTGTGGAATTAATCAACACGGGGTCACATCACTTGTTGATCTGGGATTATGTGTCTCAATGGAAGATCTTGATGTGGCAATGAAAGAAGCTTTTTATGAAGTTTTTAAACCAAAAGGTTTACCAGCCTAAAAAACAAACCTGAAAAACTCGAAACCATCAAATTTGAACAAAATCAAGTTCACTGACCAACACAGATGTATCGATAATTTCCTCAACCGAGGTTACCTTAGCATGCTCAGGTCCTTCATAACATAGCTTGATCAATATATCGATCTTATCTAACTCTCCTTTGACAACAGCCTCAACCTGCCCTGTTGATAGATTTCGGACCCAGCCTACAAGCCCCAACTTTTGTGCAGTTTCAACAGTCCATCCCCGGTACCAGACACCCTGAACGCGTCCGGAAATCAAAAGTCTTATCTGTTTTGTCGTCATTTGGATGATCCCGATCTTTGCCCTGCACTTCTTTTCCAGCTTTTACTTCCTTACTCAGAAAAAGCAAGCCTAACTCTATCTTTAACAGCAATTATACGCCGCAATAAAGCACTTGAGCCAACGAAGAAAAGTATTCGTCGGCTCAAGTAATAGAAACAAGTAAAAAGAAGCGATGCAGTCTTATCAGGAAAACAACCGGCTTATTAGGAAAACAACTAGCTGCCCCTGCCTACGACGCTATTTCATAGGGTGTTTGCAGCGCGTTATTTGCTGATCTGGCAATTGATTCTGAATCTAGGCCAAAGTGACGGTAAAGATCCCCAATCGTGCCTGTTTGGCCAAAGTGCTCAACACCAAGAGGAATTGTGCTATGTCCGCCAACAGCCCCGAGCCATGACAGCGTCGCCGGATGACCATCAATGACAGTCAGAACAACACAGTGCTTCGGCAAACGTGAGAATAATTGCTCAACATGACTTGTGGCCTGACGATTGCCGCGACTGCGATCTCGCTGTGCTGCGGTCCACCCCGCATTCAACCGATCCGCAGACGTAACAGCAAGAACGCCAACGTCACGATTGTGTTGTGACAGCTTACCTGCTGCATCAATAGCTTCATTAGCAACGGCACCCTGATACACAATCACCAGCTCACAGTTTGGTCCCGGCTTACGCATCCAATAGGCACCATCGATAACGCCCTGTTCAAAGTCAGCATTTGACCTTTGTCCCGGCTGTTCCAACGGGTTTGTCGTCAAGCGGAGATACACGGATCCTCCCGTTTCATCCCGAAGCCAAGTACGTTCGTTCGGCTCGCCTTCGCCATCGCGCTGCATATAGTCAAAAGCCCACCCCATGATGATTGCCAACTCATCCACAAAAGCGGGTTCGAAGGCTGCCAAACCATCCTGAGACATACCAATCAAAGGTGATCCAATGGATTGGTGTGCCCCACCTTCCGGTGCCAGTGTAATGCCAGACGGTGTGCCAACAATCATAAAGCGTGCATCCTGATAACAGGCATAGTTCAGGGCATCCAAACCTCTGGCAACAAAGGGATCATAAACCGTTCCGATTGGTAACAGACGCTTCCCATAAAGAGAATGCGATAGGCCAGCAGCTCCAAGAAGCAGAAAAAGGTTCATTTCTGCAATACCAAGCTCAATATGCTGGCCTTCGGGCGTGAATTCCCATTTTGCTGTTGAAGGGATTTTTTCGTTAATAAAGGTGTCGCTCTGTTCACTACGGGCAAAGAGTTTTCGACGATTTACCCAAGGACCAAGGTTTGTTGTTCCTGTCACATCAGGCGATGTTGTTACAATACGCTGCGCAAGTTCAGAACTCCCCTTGGACAAGTCATCCAGGATTTTACCAAAGCCCATCTGGGTTGAAATTTCGCGATCACTTGCCAGCTCAATTTTTGGAACCTCGACAGTCGTATCAGAAAAGCGACGCATTCCCTTGGCAAAGAATGGTGTTTTATCCAGAAATTTCTGTAGCCCCTCGACATCTGAAACAGCAGCGAACTTCTCCCATTCCTGTCCTTTCGGCACGCCCATGTGAGCTTGCCACTCGGCCATTTGTGGTTGGTTCATCAATCCGCCGTGATTGTCTTTGTGTCCGGCAATCGGTGTCCCCCATCCCTTGATGGTATAGGCTAGAAAGCAAACGGGTCGATCATGATCGATGGCATCAAAAGTTTCCGCCATGGTTTGAACGCAGTTACCACCCAGATTTTCCATCAACTCGGCAAGCTCATCATCACTTCGCTTGTTGATCAGGGCCGTTACATCACCCTGATCCCCCAAAGCATCCATGAGGCGTTCGCGCCAAACTTTCCCCCCCATATAGGTCAAAGCGGAATAAAGTTGGTTCGGGCAACTATCGATCCACTCTTTTAACTTCTCTCCGCCCGGTTCCTGAAATGCTGCACGTTGCAGGTGACCGTATTTCACCCGAACAACATCCCACCCAAAAGCATCAAAAATCTGCTCTATACGCTGAAACAAACCTTCACGTACAATGCCATCGAGAGACTGGCGATTATAATCAATAATCCACCAGGTATTACGCAGGTCATTTTTCCAGCCCTCTTGCAGGGTTTCGTAAATATTGCCCTCATCCAGTTCCGCATCACCGACAAGGGCAACCATACGCCCAAGAGGTAAATCTTTGCCCCATGACTTCGCCTGAATGTAATCCTGAACCAAAGATGCAAAAGACGTTATCGCAACACCCAAACCAACAGAGCCCGTTGAAAAATCAACATCATCAATGTCTTTTGTTCGCGAAGGATAGGATTGAACGCCTTTGTACCCTCTGAAATTTTGCATCTTTTCCAGAGTTTGATTTCCCATCAGATATTGCATCGCGTGGAAGATCGGCGATGCATGAGGCTTCACAGCCACACGGTCTTCGGGTTTCAGAGCAGAGAAATAAAGCGCGGTCATGATTGACACCATAGAGGCCGAAGACGCTTGATGCCCGCCGACCTTGATACCATCTTCCTTGGGACGAAGATGATTGGCGTTGTGAATCATCCAATGCGAAAGCCACAGCAATCGTTGTTCAATTGTTTTCAAATGATTTATTTTTATTTGGCTCGCTTTATCAGACACGATGCTTTCCTCCCAAACTCAAAACGCCCAAAACCCATATCTCAGGGAACAATATAAAGACGCGCCCAAATGCTATTGAGGCAAAATACTGTTCAATTATAAACGGTACCATCTAACAAAAAGCGATATCTTGCTATTTGCACCTATTTCGAGATAATAATTAGGTGTTTTTTATGTTTTTAAGGATTTTTTAGTGGCTTCAGCTAACTTAGACGAAATAGACATTCGAATCTTACGCGAACTCAGAAATGATGGGCGGATTACTGCTGCGGAGCTCAGCCAACGTGTTGGTCTAAGCGTAACACCCGTTATCAGGCGTCTGAAGCACCTTGAGAACACTGGTATTATTACAGGCTATGTTGCTTTGATCGACGAAGTTGCCCTTGGCTATGAAATGTCGGTCTTTGTTTCCGTAAAGCTGGACAAACAGATAGATGCAGCCATCGAAAACTTCGAAAATGAAATGTTGAAGTTCCCAGAGGTTGTCGATTGCTGGTTGATGACGGGACACAGAGACTATCTGTTACGTGTCGCTATAACTGGTTTGAAAGAGTTTGAAGCGCTTATGATTGAAAGGCTCGTAAAGATCAAAGGTGTAGCCTCTATCGAATCATCTATTCCGATACGTCGGGTAAAGTCTGGGATCTCGAGAACGCCTTAACTCCACCTTTAACTCCAAAGTCCAAATTGGTGAAGGCTGATATACAGTACATACCAGCCTTCATTTTTGGTAATAACAGTTACCTTTTCAGATCTTAGATCTTTGCCAATTTCAACTCTTGTTCAATAGAGGAAAAAGAGCTCGCAACAGATAGATCACCTTTGCTATCAAACCGATCAGGGTCTTTTCATAAAAAGCGCCCCTTTCGATTTCGAGAGATTATCGGCATATAGATAGTTTCTTTTCTTCCCCACAAAATTCGACCTCGTGGATTTAAGTTCTGCATTTCAAAAAGCCTATATCGAGTTTCATTCAAGAATAAATCGGGAAACGATCACAGATACTTGCAACCTGTTTCTTAGACTTTTGGATAACGGCCTCTTCTGCTTCAGTACCCGCGGCCAAAATCATTTGGCTGATCATTTGTCCCAATTCGGAAAATTCAGCTTCCCTCATACCCCGTGTTGTTGTCGCACTCACACCGAGACGCAGACCAACCCAATCAACCGGGCGTTTGCTATCAAAGGGGATCGGGTTTTTGTTTGACGTAATATCTGCACGCTCCAAAAGCCTTTCAATCGTTTGTCCTGTCTTGTTGTGTGCACTGAGATCAAGCAAAACAATATGCGTATCTGTTCCACCAGATACGAGGTTAATCCCCTGCCCCAACAGCGTCTCGGCCAAGGTATGGGCGTTATTCTTTATTTGTCTCGCATAGGACTTGAACTCTGGCTGCAACGCTTCGCCCAGACAAACCGCTTTTGCCGCGAGAACTTGCGTATGGATAGATCCTTGAACACCTGGGAAAACCGCAGCCTGTATCTTCTTTTCATAGTCACCAGACTTGGAAAGAATAATTCCTCCGCGAGGACCACGCAGTGTTTTTGTCGTTGTGCAGGTCACAAGATCTGCATGGGGAATTGGGCTTGGGTGAGCACCACCCGCAACCAGACCCGCGAAGTGCGCCATATCAACATGAAAGAGCGCATCCACCTTTTTAGCAATGGCCGCCATCCGTTCAAAATCAATCTCCCTTGGATAGGCTGATCCCCCTGTGATCAACAGCTGGGGACGAATTTCCAATGCCTGAGCCTCCAACTTGTCATAATCAATCTGCCCGGTTTCACGCTCTACGCCATAGTGATGTGCTTCGAACCAACGACCAGATAAATTAGCGCCCAAGCCATGACTTAAATGACCACCTGCGGCAAGGTCCAGACTCAAGACCTTGTCGCCGGGTTTTAAAAGCGTAAAGAAAACAGCCAAATTGGCCTGACTGCCGGAATGAGGCTGAACATTAGCGTAGGCGCAGTTAAACAGTTCTTTAGCCCGATCAATCGCAGCCTGTTCAACAACATCGACATAACGGCCACCGCCATGAAAGCGCGCACCGGGATAACCTTCTAGCGTTTTGTTCGTCATCTCATGCCCCAAGGCATCAAGAACCGCACGACTGACAATATTCTCAGATGCAATCAATTCAATCTGGTCTTGTTGACGGGCTTTTTCATTTCGCAAAGCCTCGGCAATTAACGGGTCAGTCGCTGAAACGGGGGCGTCAAAATACACTGACATCTGAAATATTCCCTATAAAAGTATGCGCCAGCCCAAACCAATAGGCTTAAACATTATATGCAGGTTTAAACCCAAACGACATTCACAAATCAGCTTTATTCAAACTGGCGCAATTGAGTTACTGTCTCTTGAGGACCCAGTTATCATCACTCGAATTCAATGGACGTCGCAAATCAGTTTTGCTATATCTTAGGCCTAGAAAAACTGAGTCTAATTATTATGGCTATTGCTCCTCCACGCCCGCAAATTCCTCCCCTGAATTCTCTCCGTGCCTTTGAAGCAGCAGCGCGACTTGGCGGCTTTTCGATGGCATCTGACGAGCTTTGTGTGACCCCCGGTGCCGTGGCTCAACATGTAAAATCACTGGAAGCATGGGTTGGCGCCGAGCTTTTCATTCGAAGGTCACAAGGTGTGGAGTTAACTGAATTGGGGCAAAACGTCCTTTCAGAGTTCAGCGCTGCTTTTGATCAACTCGGTCTCGCCGTCCAAACACTGCGATCACAAGCAACACCCAAACATATTCGTATTGCCGCTCTCCCCAGTATTGCCCAACTCTGGCTCTCTCCCAAATTGCCTTCTGTCCGGAAAGCTGCGCCGGAACTAACAATCTCTGTCACAGCACTGGAGAAACAACCTAATCTACAACGTGAGCCTTTTGATTTATGTATTTTCTATCAAGATAACGTGAGCAACGATAAAGATGTCTTTTCCACTACATATGAAGTCTGTAAGGATATCATCTTTCCCGTCTGTTCCCCCCTAGTTGCCAAACGCTTGAATAACTATGAAGATCTAGACAAAGAACTTTGTCTTCATGACGCATCCTGGGCAGAAGACTGGTCTAAGTGGGTTTCCTATGCTTTTCCAAATGGCTTCCTGAACACCGATGGCTCTGTTTTTTCACTCTATGGTCTCGCCATAGAAGAAGCCCGTAATGGCGCAGGCATTATGATGGGGCACAAGGCACTGGTAGAAAACCATCTTAAAGACGGTAGCCTGGTCGTACCATTTGACGCCCCCTTAGCACTTGAGCGTGCTTTAGTCATCACAACGGCGAAATCGGCAAAGGATAATCCTTATCTTGGTTTGATTATCCAGACCCTACTGGAAAACAAATCAAAATAAGATGATAAAAATATCCTTCTTATTTTGTTTTTAAAGGTTCCAAGAAGTGTCACATTTATGCAATGGCTAGTAAGTAAGCGTTAAGCATTCAAAAATGATAAAGCCAACTCCCATTGAGGATGTTGTGCGCTTAGGAGTGCAAAATGAATGAAAACAAAAACGATGACCTTTCTTTTGATGAATTTGATGAAATCACCAATCCTGGCCCGGAAGTAACCGGGTTTGAGCAGGTTGTTGAACGCGCTATGTCACGCCGTAATTTTCTTGGCGGTGGCCTAGCCATTGGGGCATCTGCCTTTGTTTTGGGATCAACAGCTTTAACGCCTTTCACAGCAAAGGCAGCAAGCAATTTTGATTTTGAACCTATTCCAGCAAACTCTTTGGATACGGTAACTGTTCCCAAAGGATATTCATGGCAAGTTGTAACTCAATGGGGGGACGAGTTGTGGTCCAAATCCATTCCATTCGATCACAAAACACGCGGGACAGGCGAAAGCCAAGAGCTTGCCATAGGCGATAACAACGACGGCATGTCACTCTTTACAGTTGATGGACATCATCTGCTGGTTTCGAACAATGAATACACAAACCGCAGCATTATGTATGACAACCGTGAGAGCAAGTTACCGGAAACAGCCGATGACATTCGCAAGAGCAAAGCCGCTCATGGTGTTACTGTGGTAGAGGTAAAACAAGACGGTAAGAAATGGAATATTGTAAAAGATTCCAAATATAACCGCCGTATTACAGCTGATTCACCTATGGAAATTTCCGGCCCTGCACGTGGTCATGACCTGCTAAAAACATCCGCAGATCCATCCGGCACGCAGTCACTCGGCACATGGAATAACTGCGGAAATGGCCGCACACCTTGGGGCACCTATCTCGCCTGTGAAGAAAACTTCAACGGTTACTTCTCTAGCAGTGATGAAAGCTATACGGCAAGTGATGAGCTAAAACGTTATGGCGTCAAGAATGAAGACTGGGGCTATGCCTGGGCTACGGAAGACGATCGTTTTGACATTAGCAAAAACCCGAATGAGCCAAACAGAGCTGGTTATGTTGTGGAAATAGATCCTAGCGATCCGACATCAACACCCAAAAAGCGTACAGCTCTGGGACGCTTCAAGCACGAAAATGCAGAAGTTGTCATCAATAAAGACGATCATGTTGTCGTTTACATGGGTGATGACGAGCGCGGTGAATTCATCTATCGCTTTGTCTCCAAAGAAAAATTTGTTGAGGGTGGCGACAATAGAAATCTTCTGGATGAAGGTCAGCTTTACGTTGCCAAGTTCAACGATGACCAAAGTGGTGAATGGCTTGAGCTTTCCCCTGCCACAACGGGCATGAAGTCTCAGGCTGAAGTTTGCATTCATGCCCGCATCGCGGCCTCAAAAGTTGGTGCAACGACAATGGATCGTCCTGAATGGGTCGCATCACATCCAAAAAAAGCAGAAATTTACTGTGCTTTGACCAACAACAAAAATCGGGGCAAAAAGCCAAATGCTGGCGGTGACGAAACGCCGGTAACAGGCCCCAATCCGAGGGCTGCAAACCTCTATGGTCAGATCGTCCGTTGGAGACCTGAGGGCGAAAATCATACTTCAAAAGCTTTCTCATGGGATCTATTTGTGATGGCTGGCAACCCCACCGTTCACAAAGATACCTATGCAGGTTCCAAGAACATTGACGCGCACAATATGTTCAACTCACCAGATGGTATCTCATTCGATAACAATGGTAAGCTCTGGATCCAAACGGATGGCAAATATTCCAACAAGGATGATTTTGCGGGTATGGGAAATAACCAGATGCTGATCGGTGATACCGAAACTGGCGAAATTCAACGCTTCCTTGTTGGCCCTAAAGAATGCGAAGTTACAGGCATTACCTGGAGTGAAGACCGAAAAACAGTCTTTGTAGGCATTCAACATCCGGGAGAAAAAGGGGACAGCACGTTCCCCGGTGGTGAAGGAACTGCACCACGTTCTGCAATCATTGCAGTTACCAAAGACGATGGGGCGATTCTCGGCTAAAGAGAATAGCTTTTATTCATTTCAAGAAGGCAGAAAACGTAATGTTTTCTGCCTTCTTTTGTGAACGCCTAGACTTAAAAGCTTCCCTCCTCTTGACTAACAGTGTCATTTATTCTTAATAATAAGACGTCTGACGTCTGATAAATAAGAAATGATAAAAAATGGTTGGAATAGATAAAAAGCGCCAAATTCTTACACAGGATGAAGCATTTGAATATGGTTCAATTGTTCCCCCGATCTATCAGACCTCAACATTTACCTTTACTGATTATGATTCGCTAGAAGACAGATATTCAGGCAAAAGTAATGCCGATATCTATTCCAGAACAGAAAACCCGACCTCGCGTATCCTTGAAGAAAAACTTGCACAGTTAGAGGGGGGAGAAGCAGCAGCTGTATTCGGTAGCGGTATGGCTGCCATTTCCAGTACAGTGCTCGCATTGGTGAAATCAGGCGACAAAGTAGTATCCGTACAACACGCCTATTCTGATGCCTACCGTCTTTTCGAAGTCTTACTCAAGCAGTTCAACGTTTCAGTAGAATATGTTGATTGCTCTGACCTAGAAGCACTTGATGTTGCCCTGTGCGGTGCCAGATTACTTTTCCTGGAAAGCCCATCCAGCTTTACCTTTGAAACACATGACATAAGTGCAGTTGCCCAACTGGCCAAGAAACATAAGGTCATAACCCTTATCGACAATAGCTTTGCAACACCCCTTTACCAAAACCCGATTGAACACGGCATCGATCTCGTGGTTCATTCTCTCTCGAAATACCTCTCGGGTCACAGTGATGTGGTTGCTGGTTGCACGATTGGTTCAGAACAACTGATTAAAAATATCAGAGACACAAGCCTATCCCTTCTTGGCGGCAAACTGTCCGCAATGGAATCATCACTGATACTACGTGGTATGAGAACTTTAGAATTGCGACTGAAAGCCCACAGTGAAGCGGCTGATTATATCTTAAAGCACTTAGGAAAAGATCACCGTATCGCACAGATTAACTTCCCCGGTTATTCATCAAAAATCCCTGATAGCCTGACAGGAACCGGCGGACTTTTCTCTATTCAACTCGCCCAAGGTGCCAATATCAAAGCCTTTTGCGATGCTCTCGACGTATTTCGCCTTGGGGTTAGCTGGGGAGGTTATGAAAGCCTTGTATTACCCGTAGAGGTCGCAGGACGCATAGATTCAGGTCCCAACGCAATTAACGATTTCGGCGTACATAGAAATACCGTGCGCCTCTTTGCCGGGCTGGAAGGAAATGACCTGTTATTACAGGACATTCTTACAGGCCTCGCGGCCGCATTTTCTTCAGATCAACAACATATTTCTGATCAGAATAATGTGGCCATAAACAACTAAAAAAAATAATCAATCTGGGAGGACGTAATGAAGTTCAAAAAATATCTATCAGGAAGTGTTGCTGCCCTGTGCCTAGCGGCAACATGTTTCGGAACAGCTGCTTTGGCTGATGGAAAAAAAGCTGAAGTGATCCATTGGTGGACATCCGCAAGTGAAGCTGCTGCAATCAAGGTCTTTGCCGATCGCTTTCAAGAAGCCGGCGGCGAATGGGTTGATAACGGTATCGCTGGTGATGCTGCCAAACAAACTTTCACCAACAGATTACTGGGTGGTAATCCGCCACAAGTAGGGCAGTTCAACGTTACCCGTGAATTCGAAGAAATCGTTGACGCAGGGTTACTCAACAATCTGAATGCCGAAGCCGAAGCAGGCAACTGGGCCGAAGTTCTTCCCGGCATTATCAACAACGTTATCAAACGCGATGGCAACTACTATGCGGTTCCCGTTAATATTCACGGGTCAAACTGGCTGTGGTATAACAAGGCCGCTTTTGAAAAAGCAGGCGCAAAGCCCCCTACCGACTGGGACAGCTTCTTCGAAGCAGTTGACAAGCTGAAAGCCGATGGCGCGGTTCCTCTGGCTGTCGGTGGTGAAGCATGGCAGGAAAGACTGACCTTTAACGCCGTTCTGCTATCTGTTGCTGGTAGAGATTTTTACCTCAAGCTATTTAATGATCGTGATGCAGAGTTAATCAAGTCAGAAAAGATGGGCGAAGTCATCGACGTCTATACCCGTCTGCGGGATCTAGTAAGAGAAACCGACAAAGGATCTCCGGGACGTAGCTGGAACGAAACCACCAGCATGGTTATTACCGGCAAAGCTGCGATGCAGATCATGGGCGATTGGGCCAAGGGTGAGTTTATTTCTGCCGGTCAGAAAGCTGGTGTGGACTATGGCTGTATTCCAGCCGTTATCCCGCAATCACCTTACATGATCTCTGGTGATGTCTTCGTTTTCCCGAAAACAGGAAACGAGGCTGATCGCGAAACACAGTCTTTGATGGTCAACGTAATGCTGGACAAGGAAACCCAGGTTGCCTTCAATAACGTAAAGGGTTCAATCCCTGTACGTTCAGATGTTGATCCAAGCAAGCTGGATCCCTGTGGGGCACAAGCGATCAAATTAACATCAAGTGACGCAACCCATGTTGGGTCAACAGGTATGTATATCACGCCTGATCTCGCAGGCGCTATTCAAGATATTTATACTGAATACTGGAACGCAAGTGACATGACCAAAGAAGATATGGTTGCACGTCTTGTCGAAACTTTCGAAACAGTAAACTAACAGATAATCTGAACCCGGTATTATATTTGATTGAATGATAACAAGTTTGATTAACAAAATATCGGGTTCCTTTTATTCCCCCAACCAGGCGAGAAAATGAAATACCCTTTGATATCATCTCGGTTGGCTGCACGTTTGACGATTTTACCGTTTGTTGTCATTGCTTTGACAATTTTTGTCGGTTGCGTCCTCTGGTCTGTACAGCTTTCTTTTACCAGCTCCAAGCTGCTCCCGAATTCTGACTTTGTTGGCTTGGATCAATACATCCGTCTGTTTAATACGACGCGGTGGATTGTTTCCCTGAAGAACATGGTGATCTTTGGCGTTCTCTTTACGTCCGGGTCCCTGATCTTAGGGTTTTTGCTTGCTGTCTTCATTGATCAGAAAGTACGGGCTGAGTCCTTTTTCCGAACTGTCTTTCTCTATCCCCATGCTTTGTCCTTTGTTGTCACAGGACTTGCCTGGCAATGGTTTTTAAATCCTGCACTGGGTTTACAGGAAATGGTGCGCGTTGCAGGTTGGGAAAGCTTTACTTTTGACTGGCTTGTTAATCGGGATTTTGCCATTTACACCGTGGTTTTTGCAGCTATTTGGCAGGCATCCGGTTTGGTAATGGCCTTAATGCTTGCTGGCCTGCGAGGTGTTGACCCGGAAATCTGGAAAGCAACAAAAATAGACGGCGTTCCGACATGGCGCGTTTACTTGCACGTCATTATCCCTATCCTCGGCCCTGTCATCTTTACCTCCGTCATTTTATTATCTCTGTCAGTTGTTAAGGGGTATGACATCGTTGTTGCCATGACAGGTGGTGGCCCGGGTATTGCCACTGAAGTTCCGGCAAAATTTGTACTCGACCATCTTTTACAGCGTGCCAATATCGGCCTCGCAATGGCTGGCGCAACAGTGATGTTGTTGACCGTGATTGCTGCCCTAGCCCCTTGGCTTTACGTCAAACACGTCAAAAAGGGAGCTAATGGGTAATTATGACAATGACACAAAGTACATCAACACCCTCTCTTAAAAAACCTAGAACAATAATATCCAAAGAACGGATTGCGATTTATCTCTTTCTAATCATCTGTTCTCTTTTCTTTCTGCTACCACTTTACATAGTTCTGATTACATCGCTCAAAACCATGCCCGAGATCCGTATGGGCAATATCATGAGTTGGCCGGAAACATGGAACACAGATGCCTGGGTCAAAGCCTGGTCCACGGCGTGTACTGGTCTGCAGTGCGAAGGGGTAAGTGTCGGCTTCTGGAATTCTATCAAAATTCTAATCCCCAGCCTCTTCGTATCTATTCTGTCCGGCGCGATCTGCGGGTACGTTCTTTCATACTGGCGATTTAAAGGCGCAGAACTATTCTTTGGGATTATTCTATTCGGAGCCTTTATTCCCTATCAGGCCCTCATCTATCCGATGATTAAGATTTTCGCGACTTTTGGCCTCTATGGAACTCTTCCGGGGATTATTCTCGTCCATACAATTTTTGGGCTGCCCATCATGACGTTGATATTCAGAAATTATTATTCGACATTACCGTCAGAGATTTTCAAAGCAGCTCGTGTTGATGGTGCAGGTTTCTTTGGCGTGTTCTTTCATGTTTTGTTGCCCATGTCGACGCCGATCCTGATTGTCGCCGTCATCCTACAGGTCACAGGTATCTGGAATGATTTCCTGTTGGGATTGATTTTCGGCGGGCGTGAAAACATGCCCATGACCGTTCAACTAAATAATATTGTCAATACGGCGCGCGGTGCCAAGGAATATAACGTCAACATGGCGGCAACGTTCCTGACCGCTATGGTTCCTCTGTTGGTGTACTTTTTTTCCGGGCGTTGGTTCGTTCGCGGAATTGCAGCTGGTGCTGTTAAAGGATAAGAGATGCAAAACAATACAAATACAGCACATGTAAGTGCAAAAGATCTCAGTGTCAGCTTTGGCAAGGTCGATGTTCTTAAAAAACTAAACCTTGAAATCAACAAGGGGGAATTTCTTGTTCTTCTTGGTGCATCCGGTTGCGGGAAATCCACACTACTCAATACTTTTGCGGGCCTTCAGGAAGCAACAGACGGCGATGTCTGGATTGATGATCGGAACGTTACGTTTATGGAACCAAAAGACCGTGGCATCGCGATGGTATTCCAGTCCTACGCTCTCTACCCTAAGATGACTGTTCGTGGTAATTTATCTTTCGGTTTGAAAATGAACAAAACGCCGAAAGACAAAATTAATGAACTGGTCGCTTATGCCGCGCGGGTTCTTCAAATAGAAAACCTGTTGGACAGAAAACCCGGTGAGCTTTCGGGCGGGCAAAGGCAAAGGGTTGCAATTGGCCGCGCACTAGTACGAAAAGCCGATGTCTTTCTGTTTGATGAACCATTGTCAAATCTGGATGCAAAGCTGCGCTCAGAGCTTCGTGTAGAGTTAAAGCGCCTACACGAAGAACTTGGCGCAACCATGATTTACGTAACGCATGATCAAGTTGAAGCCTTGACCCTTGCCGATCGTATTGCCGTTATGAAAGCAGGTGTCATCCAACAACTTGGAACGCCGGATCAAATCTACAAAGAACCGGCAACACGCTATGTCGCCCAGTTTGTCGGCATGCCAAGCATGAACTTCGTTACCGGAAAAATAATAAACACTTCTGGTGGCACATACTTCGAAAATGGCGATATCAAATTTTCCATTGATGAGTATATCTCGAAACAACCGCTGAGAGACGGTCAGACAGTTGAACTCGGTATACGCCCGGAACATGTGGTTTTGGATACTGATGGTTCAACTACCTTTAATGTTGATATCATAGAAAAGCTAGGATCAGAGCTTATTGTCTGGGGTAAAGTTGGATCGACGTCCTTAACTCTGCGCGCTGAACCGGAATCTTCTGTTGCTTCAAAAGAAGTGCGAAAGATCAGCTTTAAGATTTCTGGATTGAATTTTTTCGACCCGGAAACAGGATTGCGTTTATAAAAGCTGTTATAGTCTCGTATTATATCTGAATAAATAAGATAAAATTGGAATTTTAATATGCTGGGTCTAGCCCCTATTTCCACAACGAATAAATCGGATATGATTGCTGAGCAGTTGATTCATTTCATCAATCTGAACAACTACAAGGCAGGCGATCAACTGCCATCCGAACGTGAATTGATGGAAGCTTTGGGCGTTGGACGCTCTTCTGTTCGTGAAGCCGTCAGAAAGCTCGAAGCCAAAAATATTATCCAAATCAGAAGAGGTGCAGGAACCTTTCTTTGTCGTCAGGTAAGTAAAGACGAAGTTCTGGTACCTATTAACATCGGACCAGAGCGGGATAGCCTTATTTTTGCGCTTGATATCCGGCGCGGGCTTGAAGCTGAAGCGGCCATGATTGCAGCAAGCAGAGGCACAGATGAAGCAATTGCCTTCATTGAAAAATGCCTTATAGCCATGGAACATGCCCATCAGACAAATGGCAGTGCGCGGGACGAAGACGCTGTCTTTCATCGTTCTATTTATCAGGCCACCGGCAATCCGCTTTTTGAGCAGTTAATTTCTGGTATGCGCGGACCGTTTCAAAGCTTCTTCAGCAAGCCTTTTGATCGACAGGACTTTGGACAAAGATCTTTTCCCTTACACCGGGAACTATACGAAGCAATCGCTAAACGAGACCCCGAGCTAAGCAGAATAACAACGCTAAAGCTCCTGGATTGCGTTGAGAGAGATATTCTAGAAATGGCTCCTGCATAAGTATATTTAAAATCTAACCATTATTTTTGATAAATGAACATGCTTAAAAAATCACTCGCGACATGGGACATGAAATCTGCCAAGGATATTCGTGCGATCTATACCCAATACGTGAATACACCAAGCTTTGAACAGGATTTAATGGATGTTCTGCTGGACAGAGAACTTCAATCTGGCTCCACATGGATTTTAAAGAACCACCTCTGTAATAAGGGTTCTTTTACCCCGCTCTATTCAAAAACCATACTCGATCATCTAGAGCTATTTGATCAGTGGGAAAGTCAGCTCCATATCCTTCAATCTTTTGAGCATTTGACCATAACCGCCGCACAAAAATTTACGGTAGAGAATTTCATTCGTCTTTGCTTGAGAAGCGAAAGGAAATTAATTCGTGCCTGGGGGTATCACGGATTTCATTTCTTCAGTAAGAAATTTCCTGAATATAAGACGGAAGCAGAGACTATAATGCAAAAAGCTCTGTTCGATGAAGCAGCATCAGTAAAGGCGCGAATTAGAAATTTACTCAGGGAATCCCCCCCTCAAAAAAAATCAACTAAACTTGAGAAAATCTGAGTCTGAAACAAGCCCCCTGCCCCTGTGTCGCTTCCTTATACTCTATAAATCCACCATGACGTTCCATAATTTCCCTGACAATTGGCAAGCCCAGACCACAGCCTTCATCGTCCCGTGTTTCAGAGCGATAAAAACGTTCAAAAATTTTATCGCGCTCGTCCTTAGAAACGCCGGGACCATCATCTTCAACCTCAATCATAGCATCTTCCAATTCCTGTTTTATCCGCACCGTAACCGTCGAATTTTCAGGACAATAATGTAATGCATTTTCAATTAAATTCTTCAATGCCTCTTTGATAAGCTCCTCATTCCCGACAACCGAATTAATTTGGTCTTCTTGCTCAAATCCCAAGTCAATTCGCAACGCAACCGCCTGAGGAACATAAACTCGCGTCACCTCCTCACTCAGTAGCTTTAAATCTATTATTTCCGATTGGAAGTTCTCCTCTTCCTGATGTGTTCTCGCCAAACTGAGAAGCTGATTAATCAAGCGTGATGTTTGTTTCGTACTCCGATTTAAATGCTCTAGTCGTTTCGTGATTTTCACCGGATCTTTTTCATCTTGCGCCAACTCAGCCTGAGTTTGGATCGCCGCAAGTGGTGTTCTGAGTTGATGTGCTGCGTTGGATGTAAAACGTTGCATCGCCTCAATAGAAGCGCCCAGTCTCTTCATCAGGTCATTAATTGCCTCAATCAAATGACGTACTTCTTGCGGAACTTCGTGCTCAATAGGCCTTAGATCCGAAGGTGTTCGTCTATTTAATGCTGCTTCCAACCTTACAAGCGGCTTAAGTCCCCATCCGATCCCGATCCATAACACAATTCCCGCAACCAATATCAACACCAGTTGACGAACAATGGCAGCTGTCATCATTTCATTGATCAGATTATTGCGCCCCTCAATCGTTTCGGCGACCATCACCGTAAAACGTGCTGACAAACGCCCCCCGGAAATGTGACGGGATATCACGCCAACCCGAATTGCATCACCGCGATAATCAGCATCAAAGAAAAGCGGTGCGCCATTTTTAGGAATTTCCTTATCATCCACGATGGGCAAATCATCATAGCCTGTAATAAAGCTATTTCCCGGGCCAACAACCTGATAAAATACGCGATCTTGCGCGGCCGAAGTTAACATTTCAAGCGCAACATAAGGCACATCAACTTCTAGCTGTTCTCCAACAACAACAACTCGTTCTGCAATCGCCAGTGCAGACCCCAGCAATACCCGGTCATAGGCCTCGTTGGCTGCTTTACTTGCACTGGAGCGAACTTCGAAAAGCATCAGAGCTGAGATAATCGCAAGCGCACCTAGCAACCATAGTAACAAACGACGGCGAAGGGACTTGCGTTGCCACCTCATTATTTTTCCAACAGATACCCAAGACCGCGAACAGTCTTGATATTGATATCGGCCGCCGCCAGCCTCTTTCTCAAACGGCTAATATAAAGCTCAACAGCATTGGGACTCATATCCTGATCAAAATTGGCAAGACTGTCTGCAATCTGTTCTTTGCTGACAACCTGTCCGGCCCGGCTGATCAAAAGCTCAAGCAAGCAAAATTCACGGCGTGGCAAGTCCAGAGGCTCACCCATCATCGAAACCCGGCGCGCCACACTGTCAAAGATCAGCTCACCGATGACAATTTCGGGTGATTTCAAGCCGCTTTGTCGCCGGAGAAGTGCTCGCACTCTTGCTTCAAGCTCAACCAGATCAAAAGGTTTGGTCAGGTAATCATCCGCCCCAAGGTCAAGACCTTTGACCCGATCATTTAGTGTATCCCGCGCAGTCAGAATTAGGACCTGAGCTTTACCACCATTCTGACGATATCGTTTTAAGATCTCCAGCCCGTCATAACCCGGCAGGTTTAGATCCATTACGACCAGGTTAAATTCCTGGGTTCGTAAAATATTGTCTGCTTCGGTACCGTCACCAACAACATCCACAGCCATTTCCATGCGGGTCAGCGCACTGGATATTCCATCAGCCAAAGCGGCATTATCTTCAACGACTAGTATTCTCATGCCCAAAAGACTAACTTTGTTCCAAGGGTTTTGAAAAGCCCGGGAATTAAAGAAAATCTATTTTCCTTCCTATGACAGGTTCTCGACAGCTTTGAACCATAATGTGAAGAAAAAAACAAAAACAGTAATTGGTTCCTAAGAAAGCAATAATGGACCAAGTATAAATCAGGGGCTCGGACTATTAAGACACGATCAACAACGCTACAACATAAGCTTGGTTTATTTTGTATGCCATTGCTTCAGGCTTTGTATTTGGTAATCATAATTGCCATCACCCAATCATATGTACATTCAGCCAAGGCCAAAGCTTTTGATTTTCCCGCAATTTCGGGCAAGGAAAACAATGTCATTACGATTTATAGCGTTACAGATGTTGATATTTTCCAAGGCACAATTGCTGACTTTCAAGAACTCTTTCCCGACATCTCGATCGTTTATCATGACCTGCAATCTCTTGAACTCTATGAACGCATCCAAGATGAAACCTTGAACAGTGATGTAACCGCAGATATTGCCATCAGTTCGGCCATGGATCTGCAAATGAAGCTCGCCAACGATGGCTTTGCACAACGCGTGGAAATATCGACAGCACAGGATATGCCGTCGTGGTCACAATGGCGGAACGAAGTCTTTGGCTTTACTTCTGAACCCGCAGTCACGATATACAACAAGGAATATTTTAAAGACCAACCGCTCCCCAAAACCCGTTTGGAAATGCAGCGCTTCCTCGCCGAAAGGCCTTCCGATCTTTTCGGTCGTATTGCCACGTACGATATAGAACGGAGTGGTGTTGGCTTTCTGTTTATGGGGGTTGATTCAGAACGATACAAAGGAATCTGGAATCTTATAAAAACCTTTGGCGCAAATGGCGTTAAGCTATCCACGAGCTCTACGGCAATTATCAATAACGTCAACAGTGGCAAATATGTTATCGGATACAATGTTCTAGGTTCATACGCCCTTGCAAGATTAGACAGCTCCCCGAACCTCGGAATACTCTACCCGGAAGACTATACAACGGTTCTATCTCGCCTTGCTATTATTCCCAAGGCTGCAAAATCGAAAGAAGCTGGTAAGCTTTTTCTAGAGTATCTTCTCTCAGAGCGAGGACAACAATTGCTCACGACCAGCGCGAAGCTTAATGCTGTGCATCCTGGAATAAAAAGTAGCGGCCCAGAAGAAATTCTCGCAGCTCAAGCCCGTAGTAATTTACAACCAATTAAAGTTGGTCCTGGCCTGTTAGTTTATCTTGATCAGGTAAAAAGACGGAAAACGATAAACCAATGGAACAAGTCATTGCGTGGCGAATAATAAATAACATTAAACAAACACTTTATACATCTGTATTAATTGATAATTTTATTTAATAAAAATTATTTTTCAAAACGACAGGGTAGTGACAGCTTTATCCCCTAGCCTACAGGTATTGAATGATAGGCCGCAGCTAAAAAAATAATAAAAGCGGTTAGGGAGACAGTAAAAAAACAGTTCAGACAATCTTCTGATCTGATAATTCCAATATGGACACCTCCCCCATCCGACTTCGTTCGGCGGTTTGTTATTCATCGAATTAACAATCATACTCGGAGGCCAATTCATGTTTGGCAAAACAACAAAATTATCCCGTCGTCTTGTGCTATCTATGGCAGCTGCTGCTGTTTCAGTGGGTATGGCCATGCCGCTTTCTTCTGCATCTGCCGCAGATCTCGAAAAAATCCATTTCCTTATTCCCGGTGGTGCCGGCGGTGGTTGGGATGGCACAGCACGCGGTACAGGCGAAGCCTTGACAAAATCGGGTCTACTTGGCTCTGCTTCGTTTGAAAACATGTCTGGTGGTGGTGGTGGTAAAGCCATCGCGCATCTTATCGAAACGGCTGAACGTCAGGGCGATACCTTGATGGTAAACTCAACCCCGATCGTTATCCGTTCACTAACAAAGGTTTTCCCACAGTCATTCCGTGACCTTGTCCCTGTTGCAGGTGTCATCGGTGACTATGCTGCTTTTGTTGTTCCGGCTGATTCCAAGTACAAATCTTTCGCAGAGGTTGTCGCTGATTTCAAGGCAGATCCAAAATCCGTGAAAATCGCTGGCGGCTCTGCACGCGGCAGCATGGATCACCTAGTCGCTGCACAGGCATTTAAAGCTGCGGGCGGTGACCCGAAAGCTGTGAAGTACATTCCCTATGATGCGGGCGGCAAAGCAATGGCTGGCCTTCTATCCGGGGAAACAGCACTACTTTCAACCGGTCTTTCCGAAGCGTTGGAACTGGAACGTAGTGGTCAGGTACGCATTCTGGCAATGACTGGCGCCAATCGTATTGAAGATGCGCCGAATATCCCGACCCTAACAGAACAGGGAATTGATGCGACATTCGTAAACTGGCGCGGTTTCTTTGCAGCCCCGGGTACATCCAAAGAAAAAGTAGCTGCCTATAACGCAACTCTTGAAAAAATGTACGACACACCGGAATGGGAAACTGTTCGTTCACGTAATGGGTGGGTTGAAGTCTTCCAACCTGCTGACGTTTTCTACACTTTCCTTGAAGAACAGGAAGGCATTGTTGGAGACCTGATGAAAGAGCTTGGCTTCTTATAAGCCAAACATCTTTCAGTAGTATCTGCCAATAGAATAAAGAAGGAATGGAGACAATGACCCTCAGCAAGGAAAAAGCGGGAGCCTTGTGTTTTCTTGTTCTCGCAATCGCTTATGGTATGGAAGCAAGGCATATTCCCTTGTTTCCGGGTGATGAATTGGAACCCTTTACCGCCCGAACCATGCCAATAGCCCTTTCCTGGCTTACAGGCATTGTCTCCTTCCTTCTTCTCGTTCTTCCGCAGCGAGAAGAAACGGATGACATCTTCTCAGTTTTTAGAGGTCTGAATTGGGGAAAGACATTTGTTCTGATCGCCCTCATGGTCTTTTATGGGTTAACCTTGAGCCCGTTAGGCTTCCTGCTATCCACGGCCTTATTCCTGATTGGTGGAATCTATGCCCTGGGTGAAAGACGTTGGTCTGTTATTCTTCTCTCTTCAGTACCTGCTACCGTTGGGTTCTGGTTTATTCTCGATAAGCTCCTGGGTATCTATCTCGCGCCCGGTGAGATCTTTACTATGCTCGGAGCAAATTAATGCTTGATGGTATTCTTCAAGGGTTAAGCACCGCTGCTTCCCCCGTTAATCTTCTGATGGTTTTTGTTGGCTGTTTCGCAGGAACCTTTATCGGCATGTTACCCGGCCTCGGTCCGATTTCAGCCATTGCCCTCATGATTCCGATTACCTATGGTTTTGATCCCGCAACGGGAATGATCTTGATGGCTGGTGTTTATTATGGTGCTATTTTTGGCGGATCAACATCTGCGATCCTGATCAATGCACCAGGTGTTGCAGGTACTGTTGCCACAGCATTTGACGGCTATCCCCTCGCCAAGCAAGGTCATGCAGGGAAAGCCTTGGCAATCGCAGCCTATAGCTCTTTCAGCGGCGGTACCATTGCCGCAATTTTCCTTCTTTTCGCAGCACCAGCTTTGGCTTCCGTATCACTCAGTTTTCAGTCTGCCGATTATTTCGCCCTTATGGTTCTGGGATTAACAGCAGTATCTGCCTTTGCTGGAAAAGGGAAGTTTCTGGTTGCCGTTCTGATGACGCTCTTTGGTTTGATGCTTTCAACCATTGGAACAGATCAAACAGCCGGACTTCAGCGATTTACCTTTGGATCTCTGGATCTGATTGATGGTATCAGTTTTCTTCTACTAGCCATGGCAACCTTTGCCCTGTCGGAAGCCCTGATGGTGGTTCTCAAGCCGGAAAAAGTATCTCAAGAAGCAGAAGACGCGACCAAAGGCAAGCTCGGTAGCATGAAAGTCAGTAGAGAAGAGGTCAAAGACCTCGCACCTGTAGTCGGGCGTAGCTCTGTTCTCGGTTTCTTTATCGGCGTTCTCCCCGGTGCCGGCGCAACAATTGCCTCTTTTCTCGCCTATGGCATGGAACGCAGCTTTGCCAGTGCAAAAGAAAAACTCAAATTCGGCAAAGGTTCTTTGCGCGGTTTGGCTGCCCCGGAAACGGCAAACAATGCCGCTTGCTCAGGATCTTTTGTGCCGCTTTTGACACTTGGAATTCCAGGATCAGGCACAACAGCCGTTATGCTTGGGGCTCTTATCTCCTATGGTGTTCAGCCAGGCCCAAGACTTTTTGTAGAACAACCAGCCGTGTTTTGGTCCGTGATTATTTCCATGTACATCGGAAACATTATCCTGCTTGTTCTCAACTTACCCTTAATTCCTTACATTGCGCGACTGTTGGCTTTACCCAAGAAAATTCTGACGCCCCTGATACTATTCTTCTCGTTGATCGGGGTTTACCTCGTCTCTTTTAATACCTTTGACATTCACATCATGGTTATCGTCGCTATTCTTGCGATCATCTTCCGGTTGATTAACTTCCCCCTCGCCCCCATGCTCCTTGGGTTTATCCTTGGCGGAATGATGGAAGATAATCTACGCCGTGCATTAGCGATCAGTGATGGCGAGCTTTCATTTCTGTGGGAACGTCCAATTACAGCAAGTATTCTGGCTATTACTGTTATTGTCCTACTTGCTCCATTGATACAGAACATCATCGATGTTCGCAGAAGACGCGCCCTCAAAGTTAATGATGGTGAAGGATAGAATGTGTCTTCCCTGAAAACAGGGCGCTCGAAAACAGCATTTAAGCTGCTTCTGACTTTTCTATCCGGTTTGACGGGGGGCTGTGTGTTTTGGACACTTGGCCTCCCGCTTCCCTGGATGTTGGGTTGTTTGACAGGCAGCCTTATCGCGTCGCTATCAGGTGTCCCCGTTGGAGTTACCAAGCCTGTTCGTCTGATCATTATGGTCATTCTTGGCGTTATGCTGGGCGGAACCTTTTCTCCCGAAGTTCTCGCCCGCGCTGGTGAATGGATACCTACCTTGATCGCTGCGGTGCTCTATCTCGCTGTACTGACATTTATCGCACAGTTCTACTGCCGAAAATTTATGAAGATGGATCGCCTGACAGCAATCTTTGCAGGATTTCCAGGCGGGCTATCAGAAATGACACTACTTGGCGAAGAAGCCGGTGCTGACGTCCCCGCACTTACTCTCGCTCACGCCTGCCGCGTGGCAACTATTCTCCTCGCAATCCCATTGTTTCTCACCTATTGGTCCGGGCTTGAGATGGTGGAGAGAGAAAGCACTGCCCCTCTCTGGTCTCTTCTTGATATTATTATCTTGCTTATCATTGCTTCAGGCGGGTTGTTTTTAGGCAAGATTGCCAAATTCCCTGCCTATCAATTGACAGGTCCTCTGTTATTGAGTGCCATCGTTCACACCAGCGGACTAGTTCAGGGCGAACCACCTGAAATCGTTACGGTCTTGTTGCAATTAACGCTGGGTTCCGCTTTGGGTGCTCGCTTTGCTGGCTATTCTCTCGGTCAGGTCGGTAAATTAATGCTTTTGTCTGTCGTTATGGCATTCTTGATGCTCGCGGTTACATTGCTTGTTTCAGGCATCTTATCCTATGCCTTTGATCTTGAGTTTGAAGCCCTGATCTTAGCCCTGTCGCCCGGCGGATTTGCAGAGATGACATTAGCCGCCTTGTCCATGGGTATCGACCCGGCCTTTGTCACCACGCATCACGCCCTACGCCTTTTGGTAATCGTCTTTATTGTTCCCGTCTTTTTAACCCGAATTATCAAACGAAATAGTTAGAGAAAAAACCATGTTTCCTCTCCTGGAACTGATGTTATGAACAACATACATTAAGATATAATTTTTTTGCATCTTTCTTGACTTACATCAAAGGCAATTCTTCAAAATAAGCAGATGCTTGTTCCCATTAGGATTTTTGTCAGTATGTAAGCGAAAGGAGATGCTTCATGCCGAACCAAAAGGCATGGGCAAAGGGTATAACGGAAAAAAACATCAACAAACCACGGGCACTTACTGCCTGTTGTGATGTTTCTGCTGTGTTTATTCACAAGCTCATTTATATATCGCTTCTACTCGGGCTCTCTTTCCTGTTCGCTTTCGCCACAGCGAATGCGGCAACAAATAGTTTTGAGAAATATATTTCCAAAGTACAGCCCGCTGAAATTTTTGACGGAGCTACTGAATTTCGCATTATCTCCGGCACTCCTTCTTATGCGGAGATTTTAAAAGGCACCCAAAAAGTCGGTTATGCCTATCTGAATACCGACTTTGTAAATGCCACGGGTTATTCAGGTAAACCCATCAATGTCATGGTTGGTCTGACCCCGGAAGGCGTGGTCAGTGGATCAAAGCTTGTAAAGCACAGTGAACCCATCGTTCTTATCGGAATTCCAGAAGAAAAAATTTCCAATTTTATGTCCAGCTATACTGGTATTGATGCTGTCAGTCGGACAGGGCAAAGCCGGGATACTGGCGAAGTTGATATGATCAGTGGCGCAACAGTCACCATCATGGTCATCGAAGATTCCATCTTCAGATCAGCCATTAAGTTTGCACGATATCTTGGCATTGCTGGCATACAACAAGATCAGGCATCCGGGCCAACCGAAATAAGACACGTCAACAAAGACATCACCGACGTTACGGATTGGCAAACACTACTTGGCAATGGTGCTGTTCGCCACCGCGTTATTACACTGGCTGAAATTAATGAAGCCTTTGAAAATTCCGGGAATAAAAAGGCGGCTGCCCGCCCTGAAAAAGGGGCTCCAGACGATATCTATATTGATCTTTATGTTGCGCCGGTCAGTGTTCCCGTCATCGGCAAAACTCTTTTGGGTGATGCAGAATACGAACATTTACAGAAACAACTAAAACCAGATCAGGAAGCGATACTCATTTTTGCCAATGGCCGCTATTCATTCAAAGGCTCTGGCTATGTCCGTGGTGGTATCTTTGATCGCTTCCAGCTCATCCAAGGTGAAAGTTCTGTCCGTTTCCGGGATAAACTTCATAAGCGCATTGGTGATCTTGGTGCTGATGACGCCCCCTATTTCAAGGAAATAGCTCTCTTCCGCATCCCGACGGATGTTGAGTTTAATCCGGCAGATAATTTCCGTATCGAACTACTTGCCAACCGCGAGATTGCCGCCATCAAAAAGATTTTTCTAGCCTTCGAATTAAATTATGACCTGCCAGACAAGTACGTCACAATAGAGAAACTAGCACCAACACCTGCTGTGGCAACAAAAACACCAGAACTTTCTGTAAAACAGGAAGCATCAGAAAATGCGCAACGCGTAGAACTATGGAAACGTATGTGGGATCTCAAAAGACCCGACATTGCTGTCCTTAGTATTGCTATAGCCATACTCACAGTGATTTTCTTTTTTCAGGATTGGCTGGTTAAACGCCCCAGACTTTTGACATGGACCAGAAACCTGTTTCTTGTCTTTACGGTTCTCTTTATTGGGTTTTACGCTCAGGCACAACTTTCTGTCGTCAATGTGCTCACCTTTGCAAATGCCCTTATAACAGATTTCAGCTGGAACTACTTCCTGATGGAACCCATGATCTTTTTATTGTGGTTGTCTGTTGCTGGCGCGCTGCTCTTTTGGGGTCGTGGCGCCTATTGTGGATGGCTATGTCCCTTTGGTGCGTTGCAAGAACTCCTAAATCAGGCTGCCAAATTCTGCAAAGTACCACAGTTCGAGCTTCCTTGGGGATTGCATGAACGTTTGTGGCCTTTGAAATACATCATTTTTCTCGGTCTATTCGGTTTATCTCTCTACTCTTTGCAAGACGCAGAGCATTGGGCTGAAGTCGAACCTTTCAAAACCTCAATCATTCTGAAATTTGTGCGTGATTGGCCATGGGTTCTTTATGCCTTTGCCCTTCTGGCAGCAGGTCTGTTTGTTGAGCGTTTCTACTGCCGATACATTTGTCCTTTAGGCGCAGCCCTAGCCATTCCCGGTCGCATGCGCATGTTTGAATGGCTCAAAAGACACCCAAAAGACTGTGGCAATCCCTGTCAAACTTGTGCGAAGGAATGCATGGTTCAGGCGATCCATCCAACTGGCGAAATCAACCCGAACGAATGCCTCTACTGTCTGCATTGTCAGGTTGTTTACCACGACGAACATCGTTGTCCGCCAATGGTGCAAAAACGTAAGCGTAGAGAACGCCTTCAGGACCTTCAAAGCAAAAGCGCTGCTGTTGTTAAAGCAAGCTGCTCTGCAACTGAAATTCCAGATTTCATAGGTGATGATAAAAATAATCCCGGACCTTCTGCAAAAGCCAGAGGGAAAGGTGCTAACCCGGAGAAAATCATCCCGGGTTAGCAAAACCGTCGTCCAAAGGGCGACAGCACGCCCAGCCTGTTGAATGGTGAGACACGCGACAGGTTGGGCCCTTAAAGAGGAGCATATAAATGTCAAAAGATAAAGGTCTGTCCAGACGTGATCTGCTTGGGGGTTCAGCTAAACTAGCGACTATTGCTGGTGTCGGTGCTGCCTCTGGTATTGCTGGATTAGGTGGTGTTTCAACAGCATCTGCTGCTGGTGCAAATAACCCTGCAATGGTTGAACCGGGACAGTTGGACGAATACTACGGTTTCTGGTCATCAGGGCAAGCGGGTGAGCTTCGCATTCTGGGGCTTCCTTCTATGCGTGAACTTATGCGCGTTCCCGTCTTCAACAGATGTTCTGCTACGGGCTGGGGGCAAACCAACGAAAGTAAGAAAATTCTTACTGAAAATCTGTTACCACAAACCAAAAAGTTTCTCGAAACTCGCGGTGGTGACTATATGAACGGTGACTTGCACCATCCTCATATGTCCTTTACCGACGGTGCCTATGATGGCCGATATCTCTTCATGAATGACAAGGCAAACACTCGTGTTGCTCGTGTTCGTTGTGACATCATGAAAGTTGATAAAATCATCGAAATTCCAAATGCCTCAGATATCCACGGCTTACGACCACAGCGATATCCACGTACGGGTTATATTTTTGCGAATGGCGAGCATCGGGTTCCCCTACCAAATGATGGCTCTGTTCTTGATGATCCAAGTAAATACTTTGCCGTGTTCTCAGCTATTGACGGCGACACCATGGAAGTTAAGTGGCAGGTTAAAGTCAGTGGTAACCTTGATAACGTCGATGCAGATTATCAGGGTAAATATGCCATTTCTTCATCTTACAACTCTGAAGAAGGTGTCAATCTGGCTGAAATGACATCATCAGAGCAGGACCATGTCGTCGTTTTCAATATCAAGCGTATTGAAGAAGCTGTTGCCAAGGGTGAATACGAAGTATTTGACGGTGGCGTTCCAGTTGTTGATGGAACCAAAGGTTCATCATTAACCACATACATTCCTATCTCTAACAGCCCACACGGTGTCAATGCGGCACCGGACAAACGCCACATTGTTGTGAATGGCAAACTATCACCAACAGTATCTGTAATAGACGTAGAGCGTCTGGATGATGTGTTTGAAGGTAAGATCAAGCCTCGCGATGCTATTGTTGCAGAACCGCAGCTCGGCCTTGGTCCTCTTCACACAGCATTTGACGGGCGCGGCAGCGCCTATACCACCCTCTTCCTCGATAGTCAGGTTGTTAAGTGGGACATGGAAAAAGCTATCCGTGCCTACAAAGGCGAAGATGTAGATCCCATCATTCAGAAAATCGATGTTCACTATCAGCCTGGCCACAACCATACATCTATGGGGGAAACCTCTGAGGCTGATGGTAAATGGCTGATCTCTATGAACAAGTTTTCTAAAGATCGATATATCAATGTTGGACCTCTTAAACCAGAAAACGAACAATTGATTGATATCTCTGGCGATGAAATGAAGATCGTTCATGACGGTCCGACTTTTGCCGAACCACATGATTGTATCATCGTTCATCGTTCAACCGTAAACCCTGTTCACGTTTATGATCGTAACGATCCAACTTTTGCTGATACCGTTGCAATGGCAAAAGCTGATGGTATCGATCTGGAAGATTGTCAGGATGTTATAAGGGACGGCAACAAGGTTCGGGTTTACATGAACTCTGTTGCACCAGAATTCAGCCTTGAAAAGTTTACTGTCAAACAAGGCGATGAAGTCACTGTTGTGGTTACGAACCTTGATGATGTTGAAGATCTGACCCATGGCTTTACGCTAGCAAACTACGGCGTTTGCTTCGAAGTCAGCCCTCAACAAACAGCTTCTATAACCTTCATCGCAGATCGCCCCGGTGTTCATTGGTTCTATTGTCAGTGGTTCTGTCACGCGCTTCATATGGAAATGCGTGGCCGTATGCTGGTTGAACCGGCTTAGGTAAAGTTGAGTAGATCGATGGCTTGGTTTTCAAAAAAACTGACAATGAAACAATCTGTTTTGGCGTTCTTTTTAAACATCATCGTCTTGTTGGTGATGTTTGAGAGCCAAGCCGTCGTTTTACAGGTAACACCTGAGACGCTGATAGCATCCTTGAACAAGGCACAGGACGGTGATGTTCTCGTCTTGGACAAGGGTATCTATACAGGCCCTATTTTACTCACAAAATCGCTCACACTTATCGGCAAAGAAGGTGCGATCATTGATGGCAATAGCATAGGCAACACGATTGAGGTTCTAGCACCAGATAGTGTTGTCTCTGGATTGAAGATCATCAACTCTGGCCAGGACCTTTCCCAGCAAAACAGCGGCGTTTTTGTCAATAAAACGGCTCATAATACTGTTGTCGAAAATAACATCCTTCAAGACAACCTGATCGGAATTTATCTCTGGGGTCCTAAAAATGCAGTTGTCAGAAATAATCGCGTAGAGGGATTACAGGTCCTACAGGTCAACGACAGGGGTAACGGTGTCCAGCTTTGGAATACGCCAGGGTCAATTGTCGAAGATAATACAATTCTTTTTGGCCGTGACGGCATCTTCACCACCACTAGTAAAAAGAACATATTCAGAAACAATATTTTTGAAAAGACACGCTTTGCAATTCATTACATGTACACAAACAACAGCGAGGTCAGTGGCAATATTTCCCGCGGAAACGATGTCGGGTACGCCTTGATGTTTTCCAAGAAGCTGAAAATAACCAACAACCAGTCTATCAACGACAAAGAGCATGGCTTTGCGCTTAACTATGCAAATTCATCACTTTTCAAAGGAAACATTGTTGAGAACGGTGGTGTGAAATGTGTTTTCATCTATAACTCGAACAAAAACCGTTTTGTTCAAAATCGCTTTGAAGGATGTCAAATTGGCATCCATTTCACGGCAGGATCAGAAAAGAACATCGTTAGTGAAAATGCCTTTATTGGTAATCAACATCAGGTCAAATATGTTGGCACTCGTCATCTGGACTGGTCAGAGAACAATCGCGGTAATTACTGGAGTGATAACCCCGCCTTTGATCTGAACGGTGATAACATTGCTGATAGTGTCTATCGCCCTAACGATGTTCTAGATCAAGTAATTTGGGCTTACCCCTCTGCCAAACTATTAATCAATTCACCGGCCATGGAAATTTTGCGCTGGTCACAATCTCAATTCCCATCCTTACAACCCGGTGGTGTTTTTGATAGCGCTCCCCTGATGACTCCCCCACAAATCGATCGTGTTTCATTAAATTCAGATATATCTATTTCTGGCAGATTAAACCCTGACATGGAGACAAATCCATGATTAAAAACAGCATTATTTTAGAAAATGTGAGCAAACATTACCCGTCTCACAAAGCAGTAACAGATATTAATTTCTCTGTGCCCGAAGGTTGCCTTATGGCTTTGGTTGGACATAATGGTGCCGGGAAGACCACGTTGATGAAACTCATTCTGGGTTTGGTGCAACCGACAACCGGATCACTCTCAATCCTCGGGCATAATCCAAAAGATCAAGCATCTGTAACCTATCGCAACGCTATCGGCTTTCTACCGGAAAATGTCTCGTTTGATGCAAACATGACAGGCAAGGAGCTCATCGCATTTTATGCAAGCCTGAAAGGCGAAATAAAATCACGTAGTCTTGAGCTTATGGACATGGTTGGCCTCTCGGCAGCACTTAATCGGCGTTATAAAACTTATTCCAAAGGCATGAAACAACGCCTGGGATTGGCACAGGCGCTTTTGGGTAAGCCACGATTGCTACTTCTTGATGAGCCAACATCCGGACTTGATCCAGCAGCCAGACAACACTTTTACGATATAATCAGAGACCTTAGAAAAGACGGTGTCACGATTTTACTTTGCTCTCATGTTTTAACTGAACTCGAAGCGCAGACAGATGCCGTAACTGTTATGAACTCTGGCAGAGTTGTCGCTTCAGGATCATTGGAAGATCTTCGCACACAAGCCGGATTACCCCTTAGTCTTCGCATAACAGTCCAAGAAGGTATGAGCGAAAAAATCGCTCAGCCACTTCAAAATCAAAATGCAACGATAACCAATATGAACGGCAGATATCTGGAAATTGAATGCGCCCCAAGCTCAAAGATGACAATGCTCCGCCACTTGGGGGAACTTGGATCTATTGTTGAAGACATCGAACTTCAAAACACTTCATTAGATCAACTCTATGCCGTCTTTAGTGACCAGAGAGGGCAATAATAATGAAAACAATCTGGATCATTGCCCTAAAAGAACTGAAAGACGCATTGCGAAACCGTTGGATCATTGCCGCTTCTTGTTTATTGGCTGTACTCGCCCTTAGTTTAGCTTTTGTTGGAACAGCACCTGTAGGCGGCGCTAAAATAAGCACCATGCAAGTAACTGTCGTCAGCCTTTCCAGCCTGTCAGTTTTTCTTGTGCCGTTGATATCTCTGATGCTTTCTTATGACAGTATTGTCGGCGAGGTCGAGCGTGGCTCTATGTTATTGCTCCTCACCTACCCGATCAATCGATGGCAAATCATCTTCGGGAAGTTTCTCGGACATACGCTCATTTTGTCTATCGCCACAATTCTTGGTTATGGCGCAGCAGGTTTTTTGATTGGCCTTAGTTCCAATGGTGCCAATATTCAGGACTGGCTCGTATTTAGCAGTTTAATCGCTTCAACTGTTTTACTCGGCAGTGCCTTTTTGTCTATCGGTTATCTCTTGAGCGTTTGTGTCAAAGAACGCGCAACAGCCATTGGTCTGGCCGTCGCTGTCTGGTTGCTGTTTGTCTTGCTGTTTGATATGGCTGTTTTGGGGGCTTTGGTCGTTGATCAAGGTGAAAACCTGAAGTCTGATTTCGTCAACTTCCTACTCCTTTTTAATCCAGCAGATTCCTTTAGGTTGCTAAATCTTACAGGCTTTGACAGTACGGCGGCCCTTTCAGGAATGTCGTCTATTGCCGGACGTGCAGTGCTTCCCGTTCAATATGCCATTATTGCGCTTCTTGGTTGGATTTCTCTACCTCTCTTGCTTTCCGGATATCTTTTTTCAAGGAGAGAGATATGAAAAAGCTTTCAACTTTACTTCTGTTATCAAGTTGTATTCTCTTAAACGGTTGTTTTGGTTCGGATGATACCCCTAAGCCAGATCCGGCAACACTTACTTCAGATGATCAAAGCTATTTCTGTGGCATGACTGCCGCGGGACATCCGGGACCAAAAGCACAAATCCATATTCTTGGACAGGCCGTTCCTATCTGGTTTGCGGCCACCAGAGATGCCGTGGGTTATATGAAGCTCCCGGATGAAAGCAATGAAATTACTGCCGTTTATGTCACTGACATGGGAAAAGCCAACTGGCAATCACCAGATGCAGGACCCTGGATTGATATAAAAGAAGCAACCTTGGTCATTGAAAGCAAACGTCGTGGCGGTATGGGGGCCCCTGCTGTGGTGCCTTTCAAAGATCAATCTGCCGCCGAAAGTTTTATAACTCAATATGGCGGCAAGATTACTTCTCTTAATGATATCCCCATTGATTACGTACTGGGGATGGTAGAAATCCCCGATAATCCAGTGTTATCTGTAATCGAATAACGAACCTATAGTCAGGTAAATAACCATGCTCACGAATAAAGCCAGACGACGCGTTCTTCAAATTATCGGAACAGCATCACTTCTTTCGCCCGCTTTAATAAAACAGGCTGTCGCGCAGGATAATTTAAAAGAAACGGCACTTCATAAATGGCAGGGTATTGCCCTTGGGGGACAAGCTGAAATCATCCTTCCAAAGGAAAATGGATCAAAAGAGCTCGCGCATAAAATCCGACAAGAAATAAAGCGTTTAGAAAATATCTTTAGCCTCTATATTCCAGGTTCCGAAATTAATCGTTTAAATACTAGAGGCGAAATATTAAATCCTTCGCCAGAACTTTATCATGTGATCTCAACATCACATTCGATCTCATCCCTTACCAAAGGAGCGTTTGACATAACGGTACAGCCCATGTGGTTGCTTCACAGCGAAATGCCCAACCTGACAGACTACAAACGCCATCAAATGGCGCAATCAATCAGTGAATTGGTTGATTACAGAAACATTGATACTTCGGTGAACAAGATATCTTTCAAAAAAAGTGGCATGGCAATTACATTAAATGGTATCGCCCAGGGCTTTATTACCGATCACATATATCAATTACTGAAAAGCCATGGATTAACAAAAAGCCTTGTAAATATTGGAGAAATCAAAGCCCTTGGAACACATCCTTCTGGGCGAGAATGGACGATCGCGATTGATAATGAAGGACAACAGTCTTTAGAAAACGCTGTAAATCTACACGCAGGGAAAGCGATTGCCACCTCGACCCCAACCGGAACGGTTCTGCGTGATGGACATTCACATCTAATTCAAGCGCACTCATTACTGGTCCGTGATTTTCGTACCCAACCTCTTTACAAATCTATGAGTGTAATCGCCAATAACGCAACCAAGGCTGATGCGTTATCGACAGGACTGTCTTTCATCCCAGTGCAAGAGTTGAAGGATACCCTATCAACAGAGAACGATATAGAAATCATAGCAAAAACGAGTACTGGCGAGACCATCCGTATCCAAGTTTAAGTCCTGATTGTCATCAGCATTTGATTAGGATTCAGCCATTAATTCATCGGCTTTGCGTTGTGCTTCAGCTCTTTTTGTTAGAATTGACGCCGTAATAACCCCCATCGTGACAATCATGATCAATATGGTTGAAAGTGCATTAATTTTTGGCGTCACACCAAGCCGAACCTGACTATAGATTTTCATTGGCAACGTTGTCGCCCCCGGCCCAGAGGTAAAGGATGCAATCACCAGATCATCCAAAGACAAAGTAAAGGCTAAAAGCCAGGCAGAAATAATCGCTGGGGCCATGATCGGAAGTGTAACCTTTATAAAGGACTGAAAAGGCGTACAGCCCAAATCGGTCGCAGCTTCTTCTAATGAACGATCAAAGGTAACCATCCGCGAAGAGACCACAACAGCCGCGTAACACATCGAAAATGTAATGTGCGCCATTGTAATGGTCCAAAACCCTCTATCGACGCCCATGGCAACAAAAAGTAAAAGCAGGGAAAGTCCGGTTATCACTTCTGGCATCACCAACGGCGCATATATCATTCCGGAAAAAAGAGTGCGTCCCCGAAAACGTCCGGCACGGACCATTACAACAGCCGCAAGGGTTCCCAGGATTGTCGCTACCGTTGCCGATAACAATGCAACACGCAACGTAACCAAGGCCGCATCGAGAAAAGCTTCATCTTTGAAAAGCTCGACATACCATTTGGTTGAGAAACCAGCCCAAACGGTTACAAGCCGAGATTCATTAAAACTGAAGAAAACCAGAATAAGAATGGGGAGATACAGAAAGACAAAACCCAATGTCAGTGACGTGGTATTAAACCAGGTAAAACGATTACTCACTGTTCTGCCTCCTGCGCACGCTCTTGCTGTTTTTGGAACAGAACAATCGGTACGATCAACAATAATAGAAGCAATACCGCAACTGCTGATGCCACTGGCCAGTCTCTATTACTAAAGAATTCAGCCCAGAGAGTCTTACCAATCATCTTGGTGTCAGATCCGCCAAGAAGATCTGGAATAACAAATTCACCAATTGCCGGAATAAAGACCAGGAAAGATCCTGCAATAATACCCGGCATAGAAAGAGGTAAAGTTACCTTCCAAAAGGCAGAAATCGCCGTACAGCCAAGATCTTGCGCCGCTTCCAGAAGTGATCCATCCATCTTTTCAAGCGAGGAATAGAGCGGAAGCACCATAAAGGGCAGATAAGAATAGACAATCCCTATATAAACGGCTGTATCTGTATTCAGGATCTGTAGCGGATCGTCAATAATACCCACAAACATCAGAAGCTGATTAAGAAGGCCCTCGGTTTTCAGGATACCAATCCAGGCATAAACCCTGATCAGAAAACTCGTCCAAAAAGGCAGGATAATTAGCATCAGCAGTGTTGGTCGCCATTCAGAAGGCGCCTTTGCCATGGAATAGGCCAAGGGATAGCCGATCAACAATGTCAAAACCGTGGAAACAAACGCAATTCTCAAGCTGGATAGGTAACTCGTCCAATAGAGATCATCTTCGGTAAGCCAGATATAATTCTCAAAATCCAGCTCAACCAGTAAAGCCTTGAGCCCTTCCCATCCGCTTTCAAGATCAAAGGTCGGCGTGTAGGGAGGAATGGCAACAGCAACATCCGAGAGTGAAATTTTAAGCACAATCCCGAAAGGAACGAGAAAAAGCAGGAACAACCAGAAATAAGGTATCCCGATAAGTAATAAGCGTCCGAGTTTCTTATCCATGATTCCCGCCCTTAATCCAAAAGGACACCGGCGGTATTACGCCAGGACAACCAAACCTGATCTTCCCAGGTAAATTCACGATTTGCGAGACGACGGCGGTTTGATTCCTGTGCTTTGAAAATCATACCGTTGCTTAGCTTTACGTAATAGGTTGATAGATTACCGATATAAGCAATATCATCTATCTGCCCTCTGATCCTATTATCTGCATCCAGCGGCTCTTCACGAGAAACATGTACTTTTTCAGGGCGAATAGCAAAACAGGCATTCTCATTCTCTGACCGCTTTGTATTATTCGCTATGGCGATTTCCGGTTGTCCTTCGGCCCAGGATAGCTTGATTCCCTCGTCGGTTCGATTATCAAGCCGACCTTCAATAATATTTACATCGCCGATAAAGTCAGCAACATAGCGGCTATTAGGGTATTCATATATAACTTCAGGTGTTGCAACTTGCATGATCTTGCCGTCATCCATCACCGCTATGCGGCTGGCGACGGTCATGGCTTCTTCCTGATCATGCGTTACAATAACAAAGGTCATACCCAGTTTTTCCTGAATATCCATCAGCTCAAACTGGGTTTGTTCCCGCAGCTTTTTATCAAGTGCGCCAAGCGGTTCATCCAACAAAAGAAGCTTCGGTTTTTTTGCCAATGAACGGGCAAGTGCCACCCTTTGACGCTGTCCACCGGAAAGTTGGTGAGGTTTGCGCTTGGCAAACTTACGTAGCTGCACAAGCGACAGCATTTCCTCAACGCGTTCTTCAATGAGATTTTTTGGCCATTTATCCTGTTTCAACCCAAAGGCAATATTAGCCTCAACCGTCATATGCGGGAAAAGGGCATAGGATTGAAACATCATATTTACAGGACGTTTATAAGGCGGGACCGCGCCAATATCATCATCGCCAAGAGAAATTATACCTTCGCTGGGCGTTTCAAACCCGGCAAGCATACGCATCATCGTTGTTTTCCCACAGCCAGAAGGCCCGAGTAAAGCAAAGAACTCACGCTCATAGATATCAAGACTGATATCATCAATCGCGGTAAATGATCCGAAACGCTTGGTAACATTCTTAAATTGCACCAACGGCTTTTCATTGGGGTTGTCCCAAGGCTCAAAGCGAGTTGATGGTTTCTTGGCTGATGAAATATTCATAGCACCCTCAAATAAGACTCTATACAAACAAAGCATCGCCTCAACAAATGAGACGATGCTTTTATCTGGATTTAACTGCCGCTTTTGATCTTCGTCCACGCGCGTGTCACAACACGTTGAGTTTTTGGATCATAGGGTGTCAGTGTATAGAGGCCTTCCATGGTACCTGAATCAGGATAAATCGCCGGGTCGCCGATAACATCTTCTTCCAGAAGCTTTTGGGAAGCAAGATTACCATTAGCGTAATAAACATAATTTGAAGCTTTCGCCATCACGTCATCACGCATGATATAGTCAATAAACTTATGTGCATTTTCAGCGTTTGCAGCATCAGCAGGAATAGCCATCTGATCAAACCACATCAAGGCACCTTCTTTAGGGATGCTGTAGTCAACAATAACACCGTTATCTGCCTCTGTCGCTCTGTCCCGCGCGATAAGCATATCGCCAGACCACCCCACTGAAAGGCAGATATCACCATTAGCCAGGGCCGATATATTTTCCGATGAATGGAATTTCTGAACAAAAGGACGAATTGACATCAGAAGATCTTCGGCAGCTTTCAAATCTGCTTTATCGCGGCTATCTGGATTTTTCCCCAGGTAATTAAGAGCAGCCGGAATCATTTCATCCGATGCATCAAGAAGATAAACGCCGCAATCTTTGAGCTTTGCCAATTTTTCAGGATTAAAGACAATATCCCAGCTTTCAATGCGCTCAAGGCCAAGGCGCTCTTTAACCATATCAACATTGTACCCGATACCCGTGGTGCCCCACATATAATTCACGGAATAAACGTTACCCGGGTCGTATTTTTCGACGCGCTCGCTCACAACATCCCAAAGATTGCCTTTGTTCGTCAGTTTTGATTGATCAAGTTTTTGGAAAACACCAGCCTGGATTTGACGGGCGAGAAAGGTACCGGACGGGACGACCACATCGTAACCGGAACTACCGGCAAGAAGTTTTGTCTCCAAGACATCATTTGAATCAAAAACATCATAGACCACTTTGATCCCGGTTTCTTTTTCAAAATCCGCAAGAATTTCTTCGTCAATATAATCTGACCAGTTAAAGACATTAACGACTTCTTCTGCACTCGCTTGGGTACTCACTGCCAAGCCAAGTGCCAAAACACTGGTCAGCAAACCATTTCCAATTTTTTTCACGATGTAGCCTCCGTTATGTATATGTACCCGGTAAAGTTATGTGGATATCAGTCTCATTTTTTTGATGAGTTTTCAATATCCACTCCCAGTTATAACTTTCCAAGATCTTTTGCTGTCAAATCAAGACAATATTTCACTTTTTCCAACAACTCGTCAATTTCCGCCTTCGTCATGACCAATGGCGGCGAAAGAACCATTCGGTCTCCACAAGCCCGCATAATCAGGCCGTTGTTAAAACAATGATCGCGACAAATGTTACCTACTTCGGATCCATTTTCAAAGAGTTCACGGGTTTCCTTGTTTTTTACCATCACCATGCCGGCAACCAGGCCATAACCGACAACTTCACCAATCAAAGGATGATCTTCCAGTTCACGCAACCGCTTTTGGAAATAAGGTCCTGTTTCGTCCCGAACTCTATCAACAATACCTTCATCGCGCATAAGGCGAATATTTTCAATTGCCACAGCACAAGACGCGGGATGACCGGAATAGGTATACCCGTGATAGAACTCACCACTTTTTTCAATAAGACTGTCGGCGACACGATCCCCAACCATCACAGCTGAAATAGGCAGATAACCAGATGACATTCCTTTTGCCATGGACATAAGATCTGGCTTGATTCCAAAAGTCTCACTGCCGAACCAATTTCCGGTACGACCAAATCCACAGATCACTTCATCAGCAACCAATAGAATATTGTACTTTTCACAGATCCGTTGAATTTCAGGCCAATAGGTTTCCGGCGGTACAATCACGCCCCCGGCGCCCTGAATAGGCTCACCAATAAAGGCAGCTACCTTTTCCGGACCAACCTCAAGAATACGTTCTTCCAATGCCTGAGCTGCCTTCAACCCGAATTCTTCAGGCGACAGGTCTCCGCCATCCTTGTACCAATATGGTTGCATGATGTGCTCGATCCCGGGCATCATAAGCCCGCTTTGCTCATGCATCGGATCCATACCACCAAGGGAGGCACCGGCAACGGTACTTCCATGATAGGCATTATTTCGGCTGATGATCACATTTCTGTCGGGCTGTCCCTCTACCTGCCAATAGCGACGCACCAAACGAATAACAGTATCAACCGCTTCTGATCCGGAATTGGCAAAGAACACCCTGTTCAGCCCTTCTGGCGTGATTTCAGCCAAAAGCTGAGACAGTTCTGTCGCAGGTGCATTCGTGGTCTGAAAGAAGGTGTTGTAATAGGGAAGTTCCATCATCTGACGCTGAGCAGCATCTACCAGTTCTTTTCGTCCGTATCCTATATTCACACACCACAGGCCCGCCATACCGTCAAGCACGCGATTACCATCGGAATCCCACAGATAAATGCCATCAGCTTTGGTAATAACGCGGGTGCCTTTTTCATTCAGGCTCTTGGTATCCGTAAAGGGATGCAGATGATGCGCCCGATCCAGTTCCTGCCAATACTCAGTACTTTTATTTATATGGTTCATAACACCCTCTTAACTGCCGATCTCACAAACAAGACCATGGGCACTAAACATTAAGCAACAGATGTTCGCGTTCCCACGAACTAATGACTTGGTGGTAATTGTTGTATTCAACTTCTTTCGTCGCACAGTGAGCCTCGACAAAACGATCTCCCAATACGTCTTTTATTGGCTTACAATCCATCAGCGCTGTAATCGCATCAGATAAATAGAGCGGTAATCCCCGTGGTAAGATATAGGCATTATCTTCGATTTTCGGTTCAGCCTTCAGACCTTTAGTCATTCCCAAATAACCGCAAAGCAAACTCCCTGCAATCGCCAGATAAGGGTTAACATCAGAACCACACAAACGGTTCTCGACACGTCGACTCTGTGGACTTGAGTTTGGGACCCTGAAACCACAGCTCCGATTATCAATTCCCCAATGCATATTAATTGGGGATTCATCATACCCAAAGCGTCGATAGGAATTCACATTCGGGGCAAAGAAAGGCATTGCCGCACTGGAATAGCGTTGAAGACCTGCGATAAAGTTTTCAAATAGCTCGGTTGCATTGCCATCTGGATCACTGAAAATGTTATTACCCGTTTTGGTATCAACGACAGAATGATGAATATGCATAGAGCTTCCTGGCTCATCCTTCATTGGCTTGGCCATAAAAGTTGCATAGATATCGTGGGATAGAGCTGTTTGTCTCACTGTACGTTTAAAGAGAAAAACCTGATCGGCAAGTGACAAAGGATCGCCGTGTAGAAAATTGATTTCAATCTGGGCCGCACCAGCTTCATGGTTAAGTGTATCAATATCAAGGCCCTGAGCCTCACAATAATCATATACATCTTCGAAAACAGGATCGAATTCGTTCACCGCATCAATGCCGTAACACTGACGAGCGGTTTCTGGACGTCCATTCTTGCCAATAGGGGGCACCAAAGGCATATCCGGATCGGTGTTTTTTTGGACCAGATAGAATTCCAGTTCAGGGGCAATGACAGGTTCCCAGCCTTTTTTCTCGTATAGCCCCAGTACGGTCCGAAGGATTTGACGCGCATAGAGATCTACAGGTCTGCCATCGGGGTAAACACAATCACAAATAACTTGAGCAGTTGGTTCTTTATACCAGGGAACAGGCCGTATTGTGGTCGTATCAACTTCAAGAATCACATCATGATCAGCGATATCAACCCACGTATCTTCTTCTGGCCATTCCCCCGTTATGGTTTGTGTAAAAATACTTTCAGGAAGACGGTGCCCGTTACTTCCAATGCCACGCAAGAATTTTTCAGTAGGCAAGATTTTGCCACGTGGCACGCCTGAAATATCAGGTATCATGCATTCGACTTCGGTAATCTTTCGTTCCTTACACCACTGCTCTAATTCTTCAAACGTCATAAATCACCTGTTTTATTGGATATCGGTTTCCTATACCAAATCCTGTTTTACCTACCGTCAACTCATTACCGCCTACTTGTTATCGTTTCCTGGCGCGTTCCCGGCAAGCATCCCCAAAAGCTTTAAAAATCTTGTTGGAGAATTCATTATCACTGGCGTTCCATTCCGGGTGCCACTGCACTGCCAGCGCAAATGCAGAAGCCCCGGAAACGCTGACGGCTTCGACCAACCCGTCTGGGGCATAGGCTTCTATCGTCAACCCCTCTCCTAAACGGTCAATGCCTTGAGCATGTACGGAATTAACTTTAACTGTCGGACCATTGTTTAACCCTGCCAGAATTCCACCAGATACCAACTCAATATCGTGGGCCAGTGCGAAACGGTCTTCGATCGCGCCAGTCATATCAGCTCTGTGATCCATTTTTCCGGGTTGGTCCTGCACTTTCTGGAAAAGCGTACCGCCAAAAACAACATTCAGCTCCTGATATCCTCGACAGATCGCCAACATTGGAATGCCTCTCTCCAATACTTTTTTGATCAACGGTAGTGTTGTGGCGTCTCGTGCCGGATCATGCAGTGTTCCTTCGTCACTCTGCTCACCTGCATAGTACTTGGGCTCAACATTTGACGGGCTCCCTGTAAAAAGCACGCCATCCAGATGATCCAACAGAGAGTCACTATCTAATTGATCACCTAATGCAGGTATCCCAAGTGGGATTACTTGCGCAACATTAGCACTAGCCTCGGAATAATATCGGCTTACGCTATCGTACTCATTGCCATTCTTCGGCATACGACAGGTGGAAACACCAACAAAGGCCTTACCAATACTCATTTTTGAACTACCCTGATGCAGATGATGATCGTTATTCTGAACAGAATGATAGTTCTCATTTTTAAAAAAGAGAACATAAAAATTTATTTTTTTAAAAAATACATAGGAATATTTCAAAATTATTCATTAGTTACAGATAATTAAATACCGATCAATATAACGAACACGCTTCAACCTGAATCCTAAAACTCAAACAAAAGAGTTCTTTTTATTGGACATCACTTGACAAATATAAGACCAGGATGCGCATAATCTTGAAAATTGCGTTAAATCTGGGCGATAAATAAAATGAACAATACAACCGATCATTATTCTGAACACGCTGATTTTCTAGAAGCACATCCTGAAATTGGGTTGATTGAACTTCTTATCGCTGATGGCAATGGCATTTTACGTGGTAAGCGCATTACACGAGACAAGCTCGCTTCTGTTTATAAAGAAGGGATTCTTCTGCCCGGGTCCATTTTTTGCCTTGATACGTCAGGCGCCAATGTGGAAGGCACTGGCCTGGTTTGGGCAAATGGTGATGCAGATCGCGTCTGTCACGTCGTGCCAGGAACACTCAAACCCGCGCCATGGCATAGAAAAGGTCTGGCACAGGTTCTTCTTACCATGCACGAAGAAGACGGTTCGCCCTTCTTTGCAGATCCCCGCCATGTACTAAAAGGTATTATTGATCGTTTTACTAAAATGGGGCTAAAGCCAGTAACAGCTGTCGAGTTGGAATTCTACCTTATCGATAAAGACAGAACCATGGCTGGCTACCCACAGCCTCCGGTGTCTCCGATTTCCGGGTTACGGCACGCACAACCTGCCGTTTACGGCATTGACGAGCTCTATGATTTCGACGACTTTCTGGACGAAGTTGCTGCAACAGCCAAAGCCCAAGGCATACCAGCGGACACAATGGTAGCGGAATACGCCCCTGGACAATACGAAGTTAACCTACATCACGTGGATGATCCGCTTCTGGCCTGTGATCAAGCCGTACTGCTTAAACGCCTGATCAAACACGTCGCCCAACGTCATGGTATGGAAGCCACCTTTATGGCGAAGCCCTACACACAAGAATCAGGGAATGGCACTCATATCCACGTCAGTTTGCTGGACGAAGACGGAAAAAACATCTTTCAGGGTAAGGGAACAGAAGACGAAGAACGTCTGAGCGATGAAATAAAATGGGCGATGGGCGGCCTGTGTGATTCCATGGCAGAATCAATGGCACTTCTTGCCCCCAATGCAAATTCCTATCGCCGTTTTCAGTTAGGTTCTTACGCCCCGCATACACCTTGTTGGGGCATAAACAACAGAACAGTTGCCCTACGCATACCCGCCGGACACCCAGCAGCGACACGGATAGAACATAGGCTGGCCGGTGCCGATGCCAGCCCGCACCTAGTCATGTCTGCTGTTTTATCGGGCATGCTCCATGGGTTGGAAAATAAAATTGATCCCGGCCCGCGGATTACAGGAAATGCTTACGAAGAAAAAGAAGCAACCCTGCCCAACATCTGGCCGGATGCAATTGATATCTTTGAAAAGGCCGAAATTTTACCAAAATACATGGGCAAAGAATTCTGCAACGTCTTTACCATCTGTCGCAAAACCGAGCGAGAGCGCTTCAACAGCCATATATCCCCTGTCGAATTTGATTGGTATCTGAGGAGCGTTTGAATATGAGCGATCAGGACTACACAAATTCCTATTACACAGCAAGCATGAACCCGAGCCATGATCGCCCGGAAATAACGGGCGAACATAACTGTGACGTATGCGTCATAGGTGGCGGTATGACGGGGACTTCAGCTGCACTTCACCTCGCCGAACGCGGCTACAAGGTTATTCTGCTCGAGGCCAGTAAAATTTCTTGGGGTGCATCCGGGCGTAGCGGCGGCCAGATGATTATTGGCTATAACCAGTCTTATCAAGACATCAAAAAGATGGTCGGTAAGGATGATGCCAGTAAACTCTGGAAAATGGGTGAAGAGGCTATGTCTCTCGCCAAAAGCCAAATTAAAAAACACCACATAGATTGCGATCTGGCTTCCGGCCATTATCACGTAAGCACCAAACAACGCCATGTTGGCGAACTCGAAGAATACCTCGAAGATTTGGAAGCAGCGGGTTACAAAGGTTGTAAACTTCTGAATCAAAGCGAAATTCGCCAGAAAATCGACAGTGATAAATACCTGTCCGGCATGTACGACCCCAATGGAGGACACCTACACCCTCTTAACTACACATTGGGTTTAGCCAATGCGGCTGAAAAAGCAGGTGCAACACTCTACGAACACAGCCGCGTAACCAACATTGAGCACGGAAAAGCCCCTAAAGTCTATACCGACAAAGGCGTTATAAACTGCAAACACGTTGCCCTCTGCACCAATGCCTATCTCGACGGTCTTAACAAAAAGATTGATAAAAAGATCATGCCCGTCGGCACCTATATACTTGCGACAGAACCTCTGTCTGAAAATGAAGCAACCAAACTAATCCCTGACAACGCTGCCGTTGCCGATATTCTCTTTGTCCTTAACTATTACCGACTATCCGGAGACAGACGCATGCTGTTTGGCGGCGAGGTCAACTATTCAGGTAAAGACCCATCGAATATCGGTAAGATCATGCAAAAAACCATGCTTGAATATTTTCCCCAGCTTGCATCAAAAAAAATTGATTATGCTTGGGGCGGAAATGTCGCCATAACCGTCAACCGCCTTCCCCATTTTGGCAAACTGGCAGAAAGCACGTATTTTGCCCATGGTTTCTCAGGTCACGGTGTTGTTTTGACAGGACTGGCAGGGAAGTTAATCGCCGAAGCTATTGCCGGCTCGGAAGAACGCTTTGATGTGTTCAATCGTATTCCGCACCAATCATTCCCTGGCGGACGTTTGCTGAGAACCCCTGCCCTGATTCTGGCTATGGCTTATTACCGTTTACGAGACCTACTATAGAGAAAATTCATTGAACGAGATCATTATTGAACGAGGTGAAACAGAACAGATGTCAGCCAGTGTTGGAAAACGCCTAAAAGCACTACGCGCCATGCACGGCCTCTCACAGCGGGAACTTGCCCGACGTGCAGGCGTTACCAACAGTGCAATCTCTATGATTGAGCAGGATCGCGTTAGCCCGTCTATCGACTCATTGACAAAAGTTCTTGCCGGTTTTCCGGTTACCATGATCGAATTTTTCTCAATGGAACCAGAACAGGAAGAGAAGATCTTTTATGCCGAGGACGAACTGGTCGAGATGTCTGATGGTACGATGTCAGTACGCTTGGTTGGCGCCGCCAAAAAAGATCGAAAAATGCGGGTACTGCACGAAAAATACCCCCCGCATGGCGACACAGGCGAAAAGATGATTGTTCAGGAAGGCGAAGAAGCTGGCGTCATCATTCGCGGGCAACTGGAAATCACTGTTGGCAACGAAGTTAAAATACTCAATGCCGGTGAAGCCTATTACTTTAATGCAGAAATCCCACACCGCTTCCGCAATCCCGGTGACAAGGAATGTGAAGTCGTGAGTGCAGCAACCCCGCCGTCGTTCTAAAATCCAACCCGATAAATTTCACAATAAAATCCAAGATCGTTCTGGAGACACAGTATGACCGATATATCTGGTATCAATTCCGAAGGTGATAACGCCTTTATGGCAAAAGGCTTGTTGGGAACAGATGTTGAACCTATGTATTCCGGTGCAAATTCTTTTATGCGCCGTAAATACACCCGCGATCTTCGCGATGCAGATGTAGCTATATCAGGTATCCCCTATGATTGCGCCACCACAGGTCGCTCAGGCACCCGATTGGGCCCACAAGCAGTCAGAAAAGCTTCGGCCAATCTTGCTTGGGCACCACACTTTCCTTCCGGACTTGATGTTTTCGAAATTTTAGCCGTGGCGGATTATGGTGATCTTGTTTTTGATCCCGGTGAACCAATGACCATCCCAGGTGCCATAGAGACTCACGCAAAAACCATTCTGGATACAGATACCGCAATGCTCACCTTGGGCGGGGATCATTTTGTCACCTACCCCATCCTAAAGGCCCATGCAGAAAAACATGGACAACTCGCCTTAATCCAGATCGATGCCCATTCAGATACCTGGGAAGAAGATCAGCAACGCATTGATCATGGTACCATGTTTTATCATGCCGCCAAACAGGGGATTATTGATCCCTCATCTTCTGCACAGGTTGGTATTCGTACGCACAATGACAAAACCCATGGCTTTAATATCATTCACGCGCCCTGGGTTCATGAAAAAGGTCCTGAAGCAGTTGTCGCAGAAATTAAGCGGATCGTTGGCAACAGAAAAGCTTATCTCACTTTTGATATTGATAGTCTCGATCCAGCCTTTGCCCCCGGCACAGGAACTCCCGTCACAGGCGGCTTAACCCCACACCAAGCCCTGACAATACTCCGCGGCCTAGAGGGTATAAACATTGTCGGCGCGGATGTAGTCGAGGTATCCCCGGCCTATGATGTCAGCGACATTACTGCCCTTGCTGGCGCGACCATGGCCTTTGAAATGCTCTATCTTATGGCGATACAAAAACAGAAAAAGGGATAAGAGCGCCACAAAGAAAACCAACAGAACAAGGGCACTCCATGCGAAGTGCCCTTGTTTTTATCAATCTTTCACCAATGTCAATTTCAGCGAAATCTCATTTGTCGGCTCATGACAATAACGATCAACTTCGACAAAGCCATATAGATCGTAAAACCGTCGACCCACTTTGTTTTTCTCAAAGACCTCTACACTCAGAGAACCTTTCAACTTCACCGCATGATCGACCAAAGCTTTACCCAACCGCTTACCATGAAATTCTGGGTCCAGAAATAATCCCCCAATTTCAGTATTGATAAGCGCAATAAAACCAATGGGCTTTTGGTCGAACTCAAGAACCCAGGTTTCGGCATTGGGAAGGTAAATATCCCGCATATCCTTTGCGACCTGTGCGACAAAAACATCGCTCAGAAAAGGGTGAGCAACTTTATTTGCCGCGGACCAAATCTCGACCAAGGCTGTCGTATCTGTAGTTTCGTACTTTCTAATCATAACAATATCTTTCTACGTTTGTTGATTTATCTGTTATCCAGTTGCGATCGGACAGATCGAATGCCCAAACGGGTAATCCGATAGGGTTTTCCCTTTTGGGATTTCACAAATGATCGCCGCCTCAAACGCTGAAAAACTCGATAGTTACAATCAGCAAGCACATGGCCATCCCGGGTATAGCAAACCACCTTTGTAATCTTGCCATTCTCGCCACGCTCATAGTGGATAGCTCCACCCTGAGCGAGAACGTGTAAAACACGCTGTTCATACTTTGAAATATTCAATGGATTTTCATCTTATGTGAGCACAGAAAAAGGTATCGCTCAGCGCACAGCTTGAACGTTACAACAGTTTCAAATGTTCCTAAAGCTCAGGAACTAGCGGATTACCGCAATCTCTAACATAAAATCTCCGTCGGGCCTGTGCGGGCAATAGAATTGCACAGACAAACACAGATCTAACAAAATCTGTGTTTGCGAACAAGAAAGAAAATTTCACACATATCAAAATAGAAAACAATAAAGGCGGTTATGAAGAATCATACCCGCCTGGAACCAAGATAGCTGAATAAATACAGATTACATAAATGAAATACTCAACGCTTTCTGAAGCCCTTGCCTGTTAGACATTAAATCTTTCAGAGTGTAGCGGGATAAAACATCAAAGAAGGCAATAACAGCCTCACCCAAAATACCTTGCAACTGACAATAGCCATCGATTTGGCAGCAGCCTTTTTTCTTATCGAAACATTCCACAATATCCAGGTTATCTTCCATGTCCCGGACCACATCCCCAAGATTTATTTCTGCAGGAGAACGCGCAAGGAGCATACCGCCTTTTTTACCGCGAATGGTTTTAAGGTACCCATCCTGAGACAGTTGATTGACAACTTTCATCAAATGATTGCGTGAAATGTCATAGCGTTCTGAAATTTCAGTAATCGTTGTCAACTCATCACCTTTTAGCCCGACAAAAATCAGGACGCGTAATGAATAGTCAGTATAGGTTGTCAGTCTCATCTCGGGCCAAACATTTCAAAAAAACAGGTGTCTTATATATAAACTCAAAATAGGGTCACACCATACAGAAAACAATAGGACAGGATGACGCTATTGAAATCGGATACACTCTATCGATCAGGAAAATATATTTCGCGCAGTATCCAACCACCCAAGTCCCGATTTGGTATCCGTTTTCGGTGTGTATTCACAACCGACCCAACCATCATATTTAGCCTTTAGCAATTCAGAAAATATCCAACCATAGTTTATTTCCCCATCCGATGGCTCATGACGATCTGGCACACCCGCAATCTGGATATGTCCTACATAGTCCATTTGATGGCGAATCAACACCGAGAGATCACCTTCCATAATCTGGGCATGGTACAAATCCATTTGTAGTTTGAGGTTCGGCATGGCGATATGATCAATAATCTTCCGCGCCTGGGCTTGATGAGATAAAAGATATCCAGGGAAGGCCCTCGTATTCAAAGGCTCAATCAGCACCATAATGTTTGCAGCCTGTGCCTGTTCGCAAGCATAGGCCAGATTTGCGAGATACACTTCGAAGCAAGATTCCAGCGTTTCACCTTCGGGGCAAACCCCTGCCATGATATGCAGCTTGCGACAGTTTAAATGATCAGCATATTCCAACGCCAACTCGACACTATGCAGAAACTCGCTTTCCCGTCCTGGCAAAGCAGCAATCCCACGCTCTCCCTTTCCCCAGTTACCAGCCGGAAGGTTGAACAGTACCTGCTCGAGCCCTGTATAATCCAGTCTTGCTTTAAGATCCTGTTTTGACCACTCATAGGGAAAAAGAAACTCAACTCCCTCAAAGCCAGCATCCTTTGCAGCCCTGAAACGATCAAGGAAGGGAATTTCGGTAAAGAGCATGCTGAGATTAGCTGCGAAACGATACATAATAGCAACCTTAATTAATTGAGTTTTTCGACAATTCGGATAAAGCCTGCCTGATCCAGCTCCCCCAACCCGTCATCAACCATGCCTTGCCACAAAGTAAGCGCCGTTTCTAGTCCAGAGAGCTGGAGACCATAATGTTCTGACAATTCAATTGCCTGCTTAACATCCTTTAGCTGGATAGTCGCTCTCGCCCCCGGCTCAAAGTTGCGTTCGATCATACGTTGACCGTGCAACTCAAGTATGCGGCTATCGGCAAAGCCCCCTAAAAGAGCGTTACGGACTTTGGCAGGATCGGCACCGGCTTTTGATGCCAATGTCAGAGCCTCGGCAACAGCATCTATAGTCATGGCAACAATCATCTGGTTGGCGGTTTTGGCAATTTGCCCCGCACCAAGAGGCCCAACGTGATTGATATTCTCACCGAGAACCTTAAAGAGTGGTATGGCACGATGAAAATCACCTTCTGCACCACCAACCATAATAGAGAGCGTCCCTTGCTCTGCACCGATGACACCACCACTCACGGGCGCATCCAGATACTTAGCACCAAGCTGTTCGACCCGTCCCGCAAGATCGCGTGTATTCATAACCTGGGTCGTTCCCATATCAATCACAAGAACGTCGGAGCGTATAGCCGATAACAGCCCGTGATCACCGCAAAGCACCTGCTCAACAGCGGCCGTATCTGTCACGCAAATAACAATAAATCCGCGATCGACATGCTGCGCAAGATCAGTGGGCGATTTACAGTATGTAAGTCCACTCGCTTCCAGATCAGTTGCTTTGTTCCGCGTTCTGGAATGGATGAATACCTGCGCCCCAGAATCGTGCAAACGACGGGCAAAGCTCCAGCCCATTTTACCCAGGCCGATAACACCTACTTTTATTCCTGACAGGGATGACGTTTCAGAAGATTTACTCATACGACAAGACAATCTAACAGCTGTTTATTCCTAAACATTCTGAAAGAGTTATCGTACAAGGTCAAAATAAATAAGTTGGCTGCCTAACTCACCCGCGCAAGGCGATCTTCCCGAGGGGTTGACCCAAAATACCCTCTGTAAGCGCGCGAGAAATAAGAGAACGATGTAAAGCCACAAGCAATCGCGACCTCACTGACAGGTAGTGCCGTTTGTCGTAAAAGAGAACGGGCTCTTTTCAGTCTCAGGCGCTTATAGTACCGCTTTGGACTGCACCCGAGGTGGCGCGCAAACAATCTTTCAATTTGACGTTTAGAGCTTCCAATTTCTTTGGCAATTTCCTCTGCGGTCAACAAAACTTCCAGATTTTCTTCCATTATACGAACCGCTTCGGCCAACTTGCCTGATAGCTTCTGCAGAGTGAGGTTTCTCTGACGCAAAGGAATAGAGGCACCACCTCTGACTTCGTAGTTAAAGGCTTCGGCTACCTGTCCGGCGATATCGGTACCGCACTGGTGCTCTATAATATTAAGAATAAGGTCGAGGCACGCAGCTTTTCCCGTACAGGTAATGCGCTTTCGATCCCAGGAAAAGAGCGCATCCTGTATTTCAACAGTGGGATAAAGCTCTTTGAAACTGTCATGATATGCCCACGGAACAGCACATTGATAGCCATTTAACAAACCAGCACTTGCCAGCTCATAACAGGCTCCACCAACAGCGCCGACATAAACACTCTGTCGATCAAGTCGCTTGAGCCAATTAACAAAATAATTTGACTTACCGGTTCGGACACCCCATTCACCAAACACAAGGGCAAGATCAATAGCCTCGTCATCGCCCACAGCCATATCAGGTTGCAGGATAAAACCATCTTCCAGATCAATCGCTTGACCATCCATTGTCGCAATACGCCAATGAAAAGCGGCATAGCCAGCAACCGCATTGGCGGTTTTTAATGCTTGAATGGTTAAGCTGGTATCCAGAGAAGCTGTGCCTGGAAGAACAACAAAAACCACACGCTGCAAATCTCTTCGCGGCGCTTTTCTTTTTAACTGCGGTTCTGCACTATACACTTTCAAATGCATCAATGCCTCCCTTTCCTGACAGCTCAACCCCTCGCTTCTCGGGTCTTCAGCTTTTGCTTGCTCGGTATCTGAAAAAATTATGCAGCATCCTGCGTTTTTCGCCAAACAAACATATAAAGAAATCTTTATACAGTCAACAAAATAAAGATTTCTTTATATTGCACCAAAAAATGATATAAATTATTTATTATCAATAAATTACACTAAATTAATGACCTAAAAAATTAATAATATGAAGATATAAAATAATTATAAGCGACCTGTTTTCATCAATTAACGCCTTAAAAATCACTCATCTAAATATGCCCACGAAGAGAATGTTGCAGCCTGACCGTTCTTTTGAGCATCAAGATCTTTACTCCCAATAACTGGCGGCACAGTCCAAATAATCGCTTTTTTGATTAAAAATCTTTTGCCTGAACGGGAAATCCTGATCCCCGTGTAATTGTCAAAATACCCCTTTTCTTTGGCCTGTTTTAACATGACGGCGCGATCATCACGGAATTCTGGCTCTGCAGTTTTACGCGAAGGTGTCCTTGTAAAATCCTCCCACCTCATTTCCCACAAATCCAGAGCAGCCAAATTTCCATAGTTAAGAATGGGATCATCGCCACCATTATGCGACACCACAACAAATGGTGCCTCGAATAGCTGTTGCCCCACACTTTTACTTTTCGCGAAGATGTTTTTCTCTGGGATATTTTTCTTCGGGATATTTATTTTTGGCGTATCTTGTTCTCGAACACCTTCATGAGACGTAATCAAATCTTTTCCCGTTACAGCCATAAAACTTTCTATCAGCCTTTTTGCATGCTGTTCTTGAAATTCGCTAATTATTGTCACTTTGAATATTTTCCTGTGATTTAAATTTAAAAGAATAATACTGGATAAAATTCTCCACAAAGAGTTGTGAAAACAATAGAAACCAAATTAATCCTTGCTTAAAATCATAATCTTTCAAATAATATGTGCATACGATTATTATCTTATTTTTCAAATGGGCCAAAAGCTGACAAGAGAATACCGTACCCGGTATCACTCAAAACTTTATTATGCCCAAATCCTGATAATACTTGACTTTTCTCAAAATTCGTAGATAAAGCTTCTATGGTTTTAAAAGTCCCGGCCTCCTCTGCCTGCCCTACACTGGTCACTAAAGAAGATTCCCGGCCTTGCCGAACCCTTTACCAACGGCTGATTTTGGCTGTCACACAAGATAAGTAATTAGGAGTCTCTTTAATGGCGACTGGCGTAGTAAAATGGTTTAACTCCACTAAAGGTTTTGGCTTTATCGAGCCTGATGCTGGTGGGGATGATGCTTTCGTTCATATTTCTGCTGTAGAACGTGCAGGCCTACAAGGTTTGAACGAAGGCCAACGTGTTGAGTTCGAACTAGAACGCGGCCGTAACGGCAAAATGGCTGTCTCATCAATCGCGGTTGCTGAGTAAGTCATTTTACAATCATTAATTTGATTGTGATGCAAAAGATTAAAGGGTACCGACTAGGTACCCTTTTTTCATGCCTGATTTTAAATTCCACCTTACTAAATAAGCTCGCTAAACAAACCAAACTTAGTGGAATCGGCCAGTTACATCTTTACGGCAAAGCTGAACTCACAGATTATTTCAGCTCAACCTCAGATTCCCCTCAAAAAAATCACGTTATTATAAAAGCCATCGGCTTTAAAAAAATTTTACTCCCAGACGTTCGGCACTTTCATATGAATAAGGGCTGGCTTGCCACTATCTCTGGCCTGTTCAAATGCTTCGGGAAACTGATCTGCGTTATCAACAATGACGCCAAACCCGCCATAAGCGCGTGCAAGAGCAGCAAAATCCGGATTATTCAAACGGGTTGAGATAACACGGTCCGGATATTCCCGCTCCTGATGCATTCGGATTGTTCCAAAACACCCATTATCGACCACGATAATAATAACATTGGCTCCATACTGAACAGCAGTTGCTATTTCCTGCCCATTCATCATAAAGCAGCCATCCCCAGCCAAGGTCACAACAACTCTATCGGGTTCCGTAATTTTGGCGCTAATACCAGCAGGAACACCATACCCCATAGCACCGGAAGTTGGTGCCAACTGACTTGGATAGGATGAGAATTGATAAAACCGCTGCCCCCAAATCGTATAGTTCCCCGCACCATTGGTAATGATTGCATCGTCTGGTAAGTTTTCCCTCAGATAGCTGCTGATTTTGTGCATTGGGAAATCTTTGATGCCAGCTTCTTCAGCAATAAAGGCCTCATAATCAGCCCGCGCCTCGGCAATCATACCTTTCCAAACAAGCGTATTAATAGGCTCAAGATCCAACGCCGCCTTTGTGAAGGCAGTCAAATCACTCAAGATTGCCAGCTCTGCGTTAAAAACACGATTAAGCTCTTCTGCACCAGGCAGAATGTGCACAAGCTTCTGTTTGGTATTGGGGCTGTCAAACAAGCTATATCCACTGGTTGTCATCTCACCCAGGCGCGGCCCGACCACAATAAGGAGATCGCTTTCTTTCACCCGTGCAGCAAGTTTGGGGTTAGGCGCGATACCGACTTCACCAATATATTGAGCATGGTGATTATCAAAGGCATCCTGTCTGCGGAAAGCACAGGCAACAGGCAGATGATTCTTTTCGGCAAAGGCCGTTATATTTTTACTGGCCTCTTTTGACCACCCGCCGCCACCAATAAGCAACAAAGGTCTTTGCGCTTCACTTAACAGTGCTCTGAACTCAGCCATGTCTTCTGGTCGAGGTGCTGAAGCGACCTTTTTGTAGGCGGGCGTATCCGCAACCGCTGCCATTTCAGTCAGCATATCTTCAGGCAGAGCCAACACCACAGGCCCCGGTCTTCCTGATGTCGCAGTATGGAACGCACGATTAAGGTATTCAGGGATACGATCAGCCGTTTCGATTTGGGCAACCCATTTCGCCATTTCGCCAAACATACGGCGATAATCAATTTCCTGAAAAGCTTCCCGATCTTCCTGATCACGTGCTACCTGACCAATAAACAAGATCATCGGCGTGGAATCCTGATAGGCAGTATGAACGCCGATAGAGGCATTGGTTGCCCCCGGCCCTCTCGTCACAAAACAGATCCCCGGCGTCCCTTTTAACTTACCATAAGCTTCCGCCATATAGGCCGCGCCGCCTTCTTGTCGGCAGGTCACAACATTGATGTCTTTTTTCAAGTCATAAAGACCATCCAGAACAGCCAGATAGCTTTCACCCGGAACACAAAACACTGTATCCACGCCATGTGTTTGCAGACCTTGCGCCAGAATTTCCCCGCCTGAACGTTCTTTTAGATTTACCATCAATTTTTCCTGTCCAACTTTTTGATTTTATTTTGTTAATTCGTTTTTGGTTCGATAATTATGCAATAGCTCCGATATTTCGCAGCTTTTCAATGTCATCTTTGTTTGTACCAAGAATCTCACATAAGACTTCATCCGTATGCTGACCCAGCATCGGTGGCGAAAGTTCAGCACCTGACTTTGCCTGCCCATATTTGATCGGCGTTGAAACCAGCTGCTGCTTTGCGCCCCCTGGATGCTCATATTCTTTGAGAATGCCGCGCTGCTGAATGTGCGGGTCAGCAAAAACCTGTGAAAGATCATTAATGGGACCACAGGGAACCTTCACGTGTTCAAGTGACTTAATCCAAAAATCTGTTGGCTTTTCCTTCAACATCCCCTGAACAAAAGGAACAAGTTGCTCTCTGTTTTCAACCCGTGCCGTATTTGTCTGGTACTTTGGATCTTTAGCAAGCTCGACACAGCCTGCAACACCGCAAAAAGCTTCGAATTGGCGGTCATTGCCAACGGCCAAAATCATATAGCCATCCGACGTTTCAAAAACTTCATAGGGTGAAATATTGGGATGCGCATTGCCTCTGCGATGCGGCACTTTATCAGAAACCAGATAGTTCGTGGCCTGATTAGCAAGCATCGCCGCCTGACAATCCATCAGCGCAATATCTATATGATCACCGCGCCCGGTGCGTTCGCGTTTAAACAGCGCGGCGAGAATGCCTGTTACCCCGTACATCCCGCTAAACAGATCAACAACAGCAACGCCGACTTTCATCGGTTGACGGTCAGCTTCGCCGGTAATACTCATCAAGCCGCCCATGCCCTGTATCATCAGGTCATAGCCAGCCTTGTCCGCATAGGGACCTTCCTGACCAAATCCCGTGATCGAACAGTAAATGAGCTTGGGGTTTATCTTTGCCAGACTTTGGTAATCAAGGCCGAACTTTTTCAAGCCGCCGACCTTGAAGTTCTCAATAACGATATCACAGTGAAGAACAAGTTCCTGAAGGATTTTCTGCCCCTCTGGCTTTGTCATATCCACCGCCAGAGATCGTTTTCCCCGATTGGCAGACATGTAATAGGCAGATTCTTGCGTGGTTTCATCCGCAGCGGTCTTGATAAAAGGAGGCCCCCAGGCACGGGTATCATCCCCGCAACCCGGGCGCTCTACCTTGATCACATCACATCCCAAATCGGCCAATGTCTGACCAACCCAGGGACCGGCTAGTACACGTGACAGATCAAGAACCCTAATCCCCGATAAGGGCATGTCCTCATGAGACATATCGTCTTTCTGATTACCAGAAGGTTTTGTCACCGCTTTGAATCCGTGTCTTACATAAAGGCCCGACCTTACATAAATGCCTGCAAGCCGGTTTGTGCCCGCCCCAGAATAAGCGCGTGCACATCATGAGTGCCTTCGTAAGTGTTCACAGCCTCCAAATTCATCACATGCCGTATGACATGAAATTCATCGGACACACCGTTACCACCATGCATATCACGGGCTGTTCTTGCAATTTCAAGTGACTTGCCACAGGAATTGCGTTTGATCATGGAGATAAGTTCCGGGGCAATCTTGCCTTCGTCAAACAACTGACCAGCCCGCACACAGCCCTGTAATCCCAAAGAAATTTCGGTTTGCATATCCGCAAGCTTCTTCTGCACCAATTGTGTTTGCGCCAAAGGGCGACCAAACTGCTTGCGATCCAGCGTGTATTGACGCGCGGCATGCCAACAGAATTCAGCGGCCCCCAACGCCCCCCAGGCAATGCCGTACCGCGCACGGTTGAGGCACCCAAACGGCCCTTTGAGCCCGGTAACTTCCGGGAACATATTTTCCTCTGGCACAAAGACATTATCCATAACGATCTCACCCGTTATGGAAGCGCGCAGACTGAACTTGCCTTCGATTTTTGGTGTGGAAAGTCCTTCCATGCCCCGCTCAAGAACGAAACCGCGAATAATACCTTCGTCGTTTTTGGCCCAAACCACCATCACATCAGCGATGGGTGAGTTCGTAATCCACATCTTCGCACCAGACAGTTCATACCCACCGTCAACTTTACGGGCGCGGGTTTTCATACCACCGGGATCTGACCCGGCATCTGGCTCTGTTAAACCGAAACAGCCGACATATTCGCCCGTCGCCAGTTTTGGCAGGTACTTTTGCTTTTGCTCTTCAGATCCATAAGCATAGATCGGATGCATCACGAGGGACGATTGAACAGACATGGCAGAGCGATAGCCACTGTCCACCCGTTCAATTTCACGGGCAATCAGACCATAGCTGGTATAGCTGACACCTGCGCAACCATAGCCATCAATCGTCGCGCCCAGAAAGCCAAGCTCCCCCATTTCGCGCATAATTTCGCGGTCAAAGTTTTCATGACGGTTAGCCTCCAGAATACGCGGCATCAACTTGTCTTGCGCATAATCCCGTGCGCTGTCCCTGACCATGCGCTCTTCTTCATTCAACTGAACGTCTAACAGGAACGGATCTTCCCAATCGAATTTTCCAAGTTTAGCAGATGCAGACATGTTCTTCTTTCCGAGCTATACGCGGCACATTTAAAGTGCCTTAAGAATAATTTGAACTAGTTATTTGGTGGCAATTATCTGTGTAGAGTTAGATCAAGATGCAATGCCCCAAAGTTTTTTTAATAGAGGTTTTGAATTTAAGTTTATTGTCCCCTGCATCAACTTTAAAGGCCAACGATTATTTTTCCAAACATCATTCATTAAACTCATGACTAATTCATCAAAGAGCTATATTGTCACTTTGATAATTCTTTGTTTGATATCTAGGTTTTAATTCTGTGATATACCGATACGTCCCTTCCCTCACCGCCCTGCGCACCTTTGAATCTTCTGCTCGACACATGAGCTTTACGAAAGCTGCCGAAGAATTGAATGTAACGCAAAGTGCCGTCAGCCGACAGATCAGGCAATTGGAAGACGAACTGGGCATTCGCCTTTTTGAGCGGGTTCGGCAAAGGCTTGTCCTCACCGAAGCGGGCGCAAGTTACGTACAGGAAGTCAGGAAAGGTCTTGATCAGCTTAAATCAGCCACCCTTAACCTGCTGGCCTATCAGGGTGTTGGTGGTGAATTACTGTTAGCATGTCTGCCAACCTTTGGCAGTCGGTGGCTGATCCCGCGTTTGGGACGCTTTACGTCTCAACATCCTGAAATCAACGTGAACCTTGTCACGCGTATCGAAGCGTTTAATTTTGAGAGTGAAGATATTGATGCGGCCATCTATTTTGGCGATAGCAACTGGCCCGGAACGATTTCTGACAAACTCATGGGCGAAGAAATGATCCCGGTCTGTAGCCCGTCTCTGTTAAAGGACGTCGGTGCGATAGAAACACCCGCAGATTTAAGTAACCACACCTTGTTGCAGCTTCGCTCCAGACCCTATGCCTGGCAGGAATGGCTCAAGGGCAAGGAAACGCAGGATATTAACCCCGCTGCTGGTCCGAAGTTCGAACAGTTCCACATGATTATCAATGCCGCTCTCACGGGCCTTGGGGTTGCTCTTCTGCCCGCGTTTTTGATCAAAGAAGAACTGAGCAAAGGCCTTCTGACCCAACTTTTCGATGACAGCGTGCGCGGCAAGAATGCCTACTATCTCGTCTATCCCGAAAACAAACGCGGCCTGCCCCGCCTGCAAACCTTCCGCCGATGGCTGTTGCGCGAAGCAGCCCGACAGGAAAAACAATAGGGTTGCGCCCCTTAAATCAGAAACTCAAGAAAAAGCCAGATATATAGAGGCATGGGCACAAGTACCCAAATCAAGCTAATGGTCAGGGCTTTGATAAGTAGTTTATCAACTTCTAAAGGCATCTTCTCTCTCCTTTTTTAGCGGTTTTCTATGATAAGGCATTGATTTCTAATCAATGGATAAATCAGCTAGCAAGCCCATACACATAGACAACGGTTCCTGCATACACTGTCGTCAAACCAACAACGATGGCCCACTTTGCATTGGCAATGAAAAACCGAACCAGCGGATCTTTCTTGGGAAAAGCCGCCTTCTCCCCTTCTTTGACAAAACCAGATATCAACAGGATGTAATTCACAAACCAAAAGGCCGTAAAAAGCTCGGCAGCAAGAACAACATAGGCCATAAGCTTCTCCTTTTATGCATCTCTATTTCTTAAACATGTATTTTATATACATGTTATAATTTTAAACTCAATACTCAATATTGATAACGGTCAAAATGCCGCAGTCTCGCCGTTGTTTCTTGGATGTATCGAAATGAAATCAAAATGCCTAGTTCACCTTAGCTACGAATATAATTCTATTCGCTAATCAAGCCATAAATCCGTTACATACAGAAGTATTGATACTTGAACAAAGATCTCGGATGAAAAATTAAGGACATAAATCCCTAACAACAATACAGAGAAAGGCAACACGACTTAGAGATGGGCGTTCATATAGGATAGAAAGCTGAGTTGTTGTAGCGATGCCCGATACTCAATCACCTTGTTTCCTCCCTCGACTACATTTGTCGATTCAGTTTAGGAACCTTCCCCGTACCCAACCATGAAGTAAACTTCATAAAGTTTGGATGTATTCAAAGCTCCATCGCCACTATTCTACATCTGCCTTGGGTCACTCAGGTTCATAAGGGAGTGCATATTGTAAAATTATCAACATTCGTTTGCGCACCGGGCTTTGTGAATTGTGCATTGGAGTTCACAGAACTGCCAAAGGCCATCAACAAAGCTTCTGATCTAATGGTGGTGGTTTTTGACAACGCTTGTTGACATACACACCCCACCGTAGGCCGTTCTTGCATGCCGTTGGGGTTCCAGTCGAAATAGATGATATATTCAAAATTAAAAACAGTTGACGCAATCCGGCGGAAAACCTTACCCCCTTAAAACACTCAAATGGACGCATTATGATTTCAGCACTATCAAACCGAGACCACTATAGCAGTCTGAGCGAAGCAATTTATCTCAATCAAGCATCATTGGGCCTTACAGGGCAACCCGCCGTCTCGGCAATGCACAGCTTTCTTGACGACATCGGACGCCACGGAAACATGAATCTGACCGACGATGAGGAAGTGGCCCTGTTCACGCCGCTACGTCTGAATGCAGCAAAATTGATGAACTGCCGTACAGAGCAATTAGCCATCATGACAAGCGCAGGGGATATGCTTAGCCAATTACCAGCTCTGCTTACTCCACCAACAGGCAGTAAATTCCTATCTGTTTCCTCCGATTTCCCGGCAATTACTCGTCCTTGGATCGCACATGCAGAAACCAATGCTATTCAGCTGCAATTCGTCGACGAACGCCCTGAATCCGATCTCACAGACATGTTGATCGAAGCCATAGACGAAACCACTTCGGTTGTCGCAGTCAGCTATGTCCAATTTTCGACAGGTACGCGAGTCGATATTCATCGTTTGCGCGATGCCACCCGAAAGGTTGGTGCACGATTGATAATTGATGTCACCCAGGCAGCTGGCGCAATTCCAATTGACTTCCACGGTTGGCAAGCAGATATCGTTGTGTGTAGTGGTTACAAATGGCTCGGAGGACAAGGCGGCGTTGGTTTGGCGGTATTGTCGTCTGAACTGTGCGAGAAAACACCCCCGGCTCCCGGTTGGATGGGCGCACCCGACCCATTTAACATGCAGGCGACAAAATTGCCGCTGGCGCCGGATGCTCGCAGATTTACCCACTCTACTATGTCCTACATCGCCATTTCTGGTCTTTCAGTCGCGATATCTCAGCTATTGAACATGGGAGTAGATAACATTGAAGCGCATGCTGGGGCTTTGGCCAAGGTGTTAAGAGAGGAGATAACAAAAACTGGTTGGGTTCCCTTTCGCTCGTACAACGGCCCTATTACATCAGCACATATCACAACACTAGTAAACCCATCGGGTGATGTTGAAAAGACACTCAGATCAATTCGCCAAGCAAATATCATTTGTGGCAGCCGCAATGGCCGTATTCGCGTATCAATAGCGCATTACAATGATGAAAACGATGTACGTGCTCTGGCCCGTGTTTTACTTCGGAGTTGATTCAGACAAGCCGAGAAAACGAGGAATACAATATTTCATTAAATACAGTTGCCGAAGCCCTTATTTTTCGGAAACAGCGCATATAGAGGAGAGCAAATGATGGTAGGGCTTCTTATTTTAGCCGCCGTAACAGTGCTTTATGCCGGGTATAACCTGTTTGTGAAGCTTTCTGGGTCGCATGTCCCGATTGATGCCACCACAACAATCATGGCGACGGTCTGCATCCAGCTTGCGGCGTTGACAACGTCCGGGATATTTGGACTTTACCTAATCTCGCGAGGTGATCAGGTCTTCGCTCTGTCAAGCGGGTCGTATTTCTGGGCAATTGCCGCAGGTATTTGCATTGGCGGCGCAGAAATCGGATATTTGTATCTGTTTGGAGGTATCGGCCTGACAAAACCCATGGATGCCAGTGTCGTCATTCCAACAATTGTCAGCGGCACCATTGTGATTGCTTTGATCTTCTCTTTCTTTGTACTGAATGAAACCATTTCAGTTACTCAGGTCTTTGGAGCTGGTCTTGTTATTGGAGGAATCGTTTTGATGTTTATTAACAGCTCTACCACTGCCCCTCATTGACCGAGAAGAGCCTACTTCAACATAAAAATTTAAAGTTAATTGACCATCAGCACTCCTACGATCACAAAAAATTATGCACTCGGCTTACCGACCTGTGTCGTTAAACGCCCAGCTGCTAGATCTTTCAAAACTGTCGATATCAGCAGGTTTTGCTCACGACCTTTCTTGAAGACAACCCCCATAGGCACATCGACAAAAATTTTATTTGGTTTGAGGGCACGAAGTTGTCCTGTCTCCACATAAGGCTTAGCATAATGAACCGGCAGAAACCCAACGTGCCGCCCACTGAGAATCAGAAGAGCAGCGGATTCAATGTGATGAACCACACTGCGATGCGCAGAAGGATCAAAAAAATCCTTGTCAAACCGTTCTATGTACCCCCGGGCGATGGGCGCCGCCGCTTCAATCATTTCAACAGTAATACACTCGTCTGGGACTGAAAAAAGCATGTGCGTGTTGTTGCAGTAAAATTGGTTCCTCTCATTCGCGAGTAATCGAAACTCTAGTCCTGCGACACTGCGATGTTTTGCCGTGATAGCACAATGGATTTTTTCATCCAATAACATGCGTTCGAGCACCCGAGGTGTCTCCATCAACAACTCAACATTCACGCTAGGTTGGGAATCTGATACAAAACGAAGCCAACCAGAGATGTCGAGTTGATCGTGTGCCAGCAGACCGTCCGGCATACCGATTCGAAGAGTCCCCTCCAACTGAGTTCTGAGAAGGCCCAGCCGCTCACGATATTCATCCATTTGCTCAAAAAGAACCAACGTCTCTTGATAAACTTCCTGTCCGCGCGTCGTGACACGAAAACCACTACGACCACGTTCACAAAGCCTAATGCCCAAACGAGTTTCAAGATCTGTTATATGTGTACTTATTGTGGACTCAGCGACATTCAGATGCGCCGTAGCCAAGGAAAAGCCGCCACTTTCAACTACGGAAACAAAAACACGTAGAAGTCGCAAGTCTTTGTCACTAACATTACCTAACACAATCCAACTACCTTTCGTATTGTGCATAGCGTTGCGATAAGAACCTTCCTTGCAAGTATCGCCAACCTATAGCTAACTACTGAAAGCATATGCACAATCTGACATCTCTAGAGTATACCTAGGCTCTCGACGCATAGCTAATAGATTGCGATGGTTGTTCGTGGATCAGTAGATTATTATAGAAGCAATCTTTATAATATTGCCTCAAGGTACCTTTCTTTACCGCTCATACTGCGCTAACAGCATCAATCTCGATTGTTCCCTAACCAGTTTATTGCCCTTTTTGAGTTTACTCTGATTTACATGAATCGCTACCGAGAGTTGAAGAGATTTTACGTCATTACAACTAAATCTGCGCGACAAGTGCGCAGCGAAAAATTAAACACTGTGAAGACTCAGAATTACCCTTTGTTTATAATTTACTCACCTCCCACTTTTTGCACGAAGCGGCTAAAACAATGATATAATTTCAAAAGCTCGATAAATGCAGTTAGGATCTCAGGTAATTACAGTTCGTTACATCCAATCATTATTGTCGGCAATTTCGAATACCCGACAGACATTTTATCTTGACCAAGTCATCTTCCTGACATGGGATGCACTCAAACAAAATAAACATCCTTCGCCTTCTTTTAAAAAGTTCGTCGCACGCCACGAAATATCTTTATGATACGTACGCTTCTCTGTCCAAAATCACACACCGAGTTATTGGCGAGATACGGGACCTGAATTAGAGAATTTCCCGAGCCAGTCAGATGACATCAAGTGCGACGTCGCGGTTATTGGCAGTGGTTACACAGGCATGATGGCGGCCTATCGTTTAGCGACAAAATACCAGATTGATGTAAAGGTCTTTGATGCTGCGCAACCCGGTTGGGGCGCCTCGGGGCGTAATGGTTGGTTTTTGTTGCATGGGGGCAACGAAACTCAGTTATCGGCAGATGATCCGTTGTTACGGACTGGATGCCGCAAAGGATTTCTTTGAGGCTCAAAAGCAGTCTGTTGCTTTCGTGAAATCTTTTTTGGGAAACCCATAACACCGATGCTGATGTTATGGGCAGCGGAGAGATAGAACTGGCCCATAAAGCAAACCGTATGGATGACCTGCGGCAGGAACAGGAATTTCTCGGCAAAACCTTTGATCACAACACTTATGTCCTTGCCCCGGCCCAGTTAGCTGAAATCGGTCT
>NZ_LAQL01000012.1 GCF_001026905.1 Kiloniella spongiae
GAAACCCATAACACCGATGCTGATGTTATGGGCAGCGGAGAGATAGAACTGGCCCATAAAGCAAACCGTATGGATGACCTGCGGCAGGAACAGGAATTTCTCGGCAAAACCTTTGATCACAACACTTATGTCCTTGCCCCGGCCCAGTTAGCTGAAATCGGTCTGTCGGGTGACTTTCACGGTGGTCTGCATAACCCCGACCGGGTTTGGTCTTCATCACTAAAATATGCCAGAGGGCTTGCCCGCCTTTTGCGTGACGGTGGTATTGAGATCTTTGGCAACAGCCCTGTCACCAAGTGGGAAAAACATGTTCGATGGTCACCATCTTCACACCTCACAGGGCATGGTAAAAGCCAACTACGTCATTATTAATTACGAATGAATTTCCAAATTTTCTGTTTCGAGTAGTGACTGAATAGTCGCGATCTCTGATCTTCCGCTAAGAAGGTCGAGATTCCCGAGCTCGATAATAAAACCATCAGATCCAACTGCAGAACCATTCAGATCGATTGTTAAAAGTGTGTTTGATCCATCATAGGAAATATCAAGGAAGCGATCTAATGCAGTTGCCAGTTCCGCATTGTTACTGGCCCCTGCCAGGCTTCCATCATCTATTAAATCTCTGAGCTCAAGTACATCGCCTTCGTTCTGGTTAAAATCGCGGATATAGTCATGACTACCAGTTGTCGTGCCATAAAACACAAACGCATCGATACCATCACCTCCAGAAAGATAGTCGTTACCGTCACCGCCAGAGAGCCTGTCATTACCAGAACCGCCACGAAGAATGTCATTACCAGCATTGCCTTCGAGCCTATCATTACCATCACGTCCATAGAGGAAATCGTTATCGGAACCACCTAGAAGATAGTCATTATCGTCACCGCCATATAACCTGTCGGAACCGGAGCCTCCTAGGAGAATGTTGTTACCATCATTACCATAAATTTTATCGTTACCGGAACCACCTGAGAGAAAGTCGTTACCGTAATCACCAATAAGTTCGTCATCACCATCACCGCCATAGAGTTCGTCACGACCAGAACCACCATGAAGATAATCGTCATCGTCACCGCCATATAGCTTGTCGTTACCATAACCACCAGTGAGTCTGTCTTTACCAGCACCACCTTCGAGCCTGTCGTCACCCAGATCGCCAGAGAGAATATCGTCTTCGGAACCGCCTAGAAGAACATCATTCCCAAAACCGCCGATGAGAACGTCGCGCCCCGAACCGCCATCAAGATAATCATTACCCAGACCGCCATCGAGAAAGTCATCACCGATATCCCCAAAGAGATAGTCGTCACCTAAACCGCCTTCAAGCCTGTCGTTACCGGAACCACCCTCGAGCCAGTCGACACCGTCATCACCCCGGAGAAGATCCCTACCACCACCGCCATTGATAGTGTCGTTACCATAACCACCATGCAGGTGATCATTACCGCCACCACCATCGAGCCTGTCGTCACCATCACCGCCATAGAGTTCATCATCCCCGAAATCACCATATAGCCTGTCGTTACCGTGACCGCCATAAATTCTGTCGTTATCACGCCCACCATCGAGAATATCGATACCATCACCGCCATCAAGAAGATCGTCACCACCTCCCCCTAAGAGTGTGTCATCACCGCCATCGCCACGGAGATGGTCGTCGCCGTTGCCGCCATTGACATGATCGTTATCTGCACCGCCATCAAGATAGTCGTTATCCTCACCACCAATGAGAATGTCGTCACCATCTAGGCCATGAATAAAGTCGTCACCATCACCCCCTAAGAGCCAGTCGTTACCATCGCCACCATTGAGAATATCGTTACCTGTTCCGCCAATGAGAATGTCGTCACCACCACCACCACGCAGATGATCATTACCGCCGAAGCCGTTGATAGTGTCGTTACCATCACCGCCGACCAGGTAATCGTTACCGGAACTACCAGAAATCACGGACTTATACATATCGTTGTAATCGGGAAACTTGTATTGAGAATAATTATTTTGCATGTAAAAATTACCCTTAAGTTCTTCTTCAAGCAGGTAATCTTTATAATTTGTTTTTATCAAGTTGGTTGGAACAAGGTTTTTTTCAATTTCATGGGCACTCATTTTCTATATTCTTTTCACATGGTTACTCAGAAATAGTAAAATCGACTGAATTCTAAAATGAATTCGAAACGGCGTTTTATCGCCACTACATATTCTTCGCTTACGACAAGAATTGTAGGATTTGTTATGAATTAAGTATGTATTTAACCATATTACAAACACAGTGAATGAGTGAAATAAACGTGAAAACTGCTTTCTACACTTAAATAAGTCTAAGCTTTGCTGCGAGATGAGAGGCAACTGAAACGATTACAAACACATCAAATGGTCATTCAGAAATAGACATATGTTTCCCATATCTGATACAAAGCAGCAAAAATCATAACCTGATTTATAATAGCTAATATTGTGGTTTGGGATGGATGATTACAGTTTGTTACATCTCGTAATTATCAGCCGTAATTTTAAATGCATAACGATCATTTTGCCTTGACCAAGTGATCTTCCTGACATGGAATACACAAAAACAAAGTACTCATCCTTCGCCTTCTTTTAAAAAGTTCGTCGCTCGCCATGAAATATCTTTATGATACGCACGCTTTCTCTGCTCAAAATCATGCTCCCAGCTATTGGCGGGATACGGCACCTGCGTTAGAGGATTTCCCCAGCCTGACTGAAGATACCAAGTGCGAAGTTGCGGTTATCGGCAGTGGGTACACAGGGATGATGGCCGCCTATCGTCTGGCGACAAAGTACCAGATTGATGTAAAGGTCTTTGATGCTGCCCAACCCGGTTGGGGTGCTTCGGGACGTAATGGTGGTTTTTGCTGTATGGGATCTACGAAACTCAGTTATCAACAGATGATCCGTCGTTACGGGCTGGATGCCACAAAAGATTTCTTTGAGGCTCAAAAGCAGTCTGTTGCTTTCGTGAAATCTTTTTTGGAAACCCATAACATCGATGCCGATGTAACGGGCAATGGTGAGATTGAGCTGGCCCATAAGGCCAACCGTATGGATGACCTGCGGCAGGAACAGGAATTCCTAAGCAAAACTTTTGATCACAATAGTTATCTTCTTGCCCCGGCCCAGTTAGCTGAAATCGGTCTGTCGGGTGACTTTCACGGCGGCCTGCATAACCCGACCGGATTTGGCCTTCATCCGCTCAAATATGCCAGAGGACTGGCCCGCCTTTTGCGCGACAACGGTATTGAGATCTTTGGTAACAGCCCTGTCACCAAATGGGAAAAACATATCGATGGTCACCACCTTCATACCCCACAGGGCATTGTGAAAGCCAACCACGTCATCATGGCGACAAATGGCTATACCGCAGAAAACCTGTCCTCGAATGCAGCCGGAAAATTGCTCCCGGCGCTGTCGTCCATTCTGATAACACGCCCATTAAGTGAACAGGAACAACAAGATCAGGGCTGGAGCAACACAACAACGGTTTATGACAGCCGGATCTTGCTCCATTATTTTAGATTACTCCCTGATGGACGTTTCCTATTCGGTGGTCGCGGGGGTACAGATAGCTCCGCCAGTGGTGAAAAGCTGGCCGAAAAGCGCGTAAGAGAAGACTTTGAAGCACTCTTCCCTGCTTGGGCGCATATTGAGCACACTCACTTTTGGCAGGGTTTTATTTGCCTTTCCAATGATCTCGTTCCCTATATCGGCCCCATAAATAAAGATAAAACGGCATGGGCTTCACTTGCCTATCACGGCAATGGGGTCGCCATGTCCGGTTGGGCCGGAAAAGCGCTGGCTGACGAGATTGCCGGAGACAGAACGGATAGCAAGCTACCAAGTGTCTTTACAAAACGCTTCAATAAGTTTCCGTTGCCTGCGCTACGTTTGCAATATCTAAAAGCTGCCTATGCCTTCTACCAAATTAAAGACGAGTGGCTTTAACCCCTATTTTTAATCTTCTGCGATTTACACCTCAGGCTTCAATCAACGAACAAGTAACAACATGACTTATCCTGATACCTATTACAGCCGAACGACAATTGAACATTCCCCCTACCCTTCCCTGACACAAAATCTGGAAACAGACGTTTGCATCGTCGGTGGTGGTCTGGCTGGATTAAGTTGTGCGTTGGAGCTTCTCAACAAAGGAAAGTCTGTAGTTATCCTGGAATCCAACCGAGTTGCATGGGGTGCATCTGGGCGCAATGGTGGCTTTGTTTCTTGCGGTTTTGCAGGCGGTCAGGACATTGTTAAAAAACGGCTGGGCATTGATAAGGCACGCAACGTTTTTGCCTTGTCACTGGAAGGCGTCGATATGGTTCGAAAAAATATCGATGACCTAAAACTGGAAAATGTAAACCCAAGCCCCGGCATGTTATCCGTCATACGCTATAACGATCCCGATGGTATGAAAAAACACTGCGATTATATGGCAGAGCAATACAACTATCCGCTGGACTATTTATCCCGCGATGACCTTCAGGAAAAATTCAAGACCGCCCGCTACTATCAGGGTAATTTTGACAAGGGCGCATTTCATTTTCACCCGCTGAATTATTGTCTGGGGATCGCACAGGCAATCACAAATAAAGGTGGCCTCATCTTTGAAGAGACCGAAGCCACTGAAATGAAACTCGATGGTTCGATCAAAGAAATAAAAACAGCAAGCGGTACGATAAAAGCAAAAGACGTGGTTCTCTGTGGCGGTGGCTATTCCGGTAATGTATTTGACCGCCTCAGGCGTGCCTTGCTGCCCATCGCAACCTACGTTGTTGTCACCGAAAAGTTGGGAACGCGCGTTCATGATCTGGTGAAGACCAGCGCTGCAATCCTCGATGATCGTCAGGCATCAGACTATTACCGCATCGTTGATGAAGACCGTTTACTCTGGGGCGGCAGGATTACGACAAGAACAAGCCAACCCAAACGTTTGGCTCAACTGTTGAAACAGGACATTACAAACGTTTATCCGGAATTGTCGGGCGTAAAAATTGAAATGGCCTGGACGGGTTTGATGGCCTATGCCCGTCATAAAATGCCCTACATCGGTGAACTAAGACCCGGCGTTTGGTCCTGCACCGCTTTTGGCGGGCACGGGATGAACACAGCGCCTATCGGGGGGCGTCTTGTTGCCGAGGGTATAACAAAAGCATCTGATCGACATAAACTTTTCAAAGCGTTTGAGCTGGAATGGAATGGCGGTATATTCGGGCCACTGGCAGCACAGGGTATTTATTGGGGAATGAGGCTATCAGACAAGTGGCGCGAAGCCATGTCTCGTTAATCACTATATTCTGGGTCACTTTAATCATTACATTCTGGCAATTAGCCTAAGTAGCAATTAACGTCTCGACCTCGGCTTCTTTCAGTGCGTCCTGAAGCTCTTGCGGTGGCTCTCTGTCCGTTACCAAAAGATCCATGTCGCCCAGATCGGAAATATGAACAATGCCTTTGCGCTCGAACTTTGTGTGATCAACAGCAACGATCACACGCTCAGAGCGTTCCATTACAGCCTGGCAAAACTCTTTCTCACTAAGACGAAAGTCCATCAATCCGTTGGGGTTAACCGCCCCGATAGAAAAGACAGCGGTTTTCACCTGAAAGGTCTTGATAAATTCAATTGCTGTTGGCCCGACAGAAGCAGCATCATCCGTACGCAACAGGCCACCAGCCATATAAACTTCGTTGCCTTCACCGCTTACCAGTGTGCGGGAAATTTCAGCCGAGTTTGTTAAAATCACCAGATCGCTGTGGTCGCACAACGCTCTCGCAACGTAGTTGGTCGTCGATCCGGGATGCAAGAATACCGTTTCACCATCTTCGATCATTCGGGAAACCGCCGTGGCAACCTTTACCTTGGCGTCCATATTTTCCTGCATACGCATATGGAACGGCGGTTCTTTGATATCATCCGGCATGGTGACCTTGCCATGGGTCTTAATCACGAGGCCTTTGGCAACCATCGGCTTGATATCACGCCTGATTGTTTCTTCCGAAACAGAAAGAGACGTCGCAATTTCAGATATGGCACAGGTGCCTTTCAAGCGAATTGCCCGTAGTATTTCTTGTTGGCGAGACGAAGCAGACATAATAACCCCAAAAGATAAATTCATACCCTTTATGACGCTCAAACAACTTCATTTCAAGAAATAACCTGACATAACCACAAAAAACCCAATTTTTTGCGCTTTCTGATGAAAATATTACTTACTCCGGCTTCTTATCGATGTTTTTCTCTTCAGTAGATTTTTCTGTCTCTGGGTCTTCAGCCCTAACCTCATCTTCTTTTTCGAACTCGTCTATTGATTTTACGCCACTTGGGATCTGCTTGATATAAACATCCTGTTGCGGGAAAGGTATCTCGATGCCCGCTTCTTGAAAGGCCTTGCGGATAGAAAACCTGAGATCACTGGCAATACTCATTTTATTTTCAATATCTTTCAGGAAACACCTGAGTTCAAAATCCAACGAGCTCGCGCCAAAATCCATGAAAAGTACGTAAGGTTCTGGACGAGGAAGAACCCCCGAGTGCTCTGTTGCAATCTTGGTTAAAATATCCCTGACCTTCTCTTCATCAACATCATACGAAACACCGATACGCAGTTCCAATCGACCAAGTTTGCTCTTATGAGTCCAGTTTTTCATTGTCCCCGAAATAAGGTCAGAGTTCGGGATAATAACGGATGCACGATCAAAGGTTTCTATTTCAGTCGCCCGAACCTTGATCTTTTTGACATGCCCCTCTTCATTTCCAACAACAACCCAATCCCCTTGTTTGATCGGCCGCTCAAATATCAAAATTAAACCTGATACAAAATTATTCACGATGGATTGCAAGCCAAAGCCAATACCGACTGAAAGCGCACCGGCAACAATGGCAATATTGGATAGATCAAGCCCCGCAGCAGAAACACCGATCAGAACGGCAAGCCCCAGCCCCGCATACCCAACAGATGCTTTAATGGCATCACGAACCCCAGCATCAAGTTTTGTTTTTGGCAGAAGACGCTCATCGAGTAGCTTTGCAAAAACTTTCGTGAGCGCGAGCATGCCGATAAACAGCATCCCTGCAACGGCGATATCAATAAATGATATCCTGACTTCCCCAATTTCAAATCCGGTCAATCCCGCCTGAATAATGCCCAAAAGGCGCTGCCCGCTCATGCCCCAAATCAATAGAATTCCAATGACACCCAATACAACCAGGGCACAGCCAACGCACAACACAATCCAGAAACCAAGTCGATCGGCCCCGTCATCATCCAGTGATAGAATATTTCTAAGACTGCGCCCGATATCTGCCTTTCCCGACAATTCATAGTGCGCGACTTCATGCACGATCACATGTATCAACAGCAACAACAGAAAAAGTTCCAAAGTTGCAACAAGGTTGAAAACTGCGAAATGTGCCATGGGAATAAAGCCAATAAAGGCCGCAGCAATCATAATTGACATAAAGGCGACAATCACCTTCCGAAATCGCGACCACAGCCGCGAAACGCGACTAATCTCTTCTGGTACTTCTCCCGCAAGTTTCCATAAACTTTTCCTGTGTAACAGGATCACGAGCACAGCCATCGCCGTTGCTGTAAAGAAACTCCCCAAAAGGTGCTGACTGGCAGAAGCGGGTACAATTTCATTTACGACACGGATTAACAGATCAATCGAAAAGATGAAGGCAATAATAATAGCAATAATACGGACCTGTTGAGCAGCAGGGATCGCCATAGCCAGAACACGCCAGGAAGAACGTACTGGAAACAGCGTTGCCTTGGTTATTGCTTCTGCAATCGTAATAAAAAGCAAGCCGAGAATAATGGCTTCGACCATTTGCTCTATCTCAGGGTCCAGGATTTTACCCCACACCAAAGTACCCGTAACCAACGTTAAGAGTGTGACAGGTATCAATGCCCGCCTTAACGCATTCAAAGACGCCGCTAATACTCTTTTGTGATAGTCAGGACGCACGATACTTTCTTGCACCCCATAGCGTCGCCTCATCACACGCAATAACAACGAAGAAACAAAAGCAGCAGCGAGAACAATAACCCACAAAGGGATTATTTCTTCCCACTCGATTTTCTGCCCTGCTGTGTTCAGCGCCAATTCCAGTTGAAGAAAAAAGACTTCCCAGTCTGTTCCACTTAATTCAAAAGCTTCGCCCCATAATGAACGGGAAATAGGCACAGGCCCCCTGCTAAACACTTCATTTACAAAACGCTGCCTTTCGATCTTGTTAAATCGCCCGACAAGTTCATCCACCCGGGGGGAAATCAATTCAGCCTGCTTGATCTGACTACTGACAACCGAAAGTTCGGTTTCAAGGGTTTGCCTGATCATAACAATTTGCTCGGTCTCGGGCGTTTGATTTTGCTCCGGGATAGGTCCAAGACCTTTTAATTGCTTTGTCAGTTGGCTTTGTATTGGCTGTAATTGTGAAATAAACTCTCTTGCTTCAATACGAACATGGTCAAGATCGTCACGAATATCCTCAAAATCACTTTGGGAAAGATTCCCCCGCTCCAGATCCTGTGTTTTTTCATAGAGCGCCAGCTCCCAGACAGAGAGCGCTTCATCAAATTTCTTGCGTAACTCATCATTGGCAGTAACAGATGACGCAACATTAAGAGATAAAAAACAGATCGAGAAAAAAAACAATGCCTTTTGAAACATTGCGATCAATATTTTCATGAAATTCAATTCTCAAATTCAAATCTTAAAATTAGACGAACAATTTCCTACAAGACTATATCATATCTTTAGTTAGGAAAGATAACTTACTGCCATCTTGTAATATAGACAGAATCAACAACAATAAGTCCACTATCAATAGTAGCCTGATACCAATTATTCACCAAAAGATAGATGTAAAAAACAAGATCAACCATAAGTAAACACCGATTCAACACATAAAACCCTTAGAAAACACTGGGATGGAGATTTTGTCTTTTATTTGACCAATTTTTGTAGTTATAGTTTCATATGAAGGCTATAAATGGTTCAAATGAACCCGAAACAACGGGTCTAATATATTCTTTCGATGCTTTACCTTCAGGGAGTTATCTCTATGTTAAAACGTACTCTTACGGCCATTGGCGCATTTTCGTGCCTGGCAACAATCAGCGTGGCAAATGCTGCGACTGAAGTTCAATGGTGGCACGCTATGGGCGGTCGCCTAGGCGAAGTTGTTGATGAAATTGCTGTCAAATACAACGCAAGCCAAAGCGAATACAAACTCGTACCGACCTATAAAGGTGGTTACGAAGACACAATGACAGCTGGTATTGCGGCATTCCGTGCCAAGCAACAACCACATATTCTCCAGATTTTTGATGCCGGTGCTGCAACAATCATCAATGCCAAAGGTGCAACCATTGCTGTTGCCGACCTGATGGCTGAACACGGTGCAGGCTTCAACAAAGAAGATTACCTCGCTGGTGTGCGTAACTTCTATGCTGATTCCGACGGCAAGATGATCGGCATGCCGTTCAACTCTTCCACTCCTTTGCTGTATTATAACAAAGAAGCTTTCAAAAAAGCTGGCATTGCAACCCCGCCAAAAACTTGGGAAGAGTTTGAAGCAATCGCTCCCAAGTTAAAAGAAGCTGGCTACATTGCCCTTGCGCAAAGTCACAGCCCATGGATTTTCACTGAAAACTTCCACAGCCGTCACAATCTACAAATGGCAACAGCAAACAACGGCTATGACAGTACTGATGTAAAAATCATGTACAACAACCCGGAACTGAAAATGCACTGGGGTAAAGTCAAAGAATGGCTCGACAAAGGCTGGTACGGTTATTATGGCCGTGCATGGGGTGACAACCAGGATGCATTCATCCAGAAAAAAACAGCTATGTGGCTCGGTTCATCAGGATCTTTTGGTGGTCTGACAAAGAGTGCTGAATTTGAGTTCGGCGGTTCTTTCCTGCCATATTGGAAATCAATCGTAGATGAGCCAAAAGGTACTTTCATCGGTGGCGCTGCCCTTTTTGCAATGTCAGGTCATGACGACGAAGAGTACAAAGGCGTTGCAGACTTCATGAAGTTCCTGACCAGCCCGGAAATGCAATATTTCTGGCACAAAGAAACTGGTTATGTTCCGATTACCAATGCAGCTTATGACCTTGCAAAAAATGATGGTTACTACGAAACAACGCCAGACGCTGAAATCGGTATCCTTCAGCTAAACCAGCCTGGTGGTGACTGGACAAAAGGTTATCGCCTTGGTTATTACGTTCAGATCCGTGAAGTTCTCTACAAACACTTCGATGATATTTTCGCAGGAAAATTATCTGTTGACGATGCTTTCGCTAAAATCGAAGAAGAAAGCAACGATCTGCTAGAGCGCTTTAACGCGACCTATAACTAAGACTTGGTTATGGGCGGCGGTCTGAATGACCGTCGCCCATAGTTTTACGATGTTTATTATCGACGAATATGGAGCGCGCTTTCTGCTATGAAACGAGTTCAATTTAGCCACAGCCCGATACCCTATCTGTTTATCGCTCCACAAATTATTATCATTTGTATATTTTTTCTGTGGCCAGCTGCTCAGGCCATCTATCAATCATTTTTACTGGAAGATGCTTTTGGCCTCTCTTCACAGTTTGTCTGGTTTAAAAATTATAAAGATACAATCCTGACGGATGCCTGGCTTCAGTCCGCAGGCTTTACCCTTGTGTTTTCCTTTTTAGTCACATTCCTGTCCCTCGCCCTTGCCATGTTATTGGCAGTAAAGGCGAACGAGGTGATACAAGGAGCAAGAACCTATAAAACTTTGCTAATGTGGGCCTATGCCATCGCGCCGCCAGTGGCTGGCTTGATGGGCAATCTGATGTTTAACCCCTTGATCGGTGATCTTTATTATTTCCTCAATGCCATGGGCTGGGATTTCAACCATAAACTTGATTCATTCGATGCTGGTTTTGTTGTTATCCTCATCGCTGTCTGGAAGCAGGTTAGCGTCAACTTTATCTTCTTCCTGTCAGGTCTTCAGAGCATCCCGAAATCTGTCCTCGAAGCAGCAACAATCGACTGTAAAAGTAATTTACGCCGGTTTTGGACCATGACGTTCCCGCTTCTGGCACCAACAACCTTCTTCCTTGTTGTGATTAACATCACATACGCTTTCTTTGAAACCTTTGGCATTATTGACACCACGACAGGTGGCGCACCGGGCGGCTCAACAAGTACACTTGTGTACAAAGTTTTCACAGATGGCTTCCGAGGAAACGATCTCGGTGGCTCATCTGCTCAATCAGTTGTTTTGATGCTTATGGTTCTGGCTTTGACGGTTATCCAGTTCCGTTTCATTGAACGTAAAGTTCATTACTAGGAGGGATCAGAATGTTGAAACTTAGTTGGCATGCGATCTCGGGACATTTGATCCTTATTCTCGGTGCAATTTTCATGACAGCGCCCGTTTGGGTTGCCTTTATGTCATCAACCCATTCCGCTGAAACATTATTCAGAGAAGGCCTTCAAGCATGGCCCGGCGGCCACTTTTTCGAAAATTACAATGAAGTTCTGTTTGTCGAAGGCGGCGTGATGAAACGTGTCACCGCCAGCATGATGCTCTGGAACAGTTTGCTATTGGGGATTGGTTTTGCCATTGGTAAGGTCGTGATATCAACCCTGGCCGCTTACGCCATTGTCTATTTCAGATTTAGACTGGCTACACCGTTGTTCTGGATCATATTCATGACACTCCTCTTACCGCTCGAGGTCAGAATTATCCCGTCCTATGAAGTTGTTGCAGGTATGGGCTTGCTGGATACCCACACAGGGTTGATCCTGCCGCTCATTGCCTCTGCAACCGGAACATTCTATTTCCGTCAATTTTATAAATCAGTCCCTGAAGAGCTTTTGGAAGCAGCGCGACTGGATGGTGCAAATGCATGGCAGTTCTTCATTGATATTCTGATCCCCATTTCCAAAACGATGATCGCTGCAATCCTGATCATCATGTTTGTAGTTGGGTGGAACCAGTATCTATGGCCCTTGATCATGACAACAAATGAAGACAATTACACCTTGGTCATCGGCATCAAGCAGATTTACCAGGTATTGTCAGAGGGCGGAGAACTCCCTCAATTCCAAAAAGCGTATGCCCTGACCATTCTGGCCACCCTGCCCCCTGTGATTGTGGTGCTGGTGTTCCAGAGCTGGTTTGTTAAAGGTTTGGTAGAAAGTGAAAAATAATGGCCGAAGTTAAGCTCACCAATGTTAATAAAGTGTACTCAAACGGCGCTCACGCTGTCAGAGGCGTTAACATGGAAATTGCCGACGGTGAATTTATCGTATTCGTCGGCCCAAGTGGTTGTGGTAAATCAACTCTGTTACGCATGGTCGCAGGACTTGAGACAGTTACCGAGGGCGATCTTTTTATTGATGAAAATCGGATCAATGATGTCTCCCCGGCGGAACGTAACGTGGCAATGGTTTTCCAGAACTACGCGCTTTATCCGCACATGACCGTTCGCGGCAACATGTCTTATGGCTTGAAAAACCGCGGAGATTCCAAAGAAGAAATCGAACAGAAAGTCATTGCTGCAGCAAAGACACTTCATATTGAAGATTTTTTGGACAGGCAACCGAACCAGCTTTCTGGTGGTCAGAGACAACGTGTTGCCATGGGCCGTGCAATTGTCAGAAATCCAAAGGTGTTCCTCTTTGACGAACCCTTAAGTAACCTTGATGCAAAGCTTCGTGTACAAATGCGCATTGAGATCAAAAAACTTCAACGCAAAATGGGTGTCACCAGTATTTACGTTACCCACGATCAAACAGAAGCCATGACATTGGCTGATCGTCTCGCGGTGATAAACAATGGTCAGATAGAGCAGATGGGGAAACCTATAGAGCTTTACAAAGATCCTAAAACACTTTTTGTCGCCAGCTTTATTGGATCGCCACAAGTAAACCTGCTTTTAGTTCAATACGACGGAAAGTTCCTGAAATCAGGTTCCTTAGAAATTGGGGGATTTGAAGGTTTACCCATAGCTGAAGAACTTGTCCTTGGATTGCGGCCGGAACACCTCCGCATTGACGATCAGGGTAAATTAACAATGAAAATTGACCTTGTTGAACAACATGGTGCAGATAACCTTATTTACGGATCTCTTGAAGGGGCCAAAAATGAGGATGGTGATGATCTCGAACTATGTTTGCGTCTCAATCAGGATCAAGAACCATCCATTGGTGACACAATCAAACTTAGCTACGATCACAGCAACGCACTTGTTTTCAATAAAGAAACAGGTAATCGTTTGATCTAGCTTCCTTACTGACCGGAAAATATTGGCCGAAAAAAGCGGACATCACTTAACTATGCGTCTGAGCGAGAGACAAAATCAAATACTGGAATGGACCAGTCGTGAAGATGCCCTGAGCATTGAAGACCTGTCCAACCATTTTCAGTTAAGTACCCAAACCATTCGCAAGGATATAAACGCCCTTTGTGAAACCGGATTGCTCAGACGTGTGCATGGTGGTGTCTGCTTACCTTCTGCGATTGAGAACCTGTCCTTCAACACAAGACAGGTCATGAACGCTAAAAACAAAGATGAAATAGCCCAAGCAGTTGCAGATCAGATACCGGATGGTTCAACTATTTTTCTCGGCATAGGGACAACAGTTGGGTCTGTTGCCAATGCTCTGCTGAAATATCAAAACTTACGAGTTCTGACAAATAATCTCAAAGCTGCTGCTATTCTCTGCAATAACGAAAATATTGACACACATGTCTCGGGTGGACGCCTAAGACAAAGCGATCACGATCTGGTCGGTGTTGAAACCATCCGTTTCTTTTCCTCGTTCAAAGCCGACTACGCCATTGTCGGTACAGGCGGGCTGGACCCCAGTTATGGCATGATGGATTTCAAGCCTGATGAAGCCTACGTCACTCAGTCCATTTTGGAAAATAGCCGTAAAAAGATTCTTGTCGCGGATAATACAAAGTGGAATAGGCCTGCAAACGTAAAAGTCGCTTCATTCAAAGACCTCGACCTTATGGTGACCGATCTTTTACCTGACGAGAATACTCGTGTGCAGCTTGAACGTTCCAAACTGAAAATAAAAGAATGTAGCGCCTAACCCCTCTACATCAGCGGAGTTGAATCTTTCCCAAGGTGCTTGATCCAAACTTCCTTTATCGCGCCGCTGTCAAGTAACTGAAGAAACTTAGCATTAAATGCCTCAATCATGCCCAGTCCGTGTGGGTGTTTTTTAGAAATAATAAGATGTTCGGTTGAAATGTTTAAGGGAATCTCAGATTCCGAAAGTACGTTCTGGGCCTCATCTTTCCACAATCGATCTGCTGCCGCCCAGGCAACCGAGGGACTCATGACAACAAAGTCAGCAGGCCCGGATGCTAATCTTTCCAAACAACCATCAACACTTTCAGCACTGAAACGCTCGATCTGTCTTGTTTCTATCAAATCAACAAGCTCAATTTCCGTCTTATATCCCAAGGGTTCACAGTTGATTAGACCGATTAAATCTTCAGGTTTAGCAAAAGGCCTTGCTTGTCCACGTTTTTGAAAAATGCTTAGCTTAATTTTATGTACAGGGTGCGAAAAATAAAACTTCTCAGCACGTTCTTTGGTGTGTGCATAGGGGAAGGTCGCATCACTTTTTAAACGATCAACCCGCTTCAGAGCACGGTTCCACGGATAAAACCCAAGTGTTGACTGATAACCAATTTCTGAGAAAACAAGAGATACAATTTCTGTAATTACGCCACCATTGAGAGAATCAGGGCTTGCATAGGGAGCATAATCAAGCCCCGTAACCAATTTCACTTCTTTAGATTGGGATGTTATAGCCCATACAAGACTATGAAATAACACAACAAAGAAGATAGATAACTTCATCCGGCGCTCTATAAATCGTTATCCCTATTTATAGATTACTCCAAATAAGTAAAATTATACTAAATAATCTTTTCCATAAAAAAGCTCTACCAAACATGACAGAGCTTTCAGTAACTATTCAGCTAGAGAATTAAGCTTCAACAAGCCCAACTCGACGCCCGTCCGGATCATTAAAGAGACCTATCGTTGGACCACCGGGAATATCCATAGCTTCCAGAACAATGGTCCCCCCCTTTTCAACAGCTAGTTTTAGCGTTTCATCGACTGAAGGCACTTCAACGTAAAAAGTCAGGTGACCGCCTGTGTCAGCCATATCTTCGCCGATGCCACCGTTAATCCCCTTTTCGTCACTCTCTGTATCAACCATGCCGTAATTCATCGGGTTTTCAGCATCAATGTCCCAGCCGAAAAGGTCTCCGTAAAAGGCTTGCGCCTTTTCTGCGTCTTCAGAAATAATCTCAAAGTGTACAACGGGACATCCCATTTCTTTTTCCTTCTTATCTTTTTCAGTATATTTACCGCGTTACAAACGCCAAGTGGTTAGCTTTATTTTTTGGCAAGAACTTCATCAAGACAGCTATATGAACTCTCCCATCCCTGACGATGCTGATCGCACTGTTCTGCATCAGCAAAGATCTTTTGGGAAAATTCCATCAAGGTTTTTTCACCCTCGTCATGAAGTAAGATTGTCACTTCTGTCTCATGCCCGCGAATTCCGCCCTCTCCAATCCAGGCCCAGGTGAAGACCAGCTTGGAAGGATCCTCTATCTCAGTGTAAATACCGCCAACTTGTTTAGAAGAGCAATCTCCACCTGTATTCTCAAGCGTCGTTGTCCATTTCCCACCTACACGCAGGTCAATCTCACAGAGACTGCAATCACATCCTTTGGGTCCCCACCAAATTTTAAAAATCTCAGGTTGGGTTAGCGCTTTAAAAACCATTGTTCTGGGCGCAGCAAAACGGCGCGTAATTTCCAATGATAAATCAGAAGTGGTTGTATCAGATAGATAATCTAAACCTTTATGTTCGGCCATTTACTTCGCGTCCTCTTCAGCGTTATCTCCAGCCACCATTGCTTTCAAAGTGTCATCAAGCTGCGCGAAACTGCCTTCCCAAAAGTGACTATAATGTCCCAACCACTCAACAGCGCCTTTCAAAGGCTTTTCCTGCAAAATACAGCGGCGCAACTGACCATCCTTCTCTTTGCGGATAAGCCCGGAACCTTCGAGTATCTTGAGATGTTTTGTAATAGCAGGTGCAGACATCTCAAAAGGCATCGCCAGTTCACCGACAGTTGCCTCCCCCTTCGACAGCCGCAATAAAATGGCCCGCCGTGTGGGGTCTGATAACGCAAAAAATGTATCGCTTAGATTATCCATAGCTTAACCAAAAAGAAAATTAACCTAAAAGTTAATTAATGTATTTTCAAGTTTTCGTCAAACTATTCATACCCAACCACACCATCAGTTACATCTGAAATTTAGTCGCCTGGGGCATACTGTTTAGAAGCCCGACAACAGCGGTTAGGGACTGTTTTAAAAGGGCATTGTCTATGTTGGTCAGATTGATACGCACCCCGGATGGTGCTGAAACCGGATCGACAGCGAAGATACTTGAAGGCGAAACCCGAACCCCACGTAATCCAAGCGTCTCAGCGAACTCTTCTGCCTTCCATGTGTCATTCAGAGGTATCCAGAGATGTGAGGTCGCATCATTATAGCGGTACGAAATATTTCCGAGACAGTCCTCGGCCTGTTTAAGTAAGTTGGCCGTTATGGCGTTCCGCTGTACTTCAAGTTCACTAGCGGTTCCATCTTTAATCCAATGACACGCAACCTCGGCCATAAGGGGCGGCGCCATCCAACTGGTTGTTTGGCTCGCAGCCAGGAACTGAGATAACAATCCTTGCGGCGGCATTAAGGTACCGACCCGTAATCCAGGAGAAATAGTTTTCGACAGACTGCTGATATAAACAGTACGTTCGGGGTTATAAGCTGCTATTGGCTTGAAATCTGACTTTGGGCTACGCGGATTAACATCGTCCTCAATAACAAAAAAACCATATTGATCTGCCATTTTTGCTATTTCAGCAATCCGTGCCTCAGACATCGTTGCCGTGGTCGGATTATGGGCAAATGGCATGCAATAAAGAGCTTTGACCGAATTTCTGAGACAAGCCTGTTCCACGGATTGTGGAAGCAAGCCACCTTCGTCCAGTGCAACGGGGACAAGATTAATACCAAAGAAACGTGCATAGTTCTTGATACCAGGATAAGAAAGTTCTTCCACCAACACCGTATCTCCGGGGGATGTTAGTGCCCCCAAAGCTGCAGTTAGTGCCTGTTGCGCCCCCCCTGTGATGATCAAACGTTCAGGGTTAGCTTTGAAGCCGCGCCCACCAAGCCATTCACATAAAACTTCGCGGTGACGAAGTAGTCCCTGACTTTGGCCGTATTCAAGCATGCCATCAAGATTGCTATCCTTGCCAATCTCGATCAACGACCGCCGCAACTGTGCTTCCAGATTAATAAAGGGCGGCGTATTTCTGCTTAGATCAACAGCCCCAGTTTCATCCAGCGCATCCTGCTTAGATTGCTCATGATCTCTGTGAGCGCGAACAAAACTTCCCCGGCCGGTTTGTTTAACAAGTAAGCCCCGTTGTTCCGCAAGATCATAAGCGCGTAGAACTGTTCCAACCGTAACACTGAGTTCATCGGCAAGGTCACGCATTGGAGGGAGTTTCTCCCCTTCGGTAAGACGCCCTTGTTCAATATCAAGCGCCAAACAATCAGTTATGGCGCGATAGACGGATAGTTTTGGATCAAGCTTTTGTGGAACCCACATTGTTACCCCAACAATGTTTTTATTGACTAGAACAATAATAAGAACATTATTCTATATAAAATCACAACAATTTATATTGTTACCGTAACAATATGAGGAAATTATGACTGTTCTGAGCATCAATCTAAACAAAATCGCCCTGCTACGTAACCAACGTGATATTGACTATCCAAGCGTCACAGGAATGGCGAAGATCGCCTTGGCCGCTGGTGCAGGCGGGATAACAGTCCATCCGAGGCCCGATCAAAGGCATACACGAAAGTCGGATGTATACGACCTTTCCAAAATGTTACGGGAAGAATATGCTGCCTCCATCGAATTCAACATCGAAGGTAATCCAACCGAAGAATTCATGGAGCTCGTCGCCGATACAAAACCTGAACAAGTAACATTGGTTCCTGACGATCCGGATCAGAATACATCTGATCATGGATGGGATATCCGCAACAACAAAGACAGGCTCAAAGAAATTGTTGATCGGCTTCACGCACAAAATGCACGCGTATCCGTTTTTATTGATCACGATCCCGATGTTGCCCTTGCTGCGGCAGAAATAGGAGCTGACCGGGTCGAGCTTTATACGGGTCCCTACTACGAATGCTTCTACAGAGATGACCGCGAACAGGTACTTTCCAAGTACAAAAATACGGCGATTGCTGCACGCGATGCTGGCCTTGGCGTCAATGCGGGGCACGATCTAAATCTGGATAACCTCGCTCATTTTTTACAGGCCATTCCCTGGACAGACGAAGTATCGATTGGACATGCCCTCACCGCAGATGCCCTGATCTACGGAATGGAGGGTGCTATCAAGGCTTATCTTGCTGAAATAGCAAAGAAATAAAGACTGGATAGAATAACTTGAGGGTATGGGCTAGACTAACCTCCGATACCCTCAGCACTTTTCTATATGGAATTGTTGGATTATTACAACTTACAAAGAACAAGTATTTCAGGTCTGAAAAGAATGACTTCCAGTCCCCTGCCAGATATCGTCGTTCCGGCGTATGACAAATATCCTGCCGCCATACGTGAAAAGCTTCTCAACCTCAGAGAAATGATACTGGATACAGCAGCCAGTATTCCGGCAGTTGGTCCTATAGAGGAAGCCCTAAAATGGGGACAACCAAGCTTTCTGACCGCAAAATCTAAAAGCGGTACAACAATTCGCATTGATCAAGTCAGAGAAAATCAAGGACAATACGCTCTCTATGTTCATTGCCAGACCAATCTTCTTGATCAGTTTCGCGAACTCTATCCAACCGAGTTTACATACAGCGGTAACAGGGCAATCCTATTCAACGAAAAAGATAACCTCGCAACACACGCGCTACAGCATTGTATTTCTCTGGCGCTGACCTATCATCTGAAAAAGAAACAGCTTTAGAGATACTTCGTGATCTCTTTCAACTCATCCAGAGTTTGGACTGATTGGCTATCTTGATCTCCCTGCCCCAAACAATGATCAATATGGTCATGGATTAAGAGCCTCTTGGCTTTGATTACGGCTTTCTCGACAGCATATAACTGCTGCGCAACTTCAACACAAGATCGTTCATCTTCCAGCATTTCCATAATCTTATGCATATGACCATGCGCCCGCTTGAGGCGATTGATTACCTGTTTATGCGATGCGTGCTGTGTTGACATTTTTCTGCCGTCTCATTTGAATTGTTATTCTGCATAACAAGAATTTACCATTACATAAAGAAAAAGCCGGAAACGAAATCGCTCCGGCTTTTTCATTTAATCTAACTGATTAATATCTTAATCGAAGACAGAGGCAATTTCATTTGAAGAAACGCCTTCTTTGCTATTGCGTAGGTTGTTGTATGTCACAGCACTAACAATCAGGAAGAAGGTTGTTGTAATAACCTGCACCACGGTCGAGATAACAATCGCAAACACATTCAAGCTCGTACTAACAAAGAAAATCGTGATAAAGTTACTAATAAATCCAAGAACAATGGCAATGACCATGATGATCAGGAAAAGCCCCAGGATAGACCAGCGGTTGCCTTTGGTAAGATCTGCGCTTCGCCCAAGGCTTGCAAAGACACCCGGACGTTCGACGACCACAACAGGTATCACAACAAAAAAGCATATAGCCGCAAAGATCCCAGGAACAATCAGCAATACAGTACCAATAAGAATAGCAATGTAAGCTATAAGGCCGGATAAAATCACTGGAACCAGAACACTTAGGCTTTTTGAAAGACACTCGCCAATACTAATATTGCGTCCTGTGATATCCAGAAAAACCCCGTAAACAACGGCAGCTGCAGAGGCAAACGACAGGATTGTTGAAACTATCATAATCCATACGAACTGGTTACCAAAATCATTAAACACAGTTTCCGGGTTTTCAACACTGGCTGTGAATAGACCGGAAGAAACAGACCAGATCAGCATCGGTAATTGAAAAATCAACACCAAAAGGTTTAATGGAATAAAACGTTTCAGGAAAACACTAAACGTAGTGCCTAACGTGTTGCCAACATTAAATTGGCCAACAACATTCTCATTCAAATTACTCATATTACCCCCTCAGATAATAATATATCTTTTAAAATTAGAACTCGAAAAACATTATCCCAGCATATAATTAACTTCAATCAATTCTTATTCTTTGAAATCATTCAAAAATAGAAGCCACCTGCTCTTTTGTTGGACCTTCCTGTAGCTGACGCAATTCAACATAGGTAAATGCAGACACAACAAAAAAATATGCAAAGACGACAGAATCTATTAGTTGCTCAACGATAAACAGAAGAGGTGTAGAAATCAGTCCATCGAAAAAAGAAGTTACATATTCGGTAAGAATAGGAAAACAAGCTGTCACCAGCACAGAAATGAAGAATAGTCCCGCAAGAGGCCAGCGACTGCCCCGTGATAATTCACTACTGCGCTTTAAGCTACCAATAATACCCGGTTGCTCGACAACGATCACAGGAATAACAACAGCCAATAAAACCGCTACATACACCCCAGGAACAATCAAAAGCACAAGCCCCAGATAAAACAAAAATATCGTAATTGTCCCAACCACCAAAATCGGCATGAGATTGGACAGACTATTTAGTCCACACTCCCAAACAGATATTTTCTTTCCCGAGATGTATAAAAAAACACCATAAACAACAGCTGCTTCAGCTAAAAATGATGGTAATAAATACGAGAACAAAGACCCTAAATACTCATACCAATCTCTATCTATAGTAAGATTGACAGCATCTAATTGATAATCACCTGCGGATAAAGTCCATAAAATAAACGGGGCTTTAAAGAAAAAAGCCAAAGCTATAAACGATCAAAGCTTATCAGAGAAAAAAACGACAAAACTGTCCTTTAAAATTTTACCCAGATTTAAAGAACCATTTCTCCAGTTATTTTCTGGAGTAACATCATTATCATTTATCATGTTTATTTTCCCGGCGGACACCAAAGAGCATCTTGGCTTCAAGCCTCTTACGCAGCGCGGCGTAATAGGCTTTAAGAAATGCCTTATCACTTTGTGTGTTCGTTCCTTTGTGGTTTTTCCAATAGAATGAAGACGTTTCAGTCTTCGGTGGTTCAACCCATTTAATTTTTGCTTTTATTCGTTCGGTGACTTCTTTGATTGTTTTTGGGGCAACCTCTGGTTTTCTCAGCAGTTCTTCCAAAGTTTGCAGCTCATATATGCCATAGGCATCAACCTGCTCATCCGAGAATCTGTACAGATCCACTTGTCCTGTACTCCTTGAGATTTTTTGGGTTGCAACTCCGAGAGTATCTTTATCTTGAACGATATCACCCAGCAGATTTGTTTTTGGTATCTTTACAACCCAAGTTCCGGCAATCATGTCCCCTGCTCTCAAGCGGTCTTTATTAAAAAAGGGCAGAAAAAGAAAAACGCCGAGCCAGATCCAAATCAAGAGACTGATAATCCCTTCATATCCGGAGGAAACGGGGGAAAAAAGCATCGAAATCGGCAAAAAGAGTTCCAGTTCGCGCATCAAGTTGCGAGCAAAAACGGCATCTGGTTTCAATTGTCCGCCCTTGCGATCAACAACCCGGATGCCCAAGGCACGCTTGCCCGGAGTTCGTCCCTGCCATTTTATTTCAAAGAAACTGAAGTAAAAATTATACCAAAGAAACAAAAGAACAGTGACTATGGAATAAAGAACATAGATGAACTCTTCATTTTCCAGAAAATTTTCCCAAAGCTTAGAAAAAACAAATCCAAGAATAATTAATATCGGCACCCCATAAACAATCATTAGATCCAGCAAAACCGCCGCCAAGCGATCTCCACGGGAAGCCAATTGAAAGTTGACGGGAACACCTTCGGGGGTAATCACACGCCGCCAATGGCTTTTCTCTTGTTGGGCTTTAGTCTTGATCTTCTTTTTCTTTGATCCAGGCACCTTTGAGGAAGGTGTTCGGGAAGAAGGAGGCGTCACTGTCTGTTGCATATTTTACGCCCCCAATAGCCAAAATACACCCCCCAGAATGTCAGCATAGAACTACCAATAAGAAAGCGTGTGGACGTATCTGTTATCCATTGACGTCCAAAGCCTTCGAGTATTGCTGCAATCAAAAGCATGAGGACGGCCCCAATAACAATCTTAGCGGCTTGACGTCCCTCGTGCGCAAGATTTGAAAGCCTGGATTTGTTCCCCGGTATTATCATTCCCTTGGCAAGACCAAGTCCACCTGCCCCACAAAGAATAATTGCCAGTAGTTCGGTCGTTCCATGAATAGACAACCAGCCAGCAACATCCACCCCCAAACCACGGCTGCTATAAAGGGCAACAAATGATCCCAAGGTTAGGCCATTGTAAAAAATCAGAACAATTGTTGGCACCCCAAGGGCAAACCCGAGTGCAAAAGAGAACATGCCCACAGATGAATTGTGCGAGAACAAAGACGACGCAAAAACATTTAATTCATGTGCTTCAATGTCAGCACCGTCATATAAACCTTTGCGTAAATCTTCTGTTGCGCTGGCAGGCGTACGCCCACTGGACATACCATCGCTTACAATCGTGTAATACCACTCTTCATTCGTGATAGTCAGATAATAGGCAATAAGTGCGGCAACAAGCATTATAATAGTCGTCAAGAGAACACGCCAACGTGCACTCCAAACAGCCGCGGGTAATTCTTCAAACAGAAACTTAAAAACAGTTCCCCCAAAACTGGCATGTACTCCATAGATACAAAAGTAAGCCCTTGTTGACAGAAGTTCGAGATATTCAAGTAAATTTCGATCTAACGAAACACCTCGTGCAACGGATAGAGAGGAAAGTGTAAAGCGATAGAGATTTGGAAGACGCATCAATTGTTCCGCATCCAACGATTTGACGCCTTTCTTTTCTATTTTTTCCACCAGATCTTGAAGCTCTTTCCACGACGCTTCACGTTCTTTACGAAACTGTGAACTTTTCAGTGTTGCATCTGACATTATGTACGCCTCTTCATATCAGATTAGCTCCTGATGTTTTATGGCCAGATAGCGTTCAACAAGATCAGCACTCAATGATGCCGCCTGGGCCTGAATACAATGCACCCCAAGACGACGTAACCTCTCAAAAACAACTCGCCTATCCCTGAGAAAGTCGTCTGCAACAACCGACTTGGCAATATCATTCACGGAATGTGGTTTTCTTTCAGCTACCTCAGAAAGTTCACGATCTTCCAAAGTAACAAAAATAATTAGATGGCGCTTGGCCATGCGCGTAATATTTTCAATCATCAACTCTGCTGTAACTGTATCAACAAAGTCGGTGTAGAGAACAATTAATGATCTGCGTTGCAATTTGCCCGAAAGGTGAGAAAGCCCCAGCGTAAAGTTGGTTTCATTATGCTGGTAATCCAGTTCTGCACAATTTGACTGTAGATGACTAAAGGCCTGATGTCCGCCCAAAGGTTTTGCAAGCCTTCTGACTTTAGCATCAAAACCATACAAGCCAACCTTATCGCCCCCCCTTAGAGCCATAAATCCCAACAGTAAGCCGGCATTGATCATGTGATCCAGCTGCGGCAGCCCATCTATGGGTCTTGTCATCAAATGCCCTGTGTCAAAAGCAAGAATGACATTGTGATTTCGTTCGACCTGAAATTCCTTACATACCAATTTGCGATGTCTTGCTGAATGCTTCCAATCAATCGAACGCAAATCATACCCCGGCTGATATTCACGCAAGGCATCAAACTCGGTTCCGTCGCCACGTTGTTGCTGTACCTTAGTTCCATGAAACGCATCACGACTATCAATCTGTAATGCAGCAGTCTTTACAGCATGTACGTTGGGTACAATCGACACTTCATGATCTAGATCCCATTTGGTTTGTCGAACAACTAACCCCCAAGGACTATACCACTTGAGCCATAGGTTGGTTATCTTAGCTTTGCCTCGCCGCTTTACAACCAGAGGAAACGCCAGTTCACCAACCTCTCTTTGATCCAGACGATCAATAATCACAGGTGCAGCTTTATTAAGATACTCACTCTCTACATCCAACAAAGCTGTCACACCATATGCCCGAAGCCGACTGGAAATCGTAAGAGAGAAATAGGCATAATCTTCGTGCCCGGCATAGAGTAACTGCGGAATATTTTGCGACAGAGCTATTCGGCTTGCCCCCAATGAATTCAGAGCATCAAACCCAATAAGCAAAAGAGCCAGGAACAAATAAACCACACCAAACAGCCACAGCCCCTCATCCCAAATAATCAGGATAAGGCTGAGGGGTATTCCCAGCGAGATAAGAAGGGCACTACGAAGCGTTGGTCTCATTATCTCGGGGCAGCTGTCTGTTCCAGAATTTCACGAATAACATTGTTTGTCCGTGTTCCTTCAATTTCTGCGCTAGGCGCAAGAACAACACGGTGATGTAATCCGGGAATAGCGACAAATTTCACGTCATCCGGGATCACATAGTCTCGTCCCTGTAAAGCCGCATATGCTCTGGAAGCTGCGGCCAGCATCGTTGCAGATCTAGGAGACCCTCCGAACTGAAGTGCCGGGTGCTCTCGGGTGGCACGAACAACAGAAACAATATAATTGGTTATGTCCGGGCTTAATCTAACTTTGGCAACGAGTGCCCTCATCTCTTCCAGCTTATCCAGATCAGCGATTCCCTTCATGCCAAATTCATCCAGCTTTGGCATCGATGTCTGATGGCCATGCATTGCAACAATTGACCGTTCCTCGGCTTCACTTGGGTACTCCAAGACATGTTTGAACATGAAACGGTCCAATTGAGCTTCCGGCAAGGGGTAGGTTCCCTGTTGCTCAATAGGGTTTTGTGTCGCAATCACCAGAAATCCAGCCCCTAGATCATGGCTGGTACCATCAATTGTTACGGATCGCTCACTCATCGCTTCAAGCAAAGCAGATTGCGTCTTGGGCGGTGTTCTGTTGATTTCATCCGCCAAAAGCAAGTCTGTAAAGATCGGTCCTTTGGTAAGAGAAAACTCGTTCGTCTGAAAATTGAACAAGTTTGTCCCCAGGACATCACCCGGCATAAGGTCCGGTGTAAACTGGATACGTCCAAATTTTAAATTCAAAGCTTTTGAGAATGAACGAACCAACAGCGTTTTACCTGTTCCGGGAACTCCTTCCAGCAAGATATGCCCTTTGCACAACAGGCTGACCAAGATCAGATCCAATGCGCCTTCTTGCCCGACAATTGTCCTACGTACTTCTGCTTTTAAACCGTCACTAATGGTCCGGATGTCATCCAGTTCCATGCAGCATCTCCTGTTTCCATCTATGGATATTCTGTGCTGCACGAATGGCAGCTAAAACGTTAAATGTGTTTGCTTTGTATAAATCTTCGGCCGTTCTGATCACTTCACTACTGCTGATACCAATACCACGGGCATGGCCAACACGATCAAGCCATCGAAGCAGTTCGTATGGTTCGATATTCTTTGGGGCGTGCAAATTCAGAGCAACTGATTGCAACGATCTGTCCACATACTGCTTGAGCATCAAAGCGCCGTGTCCGCCAAAAGCAAGAAGCTCAGCCGTGTTTCCAATCAAGAATTCTTTACCCGTCTGGTACTCCTGATCACTCCGTTCAGGTGATCCAAATCGCGTAAAGCTGCTCCACGCCAGAAAAAGAACAGATACGGCAACCAGCAATGAGACAACAGCAAAAGGAAACTCAAACATCTTTTGCCACAAACTTGGCTCGGATGCATAGCCATGAGACGTTTCATCAATGATAACGCCACCGGTTTTACCATGAGTAAGCTCGTTAATAACACTAACAATAAAGGCAGCGTTTCCTGCGTTATCCAGTCCGTGGTTTGACAGGATATCCGGGTCACTCAAAACCCAGGTACGATCTATATCATAGAAAAAATCGGACTGGATTACTTCGGCTAAGAGAATACCCTGATCGTTATAAACCAAGGGACGTAACACATCCGTGTTTTCAGCAATCAACTGTGGCGCAAGAACGGATAGCTGCTGATCCAGAGAAAATAATTCAGAATCCCAAGTAAAATTTTCTGCCGTCAGCGTTGTATCATTTCGAATAAGTTCCAGATCATTTCCGACGTATTCCAGAATATTCAGAACCTGACCTGACTGCTTTAGTTTCATTTCCTTGACCCAGCGACTATTTTGCGGGTCTGGGCGGACATCCCATTTAGGTAAAACAATCAATGATCCCACACCACTGAAACCTGTCAGGGTATTGGATAATCCAGAAGCCGTTTGCGGCTCAATCACCAGTTTGACATCGGAAAAATTAAACCCACCACGAATTTCACGGCTAATACGTGTTCGGAAATTCATTTTCTGCAACAGCTTGGTAAAAGCTTTGTGGCCAACAGCTGATTCAGAATAGGAATTCGCCCCATAGGAGTTTAGCTTTACAAGTTTATCCTGATAGATAGAAGCAACAAAAGCGCCCAAAAACGAAAGCATTCCAATCACAAGCAACCACAACAGGGTGCGTTTTGAAAAGACCCGATCGTCCATTATGCGTCCCCCTGCTGGGCAGCGGCTTGACTACCTGACGCCATGCTTCTAGGCGTCATAAAGATCTGGAATGCTTCACGGCACGATGAAAACTCTTCAGGCCCAGCTGAACGCCCGCCAAATTCGGTCAATTCTTCGGCGTTTACAATAACAATCATCTTTTTCTTGATATCAACTGGTAGCCAATCTGCTTGCAAGATCTCTCTATTCGTCAAGGCATCTGGCAAGGTTGTGTGATAACTCTCTTTTACATGTTTCAGGCAACACAAAAGAATGGCCCGAATTGCTGCTTCGAAATGCCCCTGACGCGCCAATTGATCCGCATGTTCCAATGTTACCTTGCTCAGTTCATCTGAAATGCGCGTTACTCTGGCATAAGAGCTCGCCTCTTCTTCGACGACAGTTTTATTTTGAGGGCGCCGTTTTAAATCACTGAAATAGCGATAGGCGGCTTTGGCCAGCAAAACCACAACAACAGCTAAGAAACCGAAAAGAATAATCTGGCCTAGAAACTCCAATGCCGAGAGATCAAAGGGTTCAGAATTTTCCTTCTTTTTCTCTGGTACTTTCTTTTCGGCTTTCTCGGATTTCACATCAAAAGGAGGTTCACTTTGGTAACGATCACCCGAATAGATATCTTCAATTGCCTCTTCGACTGCCCCATCAATTGATTGAGCAACAACACTAGATGGAACAAGGAGGACCACCCCTAAGTTCAACAAAAGGAACAAAGAGCCTATTAGAATATATTTTTGTATATTCAGACATCGACAGCGCGATATCGTATTTCTAATTCTTAAAAACAAAAGATAAGGATCCCCACACAGCCTTATCAAGTCGATGACACTTTGGCAGACGTCAATCCATAAAAAAACGTGAATAAGTTTAAAATAGTAACCAGAACGCACCAAAACCTTGACGAGAATTCAACGCAGAATGACACAGCCACAAGAATAGTGTCTATAGTTTTTTTCGACCTCACAGAACAATAAACTAATTGTTGTTAGGGCTACTATTGTTACTGGGTATTGTTACTGGGCAACATAGTCAATAATCTGGTCAAAGGTCTGCAGACCATCCATTGTACGGGCTACAATAAGTCCCCCTTCAAGCAACGCCAATAGCTTCAGAGCCTCGCTTTGCGCGCTTTCTTCAGAATATACGCTTGCCTTATCGGATAGAAAGACACGGGTAAGCCAGGACATATTTTGATCAAAAAATGCCTTGGATTTCACCATCACGTTATCTGGGAGTGATGAAATCTCGGCCCCTAACATGCCGCAGAGACACATTTGTTCACCCGCAGCATAAGAAGACCGAAAAGCTTCTTTGTAGCGCAGCACCTGTTCCATTGCAGAATAAGCATCAGGTTCCCCCAAGCTTTCGATAAAGCGTTCGGTATATCGTTGTGTGACGGCGACACCCAAATCAGCTTTGGAGGGAAAGTGATAGTGAATACTAGCTGTCTTGATGCCAATTTCAGCAGAGATATCGCGAAAGCTAAAGGCGTTATAACCACGTGTACGAATGTAGTCTTCTGCAATGTCCATAATTGCCGATGCTGTTTTTGATCTTTCGGTCATTTGTCTCTCTACTCTTAGCGAACCATTCGGCTTACCTATTAATTGATAGATAGCCTCTTGACGTTTCTTTTTAAAGGCATAAATGATAAACAAGAAAAATTACCTACTCATAGGTACATAACGGAGAGCTTTATGCGCATCAATGCTGATTTCACTAAGTCTGTTGAATTACATCCCTCAGATACAAGTCCGTCGCCCTCTCCGGCACCGGGGGTTAACAGAACGATGCTTGATCGCATTGGCGATGAAGTCGCGCGCGCAACAACGATTGTACAGTTTGATCGCGACAAGTATTTCCCCGAACATACCCATGATGGCGGCGAAGAATTCTTTGTGCTTGAGGGAACCTTCTCGGACCAATACGGCGACTTTCCCGCCGGGACCTATGTGCGCAATCCAATCGGCACCAGCCACTCGCCGCATACTGTTGAGGGCTGCACCATCTTTGTGAAGCTCTGGCAGTTTGATAAAAACGATACGGAACAAAAGTCAGTTGATACGACCAGCAAAGATCACTGGGTAAAGGGAGATCACAAAGGGCAAAGGGTTTTGAACCTGCATGAGTTCGAGAGCGAAAAAGTCACCCTGCAAAAATGGGATACAGGCTCCAACGCAACACTAACCACCCCGGAAAAAGGCATGGAAGTTCTGGTTGTTACCGGTGAGCTACAGTCCAATGGCCGTGCCTTCCCCGACCGATCATGGTTGCGTTACCCAACAGGAACAGAGGTCAAATATGATTTCACAAAAGACACAACGTTGCTTGTCAAAACTGGACATCTTGAGGAAGTCTAATCACCAGTCTTAACTCTTAGCTGCCCGAACTCTTCTTCACCATTTTCTAGTTGCTCATTTTCGGGTGGCATTTTTGGGCTGTATCTTGTGATGTTATCTTCTGGCTAGATCTTTTGGCTAGATCTTCTGGCTAGATCTTTTATTTGGCGAGCTATTTGGCCAAGCTTTTCATCTCGCAAATAAAAAATGCCCCTTTCTCTTTCCACCCCGATAGCAAGGGCTGAGTTTGAGACCTTGTCGTCGTTCGTTAGCAATACGATCATGGAATCCACCGTTAACAGGAAATGCCCAACCAGCAGGTAATGTTTACATAAGACATCAGAAATTCACCTCTCCCTATTGAAGTAAAACCGGAAAGCGATCAGAGTAAGCCTCTAAACACTCTGATACCAATTACCAACCGTTTCTCAGGTACCCCATGCTTACCGAATTCAATTCATCTGTGCCACTGGCCTTCACCCCGACGCCCCTGCACCTTCTCAGCAAGCTATCGAAGCATCTCGGCGGGCCAGAGATCTTTATCAAACGGGATGACTGCACAGGTCTTGCCGGGGGTGGTAATAAAACCCGCAAGCTGGAGTTTCTGATTGCGGATGCGCTGGACAAGGAAGCAACCTGTGTGATTACAGCGGGCGGCCTGCAATCCAACCATGTTAGACAGACCGCCGCAGCGGCAGCACGTTACGGGCTAAAGTGCCATCTGGTCCTGGTGCGAAATGTTGACTGGCAAGATCCGGCTTACCAGACATCGGGAAACCTCGTCCTTGATAAGTTGCTCGGGGCCGAAATTACCATTCATCCCGGCGGTTCTGATCGGGATCAGATTATGGATGATCTGGCTTCTGATCTCACAAAAGCTGGCGAAAGGCCCTATGTCATCCCCGTTGGCGGCTCCAATGCGGTTGGCGCCCTAGGCTATGCCAGCGCCCTGATGGAAATTCAGGAACAATGCCGCGAACTAAGCATCTCCCCCAAAGCGCTCTATCACGCGACATCCAGCGGCGGGACGCAGGCTGGCCTCATTGCCGGGATGATCACGCTGAAACGCCCTTTCCCTATTCTCGGCGTGGAAGTTGACGGTGATCCTGCCCCTGTCACCGATGCCATCAAGTCTATTGTACCGGAAACACTGGAACGCCTTGGGCGTTTTGAAAGCTGGGACCCAGAACAGGACTTGCAAGTGATTACAGGCTATGGCGGCAGCAACTATGGCATTCCATCTGACGCAGGAAACGAAGCGATCGAGTTACTTGCGCGAAACGAAGGAATATTGCTGGACCCCGTCTATTCTGGCAAAGCCTTTGCTGGCCTTGTTGATCATATAAGACAGGGGCGATTTACAGAAAACGATACCGTGATCTTCCTGCATACAGGCGGAGCACAGGCACTTGGCGCTTACCCTTCTTTATTTAGATGATCCCAAACAAAACTATAAAGACCGAAAGATAGAAAAATGAAACGAGTTTGTTTTCTTGGCGCATCCGTTATGGAGGGAATGGGCGATGAAGCGCAGCTGGGGATGCCCGGACGCCTTGCGCTTTTAGAGGCAGAAACCAAACAAAGCTTTATCCACTATAATCTGGGCGTCAGGGGGCAGACGCTCAAGGAAATATCGGGCCGCGCGGCATCGGAATGTCGGGCCAGATTTAAAGATGCAAAGGACTTTATTGTTTTCGCTACGGGGTCTAACGATTTCGCCCTCATTGAAAGCGGTTTTCCCAGAACTCCAAGGCGCAGAGCCATGAACAACTTCAAAGCCCTGATGACAGAGCTTGCAGAAATCGCACCCTTGCTTGTTTTTGGCCCAACACCTGTTGATGAAGGCAAGCTGCCCTTTTTCTCGACAGTATCGAATATGCATTTTGATTTTAAAAACGAGGAACTGGCCAGTGGCTCAGCAGAATACAGTACCATCTGTCAGGACTTGGACATTCCCTATATCAATATGCACGAGGCCTTGAGCTCGAGTAATGGCTTCATGACAGGGCTTGCGGAAAATGACGGACTGCATTCAACCGGAAAAGGCTATCAGGCCATGGCAGAAATCGTGCGATCTTCCCTCCATTGGCAGAGCCTGATTCAGGCCTAGACCTATAGACATTAGGTGATAGGGAGTTCCAGCCCACGTTTGACGTTTTCCATTACGACGGTGGTGGTAAATTCCTGTATCGCCGGGTTATCGAAAAACACGCGTTTGGTGAACTTGTCGTAGGTTGTCATGTTTTCCGCTGTGACGATCAGCAGGAAATCAAAAGATCCGGTCACGTTATAGCATTGTTGGATTTCAGGCTCGCCGAGGAACTGTGTTGTTAAGGCCTTTAAGATCTTGGCGTCACAACGTTCAATAACCAGTTGGACAATCAAGGTCAGATTGTGCGCCGAAACATCGGGGTTAATTACTGCGACTTCCCGCTCAATAGCCCCCATATCCCGTAGTCGTTTAATACGGCGTTGACATGCAGTCGCGGACAGACCAACTTGTTCCGCAATGCTATCTGATTTGAGGCGGGAATTTTCCTGTAATAATCGCAGGATAGCTTTGTCAAAATTATCTATTTTCATCTTGGTCTTTAAACTGATCTGTAGGGCGACACTAGTCTGTTGCCGTTTCCGGCTAGGGGTTAAACTGGATAGAGGTCGAAAAAACGCTTCGATTTCTATTTGTTGCAGTTTTTTGATCCGGAAACCACTTATTTTGCAGCAAAACGATGCAAAAAATCGGCTACGATCCAGACAATAAAGACATAACGTATTTTTTGAGTATCGGGTAACGGGTATGGATCAGGTTTTAAAATCAGAGCAAAGCACACTGACAATGGGTATTATCTATGGCTTGATGGCTGCCCTGTTGTGGGGAGCATGGCCTGTGGTGTCCAGTCTCGGTCTTCAAAACCAAACCCTGACGCCTTATGATATTACGGCCCTGCGCTTTGGTGTGGCAGGCACGATCCTTTTACCCCTGATCCTCAAACGTGGTTTCAAAGGCATCGGCCTGCCCGGTGGGCTTCTTTTTGCCTTCGGAGCTGGTGCACCCTATATGCTGCTCACCGTGACAGGACTTAACTTTGCCCCTGCAAGTCACATGGGGATCATCGCGCCAAGCTGCATGATGACCCTGTCCACTATCGGCGGCTGGTTTATCCTTGGCGATCGCCCCGACAGAAACCGACTGCTCGGTCTGGGCGTTATTATCCTCGGCGTTGCCCTGCTTGGCTGGTCCGGCCTTGCCATGGCGGGGGATAATCAGTGGATGGGACATCTGTTGTTTGTTGCCGGGGGTGGCTGTTGGGCGTGTTATACGGTTGGCACAAAGTATTTCAAGGCTGATCCGCTGCACGCGACGGCCTTGGTCGCAGTGCTGTCCATGGTCATTTACCTGCCGCTCTATTTTATCTTTGGCGACCCACAGATCTTTGTCGCGCCGATCAAAGAAACCCTGTTTCAGGCTGCTTTTCAAGGCATCGGCTCTGCTGTTCTTGCCCTGCTGTTCTACACCAAAGCCGTTGCCTTGCTAGGCGCAGCAAAGGGTGCAGTCTTCGCCGCACTGGTTCCCGGTATTGCCGTTATCCTCGCCCTGCCAGTGCTAGGTGAAATCCCGACGACCATCGAGATCATCGGTGTCAGCATCGTGACCATCGGTATGATTGGTGCCCTGGGCCTGATCAAGGTCCGAAAAAGATAGGTACCTTATCAAGGCCCGAAAAGGATAAGAATCTAACAGCAAAAAGTACCCCTGGTCGTTTTAATTTGCTGCTATTCAAGGCATGAAGAGTGAAGTGTAGGAGACCTATATAAGCGATGAAACAACGCCGAAGAGTAGCGAATTAAAATGATCAGAAGCTTTGATCTATTTGCGTCAGGAAAATTCGTCGCTTTTAGGGAAGCAGTATTCCGAGTAAATTGCTACGAGATTATCTCTTTTATCACTGGTTCTTTTTTTCACGGGCAGTTACGGATTATTCGGGAATGTTGTTAGGTATTGATACGGGTGGCACCTATACGGATGCGGTTCTTTTCACAGAAGAAGACGGTGTGCTGCGGACCGCGAAGTCCCTGACAACCAAACACGACCTGTCCATAGGTATCTGTGATGCGGTCAACCGGATTATGGATCGCGAGGGCGACCAGATCCGCATGGTGTCCCTGTCCACCACCCTTGCCACCAACGCCATTGTCGAAGCCCACGACAGCCCGGTCTGTCTGATTATGATCGGCTATGACAAGGGATCGCTTGAGCGATCAAACCTCGGCACCGCCATTGGCAAGAACCCCTATGTCTTTATTGACGGCGGGCATACGCCCCTTGGCGATGAGCAATCCGCGCTGGATCTTGACGCAGTGAAACGGGCCATCGACGAACACGCTCCCAATGTGTCCGCATTTGCCGTTGCGGGTTATTTCTCTGTGCGCAATGCATCCCACGAAGAAGCCGTCCGCAACCTGATACTGGAAAAAACCGACCGCCCGGTCACCTGTGCCCATGAACTGTCATCGGGGCTGGATGCCCCGCGCCGCGCCCTCACCGCGTTTTTGAATGCCCAACTGATCCCGCAATTGCACCAGTTGATCCACTCTGTCGATATCATGTTACAGGAAAAGGGCATCAAGGCCCCCGTGATGGTGGTCAAGGGCGACGGGTCGCTGATCTCTGCGCAAACCGCCCTTGAACGCCCGGTTGAAACCATTCTCTCCGGCCCTGCGGCCTCTGTGGTCGGGGCCAAGTATCTGTCGGGCGCCAGCGATGTCTTTGTCGTCGATATGGGCGGTACCACTACCGATATTGCAATCCTGATGGACGGTGAACCCAAGCTCAGCGAAGAAGGCGCCAACGTCGGTGGCTGGCGCACCATGGTCAAGGCCGTCGCGGTCAGCACTTATGGACTGGGCGGCGACAGTGAAGTCGCCCTCAACCGGACACAAAGGTGTTTATCTATCGGTCCACGAAGGGCTTATCCCATCAGCCTTCTCGCCCAACAACACCCAAGCGTTCTGGAAGAGTTACAGCAACAACTCCGCAATGAACGTATTGGTGAATACGACGGACGCTTTGCATTAAAGCTGCGCGAACTCAATACTGCCCTCACCAGCCTGTCACGGCTGGAGCTGGAAATATGGGAAAGTCTCGCCGACGGTCCCGTTGCCCTGAACACATTGCTGGAACGCCCGGCCATGGCTGGCCCCTTGCAACGCCTGATTGATCGCGGTCTTGTGATTAATGCTGGTCTGACCCCCAGTGACAGCAGCCATATCCTGAACAAACAGAACAACTGGACCCGCGACGGCGCCCTGCTCTGCGCGCAACTGTTTTTAAGACAGTCCCAACGTGATAATTACCTGTTGGGCGTCACACCCGACGACCTTGCAGAAATGATTTACCAGCAAACCATTGTTCAGGCAGGCAAAACCATTCTCGACACCGCCTTTATCGAAGAAAAAATCCCGCAAATGACCAATACCCAAAGTCTGGGACTGGCCCTGCTGGACAATGCGCTCCACAATAAAAGTGGCTCCACCACCAACACGCCCCTTCTGGACTTTACCGTCAAACTGGGCAGAGGCATTGTGGCAACGGGCGCCCCGTCAGCTATCTATTACCCGGAAATCACGGCACGCCTGAACACAGAGCTAAACCTGCCGGAAAACGCCGATGTGTCAAACGCAGTCGGTGCCGTCTGTGGCGGTGTTGTCCAGAAATACACCGTCCTGATTTCCTCCCCCGAAAAGGGTCGCTTCCGCACCCATATGGGCACCGAGCAAAAGAACTTCACCGTCGCCCAAGACGCCATCGATTACGCCAAATCCCACGCAGAAGAAAAAGCCTATCAAATGGCATCGGAAAGCGGCGCCACAGATATCATCGTAGAAGTTGACCAGTTCGATAAAATCATCACCGACGCCGGCGGCGACCAACTCTTCATCGAAAGCGCTATTATAGCCACCGCCAAGGGGCGGCCCGTTTTGGCTGTTTGAGGAGATAAAGTCTTTAACATAGTATAACTTAGACTATCGCAATTGATACACCATTCTCTTTATCTCATGCAGTTGTATATTGGGACACTCCTCTTGAAGAGCTTTATCTCTTGCTATCGCTGTTATCTTTTTCGAAGTTTCGATTTTTTTAAGAGCTAGCCTTTCTTCTTCAAGAGCTTTTTCGCTAGCCTTTTTTATGGAGTTGGCCGAACAAATGAATTTGCACCAGCAAGTATACCTGACCATAATTCTTTTGGCTCATTCTGCTCAGCAATATTCTTAGCTAAATGCCAAAGCGTCTTTATTTCAAATTCACCCGGACGAATAACTGTATGTTGTCCTGCCCATGCCGTAAGCGAACCGTACTTACCAAAGTTAACCGTAAAAGTTATTAAATCGCCGGAGGCAAATCCAGTTAAGTCAAATTCTTCTGTTGGAGTTGGCTCTCCAACGTTGGTTCGGTAAATACCTGAAACATCATTTCCCTGAACTGATAGCTCCATTTGAGATCCTAAACCATTTTCCCATATGCCTTGAAAATCTTCGCTAGGAGGGGGTGCGAGTTCTACCATGTTATTTAACCTCATCAATTACCAATGATTGCAACAGCATTATTATCAACTGATTTAAGCTGTTTTGCAATTGAACAGTTATTAATATTTTATAAACGAAAATCATCAGAGAAACATTGCCGATAGAGGTAACTAACCTTTTATCAAAAACCCCACCTCCACCACTACCGAGAGTTGCTCATATCTGTATGGCAAGAGGTAAAGTATAATGATTTCCCACGCCTCAAAAGCAACACCAAAGGTTGTATGTCTGGTTGTTTTATATAGTTTTTATATTTATATAGAAATCGTCCCAAAACAAACAATCAGATTCTTGTACAAAACTAAAAGCATAATATTGGATTTTTATATGGATATAGAAAGATTTTCTAAGATATCAGAATCTCTTAGACAATACCGCCGAGCTGAACTCAAAGATTTTGAAACAGATATCGGGTCAAAACCAGTCGATATGCTGTATGTGGATCCTCTTCCCGGAGGAGCCGTATTACAAACAGTTTTGTCCAGCAATACTACATTTTTGCTCGGAAGAAAAGGAACAGGAAAAAGTACAGTATTTGCAAAAGCTCAATCTGTTCTCAGAGAAAGAAAAAATGTAATTTCTATCTATATTGATGTGAAATCGATTTATGATGTATTAGGGGCAACAAATATTCCTGATGCAGAGCCAGATACTGCAGGAATTTCAAGCCTAACCTATAAAGCCCACATGCTTAGAAAAGTAATGCTGGGTAAGATAATTTCAGAATTACTCAAGGGAATATCAGATAGTTGCGAAAGTTTAACCTTACTTGAAAAGTGGAGAGGGGCTAAAAAACAGTACGATGAATTACGTAACTCTTTGATGGACATTGGCGATAGAGTAAAAAACTCAAAGTTAGAAAAACACGAAATTCCAGTATTACAAAAAATTACAAGCCAACTTCGATTAAAAAAACAACAAGAAGCCTCAACAGCGACATCATCTAATGGAAAGGCTAATGCAAAAATAAAAAGTTTTGACTATGAAATTAGCGGTGAATTAACAGGTTCTCTATCTGACTTTGATAGAACTTTAGATGATAGTGACATCTATAATGAATACTCTGATGTCATATTAAAATCCTTTCCATTTGATGATATTATTACTGAAATACAGACTTTAATTTCAGAATCAGGACTGCTCCGTTTAGTAGCATTTTTTGATGATTTTTCTGAATTAAGCATTGTTGATCAACGATTGTTTGTTGACGTCGTCTTATCACCACTTAACAATTCGAGTAATGAAATCGTGAAACTTAAAATTGCTGGTTATCCTGGACGTATTTATCACGGGAAAATTGATCCAAGCAAAGCGGATACAGTATTTTTAGATTTCTCAGATCTATATGAAGCAAATGAAGTTCAAGAGATGGAAAGATCAGCTTCTGATTACGCCTATAGATTGCTGGAAACACGATTTAAAGTATTTGGTATAAAATTAGAAGATTACTTTGATGTGACATCCACAACATTAATAGAAGACTATATGAGTATGATGTTTCGTGCATCATTTAATGTTCCAAGGATTATGGGACATATACTACACATCTGTTATTTAGATAAAATATCAAGAAATGAGAAGATAACGCTCGCATCAATCAGATTAGCCGCGAAAAAATATTATGAAAATACCATATCCAGATACTTTGATCGATTAAATAGATATGCCCTCGAACCTTTTGAAAACAAGCTAGACAGAAATAATCAACAACAATTACTTAATTGTATCGTCAATGAATGCCGGGGAGTAAGAAAGCGAATAATAGATAAAGAAGTCGGGGGGAGATATTTTGATAACTTAGGAGGAAACCCCCAGACAAGTCACTTTATTGTCAGTCCAGATTTAGAAGAGATATTTTCATCATTAGAATCAAACTTCTTTCTCTCACGATACAAAAATACTAGAGACAAGGCTGGGAAGAATGTTGTTGTATATGCTCTTTTCATGGGTTTATGTGAAAGCGAACGAATGAACTGGGGGTACCCAGAAGGACGTGAATACAGAAACTATTTTGTACAAAGATGTTTCGAATACACCAGAGCAATTCATCACTTCTTATCGCAGAATCAAACCATTAAATGTGAGAAATGCGGATTTTGTCATTCAATGGAAAATAGAAAAAGTATTGAACTGTTTAAATGGAGGTGTCCAGAGTGCATGGAAGGTTTATGCTCAATTGTTAATTTATCTGATGATTTTAGAGAAGAAGTAGAAAAACTAGATAAAGATATCATGCTTGAACCAATTGAACTTGAGATTGTAACAACTTTGAACGACGAAGAACGCAAAATGCGTGCCGGAGAAATATCAAGTTTAATTGATACCACCCATCAAATGGTTGGTAAAAGGACAAGTAAACTTCAAGAAATGGGATTAGTAGCAAAAGAACGTGATGAAACGGATGGGAAAATGCGTAATTCACTAACAGATCGCTGCCAAGAGACTTATTTTGACTGATTTAATCACTTAACATCAACCACGACAAGATTACCGTTACAGGAGTCTAATAATGGGTTTTTACGTAAGTACATTAAGAAACATTCCCTCTGGTAAATTTAACCATTATATTTACGTCGTAGATTGTTCTGGAGACTCAATTCATACATCATGGATTAATGAAAATTTCAATCGTGTTAGTCAAGGTTTGGGTAATCGGGCTGGTATTATCCACGGACCATCGGATCTTTCTCTTGAAGTATTAAATTTTCTAAACAATCAACTCGAAGATGATTTTTTTGAGATTGAACATCTGTTACACTCGGCAACTTGCTTAATAATCACTGATAATGTTCTTGCACAAAGCCAGAACGATGTTTTTATTATTCCTTTGACTTCAGATAGATCAGAAGATGATCAAATACACGAATACATGAATCACATAATTGATACTATAATAGAGGCCATTTCATCGGGAAAATTCCGAAAATATCTAAATACAAATGCAGCAGTTAAGTTTAAAATTAGAGGAAAAGGTAAAATATTAATAAACTCGATAAATTCTATATTAGAATTAAAACCAAATATTGCAGGCATTGGCATAAATATTAATGTTCTTATAGAGAAAATATTTAAACTATAACCAATACAATTTTTAGGACATTCTTAAACCTTAGGTAAAAAACGGAGCCTTATCACCCGTGATCAGTGTCGGCTCGACAGATTTCGATCCCCCCATAAAGAGCCCTTTTCCCATCACCCCAAAATCACACCGCTTGTCACGCTACTGATCATCGCCCCGGTATTAATCGGGTGATAGATGGGCATGGGCGGGCGGGTGGCATTTTCGACGCTTCTATGTATCCATTGTCGGTCTTCCATGCGGCGCAGGGACTGGGACAGGGCGCGGTCTGTGATGGTGGATAGACTGCGCTTTATTTCGCTGAACTGACTTGGTTTTTGCAGGGTTGCCAGCACGGGCAAGGTCCAGGATCTGCGTATCAAGTCCTGTTCTTTTTCTTCCGAAACGTCCAGAATTTTATGCGCCATTTCGGCTGCGACTTCGCCCAGTGGGGTCAGGCGGAATTCAGGGCGCAGGGGGTGGCCGTGGCCGGGGTTGCGTTCCAACAGGCCGATATCAATCAGATGTTCCATACTTTGCGCGAAGGCGGTTCGACTTGCGCCCGTTGCGCTCAGCAAGAGGGCTTGCCGCCCCGGCACGCCAGTGTGGAGCTTGGCAAGGATGGGCAGCGCCCATGCTCGTGATGTGATGTTGACAAATATATTTATGTCCATAAAGTATAGTTACTATAATTTAAGAATACAAGAAAGCCCCTAAAGGAAAAAACCAGTAAAGGAAAATCTATGTCACTCGTAAAGTTGAATGAAATGATCACAATTGCAATGTCGGTCACTGACCGCCACAAAAGTGCGGACTGGTACCAGAAAATACTGGGGTTTGAAGTTATGTACCACGCCGATGAAGCGGGCTGGTCAGAGATTAAAACCAACACGCAAAACGTAACAATTGGCCTTGGCGAACACACAAAACCGGCCCCCGGCAACTGTGTTCCCGTGTTCGGCATCGCAGATCTGGATAACGCACGGGGCAAGATGGAAGATGCCGGTGTCCGGTTTGACGGCCCCACAGATGTGGTCGAAGGTATGGTGAAAACGGCAACCTTCTATGACCCCGACAACAATGCCCTGATGCTTGCCGAAGATTTATCAGGGGCTGCGTAATGATACAGCCTCAGGGTTTGTTCTCTGGGGGGCGTTCTCTGGGGGGCGTTCTCTAGAGGTGTTCTTGGGGCTTCGCTCTCAGGGGCATTACACGATGAATAACCTGCTTATGAAGGCACGGTTGAAAGATATTTCTGGTTCATAGCCAATGCGAACGACACCCTCTTCCACAGGTAATTTTTACATTGGCAATTTTCGCCCGAAGAAGCTCGCACGCATGAGACATTATCTTTAAATCTGCACTTTGAAGTCTGCGCCTTAAAGTCTTCGTCTTAAAATCTGCGAGGTTTCACGAGATCAGGAATAGGTCATCCGGAAGGTAAGGCAGATACGCTCGCCCGTTGGTTTGTTGGTCTTGGGGATCTGGTGCAACCAGTAGTGCTGGGTCTCGCCCTTCATCAATAACAGATTGCCCGCCTGCAGATTGATATCGAACGGCAGGGTCTCGCCTGATTTTGGCTTGAATTGAAAAATCCGATCACCACCGAAACTGAGGGAAGCAATGGCCGGATTTGTGCCCAACTCTGCCTCGTCATCCGCATGCCAGGCGACGCTGTCTCGCTCGTGACGGTAGAGGTTACAGAGCACGCTGTTATAGGTAAATCCGGTTAAGTCTTCAACCCGATGCTTGAGACGTTCCAGCAAGGGCGTCATCGGCCTTGCTGGCATGTGCAGGCGTGAATAGGTGTAGTCCGACTCTCCGTACCATTGCTGTAAACGGGGGATCGGCACGGTCCGGCCATGAAGAGAGATCTCGGCTTGCTGCCAATCGAGATCGGTTTTCAGTAACTCGAAAATCTCTACACTTTCATCAGCCGAATAGGCCTTGGGGAAGCAAGAAATATCGGCTTGTGGGGCAGGATAGTGAATTACCTTTGTATCCGGTGTATCCGGTGTATCCGGCAATCTAACCTCCCCCAATTACCATACAAACCTATGATTCTTCTGTATCTGCCTCTACAGTTTCTGGCTCTACAGTTTCTGCATCCACAGTCTCGGCACTTACAGCCTTGGTCCCTACTTTCTCGGTTCCTACAGTTTCTGTACCCACAGTCTCTGCCCAGGCGAGACGATTGGCTTCGCTATCTTCTTTGTCGCCAAGGAAATCCTGATAACTTTCCGGGTCAAAGGTGACGGGAACCAAAGTGATCTCTTCTCTATGAAGCTCTATCCGAGCGCGGGTGATAACCGTGCTGTATACCTTGTGATAGCGAAAGATCTTGTAGAATTCCGGCTTCCATTCTTTGAACAGTTTATTGCCGAGATACCGTATAACAGGAACACTTTCGGGCTTCCCCTTTGCTTCGACAATGTCATCGACGGTCGCGAGAAGGTCTTCGACATAATCTTCGATGGTTTCTTCGAGTTTGAGTAGCTCAGTCGCCTTCTCATCAGGGATTTCAGACTTTCCCTGTACCCAGCTAAAAAGGTCTCTTGCCGGGACTCTGAGAACGCCAGCGGCCTCGCGATGGGTCATGCCCATTCCAAAGATAATATCATCCATTTGATCTGGTGTAAGTTTTGACAATTTGTAACGTCCTGTTTTGTATAGCTATTGCTATAACAACCTGAGCAGTTATAGCAATAAAGTTAGTCGGCCCCACCCGTGTTGAAACTAGGGAATGGTATAAGGCCTAATGATTCTGACGCCTATGTAACATGATCTGGCAGATTATGAACATATTATTTCAAAAGAGTTTTGGCAAATTTCGGGCTGACATTTAAGCTGACATTTAAATCGACTTGAAAATGCTTCTTATCGTTCGGTTTATGACACTTAGAAATCTTAATGCACCACGGGTTATATCCGCAATAATTCTACCTCAACCGCCCCAGAACGATCTTCTCCAGCGTATTAAAGTCTTTGTTGCCGATGTTGACAAAACGGGCGCCGAGTTTGCCGTGGTCGGCATCAGCGCGGCGGATTTCGATGTCGATCAAAAAGGGATCGGCTTTTTTCAGTAGAATTTCGAGGCTGACAATATCGCCGACTTTCAGACCCAGTGCTTCTATATCAAGCTTTTCGCCGTCTTCAACGATAACGTCCATATCGCCGTATTCTTCAAGATCAGTCTCTTCCCCCTTGATGCCGACGCCGCCGGGACTGATATCGTTAATCGTCACACGGACACCGTTGAGGATAGCGTCTAATCCACTTAGCTTTGCAGCAAGGCTAACGGCGCGGCGATGATCGCGTCTTCTTTCTTTGTTATAAACCGCTACTACCTTCGCCATAAAACCTTGAATCCCTTTTGATAGTTATCCAATCTAACTCTTCCTTATCGTTGTTTCATCGTTTGTGTAGGTCACCTACACGTCTCTCTTTACGCCTTAGGTAAAAGCCAAGTTTAATAACTATGGTTGTCGAACTTGTATAATAATAGCACGAATATATCGGGAAATCATTTACAAAGCCATAGATAAAGCATTATGGATAATAGATGATTCGCCTAAAAACAATCTTTCAAAACAACCGCGCTCAACAACACATCCATGCCTGATAAAGCCCTGACGAAAGCACCCAATACCAACACGCTTGACATAAAGTGGAACGATGTTTCCGTACGCCAGTGGCGGAACCTTGTGCGTAAAGCCGGGCAATCAAACCTTTTACAAAGCTGGCCCTATGCACAGGCGGTTCTGGTGACCGAACGTCTGGTAGGCAAGTTTGCCACCATCTATTGGCAAGGGCGTATTGTCGGTATCTGTCAAGTACTCGAACAACGGTTACTCGGTGTTTTTCACAAAGTAAGACTCTATCGCGGGCCGCTGTGGCTGGAACCCGACATCCCGCAAGAGGTTCACGAATTCTTCTGGTCCGAAATACAAAAACGTTATCCATCGCGTCCCTGGCGGTTTCGATACTTCTTACCGGAAATGCCGGATACAGAAGAAAACCGCGCCTTGCTGAGCAAATTTGGTCTGAACCGTATTCAGACAGACGGTTATTCATCAATCTGGCTGGACCTGACACAGCGCGAAGAAGTCTTACGCGCGAACCTGAAACAGAACTGGCGCAATACACTGAACCAGTCAGAGAAAAAAGGCCTGTCACTGGAACTGGACACAGAGGGCAAGCACCTGAACTGGCTGTTGAAACTCAGTGAAATGGATAAGATCCTCAAAGAATTCAAAGGGCCAAGCCCCGCCTTGGTCGCGCATCTGAAACGCTTTACAAAAGACCGCGGTGAATTTCTGTTGCTGCGCGCACTTCATGATGGTGAAGCTGTCGGCGCCATTCTGTTGTTCCTGCACGAAGGCAGCGCAACCTATCTGGTCGGCTGGAACTCACAAGAAGGGCGCGATGCCCGCGCGCACAATTACCTGTTGTGGAATGCCCTGCTGGAACTGAAAAAGCGCGACATCAAATGGTTGGACCTCGGCGGGATCAACCCCAATGATGCCAAGGGCGTGACCTTCTTCAAAAAAGGCCTCGGCGGCACCCCCTTTACCCTCGTCGGCAGCTACAACTAGGTGGCTATAGCCACTTCTTTTTGTGGCTATTTTACTTTCTCATGGCTATTTACTTTTCAATAGTTGCTATAGTTGATTTCTGTTCAAGGCGTGAAGAGAGACGTGTAGGCGACCTACACGAACGATGAAACAACGCAAAACAGAAGTTAAGTAGAGTAACTATAGGCCCTACGTATTCTGACGCCGATCATATTCCCGGCGAGAGCCGCGAAGAGCCACACCCAGCCGTGTATGCTGCCCGATGCGACGCCGCTGAAAAAGGCACCGATATTACAGCCATAGGCCAAACGCGCACCATAGCCCAACATCAAGCCGCCAATCAGGGCCGTAACGATGCCTTTGGTCGTGACGTTCTGTGACTTGCCAAACTTTCCGGCCAGAACCGCCGCGCTCATGGCCCCGGCGACAATACCTATATTGGTGGCCGAGGCATCGCTTTTGAACAGTGACCGATCCAGCGCCGCCATCCGCCCGGACCAATAAGGAATGTCAGACAGATCCGCGCCAAGGAAAGACACCAGCTTGCCACCCCACAGCGTAATACCAGATGTAATCCCCCACGGGTGCCCCAACAGGGCCAACATCGCAAAGTTCAGCAAAGCCAGTGCCACGGCACCGAGCACAAGCGGCCATGGTCCTTCGGTAACCCGTGTGAGCAAGGGAGTTTTAGGAGAGGTCTCGGCTTCTTTCACCAAAAAGCTTTTGTTTTCAACCCTGCGGACAAAGAGATAGAGCAAGGCAAAGACAATCAAATGCAGGATCAGGGCTTGTTCCCACCCCCAGAGGCTCACCATGGAAACGGCTTTCCACTTGGGCAGGTCGTGCCAGAACGGCAAGTGTACCGTCGCAATGACCGAACCCAACATAAAGGTGATCAAAGTCACGACCATACGGATGCTGCCGCCGCCAACGGTAAAGAGCGTTCCACTGGCACAGCCCCCCGCGATTTGCATGCCGATGCCAAAGACAAAGGCCCCGACCACAACACCTGTTCCCGCTGGCGCAACAAAGCCCGATGCCCTGTGGCCCAAAATAGTGCCGCTATCCAGCACCGGAAAGAACAGCGTGACAACAACCGCCAGCATGACAATCTGTGCCTTGAGTCCTGCCCCCCAGCCCTCGGTCAGAAAACGTCGCCATGCCGAAGTAAAGCCAAATGCCGCATGATACAGACTGATCCCAAGGGCAACACCCAACCCCGTGGCGATTGTAGGCCGCTGCCCCATATAAAAATACAGCACAACAAGCGCCAGCAGAGAGATTGCCAGGGGCAAATACTTATGTGGAGAGAGTATGTAACTTGTTTGCGCTTGCATTAAATGGGTCCGCTTGATGGATTGGTGATCAGACTTCTTAACTGATTTTGAGCTTATCATACTCATCCAATAACCCTTTTCCTTTCACAATTTTGTCAGAAGGCTGTGTCCGCCCTGTGAACTGCATTCCAGCGTAGAGACAAAAAGCAGAGCTATTCTGCTGCTTTGGGCCAGCGCGTGGCTTATCACGGTGATCACAACCACCTAAAACACTAAGGTTTGACATCTTTTGTGCACTGGAAATTACCCCCCAATGCATGCCATATGGAGTTCAAGAATTTATTGAATCTGCTATGGAGGCACCCCGTGTTGTTTGATTGTCGTGGACACGCAGTAACAGCTTTGAATCAAAACGCCGTTGATCACTTTGACAATACAGTCTCCCTCTTTCTCGCCCATTCAAAGAAAACACCCGATGCGCTCGGCCTGACCCTCGCCGCCGACCCACAAATGGTTCTGGCGCTGATTGCCAAGGGCTTCTTCTACAAGATGCTGGCCAAGGTCGAAACAGACCCCGTCGCACTGGAATCCCTGTTCAAAGCAAAGCTGTCGGTCAGAGAGCGTGGCGCCAACCACCGCGAAAGCGAGCTGTTAACTGCCCTCGAAGAATGGTGTTATGGCAACCTCGACAAAGCAATCGTCAGACTGGATGCCTTACTGGACGATTATCCGCTTGATGCCCTGAGTGTAAAGATTACCCACGCCTGTCAGTTTATTCGTGGCCAAAACCACGGCATGCGGGCTTCGACCACCAAAATCATGAGTTCATGGAACGAAGGTGTGCGTGACTACGGCTTTATTCTGGGCTGTCACAGCTTTGGTCTGGAAGAAACCGGATCTTATGCGGAAGCAGAGAAAACCGGCAAACGCGGCGTAGAGATTGCTCCGAACGATGCATGGGGCACGCACGCCGTCGGCCACGTTTTGGAAATGTCCAATCGCCCGTCCGAGGGGATTAACTGGCTGAAGCAGTATCAAAACGAGTGGGAGAACTGTAATAACTTCTCGTACCATATGCATTGGCACAAGGCGCTGTTCCATCTTGAGCTGGGGCAAAAAGACGAAGTTCTTCGCCTGTATGATTCCTACATCCGCAAAGATCAAACTGATGATTTCCGCGATATCAGTAACGGCGTGTCCCTGCTCTATCGTCTGGAACTAGAGGGCGTCAACGTTGGCAACCGCTGGGAAGAAATGGCCAAGCTGTCCGCCAACCACGTCAACGATCACAGTCTGGCCTTTGCCGATGCGCACTACTTGCTGGCCATCCTGAGCAGCGGGAATACCAAAGCCGCCGACGCTTTTATTGAAACCATGCGTGAAAAAGCGCAGGGCGAAGGCACGACACAGGAAATCTTCCGCAACTTCGGCATGCCACTGGCAAAAGCTATTCATGCCTGCAAAACCGGAAACGACGCGCAGTGTGTTGACCATCTGTTGCCTGTTTTTGATGACCTGCAACAAATCGGCGGCAGCCACGCCCAACGCGATGTCTTCCACAGGCTGCTGATCGATGCCTCTATACGGGCACAGCGCTATACCACCGCCAAAGATCTTCTCAATACCCGCCTAAAACAACGTCCAGAAAACCCTTGGGCCTTGAAGAGACTGGCAAAAATTCCTGAAGCTGCAGAACCAGAAAAAGCACCAGAGAAAGTTGGACATAAAGAACTGGTTTCCAGTTCAGCGCTCTAACACTAAAATTCCTGATCAGATAATCTGTCTAAAAAGGCCCGGTTTGAAACCGGGTTTTTTATTTCTCTCTCATCACAGTGTCTGCCAAAAGCATCTGTTTATCTCATTCCTTTGCCGGTAAAGTGGTCGACTACCAAAAGAGGGAGACGGAAAGTGCACGAATTTGACAGTATAAACTGGATAGCTGTTCTGGTCGGAACTGTAGTATCGTTTTTAGTTGGATGGGCATGGTACAGCCCGCTGCTATTCGGGAAGAAATGGGCCGAAGGGTCCGGTGTAGAGCTTGCCAGCGCAGATAAAATGCCTGTCTTTGCCATGATCGCACAGTTACTGGCGCTTTTAGTGCTCTCCATCGTTATCGGCATCACGGCAGCGAGCAATGCACTCTTTACAGCAATCCTGGCCATACTGGCGGTCGCGTTGTTTATTGCCTCCACTGGAAGCTTCGTCCGCAAATCAACCTATGCCATCATCGTTGATTTCTTTTATATCATTCTGGCTGGGGTCGTTATGATTGCCGTACAGGGTTTGCTATAGGACTGGGGTTATTATGGGCAAGCTTATGTAGCGTAAGATTTGTTCACACCCGAAAACAATCGCGCTTGTCCAAAAAAAGCCCTTCCACAGACAAGCGATAATTTAGGGACAAAAAACAGAGTTTCGGGCCACCATCGCCACAGAGATTACATTTTCGTTTTTGGCATTATTTTTTGTATCTGTTTGCGCAGTATCTTCTGCTGCAAACTTATCATCAATGAAGACCAGTGCTTGCCCGATCTCATCCCGCCAGAGCTTCCATGTGTGATTGCCGTTGGTAATGCGCAGTTCTGACGGAAGCTTCCTGCTTTTCAGTTCCTTATAAAGCGCAAAGGTACCTTCGTAGAGGCCAAACCAGTCATCATCCCCTACCGTCAGGTATGTATGGGGGAAGTTCTCAGGCTTAACACTTTCCAACGCGGTAAAAACATTTTCGCGGTTGAAAATTTCAACTGAAAAAGGATCACCAAAAGCCCCGGCAAAAAGCTTTATCTGAACAGGTTTAAAGATGTTTGCACTTTCAACGTTTGGGAAAATCGCCGGACTTAACGCAGCAACCGCGATGAAGTTTTCTGGCGCTTCAAAAGCAAATTTTAATGCGCCGTAACCGCCCATAGACAGTCCGGCAATGGCACGTTTTCCTTTACTAACCTTATTGGCAAGAAGCTCTTCCATAATCCCCGGAAGTTCCTGCCCAAGGCCGGATTGAAAGGCCCCGTGCTGCTCTGAATTGAGATACCAAGACTTGCCCGCCGAAGGCATGACCACTATCATGGGATCAATTACTCTATCAGCAATAAGAAGATCCAAAGTCTGTGCAACACGGCCCGCTTTTAACCAATCTCTATGGGATCCACCATAGCCATGTAAAAGGTAAAGAACGGGGTATAACCTGTTATCAAAACAGTACTTTTCGGGTAAATAAATCGAGTAATTCGCAGGGATACTAAAACTCGGGAGTGACACTTTCTGATCAGTGATCACGAGACCTTGCGCAAAAGCTGTTAAGGGCCATACCAACCCCAGACAAATAGCTCCTACAGTTGTTCCTATAAAAGCCAAAAACAGTTTAAATGCTTTACGCAAGCGTCCCCCTGATAAAAATCTCTCTTACTCTGCGGGCTGTGTCGCCCGTGTGCCCAAATCTGTTTTAGGTTCTGTCACTGGTTCCATCTCTGGCAAGGCAGCTTTATTAGGCACCTGACGCCACGGTGAAGACTTGACCCACCCCATAAGATACGCAAAGCCTATCAAAATAGCCATGCCGGTAATATTAACAATTGTTAGCCCCAAGGCATCGCGACCAATCTGATCCAGAACAATACCCCCAATCCAGGACAAGGTCATGCCCAAGAGGAAAACTGGTAGAGCCTGCTGTCCGCATTTGATCAACGGCTTGAAATAGCCGTGTCTCAGGATTTGTTCCCGACCTTTCAGCAGGGTCACACAAATATAGGCAAGGGCCAGAAAATGTAGCCAGCGCAGCAGACCGAAGTTGGTTTTCTTAAAGCCAAGAATAAGCTCGGCGCGAATATCTTTAAGCTCTGGTATCGCGCGCATGATCGGCCAGTTACTAATCGGGATCAGCACAAGCACAAAGATGATACAGGCTATAAGCAGCCACTTGTTCGGCGGTGGCGCCTTAATCCAGCCCGCAGATATGGCAAAGCCGGTGAAAAACAATAACTGCCAAGCAAACGGATTGAAAAACCACGGACGATCAGAAAAGGGTTCGGCGGGAAATTCCAACTGCCACTGCCAGCTTGCTGCGTACAGAGCTATCGAAAAAGCAGGGACCAGATAAGGATGTATGCGGGCAAGGAGTATAACCACAGGTACAAGCGCCAGAACCCCAATATACATAGGCATGATATCAAAAAAATTCGGCACATAAGTCAGCGTAAACAAAGCGCCGAGTGCTTCAGATGTGTTGTTGAAAAAGTATGGAAGATTAAGCTTGGTAATGTAATTGAAATCAACAAAGTATGCGGTTGCGACAGCACAGACTGTCGCCAGAACAAAAAATAACCCTAAATGTGCCATATAAAGCTGAACACAGCGAATGACGATGCGCATCGTTCCCATGAAAAAGCCTGAGCGCCGAAAGGTGCCACCAAAGGCAATTGCTGCAGCAAAACCGGAGCAGAAAACAAACATTTCAGCCGCATCGCTGGGGCCAAAGCGTGCCGGAATAAACTTTGCCCAATAGTTACCCGGCACATGCGCAACAAAGATAATCAGCATGGCAACACCACGGAAAAAGTCCAGCCGTGGATCACGGACTTTTTTTACAGCGGTCGCTGCTGGAGTCAACTTATTCTCTGTTGGTCGTTCGTTCGTTTTATACATTCACTCTTAGTCCAGCACTCTTTAATTCGGCAATCTTTAATTCGGCCGATTCTCAATTCGTAAAAGAGGTCTCTATAATGAAAATGATACCTTATCAACTCCCCGTACAGTAAAGCTTGTTCTCGAACTTGTGATGAGGATTGTATACCCCTTCGCTTTGGGAAAGTTTAAAAAAAACCAATCTATTATGGAGAGACACGAAACATAATAAGGTAATAAAAATGCAATGACACAGAAATACCCCTTGAAAAAGCATTACATTTCAGCGACTTCCTCTGTACCAATTTGAACTTGAACCATTGCACAATGAACCGTAGAAAATTTCTTCTCTCCACCGCGGCACTCTCGACCACCGGATTAATGTCAGGTGTCTTAGTCGACTCTTTTGCTAATGATACTGATAATAAAGGCATCACCCGTTATGGCGATGTCATACAAAAAGCACAGACCCTGTCGCAAACTGCTTACAACAAACCCGAAAGCACGATAAGTGATTTCTGGAAAAGTATGTCAGTCGAAGAATTTTCCAAAATCTATTACAACCCCAATAAACCACTTTGGAATGACGGCGGCCCCTATCAACTACAGTTTTTCCACCCCGGCGGCCCGTGGTTCCACGATACAGTTGATATAAACTTACAAGAAAACGGCAGCGAAAAAGGTCAAACCATTCAACCCGGCATGTTCTGGTACGAAGGAAAACAACCTGCCCTATCAGATATGAAAGATCTGCACTTTGCCGGTTTTCGCGTTCATCACCAACTGAACAGCGAATACTATGATGAACTGATATCTTTCCTTGGATCCAACTACTTCCGTGTATTGGGCCAAGGACAGCAGTACGGTCTTTCGATAAGAGGACTGGCTATTGATACCGCCGAACCGACTGGTGAAGAATTCCCGCTGTTCAAAGAATTCTGGTTAGAGAAACCAGAAAAAGACTCTGACGAAAACAACCTTGTCATCATGGCCCTTATGGACAGTCCAAGCGTGGCCGGAGCCTATCGCTTCACAATACAACCGGGAAAAGACACAGTTGTTGATATCGAAGTTTCCCTTTTCGCACGCAAAGATATCAACAAGCTTGGCCTTGCGCCGTTAACAAGCATGTTTCTGTTTGGTGAAAACACCAAGGGATTGGACGATTACAGACCAGAAGTACACGATTCCGACGGCCTGATGGTTTGCACATCCACAGATGAGTGGATCTGGCGACCGCTTGCGCGCCGCAAGAACCTGACAATTTCAGCCTTTATAGGTGAAAATACGAATGGTTTCGGCCTTTCCCAGCGTGATAAAAACTTCAATCACTATGGGGATCTGGAATCGCGATACCAAAAACGTCCGAGTATCTGGATAGAGCCCCAAGAGAATTGGGGAAGTGGTCATGTAGAACTTGTCGAAATTCCTTCGAATTTGGAGACAACAGATAACATTGTGGCCTATTGGGTATCTGATAAACAAATGAAGACTGGTAGCGAATTGCAATACAGCTACCGATTGACAAGTTATCTGGAATCAGAGCAATGGCCGCCAGCAGGAAAGTCGATGAGTACGCGCGAAGGCCCCGCCAACAGAGCAGGCTTTTCCTATGGTCATAGTGCACAAGCTCGCTTTTTTGTCGTGGAGTTTGAAAGCACTGAACTTAGCGAGCTTCCCGCAGATAGCCCTATTGAGGCCATATTCAATTGTCAGGCTGGTAAAATATACGACGTTAAAACGTTTAAAAATACAGAAAACAAGCTGTGGCGTGTCGAGTTCAACATGGAACCGGAAAACGACCAACCTTGTGATTTACGCGGTTATCTGAGAATGGGCGATCGCGCCCTGACAGAAACCTGGACTTACCTCTACACAACAAGATATGCCTAAGGCTGGATAAACTGAATGAGCCATACAACCAACAAACCTTGCAAGATTGACGTCGCGAAAACAAAGCGTAGACGCAGATCTTTGCTTCTCTTGTTGCTCAGCTTAACCGTCGGTGCACTTAGCACAAATCTAACGCTCAACCTTTTTGAAAACGGCTTGAGTCTGCTCGAAGGCATCTATGTACTTCTCTCAACAATTGCCTTTCTCTGGATCAGTCAGTCATTCTGGACGTCTATTATCGGCTTTGTCATTCGTGCTTTCCATCACAAAAATGCAGCAAAAACTGTTGCGCCCATCGCACGCGATCTGGATCCCACAGCCGCGCCAGAAGGCAAAATCGCTATCGTCATGCCCGCCTATAACGAAGATCCTGAGCTGGTTTTTCTGGGGATGGAACAAACGCTTAGGTCCGTACAGGCAACAGGACACGGTAATTCGTTTGAGTTCTTCCTTTTAAGCGATACAACAGATCTATCCATTGCTACCCAAGAAGAATCATTGGCGCAGGAATTACTGCATCGCTATGTCCTGCAAGGAAAATTCCACTATCGCCGCCGTGAAAAGAACACCCACCGTAAAGTCGGCAATATAAAAGATTTTTGTGATCGTTGGGGAGATTCTTTCGACTATATGGTTGTGTTGGATGCGGACAGTATCATGTCAGGCGAAACAATCCTGAATATGACCAGAATGATGGATAACAATCCCAAAGCTGGTTTGATACAAGCACTTCCCCGCGCCATGGGACAAAAAACCCTCTTTGGCCGTCTGACCCAGTTCAATATCAGATTGACAGGGGAGTTGTTCACAACAGGCCTGAGCTACTGGACAATGAATGACGGCAACTATTGGGGCCATAATGCCATTCTTCGACTGTCGCCTTTCATGGAGCACTGTGACCTTCCCATACTATCAGGCCAAGGACCTCTATCGGGCGAAATTCTGAGCCATGATTTTGTCGAAGCAGCCTTTTTGCGTCGCGCAGGACAAGACGTCTGGATCTATCCAGAAGGCAAAGGCAGCTATGAGCAGGTGCCAACCAATATTCTGGATCATATCATTAGGGATCAGCGCTGGTGCCAGGGCAATTTTCAGCACATGCGCCTGATATCGGAAAAGGGACTTAAAAAAGTTAGCCGAATTCACATGCTTATGGGCGCGATGAGTTATGGTTCCTCTTATCTCTGGATGATGCTATTGTTGATGAGTGCTTTTTTGGTGACAGAACGCACAATGCCAATCAGTCCGGTTATTCCCCTACCCTACGAATGGTCAATGCTGACGCCCTACACAGCTTCACCTCTGACTTTGTTTATCATCGTCATGAGCATGCTGTTTATGCCAAAGGTTTTGGCTCTTCTGCTCGCTTACCGAGAAGCATCGGCATACGGCGGAGTCATTAAACTCACGCTCAGCAGTATTTTGGAAATGATTTTCTCTGCTATTTCCGCGCCTGTTATTATGATTTTCCACGTTCGTATTATCTCGGCACTGCTGATTGGTAAAACAGTACAGTGGAATGCACAGAGCCGTAGTGGGCGTAATATTCCATGGAAAGAAGCTTTTAAACAACACAGAGTACATTTGCTCGCCGCTGTTGTGCTTGGTTTTGTTTATCTAAATCAAGCGCCCGAACTCTTGTTATGGTTAGCGCCGATTTTAACAGGCCTGATTTTTGGTGCCCCCTTGGCCGTTGCTTTTGGACAGGAAAAGATTGGTTTGTTTCTACAACGCCATGGCATCCTTCTCATTCCAGAAGAAACCAGCCCTCCCGAAGAATTACCGCTGATATTTACTCGGAATATACAGGAAAGTGTTCCGCTTGGTTCAACAGAACTTACCGCGAAAGCTGCTGAATAAAAGCTTCGTATTTATCTAGTTAACGTCAATTGATCGAGGAATATCAACGGTCGCATTCAGGCCCTGAACGGGTAAATTGATTAAATCAAAATGCCCGTTATGGGCTTGAATAACGCTGTTGACGATACTCAACCCAAGGCCACTGCCCCCAGTTTCCCTATTTCTAGATTTTTCTAGGCGATAAAAGGGTTTGAGAACATTTTCCATCTCTTCCTCTGGAATGCCCGGCCCTTTATCCATGACTTCAATCAAAACGCGACCAGGTTCTATAGTTAAGCTGACCTTTGCCTGAAATCCGTATTTAACTGCATTTGCAACGAGGTTGGTAATGGCGCGTTGTAAAGCTTTGGGTCGCCCCTTCATATTCCCCTTGAGCATACCATCCAAAGGTACTGACTTTGCCTGAGAACTAAAGACTGTGCCTGTTGTTCTCAGGGTTGGATATTGTATGGGCATAAATGTAACAGGCATGCCAACATCGGAAAAATCATCACAAATACTTTGAACGAGCGACACAATTTCAAAGTATTCTTCATCTTCCCTTTCCAAGCCACCCTTGAGGAAATCAATCGCATCTCGTGTCATGCCAAGCATTAAATCCAGATCAGCAAGAATCTTGTTACGTAAGCTTTCATCTTCGATATACTCTGCCCGCAACCTCAAACGTGTGGCTGGTGTACGTAAATCATGAGAGATTGCTGTTAGCATACGCGTTCTCTCATCCAGAACTTCTGCTTTCTCTTTCTGTTCGGCAGAAAGGCTGTGAGCGATACCTTTCGCCTCTTCTGACCAAAGAACTGTAGCACGCACGTCATCCAGATCATCGCTGCTTTCACTTAATATTTTGAAAGGTCGAAGTAAGGCCCGGGTTCCAATTGCGTAAAACACACCAGAAAAAGCCATCCCTGCCAGGAAAATCAATAACCACTGGATTTCTGTAATGCGAGCTTTCCAATATTTACGACTTGAAACAACTAACCTCTCTCCATTTGAAAAAATAATGAAAAGTTTCGCCCGGCTATCGTGTCGTGCAATTGCAGATACGAGGAAAGTCAGCTTTGCGGTTAGGTCTTCAGGAGGATAGTCCGACTTGAGGATCCTTTGGCGTGGATTACGATCAAGAAGCTCCAGATAAATGCGTGGATTAGGTCCATACTGTGAGTTGGTATTAAGAAGGGAATAGTCTTCTAAAGACTTTGCCTCATTCAGTTCATCTTGCTTAATCAAAGCAAACTGAACAGCATCCGATCGATTAAAGTTCTCTACGGAGAGAAGCCTCCGTTCCAACGGCATGCGTGAAATGTCTTCGTAAACCCGTGCTATAACAGGTCCAATCCAGGTCGTTTCTGCTATTTCAGCTCTACGATTGATAATAGCTCCGACCCCGATTGATGCAAAACTTGCCGCGAGGAAACCACATAAAAAGCCAAAAAGAAGAATTCTGGGGCGTATTTTGGTCGGGAGATATTTTTCAAATAAACGTATAAACATATCAGCGATCATGACCTGCTTTGAACAGGTGAAATCGTGTTAACCGAAACTTTTTCGGCAAAAATATATCCTTGGCCACGGACGGTTTTAATCAGCTTTGGCCGATCAGCATCATTTTCAAGTTTTTTACGTAAACGACTGACCTGAATATCAATACTGCGATCAAAGGCAATCGCCTCGACCCCTCTCGTCGCATTAATCAAATCATCGCGGGTTAAAACCTTTTGTGGCTGTTCTAAAAAGGCAATAAGAAGCGCAAACTCACCAGAAGAAAGATGAACCACAAACTTGTCCGGTGAGCGTATCTCTCGCTTACCTTCGTGCAAATGCCAACCAGAAAACTTAAACACCCGATTTGCAGCAATCGCGACATCGTCAATAGTATCATCTGATCCTGCGCCGGAAACTCGACGGAAAATAGCTTTCATTCGAGCCAAAAGTTCTCGGGGATTAAAAGGCTTTTCCAGATAATCATCCGCCCCAACTTCCAGACCGACGATACGATCTGCATCCCCCGTGACAGCCGTAAGCATAATAATGGGGACGTCAGATTTTTCGCGAACGGAACGACAAAGACTAAGACCATCTTCACCGGGAAGCATGATATCGAGAATAATCAGATCAATAGACCATTTATTCAACTCGCGGCGCATTTCGTCACCCGATCCGGCTTCAGAGACTCTAAAACCACGTTGCGTGAGAAACCCCATCAAAAGATCTCTTATCTCTTCATCATCATCCACAATCAGCAGATGTTTAGCCTTTTCCATTCACTCACCTGTCATATTTCGCAACTGCAGCAACTCATTAAAAAGAAAATACTTTACCACTCAATTGTAACGGTTTGTAACCAAGCACGTGATTTGCAATCTTCTGTTACCTTAAAGTAGTCGCAAGTTACACGCGTTAGGGTTTTACTGAGGCTATCGGAGCCTGAATATTCTGAACAGCTAACTATAATCTATGGAATGCTCGTTGGCTCTTTGTCAACATTACATTGGATCAGGCTTACAATTGGATCCACTTCACACGGGGAGGAAACTGGGAATGAAATCGTTTACTCAAAAACTAGTCGTTACAACTGCTTTAGTAAGCTCTATTGCTTTAGGTGCAATTTCTGCACAGGCAGAACCAACAGCAGAAGTCCTGCACTACTGGACATCAGGCAGTGAAGCCAAAGCTGTTAAAGCACTGAAAGAAGACTTTGAAGCAAATGGTGGTAAATGGCTCGATGCACCTGTTGCTGGTGGTGGCGGAGATGCACAGGCAGCTGTACTTCGTTCACGCGTTCTATCAGGCAACCCGCCTGCTGCTGTACAAATCAAAGGCTTGAGTATTCAGGAATGGGCCGAAGCCGGTGCATTGGGCGATTTGACCAAGCTTGGTGAAGAAGAAGGCTGGGATGACGTTCTCCCACCATTGTTACAAAAAATTGTTAAACATGACGGCAAATATGTTGCTGTTCCTGTGAACATCCACCGTGTTGACTGGATTTGGGCAAACCCGGAATCTTTGGCAAAAGTCGATGGTGAGCCACCTCGCACCTGGGAAGAATTCAACGCACTCGCAGACAAACTTCAGGCCGCAGGCATTACCCCGTTGGCTCATGGTGGTCAGCCATGGCAGGACGGTACAGTATTTGAAACAGTTGTATTGGGAATGGGCGGCGCTGAATTTTACAACAAAGCCTTCATAGAAAAAGACATAGCGACAATCAAATCCGATACCATGAAAAAAGTCTTTGATCAGATGCGCAAAATGCGCGGCTACGTTGATGCCGATTTTTCAGGACGTGACTGGAACCTTGCAACGAGTATGGTGATGCGCGGCGAAGCAGCAATGCAGATCATGGGTGACTGGGCAAAAGGCGAATTTATTGCGGCCGGGAAAGTCCCTGGCAAAGATTTCCTTTGCGTTCCCACACCATCCAACGGCGGTTACATTCTCAATTCTGACAGCTTTGCCATGTTCAATGTTAGCAGTGAAGATGACAAAGCCGGACAAGCCTTACTTGCACGTCTGATCCTGGGCGAAAAGTTCCAGGAAACCTTTAACCTATACAAAGGGTCAATTCCGGCAAGAATGGGCGTACCTACTGATAAGTTTGACGAATGTGCTGTGAAATCGATGGTTGATCTACAATCAGCATCCGAAAGCGGAGCATTGGTTGGATCAATGGCTCACGAAATCGCGGCTTCTGGCGCAATTCGCGGAGCTATTCTAGATGTCGTTACAGAACACTTCAATTCTGACATGACGTCAGATGTTGCGGTTGAACGTCTAGCCGAAGCAATCGAACTGGCTGAGTAACCTCCCTAAAAATGACGGTGTTCCCCTGTGATATCCATTGGTGGGAATATTCATTGGAGACACCGTCATTTTTTAAGCTAAGCATGTTCAATGCATGCGCGATTCAAAACTTTCCCCTCTGCGTGTATTACGACTGGAAAAGTTTTATCTGTTTGACTTAGAGCATTTATTAGTTTCAAGCGATTTCACTTATCAGATTTTGCTTGCCGGAATGCTCCCGAACAAATGATGAGCCTCATGACTCAAAAAACCATACCAGCCAAGCAACCACTTTCTGATTGGTTTCGCCGGAATGTCGCCAAATTGGTTGTGGCACCGACTTTTGGCCTGATCATATTCTTTGTTTATGGCTTCATTGCCTGGACCGGCTATGTTTCTTTCACAAAGTCCAAGATGCTGCCGACCTATTCGTTCGAAGGATTTTACCAGTACATCCGCCTCTGGAAAATGACTCCTTGGAATGTTGCGATGGAAAACCTGCTTGTCTTTGGCAGCCTGTTTATCCTTATTGCAATTGTTCTCGGTTGCTTATTAGCCATCGCACTGGATCAAAAAGTCCGCGCCGAAGGCGTACTGCGTACCGTCTATCTCTATCCCATGGCGATTTCCTTTATCATCACAGGTACAGCCTGGAAGTGGATACTCAACCCAGGCCTTGGCATTCAAAGCCTTATGCAATCATGGGGATGGGAGAGTTTCGCCTTTGATTGGCTGATCAACAGTGAAATGGCTGTTTATACCCTTGTCATTGCAGCCGTCTGGCAATCATCCGGCTTTGTTATGGCGCTCTTCCTTGCTGCTTTACGCGGGGTTGATAGCGAAATAATCAAAGCAGCCTATCTGGATGGTGCATCCCTATCGCGTATTTATCTCGTCATTATATTACCGACATTACGTCCTGTATTCCTGAGTTGCTTTTTTATTCTTACGCACATGGCGGTGAAAAGCTTTGACCTTGTTGTCGCTCTAACAGGCGGAGGGCCCGGCTACAGCACGATTATGCCCGCGAATTTCATGTACGAAATGACATTTCGCCGTAATCAGATTGGCCTTGGTGCCGCTTCCGCGATGATGATGCTGGCAACGGTGATGGCCATTGTTATCCCTTATCTCTATTCCGAATTAAGGGAGAAGAAAAATGGCTGATCTTTCTGCACTCCCCGGTGGGAAAAGCCCATGGCAATCCGCTGCAAGATTTGGCCTCTACACGCTTTTGCTGATTTTTGCAGCCTATTATATTCTGCCACTGATCGTTGTTCTTTCTACCTCGTTAAAAGATCTCGACGAAATCCGTAATGGTACTTTGCTATCCCTACCATCAGAGATAAATTTTGATGCATGGGGCTATGCCTGGAACGAAGCCTGTATCGGCGTTAGCTGTACCGGCCTCAAACCTTACTTCTGGAATTCAGTGGCAATGACCATTCCGGCTGTCCTGATCTCTACACTTCTTGGGGCTTTGACAGGATATTCCCTCACTAAGTTTAAGTTCAAAGGGGCAAACCTGATCTTTGCAATGATCCTGTTTGGTTGTTTCATCCCCTTTCAAGTTGTGTTGCTTCCAATGGCACAATCACTGGGTTATCTCAGAATTGCGAATACAGTTCCCGGTTTGGTTCTGGTTCATATTGTCTATGGCCTCCCCTTTACAGTGCTTTTTTTCAGAAATTACTACGTCAATATTCCTGACGACCTGATCAAGGCTGCAACAATCGACGGCGCAGGTTTCTTTATGATTTTCTGGCGTATTATGTTGCCTTTGTCCCCGCCGATTATCGTCGTCACCATTATCTGGCAGTTCACTCAAATCTGGAATGACTTCCTGTTCGGGGCGTCTTTCACCACTGGTGGAGGACAACCGGTAACTGTCGCACTCAACAACCTTGTAAACACAACAACTGGCGTCAAACGTTACAATGTGGATATGGCCGCTGCCCTGATTACAGCAGCCCCAACACTCGTCGTATACGTATTGGCAGGTCGTTACTTCGTACGCGGTCTAACCGCTGGCTCAGTTAAAGGGTAAGGAGAAAAATACTCATGGCATCCCTATCCATTCAAAATGTCAAAAAATCATATGGTGCTATCGAAGTTCTCAAGGGCATTGACCTTGATCTCGAAGATGGTGAATTTCTGGTCCTTCTGGGCCCATCCGGTTGCGGAAAATCAACACTGCTGAATATGATCGCAGGTTTGGATACCATTACTGATGGTGAAATCCTTATTGATCAAAATGTGGTCAATGATGTGCATCCAAAAGACCGTGATATCGCAATGGTTTTCCAAAGCTACGCGCTTTATCCCAACATGTCCGTTGCCCGAAACATCGGCTTTGGTCTTGAAATGCGCAAAGTCACCAAGGAAGATCGCGAAAAGCGTGTGGATGAAGCAGCCCGCATGCTACAGATTGACCACTTAAGTGATCGTAAACCAGCACAGCTTTCCGGCGGGCAGCGCCAGCGTGTTGCCATGGGGCGTGCGCTTGTACGTGATCCTGAAATTTTCTTGTTCGATGAACCTCTATCAAACCTCGACGCCAAGCTTCGGGTTGAGATGCGGACAGAGATCAAAAAACTGCACCAGCGTCTTGGCACAACCATGGTTTATGTAACCCACGACCAGATTGAAGCCATGACACTTGCTAGTCGCATCGCCATTCTGCGTGAGGGTGAAGTACAACAGTTTGCAAGCCCGCAGGAAGTTTATGAAAAACCTGCAAACATGTACGTAGCCGGTTTTGTCGGCTCTCCGCCAATGAATTTTGTGCCTGCCGCAGTGGTAAGTGAAGGTGGCAAACTGGGTGTTTCTATAGAACGCACGGCCAATGGAAACAGAAGTTCCGTTTTCTTAGCTTTACCAAATGATCGACAGGATATCGGTGATTGGGTTGGGCGTAATGTTATTCTCGGGATCAGACCGGAAACGCTTACTCATCGTTCAGATGCAGAAATATCTTTGAATAAAGGCCTACAGGCATTTGACTGTCAGGTGGAAGTATTGGAACCTACGGGTGCAGATACGCTAACCTATATAGAACTCGGCGGACGTGAAGTTATCGCACGTGTTAACCCCTACAATACCACAGAACCAGGAGAAACAATGGCGTTCATGGTCGATATGGGTAAAGCCAGTCTCTTTGATCCCAAGACCGAACTTCGCATCTAAAGCACAGCAAAGATAAGACATGACGGTAAACGTGACAGCCAAAAAGACTTTGATCGAAAAAATATGGAAGGGACATGCCCTGTTGGGTGAGTCTCCCCTTTGGGACTATCGGACCAGCTTCCTTTATTGGGTTGATATTGAAAACAGCAGACTCTATCGGCAAAAAACGGATGGATCAGGCTATTCGTCAATAGATCTTCCTGCTCCTGCAGGGTCCATAGCCCTTTGGCATGATGGTGGGTTAATTGCGGCTTTAGGCCAGGGACTTTTTCATGTCAATCCTGATAATGGAACTGTTTCATCCATTGCGACAGAGCTCGCTGATGACAGCTGTTTGATGAATGACGGTAAGGCCGACAGGTCTGGGAACTTTGTCTTCGGGGCAAAGCATCTTAAAGAATGTGATCCTGTTGCGGGATGTTGGCGATATCAATCTGGTCAAATAACACGGTTGGAACAAAAGTTTATTGTCTTTAATGGCCCAGCGTTTAGTCCCTCAGGTGACAGAATTTTTTTCGCAGACTCACCCTCGCAGAAAATCATGACAGCAAGTTATAACCCAACTGAAGGAATAACTACGGAACCAGAGGTCTTTGTTCAACTATTCGGCAATGATGGATACCCTGATGGAATGACCGTTGATAGCGAAGGTTACCTTTGGAATGCTCAATGGGATGGATGGGCAATTACACGTTACAAACCGGACGGGACAGTTGATCAAAAAATTGATATGCCCGTTCAACGTCCCACTTCACTTTGCTTTGGTGGAGAAGATCTAAAAACGCTTTTTGTGACCTCTGCATCCACACGCCTATCCCCGAAAGAACTTGCAGAAAACCCAGATGCTGGTGCTCTATTCCAACTGAATTTGGACGTTGCAGGGTTACTCGAAGAAACTATCACAAAATAAATTAAAGTTATCAATCATGTTGTTGAAAAATAAAAACATCCTCATAACTGGATCCAGTAGCGGGATTGGACGCATCATCGCGGAAGAAGCTCTAAAAGAAGGGGCCAATGTTTTCCTGCATGGACGACGTGACCATCTGGTCGAACAAGCTATCTCGGAACTGAGCAACGATTTTGAGGCCAATCGTGTTGCAGGGTTAGCCGGTGATATCGCTGACCCGACATTTCCCGAGCAACTGGTTTCAGCAGCCGTCAGCAAATTCGGTAATCTGGATGGTCTGGTCAATAACGCAGGCATTTCACCCCGCCATAATATTGATACAGCTTCAGCCGAAGATTTTGATCAGGTTATGTCAATCAATCTACGTGCACCGATGTTGGCCATTCAAGCTGCGATGCAGAGTTTTCGGGATAACGGGTCGGCAAGCGTCGTTAATATCGGATCGATCAATGCGCACTGTGGCCAGCCTGATCTCTTGATATATGCAACTTCAAAAGGTGGTCTTCAGACGCTAACCAGAAACCTTGGCGATGCCTTGGGGCCGGAAAAAATTCGCATTAATCAAATCAATGTTGGATGGACCCTTACCGAAAATGAACACCAGTTACAACTGGCGGAAGGCAACCCCGAGAATTGGCTGGATAATGTTTCACCTCTCTCAGCGCCCTCTGGCACAATCCTGCGTCCTGAACAGGTTGCCAATCATGTGGTATTCTGGCTGTCAGACAAGTCTGCGCCCGTCAGCGGGACCGTCTTTGAAGTCGAGCAATACCCCGTTATCGGGCGAAACCGCGTCACAAGCGGGCAAGCAGATTAAATTATCAGTGCAAACAAAGTGCACATAAAGCATTCCGGTTTAATAAAGAGAATATGATGACACACCAACGGATCACCCCGGCAGAACTCAGAAGTAAAAAGTGGTTTGATGACGTTGATGATCCCGGAATGTCCGCGCTCTATCTAGAGCGATATCTTAATTTTGGCCTTACCCGCGAAGAACTCCAGTCCGGGAAACCAATTATCGGTATTGCACAGACGGGGTCAGACCTTACACCCTGTAATCGCCATCACACAGATTTGGCCGTTCGTGTTAAAGAGGGTATCCGTGATGCCGGGGGTATTCCCCTTGAATTTCCGGTACATCCCATTCAAGAAACCGGCAAACGTCCTACGGCAGCGCTTGATCGAAACCTTGCCTATCTTGGTTTGGTCGAAGTTCTCTACGGCTATCCACTTGATGGTGTTGTTCTGACAACTGGCTGTGACAAAACAACCCCGGCCTGTTTGATGGCCGCTGCGACAGTTAATATTCCTGCCATTGTTCTCTCTGGCGGCCCTATGCTGGATGGCTATCACAAAGGCCGGACCGTTGGCTCTGGCAGCATCATCTGGGAAGCACGAGAACAACTAGCCGCTGGTGAAATTGATTACGATGGTTTCATGGATTTGGCAGCAGCTTCTGCCCCTTCTGTGGGACACTGCAACACCATGGGTACAGCCCTGTCCATGAACTGTCTGGCCGAAGCACTGGGCATGTCCCTGCCCGGCTGCGCTTCGATCCCAGCACCCTATCGGGAACGTGGCCAAATTTCCTATCATACAGGTAAGCGTATCGTTGATATGGTCTGGGAAGACCTGAAACCATCTAAGGTCATGACCAGAGAAGCTCTTGAAAATGCCATCGTCCTGGCCTCGTCGTTGGGGGCTTCGACCAATTGCCCACCGCACCTGATTGCCATTGCCCGCCATATGGGTGTTGAATTGACAATGGATGACTGGCAGCGCATTGGCTATAGCGTTCCCATGATTGTTGATTGTCAACCGACCGGACGGCATCTGGGTGAACGCTTTCATAAAGCAGGTGGTGTGCCCGCCGTTCTTGCCGAATTGATCAAAGCTGATCTAATCCATGAAGACTGCCTGACAGTAAATAACCAAACCCTTGGCGCTAATTGCCGAGAAGCCTTTACCCACGACCGAGACGTTATCAAGCCAACAGATGATCCATTGTTACAATCTGCAGGTCTTATGGTGTTATCCGGGAACCTTTTTGATAATGCCGTTCTCAAAACATCTGCCATCGACGAAACCTTTCGAAAAAGATATCTGGAAGATCCGGATCACCCCAATGTCTTCACTGGTAAGGCAATCGTCTTTGAAGGGTCTGAAGATTACCACCAAAGACGCAACGATCCTGATCTCGGCGTTACCGAGGATTCAATCCTCTTTATTAGAAACTGTGGCCCAGTCGGCTATCCCGGTTCAGCAGAAGTTGTGAACATGTTACCACCTGACAGCTTGGTCAAACAGGGTATCACATCCCTCCCTTGCGTTGGCGATGGCCGTCAAAGTGGAACTTCTGGCAGTCCCTCAATCCTCAACGCATCTCCCGAAGCTGCCGTCGGCGGCGGGTTGGCGCTTCTAAAAAGTGGAGATGGCGTTCGTGTGGACCTGAATAAACGGCAAGTGGACATGATCATCAGCGACCAAGAACTAGAGAGAAGAAAAGCAAATCTGGTTCTGCCAGAACTGGATAATCAAACACCCTGGCAAGAAATATATCGATCCATGGTTGGTCAATTATCAACAGGTGCCTGTCTGGAGCCAGCAACACTCCACCTAAGGGTTGTTGATGAAAAGGGATTACCAAGGCACTCACATTAATCCGCTATAACAGACATAAGATTATTTTTTTGGACACATCACTAGCCATCTGACAGGATCTGTCTTATAAAATGATCAAACAATCTCATCTGGCCCATCTGGAAAGCCTATCTCAATCAGGCTTATCTTAATCAGGAAACGAAAAGTGACGTCAATTGGTATCATCGGCGAGTGTATGATCGAACTGTCTAGAGTTGATGTCTCCGGGGAAAATATCTCCGGGGAAAATATCTCCGGGGAAAATATCTCTGGGGAAAATATCTCTGGAAATCAGGACGAGCTCTATCAAAAGCGATATGGCGGAGATACCTACAATACAGCCTATTACCTTGCTCAATGTGCAAAGTCCGCAATTGATGTCAGCTATGTCACCGCATTAGGTGATGATACCATCAGTGAAGACATGATCTCGACCTTCTCTACTGCTGGTGTCAATACAGATTTGATAGAGAAAATCCCCGGTGCCGTGCCCGGACTATATGCCATACAGACAGACGAACACGGGGAACGCAGTTTTCTCTACTGGCGCTCGGAAGCTCCAGCCCGGCAGCTTTTTCAAACGCCACAGAGTGAAACGCTGAAATCCGAACTGCTAAAAAAAGACTGGCTCTATTTTTCCGGTATTACTCTGGCAATTCTTCATTCAAAAGGCAGAGAAGCATTTTTCGAATTTTGCCAAGACTTTCAAGCGAAAGGCGGCAAAATAGCCTTTGATATCAATTACCGCCCGCGTCTGTGGGTAAGCAAAGATGAAGCAAGATCCATTATTGACAAAGCCTACGCAATTAGTGATCTGGCTCTCCCCTCCTATGATGACGAAACCTTGCTCTTTAAAGTCAGTTCCCCCCAGGAGGCCATAGATCGGATTACTAAACTCGGCGCCAAAGAAGTCGCGTTAAAGAACGGGGCAGAAGAAGTTTATGTCCACAGTCACGGTGAAACTGAAAAGCATGATATTATTCCCGCAAATATTGTGACAGACACAACCTCTGCCGGGGACAGTTTTAATGCAGGTTATCTCTATGCTCGGCTATCTGGACAAGATACACCAGCCGCGGTTAAAGCCGGGGCAAATCTGGCAAAACAGGTTATCGCCAAGGCCGGTGCAATTGTTCCCGTAACACCCCCGACATTCTAAGGCTCAACACAATGGCTCATTCAGACAAGCAACATCAAAACTTTCTAGGCAGAACACTTGAACAGGCTGTTATCTTGCCTGTTCTGGTGATTGAGCGTGTAGAGGATGCCATTCCCTTGGCGGAAGCCCTTCTGGAAGGTGGCTGTAATTCGGTTGAAGTTACGCTTAGAAGTGATGCCGCCCTTGCTTCCATGGAAAAGATCGCCACCTATCTACCTGAACTTACGCTCGGAGCAGGTACACTATTGGAATGCGAGCAATTCCAACAGGTAAAAGACGCAGGGGCCAGCTATGCTCTAAGTCCCGGAACGACAAAAAAACTCGCGTTGGCTGCAATAGACGCTGATTTTGCTTATGTGCCTGCCGCCGCAACGCCGTCTGAGATTCTGGAATTACGAGAGCTTGGATATAGAATTCAAAAACTTTTCCCTGCCGGTGCTTCAGGGGGCATAGAAATGCTGAGATCTTTGAGCTCTCCAATTGCCGATGTACGCTTTTGCCCGACAGGTGGCGTCTCCACAGCAAATGTTCAGGACTATCTGAAACAATCCAATGTTATCTGTGTCGGCGGTAGCTGGCTTGCCCCGAAAGATCTCGTCGCTGAAAAGAATTGGTCCGCTATTACGCAAATCGTTCAACAAAGCCTTGCTGCGGTTCGTTAACCCCAGGACACTCGTGTATCTGGGTTAGGAAAAGGCATTAGCCTGCCATTAACGACTGCGCCCTTGCAGAAGCTTTATCAGCCTTTGCAATATCGCCCAACCCTTTGTGGGCACGGGCAACATAATTCCAGTTTTGCACTGATGTGTTTTTCAGCGCACAGCGTTCGTTTGCCAAGGCCAAAGCAAGATCATAGCGTTTCGATCTCAACGCAGCTTCCAGAAGCGTCCAAGCAATAATATCCCGTTGCGCATGGCTTCCGCCCAAACGATGCGTTCGATACCGCACAGCCAACAGACGATCAACACAGCTATTGTAGTTTTCGTTCTCAAAATCCTGTAGTGCCTGACAAAAAGGAAGTCCCACTTCCCTACTCATAGCAGTATTGGCATCGGTTGCGTGATCAATGTAGCGTTCATTGGCCGTGAGAAGCGTTTGTGCGGCTTCGGTCCGTCCATCTGAAACAAAGGTCATCATGGCATGAACATCATTAAAAGCATAAAGCGTATCCGAAGCACTCGGTTCCCATTTATCCGCTAAAGATGCCCAACGATCCCCGACATCAACGCCGAGCAATTTCAATCGCCACAACAACGCAGCAGCATCGAGTTCTTCGTACTTATCAACCGTTTGATGCCGTGTTCTAAGGTTATTGTCATAAACATCAAAGACACGATCCATTTGTCCGATATCAAGATGAAATAATGACAGATGCCACCAAAGATGGTTGGCAAAATGGCTTTTGGACCAACTCGGCGCCCGATCACGCATAAAGCTGATACCACCAGCCTGACGCCCCTGCATTTCCATCACATGTGAAACGGAATGAACCGCATAGGGGTTATCCGGGCGGATCGCAAGGGACATGCGCCCCATTTCTTCGGCCTGAAGATAGTCAGCGTTTTCTTCAAGGCCAAAAGAATAGAAACCAAGGACAAATTCATAGCCTGGCATATCTTCATCCCAAAGGGCGAAGACCCGACCAACACAATCACGTTGTCCCGCAACATCACCAAGTAAAACATCCGTAAGATGGATGAGCTGAAGCGCAAGCAAATCATAAGGGTAACTTGTTAAAACAGCTTCCCACTGTTGAACCGCCCCGTAAAAATCCCCTTCTATCCAGGCTTTTACCGCTTTGATATGTCCTCTTTCCCGATCATTGGCTTTATTCCAAAGCGCTTCGGCTGCGCCCAAGGCAGCAACCATTCGTTTATAGATACGGGTTTCAAGTGTTTGGGTCAGCCACGCAGCTTTGAAGCAATGGCCCATGATAAAGTCGGGATGTTCTTTGAGAACTTTGTCAATACGTCCGATGGGATCACCATAAAAAGACATCGCACAAATGTGTGCGTCTTCCATGGCATCAATTGCTTTCTGATCTGAATAGGAAACAGGAACACCACGAATATCTTTTAAGGTCACGAATGATCTCTCCGTCTGTTTAATTTATCTGTCATGAAGATTTATGGTTAACAGGTATATTATGGGCTCGAAACAGAATTATTGGGCTTTCTATTGCTGGAACTTCTTTTCCTGTATAAGAAAAGAAGCCCCAGCTTACTCTTTATTATGCGCTTTTGGACATAACACTTACGTTACGACCACCGCCAGCAATTTCCAGTGCCTGATCCAAATCTGCGAGAATATCTTCTTCTTCTTCCAAACCAACGGACAGACGCACAAGGCTATCTGTAATATCGTATTTCAGACGCTCTTCTTCCGTATAGGTCGAATGGGTCATGGTTGCCGGATGCTGGATAAGTGTTTCCGCATCCCCAAGGCTTACGGCACGCACAATCATCTGACAGGCATCAATCATCTTCTGCCCCATGTCCAGACCACCTTTGAGTTCCAGCGCAATCATGCCGCCAAAATCAGACATTTGTTTTTTGGCAACATCGTGTTGTTCAAAGCTTTCAAGACCGGGGTAATATACCTTACTCACCAACTTATGATTTTCAAGATACCGCGCAACTGTCTTGGCGGTTTTGCAATGTCGATCCATACGCAAACTCAAGGTTTTCAAACCGCGAAGAATAAGTTGCGCATCCTGCGGGGAAAGAACAGCACCTGTCATATCCTTGAGGCCGATCAGACGAATATCGCGCATAAGTTCAGCAGAACCAACAATGGCACCAGCCGTCAAATCACCATGTCCGCCAAGATATTTAGTCGCGGAATGGACAACCAGATCTGCCCCAAGTTCAAGCGGTCGCTGCAAATAAGGACTGCAATAGGTGTTATCGACTACGACGGTAGCATTTTTGGTATGAGCGATCCTTGAAATTGCTTCGATATCCACCAAACGCATATTGGGGTTGGCTGGCGTTTCGAAATATACGACACGGGTCTTATCACTGATTGCATCTGCCAACTTCGCAGGATCCGTAAGATCAACATGACGGACTTTAACACCAAAGCGTTCCAAACCATGATTAAAGAACGTGAAGGTACAGCCGTAGAGAGTACGATCAACAATAATTTCATCGCCGGGCTTCACAAGTGTCCAGAATACGGACGTAATAGCACCCATTCCAGAGGACGTTACCAACGCGGCTTCTCCGCCTTCCAGAATAGCCATTCGCTCTTCCAGCAAGGCAAGTGTCGGGTTAGAAATACGACTGTAGATATAACCACCTTCTTCTTCCGCAAAACGGCGACCACCTTGTGCGGCGGAATCAAAGGCAAAAGTTGATGTCATGTAAACTGGCGGGTTCAATGCCCCCTGATGATCCAAAGGGTTGTAAGCATGGTGGATTGCACGAGTGGCAAATCCTTTTTTACCAGCGACATCAGACATTTGTTTCTTCTCCCAGAATGAAGCATTTTATTCTCTCCTTTTATCAGCAACAGTCATGCCAACAAATAAAATCCTTTTAATTCAAAGAGTTACATTTACCCTCCCAATTTGTATGTAAGAAAATTCTTACATACAAATTTATACTAACCCTCTGTTTGTTTATTATCTTTGATTTTTAAGCAAATATATGATGTAAATAATTTCTTACGTAAGGAATTATTTACATGCGTGTACAATTAAAAGGCGACAACCGCTTAGGTATCACCTATGAAGTTTTGAATGTTTTGGTTCAATCCGGACTGGATATCCGCAATATGGAAGTGACGACACACTTCATCTATATGGATATCCCTGCCCTTAGAAAATCTGAACTTGAGGCCCTTACTTCTGTCGTGAAATCAGTTCCCGGGATTCATGAAGTCAGCGCAATTGATCTTTTGCCGACAGAGCAAAGACGTTTACAGCTACATGCCGTGTTATCCAGTTTGCCAGAACCCGTCATTGCAATAGATACGAGCGGCAATATCACACAAGCAAATGAAGCAGCCCAAGCCATAACCAGACAGACGGAAGCCAAGTTACGCAACGCATCGCTGGATAATCTTTTACAAACCCCATTGATGACAACGCTTCAACAATCCGCTTTCCACATAACGGAAACAGAGACAGTTTTAGGAGGAAAAACTTATCTGCTTCGTGCTGAGCCCATTACGTCAAAGGAAAAAGCAGACACTAAGATCTCTGGCAGTGTTTTGATTTTCCAAAGGCCTGCACAGCTTGGGCGCGCCTTTAGCGCATTGGATACCCGACAGGCGACCCGTGGGTTTGACGCCATTCTCGGCGAAACGGAAATCATACAGAACATAAAAGGGAAAGCTCTACGGCTCTCAAAAGTTGATGCCCCCCTTCTCATTCTCGGCGAAACGGGGACAGGTAAAGAACTTTTTGCTCGGGCGTGCCATGAAACCAGTACCCGAAACAGAAAACCGTTTCTTGCTTTGAACTGTGCCGCTTTGCCGGAAAACCTGGCCGAAAGCGAATTGTTTGGCTATGCCCCCGGTGCTTTTACTTCTGCGGTAAAGGGCGGCAAACCCGGTCTACTGGAACTGGCAGATACAGGTACGCTCTTTCTGGATGAAATTGGCGAACTATCCCCTTATCTACAGGCGAAGCTTTTAAGATTTTTGCAAGACGGAATCTTTAGACGTGTCGGCGGCACCAAGGAAATCAAAGTAAATGTCAGGGTTATCAGCGCAACCAACCGGCATCTGGAAGATATGGTATCGACTGGTTCATTCAGGGAAGATCTCTATTATCGCCTGAATGTACTTTCCATCATCCTGCCACCGCTTCGACAGCGGAAAGGGGATATCCCACTCTTGACCCGGCATTTTATAATGCGAGCATCAAAACAAGTGAACTGCCCGCCGCCAAAGACATCTCAAGAACTTCTATCATTGCTCAATAACCATCCCTGGCCTGGCAACATCCGTCAAATGGAGAATGCCCTTTTCAGAGCGGTCTCTTTATGTGAGGGCACAGAACTTACAACCACAGACATCGAATTTTCCAATACGCAATCATTGAACGCAGCCCCTTCTTCAGATGTGACATATGACAATGCCACCAACTATAAAGAGGCCCTGGAAGCATTCGAAAAGGATCTCTTCTCAAGCCTGTATCCACAGCACCCAAGCAGCAGAAAGTTGGCGAAAGTGCTCGCGGTATCTCACACAACTGTCGCTGAAAAGCTCAAAAAGTACGGGTTAACATAGCCAAACTAAATTGCGACAACACACAACCATCGATTAATTTTCTTCATTTTACCTGCGACAGAAAAGCGCAAGTAAATTACTCAAGAATAGTCAAAATAAACTTATTTAATTGTTTTTATTCATTTAAATTGACAAACAATTGTTTACACAGAACAATCTTATGGTTGTCATTTTTAATATCCTTTAACCCTTTCCCCTGATAATACAGAGTGAAGTACCTGCAAGATAACGTGCCACGTCTTTGATCAAACAAAGTCGGGGCCTTTATTTTTTTCAGGGAATGTTATCATGCGTCTTGCAAACACATTCGATTTTCGAGTGTTAAAGTTCTAGTGAAAGAGTTCGCAATGTTTATCACTAATTTCCAAATAAAACATTTGGGTATGATTTTTTCAGCCGTATTGTTGGCAGTTGTTTGCGTTGTCGGCGCGACGACTTACTACAGTCACAAAGGCAACGAAGATATTAATCATCATTGGGATACATTCAGCAGAGTTGATTATGGAAAACAACTCGCAATTACGGACTTACAACGCGCGCTTGGTTTTGGTGGCATGATCCACCAGTTTAAAAATTACGTGCTTCGCCAAGATGAACAGCGTGTTGCAAAAATTAATGCAGCAATTGACAGTTCAAAAAATGCCTTGGCCAGCTATCAGAAACTGACGGTATCAAAACAAGAGACTGATGCCCTGAACAGTATTGCGGCTGTTGTCGATAACTATAGATCAAAGTTGACTGAAGCACAGGCCATGATCAAGGCCGGAAAATCACCACAAGAGGTTGATGCAGCCGTTAAAATTGATGACCAACCTGCGCTTGAAGGTATCGCAACCTTAAACCAGACTATTCAAAACAATATCGGGCAGGATACACAATCCGTTCACCAATCAATCAATTTTGTCGATAGCCTGAATACCTTTGCTCTGACATCAGTGTTTATTTTTCTTCTGTTCATGTCCGGTATGAACCTATGGTGGAGCAGCAATCATCTCAATAAGCCAATTACGTCTTTGACATCCGTCATGACCCGCTTGGCCGAAGGAGATCTTTCCATCAAGGTACCAGCGGTTGAATGGAAAAATGAAATTGGACAAATGGCCCGTGCTGTCCTGATTTTCAAAAAGAATGCTGAAAAAATCCGCGCAATGGAGACCGAGCAAAAAGCACGAGAAGAGCAAGCTGCTCATGAACGCAAGGCCTTGATCAATCAACTCGCAAACGATTTTGAAAATCAGGTTGGTTCTACTATCCGTGAAGTCAGCAATGCGGCAACAGGCATGGAAACATCAGCTCAGCTTCTGGCGAAGACTGCCGCGAATACATCAGAACAGGCAACGTCTGTAGCAGCAGCATCTGATGAAGCAGCCTCAAATGTACAAACCGTAGCCGCTGCAGCTGAAGAACTTTCTGCATCGGAACGCGAGATTAACCGTCAGGTTGGACGATCTTCAGACGTTGTAGCTATTGCTGTTGAAAAAGCAGGCGGTGCCCATGAAACTGTTGGCACACTGGTCAGTTCTGTTGATGAAATCGGCAAAGTTGTCGAGCTGATTACCGGTATTGCCGAGCAAACCAATCTTCTTGCCCTTAACGCAACGATTGAAGCCGCGCGAGCAGGCGAAGCCGGTAAAGGCTTCGCAGTTGTTGCAAGTGAAGTGAAAAACCTTGCCAACCAAACAGCAAAAGCAACGGAAGAAATCTCTGGTCAAATTTCTAACGTCCAATCCGTTACAGAGGATGCAGCAAAAGCACTGGAAGCAATTGGTAACTCTATCCGCGAAGTCAATGAAATCGGCGAAGCTATCTCTACCGCTGTAGAAGAACAAGCTGCTGCAACACAGGAAATTGCTCGTAATGTGGAGCAGGCATCAGCTGGTACCCGCGAAGTTTCCAGTAACATCCAACACGTACGACAAGCCGCCGCTGATACAGGGAAAACGGCAAAAGAAATACTAAATGCCTCGAGTAATTTGTCACAACAATCCGTCCACCTTCAACAAGGACTGGACGCATTCCTGTCTCAAGTCCGTAGCGGATAAGAGACACAACTATTTTTACCCAAATGGGTAATACAAATACGACAAGAGGGCTGGAGATAATCTTTCAGCCCTCTTGTCGTATATATAGTCCTGATCTTAGCTTAGTAAACTAAGATCCTACTTTCACATCTTCGGGCTTATAGAAAATACCTAACATCAGGCTTTGCGCAATTCTTTCGGCTTTCTCTTGGATATGGTCCGCGTTTTCAGCCGTGAAAAGCTGTTGGTTGGTTTCTTTAAAAAGTTCTAACCACCGATCAAAAAGATGACGCTTAATACCATCTACCTTCATATGAACCATCATGGGATTGCCTTTGTATTGACCAGAGGTCAACAAAACTGAAGACCAAAACCGGCACATGGTCGCCAGATGTGGATCCCACTTATCGTCAATGCTATTGTTAAAAACATCTTTCAACAACGGATCTTGACGAACACGATCATAAAAGCTGTGCACCATCCTATGAATGGTTTCGTCTGTAATCTCGGTAAAGGGTTGGTGCATATTCTAAGTACTCAATAAAGTAAATAATAAGATGCTTATAATATATATCTTTGATTTTGCGAATGGTAAAATTGTCGCAATATCAACTTTGCCGATATTTAGTCAGAAATACCAAATTTTTTATAGAGATAAATCTAGATAAAATAAAATCAACCTGTTTTGCACTGAGAGCGTTTTTGGGCTACATAGTGTCGCGCAGGCGTCTGTAGATTTGCTTGTCTATGTATATTTAATAAGAAAGCCCCGAAAAGAATTGGGGTTATTGTTTATAAATTATTGGGTAGATACCCCACTTTACCGGAGACGCACCGATATGACCCGT
>NZ_LAQL01000013.1 GCF_001026905.1 Kiloniella spongiae
ATTAGTTTCTGTGCAGCAGTGGTGATGGCCTAATATTTCTTGTGTTGGGGGGGGGCGCCAGAGATTGGGGTGATATCGAAAGTGTATTGATGCGTTTTCTGCCTCAAAAATGGTCAACAAATTTATTTCAAGAGCAGTTGTTGCTGATTAATTTCTCGCTCGACATTTTCTGCGTCATATATTCCTTTGAAGCCTTTTTTAATTTCTCTTGTTGTCTTTTTCCGGGATGAATTGTTGTCGCGGTCATTGCTAGAAGTGGTTGTGATCATTGATTTGGTAAAATAAATATTTCCCGTACCGTCTTTATTTTCTGCGAGTTCTACAAATTCAATTTTATCCAGGTCATAACTTTCGACCGACTTTCTTTTGTAATCGTTGATTATCAATAGCCGCCTGTCAGTAATGGCATAATAGGTTTGTTCTGCACGCTGTCTGGCTTCTTTTGGTTTGTTCATTAGTTTCCGGACTATAAACAGAAGCGGCAATGCAAAAATAACGAGGGAGAGGCCAAGCAAGTTACCACTGGAAAAGCTTGTGTAAGTTACACCGAGTATCCATAACGCGATAAAGCCGATTATGACTTTTCCGGCGATGGCGGCTTTGATTTTCTTTCTGTAAAAACGCTCACTGACCGGGCGATCAGCCCAAACCAGTTGTTCATTATCTATAAGTTCGGGACGAACACGCTCTAAGGGATTATTACTCAATATGATAAATCCGTAGTGATAATGTTTTCTGTTTTGATCATACGTCACTGCTGTATTAGCACGGGGCGATGTGATCAGTTCATCTTTCAGATTAAAATACATACTTTGGATAGAGGTTACTATCTAAATAGGTTGCCAAAGTATAAAAGGCCCGAACGCAGCATTCGGGCCTTTTACTGTTAATTGTTCCGGCCTAAAACCGTCAATATATTTCAGGACAGATCAAACCTTAAATTTTCGTCCGCAGGTGGAAAGATTTTGGACGAGTCAGGTGTTCGTAAGCAACTTTGGACAAGCTGCAGCCGCGGCCAGAGTTTTTAACGCCTGTCCAGGCCAGTGCGGGATCAAGGTAATCGCAACGGTTCATGAACCATGTGCCGGTGTTGATGTCATCACCGATTGCCAAGGCAGCGTCTGCATCTTCTGTCCAGATGGAAGCGGTTAATCCAAACTCACTGTCGTTCATCAGTTTGATAGCTTCTTCATCGGAAGAAACTTTCATCACACCAACAACCGGACCAAAACTCTCTTCGTTCATCACACGCATGGAATGATCAACGCCAACGACGAGTTGAGGCGCAAGGTATGGAGTGCCTTCTTTGTCAGCAGCAAAGAAACCGGGATCAATCAAAGCTTCGGCACCTGATTTAACTGCTTCGGCAACTTGACCGCGTACAAATTCTGCTGCGCTGGTTTTAACCACTGGACCCATATTGGTATTTGTATCTGTCGGGTTACCAAGTTTGTACTGTTTCAGAAGGTCAACTGCGCCGGATACGAAGTCATCATATACAGAATCGTGCACATAAATGCGTTCGATACCACAACAGGATTGGCCAGAGTTAAACATAGCGCCGTCAACCAGGCTTTCGACTGCATAGGCAACATTTGCATCCGTACGCACATAGCCAGGGTCTTTACCACCAAGCTCAAGGCCTGTGGCAATGAAGCGTCCAGAAGCAGCTTTTTGAATGGCATGCCCGGCAGGAACGGAACCAGTGAAATTGACAAAATCAACACCGTCAGAACCGATTAGTTTAGCGGCACTGTCGTGGCTCATGTGCAAGTGTTGGAAAACACCGTCTGGTAATCCAGCTGCTTTGAAAGCTTCACTAAAACGTTCTGCGCAAAGTGGTGTTTGAGCTGCATGTTTCAGAAGAACTGTGTTACCAGCTAAAAGAGCGGGAACAATGCAGTTAACCGCTGTCATCAACGGGAAATTCCAAGGGGCGACAACAAAAACAACGCCCAAGGCTTCTTTGCGGATAAAGCGTGTGAAACCTTCTTTATCACCAACATTTTGATCTGCGAGTGATTCCGGGGCAATGTCGATCATATAGCGCGCACGCTCTTCAAAACCACCGATTTCGCCGGGGGATTGAGAAATCGGACGACCGATTTGCCAGGTAATTTCTTCGGCAATGGCATCTTTGTTGGCAACGAAATAATCAACAGCTTTGCCTAGCAACGCTTGCTTTTCGCTAATTGGCACTTTGCGCCAGCTTTTCTGGGCTGCGACGGCTTTATCCAAGGCTGTCTGAATATCGCGATCGCTTGATAGCGAACGTTCTACGTAAACGGATCCGTCTACAGGTGAAATACATTTTAACAATTGGCTCATGGAAGGGGCTCTCCTTGGTGTTGTGGAGTATTTTGTGAGATCTTCTTAAAGGGAAGTTGAGGCTGCGACAAGATGTGCCAGAGGAAGCCCAGATATGCATTTTACGCATGGCTCTACGCAAAAAACGCATGGCTAAGATGGTATGTAACCGTAACAATTTATGTTTATGGCCTAGGAAAGCTCTTTATCAAAAGCTTCCGTTCAATACTTTAATACGGATTTTCGTTGAAAGTACTAGATCTCTTCGTGATTAGCGGGATCACTACCTAGCTCAAAGCTAGTTCTTTTGCGTGATGACAGGCAATTTCACCATGACCGTCCAGTGCCTTTAGTTCTGGTTTGCTTTTTTTACAAATCTCAGTCGCATGGGGGCAGCGTCCGTGAAATGCACAGCCGCTGGGGATATTTAAGGGGCTGGGAAGTTCCCCTGTGAGCGGTGCCGTGGTGTTCTTTTTATCCGGATCAATTGATGGTGCTGCATTGAGAAGAGCACGGGAGTATGGGTGTATGGGGTTGGCAAAAAGGCTATCTGACGATCCGATTTCGACGATTGAGCCAAGGTAGATCACTGCAACGCGATGAGAAACATGACGGACAAGACGAAGATCATGTGCGACAAAAAGAATGGTCAGTCCCAGACGTTCTTGCAAATCGAGAAGCAGATTAACAACCTGTGCCTGAACGGACACATCCAAAGCAGAGACGAGTTCATCAGCAATCAGAATTTCAGGTTCAACGCTTAAGGCGCGAGCAATGGCAATTCTCTGGCGCTGCCCGCCTGAGAATTGATGCGGCAGCTTATCGGCGGCATCTCTGGGAAGGGAAACAAGATCCAGCAGTTCGTTTATCCGTTCAGGGATTTCAGTTTCGGATCTCATCTTATGTACCGAGAGTGCTTCGTGGAGAACCTGACCGACAGTCATTCTTGGGTTTAGAGATGAGTAAGGATCCTGAAACATCATCTGAACCCGACGATTATAGTCTCGTTGTTCTGCGCGGGTTTTATGAGATACATTCTGGTTATTAAAGAGAATCTCGCCGTTTTGAAGTGGATAAAGACCAACGAGACAACGTGCAAGCGTGGATTTACCACAACCAGATTCACCAACAACGCCAAGTGTTTCACCGCGCGCAAGATTAAGATCAATACCGTTCAAGACTTTTACGTATCGTGAGGGACGACGCAGAATGACATCAAAAATAGAGGGATCAATTTTGAACTGATGTGACAAATTGGTGACGTGGAGCAGAGAAGTATTTTCAGTCACGCGATATTCCCAGATGTAATCGTTTGTGGGTTAAAGCAAGCAACAGAGCAGCTGTTTCCAGCTTGCTGAAGCTCAGGCCTGTCAGTTACGCATTTGGTCATTGCGGCAGGACAGCGTGGTGCAAAGCAACATCCTTTCGGACGATCAGCCAAACTTGGGGGAATGCCGGGTAAGGAATATAGCTCACTACGAGGGGCTACATCCTCAGGTACTGATCTTAAAAGACCGATGGAATAAGGATGTTGAGGGTTACGCAAAATTTCTCTTACTGGTCCGACCTCGACAAGTTTGCCGCCATACATGACGGCAATTCGATCGCAAGTTTGTGCGGCAACGCCTAAATCATGAGTTACCATGATTACAGACATATTCATGTTTTTGGACAGGTCGAGGATGAGATCGAGAATTTGCTGCTGGATCGTAACATCCAAAGCCGTTGTTGGTTCGTCGGCAAGCAGGAGCTCTGGTTCTGAAGCCAGAGCAATGGCAATCATCACCCGTTGACGCATACCCCCGGAAAACTGATGGGGATAATCATCAAGGCGATCAGCGGCAGAGGGAATACCCACAAGATCGAGAAGTTCGATTGATCTTTTTTTGCGTGCTGATCTTGAGAGCTTTGTGTGTGCCTTGAGGTTCTCGTCAATCTGTAATCCGACAGTTAATAGTGGGTTGAGGGAAGACATCGGTTCCTGAAATATCATGGCAATTTCACTACCTCGAATACGGCGTAGTTCTTTGTTTTTCATGATATTCATGTTCTGATTTTTCCAAAGAACTTTGCCCTCTACCTGCCCATAACGTTTGGTTAGACCAAGGATAGAACGCAAGGTAATGCTTTTCCCTGATCCGCTTTCTCCTACCAGTCCCAAAATCTCGCCGGGGGCAACAGTGAAAGAAACATCATCAATTGCGAGTAGTTTCTCTGTGTCATGTCCAAATGATGTTGAAAGGTTTCGGACATCAAGCAGGGGGAGTGCTTTGGAAGTATACCGGATACTCTTCGTACTCTGTTGGCCTGTTTTTACATCAGAAGAGGAAGATTGTTGGAACATATTAACCTCTTGGTCTAAGCAAGTCGGCGACACCGTCACCGACGAGAGAAAAGCCAAAGCCTGTAATGACAATAGCAATACCGGGCATAAGACTGAGCCACCATGCGGTTGTGATGAAGTTTCTGCCTTCGGCAATCAACACACCCCATTCTGCTTCTGGCGGTTGCGCGCCCAATCCGAGATAACCAAGTGAAGAACCTAGCAGGATCGCGAGGGCCATATCAGTCATCCAATAAACAATAACGGGGGTAATGGCGTTGGGTAAAAGATGCCGGAAAATTATCCGTGAATCTGAATACCCCATAACTTTACCCGCTGACGCATAATCATTTGCCATTTGCGCCATGATCTCTGCACGCATTAGCCGGGCGTAATAGACCCAGCCAACAACCGTGATGGCAATGTACATATTGATAAGGCCGGGACCCAGGACCGCAACGACGGCGATGACGAGAACCAAAAAAGGGAAGGTGATGATGGCATCAACACAGCGCCCGAAAACAACATCGGAAAAGCCACGGTAATAGCCAACCAACGCACCAATTGTAACGCCAATGAGGAGCGAAAATATCGTGGCAAGAAAAGCCATCTGCATGTTGACGGAATAAGCCCAGATCACACGCGAGAGGGTATCTCTGCCCAAGCTATCGGTGCCAAACCAATGGAGGTCTGACGGGGGAGATTGAACCGCATTAAAGTCGAATGCATTTGGGTCGTAAGGCGCTATATAAGACGGGAATAGCGCCAGAATTAAAGACAGGGAAAGAATTGTCAGACCGACAATAAAGCCGGGCTGCATTCTTTGAAAAAATTTAAAGACAGCAAAGCGCCGTTTTTGGGCATAAGGTGCATAGGTCATGATGGGCGAAGCCTCGGGTCCAGCCAGGACTGGATCATGTCTGTAAGAAGAAAAACGATAGATACCAGAACGGCAAAGGTGAGTGTCAGACCCTGTATCAGTGGATAGTCACGGGCAAAAATAGCTTCGAGCATCAGACGCCCGACACCAGGGACAGCAAACACAGTTTCTGTAACCAATGTCCCACTCATGAGATTGCCGATGGACAGTCCCAGAAGTGTTACAGTTGAAACCAGAGCGTTACGGAGTACATGCCGCCAGAGAATAAGACCCTCTGATAATCCTTTTGCACGTGCAAACTGTACGTATTCGGCATCTATAACTTCAATTATAGAAGAGCGCAGATTGCGCATAATGATGGCCGAGGTGTAGAGAGCAACAGTTAAGGCGGGAAGCAACAGGTGATACATGTGTTCCCAGAAAGTTTGACCATAGCCCCCAACAGGAAACCATCTTAAAAAAGCGGCAAGAAAGGTGAGCAGCAACAGGCCAATATAAAAAACCGGTGTGGAAAGTCCGATTTGGAATACACCACGGATCAGGATGTCAGCGCGCTTATTTTTATTTAGTGCGGCAATGGCAGCTAAAGGCCCGGCAATAATAATGGAAAAGAGAACCGCATATATTGTTAGAAACGCCGTCACGGGGAGGCGTTCAATAATAACTGTGGCGACTGGTGCTTTAAGCAGGATGGACTGCCCGAGATCACCCGTGAGAACGTTGCGAACAAAAATAAAGAATTGCGTCCACAGCGGTTCATTTAAACCCATGCGTTCCCGAAGTATTTCAATCTGCGCTTCTGTTGCCTTGGCTTCAGCCATGGCAATCGCTGGATCCCCGGGTAAAAGCCGTACAAGGAGAAAGATAATGATCATGACCAGAAAAAAGGTCGGGATCATCTGTAATAAACGTGAAAGTAAGTAAGTTATTGAAGACAAAATTTAATTCTCGCAGTGCAGGTGCCAAGAGGCACCTGCATGAGTTGTAGGGATACGAGCTAACCAGCTTGAAAAAGCCAATTACTGGTCAATCCAGGTGGATGAGAATTCATTACTTCCCAGTGGGGTCTGAACGTAACCTTTGACTTTGTTATCCAAGGCTACCGCAAAAGGTGTCTCATACATAAAGAGAAGCGGTGCTTCTTCGGCATAAAGAGACTGCATTTTTGCGTATTGTTCAGCACGTTTCTCTGGATTGATTTCTTTGTTGGATGCTTCGTACAGGCTATTGAATTCTGGGTTGTTCCAGCCTGTTCCAACAGCTTTACGTGTTGGGTAATAGCCCAACCAACCAGCAACCTGTGCCGGGTCATTTACGTCGTTGACCCAACCATAGGTGTGAATGTCGAAATCACCGGAACGATTTTTGTCACCGCGTGTTGCCCCGTCAACTTGTTCAACAGATAGCTTAACGCCTATCTGAGACCACATCTGCTGTAGAGCGGTAAAGATAATGGAATCATCTGCTGAACCTGCGAGTGTGGTCAGTGAAATTTCAGTTCCCGGTTTGATACCTGCTTTGGCAGCGAGTTCTTTGGCCTTTGCAAGATCGTACTTATAAAGTGCCTCAGTACCTGTCGCGAGTTGGGTTGTTGATGCCATCAAGCCAGAGGTAACAGGTTTCCCTGCTCCATGTAGGATGAGCTTAATCAATGCATCTTTATTGGTTGCATAGTTAAGGGCCTGACGCGCTTCTTTACTTGCAAGGATGTTATCCTGCCCGTCAGCTGTTTTCTCACGGGTGTTGATGGGACTGTAGATAATTCTTGTTGAGGGGAATAGCTCCATATTGATGTTGGAATCAGCTTTAAGTTCTGCAACGCGGGCAAAAGGGATGAACTCAGCTGCGTTTACTTCGCCGGCCTGTAATTTTAAGATACGCGTGGCATCGTCAGGAATAACGACAAAATCAATACCATCCAAATATGGCAGGGCTTTACCATCTTCACCTTGTCGCCAGTAATGCTTGTTGGCGACAAATTCCATAGAAGAGCCGCGTTGGTGGCTTTTGAGGACAAAAGGACCAGAACCAACAGGATCGGCATTGCTGATGGCCTGTGCCTTTTCCTGATCTGTGGCTCCTGTTGCAGCATCGAAAGCATCTTTCGAAACGATAGCGGTATTAAATGTTGCCATCATAAGGATAATCGTGGGATCAGGGTTTTTTAATTTGATCGTGATGTTTTTGCCATCGGCAGTCACGCTGTCGATTGATCCAAGCAGTCCAGCCCAAGGACCAAGTTCTGGATTTTTGGCGCGGTTCAATGAGAAGACAATGTCTTTACCTTCAACATCTGTTCCGTCAGAAAAGTGAATGTTGTCGCGAAGTGTTAAGCTGAGCGTGAGCCCGTCATCTGAAAGCTTGTATTGTGAGGCGAGTCCCGGGACGACCGTTTTACCATCGGCTTCAGTTCTTAATAACGTGTCATAGAGGTTTGAGACCATCCAGATGTCCGGATTGCGGTCTGCATAAACTGGATCAATGAGTGTTGAATCGTCGTAGCGTGCAAATGTTAAAGTGCCGCCGCGCTCAACAGCTAAAGTTGGCGTTATGATACCAACAGACAATGCTGCGGCTGCAGCAAAAAGAACTGTTTTCATGATAATTTCTTCCCTGCTAATTTTTCTTATCTGTTTGATTTAAAACAACAGTGGCGGATTTTTCCGCTCTCATCTTATAAAGTTCATCATATATTGGATATGGTATCCAATATACTCTATTCTGACGCGAATATTACGACTGTCAATTGCAAAGTAGTGGTTGCGTGTCGGGTATTGGATTTTTGTGTCGTATTTTGAATGGTTTTAGGGGTTGGTAATCAAGAAAACATTTTAATTAATTTTTGATATAATGTAGTCGGTGTGATTTATTAGTTGAGTTTATCTTTTTGATATAGAATGATAATTTCCATGCGTATGGACGTTAATAAATCGTTAATGATAAAGATTTATATTAAATGTTGAAAATATATTGTCGGAGCATGTAGCTCGATCCTCATACTTGGCTATTAAGCTTAAGGTTGAGGCGACCTCAGGAGGAGAAAATGGCTCTTTCCGCACTAGGCTTATTACAACAAGGTCTTGATACACTACGTGGTCTTCGAGAACAGGAACTTGCTGATCAAAACAAGACCAAAGGCGCAAATATTGAAAACACTGCAGGGCAGTCATCACGACCCGTGGTTGATGATACTGTTGATGTTCCAAAAAACTTTTTGAGAGACAGCGATAAGGGTGATGATACTCAGTCAGATGCCTTGTCTCCCTCCGAAGCTGTTCAACGTACTTTGGGGGCAGCTCTTGATTCTATCGTTGGAACACTTTCTGAAGTATTTGAGCGACTGGGAAATACAAAAGAGGCTGCTTTGGAGTTTGCACAAAATCTTGTGAACTCAATTAAAGAGTCCGCGAAGAATTCAGATGAGTTCAGCTTTTCTTTTGAACAGTCCGTCGCTCAAAGTTCAAGAACGGCAATTTCCTATGCCGGGGCTGATGGCGTTGCATCGGGTACACGAGAGCAAAGCTATTTGGCTGTGCAATCCCTAGACATCTACGTAAACAATACGACAGGCGAATTGTCGTTTAGCTTTGCATCTGTGCAGGCTGAAGTTACGCGTACAACGGCAGTGGCACAATCTAGCTCAGCTGCTGGAGCAAATGCGCTTTTGGGTAAAGTTATGAATGGACTTGAGGGAGGGAATCTTCTCGAAGCCGGAGATAATCTGTTACTTGACAATGAGGGCGCTGGTCTTAGCGAGTTAATTAGTAAGTTAGTCTCACCACCGCCAAAAGATAAAAAAGAAGAAAATGAAAATGTGTTGGCTCCTCTCTTTAGAGATGGCCCATTGTTAACAATCCGTGATCGGGAAGAAATTCCTGCAAAAGAAAATGGGGATGACGGGCTAACACGCTTGAAAGCTGATTTGTTGGTGCCTATTGGTCAACTTTTCAACGGAGCAGACGGTCCAGAATTTGAAGGTAAAGATGGCGTTCGAAAGCTTCTTGCTGAAGCTTTTGGTGGCGATAAGAATAGAACGGATGTTCGTGCCTGAATAAAAGGTTTCGGGAGTAATCCCGGGAAGCAGTGTGCATGTGTTGTGCACCTATGGGCAAATCAAGGGGCTGTTTGTTTCAGCCCCTTGATTATTTTACCTCATCAATTTCTAGGGGCGGGATAATAATCCGCCGTCTACAACCAGTTCTGTGCCTGTGATATAACTGGCTTTGTCCGATAAAAGAAAAAGTGTTGCGTTGGCTATGTCTTGTGTTGTTCCTGCGCGCCCAAGGGGAATAACGCTTTCTGTCAGGCGCTGGATTTTTGGGTCTTCAGCCCATCTTTCCTGCATCGGGGATACGGTCGGACCCGGCAAGATTGAATTTGATCTGATGTTATCTTTTGCCCCTTCCAGTGCGACAGTCTTCGAGAGGGAAATAATGCCGGCTTTTGACGCCTGATAGGCGACTTGCGGTTTATCATCCCCACGCATGGCTTGAACAGAGGCGATGTGAACCATAGAGCCTGATCCAGTTTTGCGCATATAGGGAAGAGCATGGCGGCAGGTAATAATCATGGATTTTAAGTTAATCTCCATGATGCGATCCCACGCATCCAAATCTACTTCCTCTGTTGAGCGATCTTTATCGAACCACAAAACACCAGCAGCATTGACAAGGTAATCGAGTCGACTTGTTTCAACATAAGCTTTTTCAATGACACCTTTTATAAAATCAGAATCAGTGACGTCCCCTTGTGCGAAGGAGATTAAGTCTTTGTTCTTGTGTTCTTGAAGATTAATAGAGGGCGGTTTGATATCTATAAGAACAACATGTGTCCCCTGATCTGCGAGATCTAGGGCGATATTAAGCCCCATACCACCGGCTGCGCCTGTGACAATGGCAGTTTTTCCTGAAAAGCTCATAGGGACCTCATCAAATTGCAGTTGAGTATGGAACATTCTTGCTTCCTGACGAATAAGAGCTTTTAGGAAAACTGTAAAGTTTTCAGATCAATTAGACCTATTTTAGATTCATCAAGCGTTCAATACGTAAAGATGTGGCCGGATGGGTTGACGTTAAGTCGCTGGCAAGTTCACTGAAAGATCGATTGGGATTGATGATAAAAAGGTGCTCTGTCGCAGTATTTTTTTCTTTCAAATTTGAATGCCCTTCAATCTTGCTTAGCGCGGACGCTAACCCCTTTGGGTTTCTTGTTAACTGCGCTGCGGTTGCATCGGCGAGGTATTCCCGCTCTCGGGATATTGCCATTCTAACCATGTAGGCGACAAGAGGAGCAAGAATGGCAGCAAGTAGCCAGACTACGCCAACAATAAGTAGTAGCGCGCCGCCACTTCCTTTATTGCTTTTTTTTGATCGTGAGGAGCCTGTGGAAAAGAAGATGCGACTCATGCGCAGCATAATTTCGGCAAAGACGGCAATCAGCCCGGCTCCAACGGCAACGAGAACAGCATACTGAACATCCCGGTTCAGGATGTGGGCCATTTCATGTGCAACAACACCTTGAAGTTCATCGCGTGACATTGCGTTATAAAGCCCTGTTGTCACCGTAATGGCCGCTTTGTCAGGATGCAGGCCGGTGGCAAAGGCGTTCATGCCTTCATCTTCAATGACATAAACTGTGGGTTTAGAAAGGCCAGAGGCGATGGCCATTTCCTCAACGATGTTGTGTAGATCTTCGTAAAACTTGGGATCTGTTTCAAAGGCGTCGTTCATTTTGAGCAATGTTTGATCTGCAAAAAAATAGGTCCAGATCAAGGCCAGGATCGAGAAAACAATCATTCCCGCTGCGGCAGAGATTCCCCAATCACTTATTGCTGTTAACTTTAGCAATTCAAAAATGTCTGCATCATAGGGCGCAGTTATTAATGCTGGGTGTGAACCAGTAAAGATTTCAGCCGCCCAGCCTGAAGTGTAGCCAAGAAACGTGGCTGTGAAAGTCATTATTAAACACAGAAGGAACGAATTTCGTTTGTTACGTTCTTGTGCCGATTTGAAGTCAGTTGAGACCAGTTTAAAAGTATCTGAAGACATCAATCAAAACCTTGATAAAAGGGAGATATCTTAGAACGATACTTTGGGTGGTTCTTGAGCCGCCTCACGCGTGGCTTCGTCAAGTTCCCAAAGATCTTCAAGCTTGAACTTGAAGAACGAAGCAAAAATGTTGGAAGGGAACTGTTGTATACGGTTGTTTTGTGATGTTGCGATATCGTTATAGTGTTGGCGGGCAAAAGCGACTTTATTCTCGGTTGATGTTAATTCTTCGGTCAGATCGCTCACGCTTTCCTGTGATTTTAGGTCAGGGTAGTTTTCCATAACGGCGAGCAAATTTGCCGTTGCATTAGAGAGTAGATTATTACTTTCGATGGCTTCGCTTTTTGAATCGGCATTGTAAGCACGTGTTCTGGCTTCGGTTACCTGCATCAAAACCTCTTTCTCATGAGCCATAAAGCCTTTGACTGTCTCAAGAAGATTTGGGATCAGATCGAGACGACGCTTTAACTGCACATCGATCTGTTTCCATGCGTTTTCTACAGAATTCCGGCCTGACACGAGCGCGTTATAAACGGTAATGGCATAAAATGCAGCGACAACAACAATACCAAGAACAATATATTCAGTCATAATTCCCCCAATGAATAAAATCGTTTTTATGAACCTAAAAGCGATAATTTGTTCTCTAGATTTGTGTATTTCTCTCTTAAAAGCAAGTTACAGATGAGAGGTATCGCCAGGAGTTCTAAAGTTTGATTAATTTTAATTTATGATTTTTTCGTTTTTATCGGTTTGGTCCTATTTGGATAGCAAGTCGTGCAAATTTCACACTTTGTGCCATCACATCCACGTGCAGAACAGTATTCTCTGCCATAATAAATGATTTCCAAATGTAGGTCGTTCCAACGGTCTTTTGGAAATACACGTTTTAGATCTTTTTCCGTCTGTTCCACATTTTTACCATTGGTCAATCCCCAGCGTTGAGCGAGGCGGTGGATGTGGGTATCAACAGGAAAAGACGCAACACCAAAAGCTTGCGACATAACAACCCCGGCTGTTTTATGGCCAACCCCAGGAAGTTCTTCCAATGCCTCCATCGACTGGGGAACTACGCCGTTGTATTTCTCAATTAAAATTTTTGATAGTTCTGATATTGCTTTCGATTTACGTGGAGATAAACCACAGGGTTTAATAATTTCACGGATCTCATCAACAGGTACTTCTGCCATATCAAAGGGATTGTCTGCGCGTGCAAAAAGGGCGGGGGTAATTTTATTCACACGTTCATCCGTACACTGTGCCGACAGCAGAACCGCGACCAATAAAGTGTAGGGATCAGTGTGGTCAAGTGGAATCGGTAAGGTAGGATAAATCTCTTTCAGACGCTTATTTATGTATTCAACGCGATCTTTTTTTAACATTTTATAACTTATCTCGCAGATTCAGGAATTATTAGCTTTTGGTATACCTTATGTTAACGCTCCCCACGAATAATCGTCTTAACTGTTACAAAAGCAATAGTATTATTCTCTCATAAAGAGACTTGTAAAGTGAGGTCGGGTAAGGTCGTGTCAGAAGAACAAAACAAAAATACGAATGAAAGCCAAGAAGAAGCTATCATTGATGAAGCCAATCCAGATGATCTTCAAGCGAAAGAAAACCTTGAAGAGGGTGCAAAAGAAGCACAAGAAGCCGGAGATGATCTGAATAGGTCAGAAACCCTGGATTCAGAAGAACAAGAGCTAGAAGAGGCGCCCCGGACGACGTTTCTTGGAAACTTCTCTTTAACCACCCGCATATCATCTTTGATGCTATTGGGTATTGTTGCACTGGGGGTTATCTGTGCGATTTATTTTGTAGGCGATGTTCTTTTGTCTCAAAGCCGCGATCAATTGGCACAGAATCAGGTAAAATTAACACAAAGTCAGGAATTGCTGGCTACTGATCAAAATTTATTAAAAAAATCCCAGTATGTTCAGAAGCTAGTTGATGAGATTGAAGTCACGATCAATCATCTTGCGCTAAATGAAAAAGACTTTCTCCTCAAGAGTGATCTCAAATTTGAAGATCTCTTCTTCAAAGAAATGGATATCGTTAATGTCAAAATAAAAGAGCTGAAAGAACACGCAACGAACGAAGAAATCAAAGCTGTGGCGCTGGATTTGGAAGAAAAACTAAGGGCTTATGAAGATGGGTTTGGCGTTGTTGTTCAGGATAAATCAACCCTGGGCATGACAAAAAATGCGGGTCTAAAGGGTAAGCTTAATAATTCAGCATTTGCGATCGAAGATAGTCTAAAAGCGCCTTATTTGGTAAAGTTAGCCGGCGAAATGACGGCGATAAGGACGGTTGAAAAAACCTTTATTATTACGCATGAACAGGACGATATGAAAGCGGTCCTCAAACAAGGGAAAAAATTCCTGCGTAATGTGAAATATGCTTTGTTATCAAAAAAAGAGAAGAAAAAAATCCAGGAAATGGTTGAAGTTTACCTGACTGATTTTGAAAATTTTGCCAAGACAACACTAAGTTTTGATGGCGGAACAGATCGTTTGGTTGAGGCTTTCGGCAAATTAAAAGACCCTATTACCCAAATGGCCAATTTAAGTAAAGTAGAGCTGATGGCTATTTCAGACCGTGTTGCTCAAGTATCAGCCGATGTTGAACTGGTTTCCGCTGACGTCAAAAAAGTTTCTTTGAAAGCGGATGAAAATGCATCTTCTATCCGCAGCCTTATTATCGGTGCAGCCATTGTGATTTTCATCTTGATGATAGCAATAGGGATTGTTGTTCTACGAAGTCTGACTGGTCCTATTCGCTCAATCACCAATGTAACAACGCGTTTATCAGAAGGGGATAAAGATGTTGATATTCCTGCTGTAGATAATCGTGATGAAGTTGGTGAGATGGCACGATCACTTCTGGTCTTTAAAGAAAACTTGATCGAAAATGAACGTAATGAAGCTGAACGGCGTGAGCAACGTCAAGAGCGTGAAGCTCGTGCTAAACGTTTGGAAGAGTTGGCCGAACGTTTTGATGGTGAAGTAAGAGAAGTTCTTTCCGGGCTTCAGAGCTCAACAGGTCGTATGGGCGAAACAGCTTCGACAATGTCAACTATTTCTGATGAAACAAAAGCACAGTCTGCTGCAGTTGCCTCTGCATCTGATTTGGCGTCGACTAATGTGCAAACAGTGGCTTCGGCTGCCGAAGAATTATCCGCGTCGATTAATGAGATCAGCCGACAAGTGATGGATTCTGCTGATGTGACCAGCCGTGCTGTTAACGAAGCAACCAAAACAAGCCAAACTGTTCAGGAGCTATCTGATGCTGCGCAGAAAATTGGTGAAGTTGTTCATCTGATTAATGACATTGCGGAGCAGACTAATCTGCTTGCTTTGAATGCAACGATTGAAGCTGCCCGTGCCGGAGAAGCGGGTAAAGGTTTTGCCGTTGTTGCTTCAGAGGTTAAGTCACTAGCTAATCAGACAGGTAAAGCCACAGAAGAAATCTCTGAGCAAATTGCGACGATGCAGCGTCAGACTGGTTCTGCTGTTAACGATATCGAAGGCATCAGCAATATTATTAATCAGGTCAACGAGATCGCGTCGGGGATTTCTGCTGCGGTAGAAGAGCAAGGTGCTGCGACACAGGAAATTGCTCGTAATACACAGGAAGCTGCGCGGGGAACCCAAGAGGTTTCTGCAAATATTTCCGGCGTGAGCCAGGCTGCGGAAAAATCTGGTCAGGCTTCTGATCAGGTGATGACAGCGGTTGATGAATTGAAAACGCAAGGGGATCGTCTGAACTCTCAAGTGCAGAATTTCTTACGAGAGATCAAAAGCGCATAAGTGTCAGATTAGATCTTTATCTATAAATGCCGGGGAGCTCTAAAGCTTCCCGGCATTTTTTATTGGAAACGGCTTTACGAATTCGGGATAGATTTTTTAAGTTTTACCCTGCTAACGGCAATACCGAATAAAATGAGTAACAGGCCGATCATTGTTGCAGGAGGTAACCGTTCACTGAGAAATAAGGCCCCCCATAAAACGCCAAAAAACGGAACGAGATATCCAACATAAGATGCAAAAGTGACCCCTACTTCTCTGATCAGGTAAAATCTGAGAATAAAAGCAATAGCCGTTGGAATGAGCCCTAAGTATACAAGCGCCAAAATGGCATTTGTTTCACTTGCCGCTATCGCAACCCAAGGTGTTTCAAAAATCAAACTAACGGGAAGGATCAAAACGGTTGCCGAGATCAGGATGGAGGCGGTGATGACTGTATTGGATTTCTCTTTTACGCGTCGCACCAAAATTCCAGAACAGGCATAACACATAGCAGCAAACATCGTAATGATCTGGGCGTAAAAATTATCCCCAATGCTTGAAAAGGTTTCTAATCCAAGAACAACGACTACACCAGAAAATCCAACGAGAACACCTAAAAATTTAAACAATGTAAAACGATCATCAATGCTGAAAAAGTGCGAAAGTATCAAGGCGATAAGAGGCCCTGTTGCCATTAAGATGGCTGTGAGACCGGAACTGATAAACTGTTCAGCCCAGCTAATCATCGTAAAGGGCGCAGCCATACTGAAAAAACTAATCAAGATGATCTGGTTCCAGAACTTTTTATCTCTCGGCAAGGTAAGAGATCGGGAACGCATATAAATATAAATGACAATACTTGCTATCAGTAAACGGCCAGCTGCAATGGTCGCAGGGGGGATATCCTCAACAGTAATTTTGATAGCCAGAAATGCGGATCCCCAAATGGCTGCCAGTGATGTTAGCAGGATGAAATCCCATAGGGTTGGTGCGCGCATTATAAAATCCAGTCAAAACTTTGAGCGAATGACAGCATTCGTCTTTCAAATGGAAAACAGCAAGAAAAAAATTAAAATTGTAAGATTGCTGTGAGAAAATGGGGGCGGTAAAGTGTATAAATATGCTGAATTTGTTTTATTCATTGTGGCCTTATCAATGCTGAAAAGGCATATAGGTTTTTAGTGTGATTATTTTGAAGTAGATAGATTTTTATGACTGAGCAGAACAAGCAACATCGGCCCCGTATTGTCGTTATCGGTAATGAAAAAGGGGGGTCGGGTAAGTCCACCACGACAATGCATCTTGTTGTTTCTCTTCTCAGGGAAGGCTATCGGGTAGGTACGATTGATCTGGATGCGCGACAGGGTACCTTATCCCGCTATCTTGAAAATAGAGCGAGTTTTGCGAATGGATCATCTAATAACTCTATCCCGATGCCGGAACACAGACGTGTATATCGATCTCAGGCATTAACTACAGAAGCAAGTGAAGTCGAAGATAAAGCTAATCTTGAAAAGGCGATGACTGAACTCTGGGACCGGGATTTTATTGTGTTTGATACACCCGGAAGTGACAATTATCTCTCGCGCCTTGGACATAGCTATGCGGACATTCTAGTTACCCCCCTGAATGATAGTTTTCTGGATATGGATATGTTGGCGAAGGTCGAGGTTCAGGATGATGAATTAAAATTGACCCCAAGCACCTATAGTCAAATGGTATGGGAGCAACGCCAACAGCGGGCTGTTCAGCGAAAAAAGCCAATTGACTGGGTCGTGATGAGAAACCGCCTTTCCCATATTGATGCTAAGAATAAAAGGGATATGGGAGTCTTACTCGAACATTTAGCCAAGCGTTTGCAATTCAGATTGGCATCAGGATTTGGAGAGCGTGTTATCTTCAGAGAACTGTTTCCCAAGGGACTGACACTCCTTGATCTGGATGAAAAAGGAACTGGTGTTACCATGAGTATGAGCCACGTTGCTGCGCGTCAGGAAGTACGATCTCTCTTGAGTGCGATTGGTTTGGATAAAGAAGAGGTCTCTACTTAGAGAATGAGAAGCTATGTTTTTGTTTGTAAGTTCCTATATATAGTATTGCCATGAAATTTTACTGATCGGCTTGGCAAAGGAGCTTTCTGTGTCCGAGAAGAAATCAGTTATCAGAAAAGAGAAATCTGTTTCTGCTGTTAAAAGATCTACGGATCAAGAGGTTGATCTGTTTTTGAATAAGCTGTCGCACATGCCGAAAACAACACGGACAAAAGGACGTTTGATCTTTGCTCTGGATGCGACTGCAAGTCGACAGATGACTTGGGATCATGCTTGCCACATTCAAGCAATGATGTTCGAAGAGGCCAGAAATGTTGGCGGGCTTGAAATTCAATTGGTTTTCTATCGGGGGTTCCGTGAATGCAAGGCATCGGGTTGGGTTGAGGACACTCCCCATTTGTCCCGCTTGATGACATCTGTCAGTTGCCTGGCGGGTAACACTCAAATCGAAAAAGTATTTAAGCGCGCGCTTAAAGAAACAAATGAGAAAAAAGTGAATGCAATGGTCTTTGTTGGTGATGCCATGGAAGAAGATATTGATACTCTTGGTCATCTCGCGGGGCAGCTCGGTTTGCATGGTTTACCTTGCTTTATGTTCCATGAAGGCAATGACCCGGTTGTTGCAACTGCCTTTAAGCAGTTTGCAAGGTTGTCGGGTGGTGCATATTGCCCTTTTGATGAGGGTGCCGCACAACAGTTAAAAGATTTATTAACCGCAGTTGCCGTTTTTGCGGCAGGGGGACGAAAAGCCCTTGTTGATTATTCACAAAAAAACAAAGGTACATCGACAAGATTACTCTCACAAATTCCAGAGTAATGGAACATTAGTGGTTATCATGATGCTCTTGAGTGGCATGATTATTAATTTTTCAATTGGACGGAGATATTTCTAACGTGATCGCCTATTTTATACTCGGCATTGGGTTGTTTCTGGGGGCTCTCTTTCTGGTTCAGTGGTTCAGTCGCGCCAATCCGGCTACAATATTAAAAACAATCAAAATTGTCGTTGCCATAATTGGCCTCTTTATCGCCCTATTCTTGCTATTCACCGGGCGGATATTTCTAGTTCTCGCTGCCGTACCTTTGTTGCTTCCTTTTATCTTGCGTTGGAGGGCTTTGTTTTCGCGTATGAAGGCGGCTTCTGGTGGAACGTCAGGGCAAATTTCTGAAGTCGTTACCAGGTTTTTGAAAATGAAGCTGGATCATGATAGTGGGGATATGGATGGTTTGATCCTAACGGGAGAACGTGAAGGGTACTGGTTATCCGAGCTGGATCTTGTGGTGCTTGAGCAATTGCACCGCATCTATTCCATAGAAGATACGAAGTCTGCTGAGTTACTATTTGCCTATGCTGCAAGACGTTTTGGGGCCGATTGGAATGATGAGCCTGAAGTTGCTTCTAAAAGCCATGGAGAAGGGCGAGAGCATGATTTTGATGATCAAATGGATAGAACGAAGGCGTTGGAAGTTTTGGGATTAACAGGAGAGCCATCAGATGATGAAATACGAAGTGCGCACCGTAAACTGATGCAGAAGTTACATCCTGATCACGGAGGAAATACTTACCTCGCAACTCAGGTCAATCGAGCCAAGGATATTCTTTTAAACCGCTCTGGTTGAGTTTCTATTTATACTGTGGCAAAGACATACTGATTTTAATTTAATGAGGAGTGCGGCATCTATGCGCCGACCCGTTCGTAAAGCGATTTTCCCTGTCGGGGGTCTTGGTACCCGATTTTTACCAGCAACCAAAGCGATGCCGAAAGAGATGTTGCCTGTGGTTGATAAGCCCTTGATTCAGTATGCTGTTGAAGAAGCGAAAGCTGCTGGAATAGAAGAGTTTATTTTTGTTACCGGGCGTGGAAAAACAGCAATCGAGAACCACTTTGATCGTGAATATGAACTGGAAGCTGTACTTGAAAGCCGTGGCAAAGAAAAAGAGCTGAAAGATTTGGCAAGCCTGCTTCTGGAAGCAGGAAGTGTGACCTATATGCGCCAGCAAGAGCCATTAGGATTAGGCCACGCTGTCTGGTGTGCCAGAAATGCAATTGGGGATGAACCTTTTGCGGTTTTGCTCGCGGATGACCTTATTCAGGCCGGGACACCTTGTCTTAAGCAAATGATTGATAGTTATCAGGACACAGGTGGACATTTGGTTGCGGTTATGGATGTTCCGAGGGAACAGACAAACCGTTACGGTATTTTGGACGTCGTTTCTGAAAATGGTCCATTGGCAAAGGCTAAAAGTCTTATCGAGAAACCAGCACCAGAAGTTGCGCCATCGACTCTTTCTATTATTGGACGTTATGTGTTGGATCCGTCTGTTTTTCGTGAGCTTGACAAAAAAGAGCGTGGGGCAGGCGGTGAGATTCAACTTACCGATGCTCTGGCTGCAACCCTTGATAACGTTGATTTTCACGGCTTGAGATTTGAAGGAACCAGATTTGACTGCGGTAGCAAGGCCGGGTTCTTGGAAGCAACGATTGCTTTTGCTTTGGAGCGCGAAGATCTTGGTGGTCGAATGCGTGATATTTTGAACAAATATACAAAATAAAAAGATAAATAACGCCTGTTACGGGGTATATACCTGTCACTGGGTATTCCCTGTCACTAGGTATTCTAGGAGTATTAAATGCGTATTGCAATGATCGGTACAGGTTATGTTGGCTTGGTATCTGGGACGTGTTTTTCTGAATTCGGGACTGACGTTGTTTGTGTCGATAAAGATGAGAACAAAATCGAAGGCCTTAAAAAAGGCGTAATCCCGATTTTCGAGCCTGGTTTGGATACGCTCGTAAAAAACAATTCTGAAGCTGGACGTCTAACCTTCTCTACTGATCTTGCTGCCGCTGCCAAAGATGCCGATGCTATTTTTATTGCTGTTGGTACACCTCCGGGTGAAAATGATGGTCAGGCGGACCTTTCTTATGTTTATCAGGCGGCAAAAGAAATTGCTGAAGTTATTGATGGTTATAAGGTCATTATAACCAAATCGACTGTACCTGTTGGAACAGGGCGCGCTGTTGAGCGTATTATCCGCGAAACAAGACCAGATGCGGATTTTGATGTGGTTTCCAACCCGGAATTCCTACGCGAGGGCGCTGCGATTAATGATTTCATGCGTCCTGACCGGGTTGTAATTGGCGCAGAAACCAAGCGCGCGCAAGATATTATGGCGGAACTCTATCGTCCTTTGTACTTGATTGAAACACCAATTCTCTTTACGAAGCTTGAGACATCAGAGCTGATTAAATACGCAGGTAACGCTTTTCTTGCGACGAAGATCTCTTTCATTAACCAGATGGCAGATCTTTGCGAAAAGGTTGGGGCTGATGTCCACCAAGTTGCCAAAGGCATTGGCCTTGATGGTCGTATCGGGCGAAAATTCCTACATGCTGGACCTGGCTATGGTGGATCGTGTTTTCCAAAGGATACACAAGCCCTTGCCTATACTGCACGGGAAGCTGGTGCACCGGTAAGTCTTGTCGAAGACGTTATCTCTTATAACAGTGCGCGCAAGCGTCAGATGGCCGAGAAGGTTATTGTTCAGTGCGGCGGTTCAGTTGCCGGTAAAAAAATCGCTGTCCTAGGACTTACCTTTAAGCCGAATACAGACGATATGCGTGATTCTCCAAGCCTTGATATTATTCCTCTTCTACAGGAAAAGGGTGCACAAATTAGTGCGTATGATCCCGAAGGGATGGCAGAAGCAGAAGAACTCTTAACTGATGTTTCTTATGGCCAAAATGCCTATGAAATTATGAGTGACGCTGATGCTCTGGTAATTATTACAGAATGGAATGAATTCCGTCGTCTTGATCTTGATCGTGTCAAAGGATTGTTAAAATCCCCTGTGATGGTTGATCTTCGAAATATATATAATCCTGATGAGATGAAAGAGGCTGGTTTTGACTATCTTTGTGTTGGTCGCCCGCTGTCTGCATTTTCTGCTGAATAAAATTTAAACCTTATCTTAAACGAGACCGCTTTGTATAATTTTGATCCGACAATCATTCGTGAATACGACATCCGAGGTATTATCGGCGAAACTCTTTCTTCTGCCGATGCAATTGCTATTGGGCGCGCGTTTGGAACGATAATAAGACGTGCTGGCGGCGATAAAGTTGCTGTCGGCTATGACGGGCGAACGTCGTCACCAGATTTGGCTGATGCACTCACGCAGGGGCTGGTAGCATCAGGGGTTACTGTGTACGGAGTGGGACGCGGGCCTACGCCGATGCTATATTTTGCTGCTTATACCCTACCTGTCGATGGTGGCATAATGATCACGGGATCTCATAATCCGGGTAATCATAACGGATTTAAGCTGGTTCAGAATAAGCAGGCCTTTTTTGGGGAACAAATCAAGGAAATCGACAGGATCGCGAAGTCGGGTGATTTTGAAGAGGGAAAAGGTGATTATATTGAACACCCTATTTTTGATGCCTATATTGCACGCCTTCTGGAAGAAGTTCAGTTTAAACAAAGTAGCCTAAAAGTCGTTTGGGACGCAGGGAACGGTGCCGCTGGTGAGGCTATGACATCGCTTACTGCGAAATTGCCGGGGCAGCATGAGCTTCTGTTTGCTGATATTGATGGAACTTTTCCTAATCATCATCCTGATCCAACCGTACCGGAAAACGTTGTGGATTTACAAAAGGCAATCGCGACTAATAAAGCTGATCTTGGAATTGCTTTTGATGGAGACGGCGATCGTATCGGGTTGGTTGATGCGGAAGGTGAAATCTTGTGGGGAGATCAGATTATGCTCTTCCTTGCCAAAGGTGTTCTCAAAGATCTTCCGGGAGCAACTGTTATTGCTGATGTGAAGGCAAGCCAGGTTCTTTTTGATGAAATTGAAAAAGCGGGCGGCAAGCCTGTTATGTGGAAGACAGGACATTCACATATCAAGTCAAAGATGATTGAACTCAACGCACCTTTTGCAGGTGAAATGTCTGCGCACCTTTTCTTTGCTGATCGTTATTATGGGTATGATGATGCTCTTTATGCAGCAGTGCGTGTTTTGAACATTATTGAAGACGAAGGACTGTCATTGGCTGAATTCAGAAAGTCTCTGCCAAAGGCCGTGAATACGCCGGAAATGCGGTTTGAATGTGCAGATACACGCAAGTTCAGTGTTGTGGAAGAAGTGGCAGCACGCTTAGCTGAAGAAAAAGCTGATGTTGTCTCTGTAGATGGTGTTCGCGTGAATACTGATGATGGGTGGTGGTTGTTACGAGCATCAAACACCCAGGCTGTTTTGGTCGCGCGGTGTGAGGCGTCTAGCGAAGACGGTTTGAAACGCTTACGAAAACAACTCGCGGACCAACTTCACAAGAGTGGTGTTGCCATTCCGGATTGATCAACAGAGTCTTTATTTAACAATAAAAAACTGACCCAAATTAGATTTTGTGTCAGTTTTTTTGTTCTGTAAAAAGGGCGTGTAGAATAGGAAACTTTTTGTATTTCTTTGCGAAAGACAGTCCCTTTAAAATAATCCTGGAGGAACGGCGACGCATGACATGCGTTGTTGCTTGAGTTCACGACAAGCATTGCGTGCTGCAATTTCATCAAGACCTTTCAGACGGGCGCGGTAGAGAGAGCCATCGGCTTTATCAACCTGCTGAATATGTACCTGGGTGCCTGTAGGGGTTGATTTAATTTGTGCCAAAGCTTGATCCGCAGCCATTTTTGCTGGTTCATACTTTCTGAAAGCACCGACTTGAATACCCCAATCTGATATTGGTTGCACTGCACTGCTATCAGGTTGAATAGCTGCAATTTGTCCTGGTAAAGAGAGATCTGTTGACGCTGTTAAGACTGGGCGGGATTTCGGCAGTGGTGGTGCGGATACAAAAACGCTTTCTCTTCGAGGATTACGTTTTGGGGCTGCGGGTAACTTGGCAACCTGTGTAATGCCGACACGTTTGAAGCTTTTGTCCAGAATCTCTTTCATATGGCGATCGCGAGAGCGACCCGTTTTCCCACCAAACACAACGCCAATCAGTCGACGATTGTTACGAACAACTGAAGCGACCAAATTAAAACCAGAGGCACGCGTGTAACCTGTTTTTATACCATCTGTTCCCTGATAGCTGGCTAGCAACTTGTTATGGTTTCTGTAGGATCTGTTTTTGTACTTATAACTTTGTGTTGAGAACAGATGATAGTACTGTGGAAAATCCCGCTTCAACGCAATCGCAAGCTTTGACATATCACGAGCTGTGCTCAGTTGACCCCGGTTTGGCAGGCCAGAGGCATTGCGGAATGTTGTTCTCGTCATGCCAAGAGAATGTGCTTTCTTTGTCATCATTCTGGCAAACGTTGTTTCTTTTCCACCGATAGCTTCGGCCATGACCACAGCAGCATCGTTGGCAGATTTTGTTACCAAAGCCATAATAACGTCTTTGGTAGAAATTGTGCCTTTGTATCTTAAGCCAAGCTTTGACGGCGCCATTCCGGCGGCACGTTTTGATACAGGCAGCTTTTGTTTCATGGTTAGCTTACCCTTTTCCAAGGCATCAAATGCCATGTAGAGGGTCATCATTTTTGTTAAAGAGGCAGGGTAGTTACGCGTATCTGCATTTCTACTGTAAAGAACTTCGCCAGTGTGTGCATCAATCACTAGGGATGCATACTTGGCCTGTGCCGGTGCCATAAGCACGAACAGGGTCAGAAGCATAGTGGTAATGAGCTTCAGTCCTAGGTTCATTAATTCCCCCCTTTTAAATGGGTTTGTAGATAAATCTTAGAGGATTTATCGAATGTTATAACTCAAATATGTCTACTAACCATTTAAAACAGAAGGATTCTACATAAATTCGATTCTTCTGTCCAGTTGCCAATAGCCAATTGCCATCAGGATGACATATTTATCTTGAGAATGTGTAAAGATACAATGCCAATGTTAATAAATGGCAAAAATGGCGGAAAATTGGTTAATTTTATACATTGAGGATAAAATGCGTCTAGCTCAATTTGTACCTTTCGTACTTTCTCCGCTTTTATTTGCAGCGGGGTGTACTTACCAAGGGGATATCGACAAACCCTATACCCAGAAAGCAACCTGGTTCAGTTATGTTGGCGGAGATGATATTCGTGCTCGCTGTGCACCGGGGATCACGGAATATCGATTTGTTTATAATGCTGTTTATGATGAACAGATTCGCAGCTATGAAATTACTGGGAAACCCGGGGAACCTGCTGAAATGATTTCGCGTGTCCAAGAAGGTCATGGTCTTGATGTGACAGAAATTTCGTTGTCAGATCCTTTGGCGCAATTTGGTTGGAAAAAATCAACAACCAATCTTTCTGTTTCAGAAATGGGCGAACTCGAATCTCTGTTGAAGGCCTCAGGTGCCGGAGAACCGATAACAAAGGGGGCACGTCTACGATCTGATGATTTCTATTGGGTTTCAGCACTCTGCTATGATGGTGCCTTTGTTTATAACGGATGGAAGAAAACCTCTGAAGGTTTTGAGCATCTGGCTTTTATGCCATTTCTATTCAAACATGATAAAACTGACATAAAGGTTAACCCCTTTCGTGATGTTGGTGGGAAGCATATTGCACGGTTGCATCAGTCCAAGGCGGAAAAGCGGAAACATTTTGATCTTGAAGTTGGTAATAATGGTCTTGTGACAGGTTTTTAGTATCTGGTTTAGTATCTGTGACTTGGGTTATCCCATTCTAAAGCAGACGGACATCATTGTTCGTCTGCTTTGAGTGTACAGGCATAGGATTTGTGACTTTTAAAATACTTTCGCCTAGGTTGTCATGTTTCAGTTTGGTTGCAATAGCGTTATGTGTTTGTTGCATTGCAGCATTGTCCTTGAAATTTCAAATTTAATGTGTATGTTAATGCATATGTTGCATTGCAGCATGAGTGAGTTGTCAGTTGGGGAGGATGAACGTTCCGCCCTGAATTAAGAGCGAAGGCAGCCTTAAATCTTTACCTCAAGAAGAGGTAAATGCAGGTGGAACGCTGTGAAAACGAACTGATCCTAGGAGACTAAGGTGACAACAACTAAGAAAAAGTTGGCAGATACGACTGAAAGTAAAGCGAAGGCTACACAGGCTAACGCTAAAAATACTGGTAAAGATACTGTCATTAACGGAACAGAAACCGTGGAGAATATGATGAAATCAAGTATGGACGCTGCTGCTAAAGGCTATGAGCAAGCTTTTTCTTTTTCTCAAGCGCAGGCAGAAAAAGCTATGGATACTCTTTATAAGCAGTGCGAAAGCGCTGCTGAATTGAGTAAAGAAAACGCTGAATTGGCTGCAAAGTCAGGCAACAGCATTTCTGAAGGTTATCAAAAGCTGAACTCATTGTTCATGGGCATGGCACAGGATGCTATGAAAAAGAACTTTGCTGTTGCAGAAGCTTTTCTTGGCGCAAAAGATTTTAACGAAGTAACAGATATTCAATCTAACTTTGCACGTGAATCTTTCGATGCCATGGTTAAAAATGGTAACGAGCTAACAACACTTACAACCAAGTTAACGACTGAAGCTGTTGAACCAGTTCGCAAGCAGGTTACCGAAGCTGTTGAGAAAATGACAAAAGCAGCTGCTTAAGTTTTAAAAGCACGCTCTTTTATCAAAATAACGCGGAAAGCCCTGCATTTTGCAGGGCTTTTTGCGTAAAAATATCTCTCTATCTTGAAGAGGGAATGGGGACACACTATAATATAGTGCTGTCGGTGATAGAGTTTAATGTATGGGGCACAGGGCTTTGCTGCTTTTTACACATTGCATTGGGGAATTTTGCATCATTTGGAAGTTTTGTAATGTTGAACTCTGTCGACTGTTTACCAATGTATAATAAAACTGTAGATACGTTGACACGATATATGATGTCGCCGGAAAATTTATCTACATAAGACCAGGAATGATTAGGTAGTTTCTCTATGAGTGGAAAAGAGCGTGATGATGATTTTGGCACGTCGGATGACATTCTCGTAAAACCACGAGAGAAAACCAAACGTCCATCGATGTACAAAGTTTTATTGCTGAATGATGATTACACGCCGATGGAATTTGTCATTCATGTTTTGACGCAGTTTTTCGGTAAAGATCAAGATGATGCAACGCGTATCATGCTTCAGGTGCACCAAAAAGGCGTCGGAATCTGTGGTGTATTCAGTTATGACGTTGCCGAGACAAAAGCAACTCAAGTTGTTGATTTAGCACGAAAGAATCAACATCCATTGCAGTGTACTATCGAGAAAGAATAACAAGCTTGTTAATATCCAAAGCGAGGACGGTCAGTCCTCACTTATCTAAAATTTGAAAAAAATTAAATTTCTCTCGATATTTTTACCCTTTCTTCTTTTTTTTATCTCTACAATAGTTGTGTACCGCTTAGGTAACATCCTGATAAATTATGTAGTTTTTTGGGAAAAATAAATAATTTCGGGAAAATGTGCCTATTTTGGCCATGATTACAGGCGATAAAGGAATTGTTATCTATCCGACGCCTTGTTGAGCGAACATACTCTCCCTAGGTATAGTTTGTAACAATGGTCAAAGAGGTTGAGTTGATATTAGGGTATTGGGGCCTCGGTGGTTCGTAAACGCATACTGTTTACATACTGAAGGCGCTGGTAAGTCAGCTCAAACGATCTGATCACGATGATTGTGAAGGGAAGTTAATTTATGGCAATGCTATCAAACAATCTGGAACAGACACTGCACAGAGCCTTGGCCTATGCCAATGAGCGCCGGCATGAATATGCCACGCTAGAGCATCTGTTGCTGTCGCTCACAGAAGATCAGGATGGCATTTCAGTCTTTAGAGCTTGCGGCGTGGAAATTGAAACACTCCGCGAAGATCTGCTGGATTACATCGATAACGATCTCTCAAATCTAACAACTATTCACCTAGGCGATGCCAAACCAACCGCTGGATTCCAACGTGTTTTGCAGCGGGCCGCGATACATGTGCAGTCATCTGGTCGCGAAGAGGTTACGGGGGCCAATGTCTTGGTCGCCATGTTCTCTGAGCGTGAAAGTCATGCTGTCTTCTTCTTGCAAGAGCAGGAGATGAGCCGACTGGATGCCGTGAATTACATCAGCCATGGCATAACAAAGGTCGAAGGGCTGGAAGAAACCCGAACTATTCACGGGGCCGATGACCTGATGGAAGATGGCGAGAGCCAGGCAGCCAAAGGGCGCGAAGCAATCGATGCCTATTGTGTTGATCTGAACCAAAAAGCCAAAGACGGTAAAATTGATCTGTTGGTCGGGCGTGAACAGGAACTCGAACGTACTATTCAGGTTCTTTGCCGCAGAACAAAAAATAACCCTCTTTATGTCGGCGATCCCGGTGTCGGTAAAACGGCTATCGCCGAAGGTTTAGCTAAAAAGATCGTTGATGGCGAAGTTCCTGAAGTTCTCAAGGATACTAAAATCTTTTCCCTTGATATGGGGTCACTTTTGGCCGGAACACGTTATCGGGGTGATTTTGAAGAACGCCTCAAAGGTGTGGTCAAAGAAGTTGAAGCCATGGACGGTGCCGTTCTTTTTATCGATGAAATTCACACGGTTATTGGTGCCGGGGCGACGTCGGGCGGTTCTATGGATGCATCAAACTTGCTTAAACCTGCGTTGCAGAATGGTGACTTGAGTTGCATCGGGTCAACGACTTACAAAGAATATCGTAATCATTTTGAAAAAGATCGTGCCTTGGTGCGTCGTTTCCAGAAAATTGATGTGGCAGAACCATCGATCGAAGATGCGGTCAAGATTTTACGGGGCCTGAAACCTTATTACGAAGAGCATCATTCGGTTAAATATTCCAACGAAGCCTTACGTACGGCTGTGGAGCTTTCCGCACGTTATATTGGTGATAGGAAGCTACCCGATAAAGCGATTGATGTGATTGATGAGGTCGGCGCATCACAGATGCTGTTGCCGGAAGACAAACGGAAAAAATCACTTGGTGTGAAGGACGTTGAAGCTGTGGTGGCCAAGATTGCCCGGATCCCACCGAAGTCGGTTTCCAAAGATGACAAGTCAGTCCTTAAAAATCTTGAGCGCGATCTTAAGACCATGGTTTATGGTCAGGATCAGGTGATTACCTCGCTTGCATCAGCTATTAAACTTGCCCGTGCAGGTCTGAGAACACCAGAGAAGCCGATTGGGAGCTACCTTTTCACTGGCCCAACCGGTGTCGGTAAAACAGAAGTGGCAAAACAGTTGTCTCATTCATTGGGTGTTGAATTAACACGCTTTGACATGTCGGAATATATGGAACGTCATGCAGTTTCCCGTTTGATCGGGGCGCCTCCGGGGTATGTTGGTTTTGATCAGGGCGGTCTGTTGACTGATGCGATTGATAAGACACCGCATTGCATTCTTTTGCTGGATGAAATTGAAAAAGCACACCCAGATATTTTCAATATTCTCCTGCAGGTTATGGATAACGGGCGCTTGACCGATAACAACGGCAAGACCATTGATTTCCGTAACGTTATCCTGATTATGACATCAAACGCTGGTGCGGCTGATATGGCAAAGCCGGCAATCGGGTTTGGGCGCGAAGTGCGGGTTGGGGATGATGAAGAAGCTGTGAACAAGATCTTCACACCCGAATTCAGAAATCGTCTGGATGCGATTATTCCGTTCAAAAACCTTTCCCCAGCGGTTATGGCCAAGGTGGTCGACAAGTTCATTATGGAGCTGGAAACCCAGCTTGCTGACCGTCAGGTTACTTTTGAACTGTCACCTAAAGCCAAGAAATGGCTGGCAACGGAAGGCTATGATCCGCTCTATGGGGCACGGCCACTGGCCCGTGTTATCCAGAACGAAATCAAGAAGCCATTGGCCGAAGAGCTACTATTTGGCAAGCTGACCCGTGGCGGCGTCGTCCGCATTGATATCAAGGATAACAAACCAAGTTTCAGCTTTCCGGATGAAAAGAAATCCGGACCCAAAAAATCGAGGCGTAAAGAAAAAGCCTGATCTGGGTGATTGAATTTATCAAAGGGCCTCGCAAAATACTGCGTGGCCCTTTTCTTTTGCGAGGAATCTATCGGTCTGTTAGCAATGTAAATTCTTGGGCTGTTATCATTAACTGAAACGCTTGTGACCATTCTAGTCGCAGGGTAATGATCAGATTAACAAAACTAAAGATTCTGAGTTCTTTTGAACTTGTTTCTGTTTGAACGTTATATATTGATCTCAAACATCAACGGCTTGCTCTGTATCGGTAATGGCTTGGTTATCATTTTGCGAGATGCGGTTTAAGAAGTCAGAATACTGTTCCGGTTGTAGGGGCTTGGCATAGAGATAACCTTGGAATTGATCGTATCCCAGTGATTTGAGATAGCTGGCTTGTTCCTTAGTCTCGACGCCTTCAGCGATAATGATCAGGTTGAGGGCATGGCCCAGACCGGAAATGGCCTTGGCAATGGCTAGCGCATCACTTTCAGGTAAATCCTTCACAAAAGATCTGTCGAGTTTTAGGTGGGTGACAGGGAGTTCCTTTAAGTAACTCAGGGAAGAGTAACCTGTGCCAAAGTCATCAATGGCTATTGTTGCCCCTGCGTCCCGTAATTGTGTCAACATAGGGGTTATGAGCTCCAATTGCTGAAGCGTGGTACTTTCTGTGATTTCGATCTGTATTTCACCGGGACTTAAGTTATAACGCTCGACAACGTCCTGATAATCGCCATAGACGTCTCCGTGGAGGAGTTGGACGGCTGAAACGTTAATTGCAACATGCCCGGGCGTAAAGTGTTGTTCCCGCCACTTGGCAATCTGTTCCCCGGCAAGATGCATGATTTTTGTGCCGAGTGGAATGATTTGTTTGCTTTCTTCGGCGATAGGAATGAATTGATCCGGGAAAATAGACCCCTGTGGTGTTTGCCATCTGACCAGTGCTTCGCAGCCTACCGGCTGTTCAGTGCTGGCATCGATTTTAGGTTGATAAAGGAGGAAAAATTCGTTGTTTTTAATACCTGAAGATATCTTCTTTTCCATTTGAATATTTTCGAGCAGCTTTTTGTCGAGTTCGGGATCAAAAACTTCAATGCCAGATAACTTTTCTTGCTTGGCATGCTTGTTGAGTTGTTCACACTTGTTCAGGAGTATTTCTGCATCCTGCCCGTCTTTGGGGTAAACACAAGCCGAGAAGGTGGCTTCCAAATCAAGGGTATAAGTATTTTCTTCATTTGGTGTATCTGGAAGATTAGCTGTGTGTTTGAATTTGAGAGTTTCTAGAATTTCGTCGCGCAGAAAATTCAATTGCCGATGTGATAGGTTTGGAGGTGAAAGCAGGATGAAATGCCCACCACCGAGATGACCTAATGTACAGTTATCACCGAGTAATTTTTGTAATCTCTGACTTATTTCAATTAATATTTCATCTCCAACTTCTCGGCTCAAAAGTTCGTTGATCTTGTGAAAAGATGAAATATCAAAATAGAGGATATAAAAATTATGTTTATGGGAAAGTTGGGCCTTTTGGGCAATGTGCTCAATAATCAGCGTTCTATTGGGTAATCCGGTTAAGGTATCTCGTGTTGCCAGAGATCTAAGCTCTTTTTCTACTTGTATTTGATAACTGACATCAAGTATGACAGCCTGTTTTTTTAGAGAGCCGTGCCATTCAATTGTAGTTATATTGGTATCCAGGAAAATTGGTGTCCCGTCTTTGCGTAGGCGTTTTTCAGCGGCGAAGTGTATATGACCTTCCTTTGGCATCTTTCCCATTGACATCAAATCGATAGGATCGAAGAATGTTTTTGCATAATCACCAAGATTTATAAATTCTTGTGTGGTTTGATATCCAAAAATTTTGGCAGCAGCGGTATTAGAGTAAACAATTTTATTGTTTTCATCTGTGACGACAAAGCCTTGTAGAGAGTTTTCTAGGAGATCTTTAAATCTCTGTTCTGATGACCGGATTTGTTTGTTACTCGTTACCAATCGCCTGACAAACATTTTGAGTGTTTTGGCAATATGCGCGATTTCATCTTTTTTATTGAAGGGACTAACTTTAACGGGTTGGTACTGTGATGGAGTATCAGGATCCAGCGCAAGAATGTTTCTGCTAATCAATGACAAGGGCTTTGTGACGTAAAAGTATGTGATAAGAAGCGTGGTGAAAAAGATGATAGCGCTGATTGTGAAGATTGATTGTGCCAGATAGCTGACAAGGACGGTTATATCTTCGATCTGATACTCAATAGAGCCGTCAATAATGAGCGTCCCTACAAGCTCTGTTGACGGGCCGTTAGCTGCTTGTGTTTTATAGGATAGATCAATGGATATCTGTTCTTGATGTTTGTAGGCAAAGGCAACAATTGTGTCCCTGACAAGTTTATCAAAAAGAGATTCTTTATGTCGCGAAATTTCTGATGCAGATTTATGCGTGATCACTTCTTTATCTTCGTTGAGAATTGTCACGGCTTGAATAGCTGGATCTTCTATCAGGCCAGTAACTAAAGAATTGATTGCATCCTCATCAAAATTCCATAAGCCAACAGAGGCACTATAAGAGGCAAGTTCAGCTTTGTTATTAAGTTTTTCCTGTTGGTCTTTAAGGGCGAGTTTGGCCAGGCTTTGTCCCATGTACCAGCAGACAATAGTACCAAAAACGAAACATATGCATAGGGATATTAAAGCTATTTTGAGGCCAAGGCTTTGCTGCTTTTCCTTGAAAAATTCCGACTTTTTCTTAAGGAAGGAAAAGCTCATGAGGTTTACCCCTAACAGGAATGGCTTGAATTCGATTTTTTGTTATTAATGTTCGGTCATAAGTGTAGGCTAGATTTGTAAAAATAGTATGAAGTACTACCTTTGGGGGTGTTTGAGGAGAGTTAAGTGTCAATGTTGTTAAGGTTTTAACTCTCTAAAACGAAGGCTTTGGTGTTGGGTAAGTTTAGAATGTTGCAGGCAGAAGAGCATATGAAAGCAGTTCTTCTGCCTGCAAATAGAAAATTATGTTTCCAAAATTTCTTGATCAGAACTCGTTGCTGCTGGTTCTTCATTTGAGTGTTTGTTCAAATTTCGGGTCATGTACATCATGACTAATAAAATCAATAGTAATAAGCCGCTGCCCATGGTCAGTGCATAGTCTTCCATCTGTAAAATAGAGTAGAGGAAGCCATAGAGCGCAGAGAGTAGAGCACCTATAGCAATTCCATTGGTGCGGCCCTTTGTTGCGGCTGTGATATAGCTGGCAATCGAGAGGACGGTGACAGCAGCGGCGAGGGAATAGGACAAGCTAAAGCTGATGTGTTCGGACAAAGTCAGAAGTAGCAGGTAGAACACAGAGAGGGAAACCCCGACGAGAAGGTATTGTACTAGATGTAAACGAATGCCACGGGTGAATTCAAAAACCAATAACATTAAATACGTCAGGGCAACGAACATAATCCCGTATTTGGCGGCACGAATAGAGGTGCCATAGTGGGATACAGGCTCAAAAAGCTGTGCTTCAGCAATGATTTCGCCCAAGTTTATATCATCTGATCCACGGAAAACCTGTGGGTAATTACGTGACAGGTGGCTGACTTCCCAAGTTGCATTAAAGCTGTCGGTGGTGATATCACGGCTTTTGGGCAGGAACTGTCGAAAGCTTGGGTGAGGCCAGTCTGCAGAAATATTAATCTGTGTGTTCATGCCCAAAGGAATTGCGCGAATATTACGGCTGCCTCGTAGGGTGGTATCAAACTGCACAGAAAAATCAGACAAGTCCTGTGATGGGTCAAGTTTCGCAGAAAAGCCACTTACGAGATAGGGTGTTTGAAGTCCCGTACCGGGCATTAATTCCAGTTTTTTGCCATTTACACGAACGGCTGGCGAAGAGCCGATACCGCTATTGTCTGTCAGGGCAATGGCTATATAAGCTTGGTCATAATGAATCTTCTGCAGATTCTTGATCGGTGGCGGATCAAGACGAAAGCTGGCTGATCCTTTGATATCTGCGGTATAAACCAGACTTTTGTAAATGGAACGCTCTCTAAAATCATGGGTGAGATCGCTGTCGAGTTTTAGATGGTCTGGGAGCATGACAAGTTTGTCTTGGCCGGCGATAATCCGGTCCTTCCCGTTGCTGTCAGTAACACGGGTTTCTGTGGTATAGGGAATAACAAGAATTGGTGCGGCGAGAGTCTGTTCCTGCCCCCATTCCTGATCTGTCTCGTGAAGAACCGAGCGATAGAGGCTATGCCTTTCCTGCATCAGGTCATGAACCAGGGCTGTTGGAATAAGCATCATCAATGTCAGAAAGCCTATGATAACAGCCTTGATCATCAGCGGATTACTATTGGCTATTTTACCCCCTAAATCGCCTGTTAATCCAGAGGCCTGTTGAGCATAACGGCCATAGAGCCAACGCAAACAAACAAGTCCGACAATGGCGCAAACGCCTAAAAATAGGACTATGGCCAGAATGACGAGTACGGTTGTGAAATCGATCATTTTTCCTCCCCCTTAAAGGAAACGTGTTGAAAACAGTAATAATTTTAAGCCGACCAATAGGCCAAGAAGAGGAAACGTTAGACGCTTATTAAGCACATATTTGGAAGAGATTGAGGCGATTTTATGTAGGAAGTAATTGCAAGTAATAGATTGTTTAATGAAAGTTTTTCGTTTTAGTTGCTCTCTAATTTGAAAATTTTTATTATAAAGATTGTGAAAAATGAGCTTGTGATAAAAATAGGAAAATAAGGGGTATTATTCTCGAAAAGACCAAAACTAAATAGTGCAATGATTGAATCTGTAAATATGAAAGGTTCTTCCCTTTTTATACTCTCTATCGTGAATCCTATAATGAATGAGGATATCAAGATGGTAAATAAGCATCCATAATGAATGGTGGGTTTCTCCATCGTAATTTGTGTTTGTTTATAGTAATACCAAATAGATAGTAACGTGATTTGCACTATAATGAAGTTACTCGTTAGTTTGTGAAAAATCATGCTAATAGAATTATTTAAGGCGTGAATAATATCTTTGTCTAAATATATCCAATCTATAGTAGTATAAATTGATAAAAATATACTTATTTCAATTATGGATAAGTAAAATGCATGGCTTAGTGATTTGAAAATTATATGATTTTTGAAAGGGTAGGACATTTTTATTAGATGTTTAATTGTTTAAGAAACAGAGCGCAAAAATTATTAATGTAAAAAATGAGCTATATATTATTCCAAACACCATAATTCATCATAAAGGCGCCTTAATTCCCTCATTATAAAAAAAGATACTTTTTAGTAAAGATAGATGAAGGCAGCATGAACTTAAAACATACTGTTCCCATTTTCTCTATAGTGCTTCTTGCTGGATCATTTGATTTAAGGGCTGAAAATATTACAGGCCAAAATCTTGCCGATGCTGCCTTGGAGCGCACAACTCAGAATGTTGTTTATGATGGCAGTTATCATTCCATTTCTTATCCCGGTGGAGATGTACCTGCGAACATTGGTGTCTGCACGGATGTGGTTATTCGTAGTTACCGGGCGCTGGGGATTGATTTGCAAAAGCTTGTGCATGAAGACATGCGGGCAAACTTTGCCAGCTATCCAAAGATATGGGGGCTGAAATCAACAGATCGAAATATCGATCACCGTCGCGTCCCAAATTTGCGGGTTTTTTTTACCCGTTATGGTCAATCTCTGCCCTTGTCTAGGGATGTTGCGGACTATTTACCAGGTGATCTGGTGACCTGGAACTTGAATAAAAGTGGGTCATTGCCGCACATCGGTATTGTCAGCGATCGAAAATCGTCCAACAGCGTGCCTCTGATCGTACACAATATCGGTTTCGGACCACAAATTGAAGATATGTTGTTCGACTATAAAATGACGGGGCATTACCGTTACATAGAACGGTAACGTCGTTACTTTTTAAAGGGTCCGGTTTCGTTTAGCATTTCTATCTCGTGGTCAACCGCCGGGTTTTCACTTTGGAGAAAACGGGCAATGGCATCGCGGAAATTGGGGTCGGGTATTGCGTGGAGGCTATAAGTTTTGGTCGGCAGGTATCCGCGCTGGATTTTATGGTCACCCTGTGCTCCGGCTTCGACCCGCTTAAGTCCATGGGTAATGGCATAGTCGATGGCCTGATAGTAACAGAGTTCAAAGTGCAGGTTGGGGTAATGTCCGTGCGATCCCCAGTTGCGACCATAGAGCGTGTCGCCCCCTACCAGATTGAGAGCACCGGCCACCATAATCGGACTGGCGTGTGATTGGTCCCATGCGGTACTCAGGACAACCTTGTCGCTCAATTTTGATCCTAGAAGCTGAAAGAAATCATGATTGAGGTAGTCGTGAGCGTATTTTTTATCAACTGTGCTGAGATAGAGTTGATAAAATTGATCACAAATTTCCGGCGTCAGATCATCGCCTGTTAAGGTCTTTATTTCCAAATCATGGCCGTGTGCTTCGCGGCGTTCTTTTTTGATGGCTTTGCGTTTGCGAGAAGATAAAGCGGCAAGAAAATCATCAAAATTTTGATAGTTGTTATTTTCCCAGTGATATTGCATTCCAGTACGGGCGAGCAGTCCGACATCTTTAAGAGCGTGCCATTCCTGTTCTGTGGTAAAGGTCAGGTGCAGGGATGAGGCTTCATACTGCTGCAAGATCTGAAGCATGGCGTTGATCAGGGCCAAGCGAAGCTCTTTTGTTTCTTCTAGTGTCGTCGATGTAATCAGCAGACGTTTGCCTGTTACCGGGCTAAAGGGAACTGCAGATTGTAACTTGGGATAATAGGCTCGTCCTGCACGCTCGTAGGCGTTTGCCCAGCTCCAGTCAAAGACGTATTCACCGTAGGAGTGACTTTTTAGGTAGAGCGGTGCACAGGCAATTATATTGCCGTTATCATCCATGATCGTGAGGTGTTGAGGTTGCCATCCCGTTTCTGCACTGACCGAGCCACTTTCTTCCAAGGCAGATAAAAAGGCGTGGGAAATAAAGGGGTTATTATCTGGCGCATCGTTCTGGGCACAGCGATTCCAGGCCTCTGAAGGAATGCTGTTTATGCCGGGGTGAACTTCAACGCGCAACTGGCTCATTCATGACCTGATTAATCAAGGCGGGACAAGAAAATACTGTTCGCTAAAAATAGGAAGCTCAGCTTGTGGATACAAGGTTTAGAGAGGGCAGAGGATGAATTTAGAGGTAGATCTCGATTTTCTTTGCTTGGAATAAGCAAAAGGCAGGCTGTTGCGCCTGCCTTTTGTCGTTGTGATTTCTTCCGGCTTAGTGCCTTAAGATAGCATTAGCCGAAGAAAAATAACTTAGTCAATTTCTGCTACACAATCGACTTCAACCGCAATGCCAAGTGGCAAACTTGGGGCTGAAACGGCTGCGCGGGCGTGAACGCCCTTGTCACCGAAAACTTCAACCATAAGGTCGGACACACCGTTGATCACTTTAGGCTGATCAACAAAGTCAGGTGTGGAGTTAACAAAACCGCCAAGTTTCACGATGCGCTTTACGCGATCGAGATTACCATCTGTTGCCGCGCTAAGCTGTGCAATGATGTTGATACCGCAAAGACGAGCTGCTTCCTGACCTTCTTCAACCGACATGTTGTCGCCAAGCTTACCTTTGTAGAGGACTTCGCCGTCTTTAATGGTGATTTGGCCGGAAATAAAAACGGTGTTGCCAGAGGTTACGTAACCAACATAGTTCGCAACTGCTTTTGCAGGTTGAGGGACTTCAATTCCAAGTTCTTTCAAACGGGCATCAACTGTACCAGTCATGGCTCTATCCTTATTCGTTTTATACGTTACATTTTTAAGAACGCGCCCCTTTATATAGGGATCTCGTTTATACTCTGGGACGTGTCCTCAAGTCTTGTGTAAAAGCCAACAGTTCTATGATTGATTGCATAGATGGTCTGCCTTGCGCTCTCTTCAACTTAAAAAACTGCGCGAATTTTATCGCTCCTGCTTCCAGACGCAAGCAAAGTTCGCAAAAGAGCATCAAAAAACAGGGTTTTTAAATCCAGTCATCGCATTTGAGGAACATTGTGTCGTTTATGTTCTACTGATTTTTGCGAATCTGGAAGGTGATTAGAAAGGAAACTGGTGCGCAAAAAATACAAAAAGGGTGACCAAAGTCACCCTTTTTGCTGCGAAGAAACGGGAAGCGACAAGAGAGATCTAGATCCTGTCGCGCTCACCGCACCTCTATCAGTCATCCCTCACGATGCCCCCACCGCGATGACTGAAAAACTGCTCCGGTTTAGGAGCAACCTGTTGTCCCGCCGCAAGTATCGCATTTGAGGCAAGTACCGTTACGGACAAGGGTAAAGTTTCCACACTCAGGGCAAGAGTCGCCTTCGTAGCCTTTCATACGGGCTTCACGAACTTTTTCCATGCGTGGGTTTGCAGTTTTTGTTGTGGTGGTTTCCACAACAGTTTCTGTTGTCGTTGGTGCCGGAGTTGTAACTTCTTGAATTGCTTCGGCCGTTACTGCAGAGGCTACGATTTCTTCAGCAGGACGACCACCATTTACAACCATCAACTTGTTACGGACGTAACCTGTGGAGGCCACACGACGGACAGTTTCCGCAACAGCATCCTCTGGCTTGGGCGGGTTGCTCTCGCCGTGACCTTTACCCAGCGTATCCGGTGTGATGTCTGCTGGTTCCACATGGGCCAGGTCGTTACGACCAAGGTAGGAAACAGCCAATTCACGGAAGAGGTAATCAAGAATGGACGTTGCCATCTTGATGACGTCGTTGCCTTCGACCATACCTGATGGTTCAAAGCGGGTGAAGGTGTAGGCCTCGACATACTCTTCCAATGGAACACCGTATTGCAGGCCGATGGAAATTGCGATGGCAAAGTTATTCATCAAGCTGCGGAAGGCTGCGCCTTCTTTGTGCATATCGACAAAGATCTCGCCGAGTTCACCGTCTTCGTACTCACCCGTCCGCAGGTAAACCTTGTGGCCACCAACGATGGCTTTTTGTGTGTAGCCCTTACGACGTGCTGGAAGTTTTTTACGTTCGGTAATGGTCTTCTCGATAACGCGTTCGATGATGCGTTCGGCAACAATCTCGACACGTTTTGCAGAAGATGCTGCTTCCATTTCATCTTGTTCGTCTTCGTCGAGTTCCAAAAGAACACCCGAAGAAAGCGGCTGAGACAGTTTGGAACCATCGCGGTACAGTGCATTGGCTTTCAGGCCGAGCTTCCATGACAGCATGTAAGCATCTTTACAATCGTCGATGACGGCATTTGCGGGCATGTTGATTGTTTTGGAAATCGCACCTGAAATAAACGGCTGAGACGCCGCCATCATACGAATGTGGCTTTCGGCAGAAAGGAAGCGCTTGCCGGTTTTACCGCACGGGTTCGCACAATCGAAGATCGATAGATGCTCGTCTTTCAGATGTGGTGAGCCTTCGAGAGTCATGGAGCCGGTGCAATGGATGTTTGCAGCATCGATGTCTTTGCGGCTGAAGCCAAGTTCAACAAGCATGTCAAAGTTCATGTCGTTGAGCTGTTCATCTTTAAAGCCCAATACTTTTTTGCACAGATCATCACCAAGAGTCCATTTGTTGAAAATGAACTTGATGTCAAAGGCACTGCCGAGACCAGCTTCGATCGCTGCGATTGCTTCGTCTGTAAAACCTTTGGCTTTTAGGCTGTCATGGTTGATACCCGGTGCATCTTTCAACGTGCCATGTCCAACAGCGAACTTGATGATTTCATCAATTTGTTGATCGCTGTAGCCAAGGTTGCTTAGAGCTCCCGGTACTGTACGGTTAATGATCTTGAAATAGCCACCACCAGCAAGCTTCTTGAACTTCACGAGGGCAAAGTCAGGCTCGATACCTGTGGTATCACAATCCATAACAAGACCAATTGTCCCTGTCGGGGCGATTACAGTGGTCTGTGCGTTACGATAACCGTGTTTTTCACCGAGTTCCAGAGCCTGATCCCAAGCGGCTTTGGCTGCTTCGACCATGTTTTGATCAGGGCAATCTTTGGCAACAATTGGCACAGGTAGAACTTCGAGTTCTTCATAGCCAGCTTCTTCGCCATAGGCCGCACGACGGTGGTTGCGCATTACACGCAGCATGTCTTTTTTGTTGAGATCGTAGCGTTTGAACGCACCGAGCTCACCAGCCATTTCAGCAGATGTGGCATAGGCTGTACCGGTCATGATCGCACTTAGGGTCGCACAGATTGCACGGCCTTCGTCTGAATCATAGGAAACGCCTGTGGACATCAACATACCGCCGATGTTGGCAAAGCCGAGACCCAGTGTGCGGAACTCATAAGAATATTGCGCGATGGATTTTGACGGGAACTGAGCCATCAAAACGGAAATTTCAAGCGCGATGGTCCACAGACGTGTTGTGTGGGTGTAAGCTTCTATATCAAAGCTGCCGTCTTCGCGCAGGAAGGTCATCAGGTTCATGGAGGCCAGATTACAGGCCGTATCATCCAGGAACATGTATTCAGAACAAGGGTTGGAACCGTTAATACGCCCAGATTTAGGGCAGGTATGCCATTCGTTAATCGTGGTGTCGTATTGGATGCCGGGATCAGCACAGGCCCAGGCTGCGTGTGAGATTTGGTCCCAAAGATCACGTGCCTTAACCGTTTTCTGTACTTTTCCATCAGAGCGGCGGATCAAATCCCAGTCGCTGTCTTCTTCCAGCTTTTGGAAGAAACCGTTAGCAACACGCACAGAATTGTTTGAGTTTTGACCAGATACAGTTAGGTAAGCATCTGAATCCCAGTCGGTGTTGTAGGTTTCAAACTCAATGTTTGAGAAGCCTTGTGCCGCGAACTGAAGAACACGCTGAACGTAGCTCATGGGAACTTCGTGACTGCGGGCTGCTTTGATAGCTGCTTTCAGTGTGGTGTTCTTGCGTGGGTCAACACGATCTTTACCGGATAGCTGGTCAGTATTACAGGCGGCCATGATCTTGGTCAGATGTGTCTGACAGATTTTAGAACCGGCAACGAGAGCAGCAACTTTTTGCTCTTCGACAACTTTCCAATTGATGTATTCTTCGATATCCGGGTGGTCCAGATCAACTGTTACCATCTTGGCAGCGCGTCGGGTGGTACCGCCTGATTTGATTGCACCAGCAGCACGGTCGCCAATTTTCAGGAAGCTCATCAGACCGGAAGACTTACCACCACCGGATAGAGGTTCTGCAGCACCGCGAACACGAGAGAAGTTTGTGCCAGTACCCGAGCCATATTTAAATAGACGCGCTTCACGAACCCAAAGATCCATAATACCGTTTTCATTTACCAGATCATCGTCAACGGATTGAATGAAGCAGGCATGTGGCTGCGGATGTTCGTATGATGATTTTGATTTGGTGAGCTTGCCAGATTTGTAATCAACATAGTGGTGACCTTGGCCGGGACCGTCGATACCATATGCCCAATGCAGGCCGGTATTGAACCATTGTGGAGAGTTTGGTGCTGTCATCTGATTGGTGAGCATATAGCGCATTTCATCAAAATAGGTGCGAGCGTCTTCTTCACTGTCGAAATAGCCGCCTTTCCAGCCCCAATAGGTCCAGGTACCTGCCAAGCGATCAAAAACCTGTTTAGCAGAAGTTTCGCCAATGATGCGCTCATCTTCGGGGATGTCAGACATTGCATCGTGATCGGGCTCTGATCGCCACAACCATGAGGGGATAGAGTTTTCTTCTACACGTTTAAGTTTTTGAGGGATACCGCGTTTGCGGAAGTACTTCTGTGCGATAATATCGCAAGCCACTTGGCTCCAGCTTGCTGGAACTTCAATGTCCTTAGCCTGGAAGACTATAGAGCCATCCGGATTTTTGATTTCACTAGTTGTTAAGCGAAATTCAATTGCGTCGTAGACGTCTTTCCCGGTTTCCGTAAAGCGACGTGCGATGCGCATGCCGTATCCCCTTTAAATATAACAAGACTCGTTAATAAAGCTCCGGAAACAAGGGTGTTGATATCCTATTCCAGAGCTCACTCATATCACTCGGCCCACAAGTCTAGGACTCTGCGGGTTTCTGCAGGTAGAAGCACATTTTGTTGATCTGAAGTGATTTAACCACAATATTTGGTTGTCGTCATCACTATTTTGCGTATTGACACACAATTTTTTGCGTCCCGGGGCTTGAATAAGCCTGTGGATAAATCTGTTGATGATAAGAGGACGAAATCTATTGTGTTTGAAAAGTGGCGGAAAAATCAAACTCTTTAACGGATATCTAAAATGCAATTTTATTTATTTAAAAATGTGTAAAAAGTATCTCGGACGATTTCGAATCTGGTTGGAATATTCCCGTGTGAACAGTGTCAGGTTTTCATTACCGATTCGTGTCAGTAAAAAGAAAATTAAACGGTTACATTTAAGGGCGGAACCAAAGTTATGGAGCTGTGTTTCTGTAAATGCCTAAAATATATAGCTCTAACCAATAGGTTGTAGTAACAAAAAAATACGTGAAATAGTTTTCTCTAAATCAATGAGAGAATTGAAAAGAGGCAGAGATTGATTCCGTGGGTTAAGCTGTCGGCACTCGAACCGGGCGATAGCAGGAAATAACAACGGCGCTTAATACAAAAAGCGACCCGATTATCTGGGACTTGTTCAAGGTTTCGTTTAAAATAATGACTGCGGTGATGATGGTGACAACAGGCTCTATATTAAAGAGCATGGCTGTTCTGGAAGGGCCAACAAAGTTGACGGTTGTTATTTGCCCCAAAGTCGCCAGCAGATAAAGCAAGGCAATCGCGATAGAGAGGGACCAGCCAAGCGATTGATCTGTCCATTCGTTTGGTAAGCTGATGTTGTCGTCAAAGAGAAGATACATACAGGTTAAAACTGTTGCGACGATATTGACGTAAAATACAATCGTCAGATTGGGAACATGACTTACCACTGATCTGCTGACAATTAATGTCCCGGATATGGAAAGAGTTGCCCCCATAACGAATAGAACACCCCGCCAGTCCAGTTCTTCTATGTTGGTGCCCAGCGCAATTGTAATACCAGTAAAGGCAAGGATGGAAAGGCCTAGTTGAATGAGGCTTGGCAGGCGTCTTTGTAACAACGGATCAATTACGGTGACAATAACAGGATAGGTATAGAACAGGATAGCACCTAGGCTAACAGGTATATAGGTGACGGCGGAAAGGTAACAGACCGTAACGCTGAAAATAAGCAGCCCCATACTACAGAGGGGGAGAATTTTATTTCTAGGTACGATTAATGTACTTCGGCTGACAAGCACGATAGCCGCCATAAGCAAACTGCCAAGTACAAAGCGCATGATTGTTGCGCTACTGGCTGTAACACCGATGGCATGTGCAAAAGGAAAAATTGGCGTAATCAGCCCGAACGCAGTCCCTCCAGCAAGACCAGTGGCAATGCCGAAGAGTGGAGGCTTTTGGGCTTTTGCATTATTCACAATAATACTCTTTAGAATGTTCGGGGTAACGGCACTTACGTTCAATCTACTATTTTTCGGACCGCCCTGATTATTTTTGATGACGATTATCTGACGATTATCCCTGGCGCAACGGCGACGATCTGATTGCCATTATCTACAAGGCACTATCCGTCTATGGTGACTTAAGCTCTTTTTAAGTCCTACCGCAAGGGAAAGCACATGTGAGATTTGCTGGATTTAGTAAATTTCAAACGGCGTGACTTTTGGCCCAGTGTCACCAGTGTCAATTGGCGCAGTGTTAAAAAAAACATCGAGACGTGTATCATCCCACTGTCTGTGTTATCTAAACTTCAGAATAAAAACTGCATTATCAATAGATCAAAAGACCGGAGTGAAAACGGCTGCATGAGAGTTTCCCTAATAGATTTTCGCGATAAACTTGAAGATTGCCTGGAGGCCAGAGGTGCGCAGGAAATTACCCTTGATCGAGCTTCGACCATGGTGCAATGGGCAGAACGTATTCACCGCTGTGGCATTCGCTTCCTGGCTAAAAACAAAAGTGCGTATAGTCAGACGGATATGACTAAAATTGAGCAGTTATCCGAACAGGGAAACACGGTTTTTCTGGATGCAAAGGGGCAGTCATTGGCCGTTGCAGGTATTCAGGCGATGGAAAAAGCCAGCCTTAATGCAAAAGATCAGGGCATGGGACTTGCCGTTATCTCTAATGTTTGTGATTTGGTTGGCTTGGGGCAACTGGTTGAAGAGGCGATGCAAGATGGTTTGGCTTGCTTTGCTACCTTTGCGGTTGATCAAGTTTCCGAAGAAGGTCAGATCCTGACGGAGCTTTATGGTAATTGTCGCGGTATCATTGGTGTGCCTGGTGATGAAGAAGATCTTTATATCGAACTTTATGGTTTGCCGGTTAGCCATGATGCTTTTATGCAAGGTATAACGCCGGGAAACATTGGCGAGTTGGTTGTCAGTGCCCTGACTAAATCAGATCTGACTAAATCAGACCCTAATAAATCAGATAAGCAGGTGCCGGGCTGTACGCTCTTGGTTTTGGATCTTCCCCAGCTTTACCCCGATATGATTAAAGGTCTTGAAGCTGGTGTTTCTACGGCACCTGCACGCTTGTTTAACCCCGCAGATCAGATCGCACGAAATCAGGATATCGCAGAAGAAGGGTATCAAGTTGAAGAGGGGGATTGGAACATGATCTGTGCACAAGAAGGGCTTACAACTGTTTCAAAAGAGGACGCGGAGGCGTAGCTGGGTAAAATTTACGTCATTTTTGCGCCCTTTAGGCTGGACTGAACGGGGTTGCAGTGTAATATTCAGCGCTGAACGATAAGTAGCGTTTCTATAATGATACTTGTTATTTACGAACAAAGAACAGCTGTCTTAAGTCGCTGTTCATAAGACAGATATATAAGAATAGGGTTAGAACCCAATTCAATTAAGGAAGAGATATGGCTGGAACTCCTCTTGGAACTCGTCTGTTCACATGGCTCAAAGGTGAGTTGGTTGGGCAAGATAAGGACGGCAACAAGTTCTATCGCACCAAGGGTGGCAGTGAAGTACATAAGAATAGCCTACGGTCAGAACGTCGTTGGGTCATTTATAATGGAGAGCCGGAAGCAAGTCGCGTTTCCGCTGACTGGCATGCCTGGATACATCACACAACGGACGAATTACCACCCGAAGGCGGTTACGCCAAACACGCGTGGCAGCAGGAACATCAACCAAATAAAACGGGTACAGCCGAAGCATACCGTCCACAAGGAAGTATGTTAAAGGCAGGTGACCGTCCACGTGTTTCGGGTGATTATGACGCTTGGCAGCCTGAATAAATTATAGTCATTCAAGGTAGAGGTTGGTTTTTCCAGAACTTCTGCCTTTATTTTTCAAACTCAATTTTCCTTCGTAGGTGAACTCGATGAATAGAAGTATTGTTGAAACGATTATTGGCGGGCTTGTTTTGCTTGTTGCTGTTTCCTTTGGCTTCTTCGCTTTTAGCAGTAATTCAGGCGGATCTTCTACCGGATACGAAGTTGTTGCTGAGTTCGATAATGCCAGTGGTTTGGTTTCAGGTACGGATGTCGAAATCGCAGGGGTAAAGGTTGGCACAGTTCTTCACCAAGAACTGGATAAAGACACCTATTTTGCTGTTGTGACGCTTTTGATTGACGATGATATCAAGCTTCCCAAGGGAACTTCGGCGCGCATTCTCTCTGACAGTTTGTTGGGTGGAAATTTTGTCAGCCTTGAACCGGGCGGGGAAGACGACTATATCGAAGCGGGTGGATCAATTGATGATACCCAAGGTTCGGTGAATCTTATGGATCTTCTTGGGCGTTTTGTCTTCTCTTCTGCCGATAGTGATTGATCATAGATTTCAAAAGATAATTTTAGGGCGGGATAACTATGGCAGAGAAGACAAAATCATCAACTGTCTGGCGCCAACCTGATGGCGAGCCTCTTTCCTGCCTTGAAAAGATCAAAGTCTTAAATGAAAATCTCGAAGAAATAAGAGAACTTTCACAAGACGCATTGGAAGATGCTGTTCTTATGGGAGGAGACGAAGATCAGTTGCGAGAGGTTTTAAAGGCCATTGTTGATGAGCTTGTGAATCCTTATGCGTCAAAAAAACACTGATAGATCCAGACAGAGGAACATTGGTAGCTTGTTACAGATCTTGAATAAATTTGCTCCAAAACGATGCCGATCACTGTCAGCGATGGCTTTAATCTCCGGGGTACTAGCAGGGGGCTTTATTGGTACGGTTTCGCAACCGGCTAAAGCCGAGATGATTTCCTATGAAGTTGCTGTTCTGCAAGGTTTGAACAAAATCACAGCGCGAGTATCCGAGTTGCGGGTGCCTGTAAATCAACCGGTTCGGTTTGGATCACTAGAAATCAATGCGCGAGAGTGTCGTAAAAGCCGCCCGGAAGAAATGCCTGAATCTGCTTCCTTTCTTGAGATTGATGACCATAAAGAAAATACTGAAACAACGCGAATGTTCGCCGGTTGGATGTTTGCGTCATCTCCTGCTGTATCGGCTATGGAGCATCCGGTGTATGATATCTGGGTGGTAAACTGTATGTCTTTGGATGAAGCACAGGCCGCTTCTGAGCAGGCAGAAGAAGAGACGAAAGCGACTGAGTAGCAAGTGTAACCCTTAGGTCTATTTTTCTAACAGATAGATATATTTTGGCTGTGACTGATCCCATCAGTCATCTTTGTCACTAATGACTAATCATTAGTCATCGGTATACACGGTAGAGCGATTGCCTTTGCAGCTTTCTATAAAATCAAAAAGTTCGATTTCTGAAAGCTCCAATGGGAAGCGGGCTGGGGCTTGCATAGCTTCGAATAGACATCTTTTGTATATTTCACGCTCTATTTCAATTGTGCCAAACTGACTTAAATGTTCTGTGGTGAATTGCGTATCCAGCAGGTTATAATTTCCTTTAATAAGGCGAGCTGCCAGGTGAATAAGAGCCACCTTGCTTGCATCGCTCCGCCGGGAAAACATGCTTTCCCCAAAAAAGGCTCCGCCCAGCGAGACACCATAGAGACCGCCAACGAGTTTGCCATCAAGCCAGCATTCAACAGAGTGGGCAAAGCCACGCTCGTGGAGTTGGGTGTATATTTTTTTGATGAGGGGGTTTATCCAAGTATCTGGACGCTGTGATGTCGTTGCTGCACACATTTCCAGTACATCGGAAAAAGCTGTGTTACAGCGAACCTCAAAGGGTTTTCTTTTTAATGTTTTACGTAGGGATCTGGATATATGGATTTTATCCAAAGGAAGTATGCCGCGATTCTCTGGATCTATCCAATGCAGATCCAGAGAATCATGACTTTCTGCCATTGGGAAAACGCCAATGGTATATGCTTTTAAGAGTAGATCTGCTGTGATCTCCATGAACACCTATGCCCTGAAAATTACGCTTAAGCACCTAATTCGGGGAATGCCTGTCCAATTTTTACCCTTTATTCAAACTATCAACAAACTTTTCCAGCCAGTGGATGTCGTAAACACCGGATTGAAATTGTTCGTTATTCACTAATTCCATGTGCAATGGAATTGATGTGTTAACACCATCAATGACGTACTCTTGCAAGGCGCGTCTTGTTTTCATGATACAATCAGCGCGATCATCGCCATGGACAATCAGCTTGGCGATCATGCTATCGTAAGTTGGCGGAATTTTATACCCGGCATAGATCGCAGCATCAACGCGAATACCAAGCCCGCCAGGGGCATGATAGCTTTTGATTTGGCCAGGAGATGGCATGAAGTTGAAGGGGTGTTCAGCATTGATCCGGCACTCAATGGCATGTCCTTTGAGAACAACTTCTTCCTGAGTGTGGCTCAGCTTTTCACCTGCAGCAACACGGATCATTTCGCGCATAAGATCAATGCCGCTGATGGCTTCTGAAATCGTATGTTCGACTTGAATACGCGTATTCATTTCAATGAAAAAGAACTCGCCATTCTCATAGAGATATTCAATCGTACCGGCGCTTTTGTACCCGAAGCCAAGCATTGCATCGGCAGAAATTTTTCCAATACGGTTGCGTTCTTCGTCGGTCAACATTGGTGATGGAGCTTCTTCCAGCACCTTTTGGTGGCGTCGTTGGAGCGAACAATCGCGTTCACCAACGTGGATTGCGCCGCCTTGGCCATCACCTAGTAGCTGGATTTCAATATGCCGGGGTGTCCCCAGATATTTTTCCATATAGACGACATCATCACCAAAAGCAGATTTTGCCTCGGTACGTGCCAGTCGAAAGCCTTCACGAAGCTCATCATCATTGTTGGCGACCTTCATACCACGACCACCGCCGCCCGAACGCGCCTTGATCAGGACCGGATAGCCGATTTCCTTGGCAATCCTAATGCCGTCTTCGGCACTTTCCAGCGCGCCATCAGATCCGGGAACAACCGGAATCCCAAGCTTGATAGCTGTTTCTTTCGCGGCGACTTTGTCACCCATAATCCGGATATGCTCGGGAGAGGGACCAATAAAGGTAAAGCCGTGCTCTTCAACCATTTCGGCGAAGGCCGCATTCTCTGAAAGAAAGCCAACGCCGGGGTGAATAGCATCAGCGCCTGTCATTGTCGCGGCTGAAAGGATAGCCGGAATATTGAGGTAGCTGTCTTTACTCGGTGCGGGGCCGATACAGACGGACTCATCAGCAAGGCGAACATGCATCGCATCAGAATCGATTGTGGAATGTACTGCAACGGTTTCGATGCCCATATCGCGACAAGCCCGAAGAATTCTAAGGGCAATTTCGCCGCGATTGGCAATGAGGATCTTTTTGAACATGAAGCCTTCTTGTGTCAGCTATTATTCAATAACCATCAGTGGCTCGCCAAATTCGATTGGCTGACCGTCACTGACGAGGATCTGTTTAACAACGCCTGATTTTGGGCTAGGCAGAGGGTTCATCACCTTCATTGCTTCAAGAATAAGAAGCGTCTGTCCCTCAGTTACGCTGTCACCAACTTTCACAAAAGTCGGCGCACCTGGCTCTCCAGAGAGATATGCGGTTCCAACCATTGGCGAGGTAATGGCATTGACAGGTACGCCGCCAGTATCACTTGCTGCTGGTGCCGCTGTCGCTGGTGCGGCAACAGGTGCCGGAGCTGCTGCGTGGACGACTGTTCCGCCTCTGACCAGGCGGATACGGTGACCGTCTGCTTCGTATTCAATTTCGCTCAGGTCCGTTTCATCCAGCAAGCCGGCGAGGGTACGGATAACCTTCTCATTTACTTCAAGTTTAGACATTATAAATCTTGTTCGCTGTTTAAAACGTTAGCCATCGCATCCATAGCCAATAGATAGCCCTGACGTCCTAAGCCACAGATAACCCCAAGGGCTGCTTGTGATACATAGGATTTATGTCGAAAGTTTTCGCGGCGATGGATGTTGGAGATATGTACTTCAATAACAGGTAAATCAACACCTTTTAGTGCATCAAGTAACCCGATTGATGTATGGGTAAGTGCACCCGGATTGATGATGATACCTTCGTGCACGTCGCGTGCTTCGTGGATCCAGTCAATAAGTTGACCTTCCCAATTGGATTGCTGGCATACTAAAGAAAGCCCAAGAGCTTTGGCACGTTTGTGACAAAGCGTATTTAGGTCTTCTAAAGTTTCTGAACCATAAATTTCTGGTTCACGGCTACCCAGCAGATTTAAATTGGGTCCGTTCAAAAGCAACACTGACGGCAAAGGTTTGCACCATTCATTTCAGTTAAATGAATTGATTAGGCGTAACATAGCAGTGCTGATCGTGCAATCAATTGCGACGAAAGTTATTGCTTTTTTCTATCGATAGGACATCGGGGACAAATAACGGTTCGGTGACGGATGTCTGGACGAAATTGGCGTTAATTAACTGGCTTTCTCTGCACGAATACTCTCAATGAGTGCTTTGAATTGCTCGTAAGTGGTATTCGGAGGCACACTTGTTGTTCCAACGACAAACGCGGGTGTGCCGTTAGCGCCAATTTTCTGGGCCAACGTACGGGTGTTGAGGATTTCCTGGCCAATTTCTGGTGATTTCATATCTTCCTTAAACCGGTCAAGGTCAAGATCGAGTTCTTCGGCCAAGTCAAAAAGTCTTGCTTGGGAGAGGTCGGAAGCATTGTCCATTAGAGCAAAATGGTACTCGTTATATTTCCCCTGTTTCATGGCCGCCAAGGCCGCACGAGCAGCAATCATAGATTCAGGACTTAGGATCGGAAACTCTTTCATAACAACTTTGAGGTTTGGATCGTCTTCAACAAGCTGCTCAACGATAGATGCAGCTTTGTGGCAATAGGGGCAACGGTAATCAAAAAACTCAACCAAAACGACATCGCCGTCAGGATTACCGATATAGGGTGATGTTGGCGAGTTGTGGAGTTCTTCTACGTTGCTGACAATAGCATGTTGTTTTTGCTCTTCTTCACGTTGTGCCTGTAGTTCCTGGTATCTGGTAAGAGAGTCGATAATGACTTCAGGGTTTTTCAAAAGATACTCTTTGACGGCCTCTTCGAAGGCTTTTGTTTGTTCTTCTGTTTTTAGTGGGAAGAGTGCCGAGGTGTCTTTTGTTTCCTGTGCGTAACCAAGTGTTCCCGAGGCTAGCATGGCCGAAAGAGCAATTGTGCCTGCCAAAATTGGCTTGCGGGCTATCGTCCAACGTGGAGTTTTGTAATTATTTTTATCAGGGAACATTGGTATAAACTTTTCTTAATGACGAATAATGAAAGTGATAATGATAAAATCCTAGCGAACATGCAAAGAACTTTACTGTGAACTATGAAGATATTTAAGACTGATCTTGGAGAATTTCTCTGCTTAAATAATTTTGAACTAGTTATTCTTACGCTTTTTATCTTTGCGGTCTGCCGCGCTGTTAAGATCAGAAGCGCGCAACCATGCTGGTGATCCACTTTGTAAGAGTTCGCGGGCACGTTCGGATTGGATGACTGCTTCGGCATATTTTCCTCTGCCATAGGCGCGTTCTGCAAGTGCCAGTGACGTCATTCCTTTATCACCCCGGCGGCCATAAATAATTGCAGCCTGTCGCCAAACGCCAGGATTATTAGGTTCTTGTGCCAGGATGCTTTGAATATGCTCAAGCGCTATAGAATCTTTTTCTGGATTGTTTTCTTCGATAAGGACGCGTGCATATAGCGTTTTGATTGGTGCTGCATCCGGTGCTAGTTCAACAGCTTTTTGAAGATATGGTGTCGCTTCTTTTCCTCGGGCAAATTCAAAAAGAATCTGTCCTTTCAATTCCAGAAAATAAGGGTCGTTAGGATAATCAGTTAACAAACTATCCAGTTCGCGCAGGGCGTTATCTACATCTGTTGATCTGTAATAGGAAATAGCGCGAGCATACCTTCCTTCTTCGGACATATCTTCGGGGGGATATTTTCTGAGAACTTTCGCAGAAGATTCCAAGAAGCCGATAAGTTTGGCAACGATACGTTTGTGTAGTTGTACGATTTTCGGCGAATCGGGTTTGCCGGAATAAGGAGATTTCTGAACCTCATTATCCAGAAAATTATATCGTTGTTGAGATAGGGGGTGACTGCGTAAATAGGGGTCCTGATTTTGGCTAAGGAGAACTTCCTGCCCTCTCAATACACCCATAAAATCTCTGAGACCTTCTGCTGTTTGTCCTGTTGCTCGAAGATATTTCACAGCTGCCTGGTCAGCTGCTGCTTCTTGTTGTCGTGTGTAGCTGAGAAAATTTCGCAAGGCCAAGGATTGTCCAGCTCCGATAATGACACCGGCGGCTTCTCCTTTGCCAGTGGCGATTGCGGCACCAATTCCTAATAAATAACTGGCAATGTTTGTCACAATGGCTTTATCAACACTATCGCCTCGAAAGGCGACATGACCGCCTGAAAGATGGCCTGTTTCGTGGGCTATAACACCAATAACTTCAGAAGGAGTCTTAGCCGTTGTCAGTAGTCCAGTATTAATAAACATTCTGTTGCCCGAGGTAACAAAAGCATTAAGACTTTTGTCATTTACGATGAAAATCCTTACACTTTGCGGGCTTATACCTGCGGCCTGAAAAATTGGGGTGGAATAAATCCTCAGAGCATGCTCTGTTTCAGCGTCACGGATTAGATTCAATCCTTGAGCTTTTACTGGAAAGGTAAAAGTAACGGTGGCAATAAGAGCAATGATACGTAAAATCAGGCGGGCTGGTCGTTCATTCAACGGGCAGTTCTCACAGGTTAAAAGATTTCGTTATAGTCAATTGGGGGCAAAGCGTCAGTAATGCAAGACACCTTTTTCGGTAAAACAAAACTTCATTCAGCTATCTTAACAGTATGTTTGGGAGGAATGCTACTCTCGGCTTGTGAAACAGTGGATGAAACTGCAAAAGGAAGCCTTCAGGTTGTTGAGGGGTTTGCTGGGGTTGTGTCGGCTGATGAGCCGAGGGCTGCTCAGGTTGGGCGTGAACTACTGGGAAATGGTGCGACCGCCGCGGACACTGCTGTTGCGATGTATTTTACCATGGCGGTAACGATGCCTTCACGCGTTAGTCTCGCTGGCGGTGGTGTGTGTTCTTATTATGACAAGCAAGAAAACAAAGCCGTTGCGATGAATTTCCTCCCGAAGTCATCCACTTCTGGTGGTGTTATCCCCAAAGCACCCCGTGTGATGGCGGCAATGCACGCCAGATTCGGGGCTGTGCGTTGGCAACAATTGGTCGCATATGGCGAGAATTTGGCGCGGTTCGGGAACCCTGTTAGTCGTTCGTTTGCCTACGATCTGGCACTTGCGAATAAACGGTTAGGTGTGAATGCCGAGCTTTTGAGTAAATTTGCGCGCGAAGATGGCAAGTTACCACGCGAAGGTGACAAGCTTGTGCAACCTGAGCTATCAGGAATTCTTGGTGGCTTAAGGGCGCAGGGCGCAGGGTATTTGTATGCGGGGCCTTTGACCAGGCGCTATGCCGAAGCGTCAACTGATGCTGGTTTCCCTTTGAGCAGTGATGACGTTCGCAACTATCTCCCTGCCTTTGATGAGCCTTTGAATGTTCAGGTTAAGGATGACATTGCTCATTTTTCTGGTGATGTATCGGGAAGCGCATTGATAACAGCAAATGTATTGGGACAGTTAAACGTTAGCGGTGATTATGAGGGGGCGTCTCTGGAAGAGCGCTCTCATATGTTTGTTGAGGCGCTCAAGCGAGCTCAAGTCGTTCGGGCCGGAGTTGCTTCTGGGCAGGTTACCGCAGAGGCAACACTCGCGGAAGAGGTTCTGGAGAATGTGTCTGACAGCTACAATCCGGGCAGCGCGACGCCAATGTCGGCACTTCCTTATCAGGCTTTACCTGCCTCGGGAAACCCGTATGCGGCGGGCTTCTCTGTTATTGATAAATACAACAACTCTGTCGCCTGCAGCTTTACCTTAAATGGTTTGTTTGGTTCTGGCCGTATGGCTGAAGGGATGGGCATTGTTTTACCTGCACCGCCACGTTCATCTGCTGATGGCTTGGATACGGTTATGAGCGTTGTTGTCGCGAACGAACCGACGGCTTTCTCACGTTATTCTGGCACATCGGCAGGTGGGGCAGTAAGTGCATCTGCTTTGGGGAAAGTCATGGCGGATACATTGTTGGCGAATATTCCGCTAAAGGATGCTGAAGTTGCAGCGCGATTGCATCACAGCGGTAAGCCAGATGTCGTTTTTTATGAGCAAAAAAGTTCAGCTGAAATTGTGGAAAGTCTGAAAAGTAAAGGTCACGATGCGAGGCCTGCTCCGGAATTCGGGCGTGTTAATTCCAGCCATTGTGCAAAAAGTTTAAAATTTAACCCCGAAACCTGTAGCTCTGCTGCGGATACGCGTGGGTATGGTTTGAGCCGTTTGGCACGTTAGGACAACAATATGGCATTGAAGCTTTCAAACAGGGGGGATATTCCCCCCTTTCTTGTGATGGATGTTTTACGGGCAGCAAATGAACGTGCAGCGGCAGGTGAAAACATTCTCCACCTTTCTCTTGGTCAGCCAGCAACACCAGCACCTAGGTATGTTCTTGAGACCGTTAAATCTGCACTTGATACTGAGATGATCGGTTATACTGATGCTATGGGGATTCCCGAGTTGCGACAGGGAATAGCGGATCACTATAAACATATGTATCAACAAGAGGTCGATCCCAGACGTGTTATGGTGACGACGGGATCATCTGCTGGATTTTTATTGTCTTTTCTAGCTGCTTTTAATCCGGGTGATCGAGTTGCCTTGGCGGCTCCGGGATATCCGGCCTATAAAAATATTCTCGTCGCATTGGATATAGAGCCTGTCCTTATTGAAGTTGGCCCAAGAGAGCGTTTCCAACCGACAGCTGATTTATTGGCGGCGCAGGGTGAATTGGATGGTGTCATCATTGCCAGTCCGTCCAATCCTGCGGGTACAATGCTAAGCGAAGAGGCTTTCAAAGCGATTATTTATTATTGTTCACTGAATGATATTCGATTGATCTCAGATGAGATTTATCACGGTATTACCTATGGATCAGAAGCATCAACGGCTTTGAAATATACTGACGATGCTTTCATCATTAACTCTTTCTCCAAATATTTCTCTATGACGGGATGGAGACTGGGGTGGATGATTTTGCCCGAGGATATGTTGCGAGCAGAGGAATGCCTTGCACAAAATCTCTTTATTTCTCCGCCAACTTTATCCCAGATTGCGGGGGCGGCTGTTTTTAACTGTTACGATGTTCTTGAAGGTTATGTCGCACAATATGCCCGTAACAGAGAAATCTTGTTGAACGAGTTACCAGGGATCGGTTTTGATAACCTTGCCCCGGCTGACGGTGGATTTTACATCTACGCAGACATCAGTGAGCGTACGAATGACAGTCAGTCTTTTTGTACACGTCTGTTGAGTGAAACGGGTATTGCGGCGACACCGGGAATTGATTTTGATCCCTTTCATGGGAACCATTTTATGCGGTTCTCTTTTGCGGGATCAGAACAGACCATGCTCGAAGCAGTTAAACGCCTGAAGGATTGGCGATAGGCAGGACGTCATAAAGTTTCCTTGTAAAAAAGAAGCCCCGGTCACTGAAGTCCGGGGCTTCTTTTTTGTGTAAAGAAAATCGATTAATTGCCGGTTATACGGCTCCACCAACCTTTTTTCTTTGGACCAGATGGCTGTGCTGGTTTCGGTGCTTCAGCTTGAACTGGTGCACTTTCTACCGCAACTGCAGCAACAGGTTTGGGTTCCGGTTTGCTTTCTGTTTTCGCTACAGGTGTTTCGATCGGGATGTTTTTCACTTCAACAGACTGTTCTGGCGCCTTCTCTTTAGCCGGAGCAGGGGTCTTTCTCGGTCTGCCAACAGGACGTCCTGTTTTTGTTGCAGCTTTCGCGCGAGTTCTTGTTCTCGGCTTGGCTTTCGGCGCACTATCAGCTGAAGTTTCGGTTTCAGCTGTCGATGTGGTAGCCTCTGCGGTTTCTTCTACAGCATTTTCTGCTGTGTCGTCAGCTTTTTTCCGTGGCCGCCGCGTCGTTGTTGCTCTTTTGCGAGGTGCACGACGAGGCTTCTTTGGTGTTTCTTCATCATCGGGTGATTGGACTTCTGCTGTAGAAGTACTTTCGTCGACGCTGTCCGAATTCGAAGTAGCTTCAGCGTTTACCGTGTCTTCAGTTGAGTCGCTTTTCTGAGCTGGCGCTTCTTCTGTAGATGTATCTGCTGATACAGGTTTTCTACGGCGAGGGCTACGACGACGCTTGGGCTTCTCTTCGTCAGAAGCTTTATCGTCAGTGACTACAGTAGTGGCTGCAACAGTAGCATCTTGTGATTCGTCTGAAATCACTTCTGTCTTTTGTTCTGACACTTCACCGTCGCCAGCTTCAGACACTGTCTGATCTTCAGAACCGTCCAGTTGCTCTTCTTCGCCTTCAGGACGTCTGGTTCTTCTTCTTCCGCCACGTTTGCCACGACGGCGGCGCTTGCGGGAACGGCCATCATCATCAAATCCGTCATCCGAACCAGAAGCGTCCTGATCGCTATCGCTTTCCTGGCTTTCGTCAATAGATGATGAACTTGCATTCTCATCATTATCTGCATCCGGGAACTCTGAACGATCTTTCCGGCGACGACGACGGCGACGGCGTTTCGGGTCACCATCTTGTTTGTCATTGCGTTCTGAGCGCTCGGATCGTTCTTCATTGAGATTCCGCGTTGATTTCACCTGTGTTGATTTTACAGGTTCAGGCGGCATGATTTCTTCGACAGGACCATCGTTGTTTGCAACAAGGCGTTCCAGACGGAAGTTCGGAATAACAATGCTGTCATCTGCATTGATATCAACGGCAAAATTGTAACGCTGTTCAATTTCGATAAGACGGGAACGTTTTTGATTCAGGATATACAGCGCAACTTCGGTTGGAACGAAGAGAGCGATCTTGCCACTGCCTTTACGGATGCCGTCTTCTTCCAGAGCGCGAAGAGCGTGAAGCGCTGCAGACTCTGTTGTTCTGACTGTTCCGATCCCGTCACAGTGCGGGCAGGTCAGCGTTGAATTTTCTACGATACTTGGGCGCAAACGCTGACGAGACATTTCCAGTAAGCCAAAAGGACTGATCCGTCCCAATTGGATGCGTGCGCGGTCCGCCTGCATGGCGTCTTTCAGGCGGCGTTCGACTTCCCGGTTGTGCTTGGGGTCATCCATATCGATGAAATCAATAACCAACAACCCAGCCAAATCGCGTAGGCGTACTTGGCGGGCTACTTCATCGGCGGCTTCTTGATTGGTTTTGAAAGCTGTTTCTTCAATATGACGTTCTTTGGTCGCACGACCAGAGTTCACATCGACAGCAACCAAGGCTTCTGTTGGATTGATAACCAGATATCCGCCAGATTTAAGCTGCACAATTGGATTGTGCATGGCATCGATTTGCGTTTCCACCTGAAAGCGGTGGTACAAGGGAACCTGCATGCCTTTGTAGTGCTTAACCTTTTTAGCATGGCTCGGCATTAGGGAACGCATACAGCTTTTGGCCATTTTATAGCCGCGTTCGCCTTCAACCAGAATCTCTTCCATATCACTGGTATAGAGATCACGCATTGCCCGCTTAATGAGATTGGCTTCTTCGTAAATCAGATTAGGCGCTTCGGATTTTAGCGTATTTTCGCGAATTTCGTTCCAAAGGCGAATAAGATATTCGTAATCACGCTTGATCTCCATTTTCGTACGCTGGCTGCCAGCTGTACGAACGATCACGGCGATACCTTCGGGGATTTTCAGTTCGGAAAGAATGTCTTTTAAGCGCTTACGATCATTTGGGTTGCTGATTTTGCGACTAATCCCGCCACCTTTGTTGGTATTTGGCATTAGAACGGAATACCGCCCTGCAAGTGACAGGTAAGTCGTTAAGGCAGCACCTTTATTACCACGCTCTTCCTTGGCGACCTGAACAAGAATAACCTGACGACGCTTGATGACCTCTTGAATTTTGTAACGCTTCATAAGGTTCACGCGCGACTTTGTTTTTGCTTCAAAGTCTGATTCGTCTTCATTGATACTATCGACAGAGGTTTCTCCGGCGATTTCCTCAATGGTATCGTCTTGTTGTTTTTCTACGCTTTCAAGGGAATCTGAAGAAACATCGGCTGTATCTTCCTCTGCCTGAGGCGCAGTGTTGTTTTCGTCCTCTTCCTGAGGTTCGACTACGGCTTCTTCTTCCATAATGCTATCGCGGTCAGCAACCGGAACACGGTAGTAGTCCGGATGGATTTCGCTGAAAGGAAGGAAACCATGCCTATTCCCGCCGTATTCTACGAATGCAGCTTGGAGAGATGGTTCAACACGGGTTACGCGAGCGAGGTAGATATTTCCTTTTAGTTGTTTCTTGGATTGGGTTTCAAAATCGAAATCTTCAAGTTTGTTTTCGTTGTGCACCACAACCCGGACTTCTTCCGGGTGGGTGGCATCGATTAGCATACGCTTTGCCATTCGTGAGTAACTCCAGCGTGCGGCCTGCGCCTTTGGTAAGCCGTAACAAAGGCGGCGCACGGAACATCATTGTCGATGAATTTATATGATCAAGAGCGTTCATTACCGTTTCTTTATCCTGCGTATCCGTAGTTAAGAACGGGAACGCTCTCGCTTGGGAATCGTCTTGAATATAGAGACGATTCAATTAAGTTAAAAAGTGTTGAAGGGGTAGTTGTTTTTGTAAAACCTTGCCCCATCAGTTTGGCTTTTTGTACTTGCTTCTCAGGGCGTCTTTTATAAAGACCGAAATCTGCAGCTTCTCGCTAACAGAGCCTCCTGAGGCATCAGTACACGCTGTAAGTTGGATTGTTATTCCACTATCAGCGTAGAATTTTCTGCCTGTAGACTAACAGGAGCACTCCCTCTGTGCTAGAAGGTAATTTCACTTTTTTGGATTCATTTTAAAAATACGTGATAATAGGGTTGTTTCATGAGTATGTTTTTCGAGTAACGTACTTAGATTAAACCAAAAATAGCTTGGTATTAAACAGTGATATTTGAGATAAAGAGCGCATGAACGTTAGGTTTTTTAGCTGTACCAGATTGGTTGGAATTTTCCTGGCCTTGATTGCTCTTTTGGGAACTGTGAGCGCACAGAGCTCTGACCTGGATGCTATTCGAATCGGAAAGCACCCGGATAAAACCCGTTTTGTTATGGAATTATCCGAAGAACCAGCCTATCGAATTTTCACGCTGCCTGACCCTTATCGTATTGTTATTGATCTACCCAAGTTGAACTGGAAGGTGCCAAAGAATAAGGTTCCAAGGGCAACGGGGGCTGTTCAGGCACTCCGTTTTGGTCTTTTTGAACCGAACATCAGTCGTGTGGTTCTTGATGCCCGGTATCCTGTTTCGATTACATCAGCTTTTCTGTTGCCGCCCAAAGAAGGGCACAAACATCGTCTTGTTGTTGATATCAAAAGAATTTCAGCCACAAGATATAAATCATCAGGTGAGCAGAAGAGGCAACTTACCTCGACCAAACCTTTGAAAGCAAAGACGCAGGTTGCGGCAACGCCGGTTGCGCCTGCTCTGATCGCGCCAAAAGTTGCAAAGAAGAAAGCAAAGAAGGTTATCGTGGTTGATCCCGGGCATGGTGGTGTAGATCCCGGAGCAATTGGCGTATCAGGCATTCGAGAAAAAAATCTGGCACTGAGCTATGCCAAGAGCCTTAAGGCCGCATTGGAACGATCTGGCCGTTATCAAGTCGTCATGACGCGAAATTCCGATACCTCGCTAGCGCTTCGGCAAAGGGTTGGCATTGCCCAAAAAGCCGAAGGCGACCTGTTTATTTCCCTGCACGCCAATAAACATCCGTCCAGCAGGGTTCGGGGGTTTTCTGTCTATAGTTTGTCTGAAAACGGATCGGATAAAGAAGCCGAAGCATTGGCCGCGAAGGAAAACAAGGCCGATATTATCATTGGTTTTGATTTGAGTGAACAATCCGCAGACGTCAGTAAAATTTTAATCGATCTTGCGCAACGTGAGACCAATAATCAGGGTAAGCAGTTTGCAAATGTGTTGGTTGGCGAGATGAAGCGTGAGGCAAAGTTGCTCGGGCGCCCGCATCGTTCGGCTGGCTTTGCTGTGTTGAAATCACCGATAATTCCGTCTGTGTTGGTTGAACTGGGTTACATGTCAAACAGACAAGAAGAACGCTTGCTTAGAAGTGATCAGCATAGGGAAAAATTGGTGACGGCGATAAGCCGCGCTGTTGATCAATATTTCGGGAAACTGGAAAGTTATAACGCGCAATAACTGGTTTCTTAAGATTTTCTGGTATATTAGGTTTTTTATTATCATAACGACTAAGGCATGGCTTGCGCATAGAGGTGTTGATACTGAACTCTTGCTGCAGGACAATACTTGGCAGATGGGTTTTGGTGCTTTGCCATATGGCTGTCACAGTTATAGGGCAGGCTATAAAATTATGGCGTTAATGCTGATTGGGATTTAAGGCGTGAAGTTTCTTAAGATATTAGGCTATTTGTTTGGTCTGGGAATTGTGATGGCAATTGCTGGCGGGGGCGTTGTTATCTATGCCCTCTATGAATATGGCAAAGGCCTGCCGGAACATACTGATCTTAAAGATTACGATCCGCCGACTGTAACCCGAGTGCATGCGGGTGACGGACGTCTTATGGAAGAATACGCGAAGGAAAAGCGTATTTATGTACCCATTACGGCGGTACCGACCCGTGTTAAAGATGCATTCCTTTCTGCGGAAGATAAAGACTTCTACACTCATGGCGGATTGAACTATCTCTCTCTTGCCCGTGCGATGTTGACGAATGTTAAAAACATCGGATCGGGCAAACGTCTGATCGGGGCATCAACAATTACCCAACAGGTGGCAAAGAACTTCTTGCTTACGAACGAGGTATCCTACGAGCGTAAAATCAAAGAAGCCATTTTGACGTATCGAATTGAAAACGCCTTTGAAAAAGAGCGTATTCTTGATCTGTATCTGAACGAAATCTTTCTTGGCTACCGATCCTATGGGGTGGCTGCGGCGTCCTTGAATTATTTCAACAAATCGCTTGATGAATTGACGATTGCCGAGGCTGCTTATCTGGCTGCTTTGCCAAAAGCACCGTCCAACTACCACCCTGTACGCCGTCATGCAGCGGCACTTGCGCGCCGGAACTGGGTTATTGGTCGTATGCTTGAAAACGGCAAGATTACCGAGGCAGAGGCTGAAACAGCCTGGCAGTCCCCGCTAGAGGTGATCAAGCGTGATCAAACTGAAGTAGTTGATGCGCCTTATTTCTCTGAAGAAGTGCGTCGCGAGTTGATCGATCTTTATGGCGAAGACGGGCTTTACGAAGGCGGGCTGTCTGTTCGGACAACCCTTCAGCCGAGACTACAGAAAATTGCACAAAAGAGCTTACGGGACGGATTGATCGAATACGATCGTCGTCATGGATGGCGTGGTCCTGTTACGACCTATGATCCGGAATCGCCGGATGGATGGAAAAGGCAACTGGAAGCGATCCCCGCCCCCAAAGGGGCTAATCCCTGGAAACTCGCGGCTGTTTTGGACGTTGGTAAAAAGTCAGTTTCCATCGGCCTTGCGGATGGATTGCGCGGCACGATCCCTATGAGCGAGATGAAATGGGCACGTAAGTGGCTCAAAAATCAACGCTTTGGCGGTGTACCGAGTACGCCGGGACACGTGTTATCGCTGGGTGATGTTGTCCTTGTAGAAGGCGTTACAAAGACGCCTAAAGGAAATGACTATCCTGAAAATACCTTTGCCCTGCGGCAGATTCCAGATGTGAACGGTGGACTTATTGCCATCGACCCCCATACGGGCAGGGTTTTGGCAATGTCGGGCGGTTTTTCTTTCTCGCGCAGTTCTTTCAATCGCGCAACACAGGCGATCCGTCAGCCGGGATCGGCGATCAAACCTTTTATTTATCTCAGCGGTCTGGATAATGGCTACACGCCTGCAACACTTATACAGGATGCGCCTTTCTCGTTAGATCAGGGTGCAGGCCTTGGTAAATGGAAGCCGGGAAACTACACCAAAAAATTCTATGGGCCGACACGGATGCGGGTTGGCCTGGAAAAGTCACGTAATCTGATGACAGTTCGTCTTGCCCAGAATGTCGGCATGAACAAAATCGTCGAGTATGTGAGGCGTTTTGGTATTGAGAACGATATGAAGCCTGTGTTGTCAATGTCGTTAGGGGCCGGTGAAACGTCCTTGTTACAGATGACAACTGCCTATGCGATGCTGGTAAATGGCGGCAAGCGTATTGAACCAACTCTTGTTGATAGAATTCAAGATCGGCGCGGTAAAACAGTTTTCAGACACGATTCCCGAAACTGTTTACCCTGCGTGAGTGATGATGAGTGGAAAAACCAGCCTGTCCCAACATTGCCGGATACGCGCGAACAGATCGTTGACCCCGCGTCAGCATATCAAGTTGTGTCTATGCTCGAGGGCGTCGTGCAGCGTGGAACTGGCCGCCGGATTAAATCTATCGGCAAGCCGCTTGGTGGTAAAACAGGGACAACCAATAAAAGTTTTGATGCCTGGTTCCTTGGTTTCTCTCCTGATTTGGCTGTTGGTGCCTATGTGGGGTTTGATAATCCCAAAACACTGGGGGCCAAAGAACAGGGTGCAAGTGCGGCCGCGCCAATTTTCAAATCCTTTATGGAAGAAGCTTTGAAAGGTGCTCCTGCAACGCCTTTCCGGGTTCCGGCAGGGATAAGACTGGTTAGAATTAACGCTGAAACAGGCCGCTTGGCCGGGGTGAATGATAGCAACGTGATTGTCGAAGCTTTCAAGCCTGAAAACGTGCCATCACCTAATTTTTCCGGCGCTGGCGAAGAGAATGACAATCCTCTTTTATCTGTGACCGATGGATTGACAACCGAGGGGTTGTATTAACCCATCCTAAACAGGTAGAAGAAACCGAATTACTTATTTTAAATCTAGCTGACGAGGAGGCCGTATAAAAATGCGCGCCGAGATCGAAGCAGCGGTTAGCGATATTGAACAGTCGCTGATCCTGCTGAGGAGGCATCTTTGACTGGGATGCCGCACTTAGACGATTAGACGAACTTAATGTTCGTGCTGAAGACCCTGAACTCTGGAATGATCAGCAGCTTGCCCAAGCGCTGATGAAAGAACGTACCCATCTTGAACAGTCGATTGCGGCTGTGCGCAAGATCGAAAGCGATGTGGAAGAAGCCACATTATTGATTGAGATGGGTGAAGACGAAGGTGATCAGGGCTCTGTTGATGAGGGGGAAAACCAGATTTTCGCCCTGAAGGAACTGGCGGATAAAAAACAGCTGGAAAGCCTGTTGTCCGGTGAAGCCGATGCAAATGACTGTTATCTACAGGTCAATGCAGGTGCTGGCGGTACCGAGGCGCAGGACTGGGCCGAAATGCTTCTGCGCATGTACACACGTTGGTCCGAGCAGCATGGCTACAAGGTCGAATGGCTGGAAGAAAGCAGTGGTGAAGAAGCTGGCCTGAAGTCCGCAACGGTTATGATCAAGGGTCATAATGCCTATGGCTGGTTGAAAACCGAAGCTGGTGTGCACCGTCTTGTGCGGATTTCGCCCTATGATTCACAGGCCCGTCGTCATACATCATTCAGCTCTGCGTGGGTCTATCCTGTTATCGATGACAGCTTTGATATCGAGATTCTGGATAAGGATATTCGTGTTGATACCTTCCGTGCTTCCGGCGCGGGTGGGCAGCACGTGAACACGACTGATTCAGCGATTCGTATCGTTCACGAACCAACAGGTATCGTTGTGCAGTGTCAGAATGACCGTTCTCAGCATAAGAACCGCGCAACCGCGATGAACATGTTGAAATCGCGCTTGTTCGAACACGAAATGCAAAAACGTGAAGAAGTTGCCCAGGCGGAAGCGGATTCAAAAACCGAGATCGGTTGGGGACGGCAGATCAGGTCCTACGTTCTACAGCCATATCAAATGGTGAAAGACCTGCGTACAGGGGCAGAAACCAGCAACTCGGGTGCTGTGCTAAACGGCGATATCGATATGTTCCTCGAAGCATCTCTGGCATCCAAGCTCAAGGGCGGTACGACCGAAGGCGAGGACCACGAAGAGCTACTGTAATCAAGTTCGGGGATTGAAAATTCCGAATAACCATAAGAAAAAGCCGATAGGACTAACCCTATCGGCTTTTATTTTAGCATAATCAAACAGCAGGGTTTGTTTAGCCTGGAAGAAAGAGATCGTCGTTTAACTTAACTCTTACTCCCGATAGATCACTCTGTTTTCTCTGATGTTAAGTACAAAGCAAAAAAGTGTGATCTAATTCCTTGGTCGTACGTTGACAATTGAGTGTTGATGACAAAGCGTTTATTTCACGCGATCAGTCGGTAGGTCCCAATAGGCACGGATGCTTTCCTGATGAACCTGTTCTTTACTCAAGCCGATATCTTCTCGTTGTTCGGATGTTAGGTCTGCCAAAACGCGTCGCTCTTTCCGAACTTCAAAAGCCGTTGCAAACCAGTTACGAGTTCGGGCAAGGAGACGATTTAATAAGGTTGTCGCTTCTTTTGGGGCCGATGTGAAGACTGTGTGATCCTGAGAAAAAGAAGTTCCGCAAGCGCCGTTTGTACGTAAGGTATGACATGGTTGTTTTAGCATTTCATCCTCCATTGTAAAATGTGATGGTTTTGGTGTTTGTGATCAATGTTATTGATATATTGTCATGAATTTAGTATTATGGAAGTGAATAGTATTGATGAATATCATCACAAAAATTGATAGTGTGATTTTCGGATATCAAACGAACACGGGAAAGTCTGTAGATTGAGAAATTTTGACCTTGGAACATTACGTAGTTTTATCACTGTCAGTGAAACCGGTGGTATGACAGCGGCGGCGAACAAACTGCATATGACGCAATCGACCATTAGCATGCAGATTAAGCGATTGGAAGAAAGCGTTGGTCTGCCTTTGCTGGATCGTAATAGCGGGCGGGGCATCCGGCCAACGGCAGAGGGTGACCAGTTACTTGGCTATGCCCGGTCCATGCTGGACCTGAACGATGAAATTTGGGGCAGGTTGACAGCTCCAAAGTACGAGGGGACGATTTGCCTTGGCGTGCCGGGCGATGTGATAAGGCCACATATCCCAAATGTTCTTAAACAGTTCAACCGGGACTTCCCCCGGGTGCAGGTCAAACTAAAAACTGCGGGATCAATTGATCTGGCGGCTGAAATTGAACATGGCCAACAAGACCTCATTCTAACAACAGAGGTCTATGACAAAGACCAGAAGCTACCCTCTAATGGAGAACTATTAGCTGTACAGCCTTTGTTATGGACGGGTGCGGTAAAGGGACATGCTTGGATGGCACGTCCGCTACCCGTTGCCATGGTGCGCGGGTGTGCCTTTCGACGATCTATGATTGATGCACTGGAACAGGCTGGTATTCCTTGGCTGGACGCAGTCGATACCGACAGCGAAGATTCCACCTCGGTCGCCGTCGCCGCAGACTTCGCGGTGCGCCCCGAACTCCCAACCTTCAGCGACCCTGGCATCGAAGAAATCGACCATCGCGGCGAGCTACCAACTCTCCCCCGATGCAGCATCAACATGTACCTCGCAGACGGCCCGAACAAAGCCCTGGCAGAAGAGCTGGCGATCTATATCCGCGGCGCTTTTCGAGGGTAGGAGAAATAGTAGCTATTGATTAACCTCAATCAGCCAAGTTGTTATCACGAGATAAAATAACGGTAAGGGTTAATACTAAGTGTTTTTGCCTGTGCTATATAATGTTTATTTTTGGCTGGAAGATTCTGTTTTACGACCCAGGCGTGAAAAATACATCGTTCAATTAATCAGGAAACGTGAACTGCTACCTCATAATGTATAACGACATCATCAAAGCTCTCCAAAGCGGCGACTGCTCCCGGCTCTATGACAGCAAGGGATGGGTTTTCACCAGCAAATGCTTTTACTGCGTCCATAGATTTCCAGCGAGATATTACCGTATATTCGATTTTGCCCTCAAATTCTCTTGATAAAAGATCAGCTGATAGAAAACCATCTACTTTCTGAATTGCGGGTATAACGTTTTGAACAAAATGTGCAGGATACATTTGAGCTTTGTTTTGGGTGGATAAGCCACTCCATTTTCTAAAAATATGAGTCACATTGAATCTCTTTCGTAATACTCTAAAAATAACAACGTATTTCGATAACTCATTTGTTTATGTTATCGGTTGGATTATTTTAAAATATATAATATACAATTGTATGAGGTCAATCAATTGGAGCTTAAAAAGAGTGCAAGGCGCATGTTATGCTAATACTTTAAGCTAATTATGATCTTATTGGGCTTTTCTGAATCTTGAAAAACTGCTTTTAAAGATGAGTACTATCTTGATAATGCTCCACAACAAACCCCATTGGAGAGCCTGTGTTCGCTTGTGGCACAAATCAGCTAAAATAATCACCAAAAGAATTCAACATAGAGTATATACGAATTCCTTATTATTGGAAAAATGGGATTATTGATGAGAAAAATTCATATCACGGGGAATGCGGGGGCTGGGAAGACAACACTCGCAAAGGAGATCGGTACAGCTTTGGGTTTACCTGTGTTTGGGCTTGATAAAATCGTGTGGCAACCTGGGTGGAAAAAATGTCCCCGCGATGTCAGGATTAAAAAAGAGTTGGAACTAAGCTCAAAACCTGAATGGGTGATCGATGGTGTTTCTGAAAAAATTAGAGAGGCTGCGGATATCATCATTTTCTTGGATGTAAAACGATCAACAGCATTTTTCAGATGTGCGAAGCGAAACTGGCGATATCTTTTTAAAAGTCGACCGGAACTTCCAGTGAATTGTCCTGAAATTCTCATTATTCCGTGTCTATTGAAAATCATTTGGCAATTTCAGGATCATGTGCGCCCCGATATATTAAAATCTATTTCGCAAAGGCCGTCTTCTTCATACATTATTGAGCAGTCAAATGACCTTTTACCACTGTTTCAAAAGTTAGGTATTTCCAACCTATACAATCAATCAAAAGGCTAAAAGTGGCCAGCAGTTATAGATCTTTCGTAGGCGTCCGCACCTTACCTATAATCTCACGAATTCGATGAATATAGAACGTGGTGTTTTAGAATTGACATCAAAAATAGCTGCTGCTGTGCGAGCTGTAGTACTGTAACAAAGTGCACAATGAAATGACGTTGTTTTGCTGACTAAGACGACTTTTCTTCATTCCCATTATGATAACTCAAACTCTAGATTTACCTACAACTTACTCTCAATATCCTCGGTCCACCCAATCCCTGAATTTTTTTTCTTGCAATCATAATAAGGATAATCGTCGAGAGCAGAAGTTCGCTCCAGAACTAAGGTGAAGACGGTCCAAACAAAATCCTAGCAGAAGAGCTAGAAATATATATCCGAGGTCCTTTTCGTAGGTAACTCAAGCTCAGGTAGGATGTTGGAATGACGATATAAACTGTCTTGCGCGAGGAATAGGATCATCAAAGAATTGATCGGGACCAAGATGTTTTCTCTTATTTAACTCAACGGTTTCTAGTAGCGGGAAATCTATTTTTTGAATGTTTGCGTCCCAGCCAACGTAGCGCTCACGCCAACCTTTCCAGTAATGAGTAAGTAATTTCTCGCGTTGCGAGTAACCGTGATAATCGAAAGCTATAGAACCATTGGTTACATACATGTGATGTCCTTTGTAGCCTTTAACCGGGACAATCCATTCACCATAGAAACCATCCAAAGGAGCGTTTTCGAGATAAACACCTGCCAATATGTGACAGGCTCCGAACCCAAAAAAAACACGATCAGGTTGGTTCCATCTTTTTTCGGGATGTTTTTTAATTCCAGATCTGGGCCAATACATCTAAATAAACCGTGATTACTGTTGCGTTCTTTCAATCAAAACTCTTGGCCCGCCCATTCCCTGAATGCTTTTTCTTGCAACGATTATCATGATAATTGTCGAGAGTAGAAGGCCGCTCCAGACGGCGGTGAAGACAGCGGTCCAGACGCCCCATTCGTTCCAGTTCAGGACATAGATGAAGAGGGCGGCGAAACCTGCTGAAGCGAAGATTTGTCTATAGATCCCGATCCATACGGTCCAGATCGGGCGCTTGATGCCTTGGAAAAAGGACATCATGGCAAAGAGGGGCAGGTAGGCGGGTAACATGGCGGCGGCGAGGAGCAGGTAATCGAAGCCGACAGAAATGACGTTCTGATCCTGCGTGAAGAGGCCCAACAAGAATTTACCGCCGAGCAATAGTAAGAAGGCACCGATGAGCATCATGCCGATGCCTGTCAACACACACCACCAAAAGGCATAACGTACTCTGTCGAGTTCTTTGGCACCGTAGTTTTGCGCAATAATCGGCAAGAGAACAATGGTCAAACCCAATCCGGGGAGCAGAATGAGCTGCTCAATACGAAGGGCAATGCCATAGGCCGCGACGGCGGTTGCGCCAAAGGGTTGCAGGAAATACTGGATGACAAAAACACCGACAGTAATGGTCAGGAAGTTCAGGCTTGCGGGGGTTCCCTGTGCAGCGATGTCCTTGATGATTTTCAAATGGGGATAAAAACAGGGCAGCTTTACATTTGTCATTCCCCGGGATTTCAGGGCGCGGGACAGAAGATAGAGCGCGACAAACCATTCGGTAATAACTGTTGATATCGCGAGGCCGTCAAATCCTAGCGCAGGAAGACCAAAGGCGCCAAAAATAAGAACCGGGTTCAAGAGGCAGTTGGCAAAAAAACCACCGATGAGTGCATTCCGATTGGTGACGGTATCGCCCTGTGCGCTGAGAATGCCGTTGGCGGCAAAGGCGATCATGAAGGCAGGTGCTGCAAAAAGGATGAGCATCAGGTAATCATGGGCTAAATCTCGATAGCCGTTGAAAACCCCGAGCAGATCCAGCAAATGAGGGATGGCGTAATACCCTGCCAAACAAAGGACGCCAGAGAAGATCGTCGCAAAGCTAAGGCCTTGTGCGGCGATATCCTTGGGTGTGGCAATATCTTTTGTTTGGTCGCTATCGGCATCGACTTGTTTCTCTGCACCAATGGCTGTACCGGCTCCAATTGCCGTGCCAACCAGGGCGGAAATGCCCTGTCCCAGACCGATGCCAAAAGCTATGAGGATAAAGAATACGGTAAAGGAAACCGAAAGTCCTGCCTGAGCATCTGTTGAAATCATCCCGGCAAAAAAAGTATCGACGACATTGTACAAGGTGTTAAAGAGCATCCCGATGCCAGCGGGTATGGCCAAGGCTTTGAAGTGTTCCGGAAGGCTGCCGCGAACGAGGTCTCTTTCCCGGGGCTTTGCGGCTTTGGTGTTTTTAACTTTTCCGTTTGGGGCCACAGGATGACTTTCTCTTTAAAGAGGAGCTAAAGAGCTTCAGGAAGCTTCTTTGTTTTCTCTGTTCATGGTTTTCCGTTTTGCCGCAATCTCGGCAAGGGCACTTCGCCAGTTCGGGTGGGCGCGGGCCAGTTTGTTAAAGGTGCTTTTTTCAAGTAGCAACAAATGGGAATAGCTAATGGATTTAACCGATGCACTTCTATGGGTTTCATCCAAAAGCGCCATCTCGCCAAAGAAGTCACCATGCCCCAGACGGTGAACTTCGTCGCCAATTCGGATTTCGACGGCACCGCTTTCGATGAAATAAAGGCCATCGGCACTATCGCCTTTTTTGAAAGCATAGGCCCCATCTGCGAGCACTCGGGTTTGCAGTTCTTGTGTCATTTGGGTCAGTTCAGCGACTTCCAGATCTTTGAATACGGGGAAAGCCGTTAAAAGCTCTGCCGTTTTTGCTTTGATATCCACATGGGTCTTTGCTCTGCGTGTTGCGTGGAACGAGTTGGCTTCATTTGTCAGGCTGCGTGACAAATCGGTGCTGATGATGCCTGCCTCGCGCAGGTTTTTAATCTGCTCTATCTCATCCCGATAGGCAAAGCGTTCCAAAATGCGCCGATCGAGCGTTCTGGCGAACTTAGGATATTGAAGGCGTAAGGCTGCCAAGTGGCGTTCTATGCTTTCCAGTCGCTGGTTGAGGATTTCCTGTAAGACTTCAACAGGGCGTGGCCCAAGTAAACTGTGGAGTTTGTTGTCGAGGAAGGCTTTTAGCTCCAAGACCAGAATACGGTTGATGAGCAGGAAGTGGAAGTGCTTGCCCAGATGTGACGCTATGGGACGGTTGAATCCCAGATGTGTATGTGCCCAGCTTAAGATCTTGAACCGCGTACTGTGTCGGTACGGTCTTTTTGCCGCTGAAATATATCCTTCACGACCGCTTTGCCGGGCTGCGTCGATCATATCTTCGATGACAAGTAAATATCTATCGACCAAATCATGGCGCAAAATACCGCTCAATCTTTGATCCAGCAGCAACGTTTTTTCCTGATTGGTTAAGGCAACCAGACCAATAATCAATCGATCCTTGTCGTTGATTTCTTCTTCGTAAGACTTGTCTTCGGCAATGCGGGACAAGCGGTTGATATATTGTTTGGCCGTTAATTCGGTCAGTTTTGAATCGAGCTGAAACCGATTGGCAAAGTTGCTTAAGCCCGATTTAACGCTAGAGAGAGATTGGGTGAGAACCTGGGTTCGAAAGGCGCGTTCAATGGGGGAAAGCTGATCAAGCTTTAGCCATTGCATCAATGTCGTCAGCGTTGTTCCCTGTATTAAGAGGGTAAAGAGGGCAAAGCCGGTTGCCTGAATCGCAATAAAGCGCTGTGTTTCATTATTAATCAATGGGTTTTCTGTGACTGCCAAGGCAAGTGCAAGGGTGACGGCCCCGCGCAAGCCCCCCCAGACAATGACAATCTTTGTCGGGTTATCGACGCGCTGGGTGATCTTTAAGGCAGTTAATAACGGGAAAATGCCAAACAAAATAACAGCCCGCGCCAACAAAGCTGCTATGACGGCGGTTAGAATAACCAAAATGTCAGAGAAAGCGAAGTCAGACAGTAGGTCAGGTACGACCAATGCAGCCAGAATAAAGACCAAACCACCTGCCCACCAAGCAAGCTGTTCCAGAGTTTCCTGAAAAAACTTGAAAGTCTCGGGCTCAAAACGCGGGCGTGCCATTGCACTGAAGACCAGACCACTGGTGACAACGGCAACAACACCCGAGATTTGAATGTAATTTTTGGCCAATATATAAATCACAAAGGGAAAGGCGACAGTGATGGTCAACTGTGCTGAACGGAAAGAGCCAAGCCAGGATATCAGCGAAATTGCGAGCCGCCCACAGATGATGCCTGTAATAATACCACCCAGAAAGGCTGAGCCGAGTTGCTGGAGGATAAGTCCGGGCTCGTAGCCGCCACCAGAGATGATAAGTGTAAGAAATGCGCCAAAGGCCGCGATAGCAGTTGCATCGTTGAGCAGGCTTTCTCCCTCGACCAAGCGGGTCAGACGTTCTGGCGCGCCCAAGTCTCTAAAAAGGCTGATCACAGCACTGGGGTCTGTGGTTGCAACAATGGCCCCAAAAAGAAGGCAGACGACAAGGGGGGCGCTGGACACCAGAGATACGGCACCACCGATTAATGCAATTGCGACGAAAACACCGAGAACAGCTAGAAAGATAACGGGAACGGTGTCTTTTGCCAGCCGTCTGACGTCAATGGTTATGGCACCTTGGAAGAGCAATATCGGTAGCAAGACGTCCAAAAAGGTTGCCGAGGAGACAGGAATGTTGACTACAAGCGCAGCGGCTTCGTTAAATTGATCTGTCAAACGGGTGTGCAGAAGCCAGCTTGCGCCAGAGGCAATGATGACACCGACAATCCCGAGAACAACAGTGAAAGGCAGGCCCGTCCTTCGAGCGAGCGGTTGGCTACAGGCAATAACGATCAGCAAAGCGGCAATGGTGAGAACAATGTCTGAAACGGGCAACTCAGGTATCCATAAAATTAAATTACAGGTAATTGCTATCACGACTATATATGTCGCTTTACTGTTTACCCTAAGTTTTTCTGCATATGATTAGTGAAAAGAGATCGATTGCTTTGTACCATCAATACTTTGGTATTGGGATATTCGGATGGAACCGGTCCAATGGTGAATGTGGTTGCGTTCGTTGAAATGCTAGATTGATGTTGGATCAACGTATCTTTTTGCGGGGAAATCCAATGTAACCTTTGTGCCGCTATTGATCTTACTTCTCAGGCCCAAGGTACCATCATGGAGTTCTGTCAGCATTTTGCTGAGAGAGAGACCAAGTCCAGTTCCTTCATGAGCCGTACGGGCATTGATACGGGCTTGTCCAAAAGGTGCAAGGACAACGGGAATATCATCTTCTTCAATGCCGCATCCGGTATCACTGATCGTCAGGCGAATGCTGTCATCGCTATTCTTTTTAAGTTCGAGGAGAACCTTGCCTTCTGTCGGTGTGAACTTCACAGCATTTGATAGCAGATTCAGGATGATCTGGCGCATAATCCGTTCATCGCCCTGAAAATAAACGCGTTCTTTTGCTATTTTTACTTCTATATCAAGTGCGGCAGCGTCCGGGCGCCCCCGTATGATTTGCATGCAGGCGGAAATGGTATCTTTCAGATCCAGCACATCTTCATTAAGTTCAAATTTACCTGATTCGACTTTGGATATATCCAAAACGTCATTGATCAGATTTAGAAGATGTTCGCCTGAATGGTGGACATCATTGATATATTCCCGGTATCTGGGGTGTCCTAATTCACCGAGTAATTCATCCCGCATGACCTGTGTGAAGCCAAGGATCGAATTTAACGGTGTGCGTAATTCGTGGCTCATATGTGCCAGAAATTCCGACTTGGTATTATTGGCAATATGGGCTTCGTCTCTTGCCCGCATGAGCGCAATTTCGGCCTTTTTAATATCGGTAATATCTTTCTGGATACTGACGGTATATCGATCTTCGGTTACACGATCACTGAGGAGAAGATATCGACCATCCTTGAGCTGTACGATAGTTGCTTTGGGCGGACCTTTTGCCAGATCCCGACGACGATTTATATAGTTTTGGTCATCACCATCAAGAACAAGAACAGTGCCTCTTTCGATATCGAGCTTGCCGAGTTCATAGCCGATAACCCCTGGCTTCGCTTCTTCATTGCTATAACCATAAAATGCTTTGAATTTGCTGTTACAGATTACCAGGCGACCATTAGGATCATAAAGGACGAACCCTTCACTCATTGCTTCCAGTGCATCCACCAGCATTTTTCGGGAAGATACGGCAGAGTTTTTAACTTTTATCTCTTCTGTGATGTCATATCCACAAAACAAAAGGTAATTTTTCTCTTTCAAAACAATTGATTGGATTGTCATTGAAAAATCATGAAGAGATCCGTCTTTGCCTCTGAGGCAGGTATGAAAACGTTTGACAACTTTTTCTGTTTTTATGCGTTGGATCATATCAGCCCGTTTTTCAGGGCTTAACCAAATGTTGAGTTCCTGTGACGTATGGCCGACAACTTCTTCTCTTTTATATAACAGGATCTTGAGCCATGCGTCACTAATGGCATGGATAAGACCTGTTGCAGGATCTGTAATCACAAAATAGGTACCGGAAGCGGCAAAGATAGCTTCCAGAAGTTCTGATGAATCAAGATTGAAGTCTGTTAATAAGGGTTCCGGCGCAGGCAATTCTCGTCCTCTTATAGAAACAAACTTTATTTGCCAAAGCTCTGTTTCCATAAGCAAAGGAATAAAGAGCTTGTGGTTAATAAGAAAATAAAAACTAACAGAACTGACAGGGAGAACGCAAATAATTGCGTTCCCCCTGTGCAATTAAAATTTGAAATTCAACTCATAAGGTTGTTAAGTTTGTCCTGAATACCCCCAACTTGTACCCGGTTCTATTGGCGTTATGTGATAGTATGAACAGGGTCAAAATAATCATTAGAATTTCAGTCAAAGGTCCGACATACCAGATTCCGACCTCACCAAAATACAAGGGAAGAATAAAGGTTAAGGGAATGGAAAAGAGATATGTTCTTGTCAAGCTGATAAGAGCAGATCTTTTTGCATCTCCAATAGCTTGGAAGAAGCCGGACAAAATCAAACTTGGACCAAAGGCAAAATATAGAAAAGTGATCAAGGGCAGTATACGTGCCGTTTCCGAGATAATTTTCGGATCGTCAACAAAGATGGTCCCCAAGGTATCAGCCATAAAATGAAAGATCAGTTGTAAGGTAAAGCAGTAAGTGAAAGCAGCGATAACCGCTATCTTCAGGCTACTGTTGACGCGTGCAAAAATTTGCGCGCCCTGGTTGTTACCGGCAATAGTCTGAAAGCCGAGGTTAAGGCCAAGTAAAGGAAGGAAGCTGAAGGTAAGTATTCGTGTCGTTATGCCATAAGCTGTAACAGTCGCTTCGTAATTACTACCACCCCACTTCTGAAGCGAGTAAAACACAGCACCGGAAGACAAGGAAATTCCCAAATATGAAAGACTTTGCGGAGCACCCAGAGCAAGAAAATCACGCCAGTAGGTCGTAATTCTCTCGACTGGCGATAAGATCAGGCAAATAGCCGAAGATGTGTTGTAGCGGTAAATAATGACCGCGATTAATGCAAGTGTTTGCGCAAGCAAGGTACCATAAGCAGAACCGGCTACGCCCAGATCCAACTGGACGATAAGCAAATAGTTAAACAGCACATTCAACAGGGTTGCGAGAACCGAGATAAAGGTCATGTATCCCAACTTGCCTTCGCACCTGAGCGCATCGACACTGATCGTCAGTGTGAAGACGAGCGGAGATCCATAAATAAGAATGGAGATGTAGGTATAGCCCATTGCGCTTAATGTGTCAGATCCCTTGGTGACCCAATCGATCATCTGATCACCGCCAAAGCTGAAAATAGTAACAAGCAGTAAGCAGACAACGACGGAAAGAGCAAAGGCACTTGTAAAGGCTGCGCTGGCTTTACCAAATTCTCTCGCGCCAAGAAGTCGGGCAAGAACTGAAGAAAAACCGCCGGACACCCAGGTCGATAAAGCAACAATGAGCATGAAGACAGGGAACATCATTGTTACAGCTGTCAGGGCATCAGCCCCCACAAACTCACCAAGAAAATAGGCGTCGATAATTGTGAAAAGACCATTTACCAGCATGATTAGTATAATTGGCGTTGCTGTTTTCACGAATAGAAGCGGGAGAGACCCGAAGAGAAAGAAGTTTTGCCCAGGATTTTGTTCAGAGCTTTTCTGGAAACTTTCTTGGGAGTTTTTCGAGGAGCTTTCTTGGGAGTTTTCTGAGGAATTTTTGGGTGGGCGAGAAGCATTGCTCACAAGGAAATCCTTTGAGGTAGGGAAAGTAATTTATAATTAGTGAAGTTACGCAGAGAGAATACAAGTTTCTGCGTTGGAGAATTATATCTGATTTATACGAGATGTTTTGATCAAAATTGCTTTTATCGAGTGATTTTTGACAAACAAAAGCAGCATGTAAAGCAGAGGTGTGGATTAAATAACATTATTTATGAATATTTGGCACATATTATTTGATTTTAAGTAATAGGCATTGGTTTCTCTAGAATTTTTAAATTGTGCAAAGAATTATTTGTGTATTGATCAGTGTTGTTTTTAGATAAAGTTGATGTTTTTTAATGAATTATCGAATTTTTTGGATTGATTACAGATAAAGTTCTTTTGGTGTTTGTTTGAAGGTATCAATTTTATTTGATGAAGCTATCTTCTGGTCTTTGATGGGGAGGTATACTAGTCTTTATTAAAAAAATGAAGCTCAATACATGATTTATAAGAAAAGTAAGTAACCAGATTGAATTGAAATCAATGGGAGGACTAACTGTGAATAATAATATCAATAAAGAGCTATCAAAAAAGATAAAATCATCCAAAACTCAAAGTACCTCAACTCGACGTTCATTTTTAAAACTTGCGGGAACAACGGCTGCTGTAGCTGGAGGATCTGCTCTTTCTGCACCGTTCATAAGTGACGCTAATGCGGCGGCAGGGCACAAATGGAAAGTACAGTCAACCTGGGATGCAGGGACAACGGGTTATACTTTGTTTGAAGAGTGGTGTCAGAGTTTTAAAGAACGTTCTGGTGGTGAACTGTCAATTCAACCTTTTGCAGCAAAATCGGTTGCTGCTGATAATAATGCCTTGTTTGATTCTGTCCGAAACGGTGTTCTACAGGGCATGAATCCCTTTACCCTTTACTGGGCGGGGAAAATTCCAGCATCTGTGTTCCTATCGTCTTACCCTGTTGGCCCTGATCAACCTGCGCAGTGGGATACAATGTTCTACGGGTTGGGATTGTTAGAAAAAGCAAGGGAAATATACGCTAAATTTGGCTTGGTATATGTTGGACCCATTCAGCATGATGCAAATATTATCCATTCTAAAATACCAGTCAGCAGTGTTGAAGATTTCAAGGGATTGAAGTTAAGAGTTCCCGGCGGAATGGTTTCCGAAGTGTTTCAGTCTTTTGGGGCAAGTACGGTAAGTTTGCCGGGCTCCGATATTTTCCCGGCTCTGGAAAAAGGCACTATTGATGCTGCTGATTATGTTGGACCAGCAGTAAACTGGGATTTGGGCTTTGGTCAGGTAACGAAACATATTCTGTTTGGGCCTCCGGGATTGATGTCAGTTTATCAGCCCGTTGATTTGATGGATTTGACTGTTAATAAAAGGGCTTGGGATAAACTTTCGCCTGCTATGCAGCAGTTTGTCGAAGATCAGGTTAAAACCTATTCCCTTGATCATTATGTCTCTATTCAAAAACGTAATGTTGAAGCTTTAAAGAAGTTCACAGATAGCGGTAGCACCGTATCTCGAATGGGGCAGGCTGATTTGGATAAATTCCGACAGGCGGCTATTCCGATTTGGTACAAATGGGCGAAAAAGGACGCGAATGCATCCGCAGTATTCAAGATTCAACTCGATTATATGATGAACGGTATTATGGGTTATATATCACCTTCTGATATTAAAGGGCAGAGCCTATAAGTCAGGCTTTTTTGCTTCATTGGCAATGAACGGTGGAATGGCTGGTTCTAAGTATGACCAGCTATTTTACCTGTTCACATCTGCATGATTATGAGCTCATCAATTATATCAGAAGTATTTTGGAGGTACCCATGACGGACGGACCAGATTTTGGTTTCGTGTTGCCGCATTGGCTTTATTGGACATGGCTGGCTGTTATGCCCCTTGTCCTGATTTACTGGGCAAATTTACAAGAAAAACGCAAAGGAAAATTACAACCGGAAACTGATGGTGTCAGTCTGCCTCAGGACGAGGGAGAAACAATTCAATATGTCGAAAACACTTTTACCCGTGCAATAGATAAGGTGAGTGTCGCCTCGGGATACCTTTGCGCCTTTTGGACAGTGAATGCTGTAATCGCATATTTTTATGAAGTGATTATGCGTTACTTATTTAACATGCCAACAATCTGGGTTCATGAAGCGAGTTTTCTTCTCTTTGGGATGCAATATCTGATATCCGGGGCATTTACGTTGAAAGAAGAAGGACATGTCCGAGTTGATGTTCTCTACATCAAGCTTCCTTTGAGGGGGCGCGTTGGTATGGACATTTTCACATCTGTCTTTTTCTTTGTTTTTATTCTCGCGCTGGTCGGCACATCAGCAACGTTCTTTGAACAATCTTATGAGATGGGCGAGACGACAGTTGAAACATGGGCAATTCAGTATTGGCCTGTGAAAGCTATGATGTTGTTGGGTGGGATACTGATTTTGTTTGCTGGGATTGCTAAATTAACGAAAGACATTATGACCTTCCGTGCGTTAGGGCAGGAGGGCCAATTTAATGGCTGATGTTAATAATTTTTCACAGCAATCGAATGAAAAAGATCATCCATCTCCTCGCCAAAAATCTCTGGGGCGCTATGGCACTATTTTCATGGTGCTTTCGACGCTTGTGGCATTTTTCATATTGGGTGTTGAACTCGTTAATATCCTCTTTTTTGATCCTTACGAAGATGAGTATTTCCTTTTTCGGTCTGCAGGAATTTTGGAAGACACGGATATAAGCACACTGACATATATTATGTTCGGTAGCTTGTTTGTTCTGTTGATGATGGGCTTGCCTTTGGCTTTTGTTACCGGGGGGCTTGGTGTTGTTTTTGTATATCTGGTTGGTGACCAGATTATGTTGAACATTATCCCATCGCGCATTTTTCCGATGATGACGAACTCTGATTTGGCGGCGATACCGTTATTTATCTTTATGGCCTCGATGTTGGAACGTGCCGGTTTAATCGAAGAAATGTTTGATGTCGTATATAAGTGGATGGGGGGGCTAAACGGTGGTTTAGCAGCTGCGACCATTTTGGCATCAACTATCTTAGCCGCAATGGTTGGTGTTATTGGCGCAGCGGTTGTGACGATGGGTATTATTGCACTTCCTGCAATGCTTAAAAGGAACTATGACCCCGAAATTGCGCTGGGATCAATTATGGCAGGAGGAACCTTGGGTATTCTTATTCCTCCTTCTATTCTGGCCATTCTTTACGCTGTTGTTGCTCAGCAATCTGTCGGAGAGCTTTATCTTGGTGCTTTAGCCCCGGGGCTTTTGTTATCGGGGCTCTATATTGGCTATGTCTTGTTACGTTCGTTTTTAAAGCCCGAGCTCGGACTTGCGATACCAGAAAATGAACGCCTGAGTTTATCAGAAAAAATGCGCTTACTGTTAAAGCTGATTGCGCCACTATCTTTGATCGTTGTTGTTCTTGGTTTGTTGTTCGCTGGAATTGCAACGCCTGTAGAGGCAGCCGGGATCGGATCATTCGGGGCAATTATTGTTGCGATTATGCATGGTCGGTTTGACCTGATCGCTTTGAGAGAAGCGTCGGTGACAACCGTTAAAGCCTCTGCAATGGTGCTTTGGATTATTTTCGGGGCATCAATCTTTGTCGGGTTTTATATCCTTCAAGGTGGTCAGGCTTTCATCAATGAGGCGATTTTAGGATCGGGTTTATCCCCCTATGGCATTCTATTTTTGATGATGGTTCTCTTGGTCATTTTAGGAATGTTTCTGGACTGGGTTGGTATTTTATTACTGGCCGTTCCGATTTTTGTGCCCATTATCAAAAATTTGACCTTTGACGGTTTGTTTGGACTTCCGGCTGTCGAAGGCGATAAGGTTGCATTGTGGTTCGGTGTTTTATATCTAATCAATATGCAAATGTCCTTTCTAAGTCCGCCTTTTGGGTATGCCTTGTTTTATATAAAAGGTGTTGCGCCAAAAGAAATTTCGATGGCGACAATCTTTAGATCGTCGCTTGCTTTTCTTGCTTTACAGATTGTGGGGTTGGTTCTCTGTATTCTGTTCCCGGCGATTGTGACTTGGTTACCAGAATTGGTTTACGGATAGCTGAAGTTAGATGTGTCAAATACTGGGAGTAGCTTGATTTTTACTCCCAGTATTTGAATTTGATAAAATTGAAGAAGAAATATACTCAGTTCACACTGGTATTTATAAATCAGCAATCGGGCCATAGAAATCAATAGGGAAATCGGCCTGATTACGCCCGTCAATGTTAAAGGGTGATTTTACACGCCCCTTGAACAGCGTCAGGATAATGTTTTGCCAGCTTTCAACAGGATCTTCATTGTCCTGCTGGCAAAGATACTCAAACCATCGTTTACCCTTAGCTACATGGGTGATTTCATCGTCATATATGATCTGTAAGCGATCTGCGCTTTTATAATCTTTGGCGAGCTTAAGCTTATCAATCATGCCGGGTGTTACATCAATGCCGCGGGCTTCCAGCACCATGGGAACGACTGCTAAACGAGCTTTGAGATTATGCTCCGTGACTTCTGCACCCTGCCACAAACCTGCATGTGCAGGTAAGGCACCGTAGTATGATCCCAGTTGTTCCAATCTTTCACAGAGTAGCAAGTGGTGACGTGCTTCATCATCCGCGACAGAAACCCAGTCGTCGTAAAAACCTTTGGGCATTTCCGTTGCTGCAAAACGAACAATAATATCCCAGCATAGATTTATCGCGTGAAGTTCTATGTGTGTCAGTGCATGGAGAAGAGCAATACGTCCTTCAACTTCAGGCGTGATTTTTCGGCGCGGCACCTCTCTGGGCGGGACGAGCTCAGGTTTGTCTTCCCGCGCAGGTTCTCTTGGTATTTTTGCTGTGTCGACATTTTGAATATCGCCCTGTTGCCATGCTTTGGCAAAGGTCCGGCTGAGTGTGGCTTTTTCGATGGAATTGGCCGTGGTCAATACGATACGCGCGGCTTCTGACAGGGTGGAAGGTATCTTTGCCATTTAAGTGCCTGCTAGAAGACGTTGAATGAAGTGGAATTATCCTATCCGTGTTTAGGCGAAAAAATTGGTAATATCAATATCACCGAATATCAACATAGCCATGCTTTTCGTAAAAACCAGAGAGAAATCAAACGCATTAAGAGTTATTATATTTAACTTTGTCCTTATGATTGTATTGTGTTGTTTGTTTTGAGCCATGTTAATTTTTTAAAATATGTTTTAATTCAATAGATTAATTTAATAATGGTACAATAAATTCTTTCCGCTTGACTGAAAAAAGCCTTCGCCCTTAAGCTTGTATATACATGTTGACTGGGGAGTTAAATAATGTCCATAACAAAAAAAGTAATGGTGGCACTTGCTATCACAGGGTCTCTTGTTTCTGCATCGGCGTTTGCAGACACTGTTAAAATTGGCATGAATGTACCCTTGACTGGTTTTGCGGCTGCTGACGGGAAGTCCGCACTATTAGGTGCAGAGCTTGCTGTTGAACAGGCTAATGCTGAGGGAGGAATTAATGGCACCGAAATTGAATTGGTACATTACGACGATCAAGCATCACCAAAGCAGTCGGTTCCTATTGCGAATAAACTAATTGGCCAAGACGAAGTGATGGTGGGGATTTCCGGAAGTTATTCCGGTGCAACACGCGCAGCATCGGGAATTTTCCAATCAGAAGGTGTGCCTTATATTTCTGCTTTTGCTGTTCATCCGGATATTACCAAATCTGGTGATTATGTCTTTCGAACTTCTTTCGTTGGTGAAGTACAGGGTAGAGCTGGTGCCAAATTAATTGGTGAGATGCTTGGCAAAAAACGTGTTGTTGTCATCACACTAAAAAACGATTTTGGACAATCTCTGGCGGCTGGCTTCAAGGCAAAAGCGGCAGATTTTGGGATCAATATTGTTAATGAATATGAATATTCAATCAAGGATCGTCAGTTTGGTCCTATTGTCAGTAAAGTAAAATCTGACAAGCCAGATGCAATTTATGCTTCTGGATATTTCTTTACTGCAGGACCTCTTGTCAGTCAGTTGCGTGCAGGGGGAATTGATGTGCCCGTGATTGGCCAAGAAGGTTATGATTCCGAGAAATTTATCGAAATTGCTGGTCCTTCTTCGGATGGTGTTTTGATTACGACATCGTTGGATCGGGATTCTACTGTGCCAGAAGCAAAAGAGTTCATATCAGCTTTTGAAGTTAAAGCAGGTTACAAGGCAGATATGGTTGCGGCATCTGGACATACTGCGGCAAAGGTAGCGATTGCTGCAATGCGTAAAGCTGGCACAACTGATCGGCAGGCTATACGTGATGCGATTGCTGCAACAAACATGGTGGCATCAACTGGAACTATTTCCTTTAATGGGCTTGGTGAAGTAAAAAAGGATGTTCAGGTTCAGGTTGTAAAAGATGGAGCGTGGCATCATTACGCTGTGATTGATGACCAGAAACTTCTGACTCCTCCTGTGGAATAATTGCCTTTAAGCCATTCTCGACACCTACGACCTTTATTGGAACTTCTTGATGTTATATGTCGAACTACTGGCACAGGGCTTGGTGCAAGGAAGCATCTATGCCTTGGTTGCTGTGGGGTTAACCCTCGTTTATGGGTTGCTTCGAATATTGCACGTTGCTCATGCCGGGCTCTTTACACTTGGTGGTTATATCGGGGTTCTGGTGACCAATGCGACGGGTAGTTTACTTTTAGCCTTGGTTGTTTCCATGTTGGTCGTTGGTTTGTTGGGGATGGCAATTTACCGGCTTTGTTATCAGCCAATTCTGGATAAACCACCTTATGTGGCGTTGATTGCTTCGATTGGCTTGTTTATCGCGATGGAAGAGATTTACCGCATCGCTTTTGGCCCCTATGGTATTTCATACCAAAATCCGCCTTTGCAAGATGTTGTATATATATTTGGCATTACGCTTCGCCTTGGTGAAGTTGCAGTTGGTGTGGGTACACTTGTTTTGATCGGTGCTCTGGCTTTGTTTTCGACTAAGACACGGTTTGGAACGGTGTGGCGGGCGACGGTTACCGACCCGAAAATGGCCGAATCTTTTGGTGTTGATATTATCAAAGTTCGTTACCTTAATTTTTTCATAGGTTCAGCATTGGCCGCGGTTGCGGGTGTAATGGTTGCACTTCTCAATAACCTGGTTGAGCCCACAATGGGTAGTGTGCCGAGTTATAAAGCATTGGCGATTATTGTTCTTGGCGGGTTGGGCGATGTGCGTGGAACATTAATTGCCGCGTTGGCTTTGGGTGTTATTGAAGCATACGGCACAATCTATCTTGGCAATTATCTTGACCGGGATGCAATTGCCTTCGCCTTCCTTATTCTCGTTTTGATGGTTCGGCCTCAAGGCCTATTGGGGAGGGCATAATCATGCTTGGTCTAAGTGGGTATGAAATCAGTTTGATCACATCAATGGGTATTGCTGTTATTTTTGCCCTTAGTCTCAATCTTATCACGGGTTTTTGCGGGCAAATCTCTTTGGGACATGCCGCATTTTATGGAATAGGGGCCTATACTTCCGCGATGCTAACCAAAGCAGGTATGCCTTTTGGTGTTGGTCTCTTAGGGGCCGTTATCGTCGCGGGATTGATTGGCATTTTTATCGGAATTGCGTCTCTTCGTGTCCGTCATGATTTCCTTGCGATTACGACAATGGGGGTTGGTTTTCTTTTCATCGGAATTATGCGTCAGTGGGATTTAGTTGGCGGGGAAATGGGCGTTTCAAGTATTCCTGGATCTGGTCTCGGTAAGTCTGGATTTATGTTTCTGGTTCTCGGCTTTGGTGTTCTTACTGTACTGTTTAGTTTACATCTCAAGCGATCTTGGATGGGATATGCCTTCGACGCTATCGCTGATGATGAAGATACAGCGCGTGTCGTCGGGCTGAATGTATCTCATTACAAGCTGGCAGCTTTTGCAATGGGAACGGCGCTGGCGGGATTAGCCGGGGCGCTCTATGCGCATAACGTACGATTTATTGATCCTGAAAGTTTTGGTTTTGTGGAATCAATAACAGTACTTTCAATGGTTGTTATCGGGGGAATTGGTTCTGTATTCGGAGTTGTTTTTGCTGCAGCAGTTTTGAGCGTTCTACCGCTCTGGATACAATTCATTGATGAATACAAGCTCTTGCTTTATGGGGGCTTACTCTTTGCCATGATGCGTTTTAGCCCTGGCGGACTTGCGGGATTGGTGAAACAGATATTACGACACATATCGTCAAGGAAGTCTTTGCAGAAATTATCTGGGGGAACGAAAATATGAGTAAGCTCCTGGAGGTCTCAAATGTAAGAGTTCAGTTTGGTGGTGTCGTAGCTGTCGACGATGTGTCGTTCTCGTTGAATGAAGGAGAACTACTCGGGTTTATTGGTCCAAATGGAGCTGGTAAAACCACGATGATGCGGGCGATCACGGGTGTTGTTACTCCAACGTCTGGTTCTATTGTGTTGGATGACAAGGAACTTGTTGGGTTAGCTGTACACAGTCGGGTACGTATGGGGTTGGGATTTTCTCAACAGCTCGTAAAACCTTTTCGTAATATGACGGTGCTGGAAAACGTGACGTTAACTGCGGGATCTCGTCACACGCGTTCACCTCTTGGAGCTTTGTTTAAAGTTGATCGAGAGAGGGATCGAACACGTGCAAAAGAACTTTTAGAACTGGTGGGAATTGTTGATGCGGCAGATGCCGATCCGTCCAATTTACCACTGGGATATTTGAAGAGACTGGAAGTTGCCAGAGCTTTGGCACTGGATCCGACACTTCTGTTACTTGATGAACCATTAGCTGGCTTAAATCATGCGGAAGCTCACAAGCTGGCCGATATGATTGTTGATCTCAATTCTGCAGGCAGAAGTATTATTCTCATTGAACATAATCTGGGGGAGGTTATGCGCATTTGTTCTCGCCTTGTTGTACAGGATAACGGCAATAAAATTGCGGATGGAGATCCTGAAAGTGTCATGAATACACCTGCTGTCCGTGCAGCTTACCTTGGGGAGGATATGGATAATGCTGCAGCTTAAAAATGTTGATTGCGGATATGGTGTTTTTCAGGCCGTTCACAATTTATCGTTTTCGGTTGAACAAGGACAAATATTTGCCTTGCTTGGTCCTAATGGAGCAGGAAAATCCAGTACAATCATGTCGATAGCAGGTCATGTGAAGCTCTTTGCAGGCAGTCTTCATTTTGATGGTCAAGATATATCCAGCCTTTTGGCCAGAGAGCGGGTCAGAAAAGGTATTGCTGTAGCACCTGAGGGACGAAGGCTATTTCCTGATTTAACCATCGAGGAAAACCTTACTGTCGGCGGCTACAGCCAGTCCAAAGTTAAAGAAGCGGTAAACCGTGATATGGTTTTCTCCCTCTTTCCGCGTTTAACCGAACGTTTGAGGCAGCCTGCTGGAACACTTTCTGGTGGAGAACAGCAAATGCTGGCAATTGGGCGTGCGATGATGGCGGAACCTCGGTTACTGATGATTGATGAAGTCTCGCTTGGTCTCATGCCAAAAATGGTTGATGTTTGTTACAACGCAATTCGGCATCTGAAAAGCCAAGGAGTTACCATCCTGTTGGTGGAGCAAAATACCAAACGTGCATTGGATGTAGCTGATCAGGTTTGTGTTCTTGAATCAGGTAACGCAGTCTGGCAAGGATCGGCAGATGAGGCCAAGAAAGATCCTGACCTTATAGAGGCTTTCCTTGGAATGACCAAAGAATCTGCTGCTTAAGTTATTGGCTTTAGTCAGGGTAATACAGGCTGTTTCTTTGGCAAGACGGAAGGTATTTTGTTGCCTGCGGGAAGGCGTTAAACGAAGTGAAATAATCTTTTTTGTGTTTAGGTGAAAAGGCTCGCAATATCTATATCACCATGTTTTTCGTAAAAATCTGGGGGCAGGTCGAACGACATACCGATGATCGTTTCCTGGAACATAAAGTAATGAACAGTGATAGTCTCAGTGGTTTGGCTTTCGCCTTCGTCGTCAAATGATATTTCTTCGTCGAGGGAAACGACTTCGATATCGTCTTCCAGAACATCTTCTTTCTTGAGAATAAAATACTCTTGTCCGGGGCGTAAGCTCCCCCAGCTGTTATCTAATGTATTGTTCTCGAACAGATTAAGGGCTTCGTTGTTCACAATAAAGAAGTTGAAGCCGTTTCCGCCAAAAACAGCGAGCTCTTCAGTGGCAAAAAGAAGCGCATCATCATCCAGTTCTATGAGAATGTCATTCTCTTCGTCGACAATGTCAAATTCATTTTCCTTGCTGAATTTTTGCAAGCTGACAGTTTTGGATTTATCCAGTTCTTTCAGTTTCATAGGGGTAAAATTATTATGGGTAACCAGGTCATCCAACAGGCGGTCTAAGCGGATGTCTTTGGATGGTGCCTCTGTTGATATACCGAGGTTGCTTTGAGCATCTACAAAGTCATCAATTTTTAAGGCGACCGATTTTAAGGAAATTGCACCCTGAGACCAATTTATATTTGTTGAAGAGGTAAGTTCTTCGGATGTGTTTGCATCAATAGGCTGTGTTGCAACATTGGAAGCATCTTGGTGTTCGTTTTCTGCATTTGCGGCGTTCATTTGAACAAGAACAAGAAAAAGAGTTTCCAGGTAGAGAGCACTGTACAACCGTTTGAAGAACGGGGTTGGCTTTTTTGTTTTTTCTTTTGCGGCTTGCGAGAAGTGATTTGCCGCAAGAGAAGCATTATCCTGCTGAATAATCGAGAGGGGATCACTATCTCGGTATTGACGATTGTTTTGAAGCTTTGATGTCTCGCTCTGATTGGTTTCTTCTGGCAAAGACAAAGGAGATACAGGCACATCAAGTGGTTCGACATCATGTTTGTTGCCAAGTTTGTTACCAGCTTTGAAGGCTTTATAAATTTTCTTTAAATCTTTGAGCATTGTCTTTGCTGCAGAAGCGTATCGGGTAAAGTCGTGCAAGCTTACCGACGGAGCAAGCTAACACAATCATTATGTCAAAAGGATGACACCAATAAATTTTTGGTGAATACGCTGAGTATAATAGCTTCTAGAATTGGTGAAGCAGTACTTATAATCATTGCTGATTTAAAGAGCCTCAAGAGCAGATTTGACTTCTTCGACGTGGTTTTTCACTTTCACTTTACGCCAAATTCTCTGCACGATCCCTTTGGCATCAATTAAAAAAGTAGCTCGTTCAATGCCCATGTATTCGCGGCCGTAGAGTTTCTTTAAAATCCAGACGCCATAGGCTTCGCAAATCTCGCCATCCAGATCTGCGACAAGATCAAAATTCAAGGTATTTTTTGCGATGAAGTTGTCATGACGCTTCACGCTGTCTTTTGAAACACCAATGACCTTTGCATTTAGTTTTGTGAAATCTGGCTGTGCATCCCGGAAATCACATGCTTCTGTGGTACAGCCGGGCGTGGAATCTTTCGGATAAAAATAAAGAACAACGGCTTGTCCTTTAAGCGAGCTTAAGGATAACTCCTCATTACCTTGAATAGGGGCCGTAAAATCCGGGGCAAGATCACCGATTTCGAGCGTCATTGTGGATTCCTTTTAAACTGAGACTCTTTGATATCTATCGCTTGTGTCGTGCTATGGCAAGACTTGCAGCAGGTCGCTGAAAACTAGCATTGAAGGGGGATGAATGATCCGATGATTTTAAGATTTAAAGAACACTGATTACATAATGCACTTACTAAGATTACATAATGCACTTACTAAGCGATTTTTTTGTCGGTAGGAATTATGCTTTCTGTGATTTCATAACTTTTAATATGTCAAAAGTCCTCAACTAGCCATGACTTACTTTTTTGATACATAGTTCTCCATTAGGTCGTTTTATTAACTCTTTATGTGTCTGTCGATACGACTCTGGCCACTCACAAAAGTTCACAAAAAGTATCGTTATCGTGAGTTGTAAAAGGCATGCAATGAAAGTTATCGTTCTTTGTAATCAAGAACATCTGAAACGCAGAATCTCATCATACATCTTGTCAAAATGAGGCTTTATCATGTCAGTCGAATTCTCTCGTCGTGCTCTGCTTGGCGCAGCTATGGCTCTTCCATTTACTCTACCTACAGGTTCTGTATTGGCCAAAGGGAACGTTTCTCCTGCAAATAGCACCTTTGCTCGCAGTTTCTCGATTGGAAAATTTGTTGTATCAACCATTCTCGATGGTTCGACTTTGCGTGATGACGCAAGGGATTTGTTTAGCATAAGCACCACAGCTGAAGAATTTGACTCCGTGTCCGCTTCAAATTTTTTATCAACTGAATCTTTCCAGCTCTATTTTACTCCGACATTGGTTGATACAGGCACAGAGCTAGTACTTTTTGATACTGGTTTAGGCAATGGAGGTATTCAAGCTGGTCTTTCCGAATTGGGGGTTTCTCCAGAGCAGATTGATATTGTAGTAATTACTCATATGCATCCCGACCACATTGGCGGCTTGGTGACAGACGGTGAATTTACATTCCCCAATGCACGTTTTGTCACTGCGGCAACAGAATATGACCATTGGTCAAAGTTTGATGATGACCACCGTATAGGTGGATTGGTCAAAACTAATGTGGTTCCGTTGGTGGAGAAAACATCCTTTATCCAGAATGGGGAGAGTGTTGTTTCCGGCATTACCGCTATCTCGGCACCGGGTCATACACCCGGCCATACAATTTATATGTTAGAAAGTGCAGGTCAGCAGCTATTACTCACCGCTGATATGGCTAACCATTATGTATGGGCTTTTCAGAATCCCGAATGGGCAATTATTTTTGATGGAGATAGAGACTTAGCTGCAAAAACACGCCGCAAGAATATGGATATGATGGCGGCGGATAAAATCCCGATGATAGGCTATCATATGCCATTTCCAGGTATGGGTTTTGTTGAGACGCGTGGTTCTGGTTTCCGTTTTGTGCCCGTGAGTTACCAGTTTACGATCTGACTTGATGCAAATTGGATTGAGAGTGTTTGATCACCTTTGGTTTTTATAGCTTTGATGATTTATCTGCAATTATCTGTTTGTAAATTCTTGATACGTGATTTTTTGTCTGGAAATACCGCTCCCTTAATTCTGGGAATCCTGGCTCATTACAGGCTTTTGCAAGGCGAAGTAAAACTTCGGATGATGTATTGTTTTCATCAAGAGCTTCGCCGATAGTCAATCGAAAGAGATTTTGCAACTGATGAAATAAATCAAAAGCATCGCTTAAATCAGATGTATCAGTCGATGAAATAAGTCCGGCTTTCCCTAATTGTTTGAAGGCCTGCTTGGTATTTGTGTTTAATATTGTCGAGTCAGAGTGTCCATGTCTTAACTGTAGATATTGGCTTAAAAATTCCAGGTCAATCAATCCTCCTTCGACAAGTTTGATATCCCATTCACTTTGTGCTGGTTTTTCCCGGGCAATTCTTTGTCTCATGTCAGCGATATCACCAACAAGCTTTTGCGGATCTCTCTCTATACAGAGTATTGACTTAATGACGCTATTGATCCGATCGCAAAACTCTTGATTATGCCCAATGGCTCTGGCGCGGGTTAGGGCCATATGTTCCCAGGTCCAGGCCTCGTTGAGTTGGTATTTTTCAAAGGCCTGAAGAGATAAAGCCAAAGGGCCGGACCCGCCTGAAGGGCGCAGGCGCATGTCAATTTCGTAAAGGCGGCCCTCTGGCGTCATGACGTTCAGGGCATTGGTAAAGCGTTGGGTTAACCTGGCAAAGTATTGTGTAGGATCAAGGGGGCGGTCCCCGTCAGAATGAGCGTCGACTTCTTTAAGATCATAAAGGCTGATCAGGTCAAGATCAGATGTGACCGTCATTTCCTGAGAGCCAAGTTTTCCCATTGCCAGAATAGCAAAATCACTTTGCGGGATGACGCCATGTCTTTTTTTCAACTCGTCTTTCACGTGAGGTAGCAAAGAGGTGATGCTGCTTTCTGCAATGTTGGAAAGATCTTTGCTGGAACGCTCGATGGAACAGGTTGCTCTGAGGATTTGAAGGCCGATACGAAATTTTTGATCGTTCGCCCATCGTCTGGTGTCGTCTAGTACATCCTGAAAATCTCTGGCCTCTTCAAGCGTATGTTCCAATTGATTCTGCAAAGCGTGTAACTCTGGCATTGGGGCAAAAAAATCATCGCTTAAAACGGCTTCTAATAATCCGGGTGAGTTGCTTAGGCGGTCTGCCAGAGCAGGCGCCGATCCCATGATTTCAGCTAAAAGATCCAACAGGTTGGGGTTGGTCTGTAACATGGAGAATAACTGCACACCTGTTGGCAGGCCGGAAAGAAAATCATCAAATTTATTCAAGGCGGTATCGGGCGTGGCAGAATTGCTGAATGCTTCCAGAAGAACAGGAACGATTTCAGTAATTAATCGCCTCGAACGATCAGACCGTACAGCCCGATATTTCCCCTGTTTCCATTTCGTTATAATCTGAAAAACACGCGCACCGTCCTGAAAACCGATTTTTTCAAGCTCTTCGACAAGTTCTGGTGCCGCCTCGTGCCCCGTAAAAACAAGATTTTTTGTGGTGTTTGGTTGTGTATGCTCTTCTTCAAAGAGTGCGGCGTAATGATTTTCAACGACATGCAGATGGTTTGATAGCTCCTCGCTGAATTCATCGACACGATCGTAGCCAAGGAATGCGGCAATATCAGCCAGGCCTCCATCACTATCGGGTAGAAACTGTGTCTGTTGGTCGTCCACCATCTGTAACCGGTTTTCGACACGGCGTAGAAACCAGTAAGCTTCGGTCATGTCGTGGAGAGCTTTGGGGGATATCAGGTGCGCTTTATGAAGCTGTTCCAAGGCATATACGGTAGAATTGCTTCGCAGATCCTGATTACGCCCGCCCCAAATGAGTTGCTGGGTTTGAGCAAAGAATTCGATTTCGCGAATGCCGCCCCGACCAAGTTTGATGTTATGTCCTTTGATGGCAATTTTGCTGCCTCCTTTGTGGGCATAGATCTGTCGCTTGATACCGTGAATGTCGTTGATCGCTGCAAAATCAAGATGCTTGCGCCAGACAAAGGGCTTTATTTCATTGATAAAACGCCGACCTAATTCTTCATCACCGGCAATTGGGGCCGCCTTGATCATGGCGCACCGTTCCCAATTCAAGCCAGTGGTTTCATAATAAGTCATAGCGGCATTGAACGAGAGAGCTAAGGGGGTGGCGCTGGGGTCTGGTCTCAGACGCAAGTCGGTGCGGAATACATAACCGTCTTTTGTCCTGTCATCCAGACAACGTACAAGATCACGTGTCAGCCTTACCATACCTTCTTGCACCCCACGATTATGCAGATAGACAATTTTTTCGGGATCATAAAGAATGATGAGGTCGATATCGGATGAATAATTCAGTTCCCAGGCACCGAGTTTTCCCATGGCCATGACCACATAACCACAGTCTTCTTCTGGTGTTTCCGGATTTTTAAGTTCAATTTGCCCGCGCTTTTGTAGTTCCAGAAAAAGATGAGAAACTGCTGTGGAAATAGCCGTCGAAGCAAAGCCGGTGAGTTCTTCTACGACCCGGCGATCAGTCCATTGACCTGTGATATCTGCAAAACCAATGGCAAGTGATGCTCTTTTTTTTGCCCGGCGTAGTTCGCTCATAACCCTTTGACGATCTGTGGAAATTGCGACGTCTTGCAAAAGGTGATGATGAATTGTTGTCAGACTTTTTTCAGGTCCCTGCTTTAAAAGTTGGCAAAGGAATTCCATATCCCCCAAAAGGCAATCGGAAAGATAGGGGCTGTTTGAGAAGACGGATGCAAGCAGCGATTTCACTTTCGGAATCTCTTGGAAATGGATAAGATCCTGCTTTAAATCAGAATTTTCGATACGCTCGATACGTTCGTTCCAATTAGAAAAGCCGAGTTCGGCCCTGCTGGAGCTGGATATTTTGGGTAATGTTTCTTCGGAATAGGAAAATGAAAGTATCATGAGTGCCGCTAGCTTGTTTCGAGTACAGTGCAAAGGCTGTAGAAAATGGTCAAGAGTAACCGTTCGTAAATATATGCCCTATTCTAATCGCCTGACAACTGTTGTGCTTGAGCGGAGCTCTTTCAACGTATGATTCGTAAAATATCTGTAGTTATTCTGGAAGTTATTGCAGCCTTGTTAGTGCTGTCTGCTGTGCTGGCAGGTATTGCTATTTGGCGCCTTTCTTCCGGTCCTGTTCAACTTGATTTTCTGACCCCCTATGTGGAAGAGGCTTTTGCCGATCCAGATCGGGAAATACAGCTGGATGTGGATACAACCGTTCTCGTTTGGCTGCCGAAAGAGCGAGCTATTGCTATACAGGTTGCCAATGTACGCCTTCTTGATAGCACGGAACGTGTGATTGCTGCGATTCCTTTGATGGGAATTGATCTGGATGCTGGCGCATTAGTCCGCGGAAGTGTTGTCCCCACCGGGGTTGATATTATTGGCCCAGAGCTAAAACTTGTTCGGGCCGAAGACGGCCACTTTGAAATAGATGACACGCTGGATAGCGGTGATGACGAAAATGGTCAAAGCTTTGGCGAAGCGTTGCCGGAAATTCTCGATAATCTTATGGCGGAACGCGAAGCCGGGCATCCGCTTGCCTATTTCAATCAACTGCAAATTGTTGGCGCCAAAATGCAGATTGATGATCGCAAGTTGGGGATGGTTTTTGAGGTTCCCTATGCAGATATCAGCATTCGTCGCGATAAGCTCGGCCTACAGGGTGATATTGCTTTAACCGTTGATATTGCAAGTGAAGAAGCGATTTTAAATGGCGCCTTTGTTTATGATAGCGAGCTTCAGGTCGTTGATCTTGCTTTCCAGATTTCGGGTATAAATCCACCGACATTAGCACAGTTGGATCCTGCTTTATCGGCGCTGGAGACGGTTGAAATACCTCTTGCCGCCTCTGTTGCAACTTCTGTTAATGTGTTGGGAGAGTTTGGCCGCAGTCGATTTGAAATTTCTGGTGGTAGCGGCACGATTGAAATACCAGATTTAAAAGTACCTCAGCTCCCCGTTCAGGGACTTTTTGTTAAAGGAAGTTATAGCCGCAGTAATCAAAAGCTCACGGTGGATAATGCTGCGATCAACTTTGGGATAGAAGGAGAAAAGGGGCCGCAGCTTTCTGTGGCGGGTTCTGTTTCCGGGCTGGATGGTGACATGCAGGTTCTCGCTGGCGTAAAAGCTGTTGAAGTTCCTGTGGATGATCTGGCTCTCTATTGGCCGGAACCCATGGCTACTGATGCGCGGGAATGGGTTACGGATAATATTAAAACAGGAATTGCAGAAGAAGCCGTGGTTAAAGCGGTTCTGGATATTCCTGCCGGTGATTTTGATCAGGCCAAGTTGGTATCTCTGGACGGCAGCATGAGGTATCGCGATTTGGATGTGCATTATCTCCGTCCCTTACCCCCGGTGCAAGGTGTGGCAGGGACGGCCAAAGTGCGTGCAGATGGGCTTTCTCTGTTCACAGAAGGTGGCAAACTCGAAGATATGTCGGTTCTGCCTTCTACGATCGAAATAACCGGGCTGGACATCGAAGAAGAACATATTGCTATTCAAACTGCCGTTGAGGGGCCAGTGAACACCGCTTTATCCATTCTGAATAGTGAAAACCTGCGACTGATTGATGAGCTGGGCATCAAGCCGGAAGAAACAAGTGGAAATGCGGCGGTTGCGGTTGATTTTGCATTTTTGTTGTTAAAGGACCTCAAGTTCAAAGACATGTCCATAGATGCTTCGGCAGAGATAAAAGAAGCCCGGATTGGCAAGATCTATAACGGACATGATGCAACGGATGGTGACTTGAAACTCAATGTCACAAGAGAAGGAATGCATGTAACTGGACCGCTTTTATTGGCTGATATTCCGATGACCGTGGATTGGAAAGAACAGTTTGGCAGCGAGGTCACGGTTCGAACAAACCTGAAAGCCGATATTCCGCGTATTGAACCGGATGGTCTATCTAAACTGGGAATTCCGGTATCTGATTATTTGGAGGGCCCTGTTTCGCTTTCTTTGGCTTTGGAAAATAAAGTTGATGATACCGGCGTTGTTCAGATCGCAGCTAATTTACAAGATGCTCTTTTAAAAATCGAAGATTTGAATTATTTCAAACAACCGTCAGATCCTGGACAAATACAGGCGATTGTTTCTTTGGTTGATGGTGAAGCTGTTCACATCAACAGCTTTAACCTGGAAGCAAATGATTTTGCTGCTACGGGGGAGTTATCGTTAACTGAGGGCAAGATTGCGCAAGCAAATCTTGATCAGTTTCAGCTCGGCAAGTCTTTGCTGACAGATGTACAAGCCGATCTATCCGCTGACAAACCATCAATTGTTATTGGTGGGGGAGTATTGGATGCTGAATGGTTTATTGGTGAAGGCGGCGGGGAAGATAATGCGACAGGAGAGATTGGTGAGACCAAAGGGGACCCCGATGCTGCTGGTGAAGAACAGAATGGTGATGCGACCAAGGTTGAAGATGACACTGTTCCCGAGGAAGCAAAACAGACGGCACCAATTAGTGTAATTGCTGAAAATCTTGACGCCATATATATGGCGGAGGAACGTTTCTTTCGGAATGCATCTTTGTGGCTTGATAAAGAACCAGAAGGTTGGAAACGTATGCAGTTCTCTGGGGAAATCCCCAAAGAGCTCTGGTATGCAGAGGGCGCGAAAGCGACGCCGGAAACAGAAAATGTCAAACGTACTTTCTCTATGGCTTATCAACCGCTTGAAGATGGGCGCCAGGGGTTGAATATTACGGCAAATGATTTCGGGGCCATGTTGCGGGCACTTGATGTGCTGGATACGGTACAGGGTGGTTCACTTCAAATCTCAGGAATTGCCGAGAATTATCACAGCGAAAGCCTGCTGAAAGGAAATATTGAAGCTCGGGGATTACGATTGGTCAAGGCGCCAACACTTGCCAAGATGTTGGCTTTTGCTTCTTTGACCGGGCCTGTGACAACTTTGACTACCGAGGGTATCGCTTTTAACGAACTCAAAGGTGATTTCACGCTCCAAAACGGTTTGCTTCGTAGTGATCTTATCAAACTCTATTCGTCTTCTATTGGCCTGACGGCCAAGGGCGAAGTTGATACCAACAGAAAGCTGGTCGCGGCGAATGGCACAATTGTACCCGCCTATACGATTAACCGTATTATCGGGGGTATTCCTATATTGGGGGATATCCTGACCGGTGGAGACGGACAGGGGATCGTTGCCTTTAATTATAGTTTGAGCGGCGACTTGGAAGAGCCAGAGGTTTCGATCAATCCGCTTTCCGGGCTGGCCCCGGGGTTCTTGCGAAATATCTTTGGGAACACGACGCCAACAACAGAGAAAGATCCTAAGAAGAAAAAAGAAATTCTGGATGAGCCAAAGCCAGAAAAATAGCCAGAAAATAGCCAGAAAAGAGCACTCTCTGAGATACCCTCTACGATAAAGGGGCTGCGATTTTCGCAGCCCCTTTATCTATTCTTTTGTCATCAAAATTCTAAATTAAACAGGTTTTACCAGAATGTGTCTTTTCTTACCTGCGGAAATTTTGATTGACCCTTCGTCATTCAAGTCTGACAGGCTGATTGCAAGGCTGTCGTCTTTGATCTGAGTGTCATTTAGGCGACCGCCACCGCCTTTGATCAGTTTGCGCGCTTCGCTATTACTGTTTGCAAGACCGATCTCTTTAAAGAGCAAGAATGCCGGAATGCCTTCTTCCAAGCGTGATTTTTCAATGTCGTGGCTCGGAAGATCAGCACTCATGCTACGCTCTTCAAAGGCTTTACGTGCTGTTTCCGCTGCTGCTTCAGCGGCTTCAAGGCCGTGACACAGTCGGGTTGCTTCTGTTGCCAGAACCTTTTTGGCTTCGTTGATATCTGCACCTTGCATGGCTTCCAGCTTTTGAATTTCCCCTTCGGAAAGTTCAGTGAAAAGGCGTAGGAAACGGCCTACATCGGCATCTTCGGTATTGCGCCAGTATTGCCAGAAGTCATAAACGGACAGACGTTCTTCGTTGAGCCATACGGCCCCGCTGACCGTTTTTCCCATCTTGACGCCGGATGATGTGGTCAATAGAGGAGAGGTCAGGCCGTAAACTTCGTTTTGACTGATGCGACGGGTTAAATCCACGCCATTAACAATGTTGCCCCATTGGTCTGATCCACCCATTTGCAGCAGGCAATCCTGACGTTTATTCAGTTCCATGAAGTCATAGGCTTGCAAAATCATATAGTTGAATTCCAGGAACGACAGGGATTGTTCACGGTCCAGGCGCAGCTTGACGGAATCAAAGCTCAGCATCCGATTGACCGAAAAATGCACACCATAATCACGCAAAAACTCAAGGTAATTGATGTTATCGAGCCAATCGGCATTGTTGACCATAACCGCATCTGTTGGGCCGTCACCAAAGGTCAGGTATTTGGAAAATACCTTTTTGATGCCGTCCATGTTGTGCTGAATTTCCTGCTCAGTGATGAGCTTGCGTGCTTCGTCCTTGAACGAGGGATCGCCAACTTTACTGGTGCCGCCGCCCATCAGAACGATCGGTTTGTGGCCGGTTTTCTGGAGCCAACGCAGCAACATGATCTGAACTAGACTGCCGACATGCAGAGAATCTGCTGTGCAGTCAAAGCCGATATAGGCTGCCACAGGACCTTTTTCGAGTTTTGAATCCAGGGCGTCCATATCCGTACATTGATGGATATAACCGCGTGCGCTCAGTTCACGAAGGAATTCTGAACGGAAGTCGGTTTTTTGTGGCGCAGTCATTGTAACTCTCGCTTGTTTCGAAAAAGGTCATATAAATCGTGGACAAGAGACAAAGAGCCTCTTGCCGTAGCCGCTGGGATTTACCACAATCATTTCCCATAAACAATGGATCAAACAATTGGCCCCGAGAAAACCGGGGTGAAGCAGTGGGCTGAAAGCTCATCAGGTAGCAAGGATAAGGACAGATATATGGGTGCAGACAAATGGCTTCTGGGGTTGATGAGCGGAACGTCCATGGATGGTATTGATGCTGCCCTGATCAAAAGCGACGGCCAGACCGTAACAGAAACCGGCGCGACGTTGAGCTACAGCTATACCCCTGAACAACGGGCCCTACTAGAGGCTGTTATGGGCGAGGGAAAGGATGTTCGGGGTGTCGAGGCACAGATGACCCGTTGGCACCATGACGTTGTGATTGCGTTACTGGGGAAAGCTAATCTTGTCCCGGATGACATAGAGCTTATCGGCTTTCATGGACAGACAACTTTTCATGATCCATCCCGACGCATTACAATCCAGATCGGGGATGGTGATCTGCTTGCCAAGCTGTCTGGTATCCCTGTGGTGAATGATTTTCGCAAAGCTGATGTGGCAGCTGGTGGTGAAGGTGCTCCCTTTGCCCCTCTTTATCATCAGGCATTGGCCGGTGATTTGGCAAAGTCGCTTGTGGTGCTCAATATCGGTGGTGTTTCCAATATTACTTATCTGGGACCAGATGGCACTGTTCTCGCCTGTGATACTGGTCCTGGGAACGGATTGATTGATGACTGGGTGCAACAGCATTTTGGCAAGTCGATGGACGAAGGCGGTAAAATCGCAGCTAAAGGGGAGGTGAATGAAAAAGCATTGGGTATAATGCTCGACAACTGTTTCTTTGATTTGGCTCCACCAAAATCACTGGATCGATATGACTTTAATCTGGATGCGGTTCAGAAACTCTGTCCCGAAGATGGGGCTGCAACCCTGACGGCATTCACGGCTGCGGTGAATGCAAAAATTGTTAGCTTTCTACCTCAAGAGCCCGAACGTTGGGTGGTGACTGGCGGTGGTCGACATAACCCCGTTCTGATGGAGGCGTTACGATCAGCCTTGGGCGTGACGGTTGATCCTGTGGAAAGCCTGGGATGGGATGGTGATGCACTGGAAGCACAAGCCTTTGCCTTCCTTGCCAAACGCAGCCAACTGAAATTGCCGTTATCCCTGCCAACCACGACCAAGGTTCCAGAACCTTGCCTTGGCGGTGTGTTGCACGCCGCTTAAAGCGGAAGTTATGTCAATCAAAATGGCTCATTTACGCATTTCTCGTGCAATTGATAATCTGGATGAGATCGTCCGTTTCTAGGGGAAGGGCTTGGTTTTGGCGTTATCGCTTCTTTTAAAGATCACGATGGTTATCGGGGTGTCTTACAAAGTACACGGTGGAGATGCGTAAAAGCAAAAATAACGATTGAAAATATTTTCTATTCATCTGTTTTTTTGGACGAGAATATATCTCGATGCTAGCCTAAGAACGATACTATATATGTACTGATCTGTTTTCAGCGATTGCCTCCATGGAAAAATAGGAAGTCACTTTTTCTAGTTTCGTTTTTTGAATAAGACGCTGATAAATTTTATCGTAACTAACCATGTCTTCTGTGATCACTTTTAACATGTAATCATAGTCGCCGCCGATCCTATAGAAATCAGCAACTTCAGGTATGGAAATTACATGAGAACGGAAGGCTTTTAGCCATTCTGATGAATGATTCTGTGTTTGTATCATCATGAAAACAACCAAGTCCAGACCAAGCATTGCCCTGTCTAAAACCAAGCGTCGCCCTTCAATAATACCAGATTGTTCGAGTTGCTTTAAACGTCTCCAACATGCGTTTTGGGACAATCCAACTTGATCCGCAAGCTCACGTTGTGAGTAATCAGGATTGGTTTGCATTATCCTTAATAGACTTAGGTTAATGTGATCGATTTTTATGTTCATAATTCTATCAATATCACAAATTTTAACAAAATAAACTATAAAATAGGTGAACTTTTCTTAATTGATTTGGATATCATTTTGGTGTCCCTAAAAATTGCAATGACGCTTCCCTAATACTTCAGCGCTCAGATAACGAACGATTTAATTATCTGAGCGCTGATTTTTTGAAGTTGAGAAATCATAGCACTTTACTGGGAAAAGGGCTCGTTTTGGCCATCTAAATATTTGAGAACTGTGGTTCTTAACAAACGAAATAATACGAGGGTAACTCGTAAGGTCTTGGGAGAAAGATGATGAAATTCAAAGAAACATTACTCGCGACTGCTATATTGTTTAGCGCGGGCGCATCTGTGAGTGCAGAGACGTTAAAATGGGCTAGAGCTGGCGATGGTTTGACACTTGACCCTCATGCTCAAAATGAAGGGCCGACAATTACTTTGCAGCGACAGATCATGGAGCCTTTGGTTGCTCGTGATATGAGAGGTGTTTTAGTGCCTGCTCTTGCGACAGAGTGGGACCCTTCTGATAAAGATCCGAATGTATGGGTTTTTAAGTTGCGTCAAGGGGTGAAATTCCATGATGGAGCCGATTTTGATAGTGAAGATGTTGTTTTTTCTCTTAAAAGAGCAATGAGTGATGAAAGTAACTATCGAGAGGTTTTGGCTTCAGTTGTCGATGTAAGAGCACCAGATAAATTTACGGTTGAGATTATTACCGATGGTCCTAATCCGATTATGCCAAATAATCTTACTAATATGTTGATTATGGATAAGGATTGGGCCACCGCAAATGATGCGATAAAAGTTCAGGACTATGAAGGAGGACAAAGTACCTATGCAGCAAAAAATGCGAATGGTACTGGTGCCTATAAGCTGATTAGTCGTGAACCGGATGTTAAAACCGTGATGGAACGTTTTGACGGTTATTGGGGAGTTGAGCAATTTCCAATGGAAGTTTCTCGCCTAGAATATATCCCTATTCAAAATGCAGCGACACGTATAGCGGCTTTGCTGTCTGGTGAAGTTGATTTTATACAAGATGTTCCGGTTCAAGATATCGATCGTGTCGTTGATGCTGATGGCCTTGATGTCAGAAGAACGTCTCAAAACAGAGTTATTTTTCTGGGGATGAATCAAGGTGATACCGACCTGAAAAATGATAATGTTGACGGGAAAAACCCGTTTGCAGACGTTCGTGTTCGTCGCGCGATGAATATGTCTATTAATCGTCTGGCCATTCAAGAAGTTGTTATGCGGGGCCAATCAGAACCTGCGGGCATTATCCTGCCGCCATTTGTACATGGTTGGGTTCCTGAGCTAGATGTGGTTCAAGATCCAGACATAGAAACAGCTAAAGCTCTTATGGCCGAAGCTGGGTATGCGGATGGTTTCTCAATTAAGTTAGATTGCCCAAATGATCGTTATATTAATGATGAAGCTATTTGTCAGGCAATGGTCGGTATGCTTGCGCAAATCGGAATTAAAGTTAACCTTGATTCAAAACCAAAGGCTCAACACTTCCCGCTGATTAACAATCTGGAATCAGATTTTTATATGTTGGGTTGGGGAGTGCCTACGTATGATTCTGAATACGCCTTTAATTTCCTTGTTCACAGTAAAGGCGAAGCATACGGTTCCTGGAATAATACAAGGTATTCCAACCCTGAAATTGATGCCGAAATTGAATCTCTTGCCAGTGAAATCAGGCTTGATGTTCGTGATGCGTCAATTCGAAAAATCTGGGATCAGGTTCAAGAAGATGTTTTGTATCTTCCAATCCATCATCAGGTTTTGAACTGGGGAATGAAATCAGGCGTTGATACAATTGTCGACCCAGAAGACAGCCCCAAAATCAAATACTTCTCGTTTAAGTAGTTTGACTACATCGGTGCACCCTGACCATTGGGGTGTGCCGTTTAAAGTTTCATAAATTCCTTTATGCAGAAATCTTGGAAGATGACTGTATGAAGCGTTTTATTGCAACTGTTTGGCGGGAGTTAATCAAACAATGTTAGCATATATAATTCGTCGCGTATTCCAGTCGGTAATAGTACTTCTTGTCGTTGGCTTGGTCGCATTTGCAATGTTCCGGTTTGTGGGTGATCCAATTGAAAACATGCTGGGGCAAGAACGTACGCAAGAAGACGTCGAGCGATTACGTTCAAAATTAGGACTGGATCAGCCTTTTGTTTTTCAATACTGGAAGTTTTTGAAAGCTGCGGTACAGGGTGATTTTGGAGTAAGTTACCGACAAGGCCGCCCCGTCGCCGAAATCCTGATTGAACGTGCGCCTTCAACGTTGGAGTTGGCGGCCGTTTCAGGAACTCTCGCGATGCTGTTTGGTCTTGGCCTTGGTGTTTATACAGCGATAAAGCGAAATGGCTGGGTGAGCAATCTCATTATGACGACATCTCTTATTGGTGTGTCCTTACCTACCTTTCTCATTGGTATTTTATTGATTTATGTTTTTTCAGTAGAATTGGGATGGTTGCCATCTTATGGGCGAGGGGAAACAGTAACTGTTGGTAGCTGGTCAACAGGGTTCTTAACCTCAAGTGGCTTAAAGGCCCTTATACTGCCAAGTATAACACTTGGGTTGTATCAAATGACCTTAATTATGAGGTTAGTTCGTTCAGAAATGATGGAAGTATTGCGAACTGATTATGTTCGTTTCGCTCGTGCGCGTGGTTTGCGAGAGAGTGCCGTTAATTTTAAGCATGCTCTGGTCAACACAATGGTACCGGTGACAACAGTGATTGGTTTGCAGCTTGGAAGCATTATTGCGTTCGCAATTATCACTGAGACAGTTTTCCAATGGCCTGGTGTCGGGTTGCTTTTTATCAATGCGGTACAGTTTGTCGATATTCCGGTGATGGCAGCTTATCTCATGTTAATTTCAGTCCTTTTCGTTGGCATCAACCTTGTTGTTGATTTGCTTTATTTCATTATTGATCCGCGGTTGCGAGCTAACGGAGTAGGAGCCCACTAATGAATAAGATAATTGATGCCTGGCATTCAGATCTGGCTTGGAATTTTCGCAATTCGCCAGTAGCAGTAGTTTCTTTTGCTTTGGTTTTTGTACTGGTTCTTGCGGTGATTTTTGCACCGGTAATAGCCCCTCATGATCCCTTCGATCCTTCAACCCTGAACCTGATAAATGGTTTTTCACAACCCATGACGCCGAATACCTATACAGGTGATGTATTCCTGTTGGGGTCAGATGATCAGGGCAGAGATGTTTTTTCTACCATTCTATACGGAATGCGGATTTCACTTTTTGTGGGTGTCTTTGCCGTTGCGTTTGCAATGATACTTGGAATCACCCTCGGTTTGATTGCCGGTTATGTGGGGGGGTGGACTGAAACGATTATCATGCGAATAGCTGATGTACAGTTGACATTTCCTTCCATTCTTGTGGCGATGCTCATTTTTGGAATTGTCAAAGGTGTAATTCCCGTCGAGCATCGTGACCAGATGGCAATTTGGGTTCTTATTCTCGCGATTGGTCTTGGGGAATGGGTACAGTTTGCTCGTGTGGTTCGTGGTGCAACTCTGGTTGAAAAAAATAGAGAGTATGTTCAGGCGGCTCGATTAATTGGCCGGGTTAGATGGGTTATTATGATCCGACACATCTTGCCTAATGTTCTATCACCAGTATTGGTTATTGCGACGATATCACTGGCCCTGGCAATTATTGCCGAAGCTACGTTGAGCTTTTTGGGTGTGGGTGCCCCACCAACACAACCGTCATTGGGAACACTTATTCGTATTGGACAGGGTTTCTTGTTTTCCGGTGAGTGGTGGATATTACTTTTCCCAGCTCTCACACTTCTAACTCTTGCGTTAAGCGTAAATATGCTGGGTGACTGGCTGCGCGACGCTTTAAATCCGAAGTTACGCTAATGACTGAACCTATTTTATCTATTCGTAATCTCGTTGTTGAGATTAAAACGCGTCATGCAATTTTAAAAGCTGTTGATTGTGTGAGTTATGATATTGCACCCGGCGAAATTTTGGGTGTTGTCGGAGAAAGTGGCGCTGGAAAATCGATGGCGGGTAATGCTGTTATTGGTTTGTTGAGCAAGCCATTTAGTGTCGCTGATGGTGAAATCTGGCTGAAAGGGCGACGTATAGACAATTTGTCTCGTGAAAAAATGCGACGTTTACGTGGCAAAGAAATTGGAGTGGTATTTCAAGATCCTCTGACTTCTCTTAATCCCTTGATCCGGATTGGTGACCAGTTAGTTGAAACAATCATGGAGCATCTTAAGTTAAGTAAAAAGGAAGCTGAACGACGGGCTATTTCTGCTTTGGAAGAAGTAGGAATTCCTGCCGCGGCCAAGCGTGTTAACAGCTATCCTCACGAGTTTTCAGGTGGTATGAGGCAGCGAGTTGTCATTGCCTTGGCCTTGTGTGCTGAACCTTCTTTGATTATTGCCGATGAACCAACCACGGCACTTGATGTTAGTGTTCAGGCTCAAATCATTGCTTTGCTTAAACGGCTTTGTCGTGAACGCGGTACCGCCGTGATGTTAATTACGCATGATATGGGGGTTGTCGCAGAAACTGCCAATCGCGTGGCTGTTATGTATGCCGGGCGTTTAGCCGAGATTGGTCCTGTGCGTGACGTTTTAACCAATCCGAAACACCCATATACAGACGGGTTAATGGGCTCAACACCTGCGGCGGCAATAGGGCTGGAAAAGTTAAGGCAAATTCCTGGATCAATGCCTCGATTAGCTCGCTTGCCAAAAGGATGTGCCTTTAGTCCGCGATGTAATAGAGCAACGGATAAATGTGTTCAAGATCCACCACCAGACTTAACCGCGGGTGAAGGGTATGCCGCCTGTTGGTATTCATTAAAGACGGAGTGTACAGGATGAGCACATTAGTCTCAGTTAAAAATCTTTCCAAAGTATTCGATGTTTCAAAACCATGGCTTAATCGGGTCATTGAAAGATTACCAAAAGCTCATTTGACAGCAACGTCAGATGTTGATTTCGATGTAGAAGAAAACGCTGTTTATTCTCTGGTCGGCGAAAGTGGTTCCGGAAAATCTACGATTGGTAAGATGGTTGTTGGTTTATTGCAGCCAACAGAAGGGAATGTAGAAATCAACGGGGTTGATCTGGCCTCTGAAACCGATATTGAAATTATCAAACAGTCCCGAACTGATATCCAAATGATATTTCAAGACCCTTATGCATCAATGAATCCTCGGTGGAGAGTCCGGGATATTATTCTTGAGCCTGTTGTCGCAAGTAATGGTGATACCGAAGGTTTAGCAGAAAAGTTGCTTGAACAAGTTGGATTAGCTGCTGAAGATGCGACGAAATTTCCTCATGAATTTTCAGGCGGACAGCGGCAGCGGATATGTATTGCGCGGGCATTGGCGTCTGCGCCAAAGCTTATTGTTTGCGATGAACCAACCTCGGCTCTTGATGTTTCTGTTCAGGCACAGGTTCTGAATTTAATGGATGATTTAAAATCAGAACTGGGGTTGACCTACTTATTTATTAGTCATGATCTGACTGTTGTAAGGCACATATCTGACCGGATTGGTGTTTTGTATTTAGGCAGACTTGTTGAAGAAGGAACACCTGATCAACTTTTTGATGCGCCCAAGCATCCTTATACACAGATGTTGATTTCATCGGCGCCTAAAATCGATGGGTTTGGTCGGGAAGTTGATCCCCCGCAAGGGGAAATTCCTGATCCAATTGATCCTCCCTCAGGTTGTGCCTTTCATCCCCGTTGCCCGATAGCTACGGCAAAATGTAAGTCGGAACGTCCGGCCCTACGTGAATTGGATGATAATCGAGTTGCCTGTCACTTGGCTTGAGAGAAAATCTCATAAAATACCACTAGACCTCTTTGGGGGTTGAGTGGTGATTTATTGGAGTAATAAAATTGACAATAAATACAGGATTATCGAGTTGGCGCTCTAAATCTAATCATAATAAAATGATTGAGCTTCAGAAATCTGAAGACACCCCGGGTAAAGGGGATGTTGAAATTTCATATTTTGGTGGGTCAGCGTTCAGAATAAGAACCCCGATGGGAATTTCTTTGATGATCGATCCTTGGCGCAATCTACCGACAGGAACGTGTGATTGGTTCTATCATGACTTTCCAATGACGGAAGTTGATATCGGCGTTTCAACGCATGCACATTTTGATCATGATGCTTTGCATAGATTGGATGCGAGCATTCTATTGGATCGTTTGATTGGCTCATATGAATTTGGTGATTTGAAGATCACGGGTATCGCAGATAAACACGCAGTAGATGCGACCTATGCCCCTTATGATTTCCATCAACTAAATCACTATTTTGGGGGGAATAATATTCTTCCCCCGAATAATGCACGCAGTTGGGATAACTGTATGCTTCTGATCGAAGTGGAAGGTTTGCGGATACTACATTGGGGGGATAATCGTCATAACTTACCCAACGATTTATGGAAGAAAATAGGGCGCGTTGATATTTTACTCTTACCTGTAGATGATTCCCAGCATGTATTGGGCAATCCAATGGTTGATCAAATCATTGAAAAGCTAGCCCCAAAAATTGTGATACCCCACCATTATTTCATATGGAATATTGTGCAACGTCAAAGCACTCTATTTTCCGCTGACAAGTGGTTAGAGACGCAAGTAAATGTTTGTAAATTGGAAGAGCCTTCAAATATTTATACCTTACAAAATTTACCTGAGAAAACACATATCCACAGCTTTGGAGAGAACGTGGCCTTTGATGTCACAGCATGGCACAAAGAAAACGGGCAAGCAGTTAAGAATGTAGCATCTTAATCCTCTCGGTTATCGGCCAGCATGTTTCTGGCGCACTTTGCGAAAATTTCATAAAGAAGCTTTTAAAAATCAGAATGCCTCAATAATCCGTATGAGGATCAATTTTGTTCTGATTTTTTCAAGCGATAATTTTCTGCGTCTCGGATTTGAACACCTGGTTATCAAAAATAATTACAATGTCATCATGGAGTACGCCTAAATGTCTGCACAAGCATCTGTTTTAAAACAATTTCCGCCAATGGGAATATACGAAATTCTGTTCAGTTTTCTGGATACAACGAATTCTTACCTTGGTACGAATGGAACACATCCATGGGCGCAAGGATTTCCATTAACATCACGTTTGCCTGGTGCACCTGCTTTACCAGATAATGTGAGTTTTTCCTCTGCTGATATGAAATATCCGCCAGCAACAGGAGCACCTGAATTACTCGGTGTGATTCGTGATTATTATAACCACTATTATGGTGCAAAAATTACGACTGATAATATTGCAATTTTCCCAGGCGGACGCCCCGCGATCTTTGCGATATTATCTTTCTTGAATAAAAATAATGAGGTCTTGATTGAAGAAACCGAGTATACGCCTTATTTCGATGTGCTGAAACTTCTTGAATGCCAGACGAAGTTGATCCCGAGTAATGAAGCAAACGGCTTTCGCCCTACAATAACAGATTACAAGAGAGCTTCATCTGAAAGCGATGCCTCTAAATTTGTTATAAAAAGTAATCCTTGTAATCCTACGGGCGTAACCTGGATCGAGGATGAATTAAAAGAACTTGTCGAATTTTGCTCGGGCGATGATCATGGCGGAATTATCGATGAGGCTTATGAGTTTTTTCATGATCCTAAGCCCGTCAGTGCTATTGAACATGTTAAAGATTTGAACGAAACAAACTTGTTTATAGTTGGCGCGGCAACCAAAGGACTTCAGGTTCCGGGAATGAGAACTGGTTGGGTTATTGCTTCTGAAAAAAATATTGAAATTTTTAGAAATTATTCGTCATTAGCATTGGGAGGTGTTTCAAGAGCATCACAGATTTATGTCTCCAAAATGCTGGGCCTTGATAGGGTAGATCAATCAAGAAAGGCTGTTGGAAATTATTTTAATGCTCAACGAAAGCGCTATCAAACTGCATTAGAAGAAATGGGGGTAACCCTTTATACGGGGCCGGGTGGTTTTTATCATTGGGGGCGTCTTCCAAATGGCCTGAAGGCATCTGAACTTAATACCCGTTTATTTAAACACAATGCGGCGATATTGCCCGGCACACTTTGCGATATGGCTCGTAGAGGAGATGATGGACCTATGGGGGAGCTTTTCCGCTTCTCGTTCGGCGCTCTTCTTGAAGAAGAATTTGACGAAACGGTCAAAATTTTAAAGGACTGTATCACTGAAGGATAAGTAACATCTTTTTTTGAGCATCATCAAAAAAGGCCGCCGAAAGAATAAACCTTTCGGCGGCCTTTTCATATCTTCTTGAAGAAGAATATATCTAGCGCGAACGCTTCAACATTTATTCTTCAGCCCTTATTCTTCAACTGGGGCAACCAAGCGCTGGCTGACATAGTCTTGAATATGGCTGTCGATGATTTCCATTTCGTTTTCGAAATAGTGCCCGGCGGTTGGCTCAACGCGGTAATCTATCGCGATACCTTTCTGAGCGTTTAGCTTATCAACCAGTTTGGCCGTGGCAGATTCCGGAACAACATCATCGCGTTCACCCTGAACAATCAAACCTGATGACGGACAAGGGGCGAGGAAACTGAAATCAAACATGTTTGCCGGTGGTGCAATAGAGATAAAGCCATCAATTTCCGGACGGCGCATCAAAAGTTGCATACTGATCCAGGCACCAAAAGAGAAACCCGATACCCAGCATTGGCTTGAATTGGCATTAACAGACTGTAGCCAATCCAGTGCGGATGCTGCATCAGACAGTTCGCCTTCGCCTTCGTCGAAAGTTCCCTGTGAACGGCCAACGCCACGAAAGTTAAAGCGCAGAACAGAAAAGCCCTGTGCCTTGAAAGAATTGAACATCGTATAGACGATTTTGTTGTTCATCGTGCCACCGTGCTGTGGATGCGGATGAAGCATCAAGGCAATAGGCGCGTTTGGTGTTGGATTGTGAAAATAGCGTCCTTCGAGACGTCCTTCCGGACCGTTCAAAATAATATCAGGCATGCAGTCACAGTTCCCCTTCGTCGAATTTCGAGGCTTTATTTCAGCCGTGCATCTGTTTAGACTGACCAAAACATAAGTTCATAAACCAAGATGGGCGGTCCAAACACGATAGTTACACTTGACCCTGACGATCTTGATAATTATATCGCAGACAATGTGTAATGTGTTTTCAATGCATTGTATATAAGCCAGTGCTTGCTCTGAGCCAAATACCTTTTTCAATTAAAGTAAAAAGGTTCACAAGGAAACGACCCTATGTTCGACAGAATTAAGGCCGAAATTGATGCAACCATGTCCCGTGATCCCGCTGCGCGATCACGTTTGGAAGTGATATTGTGTTATCCCGGCTTTCAGGCCGTTACTCTCCATCGTCTGTCGAACAAGCTCTGGCGCGTTAATTGGCGCTTGCTAGCGCGCAGCTTGTCTCACATTGGGCGGGTTGTGACAGGGATAGAAATTCATCCCGGCGCAACAATCGGCAAGGGCTTCTTTATTGATCATGGCATGGGCGTGGTTATTGGAGAAACCTCGATCATTGGCGACAATGTGACGCTTTATCATGGCGTGACTTTGGGGGGTGTTGCCCCTAGTGTCGATTCTGACAGTCAACGCGGGACAAAAAGACATCCTACATTGGAATGCGGTGTGATTGTTGGGTCGGGTGCACAGGTTTTGGGTCCTATTACGGTATCCAAGTGTGCTCGTATCGGTGCCAATGCTGTGGTGACCAAAGATGTTCCAAAGTGCACGACTGTTGTTGGCATTCCGGGCAAGGTTGTAAATTCAGGTGCTGAGCAATCTGCGCCTGCATTAACAGTTGTGGAGAATCAACCCTTTATAGCCTACGGAACACCTACTGGTGATTTACCTGATCCTGTGGCAAAGACGTTGGAAGGCCTGTTGAATGAAGTCCAGTCTCTGCGTAGTCGGCTAAACGCGCTGGAAGGTCAGGACGATTATCAAAAAAATCTGCTGACAAAGTCGATTGAGAATGACAAGAATGATGACGTCGGAGAGAAAACTCCTTCGTAAAGAGAATGGTAGCATCGCTTATGAGACGATATCGTCGTGTTCTGGATCGCCGTGTTTTGGATCGTCGTGTTGTGCAACCAAACCATTCATAAAGTTAGGAGAGTAAGGCCGTGAAACTGAGCACTAAAGGTCGTTATGCCGTGATGGCAATGGTTGATCTGGCTCTTTATGCCAATGAGCGCCCTGTGTCCCTTGCAGAGATTGCGGACCGGCAAGAAATCTCGCTTTCTTATCTTGAGCAGCTCTTTGCGAAGCTTCGGCGCGAGAAGCTGGTAATGTCCATTCGCGGTCCCGGTGGGGGCTATCGCATGGCCAAAGAGGCAAAAGATACCGATATTGCCGAGATTTTCAAAGCTGTCGAAGAACCGATAAAGGCAACGGCTTGTAATCCTATGTCACCAGATGGTTGCCGTAGCGATAAGAGCAGATGTATTACCCACGATTTGTGGCAAGGCCTGTCTAATCATATTTATCGTTACCTTCACGGCGTATCGATAGCAGATGTGATTGAACGTCGCGTTGATCCGGGATCTGACATGTTTATGTCGCCTGAATCTAGTGATGGCGTCGCCGCCCAATAGTCAGGGCTCGTGCTAACTCTCGGCTGGAGTGATGCATTAGGATGATTTAGCGCGCGCCTTTATAATAATAGCTTAAACAAGGATCAGAATATTCGATGCTCTTTAGTTATTATAAGGCTAAATTCCCTAACCTAAGTCCAGTTTACTTATTTTAACGAGTTTACCTGTTTAAGCCGATTTACCTAATTTAAGAGACACCCCTTTATGAGCCGTACAATTTATCTGGATTATAACGCAACTGCACCGGTTCGACCCGAAGCCATTGATGCTGTTACGGCGGCGATGAAACAAACGGGCAATCCATCGTCAATTCACGCCTATGGCCGCGCCGCGCGTCGATTGGTTGAAGACGCCCGTGCCGAAGTTGCGTCGTTAATGGGAACGAGACCTGCAAGAATCGTTTTTACTTCAGGCGGAACGGAAGCCAATAATCTGGCTATACGTGGGGCAGAAAGATCCCGTGTTTTAATTTCCGCGATTGAACATGATTCAGTTTTGCAGGCCCATGCAGATGCTATCAGAATTCCCGTGGATCAGCAGGGACGGATTGATCTGAATGCGCTCGAAGAACTGTTGACTATCGATCCGGAAAATACGCTGGTCTCTGTTATGATGGCCAACAACGAAACAGGTGTCTTGCAGCCAGTGAAAGAGATCGTTTTTCTTGCACATGCAAAGGGGGCATTGGTTCATTGTGATGCTGTTCAGGCAGCGGGGAAGACAGCTATCAATTGTGAAGAATTGGGTATCGATTTTACAACGATTTCCTCGCATAAGATGGGCGGTCCTCAGGGTGTTGGTGCACTTATTCTTGGTAAAGGGCTAGAGATTAAATCCCAGCAACTTGGTGGCGGGCAGGAGCGTCGTCGTCGGGGTGGAACCGAAAATGTACCGGGTATCGCCGGATTTGGCGTCGCAGCTAAATTGTCCCTTGAAGGTTTGGCAGAAATTCAAGAAAAAGCATATCTTCGGAATGAAATGGAGCAAAAGATGCTTGCTGCTGCCCCCGGGGCGCGTGTTTTTGGTGTTGAGGTTGATCGGGTGCCTAATACAACAACCATCACAATGCCGGGTGTTCCATCTGATACACAGTTAATGGTACTGGATCTGGAAGGGTACGCTGTTTCATCCGGGTCAGCTTGTTCTTCGGGTAAGGTACAAACGTCCCACGTGCTGCAGGCAATGGGGGCCGATGAAAAAACGGCTGGTGAAGCGATCCGTATTTCGACTGGCTGGGCTAGTGCGGACACTGATCTGGACCAATTTGCAGATGCCTGGATAGCTCTTTTCAAACGCAAAGGAGAGCATCCAAGGTAACAAGATCAATATCGTTATCCTGCCTTAGTTATTGATGGCAAAGACGAATAGCCCGAAATTAATAATCAGAGTCCAATGTCAGAATTAAAAGCCAACCGATCAGAAAAGCCAATCTATCTTGATTATCAGGCTACAACCCCCACAGATCCTAGGGTTGTGAAGGATATGATGCCTTATTTTACCGAGAGCTTTGGTAATCCACATTCTGTCGATCATGCTTATGGCTGGGAAGCGGAAGAAGTTGTGGACAAGGCCCGTGAGCAGATTGCTGATGCGATTGGGGCTGATCCGCGGGAAATTGTCTTTACGTCAGGTGCGACAGAATCAAATAATCTAGCCATTAAGGGCACGGCGCGTTTTATTCGGAATAATCCCAAAGGAGCACCCCGCGATCAGGTTGTGACGGCAGTCACAGAGCATAAATGTGTTCTGGAATCTGTTACTCGTCTGGAACGCGAAGGTTTTGATATTGTTCGCTTACCTGTTGATGGTGGCGGCTTGATTGATCTGGGCCAATTGGAAGAAATCGTTTCCGAAAAAACAGCCCTTGTTTCATTGATGGCGGTAAATAACGAGATCGGCGTTATTCAAAATCTCACTCGTATTGGCGAAATTTGTGAAGAGGTTGGTGCTAAGTTCCATAGCGACGCAGCACAGGCGATTGGTAAAATTCCGCTGGATGTGAACCGGATGCAAATTGATCTAATGAGCATCTCGGGACATAAAATTTATGGACCTAAAGGCATTGGCGCACTTTATGTGCGCAGGCGTCCTCGCGTGCGGTTAGAACCTTTGATGGATGGTGGTGGTCAGGAGCGCGGATTTCGATCCGGGACGCTTGCAACACCACTTTGTGTCGGACTGGGGGCTGCGGCTCAATATGCAAACGAAGCTTTGTTTACAGAATATGACCGCCTGTCTTCTTTGAGTGCGCGGTTTAGAGCTGCCCTTGAATCGAAGATTGATGGTCTGCGCTTTAATGGCGATGAAGATCAACGAATTCCGGGTAATCTTAATGTTACCTTCGAAGGTGTTTCCGGTGCAGATCTTATGAAAGCGGCACCTAAACTGGCGTTGTCTATGGGATCAGCCTGCACATCCGCAGATCTGGATCCATCCTATGTTCTGAAGGCATTGGGACACAGCGATGATCAGGCTCTTGCTTCGTTACGCATCGGTTTTGGCCGCTATACAACAAAAGAAGAGGTGGATGAGGCGGTTGAGATTTTGGCTTCTACGGTAAAGAAAATGAGAATTTAACTGTATTTATTTGTCAATTTATGAACCTCGTCAGCTATAATCTCGATAATATCAAAGCAGTCCTCTTTTGAAAAAGTCAGAGGTACTCGCATATCGCATGTTTTTGACAAAACACGATCTGTATTTGGAAGATCAGCTATCTCGCCCAAATATTGCCAGGTATCATATTTGGATGTGAATGCTGTTGGTTCCGGGTTTCCAAACCATTTTAACTGTACCCCGCGATTTTCACAGCGTTTTACAAGAAGTGGGATATTGTCTTCTCTTATGCCTGATGCTTGAAACTGGATTGAAGACCCGACGAACTGTTCACAAGGTTCACGTTTTACCACTTTTAGCCCTGGTATGGCTCTGAAACCCTCTTCAAGAGCTTCATAAAGTGATTGCCAACGAAGGATATTTTCTTCCAGTAAAGGAAGTTGTGCTCTTAAAATTGCAGCCCGAATGTTATCAAGCCGCGCTGAACAGTTTGGACTCTCCAGTCGTACCTTTTTGAAAATATTTTCCGAAGGGATAGCCCCATGGCTTCCGTAAAGCATGTAAGATCCTGAATTGACAATGGCTCTTGCTGCGAACTCAGGATTGTCGGTTGTTATAAATCCGCCTTCACCTGAATTGAGATGCTTATAGGTTTGTGTGGAAAAACAGGCGATATCACCGAAGTTACCGGACCGTTTACCCTTCCATTTTGCCCCCATCGTGTGGGCGCAATCTTCTATTAACGTAATGCTATACTTTTTACAGACAGCGACAATACGTTCCATATTGGCAATATGTCCGCGCATATGGGAAAGCATAAAGTACTGTGCGCCACTATCTTTGGCTTTTTCTTCCAAATCATTAATATCTGTATGCCAGTTATCATCTATATCAACAAAGACAGGGATGCCGCCTGTAGCGTGAATTGCACCTGGTACTGGGGCTAGTGTGTAAGCATTTGCCAACACTTTTGTGCCTGGCTTTACCCCTGCAGCTCGCAAGGAAATTTGCATTGCCTGTCCGCCGGATGTTGTTGCAAGGCAATATTGTGTTCCTTGCCATTCAGCAAATTCTTTTTCTAGCATGCTGGCGTCTGATATTTCCCCTTTGATTGTATTATATCTATGTAATCTGCCGGTTGCCAAAATTTCTGTAATCCGGGAAATAGCTGCGGAGGGGACAGGTTCTTGTTGTGTGAAAGGTTTTGTGAAAACTTTGCTCATAACTTTAATCATACCGTTGTTGATTAGAAACTTCGAAATCCCAGGTCATTTCAGGGTGATATTTTTGTAATCTCCAGTCACAAGCCCTTGCATGAGCATCCATACCCTCCATTCTGCTAATTCGTGATGCGATGGCACTAAAGGTCAAGTTGGCTTCTTCATTGATTTTTTGCCAAGTTAAAATTTTTAAAAATTTCAGTACATTAAGTCCACCACTATAGCGGGCGGCACCTTTTGTCGGTAGTATGTGATTAGTGCCTGAACATTTGTCACCATGTGTGACGTTTGCCCCTTCACCAAGGAACAGAGAGCCATAGTTTTTCAGATGTGTTTTCCACCAGTCGAGATCTTTCGCAATGACCTGTAAGTGTTCACTGGCGTAACGGTCTGAAACAGTGCAAATTTCTTCACGAGTCTCACAATAAATAATTTCGCCATGGTTCGCCCACGCTTTGGCAATTACGTCCCCGCTGGGAAAGTCACGTGCAATCTGTGGTAATATACGATTAACAGCATTGCCCAGGTCTTTTGATGTTGTAAATAGCCAAACGGGGGAGTTCGTACCATGCTCGGCTTGCCCTGCCAAATCTATCGCAACGGTCATAGGATCTGCTGTTTCATCTGCAATAACGGCACTTTCTGTCGGCCCGGCAAACACATCAATGCCAACTTCCCCAAATAGCAAGCGTTTAGCTTCTGCAACGTAGGCATTTCCTGGCCCGACCAGCATGTCAGCAGGTTTTGCACCAAAAAGCCCAAAGGCCATAGATGCGATAGCCTGAACACCACCCATTTCAAGAATTAAATCTGCCCCGGCGAGATCCATTGCATAGGCAACTTGTGGTGCAATTGCATCGCCTCTGGGGGGGGACGCTGCAACAATAAAAGGTACGCCTGCAACTTTTGCAGTGGTTATACTCATTAAAGCGGATGCAGCATGTGCATAACGTCCTCCGGGTACATAGCAACCAGCTGAATTAACAGGGACTATCCGTTGGCCAAGATGAACCCCGGGCTCTGTCTCCATGTCAAATTCCTTAAGGCTTTCTTTCTGCGCTTCTGCAAATCGTTTAATTTGCGTATAAGCAAAATTAATATCGGCCTTTTCCTGTTCCGTTACTGTTGCTATCAGGCGTTGTTTTTTCTCTTCACTTAAAGCGAAGTTGCCCTCCCAGCCATCAAGAGATTGCGCATATTCTGTTACTGCAACTTCATTTCTGATGCGAATATCTGATAGCATTGATTCAACGGTTGACTGTATTATTTTATCCTCAGCGTCATTTTTGTCTTTGGGGCGTTTTATGTGTTCCATGACCAGATCCTCTGCGTTTATTCATTGCTCTTGAAGCAAGATTTTTAAAAATACCAATGACCTGCTTGTCATTTCACACATTGAAGGGGAATATTTCCAGCTTGATTCGTGATGTTCAGGATTTCTGAAAAGTGAATTCAAAAATTAGGATAAACTAGTTAGCTTTTGATGATTTTAATGACATCACTCATATGTGGGACGATATTTGCAAACCTTGGGATAACCTGGTTTTCAATAATATGGCGACATTCTTCAGACAGATGGTTGGGTAAATTTCCCAATTCCAAAGCTCGTGAAATCATATACAGTTGCCGGGAAAATGCAGGAAATGGGACTGCAAAAACATCAACTTCAGAAATGAAACGTTCTGCGTCCAATAAGTTAAGCGGTGTCGTAATGGCCCAACCGTTTGTTTGGGCAACAAGTGCGATGACTGAACGTGAGGCCTCTAGAGCAAATTTTTGTGGAACATTAAAGCGCACCCTTTTCAGATGTTGCGTAATTGTACGCCCCATGGGAATGGCTTCCGAGTAATGGATGAAAGGTGCTTGTTCTAGCTCTTCAAGGATATGTTGTTTATTAGTGATAAGATTTTTTGCTGTAACAAGAATAAATGGTTCACGCACCAAAGGTATTGAGTGAAAGCCAGCAATATCTTCTGGAATGTTGGCTGAAACACATATATCCGCAACTCGTTGTTGCAAGAGTTCTATTATATGATCAGATCTACCGGAATAAGCATTTACAAAACAGTCTTTAAATCGTGTTTGCAAGCCCGTAACCAGGGCAGGGGTGAGCGAAGTATCTAAATCATCGATGATAGCAAGTGTTAGTTTGGGTAGGTCTGTGAGGTTATGTTCTGAAAGTTCTGCCTGGGCATTTGCTACTGCTTTAAGTATTTTCAAAGCATGGGCCTGTAACATCTGACCTGCGGGAGTTAATTTTAACGGTCTTGAATGTCGATCAAATAATTTAGCTCCAACAGCTTCTTCAAGAGCCGTGATTTGTTGTGATACACCTGACGAACTTCCTCCGATCCTTTTTGCGCCGTCACTCACCGATCCTGTTTCTTCTACGGCAACGAATGCGCGTAAACCGCGTAAGGTAAGTTCGGGATAATTTCTGGTTGACATATCTTTAAATCTTTCAATCAGAGATTTTTGTGTTGTAAGGAAATCTGCCTGATATTTCCTTCATGGAAGAGAATTAATTCAATAATACCACGTGTTTGCGTGTTATGATTTCGTTATTATGGGAAAAATAAAATATTTAGAATAGATAAAGAAATGTTTTAAGTTATCTAAATATTCCTTCCTTTACTTGACAGTCAGGCCTTATCTCCCCGCCAATATGGCTGTGAAAAACGCTGAAGATAACAATTTTACGATTAAATAGAAGATGCAAAATCTTAAAACAGGGAGTAAAATCAATGAAGTTTTTCAAAAAAATAAGCTCAGTTACTGCTTTGACAATGTTGTCGGTTGGTACGTTGGCGACGGTTTCCGGTGTAGCTTCGGATGTACGTGCTGAGGATTTAACTGTTGCTTATTTTCTAGAATGGCCGACACCGAATCAGTTTGCACAGGCAAAGAAAATATATTCAGAGGAATTGGGTGTCGACATCAAGTGGGTATCTTTTGATTCAGGAACTGCGATGTCTGCCGCAATGGCCTCTGGTGATGTTCATATCTCATTTTCGCAAGGTATACCTCCATTTGTTGTTGCTGTATCTGCTGGACAAGATTTGCAAATAGTTGATGTTGCCGTTTCATATTCCGAAAATGACAACTGTGTCGTTCGGGAAAGTCATGAAATTACAAAAGATAATGTAAAAGAGCTTGAGGGTAAGCAAGTCGGGGTTCCTCTTGGAACTGCAGCACATTATGGTTTCCTCAAACAGATGGATCATTTCGGGGTCGATACCTCAACGATGAAAATCGTTGATATGGCACCTACAGATGGTGCGGCGGCATTTGCCTCGGGCAATCTTGATATGGTCTGCGGTTGGGGCGGGGCACTTCGTCGAATGAAAGAACACGGTAATGTGCTGATGACGGGACGTGAAAAGGAAGAACTTGGAATTCAGGTTTTTGATGCAACGACTGTCTCCACCGCATGGGCGCAGGAAAATGCTGAACTATTGTCAAAGTTTCTCAAGGTTACTGCTGATATGAACGCGAAGTATGCCGGGGGGAAAGCAAATGAAATGCTGCCAGTTATAGCCAAGGCTGCGGGTATGGACGTTGAGGTAGCAAAAGATACACTGGATGGATTTGTTTTTCCAACTGTTGAACAGCAGTTGAGTGATAAATGGCTTGGAGGTGGGACACAAAAATTCCTTAAAGAGGTTGGAGATTTTTTTGTTGAGCAAGGCACTATTCCAAAAGCACTGATTAGTTACGATGGAACTGTTGATGCAAGTTATCTAGAAGCTGCATCCAAAATGTAAATAACATTGCACGACGCCCGTATTTTATAGGATTTGTGTCTGAATACGGGCGTTTTTTCTGTGTTGGTGCTTTTTGAGTTTTGTATGGAGGATGCTTTGGTGAGCATGGATCAATCGTCACTACGTATTGATAATGTGTCAATGACCTTTAGTTTGCCGGGGGGAAATTCTATTGAAGCATTAAAAGATGTTTCTTTGGGGCTTTCAGCGGGGGAACTTCTTTCTGTTCTTGGCCCGTCGGGTTGTGGAAAAACTACTCTTTTGAACATTATTGCTGGATTCCTCGCCCCAACGGCAGGGAAAATTGTTTTGAATAGTCACGAGGTAACAGGGCCTGACCCTGAACGTGGAATGGTTTTCCAGCGAGGAGCCCTTTTTGAATGGATGTCTGTTCGTAAGAATGTTGGCTTTGGTCCGGCCATGAAAGGAGTTCCTGCAAAAGAAATCAGAAGCCGAGTTGATGAGTTATTGGAAATAGTTGGCCTTCATGAGTTTGGAGATAAGGCTATCTATGAATTGTCGGGGGGAATGCAACAGCGTGTTGCCTTGGCCAGGTGCTTGGCGAATGATCCTGATGTTATTTTGATGGATGAACCGCTTGGCGCTCTTGATGCGTTAACGCGGGAAAAAATGCAAAGCCTGATCCTCAAAATTTGGAAGAACACGGGTAAAACCGTAATACTTATTACCCACTCTGTAGAAGAGGCCCTTCTTTTGGGGCAACGATTATTGGTTATGGCTCCCAGGCCTGGCCGAATTCATAAAGAATATAAATTACCTTTTGCTGAAATGGGGGTGAATACTGATCTCCGGGATGTGAAAAAACACCCTGATTATGGGAAAAAGCGCGAAGAGATTCTATCCATGATCTGGGAAATGGAAGAAGAAATTATGGGCAGAAAGGAATAAAATCATGATCGTTTTGATGATTTATGTAGCTATATTTGTTCTAGCCTATATTGCGTATCATTTTATTGTAGGCAAGTCGGTGTCCAATTTGGGGTTTAATGCACGTAAAACGGTCACGTTTGGGGATGAAAGTGCAGTTACGCCTAACCGATCGGCCTCTGTAATTTCGATCATTTCAATATTCGTTATCTGGGGTGCTTTTACTGGATCACAGATATCTCCGATTCATGTGCCAGGCCCTTTTATTGGTGATACGTCTTTTTTATATACCGCAACAAATGCTCAGAATCAGACAAGTGATGCGAAAGTTTTCATTCGTGTCAGTCGGGTTGGCGAGGATGCCGGAATACCTGAAACTTCCGATGAAAGTCAGAATGGTTTCGCAAGGGATGATGCTCTAAAAGTTGCTGCTTGGCGTAGCGGACTTATTCGTGTGCAAAAAAATGATGAAGGTGGCAAGGAAGAGGGATATCGTGTCACTGCGATTAATGGCCATCCAATCGCACCTTTGCAATCTGTTGGTGTTGAGGATGGTGTGGTGAACATGACGGCAAAAGGCAGTTTGTCTTTTGTGCCCTATAAGGGCTGGCAAATGGAACCAATCTGGTTGCCTGCACCAGAAGCTATTGTTACGCGTCTTTTTGAAATTATCCAAGATGGATATCAAGGCGTTGCGCTTTCAGAAAATATTGGCTGGTCGCTTTTTCGAGTAATTGTTGGTTTTGCGTTGGGAAGTCTTGTGGGGATCCCACTTGGTTATGCAATGGGGTTAAATAACTGGTTTCGAGGATGGTTTGATCCTATCGTAGAGTTCATGCGGCCTATTCCTCCTTTGGCATTGATTCCGTTGGTGATTATATGGTTCGGTATTTGGGAACAAGGCAAGATTAGCCTGCTTTTTCTGGCTGCTCTGTGGATCATGACAATATCTGCTCGTGCAGGCGTGTCTGGTGTGAATATTTCAAAAGTACATGCTGCATACTCTCTTGGCGCATCAAAATTACAGATATTGCTCCATGTGATTATACCCAATTCTCTTCCCGAAATATTCACCGGTGCTCGAGTAGCAATGGGGGTGTGCTGGGGAACCGTTGTGGCTGCGGAATTGGTGGCCGCGGAAAAAGGAGCTGGTAAGATGATTATTGCGGCTTCTAAGTTTCAGCAAACTGATATTGTAATCATGGGGATTATATTGATAGGGATCATTGGGTTTGGCATAGACATTTTGATGAGAATGGCTGAAAAAGTACTCGTTCCCTGGAAAGGTAAGGGATAATTTTCCTTAACTCTTTGGTGCTAACATTTGATTAGGGGCTGTTATGGCTTGGGGTATGAAAAAGGCGGAATGAAATAATTTCCGCCTTTTTCATAGTTTTTTTCTGGCATAACTTTAGAGTCTTCAGGGCAATAACAGTGTCAAAATGCAATAAATTATAAAAGCTAGGTGAAAACTGCTTCACATTTTATCCACAAGCAGCGTATATAGGCTGAAATATTCAGGAATTGCCACAATCGAATGATGGCCGATCAGGCAGATAATGGCTGGTTGAGGGTATGTTAGGAGAATTGGCAGATGCCAAAAATGACTTTTGTCGAAAATGACGGAACTGAAAAAGAAGTGGATGCACCACTAGGTCTTTCCGTCCTTGAGATTGCTCAACGTAATGATATTGATATCGAAGGTGCTTGCGAAGGGTCGTTGGCTTGCGCAACATGTCATGTGGTTATTGATCCCAGTTGGTATGGCAAGCTGGAAGAAGTATCTGAAGATGAGGAAGATATGCTTGATCTTGCCTTTAATCTGACAGAGACATCGCGTTTGGGATGTCAGTTGATTATCACCGAAGAACTGGACGGTCTTAAGGTTAAGCTTCCAGACTCACTTTGAGTAACGGTACATATCTGGCGGTTTGGTCCTCAAGCCGCTTTTTTCTTGTTTGAAACCTAACAACTGAAACCGTCTAATCATGTCTTTCTATGAAGATCTAAAAGCACAGTGCCCTGATGACTGGACATCATATGTCTATCACCCCTTTGTTCAGGGGATGGGCGAAGGTACTTTACCAAAAGAGGCTTTTAAGCATTATCTCATTCAGGATTATCTTTTCTTGATTAACTTTGGCCGTGCTTATGCGCTGGCCGTTTTCAAGAGCGATAATCTGGAGGATATGCGTCAGGCTGCGGCGACGATGAACGCATTGCTAAATGATGAGATGCAGTTGCATATCAACTATTGTGCCGAGTGGGGAATTGCAAAGGATATCCTCGAAGCAGAGAAAGAAGCATCGGCGAACCTTGCTTACACACGTTATGTGATGGAGCGCGGACTTTCCGGCGATATTCTGGATTTGCTGGTTGCTTTGGCCCCCTGCGTCATGGGCTATGCCGAGATTGGATCCCGTTTGGCCGAAGAACATATGGCAGATATGGAAAATAACCCCTATCGCCCTTGGATCGAAATGTATGCCTCTAGCGATTATCAGCAAGCTGCCGCAGGTGCGTATGGTCAGCTGGAACGGGTGGCAATGTCCCGACTAGGCGAAGACTATCAGAATTCAGGCCGTTGGAAAGATCTGTGCAATACCTTTGCAACAGCAACCAGACTGGAAGCGGGTTTCTGGGAAATGGGTATGACCGGATCTATGTAAGGTCGTTTGGCTTTCTGTAATAGGTATAAAGGCAGTGAAGGTTTTCATCACTGCCTTTTTTATACGCAACTTTGTTTATGTTCTGGGTCTGTTTATTTTACAAAACGTTCGACGACTTTCTTGACTGTTAAGCCCTGAATGACAATCGAGAAAATAACAACGCCATAGGTAATGGCAAGTAAGCTCTCTTTTTCTGGAATATTGGGAAGTGAAAGCACCAATGCAACAGAAATGCCACCACGAAGACCTCCCCACGTGAGTACGGCAATGGCTCCGGGCGTGTATTTGGCTTTGAGGCTTAATAGGCTGATGGGAAGGCCGACGGCAATAAAGCGCGCAAGAAGAACAACGGGGATCATAAGCAAGGTGGCCACGAGATTTGTTGCTGTTTCTGTAATTGCCAAGATCTCAAACCCTATGATCAGGAAGAGGGCCGCATTGAGAATTTCATCAAGTAAGGTCCAGAATTTGTGCACGTGGTCTCGTGTACTGTCTGACATGGCAAAGCGCATGCCTCTGTTGCCAATAAGAAGCCCGGCAATGACAACGGCAATGGGCCCGGAAAAGTGCAGGGCGTACGCCAGACTATAGCTCATCATCACCAATGCGAGCGTGATCAGGACTTCTATGGTGTATTCATCGATACTTTTTAGGGCCAGATAGGCAATATACCCGGTGGCAAGTCCCAGAACGGCACCGCCGCCTGCTTCCAGTAAAAAGAGGCGTGTTATTTCATAGGCACCAATGGCATCATCTGACGGGGACTGAGTAGCAATGGCAACCAGAATTGTAAAGACGACAACTCCGACGCCGTCATTGAATAAACTTTCCCCGGCAATCTTGGCTTTGAGCGATCTGGGAACTTTTACTGTTTTAAGAATACCAAGAACGGCAACAGGGTCGGTCGGGGCGATAAGGCTACCAAAAATCAAGCAATAAATTAGTGGAATTTCAAGATTGATCAGGCCTGTTAGATAAAACATCGAAAAGCCGATCAGAAAGGTGGATATCAGGACGCCAAAAGTTGCCATAAGTGTAATGGCATATTTGCGATGTAACAGATCCTCTATGTCGACGTGGAGTGCGCCAGCAAAGAGAAGGAAAGACAACATGCCTTTCATCAGGGTTTCATGGAAGTCAATTTGTGCGAGAGAAAGTCTCACAGCGTTTTGAATACCCAACTCTGGCAAGATAACATCAACCAGCATCACGATGAGTGAAGCGATCAGGGCAATAATGACCAATCCGATAGAAATCGGCATTCGAAGCCAGCGGTGATTAATGTATCCGAAACAGGCTGCGAGCGTGATGGTGATAGCGGCAATATTAAAGAGAGAAAGAGTTGGCATAAGCAAATCGCTATTTTCAAAAAAATGGATGTGTCAGCTTATCGTGCAATACGGCGAGTTCAACAAGGGAAAGTGTCTGTTTCTATATTTCTGGGCATAACAACTGAATATAAATAAATCGTCAGGTTTCTGTAAGGAATGCGCTCTATATCTATTACGTTAAGAGCTTTGTGAACATGACACAGGTTCTTTGCTTTAAAGCAAAGGGTTATAAAATTGATGCAACTCAAAGTCTTAACGGTACTTTTGCGGCAGGTTTAATTGAAGATAAAGAAACGTTTTGGTGTGTAAATGCAGGACCTGAATTTAACTATATTTACAATGATCAATGCAACTTCAGACACAGCTCTATGGTTGATTGATTGGGGGCGGTTTTTGTCGTGGTGGCCACAGCTTATTGCGGTTTCGGGATTGTTTATCCTCATTCTGCGTAAAAATGAGAATATTGTTAATGGGATTTTGCCTGTCCTTGTAACTGTTGGCATGGCGATTGGCCTAGATCATTTGGTCGCGTGGATTTATCCATTGGTGACTCCGGGTGATATCAGCGTTGGATATTCCTGGATGAGAGGGGCTTCTTTAGGGCAGTGGATGGGACCTTATCCAATCTTTTTATCCACACTTACATTGGCGTGTATGATCTGGTTCAGGAGCTACCTGTTCTGTTGCAGCCTTTTTTGTCTTAGCATTGTAAATGCTTGGGGGGTGATTTTGGTTGGAAAGTATTTTCCGTCCCAAATTTTGCTGGGCATGATCATCGGTGCTGTTAGTGCCCTTTCGGTTATTCTGTTCGGTTGGGGCCAGAAAAAAGTACGGTATTATCTCATGTCCAGTCAGGAAAATTTAAGTACGATGTCCTGAGCGAAGTTTAAAATTCATCTAATTTATACTTGATTAAAGGTTTGAGAATATGCAGAAATTATTACCGCCTCTTTTCTTTTTAATCTGTGTTGTGATGATGGTTTTACTGAATACCTACTATCCGATCATCCGCTTTTTAGAATATCCGTGGACACTGATCGGCCTTTTAGATCTTGTCGGCGGTTTGAGTATAACTTTGATCGCGGGCGTCCAGTTCATCCGTGCTAAAACCAATTTAAAAACGTTTAACAAGCCCGACGAGTTTGTAATATCCGGGCTTTTTAAGTTGAGCCGTAATCCTATGTACTTGGGTTTCGCGATTTCAGCGTTTGGTGTGGGGCTGTATTTGGGCGCGTTGTCGCCTTTTTTGATCTGCGCTTTATTTATCGTTGTTGTTGACCGGTGGTACATCGCCTACGAAGAAGGTGTGATGGCCCTGACTTTTGGTCAGGCTTATGTGGAATATAAGGCTAGGGTTCGGCGCTGGATATAATAAAAGAGATGTTTTTATCGAAGAAGTCCAAGATTCCCAGTGAATTTGTTGATCAATTTTTTAGTGCCATATAGGGCTATACCGCAATAGTTTAGTTGATCGACGGGTGTCGTAAGCATTTTGTTTGAATATTGGGCATAGGTCTGGGTTGTTCGTGTTGCGGTAATTAGATCTACAACTGTTAGTTCCGGTTCATGGGGGCGTAGTTTTTCGCGAATTTCATGCAATAATGGCGCGGTTCCTTTTAGGATCGGGATGGGCAGAACTGTAATTCCCTGATGTGGGCTTCCGTTACTATCGACCATATCCTGCCCGATTATTTCCGGATGTTGTTTTCCGATTGAGAGCGAAAGGACTGAAGCAGTGTTGGCTATAAAGCCAATGGGCATTTCCTGATCAACAACAATAACACATTTATGTGTTGAGGGCAGATTATTGGAAGCCTCAACTGATGTCGCGGTTGATATTCGGGATGGATTTACCTTTCTGGTCAAAAAGCTATTGGTGCCAGTTGTGTCGTTCTTAGCTCTGTCTGTCTCAGCTATATCGTCCATCTTCATTTATCCGTTATAAATTTCTGAATACTGTAAAACCTGACAACTGTAGCTTTCTTATCTTTGTCTGATAATATGAGTTAATTAAATTCCACTGTTTGAAAATATTGATTAATGATTGATGAATTACGTGCAATGGCAGTCTTTGCAAAGACTGTCGAAGTAGGATCTTTTCGGGCAGCATCCAGAGAATTGGCGCTGTCACCTTCTGTGGTAAGTCACCATGTTTCTCAATTGGAAGACAAGCTGGGTGTCGCGTTGCTATATCGCTCAACCCGGCGTCTATCGTTAACCGACGATGGAGAAAAGCTTTTTGGCTATGCAAAGGAAATGTTGGCACTGGCTGAAAATGGTTTCGATGCCATTGCTCAAAGAGCCTCTGAGCCCATGGGAAAGTTAAACATTACGTTGCCTGCTGGGTTTATTCATGGACCAATAGTGGATGATCTCGCAAGTTTTGCGCAGATTTTTCCCAAGATAAATCTTTCTGTTAGTTTCAGTGATCATCAACAGGATATTATTCGTGACGGCATTGATCTGGCCATACGTGTGGGAACAATCGAAGACAGTACCCTGAAGTCGAAAAAATTGACTGATCTCAGGCGTAAGCTCGTTGTTTCACCGGATTATTACAAAAAACATCCGGAACCACGAAAAATTCAGGATTTGCAGGGGTGGGATTTCATCGGTCTCACTATGCGGCCTAATAACAAGCTTTTAACAAATGAATCAGGGAAATCCGTGCGATTAACCTATGAGCCACAGATCGTTCTGGATAGTATTCATGCGGTGATACAATTGGCGAGGGCGGGAGCAGGGGTCATTACTCCGCCAGACTTTTTAGTCGCTGATGATATCGAGCAAGGACGTATGCTCGAACTCTTTCCTGAATGGACAGTGGAAAGTTTGCCTGTTTACGTCATCTGGCCGCCCAATGCTCCTCGCGAAGGTCTGACACATCGATTTATTGATTATCTTGGGGGGTGCGAAAAAAAACGAAGGTCACTAGATGAATAATTTCTATTTGATTTAAGGCATAAAAGAAGAAACAACAAAGGATATAGCGTTAAGGAAATTATTAATGTTTTTTGCTAAACTAATGGGCGTGCGAGGTTGGTATATAAGCTTCTCTGACGGGAGAACAGAATTGGCACCACAATTGTCGATCGTTCAGTTCAAGCGCTTACTGCTTTTTTGTCTTGGTCTGTTTTGCCTCTCTGCACGGGCTGAGAGTAAAGAGGTCACCATTGGCATGGGTAATTTTGCACCCTATTACATAGCCGAGGGTGAAACAGGTATCTTTACTGATATTATTGCCGCAGTTTTTCACGAGCTTCCTGATTATGAACCAGTTTTTGTCTTTGGACGCCCGAATAATCGGTTGTGGCAAGATTTTAGCCGCCGCAAGGTCGATGCTGTTTCCAATCTTTTTGACAGCGTAGAGGTTGGCGGGTGCCGATCTGATCCGGTTTTCAGATTTCGGGATGTCGCAATAACCCACGTAGAAACTGAGCTTTCTCTCCAAAAAATTGAAGATCTCAAAGGGTTGAATATCATTGCTTTTCAGGGGGCAAAAGAATTTTTTGGCCCAGAATTTTCCTCAATAGCTCAAGAAAGTATTTTTTCAGTTGCTTCTGAACCTGGTGTACAGGCACAGGCTCTGTGGGATGGCCGTGTGGATGTCAGCGTTGGGGATCTTTTTATTTTTTTGAACAGTTTGAAAAAAATAAGCGGGAATGATGCATCGGCAAGTATGTTCAAAATTCATGATATACTACCCGTTGTTTATAGCCGGATGGGATTCTGGGATGATCGTCTTTGTGCTGAATTCAACCGCGCTTTGCAGAAGATAAAAGATAATGGTGAGTACGAAAAAATATATGACCGATATTTGCGTCTACTCGGGGTAGAAGCCAATCTTGGCAGTTAAAGCAATGGTCCTTTGGATTTTTTAGGTTAAATACTGCTCGCTATCTCTTCCAACCAGACTTTTACAAGATGAATATGTTCTGTAACGAGGGCTCCGTTGCAAAAACTTAACCTGGTCGCAAAACTCCTTTTTGACGGATTTCAGGCATAAACCCCAAACAAGCGGTTAATGAATCTTGCCTCTGCTATTGGTCCTGTTTCGCCGAGCATCCATAATCTAAACTGACCCTTTCTAAACATTCTCATGACTTCAAATCCCTTGATGGTGGCGTAAGCCGTTTTCATGGTTTGGAAGCCTAGGGTGGACTTAATTAGTCGTTTAAGTTTGCCGTGATCTCCCTCAAGCCTGTTATTCAGGGATTTAATTTGTCGATGTAAAAGCTCATTAGGGATCTTGCCTTCAGCTTTCAACTCCCTGATAGCTTCTCCATATGTCGGAGCCTTGTCTGATGAGATCGACACAGGGACATATCTCTTATTGCGTTTGAGGGCTTTGCTAAGGAAGCGCTTGGCTGCTTTGGTGTTGCGCGTTGCGGACAAATAAAAATCGTGGGTATCTCCATCCTTATCAATCGCTCGATACAAGTACTTCCACTTCCCTTTAACCCTTATATAGGTTTCGTCAACCCGCCAGGAATAGGAACGGCTTCTCTTATACCAGTGGAGTTTCTTTTCCAACTCGGGGGCATAACGTTGAATCCAACGATAAAGCGTTGAATGATCGACCTCAACACCCCGTTCAATCATCATTTCTTCAAGCCTTGCTCGTCAGGGTCATGGAATGGCCTGAGAGAGAGATCTATAGCTGATATCGTATTTGCAATACCAACGAACGCATTGAAGGATGACCGTGCCATGATAATGTCGCCACTTGAACTCAGACATTGAGAAAATCCCGCTAGGAATATGAAAATCTACTGTAGAGTAATCTTGGGAGGATTTTTTGCAACGGAGCTCTATATTTCAATTATTGGGTGTGCATAAAATTAATGTCAATTTAAATCTGCATGCCCCTCATATGCCAACAATATATAACATAATGTACTTTATGTTATATATTGTTTGAGATTATTTGCTTCCAATTATGGTTTGTTACTTAGAACGCGAGAAACGACAAAACCGGTGAGGATCAGAGCGGTTAAAGTTATTAAAGTTAGAAGGTGTTCATTAGAAAGAGATTTGTATATTTCAAGGATTGTCTCAATCTGTTCCATGTCCAAAGCCTTTCCTTAATGTTCGCATAGTTATAATTTTTACGAACAAATACGACTAATATTTAGTAATATGCGCCATTTTTTGATTGTATATACGACATTAACGCTATCCAATGACTTCAAATTTGTTGTTTGAAGCAATAAATATGTGAAATAAACAGGAACCAGAAATAAATTTGTCTGCAGGCCAGTGACTCTAGGGGAATCATCATGGCAAACAAATCGTTCAAGCAAGCACTCTTTTTACCTGTCGTTGCAGTTATTGGCGGCTATCTGGCATTGATTGTCAGTGACCTTTTGCCCTCGCCGCATTTTTTTGTGCCTGAAAGCTGTTATGAAGTTACCTCAACAGTTCATGGATCCGGAGAAACTTATGACCATCAATACTGCTTTAAAAACTGGGGCTTTGTTTGTCATGTTGAGCATGAAAACTTTACGGACAAGGCCTTAAACAATACGGGCTATCAGAATAAAGAGTGTTTGGATAATTCAATTAAATTCACTGCAGAGCATGGCGATCACCACACAACAAGTATCTTTAGTTTTAAGGATGATGGCCAAAGTATTGATGGAACTTTTGGTATGATCTCCAAAGATGCATCTATTGTGTTAACAGGTAGGTACTCAGGCACCCGAATTGGTAAATAATATTGATTTTACCTAAATCTATCCAGATAAAAGAGGGAAATATGTCAGCTGTCGCTACAGAGCTATCAAATGCCCAAATCGAGTTTTATGATCTTCTAAATCAAGGCCCGCCACAAATAGTGAACTACTGGAATGAAGGTCACTGTCGTACCGGAGAATTGCTTGAGGCAATGAATTTTTTATCTCGTAGCGAAAAGCTTATGGCTGAATTTTATCTGATGGTTTGGTATGGAAATCAAAAACAGGGATTTGATCTTACCGAAGCCTGTTCTGTTCTGGACCAGAATAACCGTGAAATTATTGCCTCTTGGGTGAAAAACCCTTTTTGGCCGTAGAAAGTAAAAGTATGAGGCTCCGTTGCAAAAACTTAACCTGGTCGCAAAACTCCTTTTTGACGGATTTCAGGCATAAACCCCAAACAAGCGGTTAATGAATCTTGCCTCTGCTATTGGTCCTGTTTCGCCGAGCATCCATAATCTAAACTGACCCTTTCTAAACATTCTCATGACTTCAAATCCCATGATGGTGGCGTAAGCCGTTTTCATGGTTTGGAAGCCTAGGGTGGACTTAATTAGTCGTTTAAGTTTGCCGTGATCTCCCTCAAGCCTGTTATTCAGGGATTTAATTTGTCGATGTAAAAGCTCATTAGGGATCTTGCCTTCAGCTTTCAACTCCCTGATAGCTTCTCCATATGTCGGAGCCTTGTCTGATGAGATCGACACAGGGACATATCTCTTATTGCGTTTGAGGGCTTTGCTAAGGAAGCAGCTTGGCTGCTTTGGTGTTGCGCGTTGCGGA
>NZ_LAQL01000014.1 GCF_001026905.1 Kiloniella spongiae
GTTAAAAACTTTCTACGATTCATTAAAATTGCCTCCAGTTAGAATGAATAATCTTAATTTTTTAAGATCTCTCATTTTTATTATGACACCGCTTCTATGGCGGCTTTGGTCTATGCCTAGAATGTTGAAGACTGTCTATCAGCAACAGTCCAGCATTTAAATTCGCAGCAGTTGGTAGTTAATCACGATTTGTGGGTGGACGGAAATACCAACTAATACTGAGAGAAAAGCAAAAAGTAGCATGCTATAGTCAGATTCTAATCTAAAAATCCCGTAAATATCTCTGGGTGAACGGAAATAAGCTTATGAATTTAAAGCAGAAAGTGCTCTTGCTTGCAACCGTTCCCTTAATATTGGCAATCTCGGCCATATCCATTTTGGTAACCTATCAAACGCAGAGTCTATCAAACGAAGAAATTGCTGCATTTGAACGGAATATGCTCAATGCCAAGAAGTTGGAGTTATTGAATTACCTGAGCTTGGCACAAACATCCATAAGGCATATCTATGAACCAGCCGCTGGAAATGATCAATATGCTAAGGAGCAGGTGAAGGAAATTCTGAAGACATTAACCTACGGGGAAGACGGTTACTTCTTTGTTTATGACTTTGAAGGAACGAATCTGGTTCATCCCAAACAATCCGATTTGATTGGGAAGAACTGGTGGGAACTTAAAGACACGACAGGTAATTTTGTTATTCAGAATCTGATCTTCCGGGCTCAAGAGGGGGGAGGTTTTCATCGTTATCTCTGGGCAAAACCTTCGAGCGGAGAGATCAGGGATAAAATCAGTTATGCCGTGGCACTCGACAAGTGGAACTGGATGTTGGGAACGGGGCTGTATATTGACGATGTAATTGCTCAGGTAGCTGAATTTGAGCTGGAAGTTGAAGAGCGCATCAGGCAGACGTCTTTAATTATTCTGGTGATTACCTTTACGGCACTTGGTGGGGTTTTTGTCACCGGGATTGCGATTAATCTGCATGAACGTCGGGTTGCTGATGGAAAGTTAAAAGACCTGACACAACGTATTATTGAAACGCAAGAAGAAGAAAGAGGCCGAGTGGCGCGTGAGCTTCATGATGGCATCAGTCAAATTCTTGTTTCTATAAAATATGCACATGAGATTGCCCTGAAAAAAGCCCAACGCATCACAGAAGATACCGAAGGTGTGGCAGGGGCCATTGAAAAAGGGGCCAACGCGCTGAATATTGCAATTAGCGAAGTTCGACGCATTTCTCGGGATCTTAGGCCAAGCCTACTTGATGATTTGGGGTTATCCCCAGCCTTGGAAAGTTTGGGGCACGAGTTTTCCGAGCGGACGGGTATAAAGATTAAAATCAGTACCGTAACCTTTAGAAATTTGCTGCCGAAAGACGCAAAGACAACGTTGTTTCGGGTTGCGCAGGAAGCATTGACGAACATTGAACGCCATGCGAATGCAGATCATGTCAATATTATATTAGCTGCGCATCAGGGCATTGTTACATTGGAAATTTCTGACAATGGTTCCGGCTTTGATATTCAGGGGCTTAATGCGAAAAAAGATCCTCTCGCAGGAATTGGGTTACGAAATATGCAAGAGCGTATGGAGCATCACGGCGGGGAGCTGGACATCACGTCTTCCCCATCGGGGACAAAGATTATTGCAACACTTCCAAAAGGTATTCTGCGTACAGAGGCTGAGATAAAATCATGACGAATGAAAAAACAGTAATATCTGTGTTGCTTAGCGATGATCATCCTTTGGTTCGTGATGGTTTAAGATCTTGTCTTGAGCTCTATGACAATATTGAAGTGATCGGCGAGGCAACGACAGGAGCTGAAGCGTTGGCTAAAGCCGAAGAACTAAGACCTGATGTTGTCTTAATGGATATCAACATGCCTGAATTGAACGGACTGGACGCAACAGAAATATTCGCTGAAAAATATCCTGAGATAAAACTCTTAATCTTGAGCATGCATAATAATCGCGAATATATTTCAAGTGCTTTGCGTTATGGTGCACGCGGGTATGTGTTGAAGGACGTCCCCTCTCAAGAAGTAGTAGCCGCAATTGAAGCTGTTCACTTGGGGGGAACCTATTTCAGCTCGGGCGTGTCTAAAATCCTTATGTCTTATCAGGATAATGATGTGGAAGGGCCTTTAACAACACGCGAACAAACAATCCTGTTGTTGCTGGCAGAAGGCAAAAGTAACAAGCATGTTGCTTTAGAACTGGATATTAGCGTGCGTACTGTTGAAACGCACCGCAAGAACATCAAGAGAAAATTGGATATCAACTCTACTGCAGGCCTCACACGATACGCAATCGAAAATGGATTGCTTTCAAGTTAAAGCAATCCATTTTCTTAAAACTCTCATCTAGTCTTTGATCTAACCGCGCCAGAAACGTGGGAGAATCATTACCATAATGGTGAAGAGTTCCAGCCGGCCAAGAAGCATCCCTGCTGACATGAGCCATTTGGCACTATCCGGTAAAGGTTGGAAATTTCCGGCCGGGCCAATAGTTTCACCCAGTCCGGGGCCAACATTTGCGATTGCTGTTGCCGCGCCCGAGACGGCGGTAATGAAATCTAACCCAGAAAAACCTAGTCCAACAGCGAGCAAGACAAAGCTGACAGCAAAGAGGAAGAAGAAACTCATCACTGAGTCTGATACATTTTCCGGTATAGGATTACCGTTATAGGTTGGAAAGAAAATACCGTTGGGCTGAATCAGGCGGTTTAGCTGTGCCTCAGCCGTGGAATAAAGCACCTGTAGGCGGAATATTTTGATGCCGCAGGTTGTTGATCCTGCACAGCCGCCGACAAACATCAAAATAAATAGCAGGGCGAGGGCAAAGCCACCCCACATACCGTAGTCCGCGGTTGTAAATCCGCTACCTGTCATTAGGGAAATTACGTTAAAAGCTGATAACCGCAAGGCTGTGGCAAAAGAGTAACCATTATCAGCGATGAGCCAGTAGGTAATAAGCGCAATTGAAAGTCCGAGAATGATCAGGAATGTTTTTACCTGGCTATCTTTAATAAGGGATTTGAAATCCCCGCGAATAACACGGAGATAAAGAATAAAGGGGATGGATCCCAACACCATAAAAGCACTAATTGCCCAGTGAATTTTGGGGTCTTGGAAATGACCTATTGATGCATCGTAGGTAGAAAACCCACCAGTTGCGATTGAGGTCATTGCGTGGACAACAGCGTCAAAACCACTCATCCCCAATAGAGATAACACGATGGCTGCGCCGATTGTGATAAAGACGTAAAAGATAGCAATAGCGGCAGCAATTTGTGCTGCTTTGGGGAGTACTTTATCTGCTTCGAATGCCTCAACCCGGAACATCTGCATACCACCGACTTGCAGTATCGGGAGAATGGCAACAGCCATCACAATAATACCAATACCGCCAAGCCATTGAAGAATACCTCGCCAGAGAAGGATACCCGGGGGTGTTTCATCTAACCCGACAATGATGGTTGATCCTGTTGTTGTGATTCCCGACATGGATTCAAAAAAAGCATCGGTGATACTGAGTTCCAATTCCGAAAACGCTAGCGGAATGGCCCCGGCTATGGCGATTGTCAACCAGGCAAGGTTGGTAATCACAAAGGCTTCACGCAGGCTAAAAGCGGTCCAGGTTGCGTTGGTCGCTAGAACCATGGATATACCAATAGAAAGGCTGAGGGCTGAAGATGTCGCGAAAACGCGCCAGTCCGGATGCCCTGCAGCAGCATCGACGATGGCAGGGATAATCATGGCAATGGCCATAATCGAAAGCAGTATTCCTGTAACGAAGACGACGGGACGGAACTTGATCATCTTCAAACCTTTTGGCCGAATAACGTTTATTTTACCAATGAAAGACCACTAAGAAAGTTCTCGAGGAAGTTCATCGGGGTGCCTGAATGGCGCCTAAGAGATCTTACGTTTGGTCAAAGTGACGAGCAAGTGTAAGGGCGAAAGTGCAGGGAGAGTATCAGAAAATTAAGTCTATTGGTATGCAAAAGCCCCCTATCCGCATTGCGGATTAATGGGGGCTTTGTATTTTTGTCTAGCTTAAGATGCTGATGAAGAAGGATTTCCAATCAAAGACAGGAATTCACGTCTTGTTGATGGGTTTGTCCGAAATAGGCCAAGCATACGGCTTGTCACCATTGTTACCCCCGATTTGTGGACACCACGTGTGGTCATGCATTGGTGTGCAGCTTCGATAACAACAGCTACACCTTTGGGCTGAAGGACCTCGTTAATGGCGTTAGCAACTTGCGCCGTCATCTTTTCTTGGATCTGCAATCGCTTTGCATAGGCTTCAATAACGCGGGCAAGCTTGCTGATACCGACAACACGATTGTTCGGCAGATAAGCTACGTGGGCCTTACCAATAATTGGTGCCATATGGTGTTCACAGTGAGATTCAAAACGGATATCTCTGAGAAGTACAATCTCGTCGTATCCTTCGACTTCCTCAAAGGTGCGTTCAAGAAGCTCTCTTGGCTCTACATTATAGCCAGCAAAGAATTCTTCGTAACTGCGTACCACACGATCTGGTGTGCCCAGCAGGCCTTCGCGAGTCGGGTCGTCGCCGGCCCAGCGTAGAAGGGTTTCAACAGCTGCCAAAGCTTCATCGCGTGAAGGGCGGATGACTTTGCTATCTTTGTCACTCACGGACTGTAATCCTTAAAGCTTCTTCCGGGCACATATTCCGCAAGAAGGGTTGTACTAGTTTGGACGCGCTATTTCGTAAGGGCTGTCCAGTGAAAAGGGAGGAACCAGTACGTCGTACAGTTCCCCGCTAGGGTCTTCCATTTCATAACTACCACACATTATCCCCGAGGCAGTAGAAAGGGGCGTCCCGCTTGTGTATTCGAAACTTTCACCAGGTTTCAAGAGAGGTTGTTCGCCAACCACACCTGCACCTCTGACTTCTTGAATACGTCCCATGGAATCTGTAATACGCCAATAGCGATTCTTCAGGGTGACGGTTTCATCGCCTGTATTCTCTATCTGAACCTGATACGCCCAGACATAATGGTCATCAGTAGGTGACGACTGATCTTCAAGAAAAGTCGGTGTTACTGTTACCGTTATAGACCGGGTTGTCTGGCTATACATGAACGCTGGCTCCTAAGCTATCCCAAAACGTGACAGCTTTTATCTCGTTTCTGCCACGAGGGCAAAATCAAGACGATATTTTGTTACTAAAAAATCTAATATCACTTTGTGAGACGACTGTTAATATAAATATATCAACAGAAAGCAATCCCCTCTGTCCATTATTCATCAAAATAATGGAATAATGTTTTCGGAAATCTGGTTTTATAAATCGGACATTTGAATGACTTTTCCACCTGTTGATTTTGCATCATCTGGATCATGGGTCACCAAAAGCGTTGGCAAATTATTTGCCCGGGCGTGCCTGAAGACAAAATTACGGAAACGGGCGCGCAATTCGGCATCAAGTTTGGAAAAAGGTTCATCGAGCAAGAGGGCGCGAGGTTGTGAAAGGAGTGTTCGCAAAACGGCAATTCGCGCGCGCTGTCCGCCCGATAAAGTTGCGGGGTCTCGGTCTCCGAACTCTGCTAGCCCGGCGTCGTTAAGCGCTTGAGTGATTAAAGCTGTTCTTTCTTTTTTATCCTTTATATGGGCTGGAATTCCAAAACCCAGGTTTTCATTGATGGACATATGAGGGAATAGAAGATCTTCTTGAAAAAGCATACCGATATGCCGTTGTTCCGGCGGTAGTTTTATTAGGTCTAAAGTATCCAGAAGAATTTGGCCTTCAAAAGAAAAATCGCTTTCAAGTGTCCCGCTGATTGCCGCTAGAAGGCTTGATTTTCCACAGCCACTTGGCCCCATAAGTGTTACTATTTCTCCCGGGGAAATATCGAGAGACAAATTTGTAAAGAGAGGTTCTCCACGTAAGGATAGCTTTAGTTCCGTTAAGTGAAGGGAAGAGTATTCAGAGCTAGTTAAATCCTGTTGAAAGGTTTTATTATTCATTATGTAACTTAATGTCCTTTCAAAGCACGGCGATTACGGAAAATAATATTCGGCAAAGCGAGTGCGGCTGCAAAACATAACAAGGGCAAAAGAGCCTGAAGTAAGGCGTAAACAGCTATTATGCGTCTGTTACCGCTTGCCGAAAGATTAACGGCCTCGGTGGTCAGTGTAGAGAATCTGCCACCACCGACAAAGAGGGTTGGCAGATATTGAGCCACAGAAACAGCAAACCCGATTGCGAGTGCAAACAACAATGGTCGGAGTAACATTGGCAGTCTTATGCGCCAAAAAGCACGGGCAGGGCTTACCCCCATTGAAAGGGCAACCTTGATATAGCGATCATCATGCTGTCGATAAGGATCTGTCAGGGATAAAAATACATAAGGTAGAACAAAGAGAAGGTGGCTCCAGATCATTGCAAGCCAACTGGCATCAATCTTTGCCTTTATTGTCAAGACCTGCACGCCAAAGAGAAAAGAAACCTGCGGGATCATAAGGGGTAAGTAAACAAGCCATAAAGCACCTGATCCGGCCGATTTTCCCCGGCGCTTTTCGTTTTCAAGACAGGCGACCACGAGCATAACTGCGATAAAAGAGCTGATAAGGCCAATTATCAAAGTTGAAGAACTACTCCATAACAGATTGTGTATGTTGCGATCCCAGCTTTGAGTGCTCCAGACGGATGGTAAAAAATCTGGATATCGCCATCGCCGAGTGAATGACCAAAGGGCGATGACGAGCAAGCTACCAAAAAACAAAGTAAAAATACTGTTTAATGATATCTTGGAGAGTGTTCGAACAAGGCTTTCAGCTAATGACCGTTTGCCGTTTGTTAACCAATTTCTACTTAACCGAGATACTATTTTTTCTGTAACCCACCAGATGAAAATCACAGCACCGACAACAAAGAGTTGGAGCAAGGCCCCTGCTGCTGCGATTATTCGATAGCTCAAATCGGGATCATTGAACCATCGCAGGACCAATATTGATAATGTTGGCGGTGTTGTGGGGCCGAGGATAAGGGCAATGTCGACAACGGACAAAGAAAAAGCAAGAACAGCATAGATGGGAAGGCGTATTTGTTTGTAAATAACAGGTAATACACCTTTTATCCATGCTGAAACCGGATGATATCCCAGGGTTTTTGCTAGTTTGAGACGCTGCTTTGCCTGTGATTGATCCAGTGCGGCCAATATCATCAATAGAAGATATGGGGTTTCTTTTATCATCAGCCCAAGAATGAGGGACAGCCCCCATTCGTCATGAACAATTGCAACGTCTGGCGGGCGATCCCAATCTGTCATCCAGGGCGAGAAGGTTCTCGCAATCCAGCCACTTGGAGCAATCAGGAAAGCCAGCCCAATGGCGAGCGCTGAATGTGGAATTGCCAGAATTGGTGCTAATAATCGACGCACTTTCCTAAAGTTGTTTGTTCCTTGCCATGCAGCAACAAAGGATAGTGATAAAATCAGAGAGAGAAATGTTGCTATTATCCCGCTAGTTATTGAGGTGAGAAGGGCGTCAGGTAACGCTGGGTGTGCAAAAAGTTGTGCCCAGGCTGTAGTGCTGAAAGATACCTGCCCGATGACGGGCAAGTATCCAAAGGCGGGTAAAATAGTGCTGAGGAGACCAGCAAGAACGGGCAACAGGAAAACCATGAGTGTCAGCACAGGGACAGCGCGCAAACTGAAAAGTATGCTGAGAATTGAGCTGAAAGGCTTTGTCATGGCTTGATACTATCGTATCCGTTTACTGGTGATACAGTTTTATTGTCCGTAACGTCTTAGCCATTCTTTTTCGATACGCTCCATCCAGTTTGGGTGAGGTTCCAACAGGGTTGGCCCCAAATCTTGAGGGGACAGCGTTGCAACGCCCAATTCAATATCAGCAAATATTTTTTGATCTTCGGGGGATAGCTTGGCGATGGATAATACAGTGTCATCACCCCAGTATTGCGGATCTTGTTTTCGTGCCTGTGCTTCCGGGCTCATCAGGAAATTTGCAACAACCATGGCAGCTTCTTTGCTGGATGAGTTGTAGGGAATGGCAATGAAATGTGTGTTCCCAATTGTTCCTTTATCAAAAACAAAGGTTCGAACGCTTGGGGCCAGTTCTCCTGACTTGATAAGAGAAGAGGCGGCCCCGGGATTGAAAGAGAGGTGGATATCCACTTCACCGTCATCCAGCAATTGTTGTTGGGCTGAACTGCTTACTGGAAATTGCTTGCCATCGCGCCAGAGTGTTGGGTGCAATTGATCAAGATAGCTCCATAAAGCCGATGTCGTTTTTTTGAACTCAGTTTCTTCCGTTACTTCCTGTCGCAGTACTTTCGGGTCTTTAACAGATTCAACAAGCACTTGCTTTAAAAAAGTAGACCCCAAGTAGTCCGGGGGGGATGGATAGGTGAAACGTCCAGAGTTGTTCTTGGTCCAAGTCAATAGCTCGGCTGTAGAATTAGGGGTTTTGTCCACACGGGCGCTGTCATAAATGAAGTTAAATTTTGCCATTCCCCAAGGTGCTTCCAAACCATCAACCGGTATTGTGAAGTCTGTTGTTGTCGTGGCTTTGTTTTCAACATCAACAAAACGATAATTGGGAAGGTTTTCGGTGAAGGGGCCAAACAGGAGCCCGTTCTTTTTCATTGAGGCAAAGTTTTCACCGTTAATCCAGACAAGATCTACTGATCCTTCTGTTTTTTTATCTGCCGTTTTTTCGGCAAGAACCCGGCTGACAACATCAGCTGTGTCTGTAACTTTGACGTGTTTAAGGGTAATCTTGTTATCTTCCGATACCCGCTTCCCAACCCAGGCAATGTATTCATTAATAAGTTCACTGCCTCCCCAGGCATTCCAGTAAACAGTTTGCCCTTGGGCTTTGGTTTCAATTTTTGACCAATCTTGATTAGCCGTGGTTTGATCTTGAGCGATAACACTTTGTGGTGTCGCGAAGTTGAGAGCAAGCCCTGTAAAAAGAACAGCGGAAGTGAAAGTCTGTTTGATCCCCATAGATACCTCTTCGATGAAACCAGCAGTTAGCTGATTGCTTCTTGTTTTGTTAAGTTATCGCAAAGGTATAGATCAAAAGCGCCTTTGTCAGCCTCAAGCATCTCCGATCACGAGGGTTTTATGTTGGGTGAATAACTTGAAATGATAATAACTTGTTATATTCCTGACTAGACGATAGGACTAAAGGTTCAATATGTACTACTCTAATTTTTGACAATTGCGGGTGTAGTTCAATGGTAGAACGGCAGCTTCCCAAGCTGCATACGGGAGTTCGATTCTCCTCACCCGCTCCAAAACTATTCTTTTTGCAGCCAAGTCTTAAACGATCACTAGCAACTTAATTATTTAATTCAGAAGAAAGTTCTTTGATGAGTTCCCAAGAAAATAACAATGAAACGTCAGAAGTGATCAGGATTGCGGCAGCTGTGATTGGTAACAATCATGGAAAAATGCTTTTGGTTCGAAAGCGGGGCACGTCTTTTTTCATGCAGGCTGGCGGTAAAATTGAGCCAGGGGAAGAGCCTTTGGTTGCTCTAGAGCGTGAACTCAATGAAGAGCTTGGTTTTACATTTGATCGAGCTGAGTGTCGTTTTCTGGGGAAGTTTACAGCCCCGGCTGCAAATGAAGAACATGCATCTGTTGAAGCTGATGTTTTTTATATCAAAAGTGACGTTTCTGTCGGCCCGCAAGCAGAAATTGAACAGGCGATCTGGATTGATCCCAGAAATTTAGGATCGATGAAAGTTGCGCCTTTGACGCGTCAGGTGCTCGTTCTCAATTTTGATGACAATAAGCCAATTGGACAGCCTGTGGGAGGAAACTGATGTTTTGGGGGAAAGCAACAATTAGTGCTGCGGTATTCTTTATGGTGGCAGGTCTTGGGCTAACAGCAGAGGCCGCTTCTCTTAATCTTTCTGATCTTGGTGTTAAAGAAAATTTTAACCTGCAAGGACACCGTGGTGCACGTGGATTGGCACCTGAAAATACTTTGGCTGGTTTCTCCAAGGCACTGGAACTCGGTGTAACTACACTTGAACTTGATACAGGGGTCACCAAAGATGGCGTTGTTGTTATTCATCACGATGCTTATTTGAACCCAAGTATCGCCAGAGATTCCAATGGTAAGTGGGTTCAGGATAAATTCCTTGTTTTAAAGACAATGAATTATGAGCAACTCGCGCAATTTAATGTGGGAAAATTAAAGCCAGATACTAAATATGCAGAACGATTTCCTCAGCAAAGGTCTGAAGAATTTCAGATAGTTCCAAAGCTAGCTGATCTTTTTGCTCTGGTGGAAAAATCGGGCAATAAGACTGTTCGCTTCAATATTGAAACCAAAATAAACCCAGAGCTCCCAAGGGCGACAGTCGAACCGGATGATTTCGTCGAGGCCCTTCTTGTGGTTATTAGAAAACACAATATGCAGGATCGTGTCTCGATCCAGTCATTTGATTGGCGAACACTACAGATTGTTCAGCAAGAGGCACCTGAAATCCCAACGGTTTATTTGACAGCTCAACAAAAATGGCTGGATAACATTGCTATGGGGCAAGATGGAACCAGTGATTGGACAGCTGGTTTTGATGTTGATGACTATAAGGGTAGTATCCCCAAGATGGTCAAATCTGCTGGCGGAAGTGTTTGGTCACCTTTCTATCGGGAACTTACATCTGAATTGGTGAACGAAGCTCATCAAGAAGATCTGAAAGTTATTCCCTGGACGGTAAATGATCCGGAAAGCTTTACGCAGTTAATCGAAATGGGCGTGGATGGTATTATTACTGATTACCCCAATCTGCAATTTCCCTAAGATCTATGGACAAAAGAAAAGAACTGCATTCTCGGTAGTGGAATAAAGAGATGGGGCTGAATAAAATGAAATCTAACGTGTCATTGCTCACATTTGTCCAATCCGTACCTGCATAATTGCGGCTTTCTTATGCATAGGTAGCTTGTTAGAGTCCAAACGAGGTTATCGATTCTTTAATTTGTGTATTCGATAAATAGATGATTATTTTGCAGGAGGCATATTGATGCTCTCGGTACAAACCGCTCACCCGACTCTTGGCCAGCAGCTCGTTGGTTCGTCTTCCAACCTTTTTACAAAGGTGTTGATGGTACTTGTCGGGTCCCTCGCTCTTTGGGCGTCGGCTAAGATTCATATTCCTTTTTATCCCGTTCCAATGACCATGCAGACCACAGTGGTCTTTATGATCGGCATGGCCTATGGGTGGCGTCTTGGTGGTTTGACGATCATGCTTTACCTTTTTGAAGGTGCTATGGGGCTTCCTGTCTTTTCTGGTACACCTGAAAAAGGACTTGGCTTTGCCTATATGATGGGAACTACAGGTGGCTACCTGCTTGGTTTCTTCTTTGCGGCAGTTTTGCTTGGCTGGCTAGCCGAAAAGGGATGGGACCGTAATTATTTTTCAACAGCAATTGCAATGGTTCTTGGCAATGCGGTGATTTATGCATTTGGTCTTGCTTGGCTTGGTTCTGTTGTTGGCTGGGATAAGCCTCTGCTTGAATGGGGTATGATGCCGTTTCTTCTGGGCGATGCTGTTAAATTGATTTTGGCTTCTCTTTTACTTCCGACGATATGGAAGCTGTTGGGGAATCGTAAATAATCGATTTTTATAGCTATAGAATTTAAGAGCGTCGTTCTCTCTATGAGGGAGCGACGCTCTTTTGTTTTGAGGTGAGAATCATAATCATCTCTTTGACCTAAGTTGATGTGAGTTTTGTTGATTGTCCTTGCTCTGCGGGCGTGCGGGTTCTAGAAAATAGCTGATTTATCGTATTTTTATTAAACTTGTTTACAGTTCTAAATTCTGAACAGGATGAAGAATTGTATGGGGAATAACATGGTTGGCCGCATTATTCAGATTGTTCTGCTTTGTTTTGTTGTAGGAGTTGTTCTTGCGGCTTTTAACACGGATGCATTAGGACTTCTGAATTGGATTGTTGATAATTTTCAAAAGGTTGTGGATTCTGCATCTGAGCTTATCGATTGGGGCGGGCATTATATTCTTTTGGGCGCGGGGATCGTTTTACCAATTGTTGCGATCAATTTCCTGATCAAGTATTTCAGAGACCGTGGACCTAATAATCATACTGAATAAAGCAACGTAATTTTTATTGTAAAAAAGTCAGGAAATACCCTCGATCTTTACATTCCAGTAAGAGTCATTTTGGTAACTTAGTGAAGTAGGTTGAGCAGAGAATTTTCTAAGTCTCGAAAACTGCCCCCTAATGACGATTGAAAGTATAATGGAATGGGTGGCTTTTTCTGTGATAGCCATAAGTAGAGTTTGAATACAGATATTAGACAAATCCTTAATGCACTACCCGACCTGACTCTTTTAGTGCGGGATAAAAAAGTTGTTTTTTGCAATGCTGCGGGATGCCGCATGCTTGGCTATGACGCTGGTGCTATAGATGCAGCTTTACCCGTAATTAATCTGGTCGATGTTGAATATCACGATGTTTTCAACGATATTTGGCTAGGGTTGCTTGAAAGCGGAAAAACGGACTTTCCATTAAAAATAGTTGGCTTGGATAATAGCCAGCATGAAATCATGTTTTATGCTGATTCCGTCGTTGAGGCAGCGCAGGATACCATTATTCTCTATGGTAAAGACTTCTCTCTTGCCAAAAGAAACGCAGCGGCTTTAGTCGAAAGTGAAATGTCTCAGCGCATCTTAAAGGATGCTGCACTCTCGTTTCTTTGTATCTGTGATGACAATGGGATCAACTATATGAATCCCGCCGGGTTGAAGTTGCTCGAAGGTGAGAAGGAGGAAGAAGTTCTCGGCAAGGTTTTTTCTGAATTTGTACATTCGGATTATAAATCTGTCTTTAAAAAAGATTTCAGTCTTCTATCTGCTGAAACCCAGGCTTTTCCTCTGAAGTTGATCGGTCTGAAAGGTGGAGAACTTCGTGTCGAGATGTTCGTATCCAAGTTCCGTCATGGAGGGCGTAGTGGTTATTTAATTGAAGCTAAGGACATTAACGATCTTTTGCTCAGGCAAGAAGAGCTTCTTCGTATTCAAGGCGTATTGAAACGTAAGGTCGCAGAGCGGACGCAGGAATTATCACAGGAAATTAAAGCGCGTATTAAAGCACAGGAAACTGTGGAGCATATGACCTATCACGATGCCTTGACGGGGCTGGGTAATCGTATGCAGTTTGTTCATTCTGTTGATCAGGACCCATCCCTTCAAAGTGAGAATGGAGTTGAAGGCACTAAGGAAAAGAGCGGATCGTACAGGCACTGCGCAGTTCTTGTTATGGATCTGGATCACTTTAAAGATCTGAATGACATCTTTGGGCACGAAACCGGGGATCAACTTTTGCGTCAAATCGCAGGGTTGCTCAAAGAAGAGTTGATACCAGGTGCACAATTGGCCCGATTAGGTGGGGATGAATTTGCGCTCATGTTGCCAATCGAAGAGAAGGTTGATGCAGAATATTGTGCTCAACGACTTCTTATGCGTATGGGCAAAGCTTTTTTCCTGAGTGATAAAGAGGTTTATTCCGGATGTAGTGTCGGTATTGCAATTGCACCCGAGCACGGAACAACGGCGACCGAGCTTTTGGGGCATGCAGAGATGGCGCTCTATCAGGCGAAACTTAAAGGGCGATCGACTTATACATTCTTTGATAGCTGTTTAAAGAAGAACCTTGAAGAAAGCAGCCGGATAGAACACTTGTTGCGGGCTGCGTTGGACAAGGATGAGTTTGAACTTTACTACCAACCCCAGATCGAACTTCAAACTGGCCGTTTGATTGGGGCAGAGGCCTTGATCCGTTGGCATAGTAGCGAAGGAATGGTTAGTCCGGATCGCTTTATTCCCATTGCGGAAAAAACAGGTTTGATTGACCCTATTACTGATTGGGTTATGACTACTGCCTGTACGCAGGCGAGAGAGTGGCAAACTCTTTTACCTGGCATTCGTGTTGCGATTAATTTGTCCGCAATTTCATTTAGACAGGCTGATTTTGTCCATAAAGTTGCAGAAGTCCTAGAGTTCACACAAGTTAGCCCGGGATCCTTAGAGCTGGAAATTACTGAGACGGCGATTATGGCGGACTTTAGAGAAGCTGATCGTATCTTGAACAGCCTTGCAGAACTTGGGGTCCATTTGGCCATTGATGATTTTGGAACCGGCTACTCTTCGCTCTCTTACCTGAAACGGTTCCCGGTTAATAAGCTGAAGATTGATAAATCGTTCGTGCTAAAGCTGGATCAAAATCAAGATGACGCGGCAATCACTGCGGCGATTATTTCCATGGCGCATGCGATGGGTACCAAAGTTCTTGCCGAGGGAGTAGAAGAAAAATCCCACATGCTGTTCCTCAAAGAACGTGGTTGTGAAGAGGCACAAGGATATTACTTTGCCAAACCTATGCCTGCCGAAGATTTCCTCAAATGGTGTACCCGTGAGGGAACTGACCGCCTTAAAACTGTGGCAAGTTAAACCCGCATTATCAACCTATACCAAGTCTTCATTCTGTTCCATGAAAGCCTTGAAAGTATCTTCGAACATTTCCTGTTTCAGATCTTTGACGATAAAAACAATTTTTGATCGTCGATCATCGTCTGGCCAACCTTCTAACATCACGGGCGGGTGAAAGACGTGTTGTACGCCGTGAATGACTATCGGGTTTTGGTCTCCTTCGATGTTAAGCATGCCTTTGATACGAAGGAGGTTACTGCCGTAAAGTGTAATTAGCATATCAACCCAGGAATTTAGCTGATCCCAGTCGAGTGGTTTGTCGTGTGTCAGGCAAAAAGCATGTACTTTGTCATCGTGTCTGTTGGGATCATGGCTATGATCGTGTCCATGATCGTGGTGATGGTGATGCCCGTCATCATGTTCGTGTTGATGACTATCTTCAAAAGCTTCGGCTTTGAGCCAGTTTTGTACATCCAGCGATTTTGTCTCGGGATTATAAAGGCCAGCGTTAAAAAGCTGTGCAGGACCAATTTGTCCCTTTGCAACTTTGAGAATACTGGCCGTGGGGTTCAGCTCTTTGAGCCGTGCGAGAAGATTGCTAAAATCGTCGCCTTCAGAAAGATCTGTTTTTGTCAGAAGCAAGCGATCGGCAACGGCGGCTTGCTTAATTGATTCCTGGTGATTATTCAGTGTTTCTGTGCCATTAATGGCATCTACAGTGGATATAACACCATCCAGTCTGAAGCGATCGCTTAAAAAGGGATCAGCCATCAATGTTTGTAGTATTGGGGCAGGATCAGCAAGGCCGGTTGTCTCAATAACAATGCGCTTGAATGCTGGAATTTCCTGCATCAAACGTTGCTTATAGAGCTTTCTGATTGTTTCTACCAAATCTCCGCGTACGGTACAACAAAGGCAACCACTGTTCATCAGGATGATATCTTCTGTGGAGCTTTCCACCAATAGGTGATCTAGCCCGATTTCACCGAACTCGTTCACGATGACGGCTGTTTCATCCATGTCCGGATGTTGCAACAATTCTTTTAACAGAGTGGTTTTGCCGCTACCGAGAAAGCCAGTCAAAACAGAGATAGCAAGTGGTTCATCGGGGATGTCCATATCATGAACCTGAAATTTATAATCTGACATATCCAATAAACCTTAATAGAGAGCAGGGTTTTTATCCCGGCGGACAACATAGAGCGCATAGAGACTGGCGGTAAGATACAAGAGACCGCCAGCTTGGTGCATCGCAGCTAATGAGATAGGGACAACCAGCAAAAGGGTGCTGATGCCCAACATAACCTGACCGACGGAACTCAAAAGCAGGAGGTTAAGGGCAAACGCGAGATTTGAAGAACGTCGCAAGATGACAGACCACACCCATATAGCCAAGGTAAGGATGAAAGTGGTGATTGCCAAAGCTCGGTGATTAAACTGTACGGCTGCGACATTCTCAAAAATATTTAGATACCATGGTTCCAGAGCATGATAGGCGTCGGGAATGATGTCTCCGTCCATTAATGGGAAGGTATTGTAAATCATACCAGCATTGAGGCCGGCAACGAGACCACCGGAAGCAATTGTTATGGTGACGAGTATGGGAATAAGGCAAAGTGGAATATGCAGCTTGGTACTTGAAAGGGCGGAATTCCTGCTTGGAAGCGGAAGCAACAAGCCGATAGCGACCCAGAAGATATAGGCGTAGATGGCAAAGGCCATTAACAGGTGTGCGGTTAATCGGTACTGGCTGACATCTGTTCTGTCCGCAAAGCCGCTGGCCACCATGTACCATCCCAAACCACCCTGTAGTCCGCCAAGAATAAACATCAGAATTAAATGGGGAATGAGTGATTTTCTGATTTTCCCTCTGATCAGAAACCATACAAAGGGCAGTAGAAAAACAATGCCAATGGCGCGCCCCCAAAGACGATGGATGAACTCCCACCAGAAAATACTTTTGAATTCTTCGAGGCTCATGCCCAGATTTTCTTGCTGGTATTCGGGAATTTGTTTGTAGATATCAAACATACGCTCCCATTCGCCTTTGTTCATGGGGGGGAGAATACCCTTGAAGGGTTCCCATACCATGATTGACAAACCTGATTCTGTTAGCCGAGTTATGGCGCCGATTACGGCCATTGCCAGAATCATTCCGCAGCATAACAAAAGCCAAAGGGCAATGGGACGATCTTGTTGTCGTGTGTCAGATATCATGCTGTGCCTGCCAAAAACGAGAGCTCTCTATAGGACTTATATAAGGATTTCGATGGGTATCAATAGCAGAAATCGCAGTGTCGCTGATGTGTCTGTCAAAGGGCTTCCGTGACGCGACAATTTGGAAGGTTTAGATGATGAGTTACTTGGCCGTTTTTATCTGCAAGTGATAGGATCATCTTGTGAGCATTTGAGCCTTTATTCAAATGTAGTAACCCTTGTTTTTCAAGGGTGCCTAAATCATTGTTTTGTGGAGAACCCCTAGGAATATCCAAGGAAACAGATGAGATGGTGTGAGCGCCAATAGGTGCTTTCTGTTGTAGGGACTTTGGTTCTCGCCAATGATCAGGTCTCTGCCCACCGGGGGATGTGAAAATAAATGGTTGGTGGGCATCAATGCTTGTTTTTGTAATGGGAATAGACATGCCTGTTGGCAAGAAAGAGGGGCGATAATCCCATGTTTCAAAGGGTATTTCTGGGCGGAGAGCAATGCCAAACGGAGATGTATTGGTTTCTTGCCATTGTGACCGTTCAAACAGCTTTGTACCTCTTGTCACTGGACTTGTGATGTCTGCAATATCGTTTACCCATAACAATTCGAGATAGGCATTATCAAAGCAGTAGCAGATGTTTGTGGTGCCTTGGCCGGGATGATTACGTCGGTAACTCTCCACAAAGCCAGCCTCTTGGAGAAGAATCGCTTCGGCAGGTGTGTCACCTTCTTTGGGGGGAGCGACAAAAACAAAAAGATGATCAATCTCTAACATGGCAAAAAGTTTTCTTTTTGGGACAAAAAAAGAGAGGCCATAACCTCTCTTTTTATCGATCCAGGAAATCTAGAATTTAAGCGTGCATATAACGGGCGCGAACTCCACGCTCAATTGCAGCGGCAGAAAGTCGTTCGATATCAAGAGTGTGACGTAAAATCTCCAAAAGACGTAACTCTTCCTGGCTGGCAACACCATCAGCGGCAACAACTTCCAGAGCAAGCGCATAAGCTGTTTCTCTGAGGTGTTCCGGCAAAGCTGCAACAACCTTATCCAGAACGCGATCAATGCCGTCTTCGCCTTCGAGAAGATTAGCACACTCACGTGAATCCATAGGAAGATCTTCAGGATTATAGCCTTTGAAAACAGGCAGGAATTTTACGATTTCACCAATCGTTGATAGCTCTGAATCAGTCATGTCGCTGTCAGCTGCAGATGTAAGAACCATTACATAGACCAAGGCAGAACGATAATCGGTCATTGAGACACTTCCTTATGAACGTGTATAAACATTGTGCGTAATATCTGAAATACAGAACTTCTTACTTGAGAAGAAGCCCAGTAAATTTCAATAGCTTTTTCATTACTATAACAGTCTTGATCAATAAGTCCCTAGGGAACTCTTAAAAAGAGACGTTATTTTTACGCTCAAAGCTGCTGATAGACATTATTTACGATTTTTAACAGTTCATTCCGCTCAATATCCCCAATCACGGCATAACCCAAGGCGTCACTGTACCAATAAAACGCCCGCGTTGATCCGGTTTGATTGAACTGAAACGCCGTCTCTTCTTTGTCGTTGTTGAGCGATTTGGTGAGATAGATGGTAATGCGACTGCCCTCTTTACTTTCATACATGAACTGCGCGGCAGGCCCTGTTCCCGAAGGTAAGAGGCGCCCGCCCATCAAATCAAATCCTAGTGTCGTTAAATCTGGGATCGAAAGAGGTGCTTCAAGTCTGTAAGAGAGCCACTTGGCTAGGTGGATTTGTTCGCTTTTCCCAACTTCGACAGGGTGGCGAATTTCTGGTGTGTATACCCAATGTGCTTCCATAGCTGGTTGGGCAAAGTTTTGTGTTGTTGCTGTGATGACAGTTGGGTCTGTGATTGAGCCATTGAAATAATCTTGTCCGAACCAACCACCTGCAATACCGATGGATAGTATCAGGAAAGAGGCCGCAATTTGAGAGCCGAACGATGAGGCTGAGCGACTTTTGGGAGGTGTATGATGAAGTTCGTTGTTGGTCGAGATATGTTGCGGGATTGGTTCGTCAATTTTTGAGGCAAAAAGATCGTTTAGACCTTGGTTCTGTTTTTGCCACTCAACGACCATTTGGGCGTCATCCGGATGGGTTTCAAGCCACTGTTCTACACGGAGTTTCTCTTCTGGATTTAGTTCTCCGTCAACATAGGCGTGGAGAAGCTCTGAGCCGGTAAATCTATTCTTGCTCATTTTACTCTCCTGATATTTGGTTTGATCTGGGGCCTGATATGCTGTTCCTTTGTTGGGGGAGATGGTGTTGTGGATTTTCGTAAGGCTTCTCTGGCTCGTGATAGACGCGACATTACAGTGCCAAGTGGGACTTGTGTAATGGCTGATACTTCCGAGTAACTTAGACCTTCTAAAGCAACCAGCAGAAGAACCTGTTTCTGGTCATCAGGCAGTCGGGTGATCGCTTTGTCTAGATCCCGTAAGTACAGATGGTCCAGTTGATGTGAGGTCATATCTGTGTCCAGGCCCATTGATGTTCTTTCGGTTAGTTCTGCTGGTGAATGAATCGGATTGGTTTTGCTTTGTCGATAGTGATTAATATGAATGTTACTTAAGATCCTGTATAACCAAGATTTTAAGCTTCCTTCGCCTTTCCACTGGCTTCGTTTTGCTAGGCCTCTTTCCAGACAGTCTTGAACCAAATCATCGGCCTTGGACGAGTCTCTCACCAATGCGTAAGCATATCGCCTGAGAAAAGGGATAGACTTAGTCAACTGATCAAGAAACTCGTCCATTGAGGTTTATACCTTTGGCTAGTGGTGTTGTGTCTTAAGGTTTTACGACGTGCCAGACACCTTTGAATTTATCACCAGTGACATCTCCGGGTTTTTTATCTTGAACCCAGCCATAAAGCGGCATTCCTTTATATGCCCATTGTTGGTTGCCATCATCACGTGTGATTTTTGTGTAATTTCCTGTTTCAGCAACGGAAGAAGAAGCCAGAAGTGGGGGCCAAGCTTTAGCACAACCACCATTACAAGCCGATTTTCCATCTGAATCCTTATCGAAGGAATAAAGCGTCATCCCCGAGTCATTGACGAGGACTGTGCCGAGAGCTGTTTCGCCTGAGGTGACGATACCACCCAAATTTTCTGCTGAGGCAGCAAAAGGTGCAGTGGTTATGAGGGCAGCTGTAATCAGGATCATTTTTAACGCTGTTTTCATTGTCTTTATTTCCTTAATTCATAGATTCAAGAATATCCGTGTAGATAAAAGACACTTCAGCGCTATATTTTATTCCCTGATATGTGAAAATAAATTGTTCCAAATAAGAAAAATGCCTGACTATCCTGCATTTTCTAGGGTTTCCATAGAGAGTTTTATTTACTGGTTGTGGCTAGAAGACCGCCAGCCGTAATGAGAAACGATCCACTGGTCCGGTTCATCATCCTTTGCCCCTTTTGTGTCCTAGTCAGGAAAGCAAGTTGCTTACCCGAAATGGCATAGAGGAAGAGGGCGATAATTTCTAGTAGGACGAAGGTTACACCCATTGTTGCAAGTTGCGGCAACATTGGTAAGTCTGTATCAATGAATTGAGGGAAAAAAGCTGTAAACACCAAAATTGCTTTGGGATTGCTGATTGCAACCAGAAATTCTTGTCGCACAATAGCGTAGGTTGTGATCGTTGATCTACGTGGTTCCCCAAGATCTTCGACATCTTCAGTTTTTGAGCGCCACAAGCGGATGCCAAGATAGACCAGATATATTGCACCTCCAATTTTGAGGATATAAAAGGCTGTCGTTGATGCTGCCAGAATCGCGCCTAAGCCTGTAGCAGTAAGGGCTATAAGGATAATAAAGGCAACCAGACGCCCTAATCCACCTTTCATAGCATCGAATAATCCATAACGTAGGCCGTTTGTCATGGCTAGCATGTTATTGGGACCGGGCAAAACATTGATTGCGAAGGCTGCGGGTATAAACAACAGCAATAGATCAAGAGACATATCAGGCTCCAAGAGAGTACTTAAGAATTGAGTAAAAGCCTAATCTGGATAGAGCGTGCCGTATAGCAAAAGAATGAAATGTCCGAGATTGTAATGTTACAATGATTTTGTTGGAACTTATTGGGGAAAGTATACAGGCTTTGTTGAATAGAAACTTGTGGCCAGAAATGACAAAGACCGCTCGAAAGCAGTCTTTGTTGTCAATTATTCCGTAAGGAATAATTGGTCGGGGAGAGAGGATTCGAACCTCCGACC
>NZ_LAQL01000015.1 GCF_001026905.1 Kiloniella spongiae
ATCCGGAGTGAGGTTTATTCTTCCTCTTTTGCTTTTGCAAGCAAAAAAAGTAGAAATTTCTACTTTGAAATAAAATGAAGTACTTCGTCTCTATTTTTACCAACGAAGATAGTATGTTTTCAGGTTATTTTGGGGGTGTTGTAAAGAATTCTCTAACTTGGGAAACTGTGTCTGCCAATCCGATCTTTTGTATTGATACACCTTCAGGAAAGGCATTTTGGAGTCTTGTTGGCATCATGGGATCCAAAAGGACGAATATGCCACGATCATTTTCACGCCTGATGAGGCGCCCATATGCCTGTTTTAGTTTTAATCTTGTCTGACTGTCATTGTACCTATTGCCGCCAAAGTGCTCTTTACGGGCACGGTGTTGAATGGTTGGTCGTGGCCAAGGAACGCGATCAAACACAATCAGGCGCAGCGAATCGCCGGGCACATCTACACCATCACGAACAGCATCTGTTCCGAGCAGTGATGAATTTCTTTCTGCTCTGAAAATATCGATGAGTGTTGATGTGTCTAGGTTATCGACGTGTTGGCTATAGAGCGTCAAGCCTGCGCGATCGAGTTCCGGGCCCATTTTTTGATGAACGGCTTTGAGGCGGGATATGGCGGTGAAAAGCCCGAGTGCACCACCTTGTGAGGCCAGAAATAATTCACGATATGCGGCAGAAACTTGATCCATATCGTCTTTGCGAACATCGTTGACGATAAAGACACGGGTCTGATTTATATAATCATAGGGGGATTTAAATCGGGCTCTCGTCGGTATGCCGGGAACGAAGGACGCACCACTACGTCGTTCTGCGCCAATCCAATCGCCTTCTTCATTTCCGCTTCCCTCGGTCAGGGTTGCCGATGTTATGACAGTGCCGTGGGCCTGAGATAGTAACGTATTTGCCAGCGGTTTTGTCGGATCAATCCAGTGTCTGTGTAGGCCGACGTCGAGATCTTTTCCGCCAGCACGTTCGACAGAAAGCCAATCGGTGAAGTCTTCTGGAATCTCTTCTTCCAATGCACTGAGCATGGCGATCCATGCTTGAACCTGATTGCTGCCACGCTGTTCCAGGCTTTTACAGGCGGCTTCGATTCTTCGGCGGGTGTCGCTGTCTAACTCGTCTGATTCATTATCAAGACGCTGTTCAAGGCGACGTCGCAGGTTTTTAATTGGCTCCAAAAGTTCTTCGAGGGCAGAGCGCAGTTCAATCGAAGATTCGATAAGGCCGGGAATGGTTGGTTTGGTCTCGGCTTCCAGGCTATAGGGAGAGTTTTCATGGTCTGTACGGGCATAAACCTGTTCTCTTAGACGGCAAAGAAACGTCTCCATCGGGCCAGTAGGAAGATTATCTTCCATACGGTTTACCCAGCCGTCACCCGTCAGATGTCTTGCAGCTTGCACGGTTTCGTTGACCAGATCACGGGTCCTGTCATCTGTAGCGATTAAATCTTCCAGTCGCTTTTTTAGGCCGCGAGCCCTACTTGCAGAACGGGTTGATCCCGTTTCCACACCGGAAATCCAACGGCGCAGTTCTTGGCTCTCCTGCGCTGTCAGGTGAGCAGAAAAAGCACTGTCTGCAGCATCAAACAGATGATGGCCTTCGTCGAAAACATAATGGCTGGGGAGGGAACCTTCATCCCGCCCGCCGCCCATGGCAGCTTGAATCATGACAAGGGCGTGGTTGGCGACAACGATATTTGCCCGTTTGGCTTTGCGAATATTGCGCTCGATATAACAGCGGCTGTAGTGAGGACAGCCTGAATAGATGCATTCCCCCCGTCGATCTGTAAGGCCTAGGGTTCTGTTTTTCCCAACTAAATCAGCCAACCAGCCGGGAAAATCGCCCCCGACCATATCACCATTTCTGCTGCGTGATGCCCACCTGACCATGAGACCGATGGCGATGGCATCATGCGGTTTGGTCATCAAAGCTTGAGAGGCTTCTTCGAGATTCAGAAGACAAAGATAGTTTTCGCGACCTTTACGGATAACCACGCGTTTTGATTTCTCGCGTCGTTCCGGGAAAAGTCTGTTCAGTTCGCTGTCTATTTGAGTTTGCAGATTTCGGGTAAAGGTGGATATCCAAATGGGTGCGCCATTTTTTTCTGACCAAAGACTCGCTGGTGCAATGTACCCCAAAGTTTTCCCAACACCAGTTCCGGCTTCAGCCAGGACAATGTTTGGTTCGCCGGAAACGTCTCTTGGTGCAAAAGCACCGGAAACAGCAGCGGAATAATCGACCTGTTGAGGGCGGACTTCTGCATCTTCGCCGAGCAGTTCAGAGAGACGACGTCTTGCCTCTTCTGGTTTAACTGATTGGTGTCTCGGCGGATCTTCCGGGGCATGGTCGCTCCATTCTTCAAGACGCTCCCAGACACGGACCCCACGACCAGGTTTTAAGGCAGGTGAATGTAAATCTTCTTCGTGCATCGCGGATAGAATTGCTGGACCCCAAAGCCAACCAGCCATCATCATCGTTCTGGCGATATCCGCAGCATAAGGATCGTATTGTCTGCCTTTGGACGCCTGTTCACGTAAAAGAAGTTCGGATGTTTGGTGAAGAAGTATTGCTGCGGCTTCGATTGATGTGGGTTCCGGTGCGGCAATAAAGGCGGCGAGACCCCGTGGTGTGGGTGTGCAAGCTGCTGCGGGGCGGACAAAGGCGATTAGTTCAAGAACGTCATAGGCTGGGAAAGGGTCTATTCCCAGTCTTTGTGCTGTAGATTTTGCATGACAAACCATTGGTGGTTCAAGAGTAACACGGCGTGCAGCCTCACTGTTGGGTAGTCTTTCGACTTCACCATCGGGACTGATCCAGACAGAAAAACGTAATCCGGACAGCAGCAAGGGGGCCTTGGGCATCATAATCGCGTCAGCTTGGCTGATCGTGGTCTGTTTTGCTGTTGGGGTTTCCTGTGTCATATCTTGAACGTCATGGTTTTGGTGTTATATCTCGTCTTTTGGATTTGGTTTTTTGTCTTTTATGGCCTTATGCTCTACCTAAATTTTGTCAGACGAATTTCGTTGGCTCCAGAGGGCTTTCGTAGTCTTCTTATAAAAGCGGGGGCCAATAATGGCTATTGAAAAAGAACAAGCGGCGAACATTTGTTGTGATTTATGAAATATCAGGCTCTGTTATGGCTTTTATGATTGCATGACTTAACCCTTGCTGGTTGTTGTTTCATCGTTCGTGTCGGCGATCTTCATGCTTTGAGTAAAAATTAAGTCAAACGACTATAGTTGACGTCGGGCTTTCCTGCGCCTAATTTCCCCATCACTGATCTGTTGTTGCATAGAGTCAGAATTAACTTTCATTGAATTAACATTACACCCTTGAGGGATTGAAACCATGTCTAACCACCAGGAACTCGCTATGCAGGCAAAAGCATGGCCGTTTGAAGAAGCGCGCAAAGTATTGGCTCGTATCGGTGGGAAGACGCCCGAGAAGGGGTACGTGCTGTTCCAGACAGGCTATGGCCCATCAGGGTTGCCGCACATCGGCACTTTTGGTGAAGTCGCCCGTACGACAATGGTGCGTAATGCTTTTGAGCAGCTATGCGATATTCCAACCAAACTTTTCTGTTTCTCTGACGATCTCGACGGGTTCCGCAAAGTACCGGATAATTTACCAAACAAAGAGATGCTGGCTGCAAACATAGGGCAACCCCTATCAAAGGTGCCAGATCCTTTTGAGGAGCATGAAAGCCTTGGACATCATAATAATGCACGTCTGAGACAGTTCCTGGACAGCTTTGGTTTCCAGTATGATTTCCTGTCCGCCACAGAGATATATAAGTCAGGCCAATTCGATAAGGCCTTATTGGAAATCCTAGCCAACTACGGCAAGATCATGGATGTGATGTTGCCGACACTGGGTAAGGAGCGTCAAGCGACTTACAGTCCTTTCATGCCGATTTGCCCTAAGACAGGGAAAGTACTTCAGGTGCCTGTTGAAGAAACCAATGTGGATGCAGGAACAATTTCTTTCCGTGATGAAGATGGGAATCTGGTAGAGGTTCCTGTAACGGGTGGACATTGCAAACTTCAGTGGAAACCAGACTGGGCAATGCGTCAATATGCGCTGGATGTTGATTATGAAATGTCAGGTAAAGATCTGATTGATTCGGTCAAGTTGGGTAAGAAGATCCAGAAAGTTCTGGGATACAAAGGACCTGAGACTTTTACCTACGAGCTTTTCCTGGATGAGCAGGGGCAAAAAATCTCTAAATCAAAAGGCAACGGCCTTTCCATGGAAGAGTGGCTGACATATGCGCCACAAGAAAGCTTGGCTTTGTTTATGTATAACAAGCCAAGGACCGCTAAGAAGCTTTACTTTGATGTAATCCCCCGGACTGTCGATGACTACATCACTTTTAAAGGAAAAGTCGGGGAGCAGGATGAAAGCAAGCTTTTTGAAAACCCTGCTTGGCATATCCACACAGGGAACGTGCCTTCTGAGCAGACATCACTTTCGTTTGGCATTTTGTTGAATCTTGCAAGTGTTTGTAATGCGAATGATGCAGATCGCCTGTGGGGCTTTATCAAGCAATACGCGCCGGAAGCTTCGCCTGAAAGTACGCCTTTCCTTGATAAGCTGGTAGGTTTCGCCGTTCGCTATTATCAGGATTTTGTTAAACCAAAGCTTCAGTATCGCGGACCAGAAGGTAAAGAAGTCAAGGCGCTGGAAGATCTTCTATCTGTCTTGAAGGGGCTGCCAGCGGGAACAAGTGCAGAGGATATTCAGACCGAAGTTTATACCATTGGTAAAAAATACGAGTTCGATAATCTGCGCGATTGGTTCAAGTGTTTATACGAAGTCTTGCTTGGTCAATCCCAAGGTCCTCGGATGGGAACATTCTTTGCGCTTTATGGTTTGGGTGAGAGTATCAAGTTGGTTGAGCGAGCTTTGGCTGGAGAAGATCTGTCAGTATAAACTTTTTAAAGCACAAACTAGAAAGCCCGGATTTTGATCCGGGCTTTTTTGTCTCAAATAAGTTTGCTTCCAGAAAAATGCGGCTTTGGGTGCTATCCCGCTTTAACTTTAAAGTTAGCGGTTAATTCTTCTGTACATTTGTTGCAAACCCAATCAGATCCCTTTGGTGGTTTGGGATGATCTTTGTTATTTAATTTTTTAGCTCCGCCGAAGTCATGGAAATTTTTACAGGTTTTTTGAAAGCAGGCTTCTAGCGAGTTCGCATAGCTGTATTTGAAGGCGTTGATCTGGTTCTTGCCAGTTAACTTGTCCATTAACCCGCCTTGTCCGACGCGTTTTTTGAGGCAGTGAAGCAACGTTTCCTGAACAGTTTTTTCGGCATAGCCTACATACAGGACTTCAAAACTTCGGTCCGAGCCAAGATGTCCAAGTGCAAAGGAACCGGGCATTGGTTGGATTATTTCTTTGAGAATAATTTTCTCATCCAGTTTATGGGGACCATCCATGTCCAGTTTAGCCATACTGCGTGCCTCTAAATTGTGTTAATTTTTACGCTTTAAGCGATAAATAAGGACATCGCTCGTTACTATAATATGACGCTAAAGCCTTTAAAAAAGGTAAAAATTACGATTGTTGTTTGGTTAAATACAGGTGTTTAAAATCGTTTGGCGCAATCAATTTTATTGACTTGCCCAAAGAATGCGTGCAATCCAGATAATATCTTGCGTCATGATCGTTGTGTTCTGGTGTGAGGCAGCCAGGCCCTTTAGTTCTGCCTTCAACGGACTGTTTCTGACAAGTTCTTTGATCAAGATTTCATGATTAATCGTCATAAGCGCAATTCGATCACCCCGTCTTAGGTCTGCGTTTGGAGAAACGATCAATAGGTCACCGTTATTGTAAACAGGTTGATAACTATTACCCGTAATTTCCAGGCCAAAAGCATTTATATCATCTACACGGGCGAAAAGAGCCTCGTCCCATGTTTCTCCTACTGGATGACCGTTATGGTCAAACTGCCCTATTGAAGAGGCTTGAAGTAAATCCTGAACTGGAATCTTTTTGGCTAATAATCCCGCGCTCTCTTCGCCCACGAGATTAACAAATTCAGCCAGTGTTGAATCGGTTGCGGCAAGAATTTTTGCGATAGATTCTGTACTGGGCCATCGTTGTTTATTCTTTTGAGTTATACGTTTGCTTTTATTGAAAGTTGTCGGATCCAAGCCAGCTTTTCGTGCCAGACCAGATGGCGATAGCGAATTTTGTGCGGCTAAGCTATCGATGGCTCGCCATATATCTTCATGTTTAAGCATTGTACGGTCACCTGTTTAGTTGTTGTTATGCAACGTGACTCCAGTACTCTATGGGAATTATACCTCAATTTTGCAAAGAATAGGATCAAAAACTTATATTTGACACTCATTGGTTTTGATTTGGGCGTCGCTTAATTGAAACGTGACTGTAAGCATTTGTTACAGTAGATATTCATTATGGCTCAAAAGAAAGTAAACATACGTTCTGGCAAGAGAGCGCCTTGTAAATCTTCCATGGAGAAAAAAGGGAGAGGAGGGGCGCGTGTTAAAAAGAATGAAAATCTCAAACCTAACTCCTCTCGATCTACTTTTGATCAGCCAACTCCCATGTATATTGCTTTGTACAAGCCATACGATGTTCTGAGCCAGTTTACAGGTGAAGCGGGGCAGCGAACACTTCGGGAAGTTGATTTGCCACGTGGTGTTTATGCTGCGGGACGTTTAGATAGAGACAGTGAAGGCTTGTTGTTCTTAAGTAACGATGGCCCCTTTATTGACCGCCTGATTCATCCCAAAAATGGTCATCCACGCAGCTATCTTGTACAGGTGGAAAATACCCCGAACGAAGAGGCTTTGTCGCAATTAAGAAGTGGTGTGCTAATTAAAGGGTATAAAACAAAGCCCTGTCAGGTGGAGTTATTGAAATTTGAACCAAAGCTACCGCCCAGAACACCGCCTATTCGAGAGCGAAAGAATATACCGACCGCCTGGATACGTATTTCTTTGACTGAAGGCAAAAATCGTCAGGTTAGACGAATGACAGCTGCAGTTGGCTTTCCGACATTACGATTGGTCCGTGAATCAATTGGTAATCTGATGCTTGGAAATTTACAGCCAGGTGAATGGAAAGCTGTTTCGCCAAGCGAAATTTTATGACGAGGATTGGCAGCATATACCGTTAGGGTATATCTATTTTCTGCCTTGTTGATGTTGTTATTTAAATGTTGGAAAAAAGAAATGGCGGGAAGTTACCTTCCCGCCATTAGGCTGTCTTATACAGGCTAAAGACAGTCCTTAGCGACTTAGATGATTGAGAACGTGAGGGGGTTACTGTTCTGCCTCAATCATAGAAACGAAGAGTTGCCGAATATTTTCTTCGCCTAAGTCGTTTTGTGGCGATCCTACATTGAAAATCGCTGTTTTTGGAGAAGTCGAAATCATTGACTGATTTGATTGTCCCATGGCTGATACGGCGTCTAGAGCAGTTGCCAGTGCTCTACTGCCGATGGTGCTCGCTGTCATGTTTTGGTAAGCCATGGTTTTCTCCTTTATACTAGGTTGTCTAGCTCGCAATAGACTTCCTGATAAGATGTATTGCAGGGAGCGTGCCAGTTTGTTTTGTTATTGCGATTTTGAAATTTACTTTGTTCTAACCTATTGATTCAAATCGGAATAAAAATATTAATGATGAAGCTTTTTAAATGTAATTCTGAGGATGTCTCGTGGAAACTAAGGGTTTCTGCGGGTTGCGAGTTCTTTTGATAGTTTTTCTGCGGATTGATGCGACTTAAGATTGATTAGAATCCTTTGTAAACTGCGGGTTTAAGCTTGAGTAGAATGAAATTATAAGTTGTTATCATATTTGAGATGTTGCATTTTGCGGCATTTGGTGTGAATTGTTTTTGCAAAATGCAATGCTATTCGCAATTAAATGATTGGATTGAGAAGATAGTGTCATGACTGAACGATATATATATCACGTCTGTAAGCTTGAGGAATGGGACGAGGCACAAGAGTTGGGAAGGTATTCTGGATCTTCACAAGATAAAGCAGATGGTTTTATTCATTTTTCCGGGCGCGGCCAGGTTCATGGTTCCGTGGCGAAACATCGGGCTGGTCAGGATGGCCTTGTTTTGCTGGAAGTTGATTCAACACTACTAGGTGAAACCTTGAAGTGGGAACCTTCCCGAGGTGGGGTGCTCTTTCCTCATTTATATGGCGATTTGTCATTAACTGCTGTTACTAGAACCGCAACGTTAAACCTTACTGATGAGGGGGCACATGATTTCCCCAGCTGGTTGTCCGAATAATCCTACTGTGGTGATGAATTCATTATCAATGGCAGTATAAGGCTTTATGACAGTATCTAGGGTGGCGGCTTCGAGGTAGCTATGCTACTTCCCTCGCGTCGCAAGCTAGATACGATCGCAGGAGAATTTTGTGAACAGCTTTAATATCATTGGTCCTTGTATTCGGCTTCTGTCGCCAGAAAGGGCGCATAATTTTACCTTGTGGTGTCTGAAGCATGGTCTTGTGCCATCTCAAAAACCTATTGTTGATCCAATTCTTAAAACCAATCTCTGGGGGCTTGAGTTCTCAAATCCTCTGGGTTTGGCTGCGGGCTTTGATAAAAATGTTGATGCTGTTAAAGCAATACTTGATCAGGGATTGGGCTTTACTGAAGTTGGTTCCATTACACCATTGGCCCAACCGGGTAACCCTAAACCCAGAGTATTTCGCCTGTCTGAGGACCAAGCTGTTATAAATCGTATGGGATTTAATAACGGTGGAATGGATGCGGCTGAAAAGAGGTTGGCAAAGCTGCGGCAGAAAAAACTTTCCGGATTACTTGGTGTGAATCTCGGGAAAAATAAAAACACAGAAGTTGCTCTTGAGGATTATCAAAAGGGTGCCCGCAAACTTGCGTCTTATGCCGATTATATGGTGATTAATGTATCCTCACCGAATACGCCGGGATTACGTGCATTACAGGGACGAGAAGAGCTTGAAGTTTTAATTTCTGGGGTGCAAGAAGTCTTGGCGGTTACACTTGGTGACAATGCTCCCCCACTTGTTTTGAAGATTGCACCGGATCTAACCGAGGAAGATAAACAAGACATCGCTGCAGTTGCGTTAGATCTTTCCTTGGATGGTTTAACAGTGACAAACACAACAATCGAGCGCCCTGAAAGCCTCAAAAGCGAACATCGTGCAGAGATCGGTGGTCTGAGTGGCGCACCGCTGTTTGATGCATCTACAGAAGTTTTGAGGGATATGTATCGATTAACAGGAGGCAAAATTCCTTTGATCGGCGTTGGTGGAGTTGCCAGTGGCAGACAGGCTTATGCAAAAATAAGAGCGGGTGCTTCATTGGTACAGTTGTACTCTGCGCTGATCTATGACGGGCCACCTCTTATCCCTCAGATCCTTAAAGAGTTGGTTGTTTTACTCCAGCAAGATGGTTTTAGCTCTGTCGCCGAAGCCGTTGGCGCAGACCACAGATAAATCTTCTATATCTATAGTATATCCAATACAGATTCTGGGGGTCTGCCAATTCTGGCACCCTTCGGACTTGTCACAATTGGACGTTCGATAAGTATCGGATGCTTTATCATGGTTTTGATAAGTTCTTCGTTGCTTAAGTTCGTATTTGAAAGACTGAGCTCTTTATAAATTTCTTCACCTTTTCTCAGTAGATCACGAGGATTTAGGTCTAGTTGTTTTAAAATATCCATTAGTTGGACTTCTGTGATTGATCCTTTTAGGTACTCAATGATTGTGACGTCGTGCCCTTGCTCTTCAATTATTTTAAGGGTTTCACGAGATTTGCTACAGCGAGAATTGTGCAGGATTTTAACCGTCATGTCAGATAGACCATCTATATAGTTGGAAAAGATATTTGAAATCTGTCAGATTATGAGTGCTTTGTTAAGTCTCTCTCAAGAACCTTGTGTCATTGATTATCTTATTCGTTATCTTTAGTCGAAACAAAATTTATGCCTCTGCTACACCACTTATTCTTTATCACAATATACTGCGGCCTCGCGCTTATTGCAGTTCTCTTTGGACCAAACTATATTCCTGATTTGCATACAGGCGGCGCTATGTTGCTCGGTTTATGGATTTTTCTGGCCGGTGTGGTCTTGCATGAAATAACTACGCGTCGGGCAAATGATGAAGATACAATAGCAAAGCTTGAAACGCTTCATCATAACCAAGCCGTTTTGCGAGACCGAATTTCTTGGACACGTCGAGAGATAAAGGGAATGGCCGAAGCTTTTGAGGCGGCAGGTCAATCAAGCAAATTAAGTGAAGAGCAAAACATCATTAATGATGCCTTGTCCGAGGTAAACCTACTCAAAACGCTTATGCCTAGATTAACAGACCCGTTTCTTGGGCTGTTTGACGACGAAGAAAGCTCTCAGTTTGATGAACCGGAAAAGAAAGAGGTCGTTCGGCAAAAGCAGCAGGTTGTGAAAAGCGATTTTCTGGATGATTTCAGGAATGAGCGCGCTTTGCGTGCAGGACAAAAAGCAAAGGTTACAAAAGAACAGGTTTCTGTTTTAAGCGATTTAAGTGAAACGGAAGTTTTATCCATTGTAAGACGATCATTGCGCGATGACCGGATTGATATGTTTCTACAGCCAGTTGTGGCGTTGCCTCAGCGGAAAAGAAAGTTCTATGAGTGTTTCTCGCGCCTGAGAACCTCTCACGGACAGATGATTGAGCCTGGGCAGTACGTTTCTATCGCAACACGGGCAGGGCTAATCACTGCCATCGATAATATGCTTTTGTTCCGTTGTGTGCAGATCATTCGAAAAATTATTCGTTCGGGTGAAGATGTTTCTTTCTTTGTCAACTTATCGTCTCACACATTAAAGGATCATGATTTCTTTGATGATTTCGTTGATTTCGTGCGAGGGAACATTGAAATTGCACCGCATTTGATTATTGAAGTTGCGCAAGACGAGTTCTTGAACTTAAAAGCCAGCGAGTTGTTGAGTTTAGAGCGCCTGGTGGGGCATGGCTGTCGTTTGTCACTTGATCGTATGCGGACGCTGGATATGGACTTAAAGGCACTGGCCGCGGGACGTGTGCGTTTCCTCAAACTGGAAAGTTGGCTCTTTTCCGAGGATAGAGGCAAAACCAAGAAATTTTTAAACGACCTGCGCAGTCTTCCTATTGAATTGGTTGTTGAAAAAATTGAAACTGAAGATGCTCTTGTACAAGTTCTTGATCAGGATGTTGCCTATGGACAGGGATATCTTTTTGGGGAGCCCAGACCTGCAAAGCCATAGAGGTAATCCAATCAGAATGGAGGCGTTTGCATCTGAAAATTTTGTAATAAGCAAAAGTACCTTGTTGAAGCTGTGACTAATGCTTTGCAAGTCATGGTGCCTGTGGCACAAGAACCTTCATTATTTTAAAACAGATATCTTGCAGGAACGTTCTATGTCAGCCACACCTCGCACGATCCCGCTTTTATCAGGGGTTTCCGAAATCATTGATGATTATGATGGGTTTGTTATTGATCTCTGGGGCGTGATGCATGATGGCCTAGAGGCTTTTCCTGATGCTGTGAATGCACTGCAAAAACTGAGAGAGGCCGGAAAAAGGGTTGTTATTCTGTCCAATGCTCCCCGGCGCGCTGAGTCGGTGGCTGCTCGGAATGAAGAGCTGGGTATTGCCCGGGAGCTTGCTGATGCTGTTCTCTCATCAGGTGAAGTTACCTGGCGAAATCTGAAAGAACGGACCTTGCCTTTTTATCAGAAGCTTGGACAAAATGCTTATCTGATCGGCCCCGAGAGAGATCTTGGGATGAAAGAAGGTCTAGATTTTACTTTTGTTGATAATATTGAGAGCGCCGATTTCATTATGTTGACCGGAATTTGGGATCCGGAAGATAAGGTCGAACGATACGATTACTTGTTAAAGCCTGCGCTTGAGAAGAAACTGCCAATGGTGTGTGCTAACCCTGACTTGGAAGTTATTAGAGGGGGGAAGCGTGAATTGTGTGCTGGTGCTGTGGCTCATCATTACGAGGATATGGGCGGTGAAGTGCAATATCATGGGAAACCTTATCAGGATATCTATAAGGAATGCATGAAACTCGTTGGGATAGAAGATGGATCACGGGTGCTTGCTGTGGGTGATTCCCTACGCACAGATATTACAGGGGCAAATGCAGCAGGTATTCATGGCTTGTTTATTGCGGGCGGAATTCATTCTGATGACCTCAATGGTCTAAGTTCTCCAACTGATATGTTGAAGCTTGCTGGTCTTTGTAACCGTTATGAACAGTATCCAGTCGCTGCCATGCCTATATTTAAGTGGTAAGATAAAATTCTATAGAGTTTAGGGTCTTTGTGATTTTCATTCCAGCTTTAGCCCTAGTCTATTTTGGGGGGGCGCTTATTAGAAGCACCGCTGTTCCAGCCTAGTTAAATCAAATGACTCTGTCGGGGGTGTTCGGTAGATTGGGCCGTTATGCATCTTCTTCATTCCTCGGGATCATCCTCCGCAATGCATCTTGGTAGAAGTATAACGTTACAAGGCATGATTTCTGTCGCAGATTCTTTGTAAAAAACTTCACATCTGCAATTTTGCTGGATTGGCTCTGCTTTATTAGGCTTTTCTCAGGGCATAGACTTGTTGTGTAAAAGCAGGTTATATTGCGCTGCAATAAAAATCCGTTTTAGAAATATCTGTCACTAGGATAGATATTCAATGATGAGAGCAACGATAATAATAAAAGCCGGGGCGAGATCCTGAAAGCTAGGAGGGACGTTGAATGTCTGATTTTCCCAAAAAAACAATCGCGGACTGGGAGGGGCTTGTTGAAAAAGAACTTCGTGGAAAGAAAAGCGATAGCCTGAATTGGGAAACTCCCGAAGGTATTGTTGTCAAACCGATCTATACGGAAGAAGATATTGAAGATCTCGATATCATGGGGACAATGCCGGGCTTTGCGCCATTTTTACGTGGCCCTCGTGGCAGTATGTATGCAGCACGCCCATGGACTGTGCGTCAGTATGCCGGGTTTTCGACTGCTGAAGAGTCCAATGCTTTTTACCAGCGGAATCTTGCCGCAGGGCAAAAGGGCCTTTCTGTCGCTTTCGATTTAGCAACCCACAGAGGGTATGACTCTGATCACCCTCGCGTCGTTGGCGATGTCGGTAAAGCGGGTGTTGCGATTGATTCTGTCGAGGATATGAAAATCCTTTTTGATGGCATTCCCCTGGACAAAATGTCGGTTTCCATGACAATGAATGGCGCTGTTTTGCCCGTGCTTGCGGGCTATATTGTTGCCGCTGAGGAACAGGGCGTTAAGCCAGATCAGCTTTCGGGGACAATTCAGAATGATGTTCTCAAAGAATTTATGGTGCGAAACACCTATATTTTCCCTCCGACGCCTTCTATGCGTATTGTGTCCGACATTATTGGCTACACGGCCAAGAATATGCCGCGCTTTAATTCGATTTCTATTTCCGGCTACCATATGCAGGAAGCAGGATCTACTTGCGTACAAGAGCTTGCCTTTACGATTGCGGATGGCTTGGAATATGTACGTACCGCGATGTCAAAAGGCCTGGATGTGGATGCTTTTGCGCCACGGCTTAGTTTTTTCTTTGCGATTGGCATGAATTTTTTTATGGAAGCTTCCAAGCTTCGGGCGGCACGTTTTTTGTGGTCGCACTATATGAAAAAGATGTTCGATCCCAAGGATGTTAAATCCTTGATGCTTCGGACACACTGTCAAACCTCGGGTGTCTCTTTAACCGAACAGGACCCTTATAATAACGTTATCCGGACAACAGTGGAAGCCATGGCTGCTGCTTTGGGAGGAACGCAATCACTTCATACCAATGCTTTGGACGAGGCAGTGGCATTGCCAACGGATTTTTCCGCGCGGATCGCACGTAATACACAGCTGATCTTGCAGGAAGAAGCAGGCATCACCAAGGTCGTCGATCCGCTTGCCGGTAGTTATTATGTCGAGAGCCTGACCGCAAGCCTGATTGAAGAAGCCCGTAAAATTATCGACGAAGTTGAAGAAATAGGCGGAATGACCAAGGCGGTTGAATCCGGGATGCCTAAACTTCGGATCGAGGAGTCTGCAGCGAAGAAGCAGGCGCGTATCGACCGTGGTGAAGAGACGGTTGTTGGCGTTAATAAGTATCGTCTTGAAAAAGAAGATGATATCGAGATTCTTGATATTGATAATACGGCGGTTCGGGAACAGCAGATCGAACGCTTGAATGAGATCCGTAAAACGCGAGATAGCAAAGCCTGCGATGAAGCTCTTGATGCTTTGACGAAGGCTGCCGAAGATGGTTCTGGTAATCTGCTTGATCTTGCTGTTCAGGCAACACGGTTGAGGGCCACGGTGGGAGAAATTTCAGATGCACTGGAAAAGGTGTATGGTCGTCATCGTGCTGTAAATAGGAGTATTTCTGGCGTGTATGGATCTGCATATGAGGGCGATGATGATTTCGCGCGTATTCAGGGTGAAGTTGATGCTTTTGCTGAACAGGAAGGTCGTCGCCCCAGAATGCTTGTCGTGAAGTTGGGACAAGACGGGCATGATCGCGGCGCAAAAGTCATTGCGACGGCCTTTGCCGATATTGGTTTTGATGTTGATGTCGGTCCTCTTTTCCAAACACCGGAAGAAGGGGCGCAACAGGCAGTTGAAAATGACGTTCATGTTATTGGTATTTCGACACAGGCCGCTGGTCACAAGACACTGGTACCGCAATTGATCGCCGAACTGAAACGCCAAAAAGCAGATGATATTCTTGTTATTTGTGGCGGCGTTATCCCTGCGCAGGATTATGATGCCCTGAAACAAGCGGGTGTTTCTGCTGTGTATGGGCCGGGAAGCAATATCCCCTTGGCAGCACAGGAAATCATCGGCTTATTGAATAAAAGAAGCTAATTGATAAAAAAATGTCCAAGAAGGCCCTGATCTTAATGGTCTTTCTTGGACTATAGGACTTTCCTGCCGTATTATCTCTCTCAGGCGATCGTAAATCGTGATTAAACAGGGAGTGAGGGGATGTCAGGTCATACCTGGATCACAAAGGCTTTGGCGCTGTTCGGGGTGGCAACATCAGGGGCGTGGCTGTGGGTTTGCTACCAGTATTTTAAGAACCAGGTTGGTCTGGATGTGATAGAAAGCATGGTGCCCCAGGAACAGGGGCAAGTACTTGCTGGTATCACATTGCCGCTCGTTCTGTTGTGGGCCATACTGCTTTTTATTCTCAGAGGTGCCGCGCTTTCCAATGAAACCCGTAAACTTTTGGCGAAGTTGGATAAACTCACCTATCCGGATGCAGAAGAGAATACCCGGGTCAAAGATATCACGCGCCAACTGCAAGAACAGGCTGAGAGCCTTAATAGTGCCTCGGGTGAAGTTGAAAAGCGTCTGACTGGCCTGATTAACGCGTTTAAAGAACAAACAAAGCAGCTTACGGGCGTTGCGATTCGGGCTTCTTCACAAACAGAACAAATTCAGGAGACACTGGTCACGCAGCAGAGTTCACTTGAAGATGTCCACAATTCAATTCATTCCAGCCTGGAAAACGCGCGGGAAGCAGTTAAGGAGCAGGTAACTGCCTTGGAAAGTTCTGGTGTTCGTAGCGAAGTTATGGCCGAGACAATCAGCAAAACCTTGCGTGATTCTGTCGATGTTCTGGACGAAGCTGTGGAGCGCACAATTGGCCGAACCGAAGATGCCAGCGAAATGTTAAAGCAACAGGCTGAGGATATGGCTGCGGCTGGTACGACAGCGGAAGTTTGTAGCGAAACCATGCGCGAAAGCCTCAAACAAGATCTTGAAACCTTAAGACATGTTCAGGATACGATTGATGCTGAGGGCGAAAAATTCAAAGGCTTGATCAAAGATCGTATCGGGGATGTTGAGCAACTACTCGAGGGTGCTGGAGCCAAAGTATCGGAACTTGGTGAAAGACTGTCCGGTGAAAATCAGGCGATGGAACAACTGGTTGCTGAAATAGGTTACAAAGCTGTCTCGTTGTCTGATGCAATGCGCAAAGATGCAGAAGAAGTTCGAGAGCTTTTCGCGGACGTTGCTTTACGTGCTGGCGAAATGAACGAACGCTTTAGGGTACAGGCGGGTGAACTTGATAAGAGCGGCAAGGAAGTTGCTGATAACCTGACACAGGTAACAAGAGATTTAGGGGAAGCCGTCTCTCTTGCTGGTCGAGAAGAAGCTTCTCGACTGACGGAGGCAACGGCACAGGCGCAAGATACCTTGGTCGCGGCGGCAGAGAAAATACGTCCGGGAATTGCGAGTTTGGAGGAATCATCTGAACGACTTAGTGATTTAGCGGACGTTGTGATGGGGGGCTTGAGCGAACATACCCGTGAGATCGGACTGGTAAGTAAAAGTGCACAGGAGAATGTTGAAGAGACATCCAAGGCGCTTAAGGACCAGACAAGGCTTATGGAGCTTGCCGCTGATAAGGCTGTGCGCCACACCACTGAAGTGGCCAAGGTATTCCAGCTTCAGACACTGGCGCTTGCTGATGGATCAAGTGCTGCTAATCAGGCCGTGCAAGACCTCCGCCATGGTGTGCACGAAGAACTGGATGCTTTCAAAACACTTTCCGATGATTTCAGTACTCTTTTGGAAGATGTTCGTACGTCGCTGGATGCGCGTACCGAAGCATTGAGCAAGGCATCAGACGAATCTCGTCAAACAGCAGATACCTTGAAGGACCATGTTGATCAGCAAAGAGAGAAGCTTGCGATCTTGGCAGAAGAATCCCTGAAGCAGGTTGAGGATATTGGTGTTCGCGCCGAAAAAGCTGCATCTAGTTTGAAAGGATCTGCGGACGGCGCCCTTAAAAGTGCAGAAAAGCTGAGTGAGACGTTTTCTCGGGACAGTAATAAAGTCACAGAATTGCATGGAAAGGTTTCTTCGCTTGCGGATGCTTTTGGACAGCAGGCCCGCGATTTGGCGCATGCTTCGGAAGAAGCGACACGTCAGGCTTTGAAATTACGGGAAGATCGTTCGGCGAACAAGCGGGATGCTTTCTTGCGTGGGGCGACACTTCTTATTGATGATCTCAACTCTTCGGCCATCGATCTGAATAAAATTTTGGACGAGGACTTGCCTGAAGAATATTGGAAACGATATCACAAGGGGGACCGTTCGATTTTTGCACGGTCCATTCTAAAGAAAAAAGATCTTTACGATACACGTGAAGTTAAACGTTATTTTGAGACGAATCAGACCTTCAGAAATCAGGTGAATCGCTATCTGGATCAGTTTGATAACCTGATGTCTCAGGCCCGTGAATGTGATAGTGAAGACGTCCTTTCTGCGACCTTTATGACTGCAGATGTTGGAAAGCTCTATGTCTTGCTTGCACGTTCCATTGGTCGTATGGAGTGATGATACATGCGCCGGATGCGTGAAGATGTTCCTCAGCCAGATGGTGAGAACAGCCAACTGGATACCCTAAAAACACTGCTGCCATATTTTTGGCCTGTGGGCCGCTTTGATCTTAAGGCGCGAATTATCTTTTGTTTTGGGCTTCTGATTTTTGCAAAGCTTACAAATGTGTCTGTACCTTATATTCTAAGAGGTGCGGTCGATGCGTTGAGTATCGATGACCCAACGTTGATTGTTGTTCCGCTTGGTCTTTTAGTTGCCTACGGGATGGCCCGGATTGGGGCGATTGCTTTTGATAACATTCGTGAAGGTTTGTTTGCCAAGGTTGTGCAGAATGCGATCCGCAGTGTGGCCCTGGTTACCTTCCGGCATTTGCATTCACTTTCCTTGCGGTTCCATATCGAACGAAGAACGGGGGGGGTTACCCGCGCGATTGATCGGGGAACCAAGGGGATCGAGTTTATGCTCACCTTCTTGATGTTCAATGTTATCCCGACGCTTATTGAAATCACGGTTGTCTGTATTCTACTCTGGTTTTTGTTCGACTGGCGTTTTGCAGTTGTCCCGCTTGTGACAATTCTGGCTTATATCTTCCTGACGCTCCGCATTACTGAATGGCGCATTACTTTGCGTCGGGATATGAACGCGGCTGATAATGATGCTAATACCAAAGCTGTTGATAGTCTCTTAAACTTTGAAACAGTTAAGTATTTTGGTAATGAAGAGCATGAAACCAAGCGTTATGATCGCGGTCTGGCGGCTTATGAAAAAGCGGCTATTCGCAGCCGAACAAGTCTTTCCAGTCTGAATATTGTCCAATCCGGTGTTATTTCACTCGGGGCCAGCCTGATGATGATCATGTCTGCTTATGGTGTTGCAAATGGTGCGATGACAGTTGGTGACTTTGTTATGGTCAATGCCTACTTGTTACAGCTCGCAATGCCACTTAATTTTCTGGGATTTGTTTATCGGGAAATTCGTCAGGCGCTTATTGATATGCATACCATGTTCGAACTGCTCCACAAAGACCTTGAGATAAAGGATGAGCTGGATGCGAAAGACCTGATTGTCAGTGGTGCAGAAATTCAATTCAAAGATTGCCAGTTTGGGTATGACGAACGACGACCTATTTTAAAGGGCGTTAGCTTTACCGTTCCTGCGGGTAAAAAACTGGCAATCGTAGGATCTAGCGGTGCGGGTAAATCAACTATCAGTCGCCTGCTTTTCCGCTTTTACGATCTGGATGCTGGTGAAGTTCTGATTGATGGACAGAATATAGCTAAAGTCAAACAAGGATCTCTTCGTCAGGCTATCGGGATTGTTCCGCAAGACACCGTGTTATTTAACGACACAATTCTCTACAACATCGCCTATGGGCGACCTGATGCTACGCGGGAAGAGGTTGAAGCCGCTGCGAAGCTTGCCAAAATTCATGATTTTGTTCTGTCATTGCCGGATGGGTATGATTCCATCGTCGGAGAGCGCGGGTTGAAACTATCAGGAGGTGAAAAGCAACGCGTTGCCATTGCCAGAACAGTCCTTAAAAATCCGGCAATCATGTTGTTTGACGAAGCAACATCTGCATTGGACAGCCGCACGGAACAGGAAATTCAGGCGAGTCTGAATGACGTGTCCAAAGATAGGACAACATTGGTAATTGCCCACCGCCTTTCTACGGTAGTTGATGCCGATGAAATTATTGTCCTTGAGCAAGGCCGGATTGAAGAACGTGGGACACATAGCGAATTACTTGAAAAAGAAGGTCATTATGCAGAAATGTGGCGCCGTCAGTTGGAAGTTGCTCAGAAGGTTGCCGAGGTTGAAAAGGTAGCAGGGCAAGATGATGTGGTTGGTGAGATAGTGTAGGTAAAACGACGTTATGGCGAAAGATAGCGATAAGATTGCGAAATTGGTTGCGGGTATTGCTGATGGACAGCGTCGGGCTTTGGCACAGGCAATCACCCTTATTGAATCAACTCGGGCTGATCATAGGGAAGATGCCGATCTTTTGTTGGAGCAAATCTTACCCCTGAGCGGGAAGTCCATTCGAATTGGTATTTCTGGTGTTCCAGGCGTTGGTAAATCGACCTTTATTGAATCTTTTGGCATGCATTTAATAAATAAAGGGTTTCGCGTTGCCGTTTTGGCCATTGATCCGTCTTCACAGCGGACGGGGGGCTCTATCCTCGGGGATAAGACCCGAATGGAGATTCTGTCCCGGCAACAGACAGCTTTTATTCGTCCTTCTCCAGCCGGGGCAACACTTGGCGGGGTTGCGCGGCGAACCCGGGAAGCAATGCTGTTGTGTGAAGCCGCGGGTTTTGATGTCATTCTTGTTGAAACTGTGGGCGTTGGACAATCCGAAACGGCTGTTTCTGAAATGGTTGATATGTTTTTGCTTTTGTTGCTACCCAGTGGCGGTGATGAACTGCAAGGCATTAAGAAGGGTATTATGGAACTGGCTGACATGGTTGTGGTCAACAAAGCTGATGGGGATCTTGCGCCGGCAGCAAATCGTGCCGCAGCAGAATACCATGCGGCTTTGGGGCTGATGCGTCCTTCCAGCCCGAATTGGAAGCCTAGGGTTAAGAAGTGTTCTGCCTTGCATGATGAAGGTATTGCCGAAATTTGGTCTGCGATAGAAGAGTTCCGAACCAAGCTTTGGGAAAGTAACGAGATACCTGACAAGCGGGTGAAACAGGCTGTTTCATGGATGTGGAGTGAGATTAAAGAATCCCTGGTTTTCGCGTTTAAGGATAAACCAGAGATTGATAAGGCACTTGAAAAGGTGGAATCCGATGTGATTTCAGGTAAGATTGCGCCCGCTACAGCCGCTCGAAAGCTGCTCAATATTTTTCTTAAAGCCTGAGGCGAACTAATAAAACGCTGTAAACGAGTGGTTTTAACAGATTCGTGACGAATCTTTCAATGAATCGTGGTTTTGTCTTGACCCTAAGGCGACTGTGTCCTAAAACTCGCGCCGAGCCGACGTATCGGCATTAAATTTTTATTTTCATCGAGTTTACGGGATTAAAACCATGGCACGCCGTTGTGACTTTACCGGCAAAGAGGTACAGACTGGCAACAATGTGAGCCACGCTAAGAATAGAACACGGCGTCGCTTCCTGCCAAATCTTCAAAAGACTTCGATGTTGAGCGATGCTCTTGGTCAGACTGTTCAATTCCGTCTTTCCACTGCAGCTATCCGCACCATCGAAAAGCGCGGCGGTCTTGACGCATTCTTGCTGTCAACACCATCTGATAAACTGGGTAAAAAAGCTCGGGATATGAAGAAGCGCGTTCAGAAAGCTTTGGTTTCCAAAGCTGCTGAATAAGCAGTCTTATTCTTAGAACAGCCCGCTGTGCTTTGGCCAGCGGGCTTTCTTTGTTTTTGCAATTCGAACATTAATAATAACGTATCCTGCGCAAAGCTGAGATTGTCATCTGATAAGAGATAGATGAGGGTTTCGCCATTTGTTCCGACCCGACTACTAATCCCTTCCATATTGTCGATAGACTGTGCTCCTTCGAATGTTGCGAGTATATCTCCCCGCATTACATAGTCTGGCATGGATAACGCAGTTTGAATTTCTGATGCAGGAAAGAATCTCAAGCTGGTTTTGAAGCCACCTAAGAAGGAAAACACTCTCTCCAGTAATAATAAATCACCCTGCGGTGTACTGCTTAATCCCGTGGGGAGGTAATTTTTATTGGGTTCAAGGTAAAGTTTGTCCCAACTCTGTTGATGCCATAGATAGGCTTCTATGACCTTCTCTTGTTTTGACGTTGTCGTTCGTTCGGGAATGGCGAGAAGACAATCACCGCCAAGCCAAGCCAGAGCTTCGATACCACGGTTATTAGAGGCAATATCTGTGAATTCACGCGGAAGAAGGATTGCCCCTGTTGTTGTGGCTAAAGGTGCTGAATATTCAAGAATGCGGTGATCGCGCTCAAAGCTCACATAAACAGCTCCATTATCTGCCAGCGCAATTGATTCACTATCCCGATCCTTTTTGCGAATCAGGTTTTGACCTTTTGTTCCCCTCATTGTTGAGAGCAAGCCGTTTGTGAGGGATAAAAGATTACCGTTTAAATCGTAATTCAAGCGTCCGGTAAACCAGAGGCCCTTGTCTCCAATAGCTAAGAGAGAGCGTCCGTCTGATGAAACCTCCAACCCTGACAAGCCGCCGAAGCGTTTATGGGGGGAACTAATTTTGATACCGCCACGCCAATGGAGAGAGGGAGTTTCATTTAACTCAGTTGTTCTAACTGCTAACTGTTGGTCAGGTACAGGAACAGCTTTGATGGTGAGGGGAATTTTAGCGGCTTCTATAACGTCGAGATTTCTATCTAGATAAGCCGTATACCCCAACAAACTAATGGCTATGATAGTTATGGTAAATAGGGCTCTGATAATCATGTCAGTCTCAGTACTATCTTTCCTACTTTCATGAGAATTATTAAACATTCTTTATGAACTTAGGGTGAAGAGGCTGTGACTTTTGTAAGGCAAATTTTCTAGAGAAGATCAGATATTGTCGAAGATATAGCTGTTTTAGCCGTTGTGAAGGTTTTTGGATAATTTCCTTTTCTTGTAAGGAATTCTAGTAATGATAATAAATCTAAAATTTTGGCTGATTGTTGCCAATCCAACTTTAAACAGCCATCATGCTGTCTATAAGATTTGATAAGTACAGGCTTATAATCTTTGTGCATTTCTCTTTCAAATCGAAAAAAATTCCCAAAATCAATAAGAGGAGAACCGGAAAAAGAAAACTCCCAATCTAAAATGCCAGTGATTTCCCATTTTTTACTTCGTTTATCGACTAAAATATTCTTCTGATTAAAATCAGAATGAACAAGTGATGATACGTTGGTTAGCTTACGAATTTTACTATCATTTTTTAGTATTAAAGATCTTAATCTCTGTAATTCTTCTACTCCAATTCGCTGTATCAAAAGTTTGTTTTCTAAATAATTCTCAAAGTAATTGTAGCAACTTTCGTGAAAACTAATAAAGGGATCAACGACATTGAATTTTTTCCCAAGAAATCCAGATTTATCGAAAGAAAATTTATGTATTTCTGCAAGGATTTTTCCCAATTGCTGAGCTATAATTTTAATATCTTCAGGCGCTAAACTTGCTTCAACGGTATTTAAGGGAGTACCAGGCAAGAATTCTAAAATAGCAACATGTCTGTTCAATAGTGAATGATTAATTTTGTAATCATATACGGTTGGCACGATAATTTTATTTTTTACGGCTTTTAAAATGGCGATTTCAGTTTCAAATTGACGTTGGCTTTTGTTAGAGATTCTCAATACTAAAGGTTGTTTATCTTTAGTAGAAAATTTTACATTTATGTTACTGTAACCACCGGACAAATATTCTATATCTCGAATATGATTTAAGGAAAAATCATCTAGAACAGATAAAATATCTTTTCTTTTTAAAAAATAGTGAGGTTCTTGATGGTCAAACTTGTTTTCATAATCCATAGAATACGCCTTGGAATTTAACCATAAAACTCAAACTTGTATGTAAATTCTTTGTTAGATTGTAGAAATAAATACAGGGGTTGAAGACGCACTGTCTATTGATCTGGATATACTACAGCTAAAAATGTCAGATAAAAGTTCAGGCTCCATGACCTCAAGCGTTGGGCCGTTAGAGATTAATGTTCCGTTCGAAATAATTGCAATGGAATCGCAGTATTGAGCAGCTTGGTTCAAATCGTGGAGAATAGCTAGGCCTGCCGTATTCCGCTCTTTACACTGTTTTTTTGCTGCGGCTAGAACAGCATGTTGATGCGCAATATCCAAACCTGCAGTTGGTTCATCCAGTAACAGGAATTTTGTTTCGGTATCTCCTGTTAGGCCTATGCTCTGGGTTAAGGCTCTCGCGAGTTGCACGCGTTGTTTTTCACCACCCGACAAGACAGGGTAGGGACGATCAGCGAGGTGTTTTATATCGGCAAGGCTCATGGCTTTTTCTACCGCGAGCCTGTTGATAAAAGGTGTGCATAGCTTTTCGAAAGGCCATCGCCCCATGCTTACCACATCACGTGCAGAAAAAGGAAAAGCCAACTGCGATGCTTGTGGCATAACGGCACGCCGCTTGGCGAGTTCAATACTTGCCCATTTATGAAGGGGAATATCATCAAGAGTAATTGTGCCATTTGTTGGCGTAAGATCCCCTGACAACACTTTAAGTAAAGTTGATTTTCCGGCACCATTAGGCCCCAAGACACCCAAAAGTTTTCCCGGGGTTAATTCAATGGAAACGTTCTGTAATAGTTTGACTGAACTGATCTCTATATCAATTGCGGTGGCTTTGAGAGTCACATGCGCCTCTTTTTGAATTCACGGAACAGGAGGGCGAAGAAGAAAGGGCCGCCAATAAAGCTAGTGACCAGTCCGATAGGAAGCTCGGCTGGTAATACAATAATGCGGGCGATCGTATCGGCAATAACAATGAGGTTTGCCCCAATCAATGCAGCAGCGGGTAAAACAAAACGATTATCAGCACCACCAATCAAGCGGGAGAGATGCGGGGCTATCAAGCCAATAAAGCCAATCATACCTGCTGCAGCAACCGCGGCACCCGTCGCGCAAGCGGCGGCAATAGCGGCCTGTTGCTTGACGCGTTCCGTTGGAATGCCGAGATGATGAGCTTCGGCTTCGCCGAGCAAAAAGAGATTGAGAGGGCTGGAAAGTTTCAGCAGAAAAAGCGAGGCAATAATCATAACCGAAATAGAAGGCCATGTGGTTTGTCCTGCTCCGGCGAGGCTTCCCATCGACCAGAAGGTCAGGGACCTTAACTCCGTATCATCGGCTAAGTAAGTTAGTAATCCTATGAGGGATCCAACAATTGCATTTACCGCAATGCCCATCAACACCATCATGGCAACATCCGTGAGGCCGTCACGTCTGGATAGCTGGTAAATTAATGCTGTGGTTAGCAGGCTTCCGATAAAGGCGGCAACAGGTAGGGCAAAATTGCGGGTCAGTTCTAAAAAAGCAGCAAAGAATGTATCACCCAGTACGATAATGGAAACCACAGCTAATGCGGCGCCGGAGGAAACACCGATTAGGCCTGGATCAGCCAAGGGGTTACGAAACAGGCTTTGCAAAACGGCGCCGGAAAGACCCAAGGACGCCCCGATAACAAGTCCGAGAATAATCCGTGGAAGGCGAATTGATTCGATGACTAGTACTTGGTGCAATTCCAATTTACTTTCGCTCAGGCCAATGTATGCAGCAAAGTGTTCAAGATTTGATAGCGGGGAAATAGCAACGCCCCCAATACCTAGAGATATGATTGAGGAAAGGATAAGAAGTAGAAAGAGCCCTCCTAAAATGTAGTAGGACTTTTTAAGGTTTGTTTGTTGTCGCCGAATTGGTGCGGCTGTCAAGGTTTGGGCCATTTTTTATTCACAGCTTTTGCTTGTTGATCTGAGACGACAGGGTCTCCACAGCGTCTATAGTTCTTGGTCCCAGCCCAAAAAGAAGCGTGCCATCCAGTGTAACGATGCGACCATTCTTTACTGCAGACAGCTTTCCCAAAAGAGGATCTTTCTGGAGAGATTTGATGCCTCCGCCTATGTCGAGAGATCTCTTTGACATCAGGATATAATCGGGGTTGTTGCCAAGAATGTATTCGCTGGCCAATGGCTTGAAACTCTGTAAATCAGCAGCGATGTTTTTTGCGCCAGCATAGGTGATGATTGTATCTATAGCTGTGTTTCCTCCTGCAGTCATAGGGCCGCCGTGACCGGTATTGAGGAGGAAAAGAACAGAGGGTTTTTCGGGTAAATCTTTGACTTCTGTATATTGCTTCTGAAGTTGCGTTGATATGGTTGTGCTGAGTGATTTCCCCAGTGCTTGTTTATTGGTTTGAGCGGCTATTAGATCAATGCCTGTAACAATCGATGCAGTGTTGATCAGTTCCGGTATTTCGACAACTTTGATGCCGGCGGCCTGAATGGTTTCCAATACATGTGAAGGACCAGATCCTTCCAAAGCAAGGATCAAGTCAGGCTTCAGGCTCAAAAGGCCTTCTGCAGAAAGTTGTCGCATATATCCGACTTTAGGCAGAGCGAGAACATCCGCAGGATACTTGCTGGTTGTATCTGTCGCGACAATTTTGTCTCCTGCTTCAAGTGCGTAGACGATTTCTGTAACCGGACCACCAAGTGTAATGATCCGGTTCGCATCTGCCTTTGTCTGAGTGCTGCTCATAGCGATCAGGAGACAAATCAGAAATGCCACTATCGTTTTATAAGACCTTGGTAGGTACGCAGGGTTAAAGGACATGGGGGTATCTCTATCCATTTTTGCTGTTTTCTACCAACTATTCTGCTGCTGCTGAAACTGTTGTGTGGCGTTCAAGACTTTCGATCATATTTTGCCAGGCAGTGTTTTCTGGCTGACCCATTTCGCGTTCTCCGCATAGCAGGGCGAAACTTTCTTGTTTGTCATTGAAAATTTCGAGAGTGGTTATAATGCCGTCCTTGGTTGGCTTTCTGACGAGCCAGATTTCTGCAATATGGTCTTGTCTAAGGTGCAGATTAAAACCGGGATCAAGGATGTTGATCCAAGGTCCCATTTCTTTAACTTTTTCAATATGGCCTGTGTGGATTTGAATGCAGCCTTTATTGCCGACAAAAACCATGACGGAAATTTTGTTGGCAACGGATTGTTCCAGCACTTCTTGCAAGGCAGCAGGAGTTAGTTTTTCGGCGAATTCTTTGCCAATCAATCTGAAGCTCTGGTGGCGATCGCAGTTGTGTTTTCTTAGCAGACCGTGGAACTGGTGCACGTCCTTGAGTGCTGCCCATCCGCCTTTCAAAGCTTCAAGATCAATTGTATCATCTGCAACCGGGGCATCAGCTTGGTCGTAACTTTCCAGCTGAAGTTCAGAAGATTGTTCCGTTGCCTTATAGCGATTAATAAGTGTTTCATAAGCATCTGAATGAGAATTCTCTGTCAGAAAGATTTTGTGAATTGCCGTACCTTCATGATCAAAGAACTGGAAGCTTCTTCGCTTACCTTTGCTGGTCTTTGTTGTGATTGCAAAACCAAATGCCCATTTTGTCAAAAATAACCTGAGATCAATTTCGCGGTTCAAGACGATACCCATAGGCCCTTTCGCACTTATTTTATCAAAGAAGCCAACCTTCTCATGTACAGCATGTTCATTGCGGGTAATGATTTTTACTTCTCCAAGAGAACCGAGTTCTTGAATAAGCTGTCCCCATTCGGCTTCAAGACGGATGACGTTATCACCAACACCAGCAGCAACAAGTTGCCCCTCTGTAATATTCATCGCGCGGGCAATGTCACGAGTATAACCTTTTGCTGTTCCGGCGCTTAGGTCTTTCCATGCTTCTAATGGTGTTCTGTATTTAACGGATGGAGTGGTGTGCATGATCATGCTCCTGAATTCGTAATCTTGTTATCTAATAGAAAAATCAATAGGAAACTCGACCCATGAGGCCGTCGTAATACCACCTTGACGCGCTGGGATGAAACGCCATTCGCGCATGGCTTTTTGTGCTGCTTTGTCGAGTAATCGATGGCCGGATGAACGCCAGATGTGAATTTCCTGAACGATACCGCTTCGATCTATTTTTGCTCTGAGCACAACGTTGCCTTGCAACTTCTTGCGCTTCGCCCGTTGCGGATACTCTGGCGGGCGCGGTGGGCGCGAAAAAGACGGTTGTGTGAGCAGGGGTAAATCATTGTACGTAAGCGAAGCGATTTGATTGTTGGACAGTCGCTTTTGGCCCTGGCCTGCCTGGTTCAAGCCTTGTTCGTTCAAAGAGCTGGATTGACTCTTGGTCTTGTTTTGCACCTCACCCGCTGTTGCTATATTTGCCTGTTGTATCTGGGTATGTTTTTTCGTTGGTTTTGTTGTTACTGGAGCCGTTGGCGAAGGGGGAGGAGTGACTTCAGGCGGGGCACTTGATTTCGTTGTGTTATCAGACTTTGTCGGGAGATGTGGTTTTCCGGGAGTCTTTATAGGCGTTCCCTGTGCTGCAACTTTCAAAGGAACCTTAGGCTTGGGTTTTGGTTTCGGTGGAATAACAGCTTTAACCCGCACGACTTTTGGCGGTGTAGGCGGGTTGTCCTGTGCAATCTTCTCTTCCGAAGGTGTCTCTGTTTTCGGAAGAAGTTCTGTTAGAGCAAGTTCTTCTGGGGAAATTGTTTTGGACTGTTCTTTTATCTCTATAATCGGTTGTGGCTGTTCAGTACTATTTGTAACTGGCACGTCCAACTTTGTATCAGGAACTATAGCGGGATGGAGTGTTGCTCTTTGTTCTATAGGAGAGGATGAAGGATTTTGAAAGCTAACTGTCGCCAAAGAAACAGAGCGTTGATCGTTTGAGTTTATCGCCAGATTCCTCGATGACGTTGCCGAAGCAGGGGGCAGGATTTTTCCGGACCAAAACAGTCCGCCCAGATGCAGGGCAAGTGCAACTGTACAACTGATGGTCCACCTAATCACTGCTATCCCCTGCATGACACTCTTCCCTAGAATTTCAAGCTTGCTGTAACTTTGAAGTTACGCCCGGGTTCATCCAGAACGGCGGCTCCGCGCCGATAATTTTTATCGAGAATATTATCGATACCTGCGTTGATTCTTAGCCCCGGAACATAGTCGTTGGCATCCCAGGTACTGAAGACATCAAAGGTGGCATAGCCGTCGATTTCATCACTTCCATTGGGTACGCGCTCTTGATCGCGAACAGCAAGGACACGACCACCAAGATCAAGGCCGATGTCCTGGAAATGATAACCCAGCATTAAGGCTGCCTTGTCTCCAGCAATACCGGATAGCGGTTCCGAAGTGTCCGAATTCTTACCACGAATTCTCGAGCCACTAAGCGACCCGTAAACGGTTGGTGTTTCATAGTGAATTTCGGCTTCGAAACCTTGTATTCTTGCTTTTGTTACGTTGCTGCTTGTTGTGGTTCCGCCAGCAACATCAACATCAAGTTCGATAAAATCATCTACGTTATTTCTAAAGTATGAAACTTTGGCCCGTAGTGCATCGTCGCTACGGAAAAGACCGTCATGTTTAATGTTTGCTCCAACTTCCCATGTTTTTGCCGTTTCAGGTTTTAAGTTAGGGTTTGCAACAAAGAAGTTATTTGGAATAGGTCCGCCGCCAGGAAAGTGTAATCCTGAAGCGTAGGTTTCACCTAACGAGGGAGCTCTAAAAGCTTCTGCGTAACTCACGTATGGCTGCAAGAATGGCAATACTTGATAACTGACAGCAAAGCGGGGAGAGGTTGATGTCTCGTCTGAATCTTGTTGTCCGTCGGCTTCGAGAGAATAGGAGTCATACCTAAGACCAGCCGTTAGTTCGAGATCTTCGAAAAGGGTTAGAGTATTATCTAGGTAAACACCGTAGATGTTTCGCTCAGCATCAGGATATCCGCCAATATCTGCGCCATTACTTTCGCCCTCTTGCGTGTCGTGGAAGATCTCTCCGCCAATAGTTACGGCTAACTGAGCGTTGTCATGAAAGTCTAGATGGGATGTGTTGAAACCTTCTAAACCCAATGTTTCCAAGGTTCGTTCTTGGTGGCGTCCGTCTGAAATTCTAACTTCATCAATGTCTGTGACGTCGTAATAAGCTTTAATAGAGCTATCAAACCACTGATTGTCTGGATTGTCGTAACTGTAATCTAAAACAAAGCTGTCTTCTTTACTTTCGCGTTCGACAATTGAAGAGGTGCTTAATCCATCGGGTGTGGCGGGAAGATTATGATCGTCACGATATAGTCTGTATGAAAGACCGATACGATGGAAGTCGGTAATATCAATGCCGCCTTTGATGAGACCTGAAACCAAATCATCATCTGTATAGGCTCTTTTTTTGCCATCGCCTGCATCATAGTCGTCGGTTTTCCGTCGCGTCACGCTCGCCATGAGGTCAATATTCTCTAGTGGACGAGCGTAACCTGTTATGTTGCCATGGACGCCATTATCCACTGTACTAAAGCCAGTTGAGATTTGGGCACCATATTTCTCGCCAGCTTCCAGAAAGTCGTCAGCACTTTTTGTTTCGAAGGCAACAACGCCCCCTAATGCTCCTGTTCCATGGATTGTTGATGCTGGTCCACGAAGAACTTCGACCTGTTTTAGTAAGGCTGGATCAATAAACAAACCACCTTTATGACCAGAGTTAAAATTTTGACGAGCCCCATCGATGCGTGTGACAACCCGTTGCCCACCTAGACCACGTATGGATGGTTTTATAACGGTATTTCGTGTGCCGCCTTCTAATTCGACACTTGGTAAATCCTTAAGGAGGTCGTGCACGGTTTCAGCTTGGCGACGCTCAATCTCTTCTTCTGTGACAATTGAGATTGAGGCCGGACTGTCGATGGCAAGTTTTTCATCACGCGAAGCAGTTACAGAAATCGTATCAAAGGTAAATACTGGCTGCTGATCCGTGACAGTCGTTTCCGTATTGTCACTGTTCGCAGAAGTATTATCTTGAGCCTTTAGGGGCGTAGATAGAAGAGTCAGAGCCGCGCTTGCAAGCAAGAGCCCTTTGTAAGAAATATATTGCACGGATCACGCACCTTATCAAAAAACCAAACCGGGGAATGTTGCAGTAACATTGCTGGCTGGCTGGCTTGATATGTCTTTCAGACAAGGTGGCGAGCTGGCTGGCGATCTCTCTTTGCACCCGAGAGACGAGATTATTTCGTAAGTATCAGTTTGTTGTTTGAAGTAATGCGAAGACGGTAATCGCTACCTTGGTATTCAATGACAATTTCTCTGGTATTTTGCATCAAAGTTTCTGCTGAAACCCGTGGCATTTGACCAGAGCGATTGCTCGCATCATCCATGGAGTCTTGCGTATTTTTTAAGTTGTCAGGCACTATCATTAAAACCGATACTGAAAATCATTCGCAACTAATAGTGCTGTGATTGATAAGTGTCAAGTGTGTTTGCGAATCATTCTTAAAAATAACCCCGCAAGCTTGATGTAAGCTGCGGGGTTAAAGAAACAAATTTGAACGAGTGATGAAAGGCTTAGCGTTTCATGTTTTCCAAAGGGTTGTCTTTTCCTCTTGGACTTTCAGCAAACAGTTCTGCCAGTTTTTCCATCATGATGCCACCGAGCTGCTCTGCGTCACTGATTGTGACAGCGCGCTTGTAGTACCGGGTGACATCATGCCCAATACCAATGGCAAGAAGTTCAACTGGCGATCGCTTTTCGATGAGATCAATGGCTTCACGTAAATGATCTTCCAGATAACTGCCACTGTTTACGGATAGTGTCGAATCATCCACTGGGGCGCCATCGGAAATAACCATAAGAATGCGCCTGTGCTCTGTTCTGGCGAGTAAACGACTGTGAGCCCACAACAGTGCTTCACCATCAATGTTTTCCTTCAGGATACCTTCGCGCAGCATCAAACCGAGGTTTTTTCTGGCGCGGCGCATCGGGGCATCAGCTTTTTTGTAAATGATATGTCGAAGATCGTTTAAACGGCCTGGACTACCGGGTTTTCCTTGCTCAATCCAACGCTCACGAGATTGTCCGCCTTTCCACATTTTTGTGGTAAAGCCCAAGATTTCGACTTTAACACCGCAACGTTCCAGTGTTCTGGCCAGAATATCAGCACTCATTGCAGCAATGGTGATAGGACGACCACGCATGGAACCGGAATTGTCGATGAGCAGCGTTACAACAGTGTCTTTAAACTCGGTGTCGCTTTCCTGTTTAAAGCTAAGGGAATGCATGGGGTTTGTTACAACGCGGGTCAAGCGTGCCGTATCTAGCAAACCTTCTTCCAGATTAAATTCCCAGTTCCTTGTTTGCTGAGCCATCAAACGTCGTTGCAAACGGTTCGCCAGTTTGGATATAACACCCTGAAGATGGGAGAGCTGTTTATCTAACAGTTCCCTGAGGCGGGATAATTCTTCATCTTCACACAGATCCTGTGCTTCGATAATTTCGTCGAACTGTGTCGTGAAAGATGTATAGCCGTGAACAGCGGAAAAATTATGGTTTGAGTCAAATTCTGGTTGTTGGTCGGGAGAACCAGCTGAATCTTGTCCTTGCCCGTCCATTTGTTGCCCGTCGCTTTCACCACCGTCATCAGGTGCTCCTTCGGCATCACCCTGGTCGCTACTTTCGGCTTCCATGGGCGCTGATTGTTCCGAGGTCTGTTGCTGATCCTGATCTTCAGATGTATCGTCTAGCTGATCTTGGTCGTCTTGTTCTTCCGTTTCTGATTCTTCACTATCTTCGACATCAAAATCCAATTGACCGAGAAGATCTTGTAACGCTCGTGCAAACTGCGCCTGATCTGTGACGTGCTCACCTAAGCCATCAAGAGTCTCGAAAATTTCCTGACTGAGGTTGGGGCGCCAGATTTCAGCTATTTTGGCAGATGTTTTCTCTAGACCTCTACCTGTCAGGGCTTCACGGGCCAACACAGCCATAGCTTCGTTCAGGGGAACATCATCTGAAGTAACAGCGTTCCCGTATCCCATCTGATCAAGAATGTCTTCGTGAAGGGCCTCGAGGTTTTGGGCAACACCTTCCATACGTGACATGCCAAGAGCCTCGCAGCGTGCCTGTTCGACGGAATCAAAGATAGCTGCAGCCTGACTATCAGACGGTTTCAATTTTTGGTGGGTTTTTGCATCGTGATATCGTAGGCGAAGTGATGTTGAATCTGCACGCCCGCGTATACGCTGTACATCGTTAGCGGGTAAATCTTTCGCAGGTATGGGAAGCCTCAACTCATCACCATTCAAGCCGCGACCATTGGCGGAGAAAACGACACTGAGGTCACTTTTCTTTGCCATAGCCCTGACTGTGGAAGATGTGGCGCGCTTAAATTGTTCTAAAGGCGTTTCAGCTTTACTCATACCTGCTACTTACCGTCTTGGTCCTCGTCGGTTACGACGAAGATCTTTCACTGCCATCTACTAACTCGCGTCCAAAGCATCTTTGGAAGTATTCAGCCACGAGTGGTCGTTCCATTTCATCACACTTGTTCAGGAAGGTGAGGCGGAAAGCAAAATCAATATTATCAAAGATCTTGGCATTCTCGGCCCATGACAGAACAGTACGCGGGCTCATAAGGGTAGAAATATCGCCATTGATAAAGCCGCTCCGGGTTAGATCAGCCAAAGAGACCATGTTTGCGATGAGATCACGATCTTCTTCTGTGTCATATTCCGGATGTTTAGCCAGAACGATATTCATTTCATCTTTGTGCGGAAGATAATTCAGAGTGGAAACGATGTTCCATCTATCCATCTGACCTTGGTTGAGCTGCTGCGTGCCGTGGTAGAGGCCCGTTGTATCACCCAGACCAACGGTATTGGCGGTTGAAAACAGTCTGAATGATGAATGAGGGGTAATGACACGATTCTGATCAAGAAGGGTCAGACGTCCTTCGACCTCTAGAATACGCTGAATAACAAACATGACATCGGGACGACCAGCATCATATTCATCAAAAACCAGAGCAACGGGGCGCTGTAATGCCCAAGGCATCAAGCCTTCGCGAAATTCGGTGACCTGCTTGCCTTCTTTCAGGACAATGGCGTCTTTACCAACAAGATCAATACGGCTTATGTGACTATCCAGGTTTACGCGAATACAGGGCCAGTTCAGGCGGGATGCAACCTGTTCAATATGGGTTGATTTACCTGTTCCGTGATAGCCTTGAATCATCACACGACGATTAAAGGCAAACCCCGCGAGGAGTGCCAGTGTTGTATCTTGATCAAACTGGTAGGTTGGATCTTCTTCTGGAACGTATTCGTTACGTGTACTGAATGCAGGTACCTGCATATCACTGTCTATGCCAAAAGCTTCGCGTGCTGAAACTGTTGTATCGGGGCCGCCCATGATCATTTCGCCATGGCCAATTACTTTAGAGGACATCGTCGCATCCATACTGCTGTTAGGGTGTTATTATTTCTCGGACGTTACACTAGGACGTCAGATCGGTTTCTTGAAGTGTTTCTTTTATAAAAATGCTGTTTTTTAAAAGGCTATAGGCCTGATTGACCTTTTTGAGCCGATCTTCTGCTCCTTTTGCGCCACCATTAGTGTCCGGGTGTAGTTCTTTTGCCAGTGCCAGATAGCATTTCTTGATTTGTTTTAAGGATTCTATTGTTTCGAGTCCCAATACACGAAGCGCTTTTCGTTCTTCTTCAGGCATAAATTTTTGGGTCTGTTCTGAGTGCTTGTTCTCATGCCCGGTAAAAGATCGCCATGCTTTACCTAAATCATCCAATTTTTTTGCATAATTTTCTTTACCCGCGCCGTTCAACGGCCAGGTTGGTTTTCCCCAGACAGCATCCTGCCGTCGCAATCGATCAACATCAGTGACGTCCATATCCTTACAATAGTTCCAGGCTGTGTTGTATTTCCGGACGTGGTCGAGACAAAACCAATAGTAGCTGTTTAATTTAATCCTGGATTTTGGCGCTCGATATTCCCCGGCATTCTCACATCCTTCGGCCTCGCAGCAGTTTTTCATTTCTGCCGGGTCCCAAGGTGTTTGTAGTGAAGCATCGTGCATTGATTTTTTCATACCGGAATTATGGTGTTTATTACGTCCTGATACAAGTACCAGCCTTATGAAATAATTAAGACCAAAGGCTTTGTATGCTTATATTCTATCGTGGAGTGATGATTAGAAATGGCCTTGTTCGACTGGGGGACAGCAGAAAATTGTGGCGTGAAATTATCGTGAATTAACGTCATTTTAAAGGTAATTTTCTAAATTACATTGAAAATGTTGTGTATTGATAGGTACTATACTGGCATTATCAAGTTGATATCTATGGGTAATAGGGTGCAGTACCATGGGAATGACAGAAACAATTGACGCGCGATTGCGGGAAGAATTATCGCCTTCTCATCTTGTGGTAACAGATGATTCGCATCATCACATAGGCCATGCAGGGTATCGCGAAGGCGGGGAAAGCCATTTTTCAGTTGAAATTGTTTCTGAAAAGTTTGCGGGTGTTAATCGGGTTAACAGACAGCGAATGGTTCATGAGTTGTTAAAAGAAGAGCTTGCATCGACAATTCACGCTTTGCAGATCAAGGCGAACACCTCTGCAGAGATAAATTCTACGGGTAAAGGTGTTTTCTGAATGGCGAAAGACAATGATTCTGTGTCATTTCTTTCGCAAAGTCGACGAGATCTTCAAAAGGAGATGATGCGATTGACCGGAAAAAATGGGTTGGTGTTGAAGAATGTAACGGTTCTTGGGCGGCGTACGTCATTACGTTTAGAGCCAATGATGTGGCGTGGACTGAACGAGATTTGCGAACGAGAAGGCCTTGCGCTGAACGAGGTTTGTAACCTTGTCGAAGGAAGGCGAGTTCAATCCAGTTTAACAGCTGCAATCCGGGTTTTCACACTTTCTTATTTCAGAACAGCGGCTCAGGAAAAAAGAGGCTGGAAGCCAATCCCTGCGTCGCAATATCCAACAATATCAAAGAATAAATAATCGTGATTTCTGGCCGGTATAGCTACGTGGTGCCAGTATAAAAGTCCGGCCACTCATGCTGCACAATCTCTCCATCAGAGCTATAGGCGTGGCAGGTATCTATAATGCCGGGGCGTTTTTGTGAGTTTTCTTCTGCCGTTGTGTTTTCTTTTATTTTCGCCTGATGTTTTATCATTGCGGGGTAAAGGGTCTGAAACGTAACGGTTGCCATTGCGCCCAGCATTTCGACAAGATGTGTGCAGCCTTCTGTTCCACCAACAGCGCGGCGAATGGCAGCCCGCCATCCCGGACCAACTTTCAAACCAATAATTTTTTTAAAGTTTGGAGCTATTGAAGGACAGATTGAATAGGGGCTATCATCGATACAAGCCTCTATGTCTTGCACAACAAAATTGATATCAACCGTTAGACGGATCCACATGTCGTGGAGGGCTTCTCCAGATTCAATGGTTCCTCTGAACTGATTCTTAAAAGCATAGGACTTAACGTCAGTAATGCGTCCTTCAATATCCCATAGATCATCTTCACGCTCAAATCCCTGAAAGTCATAACGGCGTTGATGAAGGTGCTTTCGTTCGACTGCCTGGGATAAGGGCATATGTACTGACCTCTGCTGTTATAGATAATCTATACCGGTATCTTATTCGTGTATTGGGGATACGCGTATTGACGTAATCTGGTGACGTTTGCGGTCCAGAATTTCGAACCTCATATCATGGAAGACAAAGGCCTGTCCTACTTTAGGAATTTGACGTGCTTCGTGTAAAATTAGTCCTGCCAATGTTGCGGCCTCGTCGTCGGGCAATCTCCATTCAAACTGTCTGTTTAAGTCCCTGATGGTTACGGTTCCGTTGATAATAAATTCATTATCGGTCACCGTTTGGACGCCTTCGATATCGATGTCGTGTTCGTCAGTAATATCGCCGACAATTTCTTCCAGAATGTCTTCGAGCGTGACAATCCCCTGCATTTCACCGTATTCGTCGACAACGATGGCAAAATGTGCATGACGATCACGGAAAGCATGAAGCTGTGCCAATAGGCTTGTCGATTCAGGGATGAACCATGGTTTACTGGCGATTGAAATCAGAGTCTCTCGATCAAGTTCGCCATCATGGGCGCGAATTGCGCGTAGAAGTGCTTTCGCATGTAAAACACCGACAATGTTATCGGGTTTGTCTTGCCACAATGGAATTCTGGTATAAGAGCTAGACAGCACGTCTTCAATCACCTGGGCGGGTGATTGATCAATGTCGCTTGAATTTACATCCTGTCGATGGGTCATAATTTCATCAACTTCAACGTCATCCAAATCCAGAATTGATCTGAGCATCTCGCGTTCGTGACGTACTTCTTCACCTTCGCCTTCGTGGAGATCAATCGCGCCTCGCAACTCTTCTTCGGCAAATTCGTTCATTTCATCTGCGGTATCTGAGCGCGTGAAAATTGCCAAAATAACTTTAACAATGCTCTCAACTGCGAGGGCAACGGGGCCAAAAATGAAGACGATTGGGCGTAAAATCGGGGCCGATGCCAAGGCGGCTTTGTCAGAGTGTCTCAGGGCATAGGTTTTTGGAAGAACCTCGGCAAAAACAAGGACAAGTGCGGTCATGGTCAAAGTCGCATAGATAACACCGGTCTCCCCGAATAGTTTCAGGAACACTGATGTTGCCAATGCAGAAGCCAGAATGTTCACGAGGTTGTTGCCTAGCAAGATTGAACCGATCAGATGTTCCTTTGCTGACCAAAGTTTGTTTACAATCTGTGCTTTCTTATCGCCACTTTGCTCAAGAGTATGCATGCGTGGCTTTGAAGACGCTGTCATCGAAGTCTCTGCACCGGAAAAGAAGGCGGAGATTGCGAGTAGTACCACAATGGCACTAATAGCGAGAATTAACTCTGTTTCCATGGCCCTTTCAGGGGTTGTGAATAAGGCGGAATGATACGTTTAGGCAATAAAGCGTTTCATAAAATCAGAAACGACTGCCATGTCCACCGCGTTATCCAGATAAGCCTGACCAATACCTTTTGTCATAACAAAGGTCAGGCGTCCGTTACTTACTTTTTTATCTCTGCTCATGTGATCCATCAGGCGAGAAACTTCAAGCTTTTTTCCGCCCAAGGCATTAGAGGATACATAATCTGTTGATATTGGGAGACCAATATTTTTAAAGTGCGCGCGAACAGTTTGGGCATCCTGCTCTGAACATAGACCTAGTTCCGCAGATAAGTCGTGCGCCATAACCATACCGATAGAGATGGCTTCGCCGTGAAGCAAAGACCCATTATATCCCGCTTCAGCTTCCAAAGCATGGCCAAAAGTATGTCCCAAATTAAGTAATCCCCGTGCTCCAGATTCTTTTTCATCCAGTGCGACGATCTTGGCCTTTGCTGCACAGGAAACTAACACGGCATGTGTTCTGGCGGAAATGTCCCCGGCGATAATTTTGTGAGCCTTGTCTTCTAGCCAATCAAAAAACTGTGGGTCATTGATTAGGCCGTATTTCACAACTTCTGCATAGCCGGCAAGAAGCTCTCTGTTTGGCAAGGTTTCAAGCAGACTTGTATCTGCAAGAACGAGTTTTGGTTGATGAAAACTTCCAACCAGATTTTTCCCGCGGGCAGTGTTAATACCTGTTTTCCCACCTACAGAGCTATCTACTTGAGATAACAAGGTGGTTGGGATTTGTATGAAATCAATGCCACGCATTACAACAGCTGCGGCAAAGCCCGCCAAATCACCGATCACGCCGCCGCCAAAAGCTATGAGCGTGGATTTTCTGTCAATATTGTGCTTAAGGAGGAAGTCGATTACGCGATCTAGCTGAGCAAAACTTTTGGTTTGTTCGCCAAAGGGTAAAATCAGAGCGTGGCTTTCGATGTTTTTCGATCTAAGAGCCGCTTCCAGTGTGGGCAAGTGGTGTCGGGCAACGTTTTCATCTGTAATGATGAACGTACGGTCCTGTTTTATGAAAGGGCGAACAAGCGAACCTGCATTTGTGACTAAATTTTCGCCGACGAGAATGTCGTAGCTGCGATCTTCTAAATCAAGTGTTAGTCGCTCGTAGGTTTCTTTGTTCATTTTATTCGGTCTTTGTTTGGGCTTCGTATTGGTTTGTTACTGACACGTTCCACGTTTAATTTATTCTACTGCTATGAAGCGTGGCAAAAATTCTGAAGTCCGAGCAGGGCATTGCGTGTCGTAAGATCTGCGGAACCTTCTTCCGATTCAGTCGTGATATCTGCTTGTTCATAGATAGGATAACGTTCTTTGATTAGCCGAGATAGTATCTCGCGATGATTACCATTGCGAAGAAGAGGGCGGTGGTTGCGACGTGATGTCCGCTCAACAAGGATATCCAAATCAGCGCGTAGCCAAAGCGAGATACCTTTTTCGGTTATGGTGCTTCTGGTGAGTTCGTCCATGAAGGCACCTCCACCCGTTGACAGAATTTGAACGGGGCCTTCCAACAGACGTTGAATAACCAGTCGTTCTCTATCACGGAAATAGACTTCGCCATGTTCTTCGAAGATTTCAGAAATTGTGCAGCCTGCAGCTTTCTCTATTTCGACATCAGCATCTACAAAAGGCAATTTCAAAGTCTGCGCCAGCTTTTTGCCTATACATGTTTTTCCTGCGCCCATTAAACCAACGAGAACAACAGTTTTGGGGGGAGTAAAGTTCCCGTTTGATGACATCGTACCTTTTACCGATTCACATTAATCACTTGAAGCTAGCCTATAGAAAGGATTTCGCTGAAACAAAAGGAAAAGAATGCTGAGGGACAGAATTAAGTATGAATTCTGATCTTTATCAGTTTTGGCGGCATGTTTTAGCTGAAAAGATTACTTCTCGTTAATGTAATGGCCTAACAATTCTGAAAGTCGCTGATAGGAGGTACCAAACTGTGCTTGAGACTTGTAGGCAGCATTTTCCTCCCCAAGCGCGGCATGTATTGGCAGGGTTGCAGCTCCTTTTTGTACCATCTGATCGGCGTGGGGTGATTTGATCACACGCGGTAGATCACGCTCACCCCTCTCGCTAATAGAGCGCATAAAAGGTCTGGATAGACGAATAACAGCTTCAAGAAACCAATCAGGACAGTCGCCGCCCAGAATAATGGTTTCGGGATCGTATAGATTTTCCAGCGAGTTTATACCTACCCGGAAATATTCTGCTTGTTGTTCAAGCCAGGAGATAATTCTTGGATCGTTTGGGGTGATATTTGTAAAAATATCATAGGGATCACAGGGTGTTTTATCCCGTTTTTGTATATATGTTGCCAATGATTCCAGTGATATATAACCGTTAAGACACCCGGGATTTCCACAGGTGCAAATTGGTCCATTAATATTGACGACAAGATGTCCGATAGACCCCGCGCGGGCTGATCTGCCGCCATATATTTTACCATCAACCATCAGACCAGCTGATAAGTCTGGTCCGATAAAAAGGTAGATGAAGTTTCTGAAATTACGGGCGCTTCCTTGTAGAAACTCTGCCAGCGCAGCGGCAGCGGCGGCGGTTTCAAGAAAAGTAGGTATATCCAGCTCTTTGTATAGAAGTTCGGCAATTTTTTTGGGATCTGTCACAATATCACTTTTGGCGTGATGATGATTTCTATCATCATTCTCAGCCATGATGATTCCGATGCCCAGCACGCGTTTGATATCAGTATTGGTTTCTCTTAATACATCAAGACAAAGCGGCTCGATCAGGCGAATGATGTCTTCATCGGTAGAGTATGTCGCGCTAATCTGCTCGGAATGAATTAATTTTCCGGACAAATTGACAAGGCTGATGGCGATTTTGTTGATCTCAATCCGAATGCCGATACTAAAGGCCGCTGACGATGATATTTGGAGTATCCGTGATGGTTTTCCGGTACCACCTTTTTTGTAATTGCCTTCTGTTACCAAGCCTGTTTCAAGGAGTTTTTCGACCAAGTTAGAAATCGTCTGGCGTGTTAGGCCAGTACGCTTGGCAATATCTGCGCGCGAGATTTCATCACTGGAAAGTATTTCACTTAAAGCCAGGCGTAGGTTGTGTGCTTTTGTCTGTTCTAGATTGGTCCCTTTTGGGGGCATGAAGCTAAATGCCTTGTTTGTAAAATGATTGTTTCAATCTACTGAGTAAAATGACAATAGCAAATTTAAAACTTTAATTTATTGATATTGTTTGGTTAATAATGATTAGTCAAAATATTTGACAAATATAAATTTTCTAATACCATTAAATGAAACAAATAATAAGCAAATGGGAGACTGAACGTGTTTGGTGTGAAAGAAATTAAAGTTTTAACTTGGACTTCTTTACTTGCAGCGGGGATTACCGTTGGTATTTCAGCAGCACAGGCAGGACCACTTGAAAGGATTGATTTAGCAAAATCACCTGAAGGTCCAAATGGAAATCCCGCCCAACCCGCAAGTAATATCGCGGTTACTTCAGATGAAGTCGCTGCGATTAAAGGCAAGAACTACAAGGCTGCACTAGTCTGGCATGCTTCGGGTGATTGGGTTAATGCTGTTACAGAGGGGGCGAAGGCAAAGTTTGAAGAATTGGGCATTGAGGTTGTTGCGACAACGGATGCGCAATTTGATTCCGCACGACAGGCGAGTGATGTTGAAAATGTCCTTGCCTTGAACCCAGATATTATTCTGACACTGGTTGTTGATCCGGTAAGTGGCGGCGCAGCGTTCAAGCCGGCTGTGGATAAGGGAACTGAACTTGTTCTGCTTTCTAATCCAATTGCAGGCTATAAACCCAATGTTGAATATACTGGCATAGTGACCGACGATATGTACGGTATGGGTGTTGCTGCGGCTGAAATGATGAGCGATGCAATTGGCGGTGCTGGCAAGATCGGTTTCATTTATCATGACGCCAGTTATTTCATCACCAATAATCGAGACAATGCTTTTCGAACTGCTATTCAGGAAAAGCATGCAGATGTAGAGATTGTTTCGGAAAAAGGCTTCACCGAAGAAGGACAAACATTTGAACTGGCCTCAGCAATGGTTCTACAGAACCCTGACCTCAAGGGGATTTATGTTGCCTGGGATGTTGCTGCTGAAGGTGTGATTGAAGCATTGCGAGCGCAGGGCCGGAGTGATGTCAAGGTTATCACGCACGATCTGGGGCAAAACAATGCGTTGGACATGATCAAGCAGGGTAACATGTATGGTACGGTTGCCGACAGGCCTTATGAAATCGGCCAAGCGATGGCAATGCTCGGTGTTTATGGGCTTTTGGACAAAGAGTCTCCTGCGTTTTCTGTGGTTGGCTATGACAAGGTGACCAAAGACAACCTGGCTATAACCTGGGAGAAATCTTTGCGCCGTCCGATCCCAAAAAAATTAAGTGACGCCCTACAGTAGTTGAAGGGCAGTAGTTGCGAAACCGCTTATCGTTAAAGATCACTTATCCTCTGGGGAATGGGTGATGATATCATTGTCCATTCCTCTCTTTTTATCTTTCAGATCTTTTCGATATAATTCTCTGGTTGATAAGGGGTGAGCGACAAAGCATTGCTTCTTTGGTGATTATCTTTGTTACTTTGAATTTATGAGGCCTTAGCTAAGGTATTGATATGACTTTTCTGTCTGAAACACGATCTCCGGTGTTTCATAAAATTCTTAACCGCGAGTATTTTGTCTATTACGCGTTGATACTTGTGATTGCGTTTTTTGCCGTCGTTCTGTCTGAAACGGCATTTCTGTCGACGCCAAACTTTATGAACATCATACGCCAGACAACGCCCATCACCGTTATGGCGGTGGGGATGACATTTGCTTTGGCTGTGGGACACATTGATCTTTCCGTCGGATCTGTTGTGGCTTTGTCTGCGCTTGTCTGTGGATTACTCGTAGATGTGGTGCCGTGGCCTGTGGCTGTGTTCGCGGGCTTGAGTTCGGGATTGCTTGTTGGATTAATCAATGGCGTCCTTACCGAATGGCTCAAAGTGTCTTCACTGCTTATTACGCTCGGATCAATGGGCGTAATTTCGGGGGTTGCGCGTGTACTAACCAATCTTGAATCAATTCCGATTACGAACGATAGTTTCACCTATATCTTTGGTTCGGGAAGCTTTGGCCCAGTGTCGGTTATGTTTATCTGGACCTTGCTGGCGCTTATTCTGGGGTGGATATTTCTCTCTAAAACCAGGTTTGGCAGTCATCTGTTGGCCGTAGGCGGGAACCCGACGGCATCCCGTGCTTTGGGCATCAATGTTGTGAAAGTCAAAATTACAGCAATGGTTATTGCTGGCGGAGCCGCTGCTATGGCCGGAATGCTCTATGCCGGACGGTTGCATGGGGCGAGATATAGTCTTGGAGAGGCAGATCTTCTGACAGTTATTGCTGCAGTCGCGATTGGCGGCACAAGCCTTTTTGGTGGACGTGCATCCGTTGCTGGGGCTGTGGTTGGCTCATGGCTTATGGGTGTTATCAATAATGGTCTGATTTTATGGGGCTTCTCGACAAACGAGCAGATCATTGCAAGGGGCCTTATTCTGATTGTGGCTGTGGCCATTGGTGTTAAGGAGGACAGAAGATGACTGCTGAATATCATGTGCCGGATAATGCCCTGGAAGTGAGAGAAGTTCACAAATCCTTTGGCGGTGTACAAGCCTTGAAGGGGGTGAGTTTTTCGATCCTTAAGGGCGAAGTTGTTGGGCTTCTTGGCGATAACGGTGCCGGTAAATCGACGTTGGTTCGTTGTATATCCGGGGTGCATCCTCAGGATAAGGGCGAGATTCTGATTAATGGACAGGAAGTCGATATCAAATCGCCGCAGGATGCACGGGATCAAGGTATCGAAACGGTATTTCAGGACCTGGCTGTTATTCCGAACTTTGATGTCTCAAAAAACTTATTTTTGAACCGCGAAATTCTTTCATCCAATCCTATTTTGAAGTTTTTCGGATGGTTGAACCATAAAGAGATGAGCCGCCAAAGCGAAATTGCTTTGAAGCGCCTTAATTCCCGAATTCCGTCTTTCAGGGAAGAAATCAAAAATCTGTCCGGTGGACAACGTCAAGCAGTATCTATTGCCCGTGCTGTGAATTGGGGGGCAGATATTGTGATTATGGATGAGCCAACGGCAGCACTGGGGGTCGAACAGGCAGCTCAAGTGAATAACCTGATCAAGTTGATTAGTTCACAAGGTATCTCTGTGCTTTTGATCAGTCATAATATTCAACATGTTATGGAGGTTTGCCACCGTGCAGTGGTTTTGCGTCATGGACGTGCTGCAGCAAATGTACGGATTGAGGATATAACGCCAGATGATCTTGTTGGGTTGATCACCGGAGCAAAGCGGGCAGCTTGATTAGGTGTGTTAAAGCACTGTTTTGCATGTGTTTGTGGCAGGGCATTTTGCGCTTTTAGTTTGTTCTGACCGTAAAAATATCAGGCCGCAAAAATAGAAGGTAAAAGGATAATGTGTGTAATGGGAAATGCACGTGCGGATGCGCGTGGGTTAATAGCGAAGCTTACGCTGGAACAAAAGGTCGGTCAGCTTTTTATGTTGGCATTTGGGGGCAAAGATCTCATCTATGCCAAGCAGCTTGTTCAGGAGCGTTATGTATCTGGATTTTACATCTCGCAGGATAATGCTGAAACAGTATCTGAAGCTAAGAACTTGACAAAAACCCTGCAAGATACGGCAAGTTCAACAAGACTGGATCTACCGTTGATTTTTGGCGTGGATCAGGAAGGTGCATGGGGCGTTGCTGTATCCGAAACCACGACTGGTCCGGGAAATTTGGCTTTGGGATCGGCGGATGATAGGTCTCTCACGCGCGAAATTTATGGTGTTTACGCACGGGAAATGATGGCGTGCGGGTATAATGTAATCTTGTCACCCTGTGCTGATATTAACAGTAATCCTGATAATCCGATCATTGGAACGCGTTCGTTTGGCGAAGATCGTGACAGGGTTGCCCGACATGTCAAAGCAGCAGTTGAAGGTGCTTTGAAGAATCACATCGTATGTTGTGGCAAACATTTTCCCGGACATGGCGATACAAGTGAGGATAGTCATCGGCTACTGCCAACAGTTGACAGAAGTCTGGTGTATTTACAAGATCAGGATCTTGTTCCTTTTCAGGCAGCGATCGATGCCGGATTGCCAATGATTATGACCTCACACATTAACTTTCCACAAATTGATCCTGATTTTCCCGCAACTCTTTCCCCGAAAATTATGAATGACTTATTGCGTGAGCAAATGGGTTTTCAGGGTGTGATTGTAACGGACAGTATGAATATGTGGGGGATGCGAAAGAACTATGACCCGGCTCAATCTGCTATTTTGGCCCTGAAAGCTGGTTGCGATATTATCATGCTGTCAGAAGAGCATTACGAGCACGATGCAGCAAATTATGTCGCCAAGCAGATGGCGACTATTGACGGTGTGCTACAGGCCGTTGAGGAAGGTGACCTTGCACTTGATATTGTTGAAAATGCTTTGGAGAGAATTTTTTGCCTCCGGATTCAACTGGCAAGGAATACAAGACGCAGCGAAACGGACTTCAGCGATATCTCAACTGAAAAACATCGTAATCTTGCTGATCTTGCCGCAGAAAAAGCTATTCGTGTTGTTCGTGACCGAGACAACCTTATTCCTTTTAAGGACGCGTTTAAAAGCAAAGTGAAGCTGATTGGCCTTAGTGGTGCTGAGGCACATCAAATGGTCGTTAGTACGCGTGGTATCGGACCTAATGATCCGCAGGCGGCTTTTGATGTGCTATGCGAAGAACTCAAAAATACCTCTGTAGATATCGAAATTTTATCAGAGATAGATTTTCAAGGTCTTCTTGCTGGAGAGCAAAGTATAGATAAGGAGGATATCGTAATTGGTGTGAGCGAAGATTATCCGCTTCCCGGTATGGATTATGACGTTGATCTTCAAGAAGAACGATTGAGTAAACTTATCGAAATTACCAAAGGTAAGATGGTTGTTTGTGCTCTTCGAAGTGATTATGAACTGAGATCTTATCCTGATTTAAGTACTTATGTCGCGGCCTATTCAAGTCGCGCTTGTTCAGCTAGGGCAATGGCCCGGTTTATTGTTAAAGCATTGGCTGGTTGTGAAGGTTAGAGACACTTTTCTGACGTATATTGTATCTAAATTCAGTAAAGATGTATGGTGCATTTCTTTTGGTTCTCTAAGGTTATTTTTAGGAGATAGAGCTTGGAAGGACTTGTGGGATGGACTTAAATCTTCAGGGGTATCGTGTGCTGATTACGGCAGGGGGCGCTGGACTTGGTCGAGCGACAGCCGAGGCTTTCCTTCGTGAAGGGGCTGATGTCCACGTTTGTGATATTGATCAAAAGGCGTTGGATGATTTTCCTTTCGAGAAGAGTTCAGAGACTGTTGGGCAACTAACGAAAAGCTTACTTGATGTCACGGACGAGCAAGGTGTGAAGGCCTTGTTTGCTGAATTGAAAGCAACTTTCAATGGCTTGGATGTGTTGGTTAATAATGCTGGCATTGCTGGACCGACAGGCGAGCTGGAAACACTGGACTATGGTGCTTGGCAAAAGTGCATTTCTGTAAATATTGATTCGCAGTTTCTCTTTTCCCGTGAAGCCATCCCCTTGATGAAAAAACAAAAAAGCGGTTCAATATTTAACTTGTCTTCGACCGGAGGATTGTTCGGTTTTCCTTATCGAACACCTTATGCCGCGGCAAAATGGGCTGTCGTTGGTATTACCAAGACAATGGCGATGGAGCTTGGACCCTATGGCATTAGAGTCAATGCAATTGCCCCGGGATCTGTGTCTGGTCCGCGCATGGATCGGGTGATTGAGGCATCTGCTCAGGCGCAAAATATTTCTGCTGATGTGGTGCGTGGACAGTTTGAAAAACAGACATCCATGAGGACTTTTGTTTCACCCCTAGATATTGCAAATATGATTCTCTTTGCGTCCTCCCCGAAGGGAAATAAAATTTCAGGTCAGGTTTTGACGGTTGATGGTCATACAGAGGGACTGTCAGCCCATTGAGGTGCCAAATAAAAGGGGGCGGACCTCAACAGATTGTTTACAGATACAAAACCGGGTTTTAGACTGTCCCAATCTCGCCATACTCTAGTGATAGATATATGGTGTTATGAATAGCTTATTGACCCAAACAGATAGAGTAAAGCTTACGCTCCATGAAGAAATTCGGCCTTTTTGTCTTTGTTATCCTGATCGGTGCTTTACTCGCAGGGGGAGTTTTCCTTTTGACGTGGGATATTCCCGCGCCTTCTGCCAATGTGGAAAAGGTCATTCCCAATGATCGCCTCACCAAATAAGATGTCGTTTCAGTTATCTAAATCTGCACTCGTGGGAACTGTCTTAAGGCTTTCCATGGCGGCTCTTTTTGCCGGGGGCGGCACTTCCGCCTATGCCCAGACGCAATTGATCCCGCAGCAACCGACAACAAACCAATCGATAACAGGAGAACCTTTAACCGAGACTCCTGCCTCGCCGATTAGCTCTGGCGGGATACAGGTTGATAGTCTCGGTGGTCTCGATTTGGACAGCATCGGAACCCTTAGCCTCGGGCAAGGTGGATTTGGGTATGACATGTGGCGGCAGAGCTCGTTGCAGGACGTTTTTGCCCTGATTACGCAAATGCCTGTGAGCTATCATTCTGCGGTTGGAAACAATCTGGCAAAGAGACTGTTGTTATCGAGTGCCGGACGCCCATTGGATGATAAGCCTCTGCAGAGTGAACAAAGCCTTCTGTCCCTTCGCCTGGAAAAGTTGGCTGAGCTTGGTGCTTACACTGAACTTGATAATCTGTTTCAACGTATACCGACACGTTCCGATAGCGAACAACAGGCGCGTTATCGAAGCGACAGTCTTTTGATGACCGGAAAAAATGGTGATGCCTGTCAGGTTATTCAGGGAATGTCCGCCACAGGTAAGGACAGCTATTGGACACGTGGTATGGTCTATTGCCACTTTCTGCAAAAACAAGTTGATCAGGCTCTTTTAGGTTTGGATTTACTGAGAGAAACAGGTGACGCAACAGACCCGCTTTTTGAAGAACTTGCTCTTGCTGCGTCTGGTGCAAACATCAAATTATCCGGCAAAAGTGCTGGGCGTGTTGAACCCATTCACTGGGCGCTGGCTGCGCTTTCAGCAACTCAACTTCCTGCTGATCTTGATGATTTTCTCGATCCAGGAGTTCGCAGAGCTTTGATCTCGACAGAAAGCTACCCTTTGGATAGACGTGTTTATGCTGCTGAAGTTGCTGTAAGAAGCGGTGCTCTGTCTCCTAATGCTCTGGTTGATCTTTATAGTCGTTACGCTTTTGAACCGGCTGAGCTTGATGGTGTTGTTGGTGGGCAAATAAAACACGAAGGCCCGGAATTACGTGCTTTATTCCTTCAGGCTACACAATTACAGACTGTACCTGCTGCAAGAGCCGAGATTGTGAAAGCTGCTCTTGATCAGGCAGAGACAGATGGCATGGGTATTCTGATGTCACGCGTTGTTGCCGACCTGGTAGCTGAGATTCCGCACTCTGCCGATCTGACATGGTTTGCATTACCTGCTGGGCGAATACTTTATCTGGCAGGACAATACGAACGGGCTAATGCATGGCTGCTTTTGGCGCGTCAATATATGTTGAGCGAAGAAACCGCTGCAGCAAATTTGACCTCCCTTTGGCCGTACGCTCGACTTTCTGGAATGGAAGGTGGTGAAAGATACGGAACCTTAAAAGGATGGGCATCTGCTCAAAGCGGCCTGGGACCTGAAGTCCTGAACCAACAGTTGGTAATGTTAAGATCCTGTATGCAGGCATTGGGCGAGGAAACCCGTTTGAGTTGGGGAGAGCTTGCTTCTATGGAAATTGCCTCACCAGGTTTAGCGCCATCAGCTGCTTTGCTCTATGCATTAAAAGATGCGCAGAATGGGGGACGCCTTGCTGAAGTTGTTTTGCTTAGTCTGATCATCCTGGGTGAACAGGGGCCAGGTAATACGCACAGCCTTGCGCTTGGGAGCGTTGTTGAAGCACTCTATTCTGTTGGTTTGCAAACTGAGGCTCGCTCACTGGCAATTGAAGCTACTGTTCTCAGCGGTATTTGATTCATGTGGGCAATTGATGCCTGGTGATTGATGGCAGATGATTGATGATTAGCTCATCCCGAATTCCCATCTTTCTGGAAATGATGTCTGCAGAACGCGGTGCCAGTCAGAATACGTTGGAATCTTACGCGCGAGATCTGGAGCGTTTTGAGGACTTCTTGTCAGGAGGTCGAAAAGAACTGACAGATGTTGAGGCGTCGGATATTCGCAACTATTTGGCTGATCTTACTACAGAAGGCCTTAGTGCCCGAACACAGGCACGTCATTTGTCTTCTTTGAAGCAGTTCTATCTATTCCTTATGGAAGAAGGGATCAGGCAAGATAACCCTATTGCGGAAATCAGCTCTCCACGTATGGCGCAATCTTTGCCAAAGTTTCTTTCTGTTGAAGATACAGATGCGCTGCTAAAAGCTGCGCAAGAAAATTCCACAGACGAAGGCCTGCGTCTGTGTGCTTTGATCGAATTGCTCTATGCTACAGGGATGCGAGTAAGTGAGCTCGTGTCTTTGAAGGTATCACAAACACAGCGTGACCCGCGTATTTTGACTGTAATGGGTAAGGGGAACAAAGAACGGCTTGTGCCGCTTAGTCCCCAGGCACGTGAGGCATTGGATCGGTATCTTCTGGTCAGGAACAACTTTCTACCTAATTTGGAGCGGGATAAGACCAAAGATGCGGGATGGGTTTTCCCTTCACGGGGGAAGAGTGGTTACCTGACACGCCATCGCGTCGGCCAGCTTCTGAAAGAGTTGGCGATACAGGGCGGGGTCATGCCGTCCAAGGTGTCTCCACACGTTTTACGCCACGCGTTTGCTACTCATTTGTTGGAAAACGGTGCTGATTTGAGGTCTGTTCAAAAAATGCTAGGCCATTCAGATATTTCAACAACACAGATCTATACACATGTTTTGCAAGAGCGTTTGCAAAAGTTTGTGTTTGAAAAGCATCCTTTGTCCCCAAAACCCTGATCTCTCGCTCAATTGAAAATCATCAGAGCTACGAGGTTCTTTTCTTAACCTGTGATGGTTTCCTAGCGGTGTTTGCGTACTTCTCTACAAGACAAATTTTTTCTTGAGGTTGACAGAATTAATTTGTGAGAGCACAGTTTATGTTGCGGTGCACAATAAGAGTTGGCTGTCCTTTAAAAGCTAACCGGAACCCCAGGGAGTAAGACATGAGCTTTACAATTCCAGAAGAAACCACTTCACGCCTCAATCGTAGTGAGCTGGCTGTACCGGGAAGTAATCCCGTATTGTTTGAAAAAGCGGCAGCATCCAAAGCCGATGTGATTTTTTTGGATTTGGAAGATGCCGTTGCGCCAGATGATAAAGAACAGGCGCGTAAAAATGTTATTGAGGCGATAAACGATATCGATTGGGGGAATAAAACTCTGTCGGTTCGTGTTAATGGTCTGGATACGCCCTATATGTATCGGGATGTGATTGATGTGCTTGAACAGGCTGGCGATAGACTGGATCTGTTCATGATTCCCAAGGTAGGAACCGCGGCGGATATCTATGCACTTGATATGCTTTGTACCCAGGTTGAAACAGCCAAAGGGCGCAAGAAAGTCGTTGGTTTTGAAATGATTATTGAAACGGCTCTCGGCATGCAAAATATCCATGAAATCGCTGCAGCTTCGAAACGGAATGAAAGTCTGCATTTTGGTGTCGCGGACTATGCGGCATCAACAAAAGCCAGGACGACAGGTATCGGTGGACCCAATCCGATGTATGGTGTTTTAACGGATATCGATGGTGATACACCGAGAGATTTTCACTGGGGAGATATGTGGCATTATGCGATAGCACGGATGGTTGTTGCTGCACGTGCGAACGGTCTTCGTGCTATTGATGGCCCTTTTGGCGATTTTTCTGATCCGGAAGGATATCGCGCCCAGGCAAACAGAGCGACAATTCTCGGCTGTGAAGGAAAGTGGGCCATACATCCAAACCAGATTGGGATTGCGAATGAGGTGAACAGCCCATCAGAAGCAGAAGTGAATAAAGCCAATCGTATTCTCGAAGCCATGGAACAGGCGCAACGTGAAGGCAAAGGTGCCGTTTCTTTAGATGGACGGTTGATTGATATTGCCTCTATTCGTCAGGCAAGTGTAATGGTTGAAAAAGCAAAAGAGATTGCCCAGGCGGATGCTGTGTCTGATGGTTAATACTTGATAACAAAGGTTGATTTTTTTGTGTAGGCCGGCTTCAAAAATAGCCGGCCTTTTTTATTATGGCTCTTAGCCATGCTGGGCAGGGAACACTTCATGTAATCAAAATAAAGCTAAAACTTGAAATTGTACGCTTGAAAGGTACTATGCGACGACTATATTTGTTGACTGATTTTCACGATGTGATAGACAACGCCTTATGCAAAATTTCCTAGATTTCGAAAAACCGATTGCTGAGCTTGCTGGTAAAATTGAAGGCTTGCGGCACCTGTCTGACAGCAGCAGTGATGTGAACATTGCTGAAGAAGTTTCCAAGTTGGAAGCGAAGGCTGACAAGCTGTTGCGCCAAACTTACGCTAAGCTGAGCCCGTGGCAAAAAACACTTGTTGCACGCCATCCTGATCGTCCTCATTGCAAGGACTATATCGAGGCGTTAATCGAAGACTATACACCCTTGGCAGGGGATCGGGCGTTTGCCGAAGATTTCGCCATTCTGGGTGGCTTAGGGCGTTTTCGTGGTCAATCCGTTGTTGTGATTGGTCAGGAAAAAGGCGCTGACATGCACAGTCGCGTGAAGCACAATTTTGGCATGGCACGTCCAGAAGGCTATCGTAAAGCGCAACGTTTAATGGACATGGCAGAGCGCTTTGACCTTCCTGTCATCACTTTGGTTGATACGGCCGGTGCCTATCCTGGTGTTGGCGCGGAAGAGCGCGGCCAGTCCGAAGCGATTGCGCGGAGTATCGAAAAATGCCTTGCGATTAAGGTTCCACTTGTTTCTGCTGTTATCGGCGAAGGTGGATCTGGAGGAGCGATTGCCTTGGCTGCTGCAAACACAGTGCTAATGCTTGAACACTCAATCTATTCAGTAATTTCACCTGAAGGATGTGCTTCAATTCTTTGGCGTTCTGGGGATCAGGCCAAAGAAGCTGCCGAAGCTCTTAAACTGACAGCTCAAGATCTGGCAACACTTGGTGTTATTGATGAAATTATTGCGGAGCCAATGGGCGGTGCGCATCGTGCAAAAGACGTATGCATGACCGCGTTGGGCGATAGCATCGAAAAGCATCTGCAAGAACTATCTCAGTTCGGTGGGGCTGAGCTTCGCCAGAAGCGCCGGGATAAATTCTTGGAGATGGGCCAAAAAGGTCTCTGATACTTGAAGATGATTACGTTAAAGGCCGCTTTGCAGCGGCCTTTTTTGTGGTTGGAAGAGCTTGATTTATGGAAAAATTTTAAGCCGGAGCGATGTCAACGAAAGTATCGTTATAACAGGCGCCGGACATGATATCTGTTCGTATCTCAGAATTGATCAAGGCATTTACGGTCTGCTTGGAATCACTGGACTTTAGCCAGGTTCCTTTCGGCGAATAGAAAACGCCGGGTTTGACCTTGTCGGTAACTTTGGCCAAGAGAATAACTTCCCCCAAGGCATTCCATATTCTGACCTTTGAATTATTGGTAATCCCCTTTGCCTGAGCATCTTGGGGGTGAATTTCAAGTTGCTCTATGGCGATTGAGTCTTTGTGACCACCAAAGGTTGCGTTTGTCCGCTTACTGGATGACGGGGAGATCAAGGCAAAGGGAAGGTTCTGTGTGACTTCTTCATAACGGGGAAGACCGTATCCAAACTGTTGTTCCATATCTTCAGAGTAGAGCTCTATTTTGCCTGTTTTTGTTGCCGGAAAGACTGTTTTGCACATGATAAGTTCCTGATCGTTTTCAGCCAGCATGGGCAAAGATCGATCAAGAGGTACTTCACTGGGGCGAAGGCCCTTCATCTGTGGTGCTTTGGGATCGTAGGCTTCATCCATCAGTTGATAATCATCTGTTTTAAAGAGGTCGTCGTTAAATCCAAACCGCGCAGCCAGCCGCCGGAAAATTTCGGTATTGGGCAGAGAGTTCCCCACAGCAGGGATAACAGGTTCAGCTCTTTGAAGATGGGCCTGACCATAGGCGGCATAGATATCCGGAGACTCGAAATGGCTTGATGCTGGTAGAATAATATCAGCATAGGTCATGCTGTCGTTCATCACGACATCACATCCGACGATAAAAACATCTTCCCGACTGAGAGCCCGGCGCATTCTATTTTGATCCGGATGGGTACAAACCGGATTGTGGTTATAGATAAAGACCGCTTTGATCGGTGGCGCCAGATTATCGTCTAGTATGTGTTTGGCAACATCGACAATATTGAGCATTCTGACCCCTTCGGGCATCAGATCCGGGCGTCTGAGTTTGTTTGGAGTGGCTGGAAATGCGAAGCCTTGTTTGGCAATGACACCAGCCCCGGCCCGGCCCATGTTTCCTGTTATAACTTGTAGGGCCATTGCCGCACGGATAGAAGATCCGCCTGAATGTCCGCGTTCTGCACCGTTACCAACCGACATGGAAACATTGTTCGCTGCGGTGTAAGTGCTCAAAAACTCTTGGATTTGTTCCAAGGGGACTTCGCAAATTCTTGCGGCATCGTCCAAGGAGTATTTTTTTGCGGCCTGTAGATATTCTTCTATTCCATAGACCCAGCGATTGATGAAATCGGTGTCTAGTGCTGAACACTTTTCCAGTTCAGCAGCCAATGCTAAAAAGAGAACGATATCGGTGCCTGGTTTGATCTGAATATAGAGATCGGCCTGTTCGGCAATCTTGATTTTCTTTGGATCAATAACGATCAGCTTTGCGCCATTCTTTTTGGCAGCTTTAATGATCCTTGCTAAGTGTAGGTTGGAAACCGTAACGTTATTACTTGCAACAACAATCAGATCAGATTTACCCGCTTGTTCCGGTTCCATGCCGGGGGCACTGCCGAATAGGCTGGTGTAAGCGGTTCCCCGCACTGCCCCACAAAGAGGGCCTCTGTCGAGTTGGGTTGCGCCTAATTTATGAAAGAAGCGATAATCCATCGATCCGCCAGCGAGCTGCCCGTGAGGACCTGAATAGTTGAGGGGGAGCACGGATTGAGGGCCATACTTTCCAATGGCAGAGTTTATGCCGTTGTATATATGGTCAAAGGCTTCTTCCCAGCTAATGGCCTTATATTCCAATGACCCTCTGGGGCCAGTTCGCAAAAGAGGTTGTGTTAAACGGCCTTCTCCATGGATGAAATCAGGGTAGTAATTGGATACTTTTTTGCAGATGGCGCCAGCGGTGTATGGGTTCGCATCAGATCCGCGGACCTGAATGATATGTTTTCCGTCTGTAACGACGGACAGACTACAGGTATCTGGGCAGTCGAGAGGGCAAACACTGGGTTTGGTTTGTAGATTCGGTGTCGTCGCGGCTGTATCCGGGGACATTTTCTTTGGCTCCATACGCATTATTGCGCTTTATTTCATCTTTCCTGATGTAATCTTTTAAAGTCGATGATTACATATCGCAGGATAGGGCCAATTTTTTGTTCTAGTAGGTCCATTTATTATAATGACTTGGTACCGATTTTTTGAATTAGGTGCTCAGGACTTCTTTTAGTGTTGTTGCGAGAATACCTGTCAGATCCGGGCGTTGCCCGCGATGTTTCTCAACAAGGGAGACTATTCGTGTTGAGCTTGGTTTTCCAAAGGGACGAACCAGCAAATTTGTTCTGTTTTCGAGGCTGTTTTCGGGCACAATCGCAGCACCAAGCCCCTTTGCCACCATGCGCTGGATCGCTTCCAGGGAATCAAGTTCCATGGCCTCTCTTAAATTTGCACCTCTGTTTTTGAGGCTCTGTTCGATAACGCGACCAACGCCTGTCAGATGATTGAAACGTACAAAGGGAAGTTGGCTTAAGAGTGCGATGTCACCATCTTTAGTTTTGGCGATCTTTTCATTTTCAATATTTTTCTGGGCAATAACAACAAGGCGTTCTTCCCTCAGCTTTGTTGATTTCAATGCTTCGTCCAGACGTTGAACCTCGGTGATAATGATGCAATCCAGCTTTCCCTGTATCAGCTCACGAGTTAGTTCTGTACTCAATCCACTTTCTAGCCGTACATGCAAGCGTGGATGTTCTTGTCCAAGTCGAGCAAGGACCTCTGGTAAAAAGGACGATGTTGCGCTGGGGATGGCTCCTAATCTCAAAAGGCCAGATAGATCGCCGGCTTTGGATCCTGCTTCTGATAAGGAATCATATAGGTTGATAATTTCCTGGGCCTTTCCCAACAATCGAAGGCCCGTTGGGTTAAGGTCAGGGGGGCGTCGCGTCCGATCAAAAAGCTCGGTCTGTAATTCATCCTCCAACGATTTTATCTGCATGCTGATGGCTGAATGGGTTAAACCCAGCTTTTCTGCTGCGGCCTGAAAGCTACCGGTTTCAGAAATTTCTATCAAAGTGCGTAGTTGGCGAATACCCATAAATAACATCAAAATAATTGAAGTAAGAAGTTATTTTAATTCGTTTGATTTGAAGAAGGCAAGCGCGAGATAATAAAATCTGTGAATAACACATGTCCTGTTGCCTGATGAGGCCAAATGGAGAAACTAAATGCTAGCAAATCTTGATCGACTAGATGCTTCGGAAGCTTCTGATAAGACAGAGAAATCTCGTCTGTTTACGATTGAAGATATTCGGCAGCGTGCCCGAAGTTTGGCACAGGACGTTTTTACGCCTCGGGCTGCATCAATTGATTCTGCTGAGATGTATCCCTGGGAAAATTGCTTTGCTTTACGGGATGCTGGTTTCATGGGGATGACAATTCCCAAGGCTTACGGTGGTGCCGGGGCAGGTTATCGGGAAGCTGTCGTGTTGGTCGAAGAAGTCGCCAAGGCTTGTGGTGTCACAGGGCGCATCGCCGTTGAAGCAAACATGGGGGCCATCGGCGCAATTATGGCCTATGGCACGGAAAAGCAGAAGAAGCTTGCTGCGGAGCTGGTGCTTGATGGTGACAAACCTGCGATTTGTATTACTGAGCCTGAAAGTGGTTCGGCAGCCACTGAAATGACCACGCGTGCTGATAAAGTGGGTAATGGCTATGTCCTAAACGGTACAAAACACTGGATTACCGGTGGAGGCGTTTCGCGACTACACCTTATCTTTGCACGTGTCTATGAAGACGAAGAACCGCAAGGTATTGCTAGTTTTCTTGTGGTGCGGGGCGAACCAGGTGCTGAAGGGCTGTCAATAGGACGGCGAGAGCCAACGATGGGATTGCGAGGAATTCCCGAAACCGAAGTTCATTTGAAAGATCTACACGTACCATCTGATATGATGTTGCAACCTCCTTCCGGCCTTCGTAAAGGCTTTGGTGATTTAATGACGGCCTATAACGGACAGCGTGTCGGGGCTGCTGCGGTTGCACTTGGGATTGCGGTTGGGGCCTACGAACAGGCCGAAGATTTCATTCAAAATCGAGAACAATTTGGCCGCCCGATCTGCGAGTTTCAGGGGTTACAATGGATGCTTGCTGATATGTCTGTACAAATTAGTGCGGCAAGAGCGTTGATAAATGAAGCGGTTTCCGGGGAAGGTTTCCCGGACAAAACGAAGGCTGCACAGGCAAAGCTCTTTACGTCTGAAATGGCCGTTACTGTGACAAATAATGCGTTACAGATGCATGGTGCTGCTGGTTATTCCAGACGCAATCCGGTGGAACGCATGGTCCGTGATGCGCGTATGTTTACTATTGGTGGGGGAACGGCACAGGTTCTCAGAAATGTGATCGCTTCTGATTTGTTAAATCGTAAGTTTCCCCAGACAAGGGATGGCTATGTAGCTCGTTCTTCTGGTAAATCTTCCATAGACGATCTTCGATCAGTTGTTGAGCATAGTCCCAAGCTTTAAAGTTTAAGGGCTAATATACAGCTAAACATCTGGTTTTAAGTAACTCTCTCTTAGGAGGGAGTAGTTAGTGTTGTGTGTAATGATTAATTTGAGAGAAGCCACCATGAGCTTGACGACCGCTGATATTCTTGCCCAACGCCTTTTTGATGCGGGGTGCCGCCATGCATTTGGCATACCGGGTGGCGAAGTTTTAAGTGTCATGCATGCACTTGATCGCGCAGGCCTTGAGATCGTCCTAACCAAGCATGAAAATGGTGCAGGCTTTATGGCTGAAGGAACCTATCATCGCACGGGTGCGCCAGGCGTTCTTTTTGCGACGCTGGGACCGGGCATGGCCAATGCTTTTAACGTTATTGCTAATGCACATCAGGATCGAGTGCCGTTGATCTTTTTGACGGGACGGGTCGATGAGTATGATATGGCAAGCTACACTCATCAGGTTTTTGATCACAGCAAGGCACTGGAACCTGTCGTGAAGGGCAGCTTTACCCTCGTGGATGGGGCGGTTGACCGTGTTGTCGATAAAGCCTTGTCTTTGGCACAGTCAGGCCGTCCCGGACCCGTGCACATTGATGTGCCGATTTCTTTAGCCGCTAAAGTACAGAGTGCGATTCCTAAATTATGGCAACCGAAGTATCTGCCAACAGTGCCTGCCGAGAATGCCGACTTTGCCGACCTGAGAGAGTGTTTATCCAAGTCAGAAAGACCTTTGGCGGTTTTAGGGTTGGAGATCCTTAGCGAGGGTTGTGAGGCGGACGTAAAAGACTTCCTTCTCAAACATGGTATTCCATCTGTTGCTACCTATAAGGCGAAAGGAGTTGTTCCTGATGATCACCCTCTTTCTCTTGGTGGTGCGGGACTTTCCCCGAAAGCAGATAAGACAGTTCTGCCCTTGATCGAGAAAAGTGATTGCATTCTTTTGATTGGTTATGACCCAATTGAAATGCGCCATGGGTGGCAGGATGTCTGGCAACCTGAAAGACAGTTTATTGCCGAATTTACGCTTGAGTCGAATTTGCATGGTATGCATCGGGCTAGCTGTACCTTTGTCGGTTCTTTGGCTCCTGCGCTACAGGCCCTAGATCAGGGATTGGAACTTGGTGCTGTTTGGGGTAATGGTGATTTTGCGAAGGCTAAAGAAGAGATTGTCGCTGCATTCCCCCGGGACGAAGAGTGGGGACCATCTGCCATTGTCGATGAAGTACGTAAGGCTTTGCCTGATCATGGGCTTGCGTCAGTGGATTCTGGGGCTCATAGAATTTTGCAAAGTCAGCAATGGATCTGTCGGGAGCCCCATACTCTTATTCAATCCAGCGGTTTATGCACGATGGGCTGTGCTTTGCCCTTAGCTATGGGGGCTAAAGTTGCATCACCTGATTTGCCTGTGGTTGCTTTTACCGGCGACGCAGGGCTAGAGATGATTCTCGGTGAGTTATCGACGCTGAGAGATTTGAAATTGCCTGTTGTAGTCGTTGTCTTTGTGGATGCATCGCTTGCTTTGATTGAATTGAAGCAGCGCGGAAGTGGCAGGGAAAACCTTGCTGTGGATTTTGGTGGCACTGATTTTGCGGCCTTGGCCAATGCCATGGGGGGCGTTGGTATCAATGCTCGAAATCGTGAAGAATTGCAAACAGCCTTGAGTACGGCTTTTGTGGGTGAAAAATTTACCTTGATTGCTGCTCATATAGAGCGTGAGTCCTATGATGGGAAATTCTGATTTTCTGTAGGTGGCAGAGTACTCGAAAATAATAAAGGCGGCCAAAGAGCCGCCTTTATTTATGAGTTAAATCGTTTAATCGACTAGCTTAGTTTTAGTTTAATTTTCCATGGCAATGTTTGTATTTTTTGCCTGATCCACATGGACATGCCGCGTTACGGCTGGTTTTCCCCCAGGTAGAAGGATCGTTTTGATCAAACTCTTTTGCCTGCACTGTTGTTGAGCCAGTTGTCTGTGCCGGGTCCTGTCTGGACTCGTGCATCTCTTGCTCTTGGCGTGGCACTGTTGCATTTTCCGGTGTTTGTAGTTCGAAGCGATGCATCAGCATTGTTAGCTCATCACGTACAGAATCGAGCATAGATTCAAACATTTCAAAAGCTTCACGCTTGTACTCATCAAGCGGATTTTTCTGCCCGTAAGCACGCAAGCCAACAGCTTGTTTAAGGTGATCAAGGGACAGCAGATGCTCTTTCCATTGCTTGTCGAGGACCATAAGGAGCAACTGTTTTTCAAGCGAACGCATTACATCCGGGCCGTAATTAGCCGTCTTTGCGGCCATTTTCTCGTTACTGGCTTGAAGAATGCGATCCAGAATTTCCTGATCGGCGATACCTTCTTCTTCCGCCCAATCTTTAACGGGCAGATCCATGGCAACAAGGCGCATACACTCTTCGTGCAGGCTATCCAATTCCCATTGTTCAGCATAGGCATTAGCTGGAATTGTCCGTGTCACAAGGTCTTCGAGAACCTCATGACGCATGGAAGCCACGGTGTCCTTAACTTCTTCTGCGGACATAACTTCTTTGCGTTGTTCGTAAATAACCTTACGCTGATCATTCATCACATCATCAAATTTGAGGATGTTCTTACGAATTTCAAAGTTTCTGGCTTCAACTTTTTTCTGTGCTTTTTCCAGCGCTTTATTCACCCATGGATGAATAATAGCTTCACCATCTTCAAGACCGAGCTTCTGGAGCATTGAATCCATACGTTCAGATCCAAAGATACGCATCAGGTCATCTTCGAGGCTGAGGAAGAATTTGGACGCACCGGGATCTGATTGTCGACCGGAACGTCCGCGAAGCTGATTGTCGATACGACGGCTTTCATGGCGTTCACTACCGATCATAAACAGGCCGCCAGCCTTATTCACAATCTCTTTGTTCACAGCTACTTCTGCGGATATTTTAGCGGCTTTAGCTTGCTTCTGGGTTTCGTCAGATATGCCGAGCGTTTCATGCTCTATGCGCATCTCTTCGTTACCGCCCAGTTTAATGTCTGTTCCGCGACCCGCCATGTTTGTTGCAATTGTTACGGCACCAGGTGAGCCCGCCTGTGCAACAATCATGGCTTCTTGTTCGTGGTAACGTGCGTTTAGAACCTTGTGCTCAATTTTCTCTTTTTGGAGCAAAGTAGCAAGGTATTCTGATTTCTCAATCGTAACCGTACCAACGAGGACAGGTTGCTGGCGTTCGTGGCATTCTTTGATCTGCTTGATAATTGCCGCATCACGTTCCTGACCTGTGCGATAGACTTCATCATCATGGTCAATACGAATGCAAGGTAGGTTGGTTGTCATGGAAATAACGTCAAGCGAGTAGATAGCCGAAAATTCTTCCGCTTCTGTCATCGCTGTACCAGTCATCCCGGCCAATTTGGGGTAAAGTCGGAAGTAATTCTGGAAGGTGATCGATGCTAACGTCTGATTTTCGTTTTGGATCTCAGCGTTTTCTTTCGCTTCAAGTGCCTGATGCAGGCCTTCTGAGAAACGACGCCCTTCCATCATGCGACCCGTGAATTCGTCAATGATAACAACTTTATTGTCTTTGACGATGTAATCTTTATCGCGCTGGAATAGTTTGTGCGCTTTCAGGGCCTGATTGATGTGGTGCAGTGTGCTGACATTTTCGATCTCATAAAGAGAGCCTTGCATGACTCCATCATCCATGAGCTTTTTCTCTATGAAGTCAACACCCTCGTCAGTCAATGTTACAGAACGTGTCTTCTCATCAAGTTCATAGTGCTCTTCTGTTAGTAAAGGCACATATTTGTTTATCGTAATATAGCTCTCTGATGAGTTTTCTGCGGGGCCAGATATAATAAGCGGTGTTCTGGCTTCATCAATAAGGATTGAATCTACTTCATCGACGATGGCATAATTGAATTCTCTTTGAACCATCTGGTCGATTTCAAACTTCATGTTGTCACGAAGGTAATCAAATCCGAGTTCATTGTTTGTGGCATAGGTAATGTCACAATTGTAGGCAAACGCACGCTCTTCTTCGCCCTGACCCGGGAATACACAGCCAACGGTCATCCCCAGAAAACGATAGATTTGACCCATCCACTCGGCATCACGTTTGGCAAGGTAATCGTTGACCGTGACGACGTGAACACCTTTGCCTTCGATTGCGTTCAAGTAAACAGGCAAGGTCGCAACAAGTGTTTTACCTTCACCCGTTGCCATTTCACTGATCATGCCACGATGAAGGACGATACCGCCCATCATCTGAACGTCAAAGTGTCTCAAACCAAGAGTTCTGCGAGATGCTTCACGGACGGTCGCAAATGCTTCCGGCAAAATATCGTCGAGTGTTTCTCCTTGCTTCAGGCGATTACGAAACTTTTCTGTTTGTCCTTTGATATCGTCGTCAGACAGTTTTTCCAGCTCTGCTTCAAAGCTGTTGATAGACAAGACAATAGAGTTAAGGCCTTTTAGGTAACGGTCATTGGCAGAGCCAAACATCCGCTTCACAAGCGCACCGAGCATTGAGTACCCCTTGCGTGAAAACGCAGTTCAAGATTTGGTTATAAAAAGTCAATGTGAGACATAGGGCGCAGGCTGGCTGATGTCAATGTGAAGCTGGATTCAATTGCTGGAAAATAACGTAGTAACGTTGCTTTGATAGTCCGTAATCATCGAATATGTGTATTTCATTGATACTCGCTTTAGGTTGTAGTGACTTTGTTGTAGTAAGAGTGAACTTTTTATTTCTTCTGAGCCGGAGCCAGAGTTTAAATGAATTTTTGTAAAGTTATTATCTTTTCCACTGTCTTGATAGCGGCAGGTTTCGTGCAAGAGGGTACGGCACAACAGAACGCAGAAGAAGACTGGAAAAAAGAGCAACGCGAAAGTGGTGGAAAGCTTTTGAAGTTCCTCTTTGGAGATGATGAAGACGAAGTTCCTGGAATTAATGACGTTCAGAAAGAAAAACCATCGGAAACAACACAGGATAATAATGTTGTTGTTCCTGATTCTGACGAGAGCACGCCAGTAGATAACGGTCCAGCGATTAATGATCCTGTAATTCAGGCAACACCAGTTGAACCAGTTAAGGACGCCTCTGAAGAAGTTCCGGTTGTTGAAGTCATTCCCGGGCAAGAACGGGACGGGCTGGCGCCACCTCCCGGATTTACCGAAGAGGTGCAAAAAAAGCCTGAAAGCGGCATTGTTGTTGAAGACTTATCAACTGAGCCCGTTTTACAAAAAACGTCACCAACAGGTACCGATGCTCAAGAGAATATCCCAACGGCTTCTGTTGATAAAAACAAATTATCCCTGACCAAAACCGAAGGTGAACTGGACCGCTTGGCGCAGGAGAACCCTGTTGTGGCTGTTGTCGAGGGCGATGAAATCTATTGGCAGGATATAACGCAGGCTGCAAAAAAATTACCTGAACAGTATCAGGGGCAGCTTGAAACAATGTTTCCGATCCTACTTGATCGTGCCATCGATCTGAAGCTTTTGGCACATGCTGGTGCCGATGCTGATATGGATGAAAAAGAAGAAGTGAAAAGAAAGCTCGCTCTGGCGGAAGAGAAAATCATCCGGGACGCCTATCTTGAACAGCAGCTCGACGAAATGATTACCGAGAGTATGTTAAAAGACAGGTATTTTGCCTTGCTCAGAGAAAATGTTGTAAATGCAGAAATTCGGGCGCGCCATATCCTGGTGGAAACGCGGAACGAAGCTCTGGCTTTGGTTATTGCTTTGGATAATGGCGCTGAATTTCATTTACTGGCAAAGAAGTTTTCCAAAGGCCCTTCTGCTGAGAAGGGTGGGGACTTGGGGTGGTTCAAACGGAAGGATATGGATCCCGAGTTTGCGTCAGCTGCTTTTTCTCTGGCACCAGGAACTTATACAAAAGCACCCGTTGCTACAGATTTTGGCTGGCATGTCATCAAACTGGAAGATAAGCGGGATGTGAAACAACCTACTTTCGAATCTATGCGCGCAGAAATCAAAGATCAAGTAAGTCGTGAGTTGGTTACGCGTATGGTTCGGGATTTAAGAAAAGATGCGGATATATCCGTTTTTCCCGCTAACTGATTATGGGCCAACTGATTAACTGGCGAACTAATTAAAATGTTCATATCGCCTTTCTCTTGACACAGTCATGGGATTTGGTGCTGATCGATTAAAAGGGAATGGTCGTAAAAGGCTACCTTCCAAATGTAATGAATAAGGAGTTATCTCTATATGTCTGCAAAACAGATTATCTTTCCTCTTGTTGGTATCGTTGCCCTCGCTGGTGCAGCGTATGCTGGTTATTCCTATGGAATAAAAGGAGGAACACTACCTTTCCTTGGTGGTGATCAGGCTGCTGAGGTTGCATCAGATGCTCCTGCTGGAGATGATCCGGTCATGGCCAAAGTTGGTGATGTTGAAATTCGCCGCTCAGAAGTTGTGAAGTTTGCTGAAAGCATTCCAAACATCCCTCAGGAACAGATCGATCTTATTTTACCTGAGCTTGTTGGACAGGTGGTTGATTTGAAATTGATCACAAAAGAAGCGACAACGAGCGGTTTGGGAAATGACCCTGAAGTTCAAAAGCGTGTGCGTGACGTTAAAGAGAGAATTCTGGTTGAGATTTTCTTGAACAGAGCTCTTGAGAAAGAAGTCACCGACGAAGCCGTTGAAAAAGCATATCAGGACTATCTGATTGCAAACCCTCCGGTTCGTGAAGTTTCTGCCCGACACATTCTTGTTGAAAAGGAAGAGACTGGAAAAGATCTGATCAAACAGCTTGATGAAGGCGCTGATTTTGCCACTTTAGCCAAAGAACATTCTACCGGCCCAAGTGGTCCAGGTGGTGGCGACTTAGGCTTCTTCCAAGCAGAGCAGATGGTTAAGCCTTTCTCAGATGCTGCATTTGGCATGAAAGTTGGTGAACATACTATTGCGCCTGTTCAAACCAGATTTGGATGGCATGTTATTAAAGTTGATGCAGAACGAGATTCTGAACAACCAACAAAAGAACAGCTCGATGGTCAGCTTCGTTCTGAACTTTCAAGAAGTGCCTATGAAAGTATTGTCGAGAACCTCAAAAATGGGGTAGAGATTGAAATAATTGGTGCTGAGGCCGAAGAGGCCGCGCCGGCAGAAAATGAAGAAAAGCCAGAAGGTGAAAAAAAACCTGCCAGCGAATAATGTAAAAAAGCCCGGTTTAACCGGGCTTTTTTATGAAGGCTGTTTGTGGCTGTAATAGGTAGGATTTGTGTAATGGAACTTCAAAAATCTCCGCTCGCTCCGTCGAGTTTTCCGGAAATGCCCGAAATTGATGGGGTGAAGCTGTCTACAAAAGCTTGCGGCGTGAAATACGAGGGTCGTACGGATGTTCTTTTGATGAGCTTTGACAAAGGAACAACAATCGGTGGCGTTTTGACGCGTTCTCTTACCTGTTCTGCGCCTGTTGAGTGCTGTCGTGATCATTTGAAATCGGGAGAGGCAAGGGCGATTGTTGTTAACTCTGGTAATGCAAATGCCTTTACCGGACGACTGGGAACGGCATCTGTTGCTCGGACCGTGGAGGCAACAGCCAGAGAATTGAAATGTCCTGAGAATGCAGTCTTTGTTGCTTCAACAGGTGTTATTGGCGAACCGTTACCCGATGAAAAAATAACGTCAGCTTTAGGGGATATGAAAACAGACCTCTGTTCTAATAACTGGCAGGGGGCTGCCGAAGCCATCATGACGACAGATACTTTTGCCAAAGGGGCAACAATCAAAACTCAGATTGACGGTAAAGTTGTCACTATTAATGGTATTGCCAAAGGATCAGGAATGATTGCCCCTGATATGGCAACTATGTTAAGTTTCGTTGCGACGGATGCAGCTTTGTCTCCGGCGATGGTTCAAAATTTAATCTCAAGTGGCGCGGATTTATCGTTTAATTCAATTACAGTTGATAGCGACACTTCGACCAGTGATACCGTCCTGCTCTGTGCGACAGGAAAAGCAGGGAACACACTGTACAACGATATTAACGCACCAGAACTTGCTGATTTTATTCAGGCTTTGAATAAAGCCCTAAAGAATTTGGCACATCAGGTCGTTCGGGATGGTGAAGGCGCGAGTAAGTTTATTTCTATTGCTGTAACCGGGGCGGAAACTGATCAGGCTGCACGTCGTGTTGGATTAGCCATCGCAAACTCTCCTCTGGTTAAAACAGCTGTTGCTGGCGAAGATGCCAACTGGGGACGGGTTGTCATGGCTGTCGGTAAGTCGGGTGAGCGAGCAGATCGCGACAAGCTTTCCGTTGCTATGGGTGGCGTTACGATTGCAAAAGATGGCCAACGGGTCGAGGGGTTTGACGAGGAGCCTGTGGCCAAACACATGAAGGGTCAGGAGATCTCTATTGCTGTTGATGTGGGTATTGCTGATGGACAGGCGACTGTCTGGACCTGTGATTTGACCCACGGCTATATCGAAATCAATGCAGATTATCGCAGTTAATCACGATTTTAATCGGGATATGATAATCAAATAAAAGTCTCAGGAAATATTTTTATGAATTCTTCTGAAGAAGAACAGGGGTGTTGGGCCGCTGAAAAAAGGCACGAGGCAGCCAAGCCTATTGTGCTCGTCGCCGCTGCGGCTTTGGTTGATAGTGATGGCCGGGTTCTGCTTGCACAGCGCCCTGAGGGCAAGTCTATGGCTGGTTTGTGGGAATTTCCCGGGGGAAAAGTTGATCCGGGTGAAACCCCGGAACAGGCATTGGTTCGCGAGTTGAAAGAAGAACTTGGTATCGACACACGGTCGTCCTGTCTCGCTCCTATTGCTTTTGCCTCACATAGCTATGATGATTTTCACTTGTTGATGCCATTATTTGTGTGTCGTATTTGGGAAGGGAATATTACAGCACTTGAGGGGCAGGAGTTTGCTTGGGCCCGTCCCGTGCGATTACGTGATTATCCGATGCCACCAGCGGACGAGCCTTTGGTGGCATTGTTACGTGATTTACTATAGACTCTATCATCGTAGTTCCAGTGACGAGTCTCGCTTGCTAATTATTGAGTCTGATTTCTGGATTGCAAGGGGAATAACAGGCATCTTTTTGAGGGGTGCGTCCGGGTGCAAAACACTGACGCAATTGGGGTTAATGTCGACACTGGTAAACCGTAATATCACGTTGAAAGGGCGAAGAACCTCTTTACGTCTGGAACCGGATATGTGGGAAGCGCTTTTTGAAATTTGTGTGCGCGAGAACTGTCCGATTGGTGAGCTTTGTACACAGATTGACGAAGCAAAAGAAGACTCTTCGCTGACGGCAGCGATTCGGGTTTATATTCTTATTTACTTTAGAAATGCAGCTACATCAGACCAACCAAGAGGTGTCGAAACATTTCTTGGTGAGGCGATCTAACTAATTACAAATAAGCTTGGGTTTTAGGTTCGCCTGGATTTTAAGTAAGCTTGGTTTCTTCAGTATTCAAAAAATCTGAAAGACGTTCAACTGCACTACCGGGCCTCAGTGGTTTTTGTTGGGATGTGTGCGGTGCCCAACCTGCGAGATATACAATATCAAAAGTGGCATTAATTCTGCCTTCTGAATCTGAAAATTTCTCCTGATAAAGTTGGGCCGCTCTTAAAAGTGTTTCCTTGCGGGTGAAGGCTTTCGTTCTGTTATGAATGGCATTGGTTTCACCCATGCCCCGTAATTCTTTCATTAAATCAAATGCGTTGGCGTAACTGACTTCTAGGCGGTCGAAATCGGAAACGGGTAAGGCAAAACCAGCTCGTTGGAGTAGAGCCCCTGCATCTTTGACATCAATAAGCGGAGATACTCTGGGGCTGACACCACCTTGGATATCCATTTCTGCTTCCATAAGACATGCACGTAACTCTTTCAGAGTTTCCCCGCCAATCATGGAAGCCATAAATAACCCGTCTGCTTTCAAGCATTGATGTGCTTGAAGGAGAATTCCGGGTAAATCGTTGACCCAGTGAAGACATAGATTACTGATGATTAGGTCATAAGATCGAGAGGCCACAGGTATTATCTCTGCTATGATTTCTATGGCCTTAGATGATTCGGTGTCTTTTGCCGAAGATTTTGACTCTGAGAGCTTGGGGTATTCTTCGGGGCAAAATTTAGCTGTAGTAAAATCTTGTATTCCGCCTCTGGAACCAAGAGTTTCTTTTAGGATGTGGTGGTTAGAGCCGAGATCAAGGGCTTTGGGGAAGTCACGGGCAATATCCATAAGTCGATCACCAAGTCGATCAGCGATTTCCCTGAAGAGAAAATCATGCTTTTCGATTTGGGCTTTGGCGCGTTTATGATGCTGATTTACCGATTTACGATCAAAAATATAAATGTCGGTCATGACTGAACCCAATAAGCACGAGATATTTTTCTGGTTATAGCAGATTGCTTCTTGATGACCAGATCAATTAGCATAGCGTTATGCGTATGATGAAGGAAGTGGTGCCAAACCTTTTAACCAAAGGCATAAATTATCTATTTCCGCCCGTTTGTGGGAACTGTGGTGATGCCATATGGGATAATACGGGTATTTGTTCTGATTGTTGGAAGGATCTGACGTTTATTTCCGGAACTTGTTGTCACTCATGTGGTTATCCGTTTGAGCTGTCCCATGGGGGTGAAATGCTTTGTGGAGAATGTCTTCATTCGCCTAAATCTTTCGACAAGTGTCGGGCAGCATTAATCTATAATGTACACAGCAAAGATATGATCATCGGGTTCAAACACGCCGACAAAACGCATTTAACAGCTCTTTTTACTCGATGGTTGTCATCCTGTGGTCATGAAACGTTGGGTAATGCAGATATTATTGCACCTGTACCTCTTCATCGAAGGCGTTTATTGAGACGTCGATACAACCAGTCGGCTTTATTGGCGCACGGCTTGGCACGGCTTCATCGTAAAAGACATGTCCCCAGCTTACTTCTTAGAACAAAAAACACATCTTCACAGGGGCAGTTTTCGATGACGGGGCGCTGGCGAAATGTTCGTAATGCTTTTGTCCTGAACAAGAAGTTTGAAAAGGATGTTGATGGGAAAAATGTGATCTTGATCGATGACGTCTATACTACCGGTGCGACTTTGGACGCGTGTGCTCGGGTACTTAAAAAGAGTGGCGTAGCCTCTGTCAGTGCCATCGTTTTAGCCCGGGTAACAAAAGAGTGATAGGGATAGAGCGGTAAAATTTTATTGCCAGATACTGTAATTTGTTAGTAAGTGCCCTAAATAGAGTTACTCGCAGGCTTCGTTATGAAGTACCTGCTTTATGTAAACACAGCGAAATTAGGAATGTTCTTTATGGCTGAAGTTGTTGTTTATTCCAGTATGCTTTGCCCTTACTGCGTACGTGCAAAAAAGCTGCTGAAAAGTAAAGGTGTTGCGTTTAATGAGATCGACGTGATGATGGAACCACGCCGTAAGCCAGAAATGATTGAGAAAGCTGGTGGGCGTACGTCTGTACCACAAATTTTTATTGATGGTGAACATATTGGCGGCTGTGATGAGCTGATGGCACTGGAAAGTGCTGGAAAACTGGACACTAAATTGGAAAGCAGGATTGCCTCTTGAATAAATTCAAAGCAGCTTGTGTGCAACTAACGGCTGATCGGAACGATGAAGTAACACTGGTAACTGCTTGTGATTTAATTCGTCGGGCCCATGCCTTAGGTGCTGAGTACATTCAAACCCCTGAATGTACGACGATGATGGAACCTGATAAAAAGCTTACACTTGAAAAAGCATTACCCGAAAGTGAGCATCCTTCGGTGAAGGCTTTTTCAGCACTTGCTGCTGAGCTTGGGATCTGGTTGCACATTGGTTCTTTGATTGTTGGTACTGAAGAAACGCGGGCTGCTAATCGCGCACTTCTCTTTTCACCAAAAGGGGAAATTGCGGCACGATATGACAAAATACATATGTTTGATGTAGTCATTCCCGATGGTCAATCCTATCGGGAATCAGCGACCTTTAAGCCGGGCGAAAAAGCTGTTGTTGCCAAATTACCTTGGGGCGAACTGGGGATGGGGATTTGCTATGATGTTCGCTTCCCCTATCTGTTCCGGGCTCAGGCTAAAAAAGGCGCAATGATTCTTACGGCTCCGGCGGCGTTTACTAAATTCACAGGTGAAGCCCATTGGCATACGCTCTTAAAGGCGCGGGCAATTGAAAACGGTTGCTTTGTTATTGCAGCCGGCCAATGTGGAGTTCATGCCGAGGGGCGGGAAACATATGGTCATTCCCTTATTATTGCCCCTTGGGGGGAAATCCTTGCGGATGGAGGTGATCAACCCGGGATTGTCGTTGCTGACATTGACCTTGATCGGGTGAAACAAGCCCGAGAGATGGTGCCTTCGATACATCACGATAGAGAGTTTTCTCTGAGTTAAGTTCTAGTTAGTAGCAGATTGCAGCGAACAGTTTCTTTCTCTCTCTCGAATTCAAACTCTCCTCTATATTCACGCGAATTCACAGGAAACTTAGTGGGCGTTCACAGCGCAGATACGCTGAACTACGGCAGGGTTAGGCTCTGTGATCGTTGTTTCTTCGTAGCTTTGAACTCTTAGACTTGGGTGATATTGGTCCAGAAGTTCCTGAGGTCTTAAAAGAAAATCTGGATTTTTGGGGCGTCCGAACTTTTCATTTCCGATCATGAATGTCTCATAAATCAAAACGCCACCAGCTGCCAATAACTCGGGGAGTAGAGGCAGGAGAGGGCGATAAAGGTAGTTGGTAACAATGATACCACCAAATTTCTTCTTCAATAGAGGAAAGGGACTGCCGTCTTCCAGATCAGTTTGAATAATCTCGACCCCGGGAAAGTTTTCAAGATCATTAAGGGCATTAGTGTCTTTATCGATTGCAGTTACGTAGTGCCCAGACATTAAAAAAAGGCGTGCATGTCGTCCTGCACCACAGGCAAGATCCAACACATCGCTATCTTCGGGAATATATCCTGCATGTTTAAGTACCCACGAAGATGGTTCGCTCATAACTTTTGCCCTTTTGATCCTATGCCCTTTTGGGGCCTATGCAGTGAAACAATCTGTTAAAGAGTATCGTATTATATTGAGCACTGGTTATATTCAGTACTGGCAGATACTTTTAAAGGCAATAACTTCTGGTATCAGAGGCTTGACCATTGCAGATCTCATCGGTCATAACCATATCCCGTGCACGAGGAAAAGTATGGATAAAGCAGGATTAGAATGATTCTTTTCGATTTGAAATGCGAAAACGATCACGTTTTTGAAGCTTGGTTTAAAGATAATGCAGCCTTTAAGGATCAATCCGAAAAGGGGATTGTTCTGTGCCCCAACTGTTCTTCTAAAGAAGTCAAAAAAGCTTTGATGGCACCGAATGTCAGTCTCGCCAATAGTGAGAAGAAGCAGGTTTCGAAAACAGAACTTGCCAAAGCTCAGAAGTTTTTATCCGATGCACAAAAAGCTATTGAGAGTAATTTTGACTATGTCGGAAAAGATTTTGCCAACGAAGCCCGAAAAATTCATTACGGCGAATCAGATAAGAAAAACATTTATGGCGAGGCCAGTGAAGCAGATGCCAAAAGCCTGAAGGACGAAGGTGTGGCTTTTTCATCGATTCCCTGGAAGCAAAAAGCCGACGCTTGATAGCGCTAACTGTAAGCAACTATTCTCAACGCCAAATCTAACATTTTCGATTCTGAAAGCTTATTTTTAAATGAACTTCGATTGAATTTCTATTGTGGCTTTTCGGCAATCAGCATGTAGTTCACATCTAGGTCTCTGGCATCCTGATGCCATTTATCCTGCATTGGGTTGTAAACGATACCCATCAAATCTTCAGTCTCTAGCCCATTGCGACGCAGCAGATCGACAAATTCTGATGGGCGCAGAAATTTGTTCCATTCATGGGTGCCACGTGGAACCCAGCGCAACAGGTATTCCGCGCCAACAATAGCAAGAAGGTATGATTTTTTGGTGCGGTTCAAAGTCGAGCCAAACATAGTGCCACCAGGTTTTACCAGAGCTGCGCAATCCCGACTATAGGCTTCGACATCTGCGACGTGCTCGATAACTTCCATGTTGATCACCGCATCGAATTGAGCGCCTTGTTCAACAAGCTCTTCCGCTGTCATATGGCGATAATCCATTTCAAGGCCGCTTTCTTCTGCATGGATTTGGGCGATTTCGATGTTTCTATGTGATGCGTCGATACTTGTGACTTTTGCTCCGAGCCGTGTAAGTGGTTCTGATAACAAGCCGCCGCCACACCCAATGTCTAGAATACTAAGCCCTTTGAGTGGGGTGAGGCCCGTGATGTCGCGATCATGTTTCTTTGCGAGGTGATCGCGAATATAGCTAATGCGGACGGGGTTTAACTGATGAAGCGGCTTGAACTTGCCCAAAGGATCCCACCACTCATCTGCCATTGCTGCGAATTTTGATATTTCCTGCGGGTCAACGGTGATGCCGGATGCTTCATCTTTTTCGGGAGCTTGAACTGCGTTCATTGTGTTTTCTTACCATCTTCTTCGTTGTCGTCACCTGGATAAAGGGACGAAAAATTTATCAACACATCTATACTGTTTTACATTTTACATGTGTGATTGCATTCGTTTTTCGCACGCATTTTCTTGCGTCACTGTGCCGTGCAGAGTATGGATATGTCGAGCCCAGAGAGCAACCGTTTGAAAGTCGTTTTTCGGGGCAGTGCGATTAAATATATATTTTCCTCACAGGATGAGTTCCGATGGCCCGAGTCGTTATGAAATTCGGTGGCACCTCGGTTGCTGATCTTGACCGAATTCGCAACGCTGCAAAGCGTGTTAAGCGAGAGGTTGAGGCGGGAAACGAGGTTGCGGTAGTTGTATCCGCAATGGCTGGTGTGACCAACCAGCTAGTCAGTTATGTTCAAGATGCTGGTTCGCTCTATGATCTGCGCGAGTATGATACAGTTGTATCATCTGGCGAGCAGGTGACATCAGGCTTACTTTCTATCGTGTTACAGGATATGGGAATTAATGCCCGGTCCTGGCTTGGTTGGCAAAGCCCGATTGTGACCAATGCGGCACATGGTAGTGCCCGTATTGAGCGAATTGAGGTCGACGATATTATTCGTCGCTTTGGGGAAGGTCAGGTTGCTGTCTTTGCCGGTTTCCAAGGTGTTGGGCCTGATGGTCGAATTTCCACATTGGGCCGTGGTGGATCTGATACTTCGGCGGTGGCGATTGCGGCGGCTTTAAAAGCGGATCGTTGCGACATCTATACGGACGTTGATGGTATTTATACGACTGATCCTCGTATTGTGACCAAAGCTCGTAAGATGGAAAAGATCACCTATGAGGAAATGTTAGAGCTTGCTTCCCAGGGGGCAAAAGTTTTGCAGACCCGCTCGGTCGAAATGGCCATGAAGCACGGGGTGCGCGTTCAAGTTCTTTCCAGCTTCGAAGACAAGCCCGGAACTTTAGTTGTAGACGAGGAAGAAATCGTGGAACAGGCAATCGTAAGTGGCATCGCCTATAATCGTGATGAAGCGAAAATTACACTCCGTAGCGTAAGAGATACGCCGGGTGTTGCGGCAAGCATTTTTGGTCCTTTGACAGATAATGCGATTAATGTGGACATGATTGTTCAAAATATATCTGCCGATAAAAAAACCACGGACATGACCTTTACCGTTGCCAAGGCCGAACTGGATAGAGCTATTAAAGTTCTGGAAGACAGCAGCAACGGATTGAAATATGACAGTCTGGATTCAGATCCCGCTGTTGCTAAGATCTCTGTTATTGGTGTTGGTATGCGCTCTCATGCGGGTGTTGCCCAGAAAATGTTCTCTGCCTTGGCTGAGAAGGGGATCAACATCGAAGTGATTTCGACATCTGAAATTAAAATTTCTGTATTGGTTGCCGAAGAATATACAGAGCTGGCTTTGCGTAGCCTGCACACTGCATACGGCCTTGATTCAGAAGATTAATATTATAGTATTAATTCTGTAATCGGTTTTCATAGATAAGCAGTACTTTAAAACCGACATAGGATTTATTTTGTTGGGTTATTGGCGCCGGGCTATTGGCTCTGGGCTAATAACCCAATATTTATAAGAACCTGAATTTTTCACTGGTTGCGAGGACGCTGGATCTGATGACAGGCAAGAATGACAAAACATCGGCTTGGGGTGGTTCACGTCGTTTGTTGAAGCTCTTGCGTGATCAGATGAAGGGCAAGTCCACCAATCAGGAACGCCTGGCGCAAACGGTTAATCTGATTGCGCGGGATATGAACGCAGAAGTGTGCTCTATCTACGTGATGCGTCGCGGTGAGTATCTAGAACTTGCGGCGACTATGGGCCTGAAGCCCGAAGCCGTTTATCAAACACGTTTGCACAAAGGTGAAGGTATCGTCGGGCAGTGTGCTGCACTGGCCTTGCCCATGGCTGTTTCTGATGCGCCGCGTCATCCTAATTTTGCCTACCGTCCTGAGACAGGTGAAGAGCCTTACCAATCCATGTTGGGGGTGCCAATCCTGCGAAGCGGGCGTGTTCTGGGCGTTATAGCTGTTCAGAATGTTACCCACCGCCACTACGATGAAGAAGAAGTTGAAGCCCTGGAAACAATCGCGATGGTTCTGGCTGAGCTTATTGCAGGAGGGGCCCTTTCTGTCTCGGCGCTTGAAGCTGAGAGTTCGAAGGAAGAGTTAGAGAAACCTGATAGAATCAAAGGTCTTTGCCTTAACGAAGGCATGGGTATAGGTCAGGCGGTTTTTCATAACCGTGGTATCGTCATCAACCGTATTATTGCTGATGATATCGACGAAGAAGTTGAACGACTGGAACAAACCGTCAAGGGAATGCGCTCATCAATAGATGAGATGCTCACCAGAACCGATATTGCCGCGATGGGGGAACAGCGCGAGGTCCTTGAAACCTATCGGATGTTTGCTGAAGACAGGGGGTGGGTCGGTAAAATCACCGAGGCAATTCGTGTCGGGGGAATGACTGCAGAGGCTGCAGTTCAGAAAATTCAAAATGAAACCCGCTCACGGATGAGCAAGATCAGCGATCCTTATCTGAGGGAACGCCTGGCTGATTTGGATGATCTTGCCAATCGTCTTTTGCACCACCTGCTTGATTTGGACGAAGACAAGCCCGAATTGCCTGATGAATTTATTCTTCTGGCGCGTACGCTTGGTCCGGCGGAACTTCTTGATTATGATTGGGATCGTCTTAAAGGCGTTGTTCTGGAAGAAGGCTCTCCAACAGCGCATGTTGCTTTGGTTGCTCAGGCCCTGGAGCTTCCCATTATTGGACGGTGTCGGGATGTATTGACCCGCATTCGTGAAGGAGACATGGTTGTTCTTGATGCATCGCATGATCAAGTCTTTGCGCGTCCAAAAGATGATGTACTCAGGACCTTACGGACGAGTGTTAAGGATAAGAAACTCCGATGGGCAGAAGTTTCTGCTGGCCAGGAACTCGCCCCTATTAGCTTGGATAACCAACGTATATCCCTGAATGTTAATGTTGGCTTGTTGATGGATTTGCCGCACATGCATGCCGCAGGTGCAGATGGTGTTGGGTTGTACCGGACCGAAGTCCCTTTTATGGTGCGCAAGTCTTTCCCAGATGTCGCTGAACAAGCCGAATTGTATCGCAAGGCGATGGACCGGGCCGAAGGAAAATCGGTTGTCTTCCGAACACTGGATGTTGGGGGGGATAAAGTTCTTCCTTATTGGTCAAGCGTGGCCGAGGAAAACCCGGCTATGGGATGGCGTGCTATTCGCATCGGTCTTGATCGCCCGGCTTTGTTACGCCAGCAGTTGCGTGCTCTTATTCGTGCCTGTGCGGGACGTCGACTTGATGTGATGTTTCCTATGATATCCGAAACAGCAGAATTTAAAGCTGCGCGTGCACTGCTGGATAGAGAATTGGAACGAGAGAAAACCATTGGTGGTGTCTTGCCTGAAAAAATAAGGGTAGGAGCGATGTTGGAAGTTCCAGCCTTGATTTGGCAGTTAGCTCCTCTATGCCAAGAGGTCGACTTTCTTTCTGTTGGTAGTAATGATCTGTTGCAGTTTGTTTTTGCTACGGATCGAGGCAATACGCGATTGGCACGCCGATATGATGCATTGAATCCTGGCGTACTTAAAATGATGCAAAATATCGCAGAAACAACACATCGGGCAGGTGTTGATCTGTCCCTTTGTGGTGATATGGCGGGACAGCCGATAGAAGCTATGGCGCTTATTGGATGTGGTTTTAAATCTCTATCGATGCCTGCACAACAGGTGCCTGGTGCTAAAAAAATGGTGCGCTCGCTGGATGTGGATAGCATCAAACAGTTCGTAACGGGCTTGTTGGAGAGACCGGACCACAGTGTTCGTAGTGAATTAGAGAACTATGCCAAAACGGCAAGCGTTGTGATTTAAAATAGATTTATTTGTTGTTTGTTACTGAATTTGTTACAACTTTCCCCTACGCGCCACAGGTGACTAGCGCTTAATACTAAGCGATGGTCACAGCTTGCAGGGAGGGGATTGTGGAAGCGATGCCGGAATCACGGGAAAATACATCCGGGGTAGATACCTCGGAAAATAACCAGCCAACGATAACTGTTGCGGAAATCCTTCGTACTGGCCGGGAAAAACGCGGACAGGATTTGCGTTCTGTCGCGAATATTCTTCGTATCAGATATGTATTTCTGGAAGCGATTGAACGTGGCGATTTCGCCAGCTTACCGGGAGACACCTATGCATATGGTTTTGTGCGGACCTATGCGGGGTATCTGAACCTTGATAAAGACGAAATTGTTCGACAGTTCAAACAGGAAGTTCAAAATTATGGTGATCGGAAGCAATTAGTTTTTCCAACGCCGGTCCCAGAAAGCAAGACTCCTGGGTTGGCTATTCTTTTGATGTCTATCGTTCTGCTTGGTGTCGCTTATGGCGGATGGACCGCAATATCCCGTTTCGATGTGGATATATCTGAATGGGTCCCTTTCCTGTCAGAGAATAAAGCGGATACTGCAGTTGAAGATCCTGTTGATGAAAATGTATCTGCAACAGACACGGTTGATGTTGCTTCTACTGCTGAAGAGAGCGCTTCTGAAGCCGATAGCGATGTTGAAAGTAGTGTAGCGACCATTGATGCTGCATCAGTTAACAGCGTTCAGGATAGTGATAGTTCAACTTCAGAAGAAGCGGTGACGAACGATGCTTCGGAAGTTCAAAGCCAAAGTGTGCCAGAAACACCAGAAGTAGTCTCGACCACCACAGTTCCCGAGGCTGTTGCAGTTGAAACACAACCGCAAACGGTTCCCGAAGTGCCTGAAGTCTCCTTAACGGGGAATGCTGAGCAGGGGGATGTGGCTGTTTCAGACATTGCGGCTGAAGATTTAACATCTGAAGATATTGCGAATGAGAATACGTCCGAAGCTGATCAGGTATCAGCCGAAACATCAGTGGCGGCTGTAACACCACCACCACCACCAGAACCGGAAGTCTTTGGTGATGAAGTCGAGGATTCACCGATCTCTATCCACGCAGAACGCGATACATGGATGCATATTGTGAATGGATCAGGTGAGGCGATCTTCAGCCGAGTTCTCAGAGCCGGATCGGTTTATAATGTGCCTAAACGGGATGATTTGGTCATGGCCACGGGGAATGCCGGTGGTATCACCATTAAATTGAACGGTAATGATCTGCCTAAACTCGGTTCTCTCGGGGCTGTTCGAAGGGATATTGTGCTTTCGGAAGAAGGACTATTGGAGTCAATTACAGCAGAATAAAAACATTCTGTTTCAGAAGGTTATTCACTTTTGGTTTAAAGGCGCAGTTGTGAAACTGCGCCTTTTCTTTTTTCTGTCACTATTGTGCGTTTGAATAGGTGGTATCACATAAGGGGTTTCAGCTTGAATTATCGTTCAAGAAAGCGCATGTTTCCTTTGCTTTTTTAGGGCACAGAGAGAGTTTGATGAGTATACGTCCTTGGCGAGACATTGTTCGCCGGAAATCACGACAGGTAATGGTTGGTAATGTTCCCGTTGGCGGAGACGCCCCCATTACTGTTCAATCAATGACAAACACCTTGACGACAGACGTGAAAGCGACTGTTGAACAGATTCAGGCAATGGAAGAAGCTGGGGCAGATATCGTTCGTGTATCCTGTCCGGATGAAGAATCGTCCAGAGCTTTAAAGGAAATTGTCAAAGAAGTCTCAGTGCCGATTGTTGCAGATATTCATTTCCATTATAAACGCGCGATAGAGGCCGCAGAATCTGGTGCAGCATGTTTACGGATTAATCCGGGGAACATTGGCAAGCGCGAAAAAGTGCTGGAAGTGGTTAGTGCTGCCAAAGATCATGGCTGTTCCATGCGTATCGGTGTGAATGCCGGATCTTTGGAAAAGCATTTATTGGATCGTTTCGGCGAACCCTGTCCGGATGCTATGGTGGAATCAGCCCTTGGTCATATCCGTATTCTGGAAGATCTTGATTTTAGAGAGTTCAAAATCTCCTGTAAAGCTTCAGACGTTTTCATGGCCGTTGCTGCCTATATGCAATTAGGCGAAGTGTGTGATTATCCATTGCATATTGGTGTCACAGAGGCTGGCGGTCTTCGCACGGGAACGATTAAATCGTCTATTGGTTTGGGAAGTCTTTTGTGGTCGGGTATCGGCGATACGTTGCGTGTTTCTCTGTCTGCCGATCCGGTTGAAGAAATTAAAGTTGGTTTTGATATTCTGAAATCTCTGGGCCTAAGACACCGTGGAGTGAATGTTATTTCCTGTCCGTCCTGTGCCCGTCAGCAATTTGATGTGATCAGTACGGTTTCTGTCTTGGAAGAAAGACTGAGCCACATTACGACACCAATGACTGTTTCAGTTATTGGCTGTGTGGTTAACGGCCCCGGCGAAGCAACCATGACCGATATTGGTCTGACTGGTGGCGGTAAAGGAACCCATCAGATCTATGTGGCTGGTATGCCTGACCATCGACTGAAAGATAAAAGCATTGTTGATCATTTAGTGGGGATGATCGAAACCAAGGCGGCGGAAATCGAAGACGCAATTGCCCGGGGCGAAACACCACAGCAGATGGGTCACTAATCATTTTCTCTACAAAGCCTTTATAAAAGTATGTGGCTCGCTATCGTGGCTATGTACTTTTAAAAGGCTATTCCCTATAACCATTCCGGTTATTCTTAACCCATATTCTTTTTTGTTTCTTTCAGGAGAACCCTAACGATGTCTTCTCTGCAACCTGTTCGCGGTACGCATGACCTTTTTGGCGACGATATGCGTCGACATCGCGAAGTGTTGAATATCGGGCGCGAGATTGCCAATCGTTTCGGGTACGACGAAATTATTACGCCTATTTTTGAAAAAACAGAAGTCTTCAAGCGTACCTTGGGTGATACTTCTGATGTTGTCACCAAAGAGATGTATACCTTCGCCACCAAGGGCGGGGATGAAATTACACTGCGCCCGGAAAATACCGCAGGTGTTGCCCGTGCTTTTATGTCCAACGGACTAAGCCAACAGTTGCCCGTTAAGTTCTTTTATGGCGGCCCAATGTTTCGCCATGAGCGCCCGCAAAAGGGTAGACAGAGACAATTCCATCAGGCTGGTGTCGAACTTCTGGGCGTTGATAAGCCACAAGGGGATGTCGAGATTATTTCTCTTGGCGTGCATTTTCTTAAAGAACTTGGCGTCTATGAGAATACGACGCTGGAGCTCAATACACTTGGGGATGTTGAAAGTCGTCAGGCTTATCGTACCGCGTTGATTGAATACTTCTCTGCGTTCAAAGATCAGCTTTCGGAAGATAGCCTGAGCCGACTAGAGAAAAACCCACTGCGGATTCTGGATTCAAAAGACGAAGGTGATAAAAAGCTTGTGGTAGATGCGCCTGTTTTCTCTGACTATCTCAATGATTTGAGCAAAGATTTTTTTGCACAGGTCAAAAATGGTCTGGATGCATTGGGTATTTCTTATGAAATAAACCCGCGTCTTGTACGGGGGTTGGATTATTACTGTCACACTGCTTTCGAATTTACTACGTCGGCACTAGGGGCTCAGGGTACTGTTCTGGCCGGTGGTCGCTATGATGGATTGATCAAAACCATGGGCGGTCCAACAACCCCGGGTGTTGGTTGGGCCTCGGGCATTGAGCGTTTGGCTATGTTGATGACACGTCAGGTCACCGAGCCGAAGCCAGTTGTTATTATTCCTATGGGGGAAGCCGCAGAAGCAAGGGCGCAAACTCTGGCTGATGAACTCAGGTATGCGGCATATCGTGTCGAAGTTGGATTTAGTGGCAACCTTAAAAAGCGTTTGAACAGGGCTAATAAACAAAATGCCTGTGCTGCGATTATTATGGGGGATGATGAACTGGCTGCGAATTCTGTAACGCTTCGTGATCTTTCAAGCGGTGAGCAAGAACTTGTTAAGCTTGATGTTTTGGCTAACAAGCTGACGGTTTATCGCTGAACTGTACAGATCCGGCAAAAGAGGCCTAAAATGACCTCTCTTGCTTACAATCGTGATAACGTATGAATTCAGTTCCGCCCTTTATACCTGAGCACCCTTTGATCGAACGCTCTGATCAGTTTGATCAGCTGGCGATTATTGGTGTCAGCGCAAGGACAGCAGGGCGACGTTTGCGCGATACTCTTTTTGTTGAAGAACCGGATTATTCATCGATCCTTGATAAATTAAAGAGCGATGACAAACGAAGCGTTGTCTTGATTGCAACCTGTGAACGATTTGACTTTGTTCTAGGCCAACTCGGAAACGAAGATATTGATTTTTATCAAAATATAATCGCGCAAGAAGCTAATGTCGATCTGGAGACATTTCAGAAACAGAGCTATCAGCACACGGGATTTGATGCTTTACGCCACCTTTTTGCTGTTGCGGCATCACTGGATAGTCTCATTGTCGGAGAGCCGCAAATTTTAGGGCAGGTGAAAGAATGTCATCGTGTCTCTAAAAGCTTGGGGTTAACGGATAGTTTTCTTGATAGCGTATTTGATGCCAGCCTTGTTTCTGCAAAGCGTGTCCGAACTGAAACGACAATTGCGCAACAACCAATTTCTCTCGCATCTTCGGCCTTACAGGTTGCCCGCGGTATTCATGGTGATTTGACAAGATGCACGGTTTCTTTAATCGGTAGTGGTGAAGTCGGGGAATTGCTCTGTCAGGAATTCAAAGGCGTCGGTATTGGTAACCTTGTCATCACGCACCCCAAAATCGGACGCAGTCAAACGGCAAGCTTTCGCCTCGGAGGGGAGGTTTGTCCTTGGAACCAGCTGGATGATCTGATTTTCAGAAGCGACATTGTTTTGTCTGCATATGGCGGTGGTGACCACATTCTTTCAACGCTGAATGTTGGCGGTGCTCTTCGTAAAAGAAAGCGGAAACCCGTTTTCTTTATTGATACCACAGCCGCACGGGATATTGCCCCGGATGTGAATGATCTGGATGGCGCTTATTCCTATAATCTTGATGATCTTGAAAGCGTCGCCAAGCAGGGTAAAGTTCACCGCGAAGCTGCAATGATGGCGGCGTGGAAGGTGCTTGGTGATGAAATGCAAGCTTTCATCCGGGCAAAAGCAGAAAGGCAGGCCGTTCCTGCCATTGCCGTTATTCGCAAACATTTTGAAACACTACGATCACACGTTTTGCTTGAAGCTGGCGAAAATGCGGATGCTGCAACCCGGTTGTTGATTAATCGGCTATTGCATAATCCTCAGGTGGTCTTAAAAGAGATTGCCAGGGAAGACCCCGATGGACATGTGCAGTTGGAACAATTGCTTTATCGGTTTTTTGGTATAGAGACTGCTCTACCTGATAATGGTAAAGAAAATGATGAGTCCACAGGAAGCTGTGAACTCTTAGAGAATGATGGAAAAGAGGACTGAACGTGAAGTTCGATGAAAAGCTAGATGCTGTTGTTGCCCGATATGACGAACTAAATGCGGTTATTTCTACTCATCAGGATCCTGGGTCTAATGAATATACCAAGCTATTACGGGAATTATCCGAACTAACATCTGTTGTTGAGACGGTTCAGGAACTGCGTGCCCTGCAAACTGAGATGGCTGACTTGGCTGAGATGTTAAGTGATCCTGATGGGGATACCGAAATGCGTGAGCTTGCGCAGGAAGAATTCCTGGAGCTGAAGCAAAAGTTACCTGAGATGGAACAACAGGTACAAATTATGCTGCTTCCCAAAGATTTGGACGGCGAGCGTAATGCCATTCTCGAAGTACGTGCCGGAACCGGTGGCGATGAAGCTGGCCTTTTTGCATCTGAGCTATTCAGAATGTATCAACGTTATGCAGAAGCATCTGGTTGGCGCTTTGAGGCGTTGGACTATTCAGAAAATGGAATTGGTGGAGTCAAGGAAGCGACAGCCTTGATTACCGGCACAGGCGTGTTCTCTAATCTGAAATTTGAATCTGGTGTGCATCGAGTTCAACGGGTGCCGGTAACTGAATCTGGTGGGCGTATTCATACGTCAGCGGCGACAGTTGCGGTGATGCCTGAAGCGCAGGAAGTTGATGTTGAAATCAATCCGGCGGATTTGCGTATTGATACCTATCGTGCACAGGGTGCTGGTGGACAGCATGTTAATACGACGGATTCTGCTGTGCGTATAACACACGTTCCAACGGGTGTTGTTGTTCAATGTCAGGATGGTCGCTCTCAGCATAAGAATAAAGAGCAGGCGATGAAAATGTTGTTGACCCAGATTTATGATAATCAGCGTCAGGAACAGGAACAAGAACAGGCAGCAAACCGTAAGTCACAGGTCGGGAGTGGTGATCGTTCTGAAAGAATCAGAACTTATAATTTCCCCCAAGGTCGGGTAACGGATCACAGGATTAACCTGACACTTTATAAATTGGATAAGGTAATTGCAGGTGAAGCGCTTGATGAAGTGATTAATGCACTTATCGCTGAAGATCAGGCTGAACGCCTTGCCGAAATACAGTGATCTTGGTCCACGTTTAAAAGATTGATCAGTTTTCAAAATGACTTCTTCCATGGCGGAAAATCCTAAGACGATTGCCGATTGCTTACAGCTTGGAGGTGCGCAGTTATCTGCGGCAGGGATTGATAACGCTCGCTTAGATGTTCGCTTATTACTCGCAGAGGCTATTTCTAAGGAAACGTCTTATCTCTTTGGCTATCCAGAGAAAGTTCTGAATGATAAAGAGTTCGATCATTTTCAGTCGATGATTGATAAGAGATTAAAGCATGAACCTGTGTCTAAGATCATAGGGCGTAAAGAATTCTGGAGCCTTAATTTTAGGGTTTCCCATGATACGTTGGATCCTCGTCCGGACAGTGAAACTCTCATCGAGGCTGTTCTCGAAAGCGTACCGGATACTACAAAAGCAATTAAGATTCTTGATTTGGGTACTGGAACAGGTTGCCTTTTGCTTGCTCTCTTGAGTGAGTTTCGTGCAGCTCAGGGGCTGGGTGTTGATATCAGTGACAAAGCACTTGCCGTCGCAAAAGAAAATGCTGTTTCTCTTGGTTTATCTGACCGAGTAAGCTTTCAAGCAGGGGATTGGTGTGAAGGATTGGTGGGTGATTGGGATATTATTATATCCAATCCTCCCTATATCGGCTTCGATGAAAAGATGGCTCTGTCGCCTGAAGTCTTAAACTATGACCCCGACTTAGCTCTTTTTGCGGACAATAACGGGATGAAAGATTATGAAGATTTAATTCCTCAAGCTGAAGCAATCTTGGGCGAAGATGGTTTGCTTGTCATCGAGGCCGGGCAAGGACAAGCCGACGGTATCAATGCTTTAATGTCTGGTGCCGGACTTGTGATTTATCCCCCAAAAAAGGACCTTGGCGGGATCTCCAGAGCCTGTGTGGGACGCAAAAGCATTTAATAAATAATATAAAATTCACATTTAGGGCTTGGAAAGCTCGGGATATAGCTTTACGGTGTAACAATAAGCAGGGGCGTGGGGTGCCCCGGGGGTATTTGCCGACAATTTGATATACACGTCGTCAGGGTTTAAAGCTCGTGACGTTTGTCGATACCCACGATTTAGCATTTAATTTAGCTTGCGAATGATGAGACAGCAAAATTCAAACAATTCGAACCGTCGCCCGCGTGGCCGGTCAAATAATAATAATCGGAAACCACAGCAATCACGTAATGGTGTCTTCGATAGTAATGGACCTGGGGGACGTATCCGTGGAAACGCCTCACAGTTAAAGGAAAAGTATCTTCAGATGGCACGTGATGCTGCTGTCGGTGGAGATCGCGTAGCCGCGGAATCCTTCTATCAGTTTGCAGAACATTATTTCCGTGTCATTAATGATTCAACGGATCCTAATTCAGGCCGTAATAATCAGCCTGATAACAATTACCGGAATAGAAGTGCGCGAAATGCGCAGGATGATGATGGGAAAGCTGTTGATGGGAACATTTCTGCTGAGAACGAAGCAGATGTTCCGCCAGCAATCGTATTGAATGACGAAAGTCCGGCGACTGAAGAAGAAAGTTCCAAGCCTGCACCAAGAGGCAGAGTCCGGACACGTCGCCCTCGATATGAGGCTTCCGACGAAACCAAATCTGAAACAAAGCCTTCAGAGAAGGCTCCGCTCGAGATTAAAACAAATGAGGCTCCTGCTGAGGCAGCCCCTGCTGTTGTTGAGTTGCCTTTAGGAACAGAAGAGGCGCCTGCTGAGAAGCCAAAACGGAGAACTCGTACACGGAAAACGGCTGATACCGAGACTGGCGAAGTGAAAACGCCTCGCCCAAGAGGACGTCCTCGTAAAAATCCGATTGTAAAAGACACGACCGAAACAGCTTAGTTTTGATTTAACTGTCTGACTGTTTTATCATTCGCTTAGTATAATATTATGCACCAGTTGATTTGATTGCGCTTAGCCAATCGTCACTGGTGCATTTTTTTGTATAAGACCACCTGTTTTCACACTGGCATAAATGCCCATATTTCTGTGGCCGAAACCTGCTTGGAGGCTTTTGGGTATATTAAGATCAACATCAGCTGTATCCAGGTTTACATTGGTAGCCGAACAGCGTCCGATGTGGGATTTAATCGCCAGAGTGATGTCGCCAACTCTGATTTCTTTCCCGATCCAGTTATTTTCTTCCCATGCCTTAAGTCCTTGGATGTAGAGGTTTCCTCTAAACCGCATGGGGTCAACAGAATTTCTGACAACACGCTCAAGATCTTTAACACTTTCGATGTTAATAAGAGAAATCTGTAAGTCAGGAATGTCTGTAAACGCATTGGTATTGTTTTCCACGATCTTTGGTGCGCCACGAACATCAGGTTCAAGAAAACTGGCCAGAAACTGTTCCAATAGCATGCAGCCGGTTTGGTCGGTTAATTTTCCCCTGGATACTCTTTTGCCTTTGCGCAAGAGAGTGAGTATTTCGGTGTTTTCGTCAAATTCTGATGTTAACTGAGCGAGCTTTGGGTTTTTTGCTAACATCACAAAGTGTTTTTTTGAAAGCCATGTGGGGCCATCAGGGAATTCAGTTGTGCCATGAGCGATGGCGAATCGTCTGTCGTAAGGAAAAAGTTTACTCGCTTTGACCGTTACCTGGTCCAGTTCTTCCGCACTAAGACCCTTAACAGGATAGCGGTAGATTGATTTGATGAATGCAGACATCTTTTTCCCCGATTTTTTTCTATTGTGTTGGCTATAGATTATTTTTCAAGCCTTTAATGGTTTTACCAATCTGCCCCCTGCTTTTAAGCCAATTATTGTCGCGAATAATGATCATTAAACAGTAGGTGGGGAATTTACTAACTGAAAATAAATAAAAATTTTTTTAAATGAGAATGATTTTCAGTTGCATAATGTTTTTTCGTGAGCTAACTTCCTTCTTGTAGTTCCTACCGAGGAAGACAACACAGCCTCTTCGGCGAATATCGCCAAAACGTATTGGTTTGTGCTCCTTCTGGGTATGTACTCATCTCTCCTGACGTAACTATGGGATTTCCCAACCCTGCCTTCGGGCAGGGTTTTTTTTGTCTAGTTTTAACGAATCTGCTCATGCGATGGGGTGGCTTAAAAAGCTTTCCATTTCAGGGATGTATCTCTTAAAAATCCCAAAAGAAGATCCTTGTATCCATCAGATCTGATGCACATATATTGGGTGACGGGTGATATTGATCAGCGTCAGAGTTCCATCATGCTACTATTGTGGGTGATGGGTGGATTGGCATCAACGGTTGTGTGCTGCAGATGCAGGCATAGCGGAGAGGGCTTTAAGAGTATGAATTTAAATAGTTACACTGAAAGAACCCAAGGTTTTATTCAGGCTGCGCAAGGACTAGCGCATCGTAGCGATCATCAGCGGTTGACACCGGAACACATGCTTAAGGTGATGTTGGACGATTCTGAGGGTCTTGCTGCAAATCTAATCACTGCTGCAGGTGGAAACCCGACCAAGGCGCGGGAAGATATTGACCGTGCATTGGCGAAGTTACCAAAAGTGAGTGGCCAGGATGTTGGACAGGTATATCTTGCACCTGAAACAGCACGTGTCTTTGAACAGGCAGAGCAGATCGCAAAAAAAGCCGGTGATAACTATGTCACTGTCGAACGGCTTTTAATTGCACTCGCGCTATCCAAAGAGGCAGAATCCGGCAAAATTCTTAAAAGTGCAGGCCTTACGGCGCAAAACCTCAATGCAGCCATAAATGATTTACGCAAAGGACGAACTGCTCAATCTGCTTCTGCAGAAGACAGTTATGAGGCCTTGAAAAAGTATGCACAAGATCTGACTAACATGGCACGGGAAGGAAAGCTTGATCCCGTGATTGGGCGCGAGGAAGAGATTCGTCGCACAATTCAGGTGCTTTCAAGACGTACCAAGAATAATCCAGTTCTGATTGGTGAACCTGGTGTTGGTAAAACGGCAATCATCGAAGGGCTTGCTCTTCGGATCGTGAATGGTGATGTGCCCGAAAGCCTCAGGAACAAGCAGCTTATGTCACTTGATCTGGGGGCAATGGTCGCTGGTGCGAAATACCGCGGAGAATTTGAAGAGCGCTTGAAAGCTGTTTTGCAAGAGGTAACCGAAGCAAGCGGGGAAATCATCGTCTTTATTGATGAGCTTCATACCCTGGTTGGTGCGGGGAAAACAGATGGGGCAATGGATGCTTCCAATATGCTAAAACCCGCTTTGGCACGGGGAGAGCTGCATTGTGTGGGGGCTACAACCCTTGATGAATACCGTAAGTATATTGAAAAGGACGCAGCATTAGCGCGACGCTTTCAGTCCGTTGTTGTTGAAGAACCAAATGTTGAAGATACAATTTCGATTTTGCGTGGATTGAAAGAGAAATACGAACTGCACCACGGTGTTCGAATTACAGATTCGGCTCTGGTTGCGGCGGCCTCACTTTCGAATCGCTACATAACGGATCGATTCTTGCCGGATAAGGCGATTGATTTAGTTGACGAGGCGGCTAGTCGCCTACGGATGGAGGTGGATTCCAAGCCGGAAGAGATTGACGAGATGGATCGCAAGCTGATTCAGCTGAAGATCGAGCAGTCGGCCCTGCAGAAAGAAAGCGATAAAGGCGCCAAAGATCGCCTCGACAAGTTAAAGTTTGAAATTGCTGAACTGGAAGAGAAAAGCAACACGCTTACCAGCCAATGGAAATCGGAAAAAGACAAGCTTGCTGGAGCGCAGAAGATCAAGGAAGAGCTTGAACAGGCGCGTATAGAACTTGAACAAGCTGAGCGAGATGGCCGTTTGGAAAAAGCCGGTGAGTTGAAGTACGGGCGATTACCCGAATTGGAAAGGGCTTTGGTTCAGGCTGAAGAAGCTGGTGATAGTCACATGCTGAACGAAGAAGTCCGTGAAGATGCGATTGCTGGGGTGGTCTCCCGTTGGACAGGTATTCCTGTCGATAAGATGCTGGAAGGTGAAAGAGAGAAGCTTCTTCAGATGGAAGATCTTCTTAGAAAACGTGTAATCGGACAGGATGAAGCGATTGTTGCTATTTCTAATGCCGTTCGACGTTCCAGATCTGGTCTTCAGGATCCCAGTCGTCCTATTGGCTCTTTCCTTTTCTTGGGACCGACAGGCGTCGGGAAAACAGAGCTAACGAAAACTTTGGCATCATTCCTGTTTGATGACGAGACGGCGATGGTTCGTCTGGATATGTCAGAATACATGGAAAAGCATGCTGTCTCTCGCATGATTGGTGCGCCGCCAGGATACGTTGGTTATGAAGAGGGTGGTGCCTTAACCGAAGCAGTGCGCAGGCGTCCTTATCAGGTGGTGTTGTTTGATGAGGTTGAAAAAGCTCATCCGGATGTTTTCAATGTGCTTTTACAAGTACTTGATGACGGACGTTTGACAGATGGGCAGGGACGCACGGTTGATTTTAGCAATACCTTGATCATCATGACCTCTAATCTAGGATCGGAAGTCTTGGCGAATCAACCAGATGGCGAAGACAGTTCTGCTGTTCGTGAGCAGGTGATGGAAGTCGTCCGCGCTTCTTTCCGGCCTGAATTCCTGAACCGTCTGGACGAAGTCCTTCTGTTCCATCGTTTGGAGCGTCGTCACATGAGCTCTATTGTTGATATTCAGTTCGGCCGACTGCAAAAGCTTTTGGCAGACCGGGATATAAAGGCAAAACTAGATGATGAAGCTACTGAGTGGTTTGCAGAAAAAGGCTATGATCCTGTTTATGGAGCGCGTCCTCTTAAGCGTGTGATTCAGCGTGAGTTACAGAACCCATTAGCTTCATTGCTTCTGGAGGGAGCCATCCATGATGGCGAGCAGTTAAATATTTCTGCTGAGGATGACGTGCTGACAATCAACGGCAGAAAGCTTGCAGTTACCTAATAGAGTTACCTAATATATTACCGTTTCTCTGATCCGTTTGATCTTTTAACGGAATGAATAAAAAAGGACCGCTTGATCCAACAAGCGGTCCTTTTCTGTTTTGGGATAAGGAATCCTGATCAGTTTGTTTCAAGCTTTGCAATAGCTGCGGGGTGTTTTAGATCTTTAATCATCTTATTGATCTTGGCTTTTTCACCCTTGAACTTCTTAAGGTCAGCTTTCTTTAACTTTTCACCTGCGGGCAGTTTCACACCCAGTGGATTAACCTGACGACCATTGAATAGCACTTCGTAGTGAAGGTGCGGTCCGGTAGAGCGACCTGTTGTGCCGACATAGCCGATTACCTGTCCCTGACGGACACGTTTGGATTTACGAATCCCTTTCGCAAAGCCTTTCATGTGGGCGTAGGCTGTTTCATAGCCGCTGTGATGACGAATTTTTACGTAGTTACCAAAACTGCTAAAACGGTTCGCCCGAAGAATAACGCCATCACCGGCTGCATAAATTGGTGTGCCGCGCGGGGCTGCAAAATCCACACCTTTATGCATCTTGGTATAGCCAAGAACCGGATGTTTGCGTTTACCAAAGCGGCTGGAAAGGCGCGCACCATCGACAGGTGTTCTCATCAGGGCTTTCTTTGCTGACTGGCCTTTTTCGTTAAAGTAATCAGTAAAGCCACTAGAAGGCGTGAATCGATACAGCTGCAAATCGTCGCCAGATAGGTTCAGCTTGCCATAAAGCATGTCACCTGTGCGAGCGAGATTACCGTCTTCATCGTAGTAGGCTTCGTAAACGACCTCGAAGCTATCGCCCTTTTGAATCTCGCGCTGGAAATCGACATCAAAGCTATAGGCCCTGATCATCTTGATCATGATGTCGTTGGGGACGTCAACGTTCGTGGCTGCAAGATAGAGACTACTTGTAATCTCGTTTGCACTACGCGCCATCTTCATGGTCAGGGGACGTTGGATTTCTTCCGCGATATATGTACTGTCTTCGCCTTCGGTGGTGCTGACTTTTACAATGCGCTCAACGCTTGGCTGAAACTGCATAGCGCGTAAAGGTCCGACATCACGCTCTTTTTCTTCGACCACAGGCTTTTTAACCGTCGGGTCTGATGGATGCGCGAAGGTAAGGGCAATATCAAGTCCGGGTCTGATCTTCCGTGGAGAATAGACATCAGTCAGGGCTGTGATGGCACCATGTGCTTCAGAGCGGGTTGCACCTGCGGCAACCAGCAAGCTCATGAGTGTATCACCGTGGGAAACGGTTACCATCTTTTCGATATCACTGGGTTCCAGTATATCAGCAGCAGTTTCCGTCGGAACGGCCCCAACAGCTATATACTCACTTGTCAGCAAATCCGTTTTTAGAGTTGCGACAACTTCTGGTGATGCAACGGTGATTTCTTGCGTGTTGGCATTGGCAATGATGGATCCATCTTTACCCATTTCAACAGAGGCTGCTTTTGATTGGTTTGTAACCTGCTCTTCTATAGGGGTACTACTGGAAAGCCAGAAATAGATTCCGCCAAGGGCGAGAATCGAAAGGCTGCCTCCGAGTGCTGCATTAACCATAAAAGTAGGTGTGTGGAATCTATTCTTCACACGTAGTGCTCCGGAATCCGTGACGACATACGGCCGTATTCGATGTTGTTGTTATATAGAATCTCAATACTCTGCTGGGACAAGGTGATGTATTTATGGATTCCTGTCAATGTTTACCCGATTCTGTTTTTCAAGAAAGTCCCCCTTTTCTGCGGGGTTTACGGCACAATTGTCGCAAACAAGAGGCAAGATGATGGAAAAAAGTAAATAAAATGCAAAAAGGTCTTTGACAGTGTTGTTGTAG
>NZ_LAQL01000016.1 GCF_001026905.1 Kiloniella spongiae
GTTAAAAACTTTCTACGATTCATTAAAATTGTCTCCCTGCTGAGATATTTCCAATTTAGGAATATTATGGATTAGTAACAAAAACGTGAGGCACAGAATAAGCAAGTTACTTCGCGAGCGCAATAAATCCTGTCATTTTACGGATAGTATTATTGCATAATGGCACTTAAATTTATGCATAACCTATATATAACAATTGGATAAGGTAAATTTATCATCAAATAGGCCCTGAAGTATCTATTCCTATACCCTCAGAAAATTAAAAAGCCACCGGTAAAAAACAAATAAAGAGTATAAAAATGGATTATCTCAGTCCTAAGTAAAGTCTCAGAGATCTGAAGAAAGAGATAACTCTGTCCAGGCACCGCCTTGGAAAGCTTCGAGCGGGGTGAATTTGGATTTGTATGCCATCTTTTGAGATTCTTTAATCCAATATCCCAAATAGAGATAATGGAGCTTTCTGCGTCTAGCTTCATCCAAAAGCCACAAGATCATGTAACTCCCAAGACCTTTGTCAGATTGGCGAATATCAAAGAAGCTATAAACGGCGGAAACTCCATCATAAACCCAGTCAACCAAACAGGCTGAAACGAGGCTGTTATCTACAGCTCTGAATTCTATAATCTCTGAATCAATAGGACTGGTTTCAATCATATCCTTATAATCATCCCAGGACATATCGCTCATATCACCATCGCTATGGCGTTGCTGTACATAGGAACGAAAGAGACCAAACTGTTCCTCTGTCGCGACGGCTTTATAGGCTTTAGCTTCTAGGGGTTGATTTTTATTCCAAATCCGTCGTTGAGATTTTGTCATCCTATAATTGTCGACACGAACACGGACAGAAAGACAATAGTCAGGATTGTTATAGATAGGACGATAGAGATAATTATGACTGCGTCTGAAGCCAGCTTTTATAAGTAAATCGTATTGCTGAATAGCTTCATGATTTGAAAATTCGGTAACCAGCTTTCGTTCTTCTTCACCTTCTTTATAAGGGCAAGGCGCAGGAGGCGTTGTGAAGAAGAGTTGCGGTTTTGTGAATACCATATATCAAACACTATAATTATCGACTTTGATCGATTAAAGAATAAAGAGGCCAAAGAATAAACAGGACCGCTGCACATGGTCAACGGTCCTGATATTAACATTTCAAAAACTTATTCCAGTTTTATCTTCTGTAAATTTAATCTCAAGCTAATTTTCGAGCCAACTTAACAAAGGGAAGTGTCAGCGCAGTTGGTAAATTCAGAACTAAAACGTCGGCCAGTGTATTCAAAAAGCTTTCCGTCCAGCGAATTGCAGGAATCGTAAAAGTTAAAGCCATAATTGGAAGAATATGAATTGCACCGCCAACAAGCAGATCAGATAACCAGTGTGCACCAGCAACGGCACGGGCAGTGCCACCCAAAATAGCAATTGGCAAAGCGAGCCAGAAATATTTACGGCCTATCGCAAAATAGAAAAAGAAACCATAAATCCCGGCCACAACAGCATGATTCCCAGGGAAACTGTCATCGGCACTTACTTTAGCTTCTAGCCATGGAACCAGCTCATTCAAATTATTGAAAGTGTCGCTGAAAATTAAAGAAGGGCTGAGAGACTCATAGGATCTGAAAGCATGTTTGGCGAAATAGACACCAACAACAATACCAATACCCATCACCAGCATATGACTTAAACGGAGGCTAAGAGGCCTGCTACGATCACCGATAACATACCAAAGGCATGGGATCGCCATGATAAGTCCATTCAATTTGTCAAATACTGGCGTATTTGTTGCTGCCCAAAAGATCTGCCAGGGCTCTCCCCAAGTCAAAGTAGCATTAACTGCCCAAAAGAAATCGACACTTACAGCGTGCCAAAGTTCACTTGTCGGTGCCCAGATATACGAAAGTCCGATAAGAACAGCCAAAGCGATTAAAATGGTCAGTTTTTTAACCTGCCACTCTGTTCCAAGAAGTTCACGCTGCATTTTTGTTTTTCTCAATAGTAATCTGATAAAAATTCCACGTCTTTATTACCGAGAAAAACCCGATAAGACCAGATGAAAAGGTGACAGATTTATTAAGCGGTAATAAGGCTAAATTATGGAGGTACAGGAACTTGGTGATCTTCGTCGATATGAGATGATAATCAAGTCAGAATTATCTTAAAATTTCATCAATCGTAGCTTCGGGAATTTCGTCGTTCACAACGATCGTATTGGTCAAAAGATCGTGTAGAGTTCTTTTTTCATCATTGAAAAAAACAACAAGCAGAACCAAAAAGCTTGTTGCCGGAACAGTCAGATAAAAAATAATTGTGGTCAATAGAGCATGAACCAGAGTTACTGGTTTTCTGTCCATGGTGATCATCTTGATCCCCATTGCATTCATGCCCGGTGTCGCCCCTTGTTGAGACAAAAAATAACTGTGATAAAGCAGGGGAAGAAAGGATAATAAAGCGAGCAGGGGCGAGAGAATTCCAAAAGAGAGGATCGTTAGCATAAAAGTAATGAAGCCAGCGATAAGTCCTAAGACAACGAGAATAATGAAATCAATGATATAGGCAAAGCAGCGATCAAAGAGAACACCCCTTGTATCTGATGGGCGAATGCCAAATCTTAGTTTTTGCGCTACTTTATTAAAGCCTACGGCTTGTGCATCTGTCATTCTATATAAATAAGAGGATCTGAGGCACAATACAAGATTTACTCGGCAAGATTAACACAACAAGACTTATTTTCTACTATGATGTAGCCCCATACGATTTATAGCAGTATCTTTCTATGTTGGGTCCGATGTGATGCTATTAACATCAATAGTTTTCCCTTGATCCATCTTTTTCTTTAAAACTTCATCGTTATCTTTCAAAAGGATAATCGAAATTCGTCTGTTGATCTCAGCCGTTGGATTCTCCTTATCAAAAGGTTCCGTTGCAGCCAAACCTTCAACAGATGAAACACGATCAGTTGCTAAGCCAGCATTGATAAGGGCACGCCGGCTGGCATTTGCCCGCTCAGAAGAAAGCTCCCAGTTTGTATAGCCGTTGGCTGTTTTATAAGGTGTTGCATCAGTATGCCCCTTAATTGCGATCTGCTGATCGATATCCTTAATCGCATCAGCAACCAACCCTAAAATCTTTTCCGTGTGATCAAGCATATTCGAAGCGCCACTCGGGAACATTGATGTACCATTTTGATCAACTAGTTGTATCCTCAGTCCGTCCGGCGTTCTATCAATAAGCAGATTCTCTTCCAACCCGGCAAGATCCGAGTTATCCGCAATTGCAGTTTTCAAAGCAACAGCCGTTTCTTCAAACTGTTTTTGTTCTTGTTCGCGTCGAAATTCTTCCAATTGTTCTTCGTCCGCTTTGCCTTCGCCTTTTAAAGGATCTTTTTCTGCATTGGGATCAACTTCATCGCTTTCTTCTTCCGGTGGCAACTGCATTTGCACACCAATGCTTGAAAAGTCAGAAACCAAGGCACCGTCTGCGGAAATTGATCGGCCGCCTAATAATCCATCTGATCCACTTGTTGCTTTTGAAATATTGGAAGAGGGGGCAAAATAATCGGCGATGCCGAGTTTTTGTTCTTCTGTCGTCGCATTCAATAACCAGAGAAGAAGAAAAAAGGCCATCATTGCAGTCACAAAGTCAGCGTAGGCAACTTTCCAGGCGCCACCATGATGTCCACCGTGTCCACCTTTCTTGACCTTTTTTATTATAACTTCGCCTTGAGCTTCCTCAGCCATTGTTCTTTTCCAGATTAACTAGCTTTAAAATTGATATATGAAAATTTAGGTGAAATTATGAACCTTGATCAAAGCTCTTAACCCGGCGCGGGAAGTTCATTGGCAGCTTCTTCTACTTCATAAAAACTTGGTCGAACGTGAGACATAAGTGTTTTCCGGGCATATTCCACGGAAACCGTCGGGGCATTACCTGCCATATGAGCAAGTAAACCCGCTTTCAAGCATTCGTAATATCTGGAATCTTCTTCTGCAACTTTTGTAAAAGCAGAAGCCATAGGTGACACAAAACCATAAGCAGCAAGGATACCCGAGAAGGTTCCCACAAGTGCAGCGCCAATAAGTTTACCCAAAACTTCAGGAGGCTCACTAATAGAACCCATTGTATGAATAACCCCAAGAACCGCAGCCACAATCCCTAGAGCCGGAAGACCGTCTCCCAATCCAGCAAGGGCGCCACCAACGTTGGCGTCTTCCAAATGGTGTACCTCTAGCTCCTGATCCATCAAACCTTCTATTTCGTGAGGGTTATCAGCCCCGAGACTCATTAAACGAAGATAATCACAGACAAAAGAAACTGCATGATGATCGCCATGAAACTTTGGAAATTGGGAAAAGAGAGCAGATTCTTCAGGGTTCTCGACATGCTGCTCAAGAGCCAACATACCTTTGGTCTTGGCCAATTTGTAAATCTGATATTGCAAGCAAAGAAGTTCTAGAAAATCTTCTTTTTTGTATGCCGGACCTTTAATCATACGACCAAAAGCAGAACCAATTCCTTTTAGTGTGGCTTTCGAGTTTGCACAAACCGTAGCCCCCATACCAGCACCAAGGATGATTACAAATTCAAAAGGTTGCCAAAGAACCCCCATGTGTCCGCCGCCGGCCATATATCCACCGACAACACACGCACATACAACGATGAGACCTACAATAACTGTCATGACAGAAGTTCGATTCCTGATTAAAACCTATATTTCACATCATCACGGAATAAGGTTAACAAGTCGTAATTATCTGTAAAAACTAGTTAAATAATCCTCAAATTTTATATGAATATTTTGATCTTAGCTAAAACGTCTGTGTTTTCGAAGAAGCATTGGTAAAATTTCAACCATTAAAATAGCACTTAAAATGAGAGAACAGCCAATCATACCGTTAATTTCCAGCCTTTCACCCAGTATCAATGCCCCTGCAATGGCTGCAAAAACGGTTTCCATACTTAAAATCAAGGCTGCATCAGCGGGTTGTGTATGAGATTGCCCTACAACTTGAAGCGTAAAGGCAATACCCACAGATAGAATACCGGCATAGGCAATAAACCAGAAGGCATCTTTGAGTATTTCGAGGGTTAAGGTTTCCATGACACCAGCAAACACGGCAGCAATTATTGCCGAAACTACAAACTGGATTGCAGCAAGGGTTAAGGGCATAGTTGTGCGCGCGGCTACCAATCCGACCAAGAGAACGTGCAGTCCCCAGAAAATGGTCGAAGTCAGAATAAGCGCATCCCCATATCCCAGCTGCAAACTTGAATCGACGCCACTTATAAGCGTTGTCCCTGAAAATGAACATGCAATAGCAATCCAGGTAATCCAGTGTGGCTTTTTGCGGAAAATAATCAGGCCAAGCAACGGAACCATCGGAACATAGAGAGCTGTTAAGAAGCCAGCATTGGTAACACTCGTATGAATAATACCATATTGCTGGATGATTGTTGCCGTGAAAAGTATGACACCAATCATAATCATCAAACATAAATCTTTTTTTGTAACAACCCAAAAAGATTTATGTTCAAGTGTTTTTTTCTTTTTTTGCCATTCTCTTATAGCCAGTGGCAAAACAACAAGAAATCCAAGAAGAAACCGTGTTGAAGTGAAACTCATTGGGCCAATAATATCCATCGATACATGCTGGACAACAAACGTTGACCCCCAGATTGCCGCAGCAACTAACAACACAAGATTGGCTTGAATACGAGACATGACCTTTGAACTCACTACTACACTTCAACAAGTAAAACTGTTCCTCTATCGGCTTTTACATAAGCTTACAAGCAAGACAATTCAGAGAAACAAACTTTGGCGAGAATTGAGAAGATGACATAAAAAAAGAGGTCGCTTTCAGAATACTTTAGCGTTTTTGTAGGTAATGTGAACGGGAATACAAAAATTCAGTTGTTTTCCGTATTACTTTGTTTGTAGGGTGCCGTTACGCCTATCAAGGCAAGAAATACAGAATAATTTAATATATAGAGTACTCGGTAATGGCTTTTAACTCTAATGAGTTTCGCAAAGTTTTAGGTAATTTTACGACTGGTGTGACTGTTGTCACAACGCGAGATAAATCAGGCATCCCCCACGGGTTGACTGCTAACTCATTTTCTTCTGTTTCACTTGAACCGCCTTTGATTTTGTTCTGTATTGATAAGCGATCAAACTGTCTGCCAGCTTTCAATGAAGCTGACGCCTTTGCCATTAATATTTTAACTGACGGGCAAAAAGATATCTCGGATCGGTTTGCTTTTTCCGAAGAACGTTGGGAAGGTGTTAAAACACGTTCATTGGAAACTGGAGTGCCCATACTGGAAGGCTGTCTGGCTAATCTGGACTGTACGGTGCACGCGCAATATGACGCAGGCGATCATATTATCATTGTCGGTAAAGTTGAAGATACGCTTATCCAAAATGAAGGTGATCCACTGCTGTATTTTCGTGGAAAATATCGCGGCGTTCATATCGAGTGAAATATTAATATTTCCTTTTAAGTTGCTATGTTTAAACAATTAAATGCATATTCCAGATCGTTAATTAAATCATCCACATCTTCAACTCCAACAGATAATCTGATAAGATTATCTGTTATACCGATTACTTGTCTGTGTTCAGGTGAGACGGCAGCATGGGTCATGGAAGCGGGATGTTCAACCAGGCTCTCTACACCGCCCAAACTAACCGCGAGGGCAAAGAGTTCAACTCGTTCCAGAAAACGTTTACTCTCTTCCAGCCCGCCTTTGAGCGTGAAACTTACGATACCACCGCCAGACTTCATTTGTTGCTTACAGAGTGTATGTTGAGGATGACTTGGTAGTCCAGGGTACCACACCGTTTCAACCTGATCCTGTTTTTCCAGAAAACTCGCAATTTCGAGCGCATTATGACAATGACGTTCCATCCGTAATGCCAATGTTTTTAAGCCTCTGAGCGCCAGAAAAGAATCAAAGGGTCCTTGAATGGCCCCCAACGCGTTTTGTAAATACTTTATCTTCTCACATAGTTCAGCATTTTCCCCGACAACAAGAATGCCCCCAATCATATCTGAGTGGCCGTTCAGATATTTGGTTGCTGAATGCATAACCATATCAATGCCCAACTCTAGCGGGCGTTGGACCCAAGGAGAGCAGAAAGTATTATCGCAAACAGTAATAATGCCATGTTGCTTTGCAATGACCGCAATAGCCTGCAGATCAACCAACTGGAGGAGTGGATTAGTTGGTGTCTCAATCCAAATCATCTTTGTTTCCGGTTTTAACGCCGTAATTAAATTATCGATTGAGGTTAAATCGACAAAATCGATATCAAGTCCTGCAGAACGAGGGCGTACATCACGAAATAATCAGTGCGTTCCCCCATAAAGATCGTGCATAGCAATAACGTGAGAACCGCTATCCAGTATATCCAGCGCTGTACTTATCGCAGCCAAGCCAGATGCAAAAGCAAGACCTAAGTGACCGCTTTCCAAATCAGCAATACAGCGCTCATATGCCTGTCGCGTCGGATTTTCTGTGCGACTGTACATATAGCCTTTGTTTGTCCCTAAACCATCCTGCACATAAGTTGACGTTGCATAAATTGGTTGCATGATAGCCCCTGTACTTGGATCAGGTTCTTGACCTGCATGAATTGTACGGGTTGCAAAAGAAAGTCGGTTTGGTCTTTTGGGGTTATCAAACATTATGAGGCTTCACTTATGATGATTTTAAGTTGCTAACAATTTGAAACACTGCCTTTTCCGGATTGTTTTGACAAGACGTTAAGGTGATCTCCAAGAGAAGTTCTATCGCTTCCTGATCAAAGATCGGCTTTTGCTGAGCACCAGTAATATAACCATCAAGCCAGAAGGCAAAAGTCATCAAATCATCTTCATCAGCAAAAGCAGAACAGGGAACCTCTTTGAAGCTTGGCTCTGAAGAAATTGCTTGATTATTAAAAACAAAAAAAGCCGACAAATATACGACGGCAATTATTTTACTCTGGTGGTTTTGGTTAGGTTGATTTTTGTTGTGGTGATATTGTCTGTGATTGTTCTTCATTACGAATATCCTTTCAAAAATTGAAAGGATACCGTTGATAACTGACAAGATACTGATTGAAAAAGGGGCTTTTTGCCCCCTTTAGTTTAGATCAACAATATGATTTAATCAGTTGATCTGGAAGATAAAATTCTTGTTGCGATACCCATTTCCTTCAGGCATTCCACAATTTCATCAACATGTTCGCTATCACGGGTCTCTATAATAAAATCAATTTCGACCATCTTTGCGGGCACATCATAAAAATGTCTCTGGTGCATTACATCGATAATGTTGCCGCGGGCTTTGCCTATTTCACTCGAAATCTTGGCGAGAAGACCAGGCTGATCAACCATTTCTGTTCTAATTCGAACCAAACGACCATCACGCATAAGACCGCGCATCAACAAACCAGACAACATACGCGCATCAATATTACCGCCACAGATAACTGTCGCAATTTTTTTACCTTTGAATTTTTCCGGGTTATTCAAAATTGCTGCAACCCCTGTTGCCCCGGCACCTTCTGAAACAACTTTTTGCTCTTCTACAAGGGTCAGGATAGCTGTTTCGATCTGACTTTCATCGACCAGAAAAATATCTTCGACCAATTTATCAATGATCTCACGAGTAATGATACCGGGTTCTTTAACCGCGATGCCATCAGCCATTGTTGATCCGCCAGAGGTCGCAGGTTGATGTTTTATGGCCTGAGACATAGAGGGAAACAAGTTTGCTTCGACACCATACAGTTTGACACCAGGATTAATTGCATTTGCAGCCAGTGAGATACCAGACAGAATACCGCCGCCGCCAATAGGAACAATAATTGCGTCCAGATCGGGTTGTTCTTCCAGCATTTCCAAACCAATCGTTCCCTGACCGGCAATCACGTGCTCATCGTCGTAAGGGTGAACAAAGGTCAATCCGTCTTTTGCAACGATTTCATCAACAACTTTGCGAGAATCGTCTAGCGTTTCTCCTGAAAGGATAACCTTGGCACCCAAAGCACGGGTACGTTCAATTTTACTAAAGGGAGCCGTTTCCGGCATAACAATTGTGGCTGGTATTCCCATACGATTGGCGTGTAAAGCAACACCTTGCGCATGATTGCCCGCAGACATGGCAATCACACCTTTTTCTTTTTGTGCATCCGTCAAATTCTTAATGCGATAAAGTGCACCACGATCTTTAAACGATCCGCTAAACTGCTGGCTTTCCAATTTAAGGTAGAGCTCGCAACCAAGTATTTTAGAGAGCCGCTTTGCATGAACAAAGGGTGTTCTAACCACTTCACCACGTATTTCATCCGCCGCTTGGCGAATATCTTCAATTGTTACTGTCACCCTATCAATCCTAATATTTTTTATTTAGTTTTCGTTTGTATTCTTTGCATTCAACGTTAAGCGTTGAACTTTGTTTTCTGTGCTTGTGCCATCCAGTTTTACATAATTTCCATCACGCCAACGTAATAGAAAATTACCATAAAACTTAGACAGTGGGTTACCCGATTGCCCCGTTGCGATTAAGAATCTTGAATTATCCAGATCATCAAGATCGTAAACAGCTCTGAAAGAGGGCCCGTGAACATTCGGAAAACGCCATAAACCGCCACTTTTCATGGAAGGACTTGCACGATTTATCGTGTCATGTCCACCGGGTGTGGCGATCTTTAGTTTTAATAGCTCACCTAAAATTGGAATTCTATCAAAAATTTGATGTTGAAAACTTGTTGAATGTAACTCTCCCCAAGAAAGATCATTTTTCTGTAGCGCATAATTAGAAGCAACTCGGCGCAGGCTTTCTGTCATCTGGGCGACACAGTTCTCTTCATTGGCGAGTTTTTCACCATATCGGCACCAGGAATCAGGTTTTGCAGACAATCGTCTTTGTAGCCTTAAGATATCTGGTGTTTGGAACGAACTGGCGTCTGTTGGAAGATTTCCAAAAGCGGCTTGATTTAGCCAATAGATCCAATGGTAGAAAATCACGGGTTCTGTTGCATTCAACGTTAACCGCCCATCCCAATCGGAAAGTTTTTGTTTTATAACCTCACTTTCTGGATCAACGGCAGGTGTCATTAATAATATGTCTAGAACCTCTAACGCGGCAATTGATAGCGTATCCATTTGAATTACCTGATTATCTTCGACGGATAGTTTATTACTTTTATCAAGCAGCTGATGTATGCGACGCGCACGATAGGAATTCGGCCAATCCTTTGCGACCAGATAGGGGTAATCGCCATCAACGAGCTTATTATTGGCTGTAACCAGTTTCTTATTTTGGGGATTTAAACTCTGCGGCAAATCCTTTTGCGGAATAATACCAATCCAGTCATTGTTTCCTGTCCAACCAGCAACGGGGTAACGGCCATCACCTTGATTACGAATAGGAACGCGTCCCGGTGCCATTAATTGGATATTGCCTTGGCGATCAGCCATAACCAATGTTTGTTGCGGAGAATGAAAATTTTGAACTGCACGCAAGAAATCATCTGAATTCTTCGCGTAATTAATATCATAAAGTGCCTGAGCCGTCAGATCGTCTTTGCGTAATGCAGTCCACGCTAGCGCCAAGAGATGACCGTCTGATTTATTACTGGAATTATTTAACGCGGATGACAGGATGGGACCATGACGTGATTTACGCACAGGAAACGCCTGAGAGGGCCGGTTTTTGATAAAAATTGTCTCGGTGTTTTCCTCAAAATTTTCATATCCTTCAGGTGTCAGATATTGATTAGGATTATCCGGATTGAGCTTTTCAATAAACAGATCCTGTGTGTCACCGTGCGTCGTTGTAAAACCCCAAGCGATATGATTGTTATGCCCAAGCACAAGAAAAGGAACACCGGGTGATGTTGCTCCGGCCCAGGTGTAATCCGGTGTTTCTATCCGTACCAAATACCAGGGCCCTGGCGCATCCAAAGCTAGATGTGGATCATTCGCCAGAATTGGTTTCCCTGTGATTGTTTTGTCGCCAGAAACAACCCATGCATTCGATGCATCTTTTGGTGCCAAAGACCAGGGTAGAGGATGTTTATCAGCAAAAATTTCTTTCTGAACAGCTTTTGACAAATCAAACTGCCGGATAATCGCCGGGTCTTTGTTATCCCCTGGCCAAAAGGCATCAATCTCTTCGACAGGAAGATGTTTTAAAAGCCTTTGGCGCAAGAGCTCAAGATTAAAATTATCGGAAAGCTGAAGTGCCATTAATCGTCCCCACAACAGGGAATCTGTCGGCTTCCATTCTTCAGGTTGATAATTTAACAAATGGAATTCTGGTGAAAGTATTGATGCGTGATTGTCGATATACTCATTAACGCCATCACTATAGGATTTAAAGGCATTTTGTACTCGGATAGGTAACGCTGCATAATTTGCTTCAACGAGTTCTCTAAACCCTAATGTCCGCATAAACCGATCAATATTAAGAGTTGCTTCTCCAACCACTTCTGATAAACGGCCAGAGCCTGCTCGCCGCATAAAATCCATCTGCCAAAGCCTGTCTTGGGCGTGAACAAAGCCAAGTGCATGATAAGCATCATTTGGATTTTGAGCTCTGATGGTTACCAGTCCGTTTGCATCGCGAATAACGTCGACCTTTTCCTGCAAGTTATCCATTTGGATGCTACCTGTTAGTTGCGGCAGAGAGCCACGCAACCAAAAGAACATTCCTGATCCCAAAAGCAACACGCAAAGAAACAAACCAGCAAGACAGAAAAAGAGGGGTTTAATTTTACTTTTAATTCTATTGGACATCATAAATCCGCACGAAAAAACAAATAAAACCAGATAGCCAAAGCTAGATAACCAAAGAAGGTGATTGAACCTTCTCATATGTTGCTTATTATGTCGCATCTTATTTGATTTTTATAACAAGAACCGAACCAAGTCATACAACCGGACCCACAACAATAACCGGCCTAGAACTTGATCATGATTAAAGGGAAAAGACATGGCCGGGAATTCATCCAAAATGGTAATTTTTGCTGCAATGGCCGGAAATGGTCTGATTGCGATAACCAAGGCGATTGCAGCGGCTTATACGGGTAGCTCTGCAATGTTCAGCGAAGCAATCCACTCTGCCGTTGATACTGGCAATCAAGGTCTTTTGCTTTACGGATTACACCGTGCAAAACGTTCCCCTGATGAGAGACATCCTTATGGATATGGCCGTGAGCTATATTTCTGGGCTTTTGTGGTTGCCTTATTGGTTTTTGCTATTGGTTCCGGCGTTTCCATATACGAAGGTATCCATAAAATTATGGAACCAGAACCCATACAAAACCCAATGATCAACTTTGTTGTCCTCGGCGCTGCTCTGATATTTGAAGGTGCAGCTTGGTATATCGCCTTTAAAGAATTCAAAACCTCCGTTAAAGGTCGAAATTATTTTGCGGCCGTTGCTGCAAGTAAGGATCCGTCAATTTTTGCCGTTTTGCTTGAAGATTCGGCTGCCATGTTGGGGCTTATGGTTGCCTTGATAGGATTAAGCTTGGGGCTGTGGTTGGATATTCCTGAACTTGATGGTGTTGCATCCGTCGTTATTGGTATTTTGCTTGCTGCCATCGCATGGGTTTTAGCATATGAAACAAAGGGGCTTTTAATCGGCGAGGGGGCAGATCCGGAAATTGAGAAATCGATCCGTCGCATTATTGCCCAGCATTCCCAAGTTCTCAGAACCAATGAAATTCTTTCGTTGCAAAATGGTCCAATGGATATTCTTGTCACTCTCTCCCTGGACTTTAAAGATGATGTAACATCGCAAGATCTGGAAAATGTTATTTCCAAAATGGAGCGACAGATCAGAACAACACATGCGGATGTCCGTAAAGTTTTTATCGAGGCACAGAGCTGGCGAGCACATAACAGAGCTGCAAACAATAATTAATGAGTGAGCAATTTAATTACGTTCTGCCCTTTGAAAGTTCTGACTTAAGCCATTTTTGAAAGATAAGGGCAGAAGATTTGATGCTTTGTGCCAAGGGATTAAACAGATAGTAGTGTTGAAGCCCCGCAACCTGAAAGTTGTCCAGGCAAGGAACTAACCCGTTACTTTCCACCAGTACGTCACTAACGGGGGACCTTGCCAAGGCAATACCATATCCGGCCCCTGACATGGCAAGGGCTGTCACCGTGTTATCTGTGAAACGGTAATCTGCGGATAAATCCCCGTCAACACGGGACCCCAATACTTGCATCCAACCACTTTGGTGAGTTGAAACTTCAATTAGGCGATGTTTGAGGAAATCTGCGGGTTCATTGATCTGTTTCGCAATGTCAGGTGTGGCGACGGGAATAATTGTTTCCCCAATCAAGCGTTCTGCATTTTCTGGAAAATCTGTGGCTGATCCAAACGCAACCTGAAGATCAGGTCGACTGCGGTGAAAGTCATCAGGTGTATTGCCACAGGTAATCTGTAAATGAATATCAGGATACAGGTCCTCAAATTCTTTCAAACGTTCTGGTAACCATCCGCAGGCAAAAAGGTATAAAACCTGCACCACTAAAGTTTCTGATTCTTTTGGCCCAAAAAGCGCCACGGCCGTTGTTTCCATTGAGGAAAGAGATTGTTGTACGATGGGTAAGAAAGCACGGCCTTCATCTGTTAAACTCACACTATGAGCACCGCGCTTAAAAAGTGCCTTTCCCAGATATCCTTCCAGCGATTTTATCTGCTGACTGACTGCGGGCGGGCTCATATTTAAAAACTTCGCGGCTTGGGCAAAGCTTTCTATTCTTGCCGCTGTTTCAAATACGCGCAGCCAATTCAGTGATGGAATTCGTCTAATTGTCATAATTTCAGAATAAGCTGAGCTTATTCTGAAATGCAATATATATAACTTTATTTATCCCTTCCAAACGAACCAAAATGAACTCTGAATTTAAGGAGAGGCAAAGATTGAATGGGAAAACACTTAACGCTTGAACAAATCATCACCTATCAAGAACAGGGATATCTTTTACCGCTTGATCTTTTTTCACTAACAGAAGCTCTTGATTACAGAAAAGAGATAGAAAATATTGAAGCTCAATATAAGGACGGCGTCGGAGAATACCCTCTTAATCAGTTCTTTCGCATTAATGGCCAAATCGTTATCCCCTTGTTGGCCCAAATAGCCCAAACACCAAAACTTTTGGATGCGGTTGAAGACATATTAGGGCCAGATCTTTTAATTTGGTCCTGTGAACTCTTTATCAAAGAAGCAGGAACGGACAAAACTGTTTCCTGGCATCAAGACTTAACCTATTGGGGAATGGGCGAAACCGACGACGAAATTACGGCCTGGATTGCCTTTTCTGATGTTTCAAAAGAAGCCGGCTGTATGCGCTTTATTCCCGGATCCCATAAACAAAGAATTGTTCCGCATTACGATACATTTAATGAGGATAATTTGCTGTCTCGTGGACAGGAAATTGCTGTTGACGTTAATGAAGATGATGCAGTTTATGATGAACTGAAGCCTGGACAAATGTCCTTGCATCACGGGCGGTTATTCCATGCATCAGGGCCTAACAAATCAAGCGACCGACGTATCGGAATGGCCATACGATTTGTCACACCGGGTATAGAACATAGTAGCGAAAACAAAGACTTTGGCATGCTTGTACGCGGAACGGACAAACAGGGAAACTGGATCAATGTTGCGCCGCCAGTTCAGCTTTTTGGAGCCAACGAACTCAAACTTTATAATGAAATACTGACACAGCAATCGTCAACTCTAACAGCAGGTGCAGAACAGACTGTTGGCCTCTATAATAAATAGATATTCATCAAGAACGGGAATCACTATGGACGTTATTAATTTCACACAGATGAAAGACGGCACCAAAGAAGAATACGAGTTTTTGGCGCAAAAAGAAAAACCCTATTTGGCTCTCACGGCTGAAAGAGTGTTGTCAGAGTTGCGTCGGCAGGGCGAAGACTCGTTAACCGGATACAAAATAAACCGTTTGCAACATGGCCTACAATCCGCGACGCGGGCTTACCGTGACGGGGCTGATATCGATTGGGTTGTTGGTACCTTATTACATGATGTCGGGGATGGATTGGCTCCGCAAAACCATGACCGCTTTTCTGCCGAAGTAATACGCCCCTTTGTCAGGGATGAAGTGACGTGGGTTGTTGAGCATCATGGTATTTTTCAAATGTATTTCTACGCCCACCACTATGGTTGGGATGAAAACGCTCGGGATGAATTTAAAGATCATATCTATTACAAATCCTGTGCGGATTTTTGCGAAAGATGGGACCAAAGCTCGTTTGATCCGGATTATTCGATGGAGAGCCTGGATTTCTTTGTGCCAATGGTCGAAGAGGTCTTTTCCAGAAAAGCCTATGACCCTGCTGTTATTCAGGAAAATGTCGTAAAGGGGATTCCTGAAAAAGTTACAACATAATTTCGTCACTGATTAGATAGTATATTATCATGATCTGGTCTTGAATTCATAGGGATCGGCATCAAGTGTGACTAAGGACATTCTGATCTTTAAGGGTAGTAATGATGACGAACCAAAACCTGGAAACTGTTAGTACTTTATCACAGCTATCTGGGGCATGGCGGGAGATAGCGCAAACGGCAGCCCGTAGTGTCGGGCTTTCACGATCTGATGCGTCCGTCAATACTAAAAACCTTAAAAAGATGATGGATGAATGTCTGAACGGTCCGGGTGGCGATGTATCTGCAAGAATGCGGACAGCGGACCTAGGACGCACATATCTGGATCTTGATACGGACGGGAAACACATCTTCCTGAAAACACTTGCAGAAGACTTTTGTGCAAATGATGACTTGATCAAAGCTTCTATCGATGAGTACGAAACGGCTAAAAGTGAATCTGAACGTATCGTCGCCGCTTATCACTTAAGGCAATCTTCATCTCCGGATAGATTGAAATTATTAACTCAATTCAATGCCTTACCTAATGGTGTTAAATTTTTAGTGGATATTCGAGATGATCTATTAAAGATAAAGGGTAAAGATCCCTATCTCAATGCCCTTGATCGTGATCTACAACAGCTCCTCAATTCATGGTTTGATACGGGATTTCTTGATCTTGTTGAAATGACCTGGAATACCTCTGCAGCACTTTTGGAAAAGTTGATAGCTTATGAAGCGGTGCATGAAATTGATTCCTGGGATGATCTGCGTAATCGTCTAGATTCAGATCGGCGTTGTTATGCACTCTTTCATCCAAGAATGCCGGATGAACCCCTTGCATTTGTCGAAGTCGCCTTGGTGAAAGGTGTCGCAAAGAGTGTTCAAGCTTTACTAGATGTCGAAGCGCCACTTGGAAATCCCCGAAATGCTGACACGGCAATTTTCTATTCTATAACCAACACGCAAACAGGATTACGCGGTATATCCTTTGGCGAACATCTTATTAAGCAGGTCGTTCACCATCTATCCCACGAAATGCCGTGGATAAAGACCTATGCAACCTTGTCTCCTGTGCCCGGTTTTAGGTCATGGTTGGCCGATCTGGATGCAAGCTTCTATGAAGACGCTGTAACAACCGATGAAATGGGACGTCTAAAAGCAAAAACAGGGGCTGATGTGGCTAAAACAGCTATTTTCCTTTGCTTTCAAGATAAGGACTGGTTTGAAAACAAAGAACTCAGCGAGTTGTTGCGCGGACCACTTAGCCGTTTATGCGTCGCCTATTTTCATGAGAAAGACCATAAAGGACGCGCATTGGATCCCGTTGCACGTTTCCACCTTAAAAATGGCGCTCAGCTTAATCAGATCAACTGGCTGGGCGATATATCAGAGAAAGGGATTTCACAAGCAAGCGGTATTATGGTCAATTATCGTTACGATCTAGCAGATATCGAAAAGAATCACGAAAGATTTATGAACGACGGCTCTGTAGTCATGAGTTCACAAGTACGAAGCTACTTAAAGCAACTCAGCGGGGAATTAGGCGAAGAAAGTACCTTTGCAAAATTAAAGCGTACAATTGCCGGATAAATATAGGGGATAGAGCTTTTAGCGAAAGAAGATTGGCAGCTATTTGAACGCAGCTTCAATGGCACGTTTTGCCCACGTTCTTAATGCATCAATATCATCCAGAACGTCAGCAGGGACCTCGTAATATTTTTTGACCTGAACACGTCCATTTTTTGTTAAGTAACTAAAAGGCTCTGACCCGTTATCAAGATAATCAGAAAGATTGTTGCGACTTACCCTAAAATACAGCCTGTTTTTCATCAGCATGCAAAATTGCTTGTTTTGGTATTTGATTGACTTACCACCAAAGAACCGACCAATCTTTAGTTCACCCAATGGAGCAAGTTGCTCAAGGATATACTGGGAAAAACTATCCTTGTGATCATTCATAGCTTCAAGCATTAAGAAAGTCTTCCCAAGATTAAATCAATTTCATCATTTACGATTTGGTCAATTTCCTTACGCCGCAACCCTGCCCGAACGAGGACAAGAATTCCCTGATAAAAAATAAGCAGCCGGGTTGCCGTTAATTGTGGTGAAGGAGGCTTGGATATTTTACCCTTTTCAGCGCAGCGAATAATCTGTCTTTTGAACGCGGCCTCTAAAAGAGAAAATCCGGTATCAAGTTCTTGGGTAATGTGTCGGCGTCTATTGTTAAACTCAACAGCAGTGTTCGTTAACAGGCATCCATTTTCCCGACCATCAGGTTCATTGAGTAGCGAATGGAAAAGATCTTTCAAACCGACAAGGGGGTCTTCCGCTTGATCCAGAAAAGTACTGATCCTGTTTCGCACGATATTGTTGTTATAAAAACTAATAGCAATATCAAAGAGGACTTCTTTACCGCCAAAAGAATTATAAAGACTTCCCGATGTTAAACCTGTCGCCTTTTCAAGATCTTTAACTGTCGTTGCTTCATAGCCTTTTTCACGAAAGATGTTTGCTACTTTCACAAGTGTCTCTTTTTCGTTAAATGAAAGATTCCGGCCCATATAATTCTCATAAAATTTTAGATTGTTTGTTTTAAAATGAATATTATAAAAATATAAATATAACAAGTGCTTCATATTTTTATTTATTTTCAATGCCTAAAAGAAGTGTCTTTTTGAGCGAATAAAATCTTTAGGCGCTAAACCAAGAAAAAGAAAAATATGCAATTTTAACTATAATTTATCCCTGCTTCATCCTTGCTCGGTAAAATAGCTCTAGAAATGAACCAAATTGAGTCAGTTTCATGATCGGAATTTTTGCAATCGTTTCTGTGGTATTTTTACTACCGACAATTATTTACGTAAGCAGTGATGAGAAAGTTCTTGGCCGCCTAACTTATGTTTTCAGGATGCTATTTCTATCTCTCTTTCTCTGGGCTTTTTTAGTCATGAGTTTTACACATGTTATCCCTGTAGAAGGAGTTTTGAAGGTACTTAAAAATCCAACAGACGATATCCAAATCGAAGGAGCATGGACTGTGCTCTCTGTTGTGCTCATCATACTTTGCACACAAATATGTTGGATGGTACATCGCCTCAATCATATCGGGTGGCCGAAATGGTTGGCTTTATTAATCACCGTACCCGCAGTTAACCTCATTTTTAGTTTTTTGCTCACTACTATGCCTGGCAGAAGAATAGAGAGAGATTACTCAGAGATTCTAGAAAGACCTATGGATGTTTCTGATTTATAAACATCAACCTATTTCACCAATTCCGCTCTTGATCGATGAAAATCAAAATAATAAAAAAGCCCGGAAAAGTCCCGGGCTCTCTCATCAAACACATAAGTTATGTGTTTACTTATTTGGCTGTGGTGTCACGCGCAGATAAGGTTTGTGTGCGACCCAACCCTTAGGGAAACGGTCCTTGGCTTCTTCGTCACTCAAGGCTGGAACGATAATCACATCATCACCGTCTTTCCAGTTAACTGGTGTTGCGACTTTGTAACCATCTGTCAGTTGCAGAGAGTCGATAACACGTAGAATTTCATCAAAGTTACGGCCAGTACTTGCCGGATAGGTAATGATCAGGCGTACTTTTCTTGCAGGATCAATGATGAAAACTGAGCGAACAGTCAATGTATCGTTCGCATTTGGGTGGATCATGTCATAAAGATCAGACACTTTGCGATCTGCATCAGCCAAAAGCGGGAAGTTAAATTGATGCCCCTGAGTTTCCTCAATATCGCCAACCCACTGTGTGTGATCGGAAAGGGGATCAACACTCAATCCCAGAACCTTTACGTTTCGCTTGTCAAACTCTGGCTTTAGCTTTCCAACGTATCCAAGTTCTGTTGTGCATACAGGGGTGAAATCTTTTGGGTGAGAAAAAAGAACAGCCCAGCTGTCACCAACAAAATCATAAAAATCGATTGTACCTTCGGTAGAATCCTGTGTGAAGTTAGGTGCTGTATCGCCGAGACGTAAAGTCATTGCAGCCTCCATTGAGGTGTCATAAGGAGCGGAAAAAAATCCGCTAACGAGAAAAATCGAAAACTTGGAAAAGTCCTCTAAAAAGAAAGAGTGATCTTACCCCTAAAAGATAGTGATTGGTAGTAAATATCCAAGCTATCATAATACAATAATTTTATTGGAAAATTACAAGGCGCAAAAACAGCAAAAGGCCTGAAAGTTCATTCAGGCCTTTCATTAAATTGATAAAATGACCAACTATTTAAGTAAGCGAGCGGCATCTAGGGCAAAATAAGAAAGAACAGCATCTGTTCCAGCCCGTTTAAATGCCATAAGGCTTTCCATCATAACCGTATCATGATCAAGCCACCCATTTGCAGAGGCCGCTTTGATCATCGCATATTCACCACTGACCTGATAAGCCATGGTCGGAACACCAAAGGTACCTTTAATACGCTGAATAATATCCAGATAGGCAATGCCAGGCTTTACCATGACCATATCAGCACCTTGTTGAAGATCGTTTTCAACAAGACGTAAAGCTTCTTCGCTGTTGGCTGGATCCATTTGATAGGTTTTTTTATCGCCTTTCAAAGCACCTTTTGCTCCTACAGCATCCCGGAAGGGACCATAAAATCCACTGGCATACTTCGCACTATATGCCATGATTTTTGTATAGGTATATCCGGCTTCATCCAGTGTATCGCGGATTGCGCCGATGCGACCGTCCATCATATCCGAAGGACCGACATAATCGCACCCGGCTTCCGCCTGTACCAAAGCTTGGCGGCACAAGATTTCAACAGATTCGTCGTTAAGAATAATACCATCCTTAACAATGCCGTCATGTCCAAGTGAATTATAGGGATCCAGGGCGACGTCACCAATCAGGGCAATTTCCTTGTAATGCTTTCGGATCGATCTTGTCGCCTGACAAATAAGATTGTCGGGATTATAAGACTCTCGACAATCTTCTGTTTTCGTTTCCGGATTGTTATAGGGAAATAGCGCAATGGCTGGAATTCCCAATTCAACTGCTTCGGCAATAGCATCAATCAAACAATCAGGGCCGTATCTTTTAACCCCCGGCATTGACGGCACTTCACTTGTACCATTGTCTTCCTGTAGAAACACAGGCCAGATAAAGTCATCAACAGACAGGCGATTTTCAGCAACCATCCGGCGCGTCCAGTCATCCGTACGGATACGGCGCGGCCTAACAACAAGATCCTGTCTAAAGGTTGTATTCAATTATTTTCTCCTGATGAGATTCGTTTTTTGCTACTTTCTACCCAAGCCCCTGAAATTGCAAGTATCGGGCAGTGAAAGTTTATGGGGCAGATCGTCGCAAAAAGATCTGCTTTTTATTGAAAACAAAAGAATTGGTATAAAAAGTGAACAGGTTTTGAAAAAATTAACTCAATCATCATGGGGTATTATTTTTATCTCTATATTTGTAACCTTATCTGTCTCCATAGATTTTTGGAGATTTATTGCCACTGGTTATGAGGGGGACAGCTTTTATACTCTTGGACTGTTAGAAGGTGTTGGATTATCTGCCATCACAATAATTTTGAGCTTTGGAATCCTGTTTATAGGATTCAAAAAATCATATTTTCTTTATGAAAAAGCAAGGCAACATAATACTAAGCCCGAGATAATCTTTCTTCTAGATGTTCTCTTAAGTCTTTTTATTTTCGGCTTCTTTGTTTGGCTCTCACCCCAAGTATATTACGCTTATTATTACGTCATTTTTGATGGGTTACCCGCTCAAATCGTCATTAAAAATTTTCCAGACATTAGAACTCTGATAAAGATTGTTACACTATCAGACCATGCAAACCTATCCTTTCACGGGCAAGGCTTGCTCGCGAGAGCACTTATTATTCAAACATTCATCTTTTATTTTATAACCGCCACAGACAGGGGACCGAGGTAAGGCCTTCGGATCTGTAAATATAGTTTAATTGAGCTGTCACTTTTATGTCCTTGGAATTATCCTGAAATCGTGAGTAAGCTAGACAGCTTAGACATACACACAGGTGACATAATGAAAAAAATCCTTTTAGCCGGGGCAGGGGTGTTGGCGCTAGGTCTTGGCACAGCGCATTCTGCTGAAGTTCAATTACGAATTCTGGAAACAACTGATATCCATGTTCATGTGGTTGATTACGACTATTATAAAGACGCCCCATCTGTCGCCGTCGGCCTCTCACGAACAGCAACATTGATTAAAGAGGCACGTCAGGAAGCCACGAATTCATTATTGATCGACAATGGTGATCTTATCCAGGGTAATCCTTTGGGCGATTACATGGCGAAAGAGCGTGGTTTGAAAGAAGGTGAAGTTCATCCCGTTTTCAAAGCGATGAATCTATTAAAGTATGATGTTGGTAATCTGGGAAATCATGAATTCAACTATGGTTTGGATTTCCTGAGCGAAACATTGAATGATGCGGCATTCCCTTACGTTTCAGCCAATGTTTTTATTGATGATGGCGATAACGATCCAGGTAATGACAAACCAGCTTATGATCCATATATCATTCTTGATCGTGAAGTTGTCGATACCGAAGGCAATCAACACAATATCAAAGTTGGCGTGATTGGTTTTCTTCCCCCACAGATAACGCAGTGGGACGAAGCCAACCTTAAGGGCAAACTTGTCACACACGATATTGTTGATACAGCCAAAAGATATGTTCCGGAAATGAAAGAGAAGGGCGCAGATGTTATTATTGCCGTTCCTCATTCCGGATTGAGTGATGTAACACCACAGGGGCGTGACGAAAACGCTACTTATCACCTATCCAAAGTAGAGGGCTTGGATGCCATTCTCTTTGGCCACGCCCATGCTGTTTTTCCGTCAGAAACCTACAAAGATATTGCTGGTGTTGATATTGAAAAAGGTACGATCAACGGTGTCGCCGCAACAATGCCCGGCTTTTGGGGCAGTCACCTCGGTCTTGTTGATCTGACATTGGATGTTGATGACAACGGCAACTGGAAAGTTGTTGATAGTATTGGATCAACCCGCGGTATTTACAAACGTGACGGACGTAAAAAACTTCCGTTGGTCGAGGCGGACCAGACAATCGTTGATGCCGTAAAGCATGAGCACGAAGAAACGATTGAATTCATGCGCAAGGCTGTGGGCACAACTTCAGCCCCTATTAATTCTTTCTTTGCTCTGGTTCAGGATGATCCTTCTATACAGATCGTGACAAACGCTCAAAAATGGTATGTTGAAAAACTTATCAAAGGCACCGAGTACGACGGTATTCCTGTTCTTTCTGCTGGTGCACCATTCAAAGCTGGTGGCCGAGGTGGCGCCGATTATTACACCAATATAGCAACAGGCGAAATTGCCCTGAAAAATGTTGCTGACCTTTATATCTACCCAAATACTCTTCGTGCCGTCTTACTGAACGGGGCACAGGTTCGTGAATGGCTGGAAATGTCCGCCGGGGCTTTTAATCAGATTGATAAAACGCAGACTGAAGAGCAAGTACTGCTGAACCCAAGCTTCCCGTCTTACAACTTCGATGTGATTGATGGTGTAGAATATAGCGTCGATCTTACCCAGCCAGCCCGCTATAACAAAGAAGGGCAAGTCGTTAACCCGGATAGTCACCGTATCATTGATATGACATATCAGGGAAAACCATTGGATATGGATGCCCAGTTTATCGTGGCCACCAATAACTACCGTGCCCATGGTGGCGGAAGCTTCCCGGCACTGGATGGTTCAACGGTAATTATTCAAGCACCTGATGAAAACAGAACAGTTCTGGCAAATTATATCTTTGACCAAAAGAAAATTGATCCAAGTGCCGATAAGAACTGGGGGTTTGCACCAATCAAAGAAGACGTAAATGTTACCTTTGAAACAACACCTTCTGCTAAAGATATCCTAGGCAACAAAGATGTCATCAGTTACATCGGTGAAGGCAAAGACGGTTTTGGAAAGTATCAGATATCTTTTGAATAAAAGCTGGTATAGAAAACAGAAAAGGGGGCATTCAATCTTGATGCTCCCTTTTCTATAATGAATAGATCTTCTCTGCCTAGCTATCAGAAGCTTCTAAAGCCTGGCTCAGATCTGCGATGATATCATCGATATGTTCAATCCCAATCGACAAACGAACATAACTTTCAGAGATACCAGTAAGTGCCTGTTCCTCAGCTGTTAACTGGGAATGTGTCGTGGTTGCCGGATGGATCGCAAGGCTACGTGCATCGCCAATGTTGGCAACGTGGAAGAACATTTTCAGGCTATCAATAAACTTACGGCCAGCCTCTTTCCCTCCCTTAAGCTCAAAGCCGAGCAGGGCACCATAACCGCCTTTTAGATATTTATCCGCCAAGTCACGTTCAGAACCTCTTGCCTGACTTGGATGGATAACTTTTTCTACTGATGGATGGTTACTCAGGTATTCCGCAACAGCGGTCGCATTTTTACAATGTTCCCGCATACGAAGAGGAAGTGTTTCCATCCCCTGGATAAACTGGAAGGCATTCATCGGTGACATGGCTGAACCAAGATCTCGTAACAATACAACACGTGCACGGATGATATAGGCAATAGGGCCAAGTGGCTTAACCGCTTCGGTCCAGATTGCACCATGGTAACTGGGGTCAGGTTGGGTTAAAAGCGGGAAACGGTTTGCATTGGCTTCCCAATCGAAATTACCACCATCGACAATCATGCCACCAATTGATGTTCCATGGCCGCCGATATATTTCGTGGTCGAATAGACAACGACATGAGCCCCGTGTTCAATTGGGCGACAAAGGATTGGTGCTGCCGTGTTATCCATAATAAGGGGAACACCAACTTCATTTCCGATATCCGCCACTTCTTTTATCGGGAAAACACGCAAGCGAGGGTTTGGTAGCGTTTCTGCATAATAAGCTTTAGTATTTTCATCTGTTGCACGTCGGAAATTTTCAGGATCAGTCGGATCAACAAATCGCACTTCAATTCCCATATTAGGCAGCGTATTTGCAAAGAGATTATAGGTACCGCCATAAAGCTCTGTCGAACTGACAATATTATCGCCTGCTTTAGCAACATTTTGAATAGCCAACGTACTCGCGGCCTGCCCAGAACTGACAGCGAGTGATGCTGCACCACCTTCCAATGCTGTGATCCGCTCTTCAAGTACAGCAGTTGTTGGGTTCATAATCCGCGTGTAGATATTCCCAAACTCTTTCAGAGCAAAAAGATTGGCAGCATGTTCTGCACTATCGAACTGATAAGACGTTGTTTGATAGATCGGAACGGCAACAGCACCTGTCTGCGGATCACTTCTATAGCCAGAATGAAGAACCAGCGTTTCCGGATTTTTCGTGTCGATTGTCATAGCTTCACCCGTTTATATTATTTCCCTTAAAAGGGATTTTCGATTTGGATGTACAAAAAGCGGTAAAATGCGTGATCTTAATTCGGATGGGTTTCCCCTCGATTTAGCTGCATTTTTTAAGCGCCCGCAAGCTGAGCTCCAAATCAGCGCTAATTATTACCTTTTACCCTACGTTTATAAAAGAACTAGAGCAAGAAGGAATCACTTCAAACCACACTAAATGAATGGAAAATATTGTTTTGTATCAATGATTTTATTTAATTTTTTAACATATTTAGATTCTCGGTTAATCCGCCGTTAACGCCTCTTGCATAAAATAACATCGAATTTTGTTAAAGCTTATTGTTATTGTGAGGACATCGTGAAGGCTGCTTATCTGCAAACAATTTCTTTGGTTGAACGCTTGCATCGTCAGTGTTTGGAAGTCGTAAAGGCAGAGTTAGATCGCCGCGGCATTCGTGACCTGAATAATATTCAGGCATTAATCCTCTATAATATCGGGGCAGAAGAACTCTCAGTAGGAGAGCTTACTCATCGTGGTTACTATCTAGGATCCAACGTTTCTTACAATGTAAAGAAAATGGTGGAAAACGGGTACCTAATTCAGGAACGTTCACCACATGATCGAAGATCATTCCATGTTCGTGCTTCCGACACCGGGTTGGAAATATTCAATTCCATTTCTACTCTCTTTGATGCCCATGCTGAACAAATAAGCGGCGGTGTTGTTTCTGACGAGGACTTAAAAGTCACGACAGCCACCCTACATCGCCTTCAGCTATTTTGGTCTTCGCCCATGCCAATGGGAGGTGGAGTCAATCCCGCAGCCTGATGCAAGAAACAGATCACCGAACTGATTTTTAAAAAATCTTCAAGAGCTTTGAAAATAAAGTGACTTCTGTTATTTTAGACCTCTGTATTTACAGAGGTCTTTTTTTATTTACGGTTTGATTGAATGCATTCACTTGACCACGGTGTTATTATTGAGTTTTCAAGAATGGGAGCCTACATAAAGGTAAGCGCGTTTCATGAAGCATCCATGACCGAAGTTTCAATTGTTGGCGATCCTAAAGAAACAGAGCAAAAACTTAAACAGACAGTTTTAAAAAAATTGAATTATGTTTTGAATAAAGAGAACAATAAAAAATTAGATCAAAATGCCCCTAAAAAAGATCGTCGAGGGGGGATTATTGTCTAGATTTTTATCAAACAACTTAACTGAGCAATCAGTATATAAGAAATCTAAAGACGGATTTGACGCGATCTAACTCAAATTTAGGACGTTCACCGCCTGCGACAAAATAGCACACAATTTTTATCAGGTTTTAAATAATTCTGAAATTTCAATCACTTATTTTTGTTTTGTATACTATATATTTACAGTGATTACGATTTAAAAGCAGCAATATCAAAGACATAGAAATGATTATCAAAACACAAATCAGCTGATTTGTTATCCTAATAAGTTGTCTTGGTACAATAATGCCGCAGATGTTCTATAAAATGTACGTAAATTGTCTAGCCTAGGGCAAAAGAATCACATTATAACCTTAACTCTGTTTAAGGCTCGATAAAGCGACGAAAGATAAGCCTTGGTTTCAGGAGACATGCACGAACTCATTTCATCAAGATTTTACCTCTTTTGGTAATCAATCAGGAAAGAGCTCTTAATCTGTCATTCTCTTTCGAGAGCAGGGCAGGTGTGTTATGTGATCTACTTGCTTTATCGGGATAACAAAAAAGTACGGACAAATGAGTAAAAACACCATTGCCTTAGCTGCAGATCATGCAGGTTATGAACTAAAGGATTTGTTGAAGGAGGACGTCAAAGCCCTTGGATTTGATGTTCTTGATCTGGGAACAAACGGCCCGGATCGTGTTGACTATCCGGATTTTGGTTCTGCATTAGCAAAAGCAATTCAAAATGGTGATGCACAAACGGGTATTCTTGTCTGTGGTTCTGGTATCGGCATTTCTATTGCCGCAAACCGACACGCAGGTATTCGTGCTGCTCTTTGTCAAGACGAAACACTGGCTCGTTTAGCGCGTGAGCACAACGATGCCAATGTCCTGGTTTTAGGGGCCAGAACAACCGGTGTTGAGGTAGCAAAAGCTTCTCTCAAGACCTTTTTGAACACTAAGTTTGCCGGTGGGCGCCATCAAGGGCGCATCGAAAAACTTGGATAATAATCACCTTTACCAGAGAGTGAAGTTGTCATGAGCTTAGATACAACCACCTTCTTTAATGCACCTTTGGCGCAAACTGATCCTGAAATTGCAGATGCAATTAACAAAGAATTGGGACGTCAACAAAATCAGATCGAATTGATTGCATCTGAAAATATCGTTTCTTTGTCTACGATGCAGGCACTGGGAACAGTTCTAACAAACAAATATGCCGAAGGTTATCCTAATCGTCGCTATTACGGTGGTTGTGAATACGTTGATATTGTCGAAGAGCTGGCAATCAATCGTGCCAAAGAACTTTTCGACTGTGCCTACGTAAACGTACAGCCACACTCTGGCGCACAGGCAAACCAGTGTGTTACCCTCGCACTGATCAAACCGGGTGATACAATCATGGGCCTTGATCTAGCTTCTGGTGGTCACCTGACGCACGGATCTCGCCCGAACCTTTCAGGTAAATGGTTCAATGCTGTATCTTACGGCGTTGATAAAGAAACGCACCAGCTGAATTACGACGAAATTCGTGATCTGGCTGTAGAGCACAAACCAAAGTTGATCATAGCCGGTGGTTCTGCATACCCACGCGTTCTTGACTTTGCCAAGTTCCGTGAAATTGCAGACGAAGTAGGGGCTTACCTACACGTTGATATGGCACACTTTGCTGGTTTGGTTGCTGCGGGTATTCACCCAAGCCCAATGACGCATGCGCATGTTGTAACAACCACAACACACAAAACTTTGCGTGCCGGTCGTGGCGGTATGGTTCTTTCCAACGATCTTGATATTGGCAAGAAAATCAATTCGGCAGCGTTCCCTGGTCTTCAGGGCGGCCCGTTGATGCATTGTATCGCCTCCAAAGCCGTTGCTTTGAAAGAAGCGCTGGATCCTGACTTTAAAGTTTATGCACAACAAGTTGTCAGCAATGCAAAAACTCTTGCCGCAACACTTGTTGAAAATGGTTTTGCCATTACAACTGGCGGCACAGATACGCATCTGATGCTGGTTGATCTGCGTCCAAAAGGCCTTACTGGTAATATCGCAGAAGAAAGCCTGGACCGTGCAGGTTTAACCTGTAATAAAAATGGTATTCCATTTGATCCTGAAAAACCAATGGTGACTTCTGGTATCCGTTTGGGTACGCCAGCAGGCACAACACGTGGCTTTAAAGATGCTGAATTCAAGAAAATTGGTGAACTAATCACTAAAGTTCTTGATGGACTTGCTGCAAACCGCGAAGATAACTCCAAAATCGAAGCGGAAGTTCGCCGCGAAGTCAAAGCACTTTGCAGTGAATTCCCAATCTATCAAGATTTGGAAATCTAAGGTTTTATCCGAGTTATGATTTCCAAATTGTCATAACTCGGATCCCCTTAGGGGGAAACTGTGAGGGAATATGCGCTGCCCGTTTTGCAGTAGTGAAGATACTCAAGTCAAAGACTCGAGACCAACAGAAGATCACACAGCGATCCGTAGACGACGCCAATGTGCAAGCTGCGGTGCCAGATTTACGACATTCGAACGCGTACAATTACGCGAACTGATTGTTGTCAAAGGAAATGGTCAGCGAGAACCCTTTGATCGGGAAAAGATAGCCCGATCAATGAATATTGCCCTTCAAAAACGCGATGTTGACAGAGACCGTGTAGAACGCGTTGTAAGCGGTATTGTGCGCCGGCTGGAATCATCCGGTGAGAGTGAAATTGCAACTGACCTTATCGGCGAGCTTGTTATGGATGCTTTGGCCACACTGGATCAAGTTGGCTACGTCCGCTTTGCGTCTGTTTACAGAGATTTCAAAGAAGTAAGAGATTTTGAAGAGTTTGTTGGTAAATTAGGTGATGATCTCGAAATCCTCGATCCGGATCAGTCCTGATTGACAAATTCCTAACTTACTTTTTTACGAATAGAGCGCCGTAAACAACTATAGAAATCTGTCATGCACACTGAACAAGATGTTGTTGACCTACAGCATATGGATGCTGCCTTATCTCTGGCTGCCCGAGGCTTAGGAACAACCAGTCCCAATCCATCCGTCGGGTGTGTAATTGTAAAAAACGAACGCGTAGTTGGTAGAGGACGAACCCAGCCCGGTGGTCGCCCACATGCTGAAACAGTTGCTCTGGAACAAGCAGGAGTATCCGCAAAAGGTGCAACTGCTTACGTAACCCTGGAGCCATGTTCCCATCATGGAAAAACACCACCGTGTTGCGAGGCCTTAATCGCAGCAGGAATAACCCGTTGCGTCGTAGCAATGGAAGACAGTGATACACGCGTCCAGGGGCGCGGACTAAAAACTCTGAAAGATGCAGGCATAGAGGTTACGATCGGGATCCGCCAGCATGAAGCAGAAGAACTTAACGCAGGATTCTTCACCCGAAACAGGCACGGACGCCCGCTTGTTACTCTAAAAGTTGCGACTTCTTTGGATGGACGCATTGCAACCAAATCTGGTCAAAGCAAATGGGTGACTGGCGAAGCCGCGCGTCGTGCAGGACACATGCTCAGGGTAAGAAACGACGCTATCCTAGTCGGGAGTGGAACAGCCGTTATAGACAATCCGCGACTTGATGTACGCCTGCCAGGGCTTGAAGATAAGTCCCCGACACGAGTTGTTATGGATGGGCGCCTAAGACTGCCTCTGACACATGACCTGGTTGCAAGAGCCAAAGAGCATAAAACAATACTGATGACGTTTAAGGAAAATGATACTTCTCGCCTCAACGCGTATAAAGACGCCGGAGTTGACGTTTGCCTTATCGATAAAGATGAAGATGGTTACATTAGTCCATTGGCTGCACTCAAAGAACTTGGCTCACAAGGTGTTACACGGCTTTTGGTCGAGGGCGGAAGCCATATTATCGGATCATTGTTTAAAGCCGATCTCATAGATCGTATTGTATGGTTTAGGGCCTCTAAAGTTATCGGTGGTGACGGACTTTCTGCGACAACAGGTTTTGGTTTGAAAAGTTTATCTCTGGCGCCAAGGTTCACTTTATTCAATGTAGCCAAACTCGGCGATGATATGATGGAAAGTTATCATCGCGATTTTTAATTTTGTTATCGAATGCGTAAGAAAAGGCATTTAGATGTTCACTGGTATAATAACGGATCTAGGATCTGTTAAATCAATCATAGATAACGGCGATAAACGTTTCGTCTTCAACACCGCTTTTGACATGGATACAGTCGATATTGGCGCTTCAATCGCATGTTCAGGAGTCTGCCTGACTGTTGTTGAAAAAGGTCAAGGCTGGTTTAGTGCTGATGTCTCGGCTGAGACATTGTCAAAAACCACTCTTGAAAAGTGGACCAAGGGCACCCCTGTCAACTTTGAACGCGCCTTGCGAATAGGTGACGAACTTGGTGGACATCTGGTTTCCGGACACGTAGATGGCATTGCATCAGTGATTAGCATTATTGCGGATGGAGATTCGAAACGCTTTACCTTTGAAGCGCCGGAAGATCTGGCTAAATTTATTGCCCCAAAAGGCTCTATCGTTCTTGATGGCGTATCTCTTACGGTCAACGAAGTTAATGGAAATCAGTTTGGCGTCAATATTATTCCACATACAGCTGAGATGACGACATTCGGTCAATGGCAAGTCGGAAGCTTTAAAACCGGGAACTGTGAAATTAATTTGGAAATTGACCTCCTTGCCCGTTACGTTGGACAGTTGCTGGAAAGGCAAAACAATGGCTAATAATGCATCTTCTAATGCTACAAAATCCTTTAGTGATATTCTTTCTCCCCCAGAGGAAATCATTGAAGAAGCGCGTAATGGCCATATGTTTATCCTGGTCGACGATGAAAATCGTGAAAATGAAGGCGATCTTGTCATTCCGGCACAAATGGCAACACCTGAAGCCATCAACTTTATGGCAAAATTCGGCAGAGGGCTTATTTGCCTAGCACTTTGCAGAGAGCGTGTCGAAGAGCTTGGCCTGACACTTATGGCGCAAAAGAACGGGACCCGGCACGAAACAGCCTTTACAGTATCCATCGAAGCAAAAGAGGGGGTTACAACGGGTATTTCTGCTCCCGATCGCGCGCGCACAATTTCCGTCGCGACTGATCCGTCTGCATCACCAGATGACATTGTAACACCCGGACACGTCTTCCCGTTGGTTGCCCGAGATGGCGGTGTTCTCGTAAGGACAGGCCACACGGAAGCTGCCGTTGATATTTCTCGCCTTGCAGGCTTAAATCCGTCTGGCGTTATTTGTGAAATTATGAATGACGACGGGACCATGGCGCGTCGAGATGATCTTATTGAATTTGCACAAACCCATAAACTTAAAATAGCGACAATTGCTGATCTTATCGCTTATCGCCGAAAGCATGATCATCTTATCGAGAAGACGCTTGAAGATAAGTTGTATTCAAAAATTGCTGGCAAATTCAATATGGCTGTCTATGTCAACAATACAACTTACGCTGAACATATCGCCTTATGGAAAGGAGATATTTCAACGGATGATCCCTTACTCGTCAGAATGCACGCACTGAATATTCTTGATGATGTGTTAATCGACAATCACAGCGGAAAAGCTGGTGATCTTCACAATTCCATGAAGATGGTAGAACAAGAAGGACGAGGTGTTATTGTTCTCATCAGAGAGCCATCCCCCAAAAGCCTCTCCGATGCCATTAAAACCCGTTTGGGAGAACCCGTCGAAATTAACCATGACCTCAGAGATTATGGGGTCGGTGCCCAAATCTTGCTCGATTTAGGGGTTCAAGAGATGATTCTACTCACAAATTCAGAGAAAAACATCGTTGGGCTTGACGGATACGGGCTTTCTGTAGTTGAACAGCGTCCAATAGTTGAAACAACATAATCCTGCCGAATTGGATTAGTGTGAGACAGCATACATTTATTAGGCATTTATTAGGTAACAAATAATGACTGACAAACCCCACGTTCTGATTGTTGAAGCACGTTTCTATAGCGCAATTGCTGGTGAGATGAAGAGTGCGGCTATTGCTGAACTGGAAAAGGATGGCTGTAGTTACGAGGTTGTTGCCGTAGCTGGTGCCTTTGAGCTTCCGGCTGCCATTAAATTTGCTTCACAGCGTAATGATGGCCGCCAGTTTGATGGTTATGTGGCACTTGGGTGTGTTATTCGCGGTGAAACAAGCCATTATGATTATGTTTGTGTAGAGAGCGCAAGAAAGCTTCAAGACCTTGCCGTTGATAGCAACATGGCAATTGGCTATGGTGTTCTGACCGTTGAAAACGAAGCACAAGCATGGGCACGGGCAAGAGCCTCTGAGAAAAACAAAGGCGGCGCTGTAACACGGGCTTGTCTTGATATGATCGCATTAAAACGCCAGTACGGTGTTGCATAAGGATTTATGACCGTGACTGAGGACAACACAAAAGCGCCGAACGCAAGCTTGAAAAAAAGCATGGCTCGCCTTGCTTTGATACAGGCGCTTTTCCAGATCGAATTTAATCAAGGTAGCTCCAAGACCGTTTTGGATGAATTTCTGAATATGCGTCGGGATGAAGAGGTCGACGGCCTTAACATTGCAGCCATGGACCAGAAACTCTTTATCGAGCTATACAAAGGTATTAATCAAGAACGTGAGTTACTTGATGATATGCTAGTATCTGTTCTGGACAAATCATGGCCTATTCACAGGCTCGACCCTTTGTTGAGGTTGGTGATGATTGCTGGTGCCTATGAAATTCAACAACGTGTAGAGACACCGGTTAAAGTTATTATTTCCGAATACGTAGATGTCGCACATGCATTCCTTGGTGATAAAGAAACCGCCATGGTGAATGGTGTATTGGATCGTTTAGCGCACAGTCTGCGCAAAGATGAGTTTTAAGACACTTTAGAATAGGGCTCTTGTTAAGTGGACAAAACAGAATTTGATCTAATCAAAAGCTATTTTGCGCCACTGACCAGCAATTATCCCGAGGCTTACAGCCTAACAAACGATGCTGCACTTATTAGTGAAGATCCTGATAGGTCCACAGTTGTTACAATGGATACTCTTGTCGAGGGTATCCATTTTTTTTCAACTGACCCAGCTGAAGATATTGCGCGGAAATCCCTGAGAGTTAATCTTTCCGATCTTGCTGCAATGGGGGCCAAGCCCAAAGGCTATACGCTTTCGATTTCCTACAATGCATCTATTACAAGTGAATGGGTAAAGGCATTTACAAAAAGCCTGGCCGTTGATCAGGAAGCGTTTGAATGCCACCTACTCGGTGGAGATACGGTTTCAACCCCAGGCCCCTTAACCATAGCGATTACCTGTTTTGGTTCTGTACCTCGTGGAAAGTGTTTACATCGCACAACAGGACAAGAAGGGGATGATGTCTGGGTAAGTGGAACAATCGGAGATTCTGCTGTTGGATTAAAGTTGCTTAAAAAGGAAATCAAAACCGATAATTCAAGAGCAGAAACCTTTTTGATTGATCGATTTAGAATCCCCCAGCCCAGAACTTTACTCGGTATCGCCTTATTAGAACGAGATATCAGCCAAACAGCACTAGATGTATCCGATGGGCTTCTCGCAGATGTAAATCACATTGCCGAAGGATCTAATCTTCAGGCGAGAATAATCTCATCTAGAATACCTTTATCAAAGAGTTTTCAAAATGTTTTGAAGAATACACTGGATCAAGGTATTCAACTTGCTGCCACAGGTGGTGATGATTATGAAATTTTATTCACAACAAAACCGAAGAACAAAGAAAAAGTTATTGAATTATCAGAAGAATTAAACATTCCAATCACTCGTATTGGTGCTTTAACTCAGGGAAAAGGAACTCTTTTACTTGATAAAAACAACAATGAAATTCCTATTACCAGAAGTGGTTGGAAACATTTTTGACGATAAGTTCAATCATTTGATTTTACTTTGTTTAACTTAAACTAAACCTTATTATCTCTACTACATCTAAAAGTTTATTTCGCTGGTGACTTAATGAAAAAAATTATCATATTGATTGCAATACTATTGCTACTTGGCGGTGGCGGTTTTGCTGGATGGTGGTTTTTTCTAAAAGCGCCTGATAGCGAAGAAGAAATTATCGAAGAAATTCCAGAAATACCTTCTGCTTTCCTAGAGTTTCCCCCGACTGTTATTCATTTAATTAAAGAAGGGATTGTTACCCATCACGTCACGGTAAAAATTACAATCGAAGTTGCCGAAGGCCCTGATCTGATCAATGCCGAACGGTGGCAAATTCGTTTACAGAACGATTTCATGACAGAGCTTCACTCACTTTATTACTATCGATATTTTACTCAAAACGGCTATACGAGTGAAAAAATCACCAAACGCCTAATCGATGTTGCCGACAAAGTCATGGGAAAGGGGGTTGTCCGTAATGTAGAGCTCCTTGTCGAAGGAATTACAAAACCTTCTAACAGTTAGATTTAAAAGCAGCTTAATCATACGAATAGCTAGATCTCGTTGATTACAATAATTTTCTTTTCAACAAAATAATTCCTTCTTGGAATTATCTGATTTCCTTGTGTATTGTTGCTTTCAATCAAGTGAGATACTAGGCAATGCCCGACCGTGATCCAACCAAGTCCAACGTAATTTTTCTCGCCATCTGTCAAGCTTTGGGGATGAGCTGCGGCTCTATGCTCATTTCCATGAGTTCGTTGGTTGGCACTACTCTTGCCGAAGACAAATCATTCGGCACTTTGCCTTTATCGCTACAGTTTTTTGGCATGATGGTTTGCGCATTACCAATTTCATATTTTATGAAGCATTATGGGCGTCGAGCCGGATTCAGTCTTGGTTCAATTTGTGGTGCTCTATCGGGTTTTTTCTCTGCTCAAGCTGTACTTGATAGTAACTTTGAACTCTTTTGTCTTAGCTCGTTTCTTTTTGGTGCCTTTATGTCAACGGTTGCCTATTACCGCTTTGCCGCAGCGGATACCGCCACAGAAATTTTTAAAAGCAAAGCTATTTCACTTGTCATGGCTGGTGGTGTGGTATCGGCGTTTGCCGGCCCAGAGCTGGCTAAATGGTCAAAAGATTTAGAGTTTTTTGGGCCGGTTCTTTTTGTGGGAAGCTTTTATGCAATCACAGCACTTTGTCTCGCAACATTATTAATCATCCAGTTTTTGAACATTCCCAAGCTAGCCGTTCACGAGAGAAAATCTGGTGGACGGTCGATGTTAGAGATTGCCAAACAACCTGTTTTCTTCGTTGCGGTGCTTAGTGGTATCGTAAGTTACGCCTGTATGAATCTTATCATGAGTATTACGCCAGCTGCCATGATTGCCTGCGCACACCCATTTGATGCCGCAGCTTTCGTCATTCAATGGCATGTTTTTGGTATGTACGCCCCATCTTTTTTTACAGGCTCCTTAATCAATCGATTTGGTTTGATTAAGATTCAAATTGCAGGCGTTATATTAATAGCCTTGGCCGCATTGATAAATTTAACAGGTATTGAGATCGAAAATTTCTGGCTTGGACTGGTAACATTGGGGCTAGGGTGGAATTTTCTTTATGTTGGCGGCAGTGCGATGCTTACCGAATCATATCGACCAGAAGAAAAAGCAAAAGTTCAGGCCTTTAATGAACTATTGGTTTTTGGTGTCGTCGCTACAACAGCCTTTAGTTCAGGCTTTGTATTTGAAAAGTTCGGCTGGGCAGCAGTCAATACATTGGCGTTTATACCAGTTGCTATCTTCATCGCCGTCCACCTGATTTATCGCGGGCAATTACGTAAAGAAGCGATTGCCTAACACCAAAAAGCTCACAATTTAAAAAGGGGATGTATTCTTTTTTACTTTGTACCCGGTGGTGTAAAGCGCCCCAAGTTTCCTAACAACTGCTGAAGGATAGTAAGATCTTGGCCTTCGGTTGGTGTCTCACGTGTTACCGGATCAATTACGCGTCCATCTTCCAGCGCAAATTGTTGTGATTCTTCCAGTTTTCCATCTTCAGAGAATTTGACAACAAGAATGCTTCGATCAAGAACAACAGGGTCATAAAAGGCTGTCTTTTCCACTCTCTCACCAACGTAATACCAAACCTGGTCTTTAAAAGTAGAAAGAGTTGAGGGAGATCCTAGCAATTCAGCTACATCACGGCGACTGGACACACCCGTTTCCAGTTTACTGACCTCTTCCGGATCTGGATAGTTCCCCCGAACATTAACGTAACTTTCACAAGCGCTTAATGCGACGGGGAAAAGCATTGCTGCCAAAAGAGTTTTGGCTTTTGAGGAAACTTTATAAGACATAACGATATTCTGACCCTATTGATCTAACTAAAAACGTTTGGTTCTTTAACATAAAACATGTTTTTGCTAAACCATACGCGTTACACAGGCACTATACTCGTCTATATACTTTTTTCGAGTCATAAATCCAAGCTGATAATATCAAGGGGATCAATAGTTGTTCAGGAAACTTTTTCGTCGCGATAACGAATCTGACGCAGTACATGATCTATACGCTGGTCTTATAGAGCAAGCACGGCAAAAAGAGTTTTACGAGAACCATTCCGTTCCTGATAGCCTGGACGGTCGTTTCGATATGATCACCCTTCATATGTTTTTGATCTTACATAGATTAAAAACAGACAAAGGGACAACAGAAGCATTCTCCCAAAAACTATTTGACCTTATGTTTTACGATATGGACCTTAGTTTGAGGGAAATGGGAGTCGGCGATGTCGGCGTTGGTAAACGCGTCAAAGCAATGTTACAAGGGTTTTATGGTCGTGTTGCTGCTTATGAAGAAGCCCTGCAGCAAGGAGAGAAGTCTCTCGAAGAGGCTTTGGGCCGCAACCTCTACGGAACAACAGAAGCAGATCAAGCCTCAATACAATATATGAGAGACTATCTCGTTCGGCAGATAGAGCATCTTGAAGAGCAAGATATTGTTCAGATAATGTCTGGCAAGATTACTTTTTGCGCTTAAAACTTTGTATAGCAGCTTTGCAATAAAATAAATTGACCCATAATTTCACTGCCCTTATTGTGCGCGATCTTGAGTTTAAGTGTAGATTTTGATTGTTATCAGTTCATACATACGCTTAATAAAAAGCAATATCGTTTGAAATTTAATCAGGAGTTCTGCAATGGAAACGCCGTGCGAAAGTGAATTTTCGCGTCGCTATCCCGTTGATAAAGTTCAGGCACGTTCACAGGTTTTGAATTTAAAGGCAAAACCCGAAGAATGTGATGCTGTGGCAAAGAGATTTGATTTAATCGAATTAAAATCACTTTCCGCAACGCTGGAACTTGACCCGATGGGGAAGGGCTCGTTACTTGATGTCAAAGGCCGTTTAAGAGCTAAAGTCACACAATATTGCATATTATCTGCAGAACCTGTGCCTTCGGATATAGATGAAGCCTTTGAAATTATGTATAGCTTTGAGCCAATCAGGGATACCGCAGAAGAAATCTTGATTGATATTGATGTAGAAGATCCGCCTGAAATGGCTGATCCAACAGGAATTGATTTTGGTGAGGCTATTGTTCAGCAGCTAGCTGTTATGTTAGACCCATATCCGAAAGCACAAAATTCTACTTGGGATGGCGATTCTGTGGACGAAGCGCCGGATGAAGAAGAAATACAGGAAGCAGCTAAAACAAGCCCGTTTTCTGTACTAAAAGACCTACAAATTAAAAAGTAGAGTATCTTTACCTTAGTTAGGGCTTGCCGTGAGCGAAGTTATTCGTTAATAAGCGGCGAGTTTTTTATTAAAGCTGAATGCGAGAGTTAGAGCAATGGCTGTTCCAAAGAGTAAGATTAGTAATTCCCGTCGCGGTCAGCGTCGGTCACACGATGCGCTTCCTGCAAGCGTTTCACAAGAATGCCCAAGCTGTGGTGAGCTGAAACGCCCACACCATGTTTGCGCTTCATGCGGCACTTATGATGGTCGCGACGTAGCAGAAGCTGAAGCCTAAGGCTTGTCAAAATAGTCTTTTGTGATAGGCCGATCATTGCGATGGTCGGCCTTTCTTTTATGGATCAATTTGACAAACGGGAAACCAGTGAGCGCTAGCATAACCATAGCCTTAGATGCAATGGGAGGTGACGACGCACCGGATATCGTCGTGCATGGGGCAGAAATAGCTTCACAAAGATATCCTAACGTCAGATTTCTCATGTTTGGTCGAGAGCAAGAGGTTATGCCTCTGCTGGAAAAAACGACCCGATTAAAGAACGTCGTTGACTTTATTCATACAGAGGACAAAGTTCTCAGTGATGATAAACCTGCTGTTGCCTTACGCTCTGGGCGTAAGTCATCAATGCGCCTTGCCATAAACGCCGTACAGGATGGCCGTGCGGACGGTGTTGTTTCCGCCGGAAACACTGGTGCTCTTATGGCCATGTCAAAATTTGTCCTCAAAACCCTTCCTGGTGTCGACCGTCCGGCAATTGCTTCTTTCTTTCCAACATTACGTGGGGAATCCCTTATGTTGGATCTGGGCGCTAATCTTAGTTGTGATGCGGATAATCTGGTTGATTTCGCCGTGATGGGAAATGCCTTTGCCCGCTGCGTTCTTGGTGTACAAGAACCATCGGTTGGCATTCTCAATGTCGGAACCGAAGATGTTAAAGGACACGAATACCTACAAGTAGCTAGCTCGATGCTTCGCAAGGCAGATCTCCCTGGTGATTTCGTTGGTTTTGTTGAGGGGGACGATATTGGTAAAGGCACTGTAGATGTTATTGTGACAGACGGCTTTACTGGTAATGTTGCTTTAAAAACGGCTGAAGGTACTGCCAAACTCATTTCAGAGTTTTTCAGACAGACATTCAAAAGCAGTATATTAGCAAGTCTTGGCTATTTACTGGCAAGTTCTTCATTGAACAAATTAAAGAAACGTGTTGACCCCCGCTTGTATAATGGGGCTATCTTTCTGGGTTTGAACGGCATTGCCGTTAAAAGCCACGGCGGTACAGACGCAATTGGATTTGCCAATGCAATCGGTGTTGCTGTTGATATGCGTGATCAGGATATCGTCACCAAAATTCGTGAAGATTTCGATTCGTTGACTCGTGAACCGATTAATGAGCAGGCTGGGTTTGAATGATAGTGCGTGCAAATATCAAAGGCTGTGGCTCTTATTTACCAGAGCGTATCCTTACGAATGATCAATTGGCTGAACGTGTTGATACGTCTGACGAATGGATCCGCCAACGTACAGGCATTAGACACAGATATATAGCCGGCGAAAACGAACTAACTTCAGATTTAGCAACAAAAGCAGCGTTGGCCGCACTGGAACATGCTAACATTGATGTTTCTGAAATTGATTTGATCGTCTGCGCAACAGCCACACCTGATGAAACCTTCCCAGCCACAGCAACAGTCGTTCAGAAAAACCTTGGCGTAGTCAAAGGTGCAGCCTTTGACCTACAAGCCGTCTGTAGCGGCTTTGTCTATGGTTTGTCTGTCGTTGATAGTCTGATTAAAACCGGGCAGGCAAAGACAGCATTACTTATCGGTGCAGAAACCTTTTCTCGTATTCTTGATTGGGAAGACCGTTCAACTTGCGTTCTTTTCGGTGACGGAGCAGGGGCAATTGTAATCCAGGCCGAAGAAGGTAATGGGGATACTAACGACAGTGGTATTTTGAGTACGCATATTTATGCGGATGGACGATGCCATGACGCTCTCTATGTTGATGGCGGACCATCTTCTACCGGAACAACGGGCTTTCTTCGGATGGAAGGAAAAGAAGTTTTCCGCCAAGCCGTCACCAGAATGCCGGAAGCCATTGATACAGCGCTCAAGCAATCCGAATTATCACCAGAAGATATTGACTGGCTTGTTCCTCATCAAGCGAATATCCGTATCATTGAAGCTATGGGCAAAAAACTTAAGTTGCCCAAAGAACGTGTTGTTGTGACAGTTGATAAACACGCGAATACGTCCGCTGCTTCGATACCACTTGCTTTGACCGAAGCCGTTTATGATGGCCGAATCAAGCGCGGTGATATGATAATGATGGCCGCCATGGGCGGTGGTTTCACTTGGGGATCAGCTCTCATACGGTGGTAATTAGGATCTATTCGAAACAATGTTTTATGACATCTTTTCGAGATAAAACTTGTAATTTCCTGAAAAGTTTAGCAAAATTGCCTTGTATATCATATGAGTTACTGGTTTTTCCGGGGAATTCACATAACGATAACAAGGGGAGTGGAACTTCATTATGAGCACTACAGTCACTCGTGCTGATCTCAGTGAAGCCGTATATCAAGAAGTTGGCCTATCCAGAAATGAGTCTGCAGATTTAGTAGAATCTGTATTAAACGAAATTTCTGACACCTTGATCAAAGGTGATTCGGTTAAAATATCATCGTTTGGTAGTTTTGCCGTTCGTGAAAAAGGCGAACGCATTGGACGTAACCCAAAAACTGGGGAAGAAGTTCCAATTTTACCACGCAGAGTTCTCGTGTTCCGAGCATCTCACGTTTTGAAAAATAAAATTAATACATCTCTGTCTTAGAAGATCGTATTATTTTATCGGAACGCGTCGGTAAAATACTGACACAACCTAGAAAAGCAGGAGTTTAATCTGCAAATGTCTGCTGCGGAAACCTCAAGCAAATCTGCGGCTGCGTTCCGGACGATTAGCGAAGTATCTGGCGACTTGGATGTTCCTCAGCATGTGCTGCGGTTCTGGGAAACAAAATTCCCCCAAGTCAAACCATTGAAACGCGCTGGACGCAGGCGTTATTACCGCCCTGAAGATCTGAAAATACTTCGTCAGATCAGAGATCTTCTGTACAAAGACGGATACACCATTAAAGGTGTGCAAAAACTCTTTAAAGAAGGCGCTCTAAAGGCGAACAGTTCACCTGACACCGAGACATCAGAACCTCAAAATGCTGCTGTTGAAAAACCTGGAAACGATAAAAAAAATGAAAAGAACTTCGTAGATAAAGCTCTTGGTCTTTCGTTTGAGCAGCAAAAAGAAGTTTTGGGTGAATTAAAATCCATTCGATCCCTGCTAGATTAAAATTTCACTTTTTTCGCTGAAATACCATTGCCTTGAACTATGGGCGAATGTATATATTGCCCTGAAAAGCGATATGATAAAAGTACTGAGACTTTTCTCTATCGGAGTATAGCGCAGTCTGGTAGCGCACTTGGCTGGGGGCCAAGGGGTCGCAGGTTCGAATCCTGCTACTCCGACCAAAACAAAACCTCTGATCCTGTTAAGGGTCAGAGGTTTTTTGATTCTTTATCTGTTCATAAATTCAACAACTTATCAGGCTGGTATTATTGTTCCACTATGATAGTCTTTGCCCAGGATTAAGACGCTTTGGGGATTTATCGGTATAATGACCGAAAACGGTAAAATTAATACAGCTTTGGAAGTTAAAGGTCTGAGCAAAAGCTTTAATGGTCTAAAAGCACTTGATGCTGTTGACCTTAAAGTAAGTTCAGGAGAAACGCTGGTTATTATTGGTCCGTCAGGTAGCGGAAAAACACTGTTACTTAAAGTGCTGCTTGGTATTATCCCGTATGATATGGGGCATATTTTTGTTAATGGCCATCCCAAAGAAGAACTAGAAGATAATTCGCATAATTTCCTTGATTGTTTTGGCATGCTTTTTCAGCAGTCAGCACTCTTTGATTCTATGACAGTGTGGGAGAACATTGCCTTTAAAGAGTTAAAAAAACAAAACGCTAACAGAGAAGAAGTCAAAGCCTCTGTTATTGCTCTGTTAGATCAAGTCGGACTGAAACAGGATGTGGCCGATTTATTCCCAGCTGAATTATCCGGGGGTATGCAAAAAAGGGTCGGGTTAGCCAGAGCATTTGCTGGAGATCCTGAATTCTTATTCCTGGATGAACCAACAGCCGGGCTTGATCCTATAATGAGTAATTCCATTAGTCAGCTCATCAATCAGCAGGCTAAAGAGCATTTTTCAACATCAATTATTATCAGCAGTGATTTGGATTCAGCCCGTAGTATCTCGACAAATATCATGATGCTACATGAAGGGAAAGTCGTGTGGCACGGAACAACAGATGACCTGGACAAGACAAAAAACCCTTATGTTCAGCAGTTTATTCATAAGTCGGCTGAAGGTCCTATTTCCGTTCTGACTGAATAAATGTTTTATGTTGATTGCGAAAATTCTACTGAAATAGATGAGAAAAAATCTCGCTTTATCTCTTTCTTGATGCCGGCTTCATGTTTTGAAACCCGTTTGGCTGAATTACGAGGCCAACATAAAAAAGCAAATCACCATGTCTGGGCTTTCAGACGTTTAAATAAATACGATCAAATAGAAGAGGGCGCTAGTGATGATGGCGAACCCTCTGGCACATCGGGTCCTCCCACCCTAAAAGTCTTACAAGGTAACGAGTTAATCAACACTGCTGTTATTACAGTACGGTATTTTGGCGGAACAAAGTTGGGTACAGGCGGTTTGGTTCGTGCTTATAGCGAAAGTACGAAACAAGTTATTCAAGATGCAAACCTTCTTGCATACGTAAGATTATGCAAGCTGAAACTTGTTCTTCCTTTTAAATTTATTTCACATGCAGAATATCTATGTGATCAAATCGGAATCGAAATACTTCAAAAGGATTTTGGTACGACCGGGGCAACTTTTGTAGTGGAAAGCGTGGAAGAGAACCTATCTGAATTACAGGGAAAGCTTAATCTTCGTTAAGCGCATTCTCTACAGATGACACAGCTTTCAGAGATTTTGCCAAAGCAAGAAGCTCATTACGAGCAAGCATTAAAGCTTCTCGGTCACTTCCCGAAAGATTATGTTGGGTCAAACGATAATGAAAAATTCTATGGGCCTGCTTGGTTAACACTGCCCATTTACTGTTTGGATCGTGTACCAAAGACAGGTGCTTGGGCTGCTCGCGTTTAAGCATAGCCTCAATATCCGTTGTATTTTTTATAGCCCCCTGATGCATCAAGCTTGTCCCTGTACTGTAAGCTTTTTCATCTTCTGATAGTTAGTTAACAGTTTCTTACTACAATTTAACTAAAATTGCTACTATAAAGCCTCAGTTCAAAACTTGTCTTTCATATTTTGACGAAAATATAGACAAACACCCTCAAAATAGAGGGTGTTTATTAGGTTAAAATTATCAAGTTAATGTGTTTTATGATCTGGCGGCGCCGGAACTGGGTTTATATTACCAAGCTTCTTCGCCTCATCAATCACGGGGATCAAATCAGAAGTAATCGTTTCAAACAATTGTTCAAAACTATTGATCACATAATAAATAGGTTGATAGATATCAATACGGTAATTTGTCCTGAAAATATTTAAGGGATCAAATTCCATTATCGTCGGCTTCTGACTATCCATAGAATAGATCGCTTCTCCTGACGAGGATGCCAAACCCGCCCCGTAAATTCTATTTCCTTGATTTGTTTTGATTAAGCCAAATTCGACTGTGAACCAGAAAAGCCTTTGAAGAGGCCACATGTACTGCTTTTCAACTGAAAGAGCCAGTTTGCCATACTCTTGCACATAATCCGCAAAAGATTTGTTTGTCAGCATCGGACAATGTCCATAAATTTCATGAAAGACATCAGGCTCTTGAATGTAATCAAAATCTTCTCTTACCCGAATAAAGGTTGCTGCGGGAAAACGCCTGTTGGCCAGGATTGAAAAAAAATCTTTCGGGGGGATAACCGCTGGAACAGATTGAACGCCAAACCCAGTAGCTTCAAAAAGACGCTCACTGACCTCTTTTAATTGAGGAACCTGACGGTTATTTAACCCAAGAATCTCTTTGCCTCGAACAAACTCATCACAAACCCGACCTTCAAGAATTTGATTCTGGCGGGTAATTAAATCTCCCCAGATTTCATTCTCTGATCGAGTATAGTGATATAAACCGTTAGTATCCGGTATTTTTGATTCATAAGTCGAACCATGGTGTCCCATTTTTAAACCTCATCAATAAATCTCTGCTTTGGTTGTTTATTTTATCTTAAAAAATGGGGTATTATATTCTAATAAGCCTCTCTAATTAAATTTAGAAACTATTTCTATTCAATAAAGCGCAATAAATTGAAATGATTGACCTTGACCTTCTAGATATAAAAATACTTAGTCTTTTACAAAAAGATGCGTCTCTTTCCACGGCTGAGATTGCTGCCACCATTGGTCTCTCTCAGTCTCCCTGTTGGCGACGGATAAAACGTTTTAGAGACGAAGGTTTGATCCGCAAGGAAGTATGTTTACTGGACCCCAAAATTGCTGGTCTAGGTGTGACGGTCTTTGCAACAGTAACATTGGTTCAGCACAGTAAAGAACAGGTCAGACAATTCGAAGATATTGTGGATCGTCGCCCAGAGATAATGGAATGTTACACCATTACGGGAAACCGGGATTACCTCTTACGAATTGTAGCAAAAGATATTGAAGCCTATGATCGTATGCTCACAGAACAATTTCTTCACTTGCCAATTATTAATTCCGTAAACTCACGCTTTGCCCTACGAAATGTAAAATATTCTACTGAACTACCTATTTAGAGAAAAGTTATGCAAATTCGGAAGGAAGAGATCAAAGACCGCGCACAGGTATTACAGGTTGTTCACGATGCATTTGGTCGGTGGGATGAATGTGATCTCGTCAAACAACTATATCTGGATGATGATGTTCTTTTCGGATTGGTTGCTGAAGAAGAGGGAGTGATCTTCGGTCATATTCTTTTTAGCTCCATGGAAATCACCTCTCCACATTTGCAAATACAAACAGCGAGCCTGGCACCTTTATCTGTTGCCCCGGCACACCAAAGCAAGGGCATAGGAAGTCAGCTTATCGAGCAAGGTATTCAAACTTGCCAAAATATCGAAGATCTATCAGGCATCATTGTTCTTGGCCATCCGGCTTACTATTCCAAATTCGGTTTTACAAGCACCTCTACAGAAAACTTGGATGCCCCCTTTAAAGGCAATGAATTTATGGGATTGGAGTTCAGAAAAAACATTTTTCCTAAAAATGGGAAAGTTACTTATTCTCAGGCCTTTGGTCTGTAGTATTCATATTTACGCTAAAACAAAAAACAGATAATTTTCAGGATATTATATTAACAACACTTCGGAAAAGATTTGTGTAAAGTGTCTTGGCCTTTTTGCTTTGTTTCGTAATTTGTTTCATCCAGAACAACGTATGCATTTTCTGCCTTAGCTGGTTTTCTTAAGGCCATATCATCTTTTTCAATAGACTCGTCATCAAAAACAGCTCTATAAGCTGCACCTTCCAAGTCGTCGTATTGTCCAGTTCGTAAAGACCACAAGAACGCGATAAGTCCAAGTAGCCCAAGTAAGAGCGCAATCGGAATTAGAAATGTAAGAGCCGTCATTTTACGATACTCCCTTTTCAGAAAGTCTAAGCCGCAGGGCATTAAGAGTAACAACAATAGATGACGCAGACATCGCAATTGATGCGATCAAAGGTGTCACATATCCACTCATAGCCAAAGGCACAGCAATAATATTATACACAATTGCGAGCCCGAAGTTTTGGAAAATTAAATCGCGAGCTTTTTTGGCAATCGTTATTGCCTCTACCATTGGTTTAAGTTTGTTTCCCTGAAAAATAAAATCAGCTGTGGTCTGACTTATATCAGACGCTGTTGCCGGAGATGCAGATACGAAGGCACTTGCCAACGCAGGTGCATCATTTAATCCATCCCCGACCATCAAAACTTTATGCTTCTGATCAGACAGGGTATCCAAATATGAAATTTTGTCTTTTGGGTTCGCCCCTGCAGTCCATTTTTTTATAGACAATAACTCAGCCGCTTTTTTAACTGCCTTTTCTCTATCGCCAGAGAGAATTTCTACAGACTGAAGATGCTCTCTTGCATAATCAACAGCATTACACGCATCGTCCTTTAACTGATCCTCAAAGGTAAAACGTACTTTTTTACCAGCACTATCTGATAACCAGAGTTCGCTAACAGCATCATCATCAGCTCTATCATCATGAATACCACACCAGTTTCGATTACCAATACGAACCCTGTTATCACCCAGATAGCATTCCAGTCCCTGGCCAGGTTCTTCATGCACCTTATCCAGTTTAACAACAGGCGCCTCGGACGCAGCGACTAACGCCTTTGATAGCGGGTGTTTACTTGATAGGGCGAGAGAGGCCGCTAATGATAAATCATCTACAGGTAAAGTGTCTTTATTTGTCAGGACTGGTTGTCCTTTGGTCAAGGTGCCGGTCTTATCAAAAACCACAACGTCGGCATCGGCCAATCGTTCCAGCCCATCCGCAGCTTTCACTAGAATCCCCCGGCGAAGTAACAGCCCACTGGCAACGACCTGAACAGTCGGCACAGCAAGCCCTAACGCACAGGGACAGGTAATGATCAAAACCGCAATAGCATTCATAAGCGCTAAATGCCAACCACCATCGCCCAAAGCCCACCACGCGACAAATGTCAGGGCAGAGAGAATGTGAACGACAGGTGCGTAGATTTGAGCCGCGCGATCTGCAAGGCGAACATATTTAGCCCGCCCTTGTTCTGCAGTTTCCATGAGATTGACGATTTCAGAAAGCAGAGTTTGATCGTCCTGAGCTGTGACCTCGACTTCAATTGGAGTGGAAATATTGAGCGTGCCTGCGAAAACCGCATTACCAACAGACACTTTCTGTGGCAAAGACTCTCCCGTGATCAGTGAGCTATCAATTTCGGTTTTACCTTTTATAACAGTACCATCGACTGGAATTTTCTCACCCACAGCAATAGCAACCTTCATGCCCGGTTCGACAGCCTCAACAGGAAGAGAAGCGTGTGTACCATCCTCTCTGATAACCGTTGCCGCTACAGCACGAAGAGACAACAGATTTTGCGCTGCAGACTGCGCCTTGCTGCGCATCCGTCGATCAAGATAGCGACCAATCAGAAGAAAAAATAACAACATCACAGATGCATCAAAGTAAGCATGCTGAGCACTTTGCAGGGTTTCAGCAACACTCATTCCAACCGCGAGAAGAACAGCGAGTGAAATGGGCACATCCATATTCAAACTGCGGGTTTTCAGGGCTGCAATTGCCGACCTGAAAAAAGGTTGTCCTGAATAAGCAACAGTTGGCAGAGCAATAAGACCCGACACCCAATGCAACAAATCACGCGTTGCAGGCCCCATATCATCAACGCCGGACCAAACCGCAACAGATAACAACATAACGTTTGCAGCGGCAAAACCAGCCACTCCCATTGCTTTCAGCAGGACTTTATCTTCTTGTTCACTCGCCGAACTCATTAGCGCAGGGTTGTAAGGAGTTGGCGGAAAATCTAGATCGTCAAGTTTTCGTATAATTGCATTTGCGGATGTCTTTGTCTCATCCCATAGAACGTACAATCGTTTAGTTGATACGTTTACACGCGCTGTTTCAATGCCATCCATTTTGTTGAGGTTTCCCTCAATAAGGCGAATGCAGGACGGGCAGTGAATTGTATCAACGATCAAATGAAGCTGTGAAAGTCCAATCTCGTTTTTAAATACATAGGCCGTCGGATCGATACTGGCTGGTATCTCCGCAGGTGATTCAATAGGTGTTTCAACATGTGAGTTTTTGAGACTAGAACAACATTTTGACATAATAACGTTATTTCACAAAAAATCGTTTTTCCAACTGGAAAGGTGTCCCTGTCGGGGAAGTTGCAGAAAGACTGACATGCCATTGCCCTTTGAGCGGAAGGTCAACCGCAGCCTCATACTTCCCCTGGCCGCTTTCAGCAAGTACAAGAGTTTGATCATATCCTTGAAGAGTTGGACGCCCAACCTTTACTGTTACATCAAAACCAGACAAATCATGATTATTTTGATCCTGTAATTTAAAGGAAATCAGTTTCTGTGATCCCTGGGTTTCAAGCTCGAGAGAACTTTGCCAGTTAAGTTCCTTCTGCATCTTAGCCGCTTCAATAGTCTGGTTATAGTTCAGACCATCAACATAGGCATTTTCCTTGGACAAACCGGTCCAGGTGTTGGTCGCAAAGTAAACGAATGCGATGTTCATTCCGATGATCACACCAAAGAAAGACAGAATAGAAATCAGAAAATGTTTTCCCGTGAATTTCTTTTCTTTCTGGGGCGAAGGTGCCTTATTCATAACAGATACGCTTTCTACCATGCTCATTTGTTCGGACCTATAAAGACAGTATCATTAGAAACGCTATATCCAGTCTCTTTATTTGTGATTGTGATTGTAATTGGTTCAGAAGATGTTTCCAGTTCTTGGGCGTTAGCAGATAAAAACAGGTGAACACTCCGTAAGTTGTCTGATTTGACGTCAACAATTGGAGCTGGTCCAACATTCTCAATATCGTTAATTTTGATTTCTTTGAAATCAAGACCAGTAACCGTCACCAGGAATTGTTGCGGCGCACGCTCTTTGTTCAGGATTTTTACTGTATAGCCATTACGGATACTGCCGTCCGACAGCTTCACAAAAATCGGATTTCGGTCTCTCAACACATTTAGATCCAAGGGGGATCTACTGGCGAGCAAATACACCATAAAGGCACAAACGGCAAAAATAGCGACAGCGTAAAAGATTGTTCTCATACGCAACAAACTGAACTTTTGCGGGATACCTTTTAGTCTGCGAGCCATATTCGCATCAGTGTCATAACCGATTAGGCCACGCGCAGTTCCCATCTTGTCCATAATACCATCACAGGCATCGATACAAAGCGCACAGTTAATACATTCCAGCTGTGCCCCATCGCGAATATCAATTCCCATCGGACAAACAACGACACATTGCTTACAATCGATGCAATCGCCAAAAGCTTTATGATCTTCTGATTTTTTAGCACGTCCTCTTGGCTCACCACGATCTTTCCGATAGGTAACTTGCAATGAATCTTCATCCATCATTGCAGCCTGAATCCGTGGCCAGGGACACATATAGATACAGACCTGTTCCCGGGACAATCCCCCAAGAGTATAAGTTGTGAAGGTAAGTAAAGCGACAAAGCTATAAGCTGTGATATCGGCTTGTAGTGTAAATAGATCAACGAGGAGTGTTGGGGCGTCGGCGAAGTAAAAAACCCATGCACCGCCAGTTGCCATCCCAATAATCAACCAGATCGTATGTTTTAAGGTGTACTTCCAGATTTTTTCAAAATCCCATTTGTGACGATGCAGTTTAATACGAGCATTCCGATCACCTTCGATCCAACGCTCTACCGCAATAAACAAATCGGTCCAAACGGTTTGCGGACAGGCATAGCCACACCACACACGACCGAAAAGACTGGTAAAGAAAAAAAGAACCAGTCCGGCAACAATAAGAATACCGGTAATGTAGTAAACTTCCTGTGGCCAAAGTTCGATAAAAAAGAAATAAAAACGGTTGCCCGGAAAATCAATAAGAACAGCTTGGTCCGGGGCACCGGGACCACGATCCCAGCGGATAAAAGGAACTAAATAATAAATTGAGAGCGTAACGATCATAATCAACCACTTTAAACGGCGAAATTGACCAACGGCTCGTTTTGGAAATATGGGTTCGCGTTTTTTATAAAGAGGGCGATTCTCTTTTTTGTTAACGGCCTCCACTTCAACAGTGGCTTCCTTAACGATCTGTTCCAGCTTGGTGCTCATCTCTACAGACGTTCTTTTCTGACGTTAAGTTGTTTTTTTGAGTAATCCGGGAGAGACGGTTCTCTCCCGGACACAGGCCTTTTATTATTCACCACCACCGAGGGAGTGAACATAAATGCTCAAGGCTTTAATCGTCACAGGATCCAAACGGGCTTCCCATGTTGGCATTACGCCTTTACGACCATAAGAAATGGATTGAACAACGGTTTTCTTATCACCGCCGAAGAGCCAAAGCTTATCAGACAGGTTTGGTGCCCCCATTTCACGATTACCAACACCGCCTGTTTCATGACAGGCAACACAGTTATCTTCGAAGAGAGGTAAACCACGCTGGGCAGCTTCACTGTCACTGGATGTACCAGATAAAGACAAAACATATTCCGCTACATCTGAAATTTCCTGTTTCTCCAGGATTTCATCGGCAAGGAATGCTGTCATGTCATTAAATCTTGTTTCATCGTGTGTAGAACGAATACCGTAGTTAATAGTGTAGTGGATGTCCTCGAGTGATCCACCCCATAACCAATGGTCATCATTCAGGTTAGGGTAGCCTTTGGCGCCTTGCGCACCACTACCGTGACATGCGGCACAGTTATCGCCAAAAGCCGCCTGACCAGCCGCAAGCGCATACTGGTTAAGGTTAGGATTTTTTGCGATATCTTCCAAACTGGATGCCACAATCTTTGCTTCGATATCAGCGCGTCCGGCTTTGACTTCTGCCAGTTCATCCATAACAGTTTGGCGTTGAGAGTACCCCAACATACCCCTGGTATAATCACTAATGCCAGGCCAGGCAGGCATTGCTATCCAGTAACCAATGGACCAAATTACAGATGCATACAACACCCAGAGCCACCAGCGGGGAAGAGGGTTGTTGAGCTCTTCAATGCCGTCCCACTCATGACCAGTGGTATCGACACCAGAGATTTCGTCTTTTCTTGGATTTCCTGCCATAACTAGTCATCCTCTAATGGAATTTGAGCGGCGTGATCAAACTTGCTTTTGTTTTTAGGCCAAAGCGCATAAATAACGCCGCCCAAAAACATCACAACCAGATACACAAGCCCCCAAGTTTGCGAAAAAGTAGAAATTTCGTTGTATTCCATAACTATCTCCTTATCGCAGTTCCGGACCTTCAGCCTTATAGGCTGAGAAATCCACGAGGGTGCCAAGCATTTGCAGGTAAGCAATCAAAGCATCCATCTCTGTAATGACTTTGGCATTGTCATCAAAGTTACGCACCTGAGCTTTGGGATAACGGGCAAGTAATCCATCTGTATCCCCATCGGGATCCACTTGGGCACGTAAGTCTTCTTCAGCCAGATCGATCATCTCATCTGTATAGGGAACACCGACCATACGGTTTGCTTCCAGATGTTCTTTGATATCGTTAAACCGAAGTGGCGTATCCAAAAGGAAAGGATAACCCGGCATAACAGATTCAGGAACAATTCCACGTGGATTAACCATGTGTTCCTTGTGCCACTCATCAGAATATTTCCCGCCGACACGTGCCAAATCAGGACCTGTACGTTTTGATCCCCATTGGAAGGGATGATCATACATTGATTCGGCAGCAAGAGAGTAGGGGCCATAACGCTCTACTTCGTCACGTAAAGAACGAATCATTTGAGAGTGACAGTTATAACAACCTTCCCGGATGTAAATATTACGTCCGGCCAACTCCAGCGGTGAGTAAGGGCGCATACCTTTTACTTTCTCGATTGTACTTTCAAGAAAGAAGAGCGGCGCAATTTCGATAAGACCACCGATTGAGACAACAATCAGGATCCCGATCAATAGTACGATTGAGTTTTTCTCAAACACGTCATGTTTAATCATGATCTCAAAACCTCCTTATTCTGCAGCTATGGGGCTAGGAACAGCTTCGGGAGCAAGTGAACGGCTTTCCGTTCTCACATCTCCACGGGCTGTCCGCCATAGGTTGTAAGCCATAATCAGAGACCCGATCACAAAGAAGGCACCACCGATCGCACGAATCCAATAGAAAGGATTCATCGCTTCGACAGTTTCCACGAAAGAGTATTCCAGGAAGCCAAGATCATCATACGCACGCCACATTAGACCCTGAAGAATACCGGAAACCCACATGGACGTGATGTATAGCAAGATCCCGAACGTAGAGATCCAGAAATGGTAACTCACCAATTTCAAGGAATAGAGTTGCGTTCTATTCCAAAGCCATGGAACAAGACAGTAAAGAGCACCAAAGCTAACATAAGCAACCCAGCCCAACGCACCAGAATGAACGTGCCCAACAGTCCAGTCAGTATAATGGCTGAGTGAATTCACAGCTTTAATGGACATGACAGGACCTTCGAAAGTACTCATGCCGTAGAAAGCAATAGATACAACCAGCATACGCAACACCGGATCAGTACGAAGTTTGTCCCATGCACCAGACAAAGTCATAAGACCGTTAATCATGCCCCCCCATGACGGCATCCAGAGCATAATAGAGAAGGTCATTCCCAGTGTCTGTGCCCAGTCAGGTAACGCAGTGTAGTGCAAGTGGTGTGGTCCAGCCCAGATATACATAAAGATCAGTGACCAGAAGTGAACAATTGAAAGGCGATAGGAATACACCGGACGGTTCGCTCTCTTGGGAACGAAATAATACATAATCGCCAAGAAGCCAGCCGTCAGGAAGAAGCCAACAGCGTTATGGCCATACCACCATTGTGTCAGCGCATCCTGAACCCCTGCAAACAGGATATAGCTTTTTGAGCTTGTCCAGGAAACCGGAACTGTAAGGTTATTGACGATGTGCAACATAGCTACGGTTACGATAAAGGCCAGATAGAACCAGTTGGCAACATAGATATGCGGCTCACGACGCTTCCAGAGCGTTCCAAGGAACACAAGCAGATAAACAACCCAGACAATGGTCAGCCAAATATCCGTATACCACTCTGGCTCAGCATATTCTTTACCTTGTGTTGCACCCATTAAATAACCGGTCGCAGCAATAACGATGAAAAGCTGATATCCCCAAAAGACAAACCACGAGGAGAAAACGCCGGGAAGGCGGGCTTTACAGGTTCTTTGTACGACATAAAAGGACGTCGCCAAAAGAACGTTACCACCAAAAGCAAAAATAACCGCTGATGTATGAAGAGGACGCAACCGACCAAAATTGATAAAGGATGTATCAAAGTTCAAGTCTGGATACGCCAATTGAAAGGCAATTGTATCGCCAGCAAGAAAGCCAACAATTCCCCAAAAAACAGAGGCGATAACCCCCGCTTTGATAACCTTTAGGTCGTATTCAATTGGTGCGTCTGCTGATTGTGAAGTAAGGCTTTCTGAGTTGTCAAAATAAGCCTTAATAATACCGAAAATACCAAGTAAGAATGCACCTGCAAAGATATATGCATGTACAGACATCACCGGATCTTCGGTTCGCGCGGCGGTTAATGTGGCATAAAATGTGCCAATCACCAATGCCGCAGCTATTACCCATCCGTCGAGGGGCATTTTCGCTTTAGCGGTAGTTTCCCGAGTCATTCCTGAAGTCGCCTTTTATCATAAAAAACGTGATAACACCGTGAGATAGAACACCTCACAGTACCCCGTAACCTACCTTTCAAGTACAAAATAGCATTGATCTAGGTCAATGATACGGGTTGACGCACCCCAAAAGAACAATCGTGAATTCTATATGTGGCTTAGTGTTGAGTTATTGAATTGTCGTTTAATTTCTTACAAAGCCTGACTGCGTCACAAACATACCCTTTGCTGATAAGCTGGTTCGGAATGGACTTAGTATAACCATTTTCAGGAATAATTGTATTCCGAATATCTATCGTTAGGTGTATAGCCTGACATCCGCGCTCTGAAGCTTGATCTTCCAGCCATTCCAAAAGCTTTTCAGAAATATCATTACGACCAAGAATATCTGCAGTAACATAGTTAGAAACATCCATAACTATTTGATGCGTAACGTCCTCTACAATTTTATAACAGAGAACACCCATATAATACCCTGAAGAATTCTTGACTGTTATAATGCCGCATTCCCGGCTGTCCCGACCAATAAAACTATCAACATAATCCATCCACTGGTCAGTGGTGATGTCACTTTTTAATGTTTGTATTAACGGCAACACCTGAACAGTGTTTGACTGATTTAATGGTTTGATCGCAAATTGCACAGCTTTATAATCCACATATGACTTTGTTAATTTTATTGAAGTCGCGTTAGAAATATAAGTCTTTGATGTAGGTCAATATGACGCATAGAAAACAAAGCATAAGAAATAATTTGTTGCGTGTTTCTTTAACACTCTTGTAGTAATATCAATCTAATTACTAAAAAATTCTGTTATATAAAAACTTTGTCGGGAATGATAAACGAATGAGAAGTGGTTCACACTTTGCCCAAACGGCCTCTTCCAATCCTTTGGTGAACTCTCCCTGCGAAAAATGCAACATCGCAGAAATGAGCCTTTGTCACGCTCTTTCCTGTGATGATCTACGCAAATTATCCTCGATCTCAACAGGGATTGAGGTGGGCAAAGGTGTCACAATCATTAATGAAATGGATTCCGCTGATTTTCTGTTCAATGTAACAGGTGGGTCCATCAAACTTTACAAGTTACTTCCTGATGGTCGCCGTCAAATGACAGGCTTTCTGTTTCCTGGTGACTTTCTCGGCATCGCTATGAACGATTGTTATGCCTATTCGGCAGAAGCACTTGAAGATTGTAGACTCTGCAGATTTCCACGTGCCAGACTTGAAGAACTTTTAAAAGAAGTTCCTGATCTGGAAAATCGACTTCTCAACATGGTATCGAACGAATTGGTTTTGGCCCAAGATCAAATGCTATTGCTTGGCCGAAAAACGGCAATAGAAAAAGTCTGTAGCTTTCTTCTGTCTCTTGCAAAACGTACTCAACGTAAAACAGGCGCAGGACATGTAATATCCTTACCAATGGGGCGCTCAGATATTGGTGATTACTTGGGACTAACCACAGAAACCGTTAGTAGAACACTGACCAACCTTAAGAAAAAAGGAATTATCTCGATCCCAACTAACGGTCAATTGGAAATCAACGACATCGAAGAACTCACCGATCTTGCCGAAGGTATGGATTAATTAGGTTTTCCGTGTGCTTTTAAATAGCGCCCTTTAAATCAAACAACTATTCCCCATATCTATTGCAGTCGTCTTGCTGTATTAATCCGATAGTATTCTATAACACCACTATAACTGGCTTTGGGAAAAGGGGTCTGTACGCTGCCACAGAGAGCGATTTCTGGGCGCGATTAGGCGCACTTCCCAAAGCGAGCCGCTTATCACGCGATATGTAAGTCGTGATCTGGAACCTGGAAGTAGTGTTCCGGGAGGATGCATTTCATTGTGCATCCTCGGCGGGCTTGCTTATTCTTCTTAGTTTTCATTTAATTAAACTTTTCATCACCTTTTACTTCCCTTACCCTGAGTTGCGCACACATTGTATGTGATAAAATCACGGCTATTCATGTTCACGCACGAAAAACAACGGATATAAAAAATGGCAAGTCCTCAGCTAAAAAATAAACTCGGCGACCACCATCCTGTGTTTGGGTGCTGGATTGATATGTTCAGCCCAATCGCGACTGAGATTATTGCGCAGGCTGGCAACGATTGTTTAATGATTGATCTTGAACACGGCCCAGGTTCTGTGATGGATGCCATAACCCAAATGCAAGCGGCCAAAGCCTACGGCCCCAAAGTTTATGTCAGGGTTTCTAGCAACTCGAATGCAAAAATTAAACGCGTTCTTGATGCGGGTGCTGATGGCGTCATGGTGCCGTCGGTTTCCACAAAAGAAGAAGCAGAATATGCCGTTGCGGCATCCCATTACGCCCCACAAGGTAAAAGAGGAGTCGCTTCAACAATTGTCAGAGGTGCTGACTACGGGGTTAATTCCCAAAGCTATTTGAAAAATTTTAATGATCAAATGCTTTTGATCTGTCAAATTGAAGATGCTGAAGGTGTTGAAAACTCAACAGAAATAGCCAATACCGATGGTGTGGATATGATCTTCATCGGCCCGTCCGACCTTTCGGCTGATCTTGGCTATCCAGGGGAACCAGATCATCCCGCAGTTCTCGAAACCATCTTTAAGATCGAAGAGATTGTTAAAGATGCGGGCAAATTACTTGGTACTATTCCAACGCCAGAGCGAAGTGCAGAAGCACTTTTCAAGTCCGGTTATGACATGGTTTTGGATGGCAGCGATATTGGCTTTGTGGTCAAAGGTGCGAGAGAGAAGGTTGCTCAACTAAAGAAAACACTTGGTATATAAATATCGAAAATTCGTCTGATTTTACAGCTTAACAGCCATGCAATACTGCTTTTTTCGCTCGAAAGCTTCGCAAGCTTTATTTGCCTCAGTCCGATCATCAAAAGTGCCTCCCAAAACACGATAGAATGTGCCTTTTCCAGTAATTTTTACCGCCTTGAGTCGTAGTGTTAGTCCATTGGTTTCTTTAGGAAAAACATTCTTGAGTTCTACCCATTCCTTTTCAGCGCTCGCCTTGCTTTTATTGGAAGATAAATGAACAGCATATTTACCCGTAGCCTTGATAACGGGTGGTTGAGCGATTTTTTCTGAATTCTTTAAGGGGAAAAGGGTAATCTTTTGCCCCTTTGGGGCAACGCTATTGACGTCATTGGCATCAAGTGCTGTCGTTTCTATTTGATCGCCATCAACTTTTTTCGGGTTATCAGCTTCTTCAGGATCGCCGTCTTTTTCTGCAAGCGAATCAAGCGCTTCTTTTGTAGAATTCGCAGCCTTTTTGGACCCCTTTTTTATATCTTCCCACAAATCAACGCCCCAGCCCTTAGTATCGTCATATACACTGCCGCAACCGCTCAGGACCAAAGATGAACAAAGGAGAACCACAAACAAAGAGGAATAACGTCGTATTGGCATGGGCGAGCACCAAAAAAGGTTGGATATAGATTACATCCAACCTTAAATAATACATATTTATAAAAAGATAATTAATTCTATGACTTAAGAATTTAATTTAGCTTTTATCACCCTTTGCCTTGGGATGATGCTTCTCAATAAAGTTATTAATCACGACAGAAACGCTTTCGCGCCATTTACGACCATTAAAAATACCGTAATGCCCGACACCAGCCTCTACATGATTTTTATGTTTGCCCTTCACAAGGGACGAGCACATTTCGTGCGCAGCCTCGGTTTGTCCGGGGGCTGAAATATCATCCAACTCTCCTTCTACTGTCAAAAGCGCTGTCTTTTTGATCTTTGACGGATCAACTGACTGCCCTTTCCAGGTCATCGTGCCATTGGGAAGGCTTCTTTCCTGAAAGATATGATGAATTGTATCCAGATAAAATTCGGCGGTCACATCCATCACAGAAAGATATTCATCATAAAATTTGTTATGGCTTTCTGCTGAATCCCCGTCACCTTTAATCAGATTATTGAAATGCTGCATATGGGCATCTACATGGCGCATGGAATTCATAGATATAAACGCAGCCAACTGCAGAAACCCTGGGTAAACACGGCGCCCCGATCCTTCGTATTGCAGAGGGACCGTTGCAGTCAGATTATCTTTAAACCACGAAAGGGATTTACTGTCCGCCAATTTGGTCACTTCAGTTTCTGCGGCTCCCGGATCAATGGGTCCCCCCATCAAAGTCATGGTGCTTGGCTGTGCCGGATCATCATTTGCCGCCAGAATTGAAACAGCAGCAAGAACCAGCGGTGCCGGTTGACACACGGCAATGACATGCAGATCTGGTCCTAGCAATTTCATGTAGTCGACAAGATATTCTATATATTCATCCAGTCCGAATTCACCATCAGATGCAGGTACCTTACTCGCATCGGTCCAATCCGTGACATAAACTTCGTGATGCTCAACAAGAGTTTTTACCGTCCCGCGTAACAAAGTCGCAAAGTGACCTGACATCGGGGAGACGAGCAATATCTTTTTCGGGGTCTTTGCAAGATCACACTTAAAGCGAATAAGATCGCCAAAAGGCCTATGGTCAATCCTGGCGAGGTCAATGGGGTGGATACCGTCTTCACGGTGGATGGCCTGAAAACCCCATTCCGGTTTTCCTCGGTGCCGAATAACACCTTCGAGAACGTCTGCACTGGCCGCCATGATTTTTCCCATATAGGTCTGGGAAAAGGGGAATAGAGGGTTATTAAAGTAGGTTTTTGTGAGCTGTGTCATGGCGCGCATTGGTCCCAACGCAGCGCTTTGCATATCAAAGTATGTATATAACACGTCATCTACCCCTAACAAATGTAGCAGCTTTATCAAATTAGCTGTTACGTATGGCCTTCTATTCAAACGAGAAATCATCAAATAAAACTAAAATTGACTTCTACATGATGTTCGTTAATCCGGCTTAAATTAATTAAAATCACATTATTGTGCGCCGCACAATTAACTCAAAAGCTAAGCATCTTTGACCAAGTAGTCAATGATTGTCTGGCTTTTCACAGAGGTTTCATGAAAATGTCAACAAAAGAAAATCAACGCAAAGCGCCATTGAGGAGACATAAATACCAGAGAATTAACGCCCTAAATTAAGGTCGTAATTAACAGAAGAATTAATGGGAAGATTAACCCGAGACGGAAGGAGAGATTGAAACACAAAAATCTCTACCCTTTTTTGTAAGCTTGCAAACAATCCAATCAGGTTTCAGTTCATTACTGAACCACGGATCAGCCCACCCATGATCAATACAAGCCCGGATAAGCCGGGTATCATAATGTTGACCATGTTCATCAAAAAGGGGCAATTTACCACCTGCTTGAACAAGGCCGCGTATAAGCCACTTAAGCTGTTTAGGATTTGATTTTTTGGATTGTCTTTTCTTATCGGGCATAATCACAATTCTACCACAAAACGGGTAGAATTGCCAAAGGACTTACGAGCGGGGATTAAGCGCCGAGTGAAACTGATGCATTGCCTTTGGGTTGCAGAAGTCGTTTGACAATTTCTCTGTACTCGACGTCCCAAACCAGACGATCAATATCAATATCATCATTCTTGTCAACATGTGATGACATTGACATTTTGGCCCGCTTATCTGTGCGATATATTCTATTAAAGTTTCCCATGACTTTAATATAAACAGAAAAAACAAAGCCGTGGTGGGGCAAAAAAGTGGTAAGAATGTGAACAGAATGGATGATGAAGCGTCAATATGGTAAGATATTGTCTAGCTATTATTAAAAAACAACACCTTACCATAGTTAATTAACGTTAATATCTATATCACATTAAACTCTTTAACAGGCGTTTTATTGATAATTCTATCCATGCCAAAAATTGGACAAATCCAGACTCTGGTATTTTTCGTAAACAATCAGTTCTGACAAAGCACGTCCGACAGCCGGGGCCTGTTGTATCATAATGGCTCTTCATTTTACTTGTTATTAAAAGTTATGGCCCTTTCTGTACTATAAAAAAATAATGTGATCAAAGAAGTGGTTAATTTTTAACAAATGAATTCAAGAATAAAAAAACACTTATTTCCTTCCTCCCTTTAAATGATTACAATATGTAAAGAACATGACATTTTTTTTGTCCATTAACCAAATAAAAGTCGATGTTAATTTCTCTTTTACTGTTTGTCCTTAGAGTCGGTTCAATCACAACTATAGACTGTGCCTTCTTGATCGAACTAAAGTTTTTATTCTTTTCGAACAAGTGACAAAAATCGAGGAACCATATGGATCAAAATACAAGAATAACTGGGACAGAGAGGTTTTTTGATAAAGACGATATTATCGTCTCGAAAACCGATACCAGTGGTAAGCTCACTTATGTAAATGATACCTTCCTTGATATTGCTGACTATACAGAACAAGAAGTTATCGGAAAACCGCATAATGTCATCCGCCATCCAAATATGCCCCGATGCATTTTTAAAACGCTGTGGGATACAATTTCAAGTGGTGAAGAGATTTTTGCTTATGTTGTAAATAAAACAAAACATGGTGATTACTATTGGGTCTTAGCCCATGTCACCCCTTCTTTTGGTAAAAACGGAAACATTATTGGGTATCATTCCAATCGGCGTTCACCGAAACTAGAAACTATCACAAATATTATAGCCCCACTTTATGCTGAATTGATAAAAATTGAAGAAAATAACACTCGAAAAAAAGACGGCATAGAAGCTTCGTCCATTAGATTAAATCAAATAATTAATGATTCTCAGATGGACTTGAATGAATATTTTTTGAGTCTTTAAATATCAATACATAATGATCCTTTTTTACAGGAGCCAAAAATGCTTTTTAAATCATCGTCAAAAGAAAGTATTAAAAATGCGATTAATATTTGCAATCAAATTGCCAAGGGTGATTTTGAAGCGCGAATAACCAATATTGACAAAAATGATGAATTTGCAGAACTTTTTTTAGCTATAAACAGAATCATAGACAGAACAGACAGTTATATACGAGAATCTTCTGCCGCCATGAAAGCCGTTGCAGATAAAAAGTATTACAGGAAAATACTAATGGAAGGTCTTTTAGGATCATTCGGGCAAGGTGCAACAACTATTAATACCGCTATTGTTAGGATCGAAGATTTAGCCACAAAATCCGTTCAGTTAAGTAAAACAGTTAGTAATCTAATAGAAGTCGTAAATGTTAAAGTATGCGAGATTGAGGAAGCTGCTAACGATACCGTAAACAAGACCGATGTCTCATCAAATAGATCTGTTACTGTATTAGAAGACTCAAAAGAAGCAGCAAGAAATATTGCTACAGTAGCGTCAGCAACTGAGGAACTTACAGCGTCAAGTAATGAAATAGCACGACAAATCAACTATTCTGTAACGGCAACAAATGAAACCCTTGAAAAAACAGAACAAGCCAGTAAGAAAATGGAAAGTCTTACTGAAGCAGCAAAGGATATAACATCGGTTGTTAGATTAATCACAGATATTGCCGCGCAAACAAATTTACTCGCTCTTAACGCAACAATCGAAGCAGCCAGAGCAGGTGACGCTGGCAAAGGGTTTGCTGTTGTTGCCGCAGAAGTTAAAAACCTGGCAACCCAAACAGCTGAAGCAACTGAAAATATATCCACACTTGTTGATAATATACAAAGCACAACAAATAGTGCCGTTGAAGAAATAAATGCAGTCAAGAAAACAAGCCAAGAGCTAGATTCATCAAGTAGCGGAATTGCCTCTGCTGTAGAAGAACAAAATGCCGCACAATCTGAAATTTCAGAGCAAGTCAGGCGCATGGCGACGATTATCAATGACATATCAGATAACGTCGTTAATGTCGTTCAAACCACAGCTGTTTCATATTCATCATCTATACAAGTTCTATGGTCAGTAGGCGATATAAATGAACCTACACAAGAACTCGATAGCAACATGAGAGAATTCATTAAACTAATCTAACCCAGTACTTTAGGGATTTAAATATGGAATACCAATTAAATACAAGCGGTACATCTGTCGAAATATCATTAACGGGAGAACTCTCCTTTAGTGATTTAAAAACATTCCGAGAATTGTTAACCGATACTATCAATGCATCTTCTGCTGGTGCAAAACAATGGATACTTAACCTTGTAAACCTGAAATATATTGATTCAGCTGGATTAGGGTTAGTTTTACGCATGAAAGCCACAGCTGAAAAAGAGCAAAAAGAATTAACGATACGTGCTGCTGAAAGTGGTGACGTTGCCCAAGCACTAGAAATAACAAAATTCCACGAACTTATAAATCTTGAAAAAAATTAACGACTTATGGTTCCAACCGAAGAAATAGAATTATTAAGATATAAATCTAAAATACTTGTTGTCGATGATAACGAATTAATCTGCCGCTTTATCTCGACACTTTTATCCAAGGCTGGCTTTTGTGACGTTAAATTTGTCCTTAGCGGTAAGGCTGCATTGGAAATTATTGAGGATGAAAAACCAGCCTGTGTCATCAGTGACATTGAAATGCCTGAAATGAACGGTTTTCAACTTCTTGAAATCTTAAAATCCAACATTTTAACCAAAGACATACCAGTACTTGTTATTACCGCCCATGATGACAGAGAAAACAGAAACGAAGTATTGGGGCACGGGGCATCAACGGTACTCTCTAAACCGATTGATAGCCCACTATTAGTCAATTTGGTAACCAGTATTCTGGACAGAAAAAATTTACTCGACTTATTGTCACTATATCACGAAAGATTATCACTGGAACTGGAACTGGCGACAGATATGCAAGTAGATTTATTGCCAGATAAAGAACAAACAAACAAAATCAAAGAAAAATATAATGTAAACATTGAAGGTCACTTTCAACCATCATCTGAACTAGGTGGTGATTTGTGGTATGTAAAAGAACTGAATGCAACGCAATTTATGTTTTTTCTTGCCGACTTTTCAGGCCACGGTATCTCTGCTTCCATAAATACTTTCAGGCTCAATACATTACTGAATAAAATAAATGTACCGTCAAAAAAACCTTCCGATTTTCTCAGTGTTATAAATAATGAATTGTGTCAGATAATGCCAATTGGTCAGTTTTGTACTCTACTTTGTATAAAGGTCGATGTTAAAGAAAATACAATCACTTATTCCGGTGCGGCTGCACCGCCATTCATCTGTATCACAGAAGACACAATGACATTATGTGATGTATCTGGAATCCCTTTGGGCATACAGGAAAATAACACTTACAACGAACATAGTTTGAATTTTTCAAAAAATTCTGCGTTATTCGCATACAGTGATGCATTGTATGAGACAAAATTCAGAAATAATCATCCGCTAGGTATTGAGGGCGTATACCAATTGGTTGAAGAAATAAAAGAAAAAAAATCAGCTAATCTTATGCAAAATATTTTGGATCATTTTTATCTTGAGGTTGATAGGTCCAGACTAACTGATGACCTAACAACCGTTTTAATAACAAGATAATTCTAGGTAGATTAAAGCCTCTATCCGTTTTGAAGAGCTTAATTATTCCAAATCTAGATCACATTAAGTTCTTTAACAGGCGTTTTATTGATAATTCTTTCCATGCCAAAGATTGATAAATCCAGACTCCTGTATTTTCCATAGATAATCAACTCTGACAAAGCACGCCCGACTGCGGGCGCCTGTTGCAGGCCATGCCCACTGAAGCCGTTGGCAAAGTACAAATTGCCAACATCCGGGTGTGTTCCCAAGACGACGTTTTGATCCAACAGGTTGTATGCGTAATGTCCAGCCCATGCATTGATCTGTTTGATAGATTCAAAAGCGGTCACTCGATTGGCAAGGGTGGGCCAGATATGTTCGTCGAAAAGACTGTAATCCACGTGATAATCAAAACACTCGGGGTCATGACCATCCAGCGGAGAGGTGCCACAGATAAAGTGTTCGCCCTCTGGCCTGAAATAAACCCCGTTGGTATCGACCACAAGCGGGCTATTAGCTATTTCTTCGCGACAGTTAAAGACAAAGACACATCGTTTGCGGCTTTCAATGGGAATATCAATGCCAGCCATAGCGGCAATCCGCGACGCCATAGGCCCCGCAGCATTAATAAAGTGTTCGCCAGAGATTTTTTCGACAGAAGCACTTTCTGAGGTTTTCAATTCAGCAGCGACAATCTCGCCACCAGATTTTTCAAATCCTGTAACTTCGCCGTCCTTATATATAACGCCTAGTTCCTTATTCTTTGCCCTGAACAATTGCAACAGGCTATAGGCATCAAACCAGCCTTCACCAGAAAGCCCCAAAGACCCCAGTGCAACATCATCACAGTTCATCCAGGGGAAACGTTCTTTTAAAAGGGCAGGGGTTAGAAGCGAGATGTCAGCCCCGAGTTCCTTTTGTATAAGATTGTTATTTCGAAGTGTTTCCTGCCCCTTATCACTGGCAAGAAGCAAATATCCCTTTTCCTGTAGGCCTATATCCAGCGCATTAGTTGGCTGTTGTTCATTTTCCAATGCCAGGTGTTCAGAAAGGTTCCGCAGGAAATCTATACCAAAGAGGGATATATTGATATTTTCAGGTGTTGAAAATTGCTGTCGAATTGACGCGGCGGACAAGGTTGTCGACGATCCTTGATAGCTGCTGTCTTTTTCTATGACGGTAATCTTCCCATTAAATGTCGTATCACTTGCCAGAAAGAAGGCTGCGGCACTGCCAATAATGCCTCCACCGACAATAACGACATCTGATGTCTTGGTCATACATGCTCCATATTTAATATAATATACAAAGCAGCATCTTTACGCGCAGCGATCTTACAGACAACAGATTTGTTTCTTCCCCGTAAAAATTTATTTGTGGATAAAAAGTTCAAATTTATGGGGTATTATATTACCGTAATTTTAACTTATTGTTTTTATTGATAAAATAAATTTGTAGTGGAATATTTTTGTTTGACAGCTGTTCTACACTGTATTAGAACCCACCAACGCAAGAGCACTAAGGTGTGTCTTGCCCCTTATGACAACAGTATGCAATGGCTCTGTTAAATGAAAACTTATTCTGCTAAACCCGCAGATATCGAGAAAAAGTGGTTCGTGATCGATGCTGAAGGCATCGTTCTCGGTCGCTTGGCTGTCGAAGTCGCAAATATCCTGCGCGGTAAAAACAAAGTAACATTCACACCACACATGGATTGTGGTGATAATGTTATCATCATCAATGCCGAGAAAGTCGCCCTTACAGGTAACAAATTGGCTGACAAAAAGTACTACTGGCATACTGGCCACCCTGGCGGTATCAAAGAACGTACAGCTGGTCAGATCCTGGACGGTCGCTTCCCTGAGCGTGTTGTTCAAAAAGCTATCGAACGTATGGTTCCTAAAGGTCCTCTCGGTCGTCAGCAAATGCGCAATCTTCGCGTTGTTGTTGGTCCTGACCACAATCATGAAGCTCAGCAGCCAGAAGTTCTGGATTTTGCTTCTAAAAACACCAAGAACAAGAGGAGCCAGTAACAATGGCTGAAGAAACCCTCAACTCTTTGAGTGATCTTGGCGGTGCAGCACCTGCAGTCGAAGATACAACCGCAGTTGTCGCCGAGCCAAAACTAGACGCACAAGGTCGTGCTTATGCTACTGGTAAGCGTAAAGACGCCATTGCTCGCGTATGGATCAAGCCAGGTACTGGTAAAATCACCGTAAACGGTCGCGAACAGGAAGTTTACTTCGCGCGTCCAGTTCTACGCATGATGATCGCACAGCCTTTCGAGACTGTTGAGCGCGCTGGTCAGTTCGACGTAGTTTGCACAGTTAAAGGCGGTGGTCTTTCTGGCCAAGCTGGTGCTGTTCGTCACGGCATCTCAAAAGCTCTTACTTACTTCGAGCCAGGCCTTCGTCCTGCGCTTAAAGCACGCGGCTTCCTTACACGTGATGCCCGTGTTGTTGAACGTAAGAAATACGGTAAGGCGAAAGCCCGTCGTAGCTTCCAGTTCTCCAAGCGTTAAGCTTCGAAGAACAGAAGTTCAAAAATTCGAAAAGGGCTGCCATTCTGGCGGCCCTTTTTGTTGGTCTTGTTCCATCCTGAAATAAGTTTACAGACTGGAGACTTATGATGGGATTTCAATGAAATCAGTAAGAAATACGCAAACAAGCTTTTTTTGATAATAATTAGTAGCCTACACACGCAAAAGATATAATATATCTGAAATTAATCGCTATAATGGTGAATACAATAAATTGTTGCGTGGAAAATGAATACAACAAAAAAAGGTAAAGTCCTAGAAAATCGCTTATACGAATACCTTCTTGAGCAAAAGGAAAAAGGGCAACTAATCTATGGTATCTATGCTCCAAGCCTATGTAAAATTTATAAACAAAAACAATATTACTGTATGAAACGAGAAGGCAACATCACATTTGATGTTGTAGTAGAAATATGCCGAGAAGTAACAAGTGAACCACATTCAAAGCTAATATTCGAGTGCAAAAATTACACAAAAAAAACAATTCCAGAATCTGATGTGACAGATTTTTCAAACAAATTATCTCGTATTGGTATGCATGATACAAAAGGCATTATAATCACCAATACAGAGCTCCAAATAGGAGCAAAAAATCTTGCGGAAAGCTATCATATTGGTATTGCTAAATTCAACAATAATGGTCTAGAGATCGTTGCGGAAAGAAGATCAAAACAATTATATCAAGATAAACATCTAAAAAAACAACTTTTCGGTAATCAACAATACACAAAATCTCTTAAATTTTCTGCATATTATGATGGAAAATATCACGGTTCTGTTCAGAGTTTGATAAGTTGGATTATAAGCCCCAAAATTGATGATAAAAAAACGTGTAACAGTGATGATGTTCCATTTATTTCACATCAGGAAATGGAGCAAAAAGCCAATAAACTTCTTAAATGTGTCCAATACAGAGAAGGAGCGATTAATTTAGAAGAAATATGCTCATATTTATCTATTGGCCTCGAATGGGACAGTCAGCAATTTTTTGGCGATAATGGAAGTGAAATACTAGGTAAAGCTGATTTTTCCAATAAAAAGATTACTATTTATTCTCATGACAGGATAACTCGTGAAAGATTCACAATTAGTCATGAGATAGGCCACTTTTATTTAAGGCACGACAAATTTCTTCTCTCAGAATCTATCGTAAAACAAGATTTGTTTATTGGTGTTAAAAACACAAATAAATCAGATATTGATAAATTAGAATATCAAGCAAATTTGTTTGCTTCTTGCCTCTTACTTCCAAGAAATACATTTTTAAGAAAAACAGATGAATTCAGGGCGATTTTCGATATTCGCAATAAAGGTCATGGCGATATCTATGTAGATGACCAACCTTGTAATATAAGCGATTTTAATAAGCTTTTAGGTGCTCTTTCTGATTTTTTTCAAGTTTCAACTCAAGCGATTGAAATCAGATTAAAAACACTTAATAAATTAGTGGATGAAAGACAACAGCTAACACCTTGGTAAATAATGTCTCTATACAAAAAGCAAATAGAGTGCAACCGCTGCCAAGCCAGTTCCCATAAAGATGTTGAACAGGCGCAGGTGCTTTTCTGTTTGAACAAAAATTTTGGCTTGTCTTCCAACAACGGCCCAGGTGCCAACGCCAATAAAGCAAATCACAAAATAAAGACCGCAAAAGAGAAAAAGGCTCGAAGGATCACCCTTTGTCGTAAAAGCCGTTACTCCTGAAATAGAGGCAATCCACGCTTTAGGATTTAAAATGTTGAGCAACATGCCCTGATAAAACCCGGGTTCTGACTTTTCTTCAAATGAGATTGTTCCCGTGGAAAAAGCGATCTTATAGGCCAGATAGAGCATAAATGCCGCGCCCACATAACCAATTCCATTCATAGCCTGCGGGAATAACGTTATAAGCTCAGTCGCCCCCAAACCAACTGCAAAGAGTAACAGGGTAAAGCCAATCGTTGCCCCGGCGACAAAGGGGATGGTTCGGTAAATCCCATGGTTCAGCCCCGAAGTCATGGTAATAACATTCACTGGCCCCGGTGAAATCGACATAGTCAGGGCATAAGTACACATAGCAATAATAATAGACATAAGCTTAAAATACTCCTTGTTACGAGGAATATAGCAAACATCAGAATCATAAAATATTCGCCCGAATTGAAACATACTGTTCGATAATTTGACTCAATCAACTCAAGATTGATTTTTTTAAACTCAACGCGCTAAAGAGTTAACTTAATCTTAAGCGTACCTCTCTAGAGTTTTGAAAGTAAAAAATTGTTTCATTAAAAAGCAACTAAGGATGTTTTATGAAAAATATTAGTTTCATTAAGGCATTTAGTATTTTCTTTAGTTTGACTGCGATAATTGCAGCCATAGCAGTTCCGATCCTTCAAAAGGAAGTATATGAAGTTGTATTTGACCTTAATCTAGCAAAAAATCAGGAACAGGCTGAACGTCTTGCAACACTGATTTCCATTGATTTGGAACGAGGTGAGTCGTCTGAGGTTGTGTTAGCCAAAGTTCAAACTATGCTGGAAAACACCCCTCAAAATGCCGAGCATTTTGCTTGTATTATTGCCGGTGAAAATAGGGTGATCGCACATCCAAAACCTTCAAACGTAAATAAAGATGTTACTGGTTGGACTATAGCTAATGATTTAGAAACAAAAACCTACACACAATCTGCTGCTGAAGGTGTTACCTTTGGCGGCATACAGACAAGACTGGATGGTTCTCAGGATATTACATATCAGGTGCCAATTAGTACGGAACCATGGTCAGTGTGCGTTCATACCGATTTAGATCTGGTTAAATTACAAACAACTATGATTTTAAATCAGGTCGGGAAAATTGTTTTGCCAAGTCTATTGTTGATTGTCTTGATTGGTTCATTCTTTTTTTCAAGACGCGCAAAAAAACAGAATGTGACAGCTTAAGCAATAGAAGCATTGTTCATGAACACCTTAGAAAAGAAAATAACTCTTAGCTTTGGAGCAGTGTGCTGTACTTTTTTAGCAATGACAGTTTTTACACTGTTACAAGTAAATACGGTCACAGAATCTTCACGGAAAATTCAAAATATCTTTGTCCCTTCGATAGAAGCCAACGTCAGATTAACCAATGCTATTAATACGTCCAAGAATGGTTTGTTAGGTTGGATATTAACCCAAGATGAAAATTATGTTCGTCAAAGAAAAGCAGCTTGGACAACTATCGGGAAAATGCATAAGCAACTGATGAATTATGCGAAGAACTGGCCAGATACAGAACAACAAGCCAGATTGGAAAGTATCAGTAAGGATTTAGATTTATTTCGACAGTATCAAGATGAGATAGAAGGAAAAATTCATACTGATGAAAAGATCGCTGCTCTGGATCTTTTAAAAGAAAAAAGCATTCCGTTAGCTCAAACATTGGTTGCAACACTCAGACGTATTTCAGATCCTCAAAAATGGCAAATGGAACGTATTTTTGCCGCTGAAGAGGAACAGGAGAACATTCTAACAAACGCAGCTCTATTTTTTTTAAGTCTGAGCTTTCTAGGAAGTATTTTATTGGGAGCGGTATTAACTCGCGCAGTGATATTACCACTTAATCGGACAATCAAATTTGCAGAATCCATTACTCGCGGAAATTATTCACTCGACAGAAATTTATTAATAGGAGAAGAAAAACTAGATACAGCTCTGATTGAAATGACAAAGCAATTATCTGATAAGAAACAAGAAAATGAGAGACAGCAAAAAAGCCTGAGGATATACAACAAAGAATTAAAGTTTTTAAATTCTGAATTAAAGACTTCAAACAATGAGCTGACGCAGTTTTCTTACAGAACCTCTCACGATTTGAAAGCTCCCTTAATAACAGTACGCGGTTTAGCCGATATTATATGTGAAGATATCAAGGAAGGCGATTATGACGAGGTCGAACGAAATGCAAACCATATTTCCAATCACGTTAAGAAACTAGAGCGACTAATTGTCGATATATTGAATCTCGCAAAAGCAGATTTAAAGGTAACAAACGAAGAAAAGGTCGATTTTAAAGAAATAATCCATTCGATAGAAGGAAGACTGAAAAACATTTACATTGATAATAATGTAACGATTGAGACTGAACTTGATGATACAAAACCGATCTATGCGTCTAAAGTTCGGATCACACAAATCCTAGAGAACCTTATTTCAAATGGAATCAAGTATTGTAATAAAAATAAACCATATCGTTATGTGAAAATATCAACTGAATATAAAAAGAACAAAAAGCTATGTATCATAGAAGATAACGGCATAGGTATACCTAAAGAATATAGCAATCGAGTATTCGAAATGTTCCAACGCTTTCACCCAGATATTTCGTATGGAAGTGGTCTTGGCATGTACATTATCAAAAAACATATCGATAAGATGGACGCTAAAATTAGCTTTGAAAGCTCAGATAATGGAACAAAATTTATAATCGAATTACCAGAAGGGAAATGGAAAGAAGCTAATGAATAAATTCTCGGTCATGATTATTGATGATAATGAGGACGATAGATATTTGCTGAAACGTCTAATGAAAAAACTCGATATAGCAACAGAGATTTTTGAAGCAGATAATGGACAAAGCGCATTGGACTTCTTAACTGAATATCAATTTAATAAACAAAAATTTCCCGATGATTTTCCACCAATATTTATATTTCTCGACATTAATATGCCAATCATGAATGGAATAGAGTTTCTAAAAAAGTATTCGGCATTAAGGCAAACCAATAAAAAACATATGTCTTCTATTTTCACCATGTACACCTCGTCTGAAAGAGAAGAAGACATTGAAATAAAAGAGCTATACGATTTTGTAAAAGGTTACATCGTGAAGGGAAATTTAAAAGCAGAAAATTTGCAGGAAACAATTGCTAAATATCTTTAAAAGGTAGCATTTCCTGCAAATCTATTTTTAAAAAATAACACTTTCGATAAATCTAACATTTAAATCTAAAAATCATGTGGATTTCTTTCGTTACCTCACTGCAATTTAATTCACAATATAAGTCTGGCCTGTCTGCATTCCTTCGACGGACTTGCTATAGGCCAGGGCAGCTTTATCAGCATCCACGTGGGCGTACCCCCTGAAATAGGGACCATAGCTGTCCAATGCTTCTGTAATGACTGTTGGACTCACTGAATTAATGCGAACCTTGTTGCGCATTTCCATAGCGGCGGCTTTTACAAAGCTATCGATCGCGCCGTTGACCATAGCCGCCGAACTTCCCAGACGAATAGGATCGCGGTTCAATATGCCGGTACTCAAGGTAAAAGAACCGTCTGAAGCAATGTAATCACGTCCTATCAGAACAAGGTTGACCTGGCGCATCAAAGCTTCCGATAGAGGCAAAAGCGGTACGGCCACTGCAAAGAAATCACGGCAAGTGTGAAAAATGCACAAAAAGATCTTGAGGCCATAAAGGGAACCGTTTCCGGCTCTATCCGGGTATCTGCGCCGATTTCATTCGGTGAAGCTTTTTTAAGCGATATCACCCTCGGGTTCAATGCCCTTTATCCAGATGTAAGGTTTGAGCTTGAACTGGATAATAAAATCAAAGATCTGCAATCCGAAAACATCGACATTGCCTTTCACGCGACGACAACGATGGAAGACAATCTGGTGCCGATCAAGGTTGGCAATTGGACAGAATATATTTGTGCATCACCAGAGTATCTGAAAGACAAACCCGTCATCACAAAGCCACAGGATTTATTGGCGCATCAGTGTTTGTTAAATGCACGAAAACTAGAGCCAACGCTGTGGCAGTTTCACGATGAAGAGGGATCCCACAGCATTCATATAGAAGCGAAGTTGAGTGCCCATCACTTTCCCATGCTCAAAAAAGCTATCCTATCCGGTGGCGGGATTGGTAAACTTCCGTCCTATCTGGCAGAAGAAGAAATCGCCCAAGGAAACCTGATCCGGCTTTTGCCATCTTATGGAACCAAGCTTTATCCAATTTTTATTGTTTATCCCTATCAAACACATCTGCCAATCAAGGTCAGGAAGTTTATAGATTTTGTGAAAGACTGGTTTTCCAAACAGGATCATTTTTTGAAGTAGCCCAAATAAGAAAATAGCGAGAGAAGGGTATGACCACATCTCTTGCTATTTTATGTGCACGGATCAACTTTCTTTAATCTTTACCCGTGACGGAAAGACTTTCCAGCCCAGATTCACAGCCGCTGCACTAAGTAAAATAAACACAATACCTGTGAACTGAAGCGCACTCAGCTTTTGGTCATAGAAAACATAATCCACGCCCAAGGCAACGACAGGGTAGATAAAGGACAAAACAGCAATAACAGGTGTTTGTAACTTCTGAAACGCGGAATAGAGGATGATGTACATAAAACAGGTATTGATCAGGCCAAGGGCAAGTAGATACCCCCAAACCTTGGTATCAGAAAGCGTTGGTGCGGTTGAGAAATCAACCAAAGGGCTTAACATGACGATGCCCAAGGTAACCTGTATAAAGGCAATCAGGTGCGGACGCATCCCGGTTAGCCGCTTGGTGATAATCGTCGTCATTGTATAAAGAATGGCAGCGCCCAAGGCATAACCTGCGCCTTCGATCATTGACGTGTCGCCCTGAAAACTATCAGCATCCAGCTCAATAACAAAGATCAGGCCAAGGAAAGCCAGAATAATCCATGCAAACTTGTGAAAACTAAAGGCTTCCCCCAAGAACAACGCGCCAAAGAGAACAAGGAAGAAAGGCTGTGTATGATAAATGGCTGTATTGATGGAAATAGGGGACAGCTTGAAGGATGTAAAAAGCAGGATCCAGTTACAAACCAAGGCAAAACCGCTCAATAGAGCAAGGGTGATATTCTTTTTGTTCAGGGCATCTGCGGTAAAGTAACCTTTCCACCAGCAAAATAAACCAAGCCCGATCGCCCCGAAGACACATCTGAAGAAAACAACATTAAAAGGCGTCTGTCCGGATTCAAAAACAAACAGGCCGATAAAGCCGGAAAGGAACATCGCCAAAGACATTTGGGCGACGCCAATATTTAAACGAAAAGCCGAGGCCATTTTCTTACTTTCATAAACGATACATAGAAGTTTTCCCGCTTTAGCTTGCTATATGATAACAGAACAGTATGCGGCGTTGTTTTCAATATGGGTTGCTATATAATTTCTGTAAAACAAGAAGATATTAGGCTGAGTAAGTTTTTCTAATGCTAAAACAACGTAAATTGCCACCACTGAACGCGCTGAAATCTTTCGAGGCAGCCGCAAGAACGGGAAGCGTTTCCCTTGCGGCCGATGAGCTATCCGTTTCAGCGTCTGCGGTAAGTCAGCAAATTAAGGGATTGGAACAGTGGTTAGGTATCAAACTTCTTGATCGCGGCCCCAACAGCTTTTCCCTGACAGAGAAGGGAGAAGAATACCTAAAGCAGCTCACGGTCATATTAGACAACCTTGACGATGTAACGGCAAGCCTTACAGGGGAAAGTAAGAAAAAACTCCGCATTTCTACATTGCAGTCATTCGCTGCTGAATGGCTTTTTCCCAGAATAAAGAAATTCAGAAATGCGTATCCCGACATACAGCTGGAACTTCTGACATCAGATTATCTCAGTGATCTCTCACGAGAAAATATAGATCTGGCTATTCGCTATGGCCCCGGTAGCTACAAAGGTGTTGTTGAAGAAAAACTTATGGACGAGATGATCGGCCCGGCCTGTCACCCTGATTTGATATCACGGGATAAAAAGCTATCAGACTACACACTGTTAAGAGATTCCGGTGGTCCAGAAGGGATCAAGCTTTCATTGGAAAGATGGCTAAACCAGACAACAGGTAACACGGGTATGGAAGGTGACAGTATTGCCTTTAGCGATACGCACCTGTTGATTGGGGCCGCAAGACAAGGGCAGGGGATTATGCTGGGCAGATCTGTCCTGATTGCAGACGATTTTGTCGAAGGCACGCTTGTTCCCGCAATGACAGATTGGAAACAATCTCCCTTTAGTTATTATCTGGTGCACTCTGAATTACGTGAACCGTCACAATCAGCAAAGATTTTCCGTAGATGGTTACGCGCGGAAATAAAAGCCTTTGAAGCAGATCTTCCTGCTGTCTTGAAAGTAGTCTGAAGATACTATTGGCTTAATATATGCATCTAAAAATACAGCTTCTTTGCTCAAATTATGGAATATGAGCCAATAAGGAATATGGAAATGAATTACAAAGCGATCCTGTTGCTGCTTTCTTTTTCTTTAGCAAGTTGCGTCACAACACCCACTGTTGATGACACAAAAATCTACTTCAGTGATCAGGAGCTTGTCGCCGCAGGGGCAACGCAGTTAATGGGCTCTGATATTGTCGGGGCGTTTGCTGGAAACACCCTGTATGGCAGATATGTTGACCACACAAAGATAGAACAAAACCCTGACGCAAATCGGTGGGTAGAGTTTGTTTCTGGTGATGGCCGTGTCGCCTATTACGATTTCACTCAACTTGTTCAAGGCACATGGCAAATACGCACAAACCTGATTTGCTTTGACTACAAATTTGAAATTCCTCAGCCTGAAAACTGTTTTGTCGTTTATGGCTTGGGTGATCGACACTTCTTTATCTCAACACGGCAACAGACAACCGGCGATGTCGTTGCAACGATCTTGGGTCGTAAAAACGGCAACGCAGCAGGGTTAGAGCTGAAATAGTATCCCATTGGATACTTTTAATCTGCATCTGTGAAAGCTTTACACCTAGGTAGGTAAGGAAACAAAGGTGATGAATTGCCCAACCCTTTGTTTCCTGAGCACGAATATCCAAGTTTCTGTATTGAAATACAAAAAATAATGTGTAGTTATAGATCACCTATTATTACTTTTTGAGGTTAATCCAATGTCGACAGGCAAAAGAATATTTATTGATGGCGAAGCTGGCACTACTGGCCTGCAGGTCCGTCAACGCCTGGAAAACCGGCAAGACCTTGAAATACTGTCGATTGCGCCTGAATTGCGGAAAGATGCCGCGGCAAGAAAAGAGCTCTTAAACTCTGCAGACCTTGTTATCTTGTGTCTGCCGGATGCTGCCGCGATTGAAGCTGTGTCTCTTGTTGAAAATCCGGATGTGCGGATTATCGATGCCTCAACTGCTTATCGTGTTGATCCGGACTGGACTTATGGCTTCCCGGAAATGACAGAGGGGCATCGTGAGAAGGTTGCCAACTCCAAACGCGTGAGTAATCCAGGTTGTTATCCAACCGGTGCCATTGCCTTGTTGCGGCCTTTGATTGAACGCAACATTGTACCAAAAGATGCCTTGATCAACGTACAGGGTGTTTCCGGCTACAGTGGTGGCGGCAAGGCCCTGATCGAAGTTCACGAAAGTGGTGAAGTTGAACCTTTTGGCACTTATGGCATGTCACTACAGCACAAGCATGTGCCTGAAATGACCCAGCACAATGGCTTGACACATAAGCCATTGTTCATGCCATCAGTCGGTCATTATGCCCAGGGTATGCTGGTATCTATTCCGCTACATTATGCACAGATGAAAAGTGGCGTCAGCGGCACCTTGCTTCAGGAAAGCCTTGCTGAACACTATCAGGGCAGCCGCTTTGTTAAGGTCAAAGATCTGAATACTACAGACAATCTTGAACGCGCTGCATTCTTAAGACCAGATGCTTTAAATGGTAGTAATGAACTTGAACTCTTCGTGTTTGCCAACGATGCTTCCGAGCAGGCACTTTTGATCGCACGCCTTGATAATCTGGGCAAAGGTGCATCAGGCGCAGCGGTACAAAACCTCAACTTGATGCTCGGTCTGGCAGAAGATGCCGGTCTTTAGAGATTAGGGTCTTAGAAGTTCACTAAGTACTTTGGGTAATAAAAAAGGACGGGGAAACCGTCCTTTTGTTTTTTCGAATGTTATCTCTTGCCTTATCCCACAGGATACCATTGTTGGCAAAGGCGAGGACCGCGGGCTTCTTTGTTACCATTGATGCCGAACTGCAGCATTTTCAAAGTTCTGTTCGCCAATTCACGAATATGAGATTCAGGAACACCGGCGCGACTTAATTTAGAGCGCGATTTTTTTGCTCTTTCTTTATGGGTCGCAGACTTTTGAAGCTGGTTCACTTTGGTATAGGCTTTGGCAAGACAGACTTGCTGCTGATACCAACGTGGTTCGTTAAACCTTGCATAACTTGGTGTAGAAACAAAAATAGTACTAATGCCAATAGCGGCAACAAGTGCAAAAATAGCGATACATTTGGTGCCTTTAGGCATATTTTCTGCTCTCCAGCAAAGATAAAAACTTCATCACGTGATCTTATATATGGTTTCCAGATGATTTAAAAATGGTAAAGATGAGACAAAGAAATTTTTATATACCGCACTTTTTTGTTTTTGTTAACTAAATATTTTGCTCAAACAACTCTTCAGAAAGCGAAAATAACGTGTCTGGCATTATAAAATCCTACCGCGGCATAACTCCAAGAATTTCCAAAGATGCTTTTGTAGCAGAAAATGCGGTAATCATTGGCGACGTCGAAATAGGTGCAGGGACGTCGATATGGTACAATTGCGTTCTGCGTGGAGATGTCAATTCGATTACTATTGGGGAAAACACCAATATACAGGATGGTACAATCATACACGTCAATCATGATCGAACTGGTGGTGATTACCGGGAAACAGGCGGCGGCATTCCAACCCGCATCGGCAGCGACGTTACTGTCGGTCACATGGCCTTGTTACATGCCTGTGAAATCGAAGACAATGCCTTTATCGGCATGAGATCAGTCGTCATGGACAAAGCCATTGTCGAGACAAACGCCATGGTTGCTGCAGGGGCGTTGGTCACCCCGGGTAAGGTTGTCCCAACAGGAGAACTCTGGTCCGGTTCACCTGCAAAAAAATTCCGCGATTTAAAACCCGCAGAACTCGAAGAAATAAAATACTCGGCAGCAAACTATAAAAAATTGAGTGAAAGCTACTTCTGATGATTAAATCAGAAATAGCTTTCACTAGGTGTTAATCAACACGACGCCTACAAAAACTTGTATGTGTTAAAGTACCAAATATAGGCTATTGAACGATCAGGTTGTCATTATCAAGCAACGAGTTAACCAACTCCTGACTATCTGCAAAACCATTCAGAAGATCAATTCCTTCCAGCGCAATAGAAGCTGTTGTTTCCATACCTTCGCCAAACTGATCTGGATCGACTTTGATCAGGGTATCGTTACCATCATAACTGATATCCAGATAGTCATTCAAAAGCGCGGCTAGATCATCATTTTCCAATCCATTCCCCAAAGGGGCGTTTTCAAATAAGTCTGTCAGATCAATCCTGTCACCTTCATTTGGATTAAAGTCCGTGATGGTATTATCAAAGCCGAGATCATCTGCCGTAAAGACAAAAACATCACTGCCAGATCCACCGATAAAAATATCATCCCCGGCATTGCCAACAAGGGTATCATCTCCATCACCAGCAATAAGGATATCATTCTGATTTGATCCCGTTAGGTCAGAACCTTCTTGAACCATGATCTCAACGGATGCATTTTCACTCTGTTCACCGTCTGACACCTCATACTCGAAAGAAGGCAGATCACCGGAATCATCCAAAGAGAACAGAATACTTTCAGATTGATCATTGTGATCAACATCACCCCCCATCGCATTATATGCATCGGTAATTTCGTGACCTGATTTCAATCCATCGTTCTGTAACAGAACATTATCGGGAATGATGATCTCGTCAGTAATATTGGTAATGATTTTATCATCAGAAGCAATCCAGATTTTACCATCAATATTCAATACAGCCTGTGATATATCACCATCAAAATCCTGAACCGTATAAGCAAAGCTTTCCGTAAAGGCCTCTATAAATTCTTCGACATTATAGTGATATTCCCCTGTTAGTGTATTGACCTCTAGCTTTGCATCGTTCTCAGTTAGAATTGTTATGATGTGATCATCTTCCGGGCCATCATCATTATTATCTGTATAAGTCTGACCATTATAAACAACTTCAGTAATGATCAGAGGTTCATCAGCACTGATAAAGTCATTGGCAAAAAGGTTGCCGCTTGCATTACCTCCATCTTGCTGATTGTTAATCAATGCCGCATTGAGGTCATCGTAATTATTAATGATGATTGGGGCTTCGTCGTCTTCTCCAACATCAACTTTTTTAATGTGATCTAGGTCATCGCCAATCCCGACACCTACAATATCGATATTGTTGGTGATGAGATAATCATTCCAGTCATCATACTCTTGATCAGATGGCGTATTGTTTTCGCCCCAAGGCTCACCATCACTTAGGAAATAGATACGATTGACCGCGCTGGGGTCAATGTTGAAATCGCTTTGAATAACATTCAAGGCGTCAACGTAATCAGTTGATCCTGCTTCGTAAACAAGCGCATCAATGAAGCTTTCGAAGTCTGAATAGTTATCAAAAATTCCGTCAAACTCTGCATCTGAAGAGAATGTGAAGATTGATATTCTGGTCACACCATTATCGTAATACTGCTGAGCGGCATTCTTAACGGCATCTTTTTGCAAATCCCATTGCTCTTGACCAACGCTGCCGCTTTCATCCAAAACAAACGCAACATTATAATGCGTTTCTCCATCCTGAATCAGCACAAGATCGTCATCGTCAACTGCCACAGGAACATCATCAACAACTTTCAGATCAATATAACCTTCGACAGGGTCATCATCACCATCAGTTGCTGTAAAGGGAATGGAGAGAGACAGAATGTTTTCACCCGCGATATCGGCATGATCCAAAGCCTTGATCAAAGTAAACTCGAAAGTACCTTCCTCTGCATTAAAGCCAACGGTAAAGACGGTGTCCCCATTCGCGCTGGCAGTCAAGACACCTGTGTTAGCATCGAAACTGTAATCGTCGATATCAACGCCACCGGATTTCAAGCCCAGTTGAAGTAAATCGGCAAGTTGCTCGTCCGAAAGATAAACCAAACCAGCCTCATCTGTACCAAAATCCACATTCAAATCACCAGAAACAACCAAACTTTCTTTTTCCGGGTCACTGCCATTTGGTAAATCATCCTCATCAACCACATGTGCCGCCATCAGACTGACACCATCAATGTAGGCACCAAGCGTATTTTCCTGCCCTGTACCAAGAAATGTCAGGTTGGTTGGCTCGCCTGTACCAGCCACGACAATCGTTACTTTTTGCCAGCCATTATTGGCATCTGTTGAATCTTTGACAATGACCTCTTGATCACCCCAAAGGACCTTGAAGCTACTGCTATCTGCCTGGCCATCATTGGGGCGAGGGGCGTACCAGAAGGTTAGTACATAGTTTTCACCAACATTTGTACCATCGACTGTTTGCTCTAACGTCGCGTTACTGTCAGCTCCATTATGGCCGTCCAGTTCAACTTTGCTGTTGCCTTCTTTTGGGGCGATCCCACCAATGTTGCCTTTTTGAACCTCAAACTGATTACCGGATCCATTGTTCCATCCCTCAATAGCATCAAATGTGCCCCAACCGTTTCCATTCAGAGGATTGGTTTCAAAGCTGCCATTTGTAATCAGTTCTTGATTTTGCACTGGTGTAAAACGCGGCGCATCGTCCTCAATTGTAAAGGCACTGGTTTTGTCATCAAAAAGCAAAATGGATGCGCTGCTTTCTGCCGTATCATCGTCGCCATCGGTTACTTTCACGGTGAGCTTTAGAGCAACTTCAACATCGTCTTCTGTCAAAAGAGAAAGTGCTTCGTCAGTATCTGTTATATCCGGATGATCCAATGCCATGTATTGCTCGAAGATTAGATCAGCATTATCAGGATCATTGATATCATCGACAAAGATGCGGAATGCGATACCTTCAAGAATATCATCCTGATCGGCAAATTGATCAAACCGGCCAACAATCTGTCCATTTTCTAGGAAGAGGTATATTGTGGTATCCTCATAATCTGCGCCACTGGTTCCCTGAGTAACAGAAAGCGTGGTTTCGATACCTTTGGCCAAGGTTGGCTCACCAACCAGATCTTCTGTTAAACCATCTAATGTCAGCTCAAAGACATGCTCAACAGTTGCGCCGTCTTCATCTGCACCAACATCAACGTTAATATTGAACAGATTCCCTAATATCCCAGTATCTTCCAGGGATGAAATACGTCCAATAGGATGAACACCTGTCGGATCTGAAAAGATGTTAGGGACGACATTATCATCAATTGCGTTCAAATCACCGGGTACGTCGTATAAAGTTTCGTCCATGTTCGGGAACGAAACACCAAAAGAATTACCATCAGCATCGACAATATTCTCAACCTCAACAAAGGGGCCATCGTCAGCAAAATAGAGATTAAGAGTACCGGGATCACTCATATCGCCTTCGTCATCAATAACGACAAATTCTAGGTCCAAACGAATATGTTCAAAATCAATCCACGGATTGGGATGATCCAGTGAAACAAACTGTTCCAGATAAACTTCAACAGCGTTCAAACCCTTATTCAGATCGCTTGTTATATAGGCAATGAATGCCACCGTTGTCCCATCGAGACTATTGGCTGCATCATCACCAAAAACACCATAAACCACACTCGGATTTTCGCTGGAAGAATAGAGGTAAATGGGATCTCCGCCCGTTGTATGCATATGGTTCGCGGGGCCATTACTAACCGCGGGATCACCATTATAGGTAACAAACTCTATGCCTTCCTGATCATCCGTATTATTTTGCGGTCCACCCAAATCATCATTGTTAACTGGATTTACATCCGATAGGTCCAGTTCATCATCTTTTCCGTCACTATACAGGTTTACTGCTGCGTTCCTTTTGACAAAGCCCTGTGTCAGAGCATTGTCACGATCAACACTCAATCCATCTGTATTGAGAGCAGCATCCACGGCATCAATTGCACTTGCTACACCAGCTACATTATTCGTGACATGAATTTCTGCGCCGCCTTGATCACCCTCAGTTTCATCAACCCAGATTTTGACTGTTTTTTCTACTGTCGGAACGTCTTCGTGGATATGAACAACAACTGTTTCACTAGCAACAGCGACATTGTTTTCCAATGTTAATTCATCTGTTCCGAGATCGGTTTCAAGTTCGGTGGCAATTGCGCTTATTGTAATATGCAACGGACCATCATTGTTGGCTGTACCATCCGCATCACGACCATCTCCAGAACTCGCATTATGAGTTGTATAATCGTTAAATTTCACCTCTGCAGTACCGGAAATGAATGTTGGAGCAGGGCCATTACCGTTATAAACAACGGTGTAGGTAATAAAACCATCAACAGTATCACCCGGGACGAGCTCCCAGCCATTCTGTTGTACGAGCAGATTAATTTCAGCGTCTTCCGGGACACCTGATATTTCGAGCGAAAGAGCCTCTGATCCGTCTGTATCTCTTAACGAAGCTTCTAAACGGAGTGACAGGCTATCTTCTTCATTCTTAATAACAAAATCGTCTTCTGGCAGGTTTTTGATTATAAGTTCTGGTACATCGGCAACCGCATCAATAATCGCTTCTTCTGCAAATGGAATAACAGAAGCCTGATTGGTATCCGGATCAACAATCGTAGCGGAACCTGATACGAAAAAGTCCTGATCACTATCAACAGGGGGCAAAAGGAATACCTTATCAAAATCTTCCGGTGCAATAACAACAGGGAAGGGCCCCGGCACTTCGTTTGCCGGAGAAAACCCGCCAACAAAAAGCTTTACCGCAATTGGAAAGGGGTCAATCGAAACAGATTGAAGAACTTCATTATCTTGCGGGACGAAATTGAAGAGCAGCTGTAAGGGAGCCGCTTCTGTTTCGCCTGGTGTGAATGGACTGTCATCATACCCGACATCACCACCAACCAGATGTTGATTTGGCAAGGTATCTTCAAATCCCCCAACCAGCTCAAACCCGGGTGTATTAAAGCTTAATGAAAATGAACCCCGAGCAGGGTCCGTATTCTCGTCAATAGAACTGAACAATCCAAAAGATAATTCCGTGGGGTCAATAACGCCCTGTGCGATCAACAGATCAATAATGTTTCCAAGGTTATCACTATAAAGGCTGTTTCCACCGCCAGAGATATCATTATCGGCACCAGCAGCAGTTTCAAGTGTTGCTTCTTGTTCGGATAACGCAACAACTCTGGATAAAAGCTGGTCAGCGGACACTTCAATACCGCCAATAATCAATGTTGGGCTATTATCACTATTTGCCTGTGCGACAAGGTTTCTGAAAACCAGTTGGGCATCAGACGTACCATCAGCATTCGTATCAAACTCAAGAATAAAATCATTTTCCTGAACGCTTGAACTGGCAAGACCTGGATCAAATTGAAGATCAAATACATCGCCTTGATTGGTAGTAATTAATCTGACTTCACCTCGTGTGGGCTCGAGAATACTGATCGGGCTTTGAGAGGCCTGGCCAGCAAGAACATGTTGTACTGATTCACTTTGTACAATCTCTGACTGGTTAATGGTATCGGTGTGAATATTATCTGCAGTCGTTCTATCACTGTAATTTTCAGTCATATAAACCCCCTGATTAGCACATGGAAAATGTGCAAATGTTTCAAAAATGTCTCAGGGTTTAGTGATTGAATTGCCCCCAAGCGCGATTAGCTTGGAAATCAGTCGCAAGGGAAAACCAAAGGGTTCAAAGTTTTTTAAAAAAGATTGAACCCTTCGTTATAATTTATTGATGTCGAATGGTTTAATCCTCTGCACCACAGCGCAAAATTTCCTGTGAAATTTACCTGTGAACGAAAATTATTTTACTATGAAATAGTAAATTGAATATCACAAAAAAACCAAATAAAAACAGCATTTAAATCAAAAATTAAATTGGAAAAATAACATCTACTTGAACGCCGGTCATATCCTCAGGATCACTTAACAACACTTCGGCTCTGTGGATTTCTGCAACACGTTTGACAATTGACATACCTAGGCCAGAACCTGTTTCCTCTTCCCCGGCACCGCGCACAAATCGGTCAAAAATATAATCCCGCATGTAATCAGGAATCGGACGTCCGGTATTTTTAATACGCAGAGTGAGGTTAGAAGCGTTTGAAAATACTTCGATAGAGACCACACCGTCTTCAGAACAATACCGCACCGCATTATCTACCAAATTACGGCATAAGACGCTAATTGCTGACGCAAGCCCTTTAAGATTACACTGATCAGAAAGGGATATTCTGAAATCAATATTCTTTTCATTTATTTTATTACCGAGTTCTGCAGAAACATTTTGAATAATGTTACACAGATTAACGTCCTTGAGTTTCTCTTGTGCTGTTTTGGGATCAAGTCGGGCAAGGGTAACAAGCTGTTCAACAGTATGTGTCGCCCGGTCAACTCTGAGAGAAATGGCAGCAAGACCTTCTTTCTGCACAGGATCATTTGTTTGACGCTCTCTTAACTGCGCCTCTGATTTAATCGCAGCTAAAGGCGTTAAAAGTTCATGTGCCGCATTTGCGGTAAACTTTTTTTCACTTTCAAGAGATGCATTCAGTTCTGTTTCATGACGTTTAATAACCTCATTGCACACATTAATTTTATCAATTAATGCCTTGATTTCTATGGGGTTTCTTTTTAATTTTATAATAGATGTATCTTTATCTTCTCTAGTCTCAATCTTCTCTGAGATTTCAATAATGGGCGAGATAGCTTTCTTTATTCCCAAGAAGAGACCAATAAAACTCAGGGGAAGAATGACAAAAACATAGGGGAAATTTTCACTGATAAAAATAAATATGACCAATGCAAAAGGAAAGATACCTTCAAAGGCGAGTTCCATGTCCTCCGTAGCAACAGCCCAGGCATTTTTTCCCTCGATCTTTGTCGCATGAGTCAACCAGACGATATCATCGTCCTGATTCTGATCAAAGAAGGAACCTGCTCCTTCTTTTGTTGGTTCAGGCATCACAGGACTGATATAAGATTTGATGATAACCTCACCGTTATACCAAATTTGATAACTACTATCCGAATCAAATCCAGCATCAACAAAGTTTGGAGGTGTTTGAGCAATCTGTTCCAGCCAATTTGTCAAAGCAGGGTCACCTTCATCAAAATAACTTAAGGGCAGGGCGCTTGCTAAAATCTCACTTCTGATTTCAAGGGCGTCTTCGGTCAAACTGACAATGAGCCCCTTTAAACCAAAGATAACTGTTGCAAAAACAAGTGCCCAGGTCAGCGACGTTATTGAAAAGGTATAGAGATAAAGCCGTGCCTTAACGGAAAAAAACATCATACACTTTCAACCTTATACCCCACACCGCGTAGGGTAGAGATAATATCAGACCCAAGACGTTTTCTCAGCCTTGATATTTGGGCTTCTATAGCATTCGGCGTCACACAGTTATCCCACGTATAAGCATATTCTTCTAACTGGGATTTAGAAACATAACGTCCTGCGTTTTCCATTAACTTTTTTAGAATAATAAACTCGGTCTTGGATAATTGAATTTCAGTATCACCCAGTTTGACTTCGTGACGATCCGGACACAAGCTTAATTGACCGACAGTGATAATACTCGACGCACGAACTTCTCGACGTCGCCCCAAAGAACGAAGCCTTGCAAAAAGTTCATCCAGATCAAAAGGTTTGGTCAAGTAGTCATCTGCACCTCCATCCAGACCTTCTATCTTTTCCGATGTCGAGGTGCGTGCTGTTAGCATAAGCACCGGTAAGGTAATACCTTTGTTTCGGGCTTCTTTCAGAAAATCAATCCCCTGTTGATCAGGTAGCATCCAATCAAGAATAATAAGGTCAAAAACACTTACATCCAACGCAAGAGAGGCGTCTTCAGCAGATTTAACCCATTCGCACACACTTCCGTCATGATGCAGTGCTCGTTCCAATGTAGCCCCCAGTTGCGGATCATCTTCGACAAGTAAAACTTTCATACCTTAACTTTCACACCTGAGTTTGGATGATGATTTTGATTATCGTTGTGCATACTATTCCTAAAGAATGAGATTATCCGAAAGATATCAAGACCTATTTCATAAAGAGAAGGAATTAACAACAGGGTAACAAATGTTGCGAGTACAACACCGAATGCCAGGGATATGGCCATAGGAATAACAAACTGAGCCTGATAACTTGTCTCGAATAAAATCGGTAACAACCCCAAAAATGTTGTCAGCGACGTCAAAACGATTGGCCTAAATCGTGAAATACTCCCATGTAAAATAGCCACGGAATCCTTCACCCCCTTTTGCTTCAACTTATTTATCTGATCAATCAAAACCAAGTTATCGTTAATTACGACACCTGCTGCAGCAAGAACACCCATTATTGAAAATGCATTTATCTCCAAACCAAAAAGGCTATGCCCTAAAATAGCACCGACCAACCCAAATGGAACAGCCGTTAAAATAACAAAGGGCAACAGATAGGAGTTACTCCCAATCGCCAAGATGGCATAGATGACAAAGAAGAAAATAACATACAGCCGGAATGATTCTGAAAGGAACTCATCTTCTTCCTCGGCATCTCCATCCAGTTTATAGCTAAAGTTTGGGAATTCACTGCGTAGATCTGCGAGATAAAGATCATTAATCACTCCTAACAGTTCGAAACGCGTCCACTGATCTTCATCAAAATTGACATTGATTGTTGCTACTTGCTGGCCGTTAATCCGTTCTATATAACCGGGTGTTTTCGCATCGCTAAGTGTCGCAACACTTGCGAATGGAACCAGGGTTTCCTGATCCTGAATTTTCACAGGAAAATCTTCAACATTCTCTATATAAAGTCGCTCACGATCCGGAAGACGTATATTAACATCCATGGTTTCCATAATCCCGGGTAATCGATCCACACGTGTTCCGTAAAAAGCCTCAGAGAGCTGATTGCTGATACTACTTACGTTTGCGCCAAAACGCATGCCTTCGGGTAAGAGATTAATTAGAAACTCTTTTTGTTCCGTTCCTTGCGTAACTGTAAAATTAAAGACCCCATTGGTTCTGAGCAGCTTTTGTTTCAACGCATTAACGTGCAACGTTATTTGCTCAGAAGTTGCCCCAAAAACTTTCAACGAAATGCTATTGGCATCGCCATCTTCACTGGAAGAAAAATTAACTTTTTTTGCATTTGCAATTACCCCAAGCTCTTTTTGCCATCGGGCTTCAATCTCTTCGACAGGAATTGTTTTCAGCGCATCCGAATCAAGTTCCACCAACATGTAGATATCATTATCCGCAATAAATGATGCTCTGTTTTTTATAAGCGTTGATAACGAAGCATCACCATCTTGCGCACTGTCATAATCAGATATTATGGCAGGAAGAACTGCTTCAAAAGATTCTTCTAAACGCAGCATTGTATCCTGCATCTCATCCGCCGTCGTTCCACGGTTCATAGAAATAGACGTGATAATTTGTCCTTCGACCATATTGGGGAAAAGTTGCATAGGAACCTTTCCCGATATGACTAAGCCAGCTGATAAAACGGCGATCGATAGAAAAATCGACAAACTAAAATAACGCCAAACCACCGCTTTTTTAAGCAAGGGTCGATAAATCATCAAAATAACCACGCGCAATCCTTTTTGAAACTGTCGGCGCGGCATTTTGAGAATGTGAGTAAATCGACTGTCTCTGCCGGGTGTGAATGTGACCAGATGGCAAGGTAAGATCAGGAGAGATTCAACAAGTGAAAAACCAAGCACAGCAACAATGATAAAAGAAATATCAAAAAGAAAGCTGCCGATAATACTCTTGAACATTAAGCCAGGAACAGCAGCAGCAATCGTTGTTAACACACCGAGGAAAACAGGTTTCCACACATCTTTAACGCCTAAAAAGGCTGATTTTGCACCCGGTCCATTCTTCTGCTGCCTGTTGTAAACACTTTCGCCAACAACGATAGCGTCATCAACAACAACCCCCAGGATCAATAAGAAGGCAAAGGTCGAGAGATGGTTGAGAGAAATATCAAAAGCGGGGAGGAGCCAAATCCCGCCAGTAAAAGAAAGAACAATCCCGGTACAGACCCAAAATGCAAGTTTAAGATTAAGAAAAAGGATCAAAACCACAAATACCAAGCATAACCCGACCAAAGCATTATCAAGCAGCATAGTCAAACGCTGTGCAATATCTTTGCTGTCATCCAGCCAAATGGTGATACCAACATTTTGCGGTAATCTGTTTTTTATCTCCTCTATTTTACGCCCGATTTCTTCTCTTACGCCAAGAAGATCCTGTCCTTCTGAAATAAAAACCTCTAACCCGGATGCGTTTTCTCCGTTAAAACGGCTGATAAAATTTACATCTTTGCGATCAAATTTTATCACGGCTATTTCGCCCAAGAGAATTTTTTCGCCTGTATTTTTATTTACAATAGAAATGTATTCAAAATCATCCGGGTGATAAGCTCTTTCGTTTCCTCGAATAGATATTTGATTGCTGCCATGTCCAATGGAACCTGCCGCTACATTTATCGAAGCAACAGAGATCGCATTGGATATATCTTTCAGGGTGAGGCCGGTTCGTCTTAATTCATCAGAAGATATTTCGATTGATATTTCACGCTTAGGCGCAGAAAAGAGTTTTACATCGCTTGCGCTGGTTTCGCTGATAAGTCTGTTTTTCACCTCTTCGCCAATACGGGTCAGAGCCTCTAAATCAACGTTGCCATGAATAGCAATATCCAGAATGCGGTCTCGATCTTTGGTTTCTGTTATTTGGGGGCGCTCAATCCCTTGCGGTAAAGATCCAAGAGCATCAATTTTTCTTTTTATTTCAGATACTTTTTCATCAATATTGACATCAGAGTAAAAAAAGATCGTTGTTGTGCCGACCTCTTCAACTGCAAAAGAATATATGTTTTTTATACCCTCTATGCTTTTGAGTGCATTTTCTACAGGTATCGAAATATTACGGGCAATAATTTCAGGCGTCGCGCCGTCGTATTCAATTGTTACATCAACAGCATTTAACTTCGCAGGGGGAAATATTTGCGTTTTCAGATCAAAACTGGAAACGACACCACCTAGTAATATAACGACCATTAACAGGTTGCAGGTTACCGGGTTTTTGACAAACCAATGAAGTATTTTATTCATTGATCAAAACCACTTGATTGCTGCTGTTTTCAAGATTTGAATTGTTGATAGCTAAGCTTTTAATAGAATCTAATTTACCAACAGCACCATTCGAATTCGTTCTAATCTTCATTCCTTCGACAAAGATTTCTGGTGGTTGGGTTAAAACTTTTGTGGGTAGTTTTATATCTGCCGTAAAATAAACTTGCCCTGTATCTTTGTGGTGAATGTTGATTTTTAACTGGCGAACAAAATCATTATGATCAACCACGAGAACACTATCTCTCATATAAAGAGTGCTCGCAGGTACCCGATACATATTTGATATTATTTCAGACTTTATTTCGGCAAAAATAAAGGTACCGGATAATAAAGGATTCAAAGCAGAATTCGCCTTAGCGGTAACATTGGCAATCAACATGTATTGATTGGTTTGTTTTTGAACTTCTTTTTCCATGCCAATAACTTGTCCAGTCCAATGCTGATTATCTTTTCGCTGCGGATCTCGTATTGTGATCGTTTTTGATTGAATATTTTTTTCAATGAGTGAAAGACTATCCAGTTGACGGCGTGTTACAGGCAACCTGACCTCCAACAGTCTATCAGAAAAAAACTTCGCTACATTTGTACCCGCTGAAACATATTGTCCAACAGCAGCTAACTTTTCTCGTATAGCACCAGCATAGGGCGCTACAATTGTCGTTCTGGAAAGGGCGAGCAATGCTTTCTTCTGCTCGGACTTTGCCGCCCCTAAATTTGCCTTTGCTTCGTTTAACTGCGGTATTCGTAAAGTCAGGGGTGAGGGAGATCCTTTACCGTATTTTTCCCACTCTAATTTTGCGAGTTTTGATTCAGCCTGTTCCTTGATCAACTTTTGTTGTGCGCCCGCTACATTTGCCTTAGCGGTCGCGAGTGAAAGTTCATAATCACGCGCATCAATTTGAAAGAGAAAATCTCCCTTTTCGAAACGATCGCCAACCTTAAGATCATTTGCTGTTTTTGTCACAAGGCCAGAAACTTGTGCCGTTAAAGTTGTCTCAAATTTGGGATGCACGATGCCTTGTGTTTTAATGGTAAAGTGCTGTTGTTTCGCAACGATATCGTAGGTCGATAATTTTAGTAATTCTGGCTGTTTCGCGATCTCGGCAATGACCGGTTTTTCATCCTCAATCAAAACCAAGGTCATCAATACTGATGCCGTCAAAACTAGAATTGGAAAAATCAGTTTTAACAATAAAATTGTTGTCTTTCTTAGTGATAAATCAAAAGGCATCAAAAATTCCTGTTATCTTCTGATAATTCTAGATCTGACTGTATAAATTTTTGCAGCGGTGTGTTATGACCACCAAGGGCTAGGTAGAGGTTTACCCGCGATAAAAGTCTTTGTTTTTGAATGTTGACCAATCGAGATTTACTCACAAAAAACCTTTGCTGAGCCTGCAACAAATCCAAAATAGAGATCAAACCGCTATAATATTTTTGCCTTGATAGATTTTGCCCCTGTTCTGCCATCAATGCCGCACGGCTTAACTCTTCTTCTTGTTTTTTGAGGTAAATTTCATTTCCAAGATAGTTTTCAACTTCATCAAACGCCTTCAAAGCCGTGCTCACATACTCGGCAATAGTTTCATCTTCAATCGCCTTATTCTGGGCAATGACAGCGCGACGCTGACCTCCGTCATAAATCGGTTGAATAATATTGCCCGCAATAGATGCAACAAGACTGTAAGGATCAAAAAGATCACTCAGTTTTCTATTCTGATAACTCGTACTCTGTGTCAGGGATAACTTGGGTAATCGGTTGGTTTCTGCTGCATTCAGATTATGATGCGCTGCGATTACCTTCTGCTCTGCAATTAAAAGGTCAGGGCGACGAACCAATAAATCAGAAGGAATACCAGCAGAGAAGTCCGTTACTATTTGTGGAAATTCTTTAGAACCTTGAATTTTTCCAGAAGGGTATCTTCCCAAAATTAATTCAAATTTTCTAGTAGCTTGGGATCGTTCGCTAACTTTTGATGTTAATGTTGAATCTGTATTTGCAAGGTCGGTTTCCACAAGACGTAGATCCAAGATGGACCCAATTCCTTGTTGATATCTATCCTGTGTTCGCTCTACAATTTCAATTAAATTTCTCTTCTCCTGACGTGCGATATCCAGTTGCTTTTCCAAAGCAATAAGCTCAATCCATTGCACCACGATCCGTGTCGCAACTGATAATTCTGCAAACTCAACATCGCGTTGTCTTTGCAACAATGTACTATATGAGGCTTGTGATTCAGACTCTAAGCGCCCCCAAATATCGATTTCCCACGAAATCCTTGCTTCAGCCTTGAAAGAATTCTCATAACTTTTAATTCGTTCTCCGCTGGGGCCTTTTGATGAACTTTTGGTTCTGCTGGCATCCCCAAATAAATCAATCTTTGGAAAGAAAGCAGATTCAGAGACTTCGTATTGAGCAATCTGTTGTTCTAAACGTGCCTTTACCGATTTTAGTTCAGGATTATTTTTTATTCCCTCAACAATAAATTCACTGACTTTCTGATGAAAATCTGGCGTAAACCATGTTTCAGAAACTGAAATAACTGAACTTTTATCAACCTCCGCGCCCTGTTGAGATGACCATGTATCAGCAATCTCGGGTAGCGTCGCTTTATAATCAGGCAAATCTGTCGAAATGACACACCCCTGCACGGCAATGATACTCATTGCCGCAACAAATCGGGGAAAGTAGAGTTCAGATAGTTTAATCCAATACATAAAGCCCAAGATAAAATCTGAGCCTGACAAAACGCTGACGATAGAAACAAGTAATAAAAATCAGCGTTTTGTAAAAAATTGTACAGTAATATGGAGAATAAATATCTGCCTTATCGAGACTTCACATAACGCCCTGGAGCAGGTTCTATTACCTTCAAAGCTTTATCTTTAAACATTCCCTCACCAGGAGTTCGGGCAGGGACAAATTTTCCGCTTTTTTTCTGCGCCCATTTCGCCCAGTGCGGCCACCATGATCCCGGATGTTCTTTTGCTCCCTCTAACCACTGGTCCGGATCATCAGGAGTTTCAGAATTAATCCAGTGAGAATACTTTTCTGCAGCAGGCGGATTAATAATCCCGGCAATATGCCCCGACGCCGCAAGGACAAACTCTTTTTCACCTGAAAAGTGCTTCGTATTGGCATAGGTGGATTTCCATGGAGCAATGTGATCTTCTTTTGCAGAGATCATAAAGCTTGGCACATCTATCTTGCCCAAATCAATTGGCACGCCATCTAATATAATTCCACCTGGTTCAACCAATTTGTTATCCAGATACATGTTACGAAGGTAAAAAGAATGCATCTTCGCAGGCATTCTCGTTGTATCAGAATTCCAGTAAAGCAAATCAAAAGGAAAGGGGGTTTTGCCAAGCAAATAGTTGTTCACGACAAAAGACCAGATGAGATCATTCGCCCGTAACATATTGAAGGTCGTTCCCATTTCAGCCCCGTCAAGATAGCCTCGGTCAGACATTTTCTTTTCAAGAACTTCCATCTGTTCTTCATCAATGAAAACTCTAAGTTCGCCCGCCTCGGCAAAATCAGTCATTGTGACAAAGAACGTACCGCTTTTAATACGTTTATCTTTCTTTTCAGCCATATAAGCCAAAGTCGAAGCCAGTAAGGTTCCCCCCAGACAATACCCAATGACATTAACATCTTTGACGCCTGTTGCCTCTTCAATCGCATCAAGTGCGGCGAGGGGTCCACGGAGCATATAATTTTCAAACGAGTAATGCGCCAAGCTCTCATCCGGGTTCACCCAGGAAATCATGAAGACAGTAAAACCCTGTTCCACAGCCCACTTCACGAAGGAGTTTTTAGCTTTAAGATCCAGAATGTAGAATTTATTAATCCAGGGAGGTATAATCATAAGGGGACGAGAATAAACTTTCTCTGTCGTTGGCGCGTATTGAATAAGCTGCATAAGCTCATTCTCATATATAACACTGCCTTCTGACGTTGCGATGTTTTCGCCCAAAGCAAAAGCATCTTCATCCGTCATTTTAATACGACCTTTTTCCAGATCGGAAATTAAATGTTCCAACCCTTGTAGCAAATTTTTACCACCAGATTCTGCCGTTGCACGTAAAATTTGAGGGTTCGTCATCAAAAAATTACTTGGCGAAAGCGCGTCCAAGAACTGTTTCGTATAAAAATCTACCTTTCGCGCATCTTCCTCGCTAAGACCGTCAACATCCTTAACAGAGGTATGAATAGTGTTCGCCGTTAAAAGATAAGATTGTTTAAGGAAGTGAAAAAATGGATTATCTTCCCACGCTTCATCTTGAAAGCGTCGATCCCCTTTTTTCTTTTTCTGACTCTTACTTTTGGCCGTCTGATGATCAGAAGACGATTCTCTTCCGTCATTGGATTGATGTTCAGGAGATTTATGTTCTGGATTAAAGAAATTATTCGATGCTTCCAGCCACAGAGAGTTATATCCCTGCCATAAATCAGTTTGCAACTTGACCGCTTTTTCAGGATCAGACCAAAATTGTTGCGATAGCTCCCAGAATGCCTTGCCAATCCGCATGGGATCAGGCTCATTTTCTAGCGTTTGTCCGCTTTGTTGGATTAAAAAGCGTTCAATCATTGCCTGAGATTTCTCAGAAATTGCTGTCATTGTTTCAGTAATTTCTGCGGGATCAGGTAGCTTTATTCCCTCGGGGTGTTGATCGACCATCCAGCCTTCCCTATGATCTGTTTAGTCTTTTTATAGAATAGTATATCGCCTTGTAGCTCTTTCAATGTTATACACCCATTGTTACAGCTGGAAGCACAAAGAACAACAAGTGAGGTCAATTTCGTTGCTATATACATCTACTCAGTTGTAATTTTGATGTATGTGTATCGATTTATTTGACAGTTGCATGGGGGAACGGTCTCTAGATATGGCCAAGGACAATTATATGCCTGAGTTGAAAAAACGTAGTGTATACCGCTTTGGGGGTAAGGGTCGCATTTTAGGAGCACTCGTGCTTCCACTGGTACTTGCAGCCTGCTCTTCAACACCTGACTGGGCGAACCCGGTGGCTTGGTTTGATAGTGACGAACCAGAACAGCCAACACAGGTGACAAACGCTGAAAATGTTGTACCCGCCGAAGGGTTTCCGAATCTTTCAAGTGTTCCTGGCGAATCCCCGCAAACAACATCAGGTGATTACAGAACTCAGGTTACTGAAGGTTTGGTTGCAGACCGAGGTAATGCAGAATATAGCGATCAGCCATTAACAGCCAGATCAACTCTGGTTCCTGCTGCACCACCACCATCTGTACCGCAAGCGCCGTCTATTGCACAAACAACACCACAGGCTGTACCTGCTGCACCGGCACCTGTTGTTCCAAGTACAGTTCCTGCATCACCACAGGCAGTAACCGGTGCAACATCACAAACAACAGTGATCTCATCACAAGGTGCAGCTTTGCCACCCGCATTTCCAAACGGCGCACCGGCTTACGCACAAAACCAATACACCGGACCACAGTACAACACGCCAAGCTGGGGCTCACCTTATGCGCAACAAGGCTATAGTCAGTCATACACAGGCCAGGCCACATATGGTTCACCTTACGCAGCGCAAGCTGGCGGACAGCTCGTTGCAGTCATTTACTTCTCGCATGGTTCATCAAACTTAAACAACCAAGATATTCAGGTTATTCGTGATGTAGCTGCACTGTACGGTCAACGTGGTGGAACGATTACAGTGCTTGGGCATTCAAGCTCCAGAACACAGCTGACAGATGCATTACGCCATCAGCAGGTTAACTATGAAATCTCTGGACGTCGTGCCGAAGTAGTTACGCGTGCCCTACAAAACTCTGGCGTTCCCGCACGTCAGGTTATTACCGACGCGCGGTCGGACAGTAATCCTGTTTTCCACGAATTCATGCCTACGGGTGAGGCCGGAAACAGACGTGTAGAAATATATGTAAACTAGGCGAATTGCCCTGAGAAATTTTTGATAAATTTCTCAGGATAAAACGCATAAAACATTGGTCACGAAGCTGGTATTCTGCTATCTGCTTCGTGGCCTTTTTTATAGAGCTAATCATCTTGGTCAGAGTAGAAAAGAATATTCTTTTTTCTCTGGCTAAATAGAGATAACCCAACAAGTTCGAGTTGATAATGGATCAGGAATTTCACCGTATAAAACGTTTGCCGCCTTATGTATTTGCTGAAGTTAATGCATTAAAAGCAGCGGCGCGAGCGGCGAAAAGGGATATTATCGATTTTGGTATGGGAAATCCTGATCAGCCCCCGCCACAACATGTCATTGATAAACTGACCGATGTTGTTCAAAATCCCAGAGTACACGGCTATTCTACATCCCGTGGTATTCCCGGCTTAAGAAAAGCAATATCAGCCTACTACGATCGCCGTTTTGGCGTTAATATTGACCCGGAAACAGAAACCATTGTAACTCTGGGTTCTAAAGAAGGTCTTGCAAATCTGGCACAGGCAATCACCAGCCCCGGCGATATTATTCTCGCACCGAACCCAAGTTACCCAATCCATGCCTTTGGATTTATCATTGCCGGTGCGGCTATCAGATCAATGCCGATGACACAGGGCGCGAATATCATGGAACAGCTGGAAATAGCTGTTCGACATTCGGTCCCCAAGCCTTTGGCGATTATCCTGAACTATCCATCAAACCCGACAGCCGAAGTCAAGGATCTGGATTTTTATGCGGAAATCGTCGATTTTTGCCGCAAGCATGAGATATATATTATTTCTGATCTGGCCTATGCAGAAGTTTATTTTAACGACACACCACCGCCATCAATTCTAGAGGTTCCCGGTGCGAAAGATATTGCCGTAGAATTTCTGTCCATGAGTAAAACTTATTCAATGGCTGGATGGCGTGTCGGATTCTGTTCTGGCAATAAAAAGCTTGTCGCCGCGCTGACCCGGGTTAAATCCTATGTTGACTATGGTGCCTTCACACCTGTTCAGGTCGCGGCAGTGTCTGCACTTAATGGCCCACAAGAATGCATTGGTGAAATGCGCGATCGCTATCGTGGTCGCCGCGATGTCTTGATAAAAGGCTTGAGTGCAGCCGGATGGGACATACCAAGTCCGCCCGCAACAATGTTTGCCTGGGCTCCCTTACCAAAAGAGTTTGCCCACCTGGGCTCAATGGAATTTTCCAAGTTATTATTAGAACATGCTAATGTAGCGGTTGCCCCTGGTGTCGGTTTTGGCGAGTATGGCGAAGGTTATGTCAGGTTGGGACTTGTAGAAAACGAACAACGTACGCGTCAGGCTGTTAAAAACGTTAAAGCCATGATGCAGAAAAAAGACAGTATTCTTGAACAAATTAGTAAGCGGAAATAAATCGTGAGTGAACCCCTTAAGATTGCGATCGCCGGATTAGGTACCGTTGGTACTGGAACAGTCAAACTTATTCAGGATAATCTAAACGTCCTCGCCCAACGCACGGGACGTGAAATGTCTATCGTAGCAGTATCAGCGCGTAGCCGTAAAAATCGCGATTTTGACATGAGCGACATGACTTATTACGACAACGCAGTGGACATGGCTGAAAACTGTGATGCTGACGTTATGATGGAGCTTATTGGCGGGTCCGAGGGTATTGCAAAAGAAGTCGTTGAAGTTTCAATCGCCAAAGGTCGTCACGTTATTACAGCGAACAAAGCCCTGTTAGCGCACCACGGAACTGAGCTTGCCAAACTCGCAGAAGAATCCGGGGTTGCGTTGGCTTACGAAGCGGCTGTTGCAGGTGGAATTCCGGTTATCAAAGGTCTTCGCGAGGGACTCGCGGCTAATTCTTTTGATCTCGTATACGGCATTCTCAACGGTACTTGTAACTTTATCCTGACAAACATGCGTGAAACAGGTCGCGACTTCGAAGAAGTTCTGTTTGAAGCGCAGGAACTTGGCTATGCCGAAGCAGATCCTAGCTTTGACGTCGACGGTGTTGATGCCGCGCATAAGCTATCACTTTTAAGTTCTGTATCTTTTGGAACCGAAGTTGATTTTGATGCTGTGTACATTGAGGGCATAAGAAACATCTCGGCGCTTGATATTGTTAATGCTGAAGAGCTGGGGTACCGCATCAAGTTGCTTGGAATTGCGCGCAAGACAGAACATGGTATAGATCAACGTGTTCACCCTTGCATGGTTGCCAAAGATCAACCTATTGCCTCTGTAGAGGGTGTTCTGAACGCAGTCGTCTGTAACGGAAACCACGTTGGAACCACAATGTTCGAAGGTGCAGGAGCAGGCGGAGGACCCACAGCTTCAGCAGTCGTCGCTGACTTGGTTGATATTGCTCGCGGTACTATCTTGCCAACTTTCGGTGTTCCGGCAAAAGCACTTGAAAAACCTATCGCTCAGCCTGTCGAAAAGCGTGAAGGTTCTTATTACCTACGTTTACAGGTCGAAGATCGCCCAGGCGTCATTGCAGACATATCCAATATCCTCAAGGATGAAGATATTTCCGTAAAATCACTCATTCAGCATGAATCAAACCCAGGGAAGTCAGTTCCACTTGTGATTACAACACAGGCAACGGTGGAGACCGCAATGGGAAGATCACTAGAAAAGATATCGCAACTCGATTGCGTACTCGAAAAACCAAATATGATCCGGATCGTCTCTCTTTAATAGAACGATCTGAAAAGCAATAACCCGTTCACTATTGAACGATATCAAAGTCAGAGGACAAAGATATGGAACGTAACCTGGCCCTAGAGACCGTACGTGTCACAGAAGCTGCTGCATTGGCTTCTTCCCGCCTTATGGGACGCGGAGACGAAAAAGCAGCAGACCAAGCTGCTGTGAATGCAATGCGCGACGCCTTAAACGGTCTGGCGATTGATGGCACAGTTGTTATCGGCGAAGGCGAACGTGATGAAGCGCCTATGCTTTATATTGGCGAGAAAGTAGGAAAGGGCGGTCCAGGCATTGATATTGCTCTCGATCCCTTGGAAGGCACAACACTGACAGCCAAAGGCGGTCCAAACGCGATGTGCGTTATTGCGATGGCCGAATCTGGTAACTTTCTGAATGCACCAGATACCTATATGGACAAGATAGCTGTTGGCGCCGGACTTCCTGAAGGTGTTGTAGATCTTGACGAAACTGTCGTTAACAACCTGGCCAGTCTGGCAAAAGCAAAGAAAACTGACATCAGTGACCTAGTTGTTTGCATTATGGATCGTCCACGTCACGAAGAGAAAATCGCTCAGGTTCGCGAATGTGGTGCCCGTATTGTTCTCATCGGTGATGGCGATGTTGCTGGTGCACTGGCAACCAGCCGTTTTGATAGTGGTATTGATCTGTTCATGGGGGCAGGTGGTGCACCAGAAGGTGTTCTTGCTGCTGCGGCTCTTCGTTGTACAGGTGGCCAGTTCCAGGGTCGTTTACTCTTTCGGAATGATGATGAAGTTGCCCGCGCACGCCGCTGGGGTATCGAAGATCTCGACCGTAAATACGAGATCAACGAACTTGCCAAAGGCGATGTTATGTTTGTTGCTACAGGTGTGACAGACGGTAGTCTTCTTCGTGGTGTACGGCGATACCAAGGTGGCGCGACAACACAGTCTATGGTGATGCGCTCCAAAACAGGTACATCCCGTGTTGTTGATGCAACGCACAATTTTTATCGTAAAACGTGGTATGACAATCTGGGTGTTTAATACTTTACCAGATATACTAGGAATAAAAGAGGCGCCGTATTGGCGCCTCTTGTTTTTTATGGGAAGCTCGCTAGGTTATCTTTACTTCATTAATCACTTTTAATTGGTCGGTTCATTATTATGCAGGGCAAAGAACAAGATACTTTGCGAGATACCTTTCTGGGCATCCAAAGCTCTATTACAGGCAAACGCTGGGAAGAGCGATTAAAAGATCACCGCTCAGCCCTTGCCCTTAGCCAACGCCTGAGTTTACCTGAAATTATCGGCAGGTTGCTAGCTGCCCGTGGCGTCACGCTGGATACAGCCGAAGCATTCCTGAAACCTACCCTTAAAGACTGGTTACCAGACCCATCCATTCTAAAGGGAATGGACGATACAACAGCACGAATTTTCAAAGCCTTAGACAAAAAAGAAAAAATCGCTGTTTTCGGGGATTATGATGTGGATGGAGCAACTTCTTCCGCACTTCTCATACGTTACTTTAATGCAATTGGCGTCGAAATCTCTGTACATATTCCAGACAGGGTAACGGAAGGATACGGCCCCAACCTTCCTGCATTACTTAATCTGCAACAACAGGGATGCTCACTCGTCATCACAGTTGACTGTGGAACTTCTGCTTTTGAACCGCTCGAAGGAGCTAAGCAAGCAGGTCTTGATGTTCTTATCATTGATCACCACGAGGCCGAGGCATTGTTGCCGCCCGCTGTTGCCGTTGTAAATCCAAACAGACAGGACGAAAGTCGCGAATACGGTTCCCTTGCTGCCGTAGGGGTCGTATTTCTTGTTCTTGTTGCTCTCAACCGACGCCTCAGAGAAGAAGGGTGGTTCAGCAAACAAGGTATCAGAGAACCCAACCTCATGTCTCTTCTGGATCTTGTTGCATTGGGGACGGTCTGTGATGTCGTCCCGCTATCCGGATTGAACAGAGCTTACGTCAGTCAGGGCGTTAAGATTCTGGCCAAGCGGCATAATCCCGGAATTGTAGCGCTATCTGATGTAGCCAAACTCTCTGAAAAGCCTGATAGCGGACATCTCGGCTATACATTAGGCCCTCGCGTTAATGCAGGTGGACGTGTCGGTCAATCATGGTTAGGTGCCAAATTACTTTCCACAGAGAATGCAGATGAAGCTTTAAAAATTGCGTCACAGCTAGAGGAATATAATTCAGAGCGTAAAACAATCGAAACAGAAGTTCTGGATCAAGCATTAGGGACGATTGGTGACGAAACTGAACTAAAAGGCATTACCATTGCGTCAGGTGAGGGATGGCATCCCGGCGTCATTGGTATTGTCGCAAGCCGTCTAAAAGACCGATACAATATGCCAGCCCTTGTTATTGCCTTTGATGAGAAAGGAATAGGTAAAGGATCAGGACGATCAGTTCCCGGTGTAGATCTTGGTTCGGCAGTCATAGCTGCGCGTCAGGCTGGCCTACTTGAAAATGGTGGTGGTCATGCCATGGCAGCAGGCCTTACTGTTCATCAGAAAAATTACCGGGAACTGTGCACTTTCTTATCAGAACGCCTGTCAAAAGCTTTGTCCGAAGTTTCTTACACTCCCAGTATAGGTATAGACGGCGCACTTCAACCCGGTGGCGCAAGTGCTGACCTTATCGACTTGCTGGATTCATGTGGCCCCTTTGGTGTTGGTAATCCTCAGCCTAGGTTCGTGTTACCCTCTGTACGCGTTTTGCGCCCGGGTCTCGTTGGCGAAAGCCACGTGAGATGCATTTTAAGCGGGGTTGACGGACGAACCCTCAAGGGTATCGCCTTTCGTTCCCTTGATAACGAATTGGGGCAGTTGCTTTTAAATACGGGGGGCATGCCCATCCATGTCTGTGGTAAACTAAAACGTGATACCTGGTCCGGGCCAGATGGTGTACAAATAATTATAGAAGACGCCGCACCAATTAACGGGTAAGATAACAGAATGAGACAGTCGTTTTTTTCTTACAGACGCTATTCTTTTAATTATTTCAGTTCCTTAGGCAGAATAATTTCTGCCTTTTTTTTAACTGTTTTTATCACGCTTACATTCTTTCCGAAAAAACCAGCCTTTGCACAAGAAGGCATTCATGTCGACTTGGAGCTAGTTTTGGCTGTTGATGCCTCTACAAGCGTCTCCGCACAGGAATTTGATTTACAGATGCGAGGAATAGCGCAGGCTTTTCGCGATCCCTCTGTCGTGCAAGCCATTGCCGTTGCTGGGGATCGTGGCGTGGCAGTTGCCGTTATCCAATGGGCAAACAACCTACTTCAAAAAGTTGCTGTGGATTGGTTTTTAATTCGTAATGAGCAAAGTGCCGCCGAATTTGCTGACATTGTAGATGAAACCCCGAGATATATTTTTGGCGGGGGTACTTCTATTGGCGGAGCAATTACCTATTCAACGCGTCAGATGGAAATAAATCCTTTCATCGGTGTACGCAAAGTTATCGATATTTCCGGTGATGGACGATCCAATCAGGGCGCACCACCGGAACTCGTTCGTAATCAATCGACAACACAAGGTATTGTGATTAACGGTTTAACCATCAACAATGAAGACCCCTTTATTGATCGGTATTACGAAAAATTTGTTATTGGGGGCACAGGAGCCTTTGTTCAGACTGCAACAACCTATGAAGATTTTGGTGCCGCGATGAAAGAAAAGCTGATCAAAGAAATCGGTGGTGTGCCTGTTGCGCAAAAAGCTACCGAAATCAAGCTGGCGAGCCAATAATCTACACTTAATAAAAAAAAAGATTACAGAATCGAAAATACCTACTTGCCAAGGGTCTCTGAAATCGGTAAATCCTTGCTCACCGAAAGATGACCCCTTCGTCTA
>NZ_LAQL01000017.1 GCF_001026905.1 Kiloniella spongiae
ACGCGTACCGACAGTGCAACCTTCTCCGTGACGGTTCAGGATAGTGTTCCTGTAGCTGTTGATAACCATGCGTGTGTTGATGAGGTATCAGCGCCTGCTTATAACCTGACTTATGTTGTGGATGTGTCCGGTTCTATGGGGGATGGCAATCCAGGTTCGAGACTTGGTGATCTTAAAGATGCTTTAATTGCATTGAATTCACAGTATGCAGCCTTTGGAGTGCCTGTTTCTGTAACAGTTATTCCGTTTGGCAGTGATGTATCTAACACAATACCAAGCTATACATTCAACGGGGCAGGCGACAGTGGGTTGGCTTCATTGAATGCTTTCCTTAACAGCCTGACGCCTGGTTTTGACGGTGCAGGTACAGGCACAGATTTTAATGATCCACTCGATGCCGCAATTGATGATTTGGCAACGGATACAGCAGGGCAGATCGCAGGAACGGTAAATCGCGTGTACTTTACCTCTGACGGTAACGGTAGTCTGAGTACAACGAGTGTCAATAATTGGCAGAATGCAATTGCTGATCCTGATAACAATCCGTCAACGACACATAGTGTTGAAGTTATTGGTGTTGGCATTGGTACTGGTGCAAGCCTGACACAACTTAACCAGATTGACAGCGATGGAACGTCTATTGTTGTAACAAATCCAAGTGATTTGACGGCAACTTTGGCTGGTACGGTTGGCGAATCAGTATCTGGTAATGTGATTACCGATGGTGAGAATACACCGGGTGTAGCTGGTACGCCGGGTACAACATCAGATGATGCCGGTGCTGATGGTCTGGATCGTATTACGCAAGTAGAGATCGAAGGTCATACCTTTGCTGTGGATGGTTCTGGTAACCTCTCAACAACTGGTGCAGGCCCGGTTCCATCGGCAACATATGATGATGCGACGAAACTTTTGACTGTAACAACAGCGAAGGGCGTACTGGAAATCTATCTTGATGATAGCGGTGCGAACTCTGTTGGTGATTACAACTACCTGGCTGCACCATCTGTAACGCATGGATTGCCTGGATCAGGTACCGATACAGAAGTGTCTGATACCTTTACCTATACGATTGTTGATGGTGATGGAGATACTGCGCATGCTGATCTTGAGATTTGCATCAAAGACGGTGTGCCGGTTGCCAACAGTGACACAGATACTGTGTCAGAAGGACAAACAACAACTGGTAATGTGATTACTGCGATTGATCCAGATAGCACACCAAACGGTTTGGCGGCCGATACACTTGGGCCTGATGGTGCAAATATCACAGCGGTTACGCTGACTGGCGGTGCGACCCAGATCGGTTCCCCGACTGGATCTCTAGCCGTAGGCAATTATACTATTGTAACCACTGCAGGTACCTTGGTGATTGGTCAAGATGGTTCTTATAGCTTTACAGCTGTGGGGAATATCAACGCCAATGTAGCCCCTGTGTTTGAGTATACCTTGACGGATGGTGACGGAGATCAATCTAAAGCTGATCTTACGATCACTGTAGAGGATATTCCTGATCTAATTCCTGGAGATCTTACTGCTAATGTTGCAGAAGCAGCCCTTGATACGACGACTGAATCTGGTGATTTGGGGGCGGGATCTGTAACGGGTAGTAATCCTGCAAGCGTTGGTGAAAGCACTTCTGGTGATTTCGCCCTGACAAGTGGTTCAATTACCGAGTTTAGCTATACAAATGCTGTTGGTAATCCTGCAACCGCATCTGCTGGTTCTACTGTAAACACTGAATATGGTCTCTTGAAAATTAATGCTGATGGTACCTATGAGTACACATTAACGAAAGATGCAGATCATAGTAGTGGGCCTGTCGCTGAAACAGTGACTGTAACAGCTGTAAACGGAAGTGTTTCTGATACAGCTACGCTGACACTGAACTTGGCGGATGATGCACCTGTTGCTGTTAATGACAAGGCTGATGTCTTTGCTGATGTTGCTTCTGGTAATTACAATCTGGCTTTCATTCTTGATGAAAGTGGTAGTATTGGTAATTCAGATTGGAATCTTCAGATTGCTGCAGTTAAAAACGCGGCTGAGCAATATTTCAATGGTGCGGGATCAACCTCTGTGTCTCTCTTTACCTTTGCTTCAGATGCTCAGTTCGATGGTACTTTCAATAACTTTGCAGATTTATCTACGGCACTGAATAATCTCACTCAGACTGGCGGCGGAACTAGCTATACCGATGCGCTTAATCTCGCGAGAACAACCTTTACCGTTGATCCCGCAGCCGTTAACCGGATTTACTTCCTCAGTGATGGCGAACCAACTTCGGATACGGGTGGGCTACCAGCTGCCTATACAGCTTGGGATAACTTTGTATCAAGCAGTGGTGTCGATATCATTGGTGTTGGTGTTAATACGACAGCTCTTGGTGATTTGAGTAATGTCGATAAAGGAACAGGTGCTGATGCACCTATCCAAATCGATAGCTTTGATGATTTGGATGCGACTCTTTCTGGTACGACACCGGGTGGGGGGTCAACGGTCGGCAATCTGCTTGCCAATGATACTGCCGGTGCGGACGGATTTGGTACGGCTGTTGCCATTACACAAATTGTTCATAACAACGTTACGTACACAGATACAAATGATGGTACTAGCGATGGTCTTATTACAATCTCGACTGCTGGTGGTGGTACCTTGGTTGTTAATACAGAGACTGGTTCCTACACCTACACGGCAGGAACAATCACCAGTGATTTTGATGAAGACTTTGTCTATACAGTTGTAGATGGAGATAACTCTCCTCATACAGCAACTCTGACAGTTTGTGCACATCAAGCGCCTGGTGAAGATACCGTTCTAACAAATGATGTATCAGGTAATGCAATTCTGATTGCTGAAGCTGATCTTCTTGCCAATGACGGTGCAGCAGCGACGAGTATCAGCGACGTAGGTAGCCCGACTGGTGGTTCTGTTTCTATGCCGGGTGATATTTTGTATGACCCATCAGGAACTGGCGCTTATACTGGATCCTTTGAATATAGCGTTGATGGTAGTGGTCAGATCGGAACAGTCAATGTGACTGGTTCAGCTGGTGATACTGTTACAGGTACGAGCAAAGATGAGATCTTGATTGGTCGTGATAGTAATACTGTTACGCGTGAGATTACGGCACGTGCTGCAGGCAGCGATACCTTTCAGAATGCAAACTTCTTTAGCTTTGCTTTTGCAGCGAGTGCCGCTGGTGAACATATAACGTCCATAACTATTAATCTTAGGGGTGGATCTGACTCTGATGCGTTTTTTGATTTATCAGGATCGGGATCATTTGGCCCTGCCTTTGGGAATAATTCATCGGGTGTTTCCTCTGGAAATGTGAACTTCTCTCCTAACTCCGGTAATACAAGCTCGCTAACGGCGACATTCTCTCCTGGGTCCTTTACTTCTGGAGATACTTTCTCCTTTGGTGCGGATACCGATAATCTTGGAGGGAATAACGGGAATGCCTTCGCGAGTGCTGGGGTTACTTTCTCGATTACTCTGAGTGACGGTACTGTTCTGGATGGCGTCTATGGTTCTGCGGGTGGAAATGCCTCTGAAGGCACAGTGTCCAGTACAATAAGTGGTACAGATATTGCCGATACTCTGATTGGTAATGACGGTGACGATATCCTCTACGGCCTTGCTGGTGATGATATTCTTATTGGTGGTGCCGGTAACGATACTCTAACCGGTGGTGCTGGTAACGATACCTTCGTCTTTAGTGAATATGGTGCGGCTAACGCAGATACGATCACTGACTTTGATATTGCTTCGGGTACTGGAGATGCGAATGCAGCAACAAGCGATATTCTTGATCTGCATGATGTTCTTGATGGTCTAGGAGCTCATGCTGCTACGGATCTATCTATCGTGTTTAATAATGGTACTAATTCTGCTTCAGTAATGGTTAGTGGCAATGAAGTTGCTACGATCCAAGGGGTTGGACTTGGTGCGGGAGATCAGGTTCGTGTTATTGATGAGAATGATGCGGAGATACTGTTCTCTATTACGTAAAATAAATCTGATTAGTTAAATGTAGAAGGCGCCTTTTGGGTGCCTTCTTTCGTTAGAGTTGTGACCATAAAAACACCCCCTCTGATCGTTGATTGATCAGAGGGGGTGTTTTTATGGTATTTATATGTAGATTATACTGTTTACAACTGCGTCAATGCATCCTCGTCATCTTCTTGGCTTTCCATTTGGGCTTTGGCTTTTTCGTCGGATTGTATTTTTTCCATGGTGTTGGCAAGCTTGACTGTTGCATCCTTGAGGGAGGATAGCGGCATGATCAGGGTTGTTGTCGGTTCGGAAATCAGTTTGCCAACATTATTCGGGTCGCGGACGATCTGGCGCAATTCAATGCGAACATTACCGTTAACAACGGTGATGGAACCAACGCCATCTGTGAATACATGTTCCATGAGGTCTAATCCTTTAACAATAGTTGTCCATATGGTTGCACATCGTTTCGGTACTGTTTGAGCGACGTCTATCTGTTCTTTTCTTGCTCATGGTAACAGTTCAATGGTCAAATGAAGTGCAAACATTATGGGGCCGTGAAGAAGATTTTGTTCATATCCAAAATAGATCTGATCTGGTTTATATTACTTTAACGAGAGAATCAGGTCGCCTAAAAGCTGCATTCCGGTGTGGTTTGGGGGAATTTTTTTCGCCTTTTTAAAACGGTTTTCTGCGGCCGTAATGGCATTTGGCGTTGCTTGCCGGGGCTTTCCAGCCAGATAACCCTGGCGGGAGAGTAGTGCGGCGATAGTTTGTTCGGGCGTTATAGAGGCTTCACTTCCTGAGGCGGGGAGAGCACCTTTGTCCCAGAGGAAGTTGAGTTTACCGATACCAGATCTTATATCATCTTTTCCGTGTTGTGGGTGAAAGCGTATTGCGTTCAAGGCGCCAACGTAATCATTAATGCCACGGTTATCAGCGCTCAGTCCTATGACGTTTATGCCAACAATGGAAAATGTGTTTTTGTCATAGAGAAGCAAGGGCGAACCACTATCGCCGTTTTGCAGGAAGCATTGGTGAGCAATCCCGTCGTTACCTTTAAACTTCTTCGGAATCTCGCAGTTAAAGTCAACTGTCTGGGCGTTTGGTGCGCCAGCTCTATAACCGGAAGTGATCAGGCGGGCCTGTCGGTTTTTCAGTCGACTACGAATTGATCCATTAAGGGCATTGAGTTTTAACCAGCCAGTTTGACTTCCTATGGGATCAGTGAGTTCTAAAAGAGCCCAATCCGTTTCTGTATTTCTGGCAGAGGCTTCGTTCTTGGGTTTGTACCGCGAAGATTTTCGATAGGATTTAATCTTGGAATGTATCTTGTATTGGTCGTGTTGATAGCCTGCGATGAAGTGCAGTTCCTGTGGCGCAAGCCATCGCCCTGTCTTGGCATCATAGATACAGTGGGCGGCGGTCAGGACATGGCGTTCACTGACCAACGCCCCTGTACAGTGTGCGCGCCCAGCAGCATTTAGCCTGCCAATAGTACTCCAGGGATATTCCATCGCATTGACGAGAATGCGTTCTTGTGCGGCCAGCTTTTGAGAGGCTTGGCTAGGGCTCATAGCGAAAACAAGAGAAGTAGACAGGGCTGTTAAAAGTATTGCTTTGGCGTGTAAAGCTTTTAACAGCCCGGATCTCAATGACATGAATAATAAAGCCTAGTGTTGGACAGAGGCGATGAGTTTTTCACCCTCGACAGAATTAACCACATCCCTCAGGGCATTAATGACACCAGTATCATAGCGATCATTGTTTTCTTCCAGAATATCCAGTGCGAGTAGAGGTTCTAGTCCATGGCGATAAGAACGAGGTTCTATTCGTGCACAGAAGACATCACATGCACCCAGAATACGAGCTGTGATTAGAATTTCTTCACCAGACAACCCTTTGGGGTAACCTTTGCCGTCCAGTCGTTCGTGCATTTGCATGATTGTTTCGAGAACAGGCAAATCAAAATCAATCCCACGTAGCAACTGTTGCGTATGCTCCGGATGTTTCTGAATTTCAGAAATCTCTTCAGGAGTTAGACGTTCCGGTTTATTGAGGATGCTTCTTGGGATCGCCAGTTTACCAATCTGTGAAAGATTTGAAGATACCTCTAACGTAGAAATTTCAAGTTCGCTCAGATTCATCCGTTTTCCGACCATGAGGGCAAAAAGACATACGCGACGGGAATGTCCCCCGAGGTAAGGGTCGCGAAGTTCTACGGCACGCACCAAAGCCGTTACCATTTGTTTCACAGCTTTTTCTTTTTTGCGCTGCTCTTCGACAATCTCAGTGACATCCCGGAAAACAGAGACAATTCCGGAAACCTGATTATCTTCACCGACAAAGGGTACTTTACTGATTTGGAGGTGATGCTCTTTATTGTTCAGGAAAACCCGTTCGTTGTTGGTAACAACACCACCGGTAGAAACGGCACGTTGGTCACTAATCGACATTCTGGCTGCGGTACCAGTACCGAAGATAGCGGCATCATCCATGCCAAGAAGCTGATCTTCTTCACGACCAACGCCTTTTGCAAAGGCGGGATTGACATAGCGGTAGCTACCGTCAACTGCTTTCAGGCCGATGAAATCAGCAATCGAGCCATTGATTTTGTCCAGCAATTGTTTTTGTGCATGAATACGTGTAGCGAGATCCTTGAACTGTTTCGCCAATGCGCCGTTGTGTTCGCTGTTCAAACGCCACCAGAAAGCCAGGAACACAGACGCAACAATCAGTACAATAAATCCGGCAAGAAGATAGGCAATATTTCTGAATTCAATCAGGCTTTTTTCTGCACTAACGCGATCAACTTCCTGAAAAATCCATAATTGATCAGGGATCAAGGGAGAGCCGACGGAATAGACTTCTTTCGCGGCAATCCCGATAGTTGGACGAAGGGCGAAAGCAAAGATATCTTCATTGTTAGACGTCAGCGTAATATCGCGGATTAGTTCAGGGTCCTGTGGCGTGATCTCTTGAAAACCTTTATTGGTAATCTGAACCATTCTGGTGACTTCACCTTCTTCCGATAAAGCACGTTGTGAGAGGAATTCGCCAAACTTTGTGGTGACAGGAAAAGTGAGAAGCATTAAGCCAACAGGCTCTTCCTGATCTGCTTCTGATTGCGCGGGTAGTACGGGCAACAAGAGATCCATCACCAGCCCTGATGAATCAACGCGTACAGGGCCAAAAGTGATTTCCTTGCGCCCGAATGCAGACATGGCAAGTTGCTTTTGCTGTTCTGTTACAGGATCAGCACCACCACTGGTTAGATAGGCGATACCGGTTTTTCCAAATAGGTAGCTGGTTGTGAAATCACTGTTGATGGTAAAGTCGGTGAGAACACGCTCCATAAAGGGAAGCTGTTCGAAGAGTGAAACGCCAAGGCTTGAATCAGGATCTTCGTCCGGTTTTGGCGGGACGATTTGGGTGAAGTCACCACCCGCAAGATCTACTTCGTAAGCAAAGAGACGGAAAAGTTCATTTGATACGAGCCTATCGGATTGTGCGCGGACAGAGTCGAGCCAGGTCTGAACAAGTTCGCTACGTCCGGAAGCGAGGATTTCCTGTCTATCCTGAACCTTGGCTATGACAGTACTTTTTCTGTCGTTAATAATCACGCCAGGAACAATAATTGACAGCAGTATGAGGGCACCAATAACAAGGGCCGCAGTGACAACAGTTCGCCGATTAGCGGGACGCTCGGATGAAGCCACATCGTTTATGGCGTGAAATTCGAATTTCTCTTTACCGTTTTTCTTCATTGTTTTCCGCTCTGTCCCCCCCGGGGAGCATTTGTATGTTTGGGTGTTTTTATCATCTTACTTGATATGCGCCCAGCGTGTCGTCGAATTCATAGAATATTGAGGTATATAATGGCGATACTTTGTATGTGTCAGTATTAGGTTTGAAAGACTGTCGAGTATCAGGATATCGTTCTTTTCGTATATTGCCAGTACTGCGTGCCCAATACCACGGATACTATCCTTTAAAATCACAATACGCATTTCGTTGTCTCTAAACCCAAGTTCTTTTAAGGCATAAAACTTGGCAATTGAATAGTCTTCACAGTCACCTGATGTTCGCATGAACTGGTTGGGTGACGCCCAATATTCACTAACGCCATAAACTTCATGATCCAGTTTATAGGGCCAACGGTTAAAGAATTTATTTACTGTATCAAGCTTTTGTCGCCGCGACATGTTCTTGGCAGCATGAATTATTTTTCGCCATGATTTTTGTTGTGGCGTTTTACAGTTGGCGACGTTGTTCGCACAGGCGTTAAAGGATTTGATTTCAGGCTTTGATTTTTTTAAGACACGCGCCCATTGCGGAAGGGCCTTGAATGACTTGGATCTGAATTCAACGGTTCTGAAAAGCGCTGTGCCTTTGCCCTTTGCTGCTTTGGCTAAATCACCAAGTGACTGGGCATGTGCAACATCCATAGGCATCGTGTTCACAAGGACAGAAGCCAAGGAAGCAATTAATGCGGCCTTTTTTATAATTTGTAACGGCTTAAAGTGGGTCAAGGGCTGCGTCGCGTTCGCCAGAAATAAATAAAATTATGTAGCTACTAAAATGGCAAAGAACCGCTTAACAGAGTCTTAATTTTTGTGGTGTGACAGATGTAAATTTGTCGCGTTCACGTTGTGTTGATGGTGAGCATCCGAGCAGACGCTCACCATAACAAGTTTAAGGCAAATTATTACTTTTCCCGTAGGGCTGAATCTCGTGCCTTCAAGATTGGTTTTAGCAGATAATCCATAACGGTTTTCTTGCCTGTCAGAATTTCAACATTTGCTGTCATTCCTGGAATAATTTCCAGTTCCTTACCTTTACTGACGATTTTATTATCTGCTGTACGCAGATAGACGCGGTAGAAACTTTCACCTTCTTCGTCTTTGATCGTACTGGCGGAAATACGCTCTAGCTTTCCTTCCAGACCACCATAAATAGAGAAGTCATAAGCGGTCACTTTAATGGTGGCTTTCTGACCAGAACGAAGGAACGCACGATCAGACGGGCGGATTTGTGCTTCGACAAGAAGAGTGTCATCAAGCGGTACGATCTCAACGATATCTTCTCCTGGACGAATAACACCACCAACAGTGTTGCGCTTGAGTTCTTTGATCGTACCACGAACCGGTGACCTGATATCTGTTCTTTGAACGGTGTCAACACCGGCGGCAACTCGTTCGCTGAGAGATTTCATTTCAGCACGGGATCTGTTGAGTTCGTCAGAAACCTCGGCTTTTGTTGTTAGAACCATTTCATCAATGCGTTGCTTTGACTCAAGAACAGCGCCTTCTAAACGAGGAAGACTTGTCCGTAATGTTTTGATTTCACCTTCGAGATCTGCGACTTGACGATCAATACGAATAAGTTCCAATCTGGGGGAAATCCCCTTGTCGACAAGAGGTTTCGTAATGTTTCGTTCTTCGCGCGCCAAAGCAAGAGAATTTCTGAGTTGTCCGATACGGCTTTTGACTTCTGATACTTCATGACGGCGTTGTCGTGACTGGTTTTCAAGAACCTTGATCTGTGCCTCTTGTTGAAGTTTTCTTGCGTTATAAAGTGAGGTTTGATCCGCAACCTGGTCAGGTGCGGTTTTGTGTTCAGCCTCTGTATACTCAAGTGGCGTATCATTCAATTCCGCAGTAAGTCTTTTGACTGTTGCTGAGAGAATTTTCAGTTGCTCATTCGAATCCTTAACCGTTGAGGTCGCCTGAGAGTTATCAATGCGAAGTAGGATATCTCCCTTTTCGACAACATCGCCTTCTTGGACCATCAACTCGGTAATGATACCGCCTTCAAGGTTCTGAATGATCTGGGTTTTTTGTGCTGGTATAAAGGTGCCTTCACCACGGGTTACTTCATCCAATTCTGCCATACTTGCCCAGGTTCCAAAGACAAGGAAAAACAAAAATGCTGTAAAGGTAAGCGTATAGGCGATGCGGCGTCCCTTACGAAGGGTTGCGGCGTGTAGATCTGGTGCAAATAATAGATCTTCGTCTTTTTTAGACATCGAAGACATGATGGGCCTTTTCCTTGTGTCTTTATTTCTATCTGATTGTTCTCAATGGTTTGTGTCCTCAGGGGATTATCCGGCACTCGCCCGGATTTGACCCTGTTTCAAGGCTTCAAGAACTTCAGCTTTCGGTCCGTCAGCGACGATCCGACCACTATCGACAATAACCAGACGGTCAACTAATGTAAGCAGTGAACTCCGGTGTGTAACCAGAACCAGGGTTTTCCCAACGACTGCTTTTGACAAGCGTTGCTTGAAGGCGGCTTCGGATGAGTTATCCATACCGCTTGTTGGCTCATCCATTAGCAAAATTGGTGGGTCAAGAAGCAATGATCTTGCTATAACAACGGCTTGTCGTTGTCCGCCTGAGAGGGACATTCCACGTTCACCGACCTGAAGATCGAACCCGTGAGGATGTGTTTTCAGGAAATCGGTAACCCCGGCAAGAGATGCGGCACGCAGAATTGTCTGGTCATCCACATGTGGTGCGCCAAAAGAGATATTCTCTTTCACGGATCCAAAGAAGAGATAGTTATCCTGTGAAACATAACCGATGTTTCTGCGCAGATCAGCTGGATCTATCTGACGAATGTCGGTACCATCGGCCAGAACGGAACCTTCTATTGGATCATAAAGCCCCAGTGTAAGGCGGGCGATGGTCGATTTACCCGAGCCAATGCGCCCGAGGATACCGACACGCTCGCCCGGTTTTATTTTAAGGCTGACGTTATCCAGCGCTTTAATTTCCTGATTAGGATAGTTAAACGTGACCTTCTTGAGTTCAATTTCACCGCTCAGACGCGGGCGATGAAGATATGTTTTGTCTTCAGAACGCTCAACTTCTGAGCTCATGATGTTATCAAGTGATTTCAAAGCTACACGTGATTGCTGCAATCTGGTGAGCATGCCCGCAATGGTTCCAAGAGGCGCAAGTGCTCGCCCGCTCAGCATACTTGAGGCGACCAATGCACCCATAGTCATTTCTTTTTCGATAATCAAGAAGACACCGACAATAACAACAACAACTGTTGTCATTTGGATGGCCAGTTGCGCAAAGGTGGTTGATATACCTGATAGCAGTTTTGCTTTACCCGCTGAGTCAGCTGTCAAACCGACAAAGCGTTCCCAAGAGCGTTGAATGCGGCCTTCTGCAGCGGTCGTTTTAATGGTCTCGAGACCATCAATCGTTTCAACCAATAAGGCGTGTTTTTGACTGGATTCTTTATGAGTTTTTTCAATAACTTTCCGTAACGGAATTTGAAGAACCACACCAACCAGAATAACCAGAGGCACAACAATCAATGGTATCACGGCAACCTGTGGGGCAGCGACAACCGAAATAATCCAGATAAAGAGGAAAATAAAAGGTAAGTCGATCAGTGCAACCAGGGTTCCTGAGGTAAAGAAGTCACGAAGTGACTCAAATTCGCGAAGATTGTTTGCCATCGCCCCGGTTGAGGGGGGCTTATTGGAAAGTTTCATTGCCATAAGTTGCTCAAGCAGACGGCTGGCGATGATTACATCAGCATTTTTACCCGCGACATCAACCAAGTAGGTGCGCAAGTTTTTCATAATAAATTCAAACAGGAAGACTGTTGTTACCCCGATCGCTAGAACAGCAAGGGTCGCACTGGCACCATTTGGTACAACGCGGTCATAAACGTTCATGACAAACAATGGGCTGGCAATAGCAAACATATTGATCAAAATCGAAGCCAGCATAACATGACTGTAAATCGGCCAGAACTTGATCAAGGTTCCCCAGAACCAGGCTTTTGGTTTTTTAAGTTGAATATCAGATGCACGAGAATCAAATTTGTACTCGGTTCGTGCGAATATCGCATAGCCAGTGTATTGTTCTTGTAGCTCCGCGACTGTAATTTCTTTCTGACCCCGCCCTTCTGGTATCGCGATATTCGCTTTGCCAGATTTGGTGTAATTCAGAAGGATGCAAGCACCACCCTGTTTTAGCAGAACAATACAAGGAAGTGTAACAGGTTGAATATCTTCGATCGTTGCCCGGCGCACGGTTCTTGCTGTTAAACCAGCACGTTCTGCTGCACGGACAGCAAGATCGGGGGTGAAGTGTGCGTCACTATGCGGAAGTCCTGCTTTAAGAGCTTCGACCGAAATAGGCCTCTGCATCATTGACGCGAGCATATAGACACATTCAAGCAGTGGATCTTCGAAATTTACAGAGCCAGGGTCGACCTGCCATTCTGCTTTGGGTGGAACGCCATCGTCGATCACTTCCGTTGCTTTCAGAGCATCTGCAGCTTGTTGCTTGGCTTGCCCTTCAGCTTTTTTCTCTTTTGCGGAACCCTTTTTAGCATTCTTGGGTTTGCTCGCCGTATTCTCAGAACTCATTCTATCCCCGTTTCCCCCGAAAAAGAGTATTCAAGGCCCTAAGGGAGTGTAGGACCTTGGTTCAAAATCATATAGTCTATCTGTTAACCTTAATACCTATGCTTAGCTTGCCTGTTTAAGGTTAACGAATAGTTGAGTAAGACCGCCTGCTTCTTTGTTTTTAAGCAAACTAATCTTAAATATTTCAAGAATTAAGCGATAATTCAAAACAATATACAGGCTTCATAGCATACTTCGCAGATAAGACCAAAGAATGTCACGTGACAAGTAAATGGCAGAAAAAAGGAAGAAAAAGACAAAGCCAACTGGATGATACAGTTGGCTTTGTTAAAATATCAGTCTTTAGGTAAACGAGAATGATATAGTGTGCGTTTTAATAAGGGTTACTGTGCAGTGACTTCTTTCAAGTAAGCAAGCAGATCTTCGATTTGTTTCTCTTTTTTCAAACCACCGAAACCCATTTTGGTTTTTGGGACAAATGCTTTAGGCTTTTTTAGGAATTTCGCCAGATTGTCTTCTGTCCATGTAATCCCGGAGGCTTTCATAGCTTTGGAATACTTATACCCTTCGACACTGGCAGCGGGTCGGCCAAATAGCCCTGCGAGATCAGGTCCGATTTTATTTTTCCCTATTGTGTGGCAGGCTTTACATTTGTTGAAAACTTTTTTGCCGGCTACTGCATCCCCTGCAGAAGCTTGCCCTGTATAAAGTGATGATGCGATGGCTAGCCCCATTGTTAGGCTTAGAATTTTGTGACGCGTAAATATCGACAAAGTTACTCTCTCCTGATTGAAGCTTGTTCCAGCTTTTATTCGTTATATTTGGCCTGCCTCAGTGTTTTTGAGGTTTAAGCCTGCGCGATTGATGACGCTATCATGAGGGGGGAAAGTTAATTTGTCTGTAAGATCTCGCGAACACGTGATGGAGCGCGAGAAATTGTTATATCGACGCGTAAACAAAAAACCCGAGCTTTTAAGCCCGGGTTTCGTATCATTATATTGCGATATAAACTTAACTGTTTTCTTTTAGGTAGGCGATAAGATCTTCAATTTGTTTGTCTTTCTTCAGTCCGCCAAATGACATCTTTGTTTTTGGGACGAACTTTTTAGGTTTTTTGAAGAACTCAGTGAGATTTTCGTCGGTCCATGTCAGGCCAGATGCTTTCATCGCTTTAGAATACTTGTAACCTTCTACTGATGCGGCGGCTTTGCCAACGATTCCGTGAAGATTCGGGCCAATTTTATTTTTCCCGCCAGCATCAATAGTGTGACAAGCTTTACACTTCTTGAAGACTTTTTTGCCAGCGGCGGCATCGCCAGCTTGTGCGGCACTAAGGCTAAGACCTAATCCGATAACAAGGCCCAAGGCCATGGTGGCGATTTTTGCCATAATTACTCTCTCCTGAGTTGTGTATGTTGTTTAGTTCTGTCGGTTAAACATTATGTCTGCAATACCTAAGCGAACCTTAAACATTAAATAATCTTTAGCTAGCTGTCTTGGCGCAACTTAGGCCAATAGACCCGTTTAAGAATTGATTATGCTCAATTTTATCCCGCTTGCGAGCTTTTTACATCATAATTGTACTGGTGCGCGCGGTAATGTCGCAGCCTCATGCAAGGCTGTTAATGGCGTCTTCAAGTTCTAGAAAAGTGTCTATGATCACATCAGGTTTCTGTGCTTTCGCGGCTTCTGTACCATAACCATGTGTGAAAAGAATGGATGGTATCCTGGCGCTTTTCGCTGCAAGGACATCATTAACACCATCGCCGATCATAATGGCTTGTTCTGGCCTGACGCCTGTTTCATCCAGCAGCTTGAGGATGTGATCAGGGGCCGGTTTTTTAATGGGATAGCTATCGCCGCCGACAGCTTTGTCGAACAGACCGTTAAGGTCGAGCCTATTCATAATTTCTAAAGTTGGGGCATAGGGTTTGTTGGTGCAAATCAGGAGTTTCCACCCCTTTGTTTGTAAGCTTTTTAGTACGGCGCGACAGTTTTCGTAAAGGTGTGTATCAACAACAAGATTGTCTGCATAAATCTCGAGAAATTTTTCGACTTTTTCTTGCAATTCATCGTCTGAAAGTGCAGACCCTGTTGCGGCGTAACCGCGTTCAACCAGTTTTGTCGCACCATCACCGATCATTGACTTTACTTCGATAAGGTCCGGTTCCCTGCGTCCTTCGCTTTTCAATAATATTCGTAGAGATAAAGCGAGATCGGGCGCACTTTCAATAAGAGTACCATCGAGGTCGAAGACAAGTACGTTGCGTTTGGTCATGAAGATTAGGCTTACTTTGCAAGTTGGTATATTGGCTCTAGGCATTAGCTGATAAAAGCTAAACAGGAATAATCTTTTTCACAAGAACTCTTCGTTTTCAATTTTAGAAAGATATTGTCCTGTAATAAATCGAAATATTGTGTAACACACAGAAATAAAAGGTGATTTGAGATACGATTTTTTCTGTGTCAGTTTCTGTGCGCTATATTTTTGCCTGATTTTGTTGGTATGACGTATTCTAATGGTTGATCCCAAGAGAGGCAGGGGGTAAGCACTGTGAAAACATTTAACCAACTGTGATCCTTAGAGCTTCAGAGATCTATGACAAAACGTAAACTCGCTGTGATTGTTTTGGCTGCCGGCCAAGGCACCCGAATGAAATCAGACTTGCCAAAGGTTCTTCACTGCCTGGCAGAAAAACCGATGCTGTCGCATGTTCTGGACGGTGTGGAGACCCTTTCCCCTGATCGTATTGTCGTTGTCGTCGGTCCTGATGCTCTGGCTGTAGAAAAAGTAGCCGCGCCACATAAGACAGTTGTTCAGGTTGATCGTTTGGGAACGGGCCATGCCGTGAAACAGGCTTTTGATGCCTTGGATGGTTTCTGTGGTTCAGATGATCAAGCCGACATTATGGTGATCTTTGGTGATACACCGCTTATTCGTCCAGAAACCTACCAAGCTATGCGCGCGCAAAGATGCGAAGAAAATGGACCAAAGCTTATCGGTCTGGCTTTTCGTCCCGAAGAAGCCGGGCGCTATGGTCGGGTTAAGCAGGATAGTGATGGCCGCGTTATGGGTATTATTGAGCATGCAGATGCAACAGACGAAGAGCGTGCGATTGATCTTTGTAATGCAGGGATTTTACTGGGCGAGGGGCCAACAGTACATAGATTGATTAATCAACTGGATAACAACAATGCCCAAGGAGAATACTATCTTCCGGTGATTTTTGATTTTGCCTATGCCGAAGGTTTGGATACCCGCGCTGTTGAGGCAAGTGAAGAAGAGGTTATGGGAGTTAATTCCCGTCAAGAGCTTGCGGTAGCTGAAGGTGTTTTACAACAACGCTTGCGAGCAAAGGCCATGGCACAGGGCGTTACCTTAATGGATCCCGATACGACGTGGCTTTCTACGGATACAGAGTTTGGGCGGGATATCATTATTGAACCGTCTGTGTTTATTGGTCCAAAGGTATCTATTGCGGATAACTGTCATATTAAAGCCTTCAGTCACATTGAAGGAGCTGAAATTGGTGCAGAGGCTGCAATTGGTCCTTATGCCAGATTGCGCCCGGGTACGGTGATCGGAAAGGGTGGCAAAGTTGGTAACTTTGTTGAAACCAAAAATGCTGTTCTGGGTGAGGGCGCCAAGGCCAATCACTTGAGTTATATTGGTGACGCCGAAGTGGGTGCCAAGGCTAATATAGGCGCAGGAACGATTACCTGTAATTATGACGGGTTTAATAAATGGAAAACTTCTATTGGTGCAGGGGCATTCATTGGGTCGAACACGGCGCTGGTTGCCCCTGTTGATATCGGTGCTGGCGCAATCGTCGGTGCGGGGTCAACAATCACGAAATCAGTCGCAGACGATGCTATGGCTGTGGTTCGAGGACGTTTGATTGACAAGGCTGGTGCTGGGGCGAGTTTCCGTGCCAGTCGTAAAAAGATTAAAGAAGAGAAAAAAGGCTAAAGCATTATGTGTGGCATCATTGGTATTATCGGTACAAAGCCTGTTGTTCCTCTCTTATTGGACGGTTTGAAGCGATTGGAATATCGTGGATATGATTCCGCTGGTATTGCCACGTTGGTTGATGGTGGTTTGGAAAGACGACGTGCTCAGGGTAAGCTCGTTAACCTGCAGAATCGTGTAGAAGAAGAACCCATTACCGGTATGACAGGAATTGGTCATACCCGTTGGGCAACACATGGTCGCCCCAATGAAATCAATGCGCACCCGCATGCCAGTGACAAGGTATCGCTTGTCCATAATGGCATTATCGAAAATTTTCAGGAACTACGTGCTGAGTTAGACGCGAAAGGGCAAGCCTTTCAGACGGAAACGGATACCGAAGTTGTTGTGCACTTAATCACAAATTATCTGAATGATGGTTTGTCACCTGAAGAGGCTGTTCATACGACGCTCAAGCGTCTTGAAGGGGCTTTTGCTTTGGCGATTGTCTTTGCCGGTCGGGAAGACTTGATGATTGGTGCACGTCGTGGCAGCCCGCTGGCCGTGGGCTATGGTGATGGCGAGATGTATTTGGGCTCAGATGCTCTTTCTCTTTCTCATCTGACTGATCAGATTTGTTATCTGGAAGAAGGGGATTGGGTTGTTCTGGATAACAATGGCGCGACTATCCGGGATCTTGCAGGAAACCTTTTGAACCGAGAAGTAATTCAAACGGCTGTATCTGGTGCCATGATTGGTAAGGGCCAATATCGTCACTTCATGCAGAAAGAAATTTATGAGCAGCCAGCAGTTGTTGGTGACACACTGCATACTTTCTTTAATCCTTTGGCACGTTCTATCCAGCTCCCGGATTTTCCGTTCGATTTGGCTAATATCTCCCGTTTGACCATTGTCGGGTGTGGTACGGCATCCTTGGCAGGAATGGTGGCTAAATACTGGCTGGAACAGGAAGCACGTCAGTTGGTCGAAGTCGATATTGCATCCGAGTTCAGATACCGTGAAGCGCCATTGCCTGATAATGGTGTCAGCCTGTTTATTTCCCAATCCGGTGAGACAATTGATACTCTGGCAGCACTTCGTTATGCCAAAGAACAAGGGCAAAAGATTATTTCTGTTGTCAATGTGCCTGAATCTACTATTGCCCGTGAATCAGATATGGTCTTGCCGACTTTGGCTGGGCCTGAAATTGGTGTGGCATCAACCAAGGCTTTTACCACGCAGCTTACCGTTCTTGCCTGTCTTGCGATTGGTATTGGCCGTGCCAAAGGAACAATTTCACCGGAACGCGAAGCAGAGCTGTCTTCTGCTTTGACCGAAATCCCGTCGCGTATCACTGAAATTCTGAATACGGATGAAATCATCCGCAAAATCGCTGCCGATGTCAGTGAAGCACGGGATGTACTCTATCTTGGTCGTGGTAATCTATATCCCATGGCGATGGAAGGGGCATTGAAGCTCAAGGAAATCAGTTATATTCATGCCGAAGGTTATGCCGCAGGCGAGATGAAACACGGTCCTATTGCTTTGATTGATGAAAATGTTCCGGTTATTGCCTGTGCCCCGAGCGGTCCGATGATGGAAAAGACAATTTCCAACCTTCAGGAAGTTCATGCACGCGGTGGGCAGATTATTCTCTTCTCTGATGAAGAGGGCGTTGCCCGGGCCGGAGATATTGCCAAACACAGTGTTGTTTTGCCAAGGGTTGATCCCTTTGTTGCGCCAATCCTTTATGCGCTTCCTATTCAGCTTCTGGCCTATCATACGGCTGTTCTGAAGGGAACGGATGTCGATCAACCGAGAAATCTTGCCAAATCTGTTACGGTGGAGTGATAGACGATCAAGTGATGAAAAAACGTCGTGCTGTTCGGGCTGTTATTCTCTCGCCCGATGATAAAATTTTATTGGCACGTATGCAGTACCCCAATACAGAGCCTCTATGGTTGACACCCGGAGGCGGCCTTGAGAGGTATGAAGATCCTGTTTTTGCTTTACGCCGTGAATTAAACGAAGAGATTTTTGCGAGTAACTGGGATATTGGTCCTTTGGTTTGGACCAGAGAACATCGCTTGACCTTTAACAAGCAAGATATCTGTGTCAATGAGACCTTTTACTTAATCCAGTCCGAGAAGTTTGATCCTCCACAGGCAATGCCTGATGCAAATGAAAATCGGCACTTCCACGGTTATCGTTGGTGGGATGCGACAGATATCACAGCATCTGGTGAAACTTTTGTGCCTTTAAAAATCGCGACGTATCTGCCAGATTTGATTGATTGTATTATTCCCGATAAGCCTATTGATGTCGGGGTTTGATTTTCAGGAGTAAGGCGTGTCGGTTAAAATTTTTCGGGCAAAATCAGAGCATGTAAAGAAGATCTCGTCTGTGTTTGATCTCTACAGACAACACTATGGAGAAACATCTGATCTGAAAACTTGTGGGCAGTTTCTTGGTGATAGGTTAGCCGCGAACGAAGCAATTATTTTCTTTGCCCAAAATACTGAAGGACAAGCGATTGGTTTTGTTCTGGCCTATCCTATTTTTTGTGCGGTGCCTTTTCGACGAGATCTTTTTCTTGGTGATCTCTATGTTTTGGAAACAGAGCGTAATCGAGGTATCGGGCGTAAGCTTTTACAATCCATGAAAGAGCACGCGGCTCAGATCAATTCCAAGGGAACTTTACTGGCGACGGAAATTGATAATGTGCAAGCTCAGGAACTTTATGAAAGTCTGGGGTTTAAGCATGATACAGATCGACGCTACTATTATCTTAGTCTTTGATGTCCATTAGAAATATCTTTATATAAATGTTCTAAGCCATAAATATAGAGCGATAAAATGACAATAGAGATCCTGCAGGCTAATACACAGACTATCCATAAAGTCGTTGAATGTTTTGATCTTTATCGTCAGTTCTATGGACAGGAAAGTGATCGCAAGGCTTGTGAGATTTTTCTTTCAGAGCGCCGAGCCAATTCTGAGTCGGTGGTATTTTATGCGCAAAATAGTGATGGTGATGTTTTGGGTTTTACCCAACTCTATCCGACGTTCTCTTCTGTTTCCCTTCGGAGGGATTTGATCCTGAATGATCTTTATGTGCATGAAAAATCACGGGGACAAGGCGTTGCCAGAAAACTGCTAACGGCGGCGCGGGATCATGGGAAAAAGGTGAATTCCAAAGGGCTCCTTCTTGAAACCGATATTCTGAATGCAAAAGCACAGTCGCTCTATGAATCTTTTGGGTTCGAACGTGAGACTGATCACTACTTTTATTATCTGACGATTTGATTTACAAAACGCCAGGGCGTGATCTTTATAGTCTGTGGATGTCACACCTTTTTCTTATTATGTCCGACGTAGCATTTCATTGAATGTAAACTCTGACCCGTAAAATTTCACATCTTTATCTGATTAATAAAAGCACTTCGTCGCTGGGCTGTATTCCTATTGTTGTCTGAGGATAGTCAGTATCAAGGTGTTCTTGAAGGTTATTGATATGATGAAACGCATAAATGTTATTGGGACCAGCGGAAGCGGTAAGTCCACTGTTGCCCGCGCTCTTGCCAGTGTATTGGATTATCCGCATGTTGAGATGGATATTTTTCACTGGAAACCGAATTGGAAAAACGCTTCAGATAAAGAATTTCTTTCCGCTATTGTGGAAAATACGTCTGGTTCAAATTGGATATTAGACGGGAATTATAATCACACACAATCTGTCAAATGGGCTAATGTTGATACCGTGGTTTGGATAGATTATTCGTGGATAAGAACTTTTTACCAAGCTTCAAAACGGGCTGTTATTAGAGCTGTAATGAAGAAAGAGAACTGGCCTGGAACGGGCAATGTTGAGAGTTTCAGAAAAACTTTTTTAAGTCGCGATTCTGTCCTGCTTTGGACAATGAAAAGCTATAGAAGTAATATAAAATATTATGAGAAAATATTGAAAGATAAAGAATATTCTTATATCAATTTTGTACGCTTAACCAGTCCTGCTGAAACTAGGAAATTTATTGCTTCTCTAGCCTCTGAGCGTAAATAAAATTAGAAGTGGGACATATTTGATTAGCATAGTTTATTTCGTTGGAAGAAAGCTATGCCAATTCCAGTATAACAGGTTGGTGATCTGAAGCATCCGTTTGTTCATCAACGAAAATGTTCGCCACCAAGGCTGTCAGACTTTCTGTGATGAAGAAGAAGTCGCGGCAATGCGGACCTTCTGGCCATTGTTCCGGATCGAAGATGCCGCAAGTTGGGGCATGCTTTTTATCGTTATGGAAAGCGGACCATGCATCAATATAGTGTTTTGATGTCTCGAGAATCTCTGAATTCAACAGCCGGTAGGTTTCTTCGCCTACCACTGCATTAAAATCCCCGCAAATAATGCTGCGTTCCGGTCTGTGGATAGCCGCGTAGGGTCCGGATGATGGCGCTATGCTGTGATAATCTTGGTTTGCGATGACTTCTTCCTGTACCTTGCACAGATATTCAGCTTGCGAATAGCGCTGTTTTGCACAGTGATATTCCATATGTGTTGTTGTGATGCGTAAGGGGCCACTTTCGAGATTAACTACAACTTCCAGTGCTTGACGTGGCATATTCTTGCAAGGAATTTCGGGGCGAGGCTGAGGAAGCAGATGGTTAAAGACCTGTAGAACGGGCAAGCGTGAAAGGATCATGTTGCCAAATTGACGGCGATTATCTTCACCGGGATACAGGTGATCTATTGCTGGGCCAAAAAAGGGGGTATGTTCAGGAAATAGGTTTGAGAGAATAGTGTATTGATCTGCTGCCTGACCTTTGTCAGAGATTGGGTCAAAACGTGCAACTTCTTGAAGGCAAATAATATCCGGATCACCTTGGGATTTTATGACCTTTGCAATCCGCCCAAGGTCGACAACGTTGTCTACGCCAAGGCCACACTGAATATTCCAACTCACAACGGTGGTCATTTTATTTTTCAACCTGTACACAGAATATATCTAAAAGAGCAGGTAAATTGACGTGGTTGCCAGAACAAGGCAAGCGCTAAACCATCAGGATTAACGAAGAACAATGTCCCCTGACAAAGGTAAAAGTCAGAATTGGTACTTGTACCAGATAGGTGGCTTGGATAGCGTTCAATCCTATTCATATATCTATCTTATGTTGTGAGCCGAAATGTATGTTGGGTTCGCCTCATGTTTCAGGACATTCGTTATGCCTCTTTCTTTGCGGGATAAATCACTTTTTCAACAACAGGCCTTTATTGCGGGGGAATGGGTTGATGCGGATTCCAAAAGAACAGCGTCTGTTTATGATCCGGCGACGGGACATGAATTGGGGCAGATGCCCTGGATGGGGGCAGGGGAAACGCGAAGGGCTATAGAAAGCGCGGAAGGGTCACTTGCAAGCTGGAAGGCGAAAACAGCAAAAGAGCGCGCTACCGTTTTGAGACGCTGGCATGATTTGATGCTGGAACATCAGGATGACCTGGCCCAGATTATGACTGCTGAACAGGGCAAGCCGCTGGACGAAGCCAGAGGCGAAATCAAGTCTTCTGCCGGGTATATCGAATGGTTCGCAGAGGAAGCTAAACGGGTTTACGGAGAAACTATTCCGGCAGGGCGTAACGATCAACAGCTTCTGACAATCCGCCAGGCAATAGGTGTTGTTGCGGCGATTACACCATGGAACTTTCCGGCGCAGATGATTGCGCGCAAGTGTGCACCGGCCCTGGCCGCTGGCTGTACGGTTGTTGTCAAACCGGCACCTCAGACACCATACTCTGCTCTTGCGTTGGCTGTTCTTGCCCAAAGAGCGGGGATACCAGATGGTGTTCTTAACGTTGTGACGGGCAAGGCTGGGGAAATCGGGGATGAAATGACGTCCCACCATGCTGTTCGTAAGCTGTCATTTACCGGGTCAACCGTTGTCGGTAAAGTTCTGATGGAAAAATGTGCTTTGACCGTGAAACAGGTTTCTATGGAGCTTGGCGGGAATGCACCTTTTATTGTTTTTGATGATGCAAACCTTGATCTTGCAGTAAAGCACTTGCTTGCAAGCAAATTTCGCAATGCAGGGCAAACCTGTGTTTGTGCCAATCGTATTATGATTCAAAAAGGTGTTTACGATGTTTTTGCCGAAAAGTTGGCAAAGGCGGTAAAAGAGATAAAGGTTGGCGCTGGCCAAGATGAAGGCGTGGAGTTGGGGCCGCTTATCGATGATCGAGCCATTGATAAGGTTGATGGCCTGGTCCGTGATGCTTTGTCCAAGGGAGCGGAGGCGCTTGTTGGGGGGGCGCCAATGCTTCTTGGCGATCAGTTCTATGCGCCTACAGTGTTGACGGGCGTTACTGAGAATATGCAGGTTTTTCACAAAGAGATTTTTGGCCCAATTGCACCGCTCTATTGTTTTGAGCACGAAGACGAGGCTATTGAACTGGCGAATGCCACGCGCTATGGCTTGGCCGCCTATTTCTTTTCTCGTGATGTCGGTCGAGTATGGCGTGTGTCCGAAGCTTTGGACTACGGTATGATCGGGGCTAATTCAGGAACACTATCTTCCGAAGCAACACCTTTTGGGGGAATCAAAGAGTCTGGGATTGGCCGGGAAGGTGGACAATACGGGATTCAGGAATATCTTGAAATTAAGTATATTAATATGGGTTTAGAGGGTTAATTTGAAACAAAACCTCTTTAGTCATGAATAAAAGTTGCTCTTGCGTGTTTTATAATCAGGACTAACAAAATTTAAGGCTTTTATAATGTTAAGATATACAATCAATTTTCTATTCGCTTTGGCGCTAGTGTTCTTGCCTTTGAAGGTCATGGCAAGTGATTGGCAGCTTGATAACGACAGTTCGCGGTTGAGCTTTGGCTCTATCAAGAAGGCATCGGTTGGGGAGAGCAATTACTTTACTAATCTTAAGGGAGGTGTGAGTGCCGAGGGAAAGGCACAGATCCAGATTGAACTGGCCTCTGTACAGACTGGTATCGATATTCGGGATGACCGTCTTAAAGAACACGTCTTTAAAGTCGTTTCATGGCCGCAAGCAACACTTTCCATGGATGTCGATATGGTTTCTTTGGCAACCCTGAAACCTGGCGAGATAAGGGTTTTGGAAGACGTTGATACGAATGTATCAATTGCTGGTGCTGATAGTGAGATTACAAGCTCTCTTATTGTGACACGCCTTAGCCCAACACGAATTATGGTGCAACCAGATTTGGTTGTTATGCTCGATGCTGAAGAGTTTAATTTGGAAGGTGGCGTTGAGATCTTGCGGGAGCTTGCGGAGTTGAGTTCAATTTCGACAGCAGTACCAGTTAGCTATCGCTTTGTATTTGAACTTTCCAAATAGGAATATAATTTGGTATTTTGTCTATGGCCTGTCGTTGTTGTTTGCAGTGGCAGGCTATTTTTCTGTTTAATATCTGTGTTCTAAATTTATAGTGGTAGGGTAAAAGATCGGATGGGTGTTCTCGTGGATACTGACCGATGCAATTCCCTTAGGGCCCGCAATACTTAATGCCCAGTGACAAAGGCAATCAGATGAAGAATAAAAAACTTGTTTTGGCAGCACGTCCAAATCCAGCTATTTCAACCGAAATTTTCCGATTGGAAGAAAAACAGCTTTCATCTTTGTCTGATGGCCAATTGCTGATCAAGAATCACTATCTTTCAGTTGATCCTGCGATGCGTGGTTGGGTAACAGATATGCCGAACTATATACCGCCCGTGGAGATTGGGACTGTGATGCGTAGCTTTGCCGTTGGTGAAGTCGTTGAGAGCAAACATTCTGACTATGCTGTTGGAGATTTTGTCTATGGACTGTTTGGGTGGCAGGAGTTTGCAGTCAGTGATGGTTTTGATGTTGAACGGAAAGTAAATCCCGACGACGGTCCTCTTTCAATAAATCTTCATGTGTTGGGTATGACAGGCGCAACGGCCTGGTTCGGCTTAACCGAAATTGGCGATCCAAAACACGGGGAAACTGTTGTCGTTTCGACAGCTGCGGGCGCAGTTGGATCTATGGTTGGGCAGATCGCCAAAGCAAGGGGATGCCGAACTGTTGGCATTACTGGAAGTGATGAAAAGGCGGTGCGTTGCCTCAATGAATTTGGCTATGATGCTGTACTGAACTACAAAACGGCGACCGATTTAGCGGGTGATCTTACCAAGGCTTGCCCTGATGGTGTGGATGTCTATTTCGATAATGTCAGCGGTCCAATTACGGATGCCGTTATGAACCAGTTTAATATCGGTGCTCGGATGACGGTTTGCGGGGTGATTGGTATTTCCCCTGAGCATGTGAACGGACCGCGTGTATCGCGAACGATGCTGGTAAAGCGCGCCAAAATGCAAGGTTTCCTGATCTTTGATCACATGCACCGTCTCTCCGAAGCTGTTGCAGGCCTCTTGCCGTTGTACAAAGCGGGAAAATTAAGTTTTAGCGAAGAGATTTTTGAGGGGCTTTCTTCTGCACCAAGGGGGCTGGAAAGCCTGTTGGCGGGAACAAATCAGGGCAAGGTTATTGTGAAGCTTTAGGTTGACGCTCTGGTTGTCAGCTCGATTTTTTTTGTTCTTACCCAGAAGTATTGCCTGTCACGAATTTGTGATAATTGAACTCTACATAAGAAACAGCATGTTATGATGAATACATGTGCACTTTTCCCATCGCTTTACAGCGTGCATTATGTTGAGGTCTTTAAATTCGATACTTTTATTTCTATCTAGTCTGTCCTAAGTATTTAGTATCAATAATATAGCTTTATCTTTCAGGAGCCTGTTGCATGCCAACCTATCACGATGATGATGTTCAATATGATTACGATCTGTTTGTGATCGGTGGGGGATCCGGTGGTGTACGTGGTGCTCGAATGGCCGCGGCTACAGGTGCTAAAGTCGCCTTGGCAGAAGAATATCGCTATGGCGGAACATGCGTTATTCGCGGATGTGTGCCTAAGAAACTCTTTTCCTATGCAAGCCATTTCCATGAAGAATTCGAAGACGCTGCTGGATTTGGCTGGTCCGTTGGCGATAGCTCTTTTGACTGGAAAACGTTGATTGCCAATAAAGATAAAGAGATTGATCGCCTTGAGGACATTTATAAAGGCATTTTGAAGAATGCGAATGTAACAAGGTACGACGGGCGTGCTGTCCTTGAAGACAGGCATACCGTGCGTGTCGGCGATCAAACCTTTACAGCTAACAAGATCTTGTTAGCTCCGGGTGGACATGTTGTCTTCCCAGAAGGAAAAGGTTGGGAGCATGCGATAAGCTCTAACGAAGCTTTTCATCTGGATGAACTGCCCAAGCGTGTGATTGTCTATGGCGGTGGTTATATCGCTGTCGAATTTGCAGGTATTTTCAATGGCCTTGGTTCCGACGTTACGCAAGTTTACCGTGGGGATGCTCTTCTACGTGGTTTTGACCGTGATGTTCGGGAGTTTCTGGGTGCGGAAATGACGAAAAAAGGCATTGCGCTTGAGCTTAATCTGACGATTGAGGGAATAGAAAAAACAGATGGTGGATTGGAAGTTACCTATTCTGACGGTCGTAAGGTCGAAGTGGATGCTGTTTTTGCGGCAACAGGACGTAAGCCGAATGTCGAAGGGCTTGGTCTTGAAAAGGCTGGCGTTGAACTAAACAGCAAAGGCGCAATCAAGGTTGATGAATTCTCGCAGACAACGGCGAAGAATATCTATGCGGTTGGTGATGTGACAGATCGGATTAACCTGACGCCGGTTGCTATTCAAGAAGCAATGGCTTTTGTTGATACAGCCTTTAAGGGCAAACCCCGGGCGATGGATCATCATAATGTTGCGACAGCTGTCTTTAGCCATCCACCCGTTTGTACGGTTGGCTTAAGCGAAGAACAGGCGCTGGATCGTTATAGTGATGTCGAGGTCTATCAATCTTCTTTCCGCCCGATGAAACACACCTTGTCTGGTCGCGATGAGAGAGCTTTGATGAAGCTGATTGTTGAGAAACACGGCAAGAAAGTTGTTGGGCTTCACATGGTCGGAGCTGATTCACCTGAAATCGTTCAGGGCTTTGCAGTTGCTATTAAAGCCGGGGCAACGAAGGATATGTTTGACGCAACTGTTGGCATACATCCAACCGCTGCGGAAGAGTTTGTGACGATGCGTGAACCCAGAAAGTAAGTTTCTAAGCTGGCATTTGGTTGAATTAAAAAGGGCTGCATGAGTTTCGTGCAGCCCTTTATTTGTGTTTCCTACGAGGTTTTTCTTATCTTTTACCTATTTAAGAAAGGTCCAGTTTTTGTAGAAAATGCCATTAAAATTAATAAAGACAGTCTGCATGATTTGCATAAAGATGTTTTGTAATCCTGTGAAGGCTGATGGGCGTAGAACGTCAACAAAGACACAATAGCGTTCATGATCTTCTTCATTGATGGATTGATGCTGGATCGTGTCGTCAAAAATGAAAAGCGGATCATCGTGCCAGTAGTGTTTTTTGCCATCCACCTCGATATAGATGTTATCGCTTTTGATTGGTGTCAGGTTGTAGAGAACCCGTAGCGTCAGGCGCAAGGGACCGAAGTGCAGCGAGGTCGATTTCTTTTTATTAAAAACGGACACACCAATGGTTTTTATATAGGTAAATTCCTTGTTAAAGGCGGGAACTGCATCATTGGTGTTTTTGCCATACCATTTGTAAAACAGCATACCGCGGCTCTCTCCCCCAAGTTGAGCGCGAATGTCGCTGATGATCTCTTCTTTGTTATTATCAAATTCTTTCAGGACGCTTGCAATTTCGTTGCGATGCCCTTCGGGAAAATCATCTAGTTTGTATACGTATCTGTTCCGGTCAGAAATGAGGTCAAGGAACAGATTGATCGGTGACAAGGCCCAGGTAAGCATGCCGTTACCTGTAAAGTATTTCTTTGCCAGATCTGCAGTCACCTGGTGATGGCGTCCGACATCTAGAAGTCCCATAATGATAAAGGCAATGGTCAGGAGAGGAATAAAGTAGAGGAGGATCGCCAACGGAATGATTACCCGTAATAATCGGCTGATCTGTTTCTTGCTCATTTAGTGACCCTTAGCTTCTGACCGCTAACTACCTGAGTAAAATGTCCCATGCAGATCTATTGCGGTATGATTTTTTAACCTGGCAAATGTTTGTTCTAGATTTATAGCCCGTCGCCTGAACTGTTTCAAATAACGGTAGCTATAAATGCGAATCGCTATCAATTAATCATGAACAAGCTTTGCTGCAAATGAAATTCCGGTGAAATTTGAAATATAAATGCCTATATCAAGAGTATCCTCTGTACTGGGGCTATGCCTGAGATATGTATTTTTGATGAATATATAAGATAAGTAAGGCTTTGTGCTGGTAAAGGACAGAAAAGACGATTAAAACTGTCAAACGTGAAATTATATTGTGTAATTTAGAGGTATTGTAAATGAGCGCGAAATGGACACCTAATTCCTGGCGCGCCAAGGATATTCGGCAAGTGCCCGAATACCCGGATTCTGCTGTAGTAGATTCCGTGGAAAAAACCTTGGCGGGCCAACCGCCACTGGTTTTTGCAGGCGAGGCACGCAGACTACGTAAACAACTTGGTGAAGTGGCCGAAGGCCGCGCCTTCCTGTTACAGGGCGGTGATTGTGCAGAGGCATTTGCCGAGTTCCACCCCGATAATATCCGCGATACCTTTAAGGTAATGCTGCAAATGGCTGTGGCTTTGACCTTTGGGGCAGCTTGCCCTGTTGTTAAAGTTGGCCGTATGGCGGGACAATTCGCCAAACCACGTTCAGCCGGCACCGAAACAATTGATGGCGTAGAGCTTCCAAGTTACCGTGGTGATATTATCAATGGTATTGGTTTCACACCTGAGGAACGTATTCCTGATCCGGAGCGTTTGGTAAAAGCGTACCATCAATCTGCTTCCACTCTGAACCTGTTGCGGGCTTTTGCGCAGGGCGGTTATGCCAACCTTCGTAAGGTTCACGATTGGAATCATGATTTTGTTCGTAACTCTGCACAGTCAGATCGTTATGAAGCTCTGGCACAGCGTATTGATGAAGCTATCGGGTTTATGGAAGCTTGTGGTCTTACCGAAGACAAGGTTCCTCAATTGAGCGAGACTGACTTCTACACCAGCCATGAGGCACTTCTTCTTAATTACGAAGAGTCCCTGACACGCGTGGATAGTTTGACAGGTGACTGGTACGATTGTTCCGCACACATGCTGTGGATTGGTGATCGTACAAGGCATCTGGATGAAGCGCATGTTGAATTTATGCGTGGCATTCATAACCCTATCGGAATGAAATGTGGCCCGACGTCTAACCCGGATGATTTGTTGAAACTTATTGATCGTTTGAACCCGAACAATGATGCGGGACGTTTGACCCTGATCGTTCGTATGGGGCACGACAAGGTCGAAGAGCATCTACCTGCGTTGATTCGTGCGGTTGAACGCGAAGGCAAGAAAGTGGTTTGGTCATGTGATCCTATGCATGGCAATACCATCAAATCTTCCAGCGGTTACAAAACACGCCCGTTTGATCGGGTTCTGGCAGAGGTTCGCAACTTCTTTGCTGTTCATAAAGCGGAAGGCACCTATGCAGGTGGCGTTCACTTCGAAATGACGGGTAAAGATGTGACCGAGTGTATTGGTGGGGCGCAGGCGATTAAAGATGAAGATCTTTCTGCTCGCTATCACACCTATTGTGATCCGCGTTTGAATGCGAGCCAGTCACTTGAGTTGGCCTTCCTGATTGCAGAACAGTTGAAAGACGAGCGCGAAAGTCGTTCTTCTTCACCTGTCGCGCAAGCGTCTTAGGTTATGACGATTAGCGGGTAAGCATAATGCCTGACAGTACGCACGAAAAAAGTCAGCAGGGAAAACACCAGAGGGAGGAGCGATCCTCCCTCTGGCCTGTTGAAGATAAAGACATCACGGCTTGGACCGACCATTATTTCAATCGAAGTAAGAAGGTCGTTGAAAAGTTTGGTGATCAAAAGGTGACCTATGCCATCTTTATGCGGCGTCCTGTCGTATCTGCGCCGGGGCTTGTTATCAAGTGGCTGGAAGAGATGGCGTTAAAGCGTGACTTTGATCTTAAAATAGATCTTCGTTATGCCGAAGGACGCTGGGTTGGTGCCGGTGAACCGATTATGTATCTTACCGGATCTCTTACACATCTAGTCGACCTTGAAACTCTGTTGTTACAGCGTCTTGGTCCTGCCTGTGTGGCGGCCTACAATGCCTTTACCATGTGTTCTGATCTTCATTCTGTTGCTTTTCTGGCAATGGATGCCCGTCACTGTGCGGGAACTGATATGGCCGAAATTATGGCCTATGCGGCTTCTGTCGGGGCAGATCGAGCCAAGCGTAAAAACGGGGCCGTTGGTTTCGTTGGCAATGCAACGGATGCAACCGCGCATTACTTTGGACAGGATGGCGGCATGGGCACGATGCCGCATGCCCTGATTGGCTATGCAGGATCGACCTTGAAAGCTGCGGAAATGTTCGATGAGACCTTTCCGGGTGATCCTATGACCGTTCTGGTGGATTATTTTGCGCGTGAGATTACTGATGCGTTGACGGTTTGCCGTCGCTTTCCAAAACGTGCCGCTGAAGGCCTGTTGTCTGTACGTCTGGATACAGCGGGAAGTCGGTTTGTCGAAACGCTTGATCCGCCGAGTTCTTACGCGGTTCTTGAGCGCAATGTGCCGCGGGCAATCCGTGGCTACCGAAACGAAGAAGAACTTCGCTATCTGGTTGGGCCGGGTGTGTCAGCTGCTGCGATCTGGACAATGCGGGAAGCATTGGATCAAGAAGGCTTTACCAAAGTCAAGATTGTTGCCTCGTCTGGTTTTAGTCCGGCTAAGTGCCGCTTGATGGCTGAGGCTGAGGCACCACTTGATGTTGTGGGTACAGGAAGTTATCTGCCTAATCGCTGGTCTGAAACCTATGCGACGGCTGATATTGTAGAATATGATAACGTTCCCCGTGTGAAGGTGGGACGAGAGTTCCTGATTAGAAAGTAAATAGGCAATAATGACTGAAATGGTTCAGGATGCATCATTAGACACATCCATCGAAGATCTGATCGATAGCTTTGAATTCCTTGATGATTGGGAAGAGCGATATCGATATATCATCGAGATGGGGCGAAAGCTTACCCCTATGGACGATGCGCTTAAGACGGAGGCATCACGTGTTCAGGGGTGTACCAGTCAAGTTTGGCTTGTGTGTAATGTGGATGAGAACATGCCGCCACGTTTGAGCTTTATTGCAGATAGCGATGCACACATTGTGCGCGGGCTTGTTGCTGTTCTTCTGATGATTTTTTCAAACAAGACAGCACAGGAAATCAGGTCGATTGATATTGACGATATCCTTGCACGCTTGGAATTTTCACAACACCTTAGCCCAAACCGTGCCAATGGTTTACATGCGATGGTAAAACGCATTCAAGCAACGGCCGAAAGCTATTGCTGAGGCCAGCAATTTATTTGTAGCAGTGTTAAAACTAAAAAGCTCGCAGGAATGTCTCTGCGAGCTTTTTATGATTTTATGGATTGAGTTGTGAGCGCAATTAGAATGTTCCGGGGTAGGATCCTCCATCCAATAGCCAGTTCTGTCCTGTTATAAAGCCTGCACGTGTACTGCAGAGGAACGCACAAGCGGCTCCAAATTCATCTGGCTTACCAAATCGTTTACTTGGGTTTGATGACCGACGCTTGGTCCATTCTTCGTCAAGTGTGGTGCCGTTCTTTTTTGCCGCGCTTTCTAGTGTCGCCGTCAAGCGATCTGTCTCGAATGGACCAGGGAGTAGGTTGTTTACTGTTACGTTGTTCGCGGCAACTTCCCGGGCAAGACCTGCCACAAAGCCAGTTAAGCCGGATCGTGCCCCATTGGATAATCCCAGAATTGAAATGGGCGCCTTTACGGCGCCGGAAGTAATGTTCACAACGCGTCCGAACTTGCGAGAAATCATCCCGTCGATCACAGCTTTGGTGAGCAGAATAGGGGTGACCATATTGGCTTCCAAAGCTTTGTGCCACTCTTCGCCTTCCCAATCACGGAAATTACCAGGGGGAGGGCCACCAGCATTGTTCACCAAAATATCAGGATCAGGGCATGCAGCGAGCAACTGAGTGCGCCCTTCAGCTGTAGTTACATCACAGGCGACGGTTGTGACTACTGTTCCTGTTGCATTACGAATTTCTTCTGCTGTGGCTTCCAGTGAATCCGGTGTTCGTCCGTTAATAACGATTTCAACGCCTTCGTTTGCCAGTTCCATTGCACAGGCTTTGCCAAGTCCTTTGGAGGACGCGCAGATAATGGCCTTGCGACCTGCGATACCTAAATCCATCTTTATCTCCCTGATACGTATGGTGAGGATTCCTTAGGGGGATCTTCATTCCTTAAGCTTTGGGCTTCTTGGGTAATACTGCAAGCTCAAATCTTTGATCTTTCGTACATTATTTTGCACTTCACTTTGTAACTTGTTTTTGGTGTGAAAGAAGCCTACATATACTCATTATGAGTATATGTAGGCTTCTGGGATGAATCTCTAAATGAATTTCTGGGATAAATACTGTCTCTTATCCTTGCCGCCATACCTGTATAGAGGTAATAAGCTGACATGAGTGAAAAACTGACAATTGCCTTTGCGCAAATGAACCCGACAGTCGGCGATATCCGTGGGAATGCTGATCTCATTCGTGCTGCCCGCCAGAAAGCAGCGGATGCTGGTGCGGACTTGCTGGTTACGCCTGAACTTAGTCTGGTGGGCTATCCACCGGAAGATCTTGTTCTGAAGCCTGAACTCTTGCTTGAGGCACAGGCTGAACTACGTAGCCTCATGACTGATACCGCTGATGGTGGGCCTGGGATATTGGTCGGTGCACCAATGCCGGATGTGAAACTACAGGAAAACCCTTTCAAGAAAGCCTTCACGACAGCTGGATCAGAAATCTATAACGCTGCTGTCCTTTTGGATGGGGGAAGCCTTGTCGGATGGAAAGGCAAACATTTCCTTTGTGACTATAGTGTTTTTGATGAAAAGCGTGTTTTCAAGCAGGGTGCTTTGACGGGACCATTTTCATTTCGTGGTGTTCGTATTGGTGTCTTTATCTGCGAAGATATGTGGGATGCCGATGTTTGCGAAACGCTTGCCGAAGCTGGTGCAGAGATGTTGATTGGAATCAATGGATCTCAGTTTAACGCTGGTAAAACAGATACGCGCCAGCTTTTGGCTATTGAACGTATCAAGGAATGTGAACTCCCATTGGCTTATCTAAATATGGTAGGTGGACAGGATGACATTGTGTTCGATGGTGGTTCTTTTGTTCTGAATGCGGATTGTAGCCTTAAGGCGCAGGCCCCCATGTTTGACGAGCACTTCATGGTAACTGAATGGCTGAAGAATGCTGATGGTGAATGGGAATGTCAGTCCTCACAAACCGTTGCGCCTGAAGAAGAGCTAGCGGCTGTTTACCGTGCACTAGTGGTTGGTGTTCGTGACTATATCCGCAAGAATCGTTTCCCGGGTATTGTCATTGGCATGTCGGGAGGGATTGATTCCGCACTTTCTGCCGCTATTGCTGTAGATGCGATTGGGGCGGAACGTGTGCGCTGTATCATGATGCCATCGCCCTATACGTCCAAAGAAAGTCTGGAGGACGCAAAACGTGCCACCGAACTTCTGGAGGTGAAATACGATTCTATTTCAATTGGCCCGGCAATGAAGGCATTCGAAGAAATGCTGGCCTCGGTTATGGCGGGTACCGAAGCGGATACAACCGAAGAAAATATTCAAGCGAGATCTCGCGGTTTAACGCTGATGGCCATTTCCAACAAGCTTGGCTATATGGTGCTTTCCACAGGGAATAAATCAGAAATGTCGGTGGGTTACGCAACGCTTTATGGTGACATGTGTGGTGGTTATAACGCCCTGAAAGATGTTTATAAAACCAAGGTTTTTGCGCTTTCTCGCTGGCGTAATGAACATAAACCAGATGACGTTCTCGGGCCTGATGGTGCTGTGATGCCGGATAGGATTATCACCAAACCCCCCTCAGCAGAGTTGAAGCCAGATCAGACGGATCAGGATAGTTTGCCAGAATATGATATTCTGGATGGTATTCTGGAGTGTCTCATCGAAGAAGAATTACCTCTTGTGGATATTCTCGCACGGGGATATGACGAGAACACTGTTCGTCGGGTCTGGCGTATGTTAGACCTTGCAGAATATAAACGCCGTCAATCAGCGCCGGGTGTTCGCGTAACAATTCGCGACCTTGCCCGTGATCGACGTTATCCGATCACGAATGCGTTTCGCGGTCTTACAAACAGATAAATTAGAGATAAAGACGAGTTCATGAAAGTACGCTTTGCTCCTAGCCCAACGGGTCGCCTACATGCCGGAAACGCCCGTATTGCGGTATTGAACTGGCTTATGGCCAAAAAAGCAGGTGGGAGCTTCTTGCTTCGTCTGGATGACACGGACACTGAACGGTCGACGGAAGAATATGCGAAGTCTATTCAAACAGATCTGAAATGGCTGGGCCTAGAGTGGGATGAATTTGCTGTTCAGTCTCACCGTATGGATCGGTATGAACTGGCAGCTGAAAAGCTGAAAGCAGATGGTCGCCTTTATCCTTGTTACGAAACTTCTGATGAACTCGGTCTGAAGAGAAAGATCGCTCTGCAGGCTGGTCGTCCACCGATCTATGACCGTGAGGCTTTGAAGTTAACACCGGAAGATATTGCGAAGTATGAAGCTGAGGGGCGTCAAGCCCATTGGCGTTTTAAGCTGGAACACAAGGATATTGACTGGACAGATCTTGTCCGTGGTGACGTGCATTTTGAAGGTCAGCATCTGACCGATCCTGTGCTTATCAGGGAAGATGGTCGTCCTTTGTATACACTGACATCCTGTGTTGATGATATTGAATTGGACGTTACGCATGTGTTGCGTGGCGAAGATCATGTATCCAACACAGCCGTACAGGTACAGCTGTTTGAAGCTCTTGGTGGCAAGGTTCCTGAGTTCGCACATATCTCCCTAATGGTTGGTGCGGACGGTTCAGGCCTCTCTAAACGTCTTGGCAGTTTAAGCCTGGAATCTCTTCGCGAGGAAGAAGGTTTTGAGCCGATGGCTTTGAATAGCTATCTGGCGCGCCTTGGTACGCCTGATCCTATTGAAGTTCGTCAGGCACCTGGAGCTTTAACTGAATTGTTTGATATTGCCCGCTTTGGTCGCGCGACACCGCGCTTTGATCCTGTTGAACTAGGACACTTGAATGCCAAGGTTCTGCATGATGCAGATTTTGCAGCGATTAAATCTCGTCTGCAGGATGGTTTCGACGAGGATCTTTGGGAAGTTGTGCGTCCAAACCTTGAGAAGCTGTCCGATACGCAGTCTTGGTTTGACATCTGTCGGGGTGCTGTGACACCGGATATTGCGGATGAAGATGCTGAATTCCTGTCACTGGCGGCTGAAAAGCTGCCAGAGGGAGATTGGGATCAGGGCACATGGAAAGCCTTGACTACTCTTCTTAAAAACGAAACAGGGCGTAAGGGTAAACAGCTTTTCATGCCGCTTCGCAAAGCCTTGACCGGTCAGCAACATGGCCCGGAATTGGCTCAGCTTCTGCCTGTTATTGGTCGTGAACGTGCTGAAGCGCGTCTCAAAGGTCAAACAGCCTAAAATAAAGGCTGTCAGCATAGTTGTCGCTATAGCGACACTTAAAATTATTGGCGTATATTCGTGAAAGGGGTTTAATATAAACCTCTTTCTTTTATACAATCACTTTATTCAACCCCTAGATTTCGGGAAAAGACGATGACGATTAAAGTCCATAATACTCTTGCGCGTGAAAAGCAGGATTTCGAGCCAATCGATCCTAAAAATGTGCGCATGTATGTCTGTGGACCAACCGTTTATGATCTGGCGCATGTTGGTAATGCCCGCCCTGTTGTTGTCTTTGATACCTTTGCACGTTTGCTGCGCTACGTATATGGCGCGGAACATGTAACCTATGTCCGTAACATCACAGATGTTGAAGATAAGATTATTGATGCATCCCTGAAATCGGGTGAACCGATCGAAAGCATTACCAAGCGTACAACACAAGCCTATCATGACGACATGGCGGCGCTTGGGGCGCTTCCTCCTGATATCGAACCACGTGCGACGGATCATATTCAGGAAATGATCGACATGACGGCAAAGCTGATTGAAAAAGGACATGCCTATGAGGCGGAAGGGCACGTGCTCTTTTCTGTTCAATCTATGGCGGATTATGGTGAGCTATCTCGTCGCAATCGCGATGATATGATTGCCGGTGCCCGTGTTGAGGTTGCGCCCTATAAAAAAGACCCTGCTGATTTTGTGCTATGGAAACCGAGTAATGATGAGCAACCTGGTTGGGAAAGCCCGTGGGGTAAAGGCCGACCGGGCTGGCACATCGAATGCTCAGCCATGTCCCGTGTTCATCTGGGCGAGACCTTTGATCTTCATGGTGGTGGATTGGATCTTACCTTCCCGCATCATGAAAATGAAATTGCGCAATCCAAGTGCTGCAATGAAAAGCCTTATGTCCGTTACTGGATGCACAATGGTTATGTCGTGGTGAATGGCGAGAAGATGTCCAAGTCCCTTGGAAACTTCTTTACCGTGCGTCAGCTTCTGGACGAAGGTTTGAATGGTGAAGCACTGCGTTTGACCTTGTTGTCTGGTCACTATCGTCAACCGTTGGACATCACCCGTGAAAAGGTTGCTGAGTTTAAAACGCAGCTTGACCGTTTCTACGGCGCTATACAGTCTGTTGAGAAGATTGATGCCTCTACCGAAGAGGTTTCGGATTCTTTCCTTGAAGCTCTGAAAGACGATCTGAATACGCCATTGGCATTGTCTGTGTTGCATGACATTACCACGCAGTTGAACAAAACCACGGACGACCGCAAAAAGAACCGCAAGGTTATTGCCCAGCTTAAGGGACAGCTTTTGGCGGGCGGAAAACTGTTGGGTATACTCCAGCAGGACCCCGAAGTGTGGTTCAAAGGCGATGGCGATGACAGTCAGGATATCGAGGCATTGATTGCTGAGCGTATCGAGGCCAAAAAATCTAAAGATTTTGGCCGTGCTGATGCCATTCGTGATGAGTTGGCTGCTCAGGGAATTGAACTGTTGGATAGCCCATCAGGAACAACCTGGCGCCGAAAATAATCGACTGAAAATAGCGTGGTTTTAGACGTTATTTTGCGTATTAATGCGGCTATATAATTATTGTGTTGATTGTGAATATTGATATTATTTTTGCATGTCCGTAAGCACCAAGATTGCAAGAAATTTATCAATCAAGCACCTTCGTGCTTTTGTTTGTATCGCTAAGTGTCGTTCGTTTAGTCGTGCTGCAGATCAGTTGGCTATGTCTCAACCTGCTCTGACTTTATGCATCAAGCAATTTGAGAGTATTGTCGAAGTTGCGATGCTGCAACGAACGACGAGATTGGTATCACTTACGCAGCAAGGGCAAGATTTTTTACCAAAAGCAGAGCGAGTTCTGCAGGACATTGATCTTGCAATCATTTCTGCCCGTACTGATGCATTAAAACAGGAAAAATGCGTTAAAGTTTCAATGCTTCCTTCTGTCGCTGTACGAATATGGCCGGAAGCGATGCGTAGTTATTCAGAAGTACAACAAGATACTGATGTGCGTGTCTATGATGATAATGCAAAAGGGGTTTTCCAGCAGGTTCTGTCTGGTGAAGTTGACTTTGGGGTTTCAAATATTTGGAACCCCGATCCTGATTTGAATTATATACCGTTTGTTCGGGATCGTGTTGGTTTAATTTGTCGTAATACGCATCCACTTGCCAGATCTTCCGGGCCATATAAATGGGATGATTTGAGTGATCTTGAGTTTGTTGGTATGGCAGCGGATACTGGCATTAGTCGTTTGATGTATAGTAAAAATGATTTTCCTGAATCAGTATTTTCACCAAAATTCACTGTTCTAACAATTGCTGCTTTGGCTGGAATAATCGAAAACGGCGAAGCTGTTTCTGCGTTGCCTGCTCTTGCGTGCCCGGATTATTTGAATCCTTCAGTTGTCTATAAGGAATTAAAAGAGCCGATTTTGTATCGCGATCTTTATTTTGTTACTCATAAAAAAAAGCCTCTTTCAAAAGCAACTGAGATCCTGATCGCCTTTCTTCTTCAAGAGAGAAATCAAATATGTTCCAAATTTCCAAATAAAACTGTTATGGCAACAAGCTTTGCAGGGTAATTTATTTGTTTTTTTTATAAATAAATCTTTTTTTTAAATTTCACTTCTCTTCATGAATCCACAAAGATTTTCATTATGAAAATAGTGGAGGATTTACATGCTTTCTTCAATAGCAATAAAAATGCGGCCAGAAGCCGAAGTCATGAACCTAGAGCGCTTAGGCTCTATACACTCATCAACTCTCAGTTTTATGCGAACTTTGGTGCGCAGAATTATGAAGGAAGAGTGGAGATTTGAACATCAGCTTTTTGATTTGGATGAAAATGGTTATGGAACGGCCATTTATCGGATAACAACACCTAATGATACATTCAGTTTTGTACTGTTTTCTGATCATCTTTCCGATGAAGATCGAAGCGATCGCGTCATTGCCACGCGTTGGGATTTGACGATGGCGTTGTGTGAAGGTGTGGTCGATGATGTATGGCTGGAAAATTTAAGGCAAAATGTTCCGATACAGGAAGCTGGACGTGTAGATGCGCGTGTCTTTAGTTTATCCCGTGCAAACAGAAGCTCTCGCCTATTTGACTATGTTTTGAATGAGCTGTGCGCAGGGCGACAACCAAACGTTGATCGTATCGCGCAAGTTGGTTACCTTTATCGAACAACCGCAGTTTATGGTAGCGGAAAACTTGGCATGGCTGATTGGAATAAAGTCAGTAAAAATTTCAAGGACTTTAATCGTCCCTTCGCCCCGGAAATGTTTATTTGTTATTTGCTACGTCAGTTCAGCCTGGATCAAATCGAACACATTGCTAAGAAGCGTGCCGGAGATAAGGCGGTCGCAATTGATGATCAGATCAAGCGATATTTCGGTATTGGAAATTCAACTGGATTAGGAATGGCACCATATTTGGTGAATCATGGTGAACTGCTAAGCCAGTGGATTGAAATGCGTGAGACTGCATTGGTTCAGGTTCTGCATAAAGTACGCCCAACAACAAGGCGTGTTGAGCTGTTTCATGATTTACTGAAGCGCGCTGCTATACATTTCCAGGAAACCAATACTGAGGATCAAGAACAAACAGAACGAAATAAAATACTCGTAAAAGAATTGGCTGAAGTTAAAAGTTGGTTATCTGCACAAGAAGGTCAACTTGATACATGGAGTGTTTTATCTGTTCATGCCAAACAGACCTGGAGCTTGGAAACACAGGAATTAATTCACTCCATTTGTATGGAGATTCATCCTGAACTGGTGAATGATTTAGAAGAAACATGCACTGTTGTTCCTAATCCGGTACTGGATCCGGAAGTCTCGACAAAAGCCTTATCCAAATTGATTGAAGAAAGATATGGCTGGGCATTGGATATTGATTTTTCAAAGCCTGAGGCCTGTGATGCTTTTTGGTATAGATCTGAAGAGAAACTGGAACCCAGGCTTGGGTTTATCGGGGCTGATCCTGGTGTCGAGAAACAGATGCCGTTGCCGATTGGACGACGGGTTCGTGATTGTTATGACCTCTTGATTGATGATGTCAAAGAATACCCTGAAAGTGATGTCATTCATTTCTTGCTAAGACATCCATCTCAAAAAAGTATCGTGCGTCGCGTTCAAACCATGACAAAACACCGATTTGCAGAAATTCAAGCCAATCTTTCAGATCGTAATATACGACCAATGGATATGTTGCGGTGTAAACTCGCATTCTTTGGCGTTAGTAAATTTGATCCGAGATCAAAATTATGGGTGCGTAATACGATGTATCAAGGAGCACCGTTAGTCAGTGATATTGGTCAACCGTATGGCAGTTGGTTTTTACCTCTTAAACCCGTTCTAGAGGAGAACAGAAAATGAAGGTTTCCCGGAATGAGATGATTACTGCCTTGTCACGGGCTTACGAAGGGGCTGGCCATCATATTGGTGATTATGATGATGCTTCTCAAATGATCACATGGTCGCATATGTGTGGCTTGGGTGGATTTGATGATATTGAATTACCACCTTTGGGATCAAAAGGGGATGCGACGCCACGTCTATTGTTCGAAACTTCGGATCTTGCTGTTATCAATGCTGGTGGTGCTGATGTATGTGAACACGGAATACTGGCTGCAAATTTGGCTTTTTCAAAAGCACAGAAATCTGGTTTTGCCATTGTCCAACTTGAAAAATGTCTCTATCCCAAGTTAATTTTGCACTGTTTGTCCTTGATTGCGCAAAAGGGTGTATATGTTGCGGCTTACTGGATGGATAATTTTGGATCACATGGGGTAAGTTTTGAACGCGGTGCTATTTTCCCGAATTACTGGGTGACGGAAAAGGAGCAGTGTGATAGCCAGTCTGATTATTCTACAGTTACAATAATTTGTACAACAAGCCCTGCCTTTCTGGCAGATGCGATCGGACATCAGGCCGAGCATCCAGAATTAAGACATGTTGATTATTCAGCAATTCAACTTTCTGCTAATTATATGGAAGCATTGGAAAAGGGCATTTCTGTTGAGCAAAATAGCTGGGGTGCTTTGAATATGGCTGCTTGGCCTATTCTTGTTCCTGACAGTAAACAGTCCCGTGCAGGTGCAGGACCGGGTGATTAGAAAAGAAAGCTTGATGACGTAAACAATGAAGCGTTGTGGGGCTATTACTCTCGAAGAGTAATAGCCCCAAGAGTTTGAAAATGATAGTTTGTAGCGTGATTGTCTTTTTAGTTACTGGTAAAGGCAATGCGAATAGCCATGCCACCTAAAATTGTTGCCGTCGCCCAACGCAGCAATGTTTTGACACGCTGACTTGCTTTCACCTTTGCTGCCGCGAAAGAGGTCAGGAGGATAAGCACGACAAAAACAATGTAGCCGTTGATATTAAACAGAAGTCCTAAGGCGAGTGTTTGCCGCACCACGTCCTGAGGCGCTGCATCGATAAATTGGGGAAGAAAGGCGAGCATAAAAAGACCGATCTTAGGGTTTAAAAGATTGGTCATGGCGCCTTCCATAATAATACGTCCATTTTTATATCTGGATGAATGTGATTGTGTCCCGTTTTTTGTGGGACGTTGTGGCTGGGACGTTAGAATTTTATATGCGATATAAAAAAGATAAATCGCACCCGCAATTTTGAGTGTCAGAAAAGCAGTCTCCGACGCAGCAAGAAGTGCTGATATTCCAAGTGCTGAAGCTGTGGCATGTACCATTGATCCCAAGCTAATACCTAAAGCAGCAAGTAACCCTGCTTTCTTCCCCTGATCTGTTGTCTTGGCAAGAACATAGGCCATATCAACGCCGGGCGTTAAATTCAAGGCGATCCCGGCAAGAATGAAGGGAATAAGTAACGACAAATCAGGAAGAAGCTGTGGCATGCTTAATACTCATAATAAAGCCCGTAGGATTTGGTTCATCCTACGGGCTTTATAATCAATGAAAAGCTTTATTCAAAAACTTCGTTGATATTCTGTTCTTCCGGGAAACGTGAAGGGCCAAAACGATTTGGACCTGCTGTTCCTCTCAGGAAGCCATTTTCGACTAACGCCCAAATACCGCCAATATATGGAACTAAGTTAATCAAAATCCACCATCCACTTTTATCTCTATCGTGCCAACGTTTGATTTGGACAACAATAGTTGAATAAATTGATAGCAGGAAAAAGATGATGGTTAATACTGGGTACCCATCATTTATTGCCGCAAATTGATCAAAAATTATAGTAATAATCAAGATTACAAAATAAGGTAAAAAGTAACGAAGCCAATAATCAGAACGTGTAATTCTGCCTTGTGCAGAAAGTAAAAACCATTTCCAGGAAAAGTCCTGGCTACCTGAAGCCACGGGTGGCTGTGTCATTGTGGAATCTGTCATAAAAAATCCCCCCAGATTCATTGAACAAAATAGAAACTCACTTAAGAACGATTTAAGTCGGTTGTCTACATAACATTATTATAGTTGTGATTCTATCGTTTTTATCTCGGACATTTGTATCGTAATTGAGAAATATCCCGCAAGTAATTCAGGTGTTAACGCCGTCAAGAATTATGGCTGGAACATTGACCTTTTCGTATCTGTATGGTCAAAAGCAGGTATAAATCAATTTCACAAAGAAACTTGTAATAAAATGTCGTCAGGAACCCTAAGCGAAAACCGCGTATTTCTGTTTGATTCCACTTTGCGTGATGGACAGCAAACACAGGGAGTTGATTTCTCTGTTGCTGATAAAATTGCGATTGCCATGGGATTGGATACGATTGGCGTTGATTATATTGAGGGGGGATGGCCGGGGGCCAATCCGACGGATAATGAGTTTTTTAACGAACGTCCTGATCTTAAAGGAGCGCAATTCGTTGCTTTTGGAATGACACGACGTCCCGGGCGGTCTGCTGAAAATGATCCGGGACTTGCGCCGTTGGTCAATTCGGCTGCTGATGCTGCCTGCATTGTGGGTAAGACGTGGGATTTCCATGTGGATGTTGCGTTGGATATTCCAAGAACAGAAAACATCGACATGATTGGCGAGTCCATTGCTTTTCTGAAAGCGCGTAAAAGCGAAGCGATGTTCGATGCGGAACATTTCTTTGATGGCTACAAAGCAAATCCTCAGTTTGCCATGGACTGCCTTTTATCTGCTTATGACGCCGGGGCGCGCTGGATCGTTCTTTGTGATACCAATGGCGGGACATTGCCACAGGAAATCCGCCAAATCGTGAGTGACGTGACGGATAAAATCCCCGGAACGCATCTTGGCATTCATTGTCATAATGATACTGAGAACGCGGTTGCGAACTCACTGGCGGCGGTTGAAGCAGGCGCGCGTCAAATTCAGGGAACTCTTAATGGATTGGGCGAGCGATGTGGCAATGCAAACCTTGTTTCGCTGATACCATCGCTAAAGCTTAAAACAACCTACGATGTCGGTGTTAGTGAAGAGCAACTCAAACGCTTGACGTCTGTGTCTCATATGTTGGATGAGCGCCTGAACCGTGCTTCATCCAGTAACGCCGCTTATGTCGGACAGTCTGCCTTTACGCATAAGGGTGGATTGCATGTTTCGGCTGTTGAAAAAGATCCCAAGACATATGAACACATCAATCCGGAAGATGTGGGGAATAGGCGTCATATTGTCGTGTCGGATCAGGCGGGACGTTCGAACGTTTTGGCGATGTTCCGGGATATGAATATCAATCTTGATGTTCAGGATAACGGCAAGATGACAACCTTGCTGCAACGGGTAAAAGATCGTGAATACGAAGGCTATTCCTATGATGGTGCCGAGGCCAGTTTTGAATTATTAGCGCGACGGGCCTTTGGCGAAGTTCCCAAATATTTCGTGCTTTCGCGCTTTCGTGTAATGGATGATCGACGCTGGGATGCAAAGCATAATCTGGTGACTGAATCAGAAGCCACAGTCCGTCTGGACGTCGGTGGGAATGAAATCATGGAAGTCTCGACTGGTAATGGTCCGGTAAACGCGTTGGATTGTGCTCTACGGAAAGCCTTGCTGCCTTTCTATCCGGAACTTGAGGACATGGTCCTACTTGATTATAAAGTGCGCATTCTAACGCCACAGGATGGAACGCGAGCGGTGACTCGTGTGATGATTGAATCAGGGGACAGCACAGGGCGTAGATGGACAACAGTCGGTGTGTCACCAAATATTATTGATGCGTCTTATAATGCGATAAATGATGGCATTACATGGAAGCTTTTCCATGAAAAAGCCAAAAGCATTTAAACAAGCGTTTGATTTCAAAAACGGAGAATACAGTGGCCGGTACTGATTCCACGCAAGCAACTTTGGCTCAAACATCAAAAACAGGTGGCCCAGCGATTATTCTGGTGAAGCCTCAGCTCGGTGAAAACATTGGTATGGTAACTCGTGCCATGTTGAACAATGGGCTTACTGAATTACGCCTTGTAAAGCCGAGGGATGGTTGGCCGAACCCTGCGGCGGAAGCATCGGCGGCAGGTGCTATTGAGGTACTGGAAAAAGCACAGGTTTTCGAAACGACAGAAGAGGCAATTGCTGATTTGCATAAAGTCTATGCGACCACGGCTCGCACACGGGATATGACAAAGCCAGTTGCTGTTCCGCATTATGCGGCCAAAGAAATGCGTGCTTTTGATCAATTCGGCCAGAAAGTTGGCGTGCTCTTTGGACCGGAAAAAGCTGGTTTGCACAATGATGATGTTGTTCTGGCGGATACTGTTATCTCAGTCCCGTTGAACCCCAAGTTTTCTTCCTTGAATTTAGCTCAGGCTGTCTTGTTGATTGCTTATGAATGGTTTCAACAGGGTGTTGATGTCCCGGATGAGGAACTCTTGCTCGGCAGCTCGCCATTGGCGACAAAGGATGAGTTGCTAAATTTTTACAAACGTCTTGAGGCTGCGTTAGATGAATCGGGCTTTCTCTGGCCGCCAGAAAAACGCCCGAACATGGTACGGAATTTACGGAATATTTTCCAACGTGCTCATTTAACTGATCAGGAAGTCAATACGTTGCACGGCGTGGTCAAGACTTTACAGCTAGGGCCTCGTGTTCAAAAGTCGCCAAAAAAGCAATAGACGCAACTTCTCCTATTATGAAAGAAGAGCGCAAAATGAAGTGGTTAAACTTCTAATTCTGCGCTCTTTTTTGTTTTATCCGTTTGAAATTAGATCAAGCGGCATCTTAGAGAGATTTTCACATCCATCTTTTGTGACGACAACCGTCTGTCCGGGGCACATGGCGGTGTTATTATCGCTATCCATCAGAATCATGTGAAGAAAGAAAACCATATTCTCCTGCACTTCTACGGGATTGCCATGGTAGAACATTGGCCAATCCATCCAGTTCGGCGCAAAAGTGGTTCCAAGGCTGTATCCGGTGGCGTTCAATCGATGTTCCTGCATACCCGCTTCATCGGCAACCCGTGCGTAGGCATCAAAAACATCGCCGACAGCAGCGCCGGGTTTTAGCGTTTCCATACAAGCGGCCATGGCATCTGTTGCAACCTTATGCATCTCTATCTGGCGAACAGTTGGTGTACCGATCACGATGGTACGCATCATGGCAGCGTGATAGTGACGATAGGCTCCGGCCCATTCCAGTGTTATCTGATCTTCAGCATCAAGATGCCTGCGGCCAGTGAAATAACGACAAAGCAAAGCATCTTGGCCAGAGCCAATGATAAATTCATTTCCCGGATAATCACCACCACCTTTAAAGACAGCTCCTTGCATGGCGGCGAGGATATCACCTTCAAATGCTCCGGGCACGCAGAGCTCATTTGCTTCGCGTAGGGCATTATCGGCGAGCTCTGCTGCTTTGCGCACATACCCAAGCTCTGCAGGGCTTTTAATGACCCTGAGTTGACTAATTAAATCAGAAGCATCTTCCAAGCGGCAGAAACAGTCTAGGGCAGCATACAGACGGCGTCCGTTTCTGGCCGTTAATCCATAGGATTCGAGCTCGACTCCAAAGGTCTTGTCTTTTCCTCCGTGCTCATCAAGAATCTTCCGAAGTTCCAATTCCGGTGTGGCATCGGGACCATCAACCCATATTCTGACATCATCGATAATGGACGTATGCCTAGCTTGCCGAAGATCTGCGGATCTGGTCAGCAAAGTCATTGTGCCGTCGGACCCGAGATAAAGGCACTGAAAGAAAACATAACCAAAGGTATCGTATCCGGTTAGGTAAAACATTGATTCTTGGCGGAAAATTAACATTCCATCCAAGTTCCTTTTCACCATTTCATTAATTGTATTCTGACGGCGTTGGGCGAGTTCCTCTTCGGAAAAGTGGATTGCCATTGGCTTAACCTCGTAAAATGAGTAGTTCTGCAGACCTGCAGGAAAGATGTAGAAAAGTATCTTACGCAGGCTTTGCAATCTGTACAGCGGGAAATAGGTTTGACTTTTGGATGTGTATCCGTATAGTCGCGCCTGCATTCCCGGGAAAGTGGGGCGGCCCAAGGCCTGTTCCCCGTCCTTAATTGGAACTACCGGGACACCAAACTAATGTATAGGATACAGAAATGTCCAAGCGTATTGCTGCTAAATATAAGATTAATCGTCGTCTTGGCGTGAATCTTTGGGGTCGCCCTAAAAGCCCTCTAAACCGTCGTGACTACGGCCCAGGTCAGCATGGCCAGCGCCGCAAAGGTAAGACTTCTGATTTTGGTACACAGCTTATGGCCAAACAGAAGCTCAAAGGTTACTACGGCAACATCGGTGAAAAACAGTTCCGTCGTTACTTCGCAGAAGCTAACCGTCGTAAAGGTGATACAGGTCAAAACCTTGTTGGTATCCTTGAAAGTCGTTTGGACGCTGTTGTTTACCGTGCAAAATTCGTACCGACAGTATTTGCTGCTCGTCAGTTCGTGAACCACGGTCACGTAACTGTAAACGGCAAAAAAGTCAACATTCCTTCTTATCTTGTTAAAGAAGGTGATGTAATTGAAGTTAAAGAGAAAAGCCGTCAGATCCCTATGGTTCTGGAAGCTGTTGAATCTGTTGAGCGTGAAGTTCCAGAATATGTAAATTCCGACCTGAAAGCGATGAAAGCTACTTTCGTTCGCGTTCCTGAACTTGCTGATATTCCATATCCAGTTCAGATGGAACCAAATCTGATCATCGAATTTTACTCCCGCTAATCGGGACAAAATTCTGCTAACGATTTTTGTTGGCATCAAATGGTTATTAAAAAAGGTTGTCAGTTATACTGGCAACCTTTTTTGTTTGAGCAATATTAAAGCACACAGTCTCTCTTGGGTTTGACTCCGTTGAGCTTGGCTCTAATGAGGCTGGATTGCTGTTTACTGTTTATGAGCTTGGGTTAAAAGCTGTCAATTCCTGGTACCTTGCACTCACCTCTGGTGAATATTTGTTTTACATGACCAAAGCGATGTTGTGCTATTTTCAGATAACCTTTGCAATTATGAAAGCGAATAAAGGTATCGTAACCTTCAATACGTTGCCTTCTGTCATTACTGGTACCACGTTCAAGCGTTGTTTGTGATTTAATGCTACTTTGATCAACATTGTACTTGGTCAGTACTTCTTTTACTTGGGTAGGGTAGGGATTAGGCGCGGCTGCATTTGCAGGTAATATCAGGATACTACCCAAGAATAGAGTACTGGAGGCTATTAAAGCAGGGGATGTAAAGTGTTTCATCGGTCGTTATCTCTTTGGTTATAAATTGTCAGGGGGACGATTTATAAATAGTTGTAGCTAAAGAGATTTAAATGCCTGAATAGAATTAGATACATCATCTTATTGTGAGAATTCGTTGAGTTTTCGAGCATAAACTTGAATTATTAGCCACAAAAATACGCGATAAGGGTTTTGGCGTTATTCTTTGTAATATGATGTAACTAACTAATATGTCCGTAATTTTTGATTTCGTTGTTGGAAGAATGAATTGATATTTGCCAGCTTAGGCATTTCAAAAGCTATCACAGTGGTGTGAGCTCTTTTATAAATAGCGGGTAAAATAAAAGGCCGCCCAAGGCGACCTTTTATTTTAGTAATACGCGAAAGATCCGAGAAAGCTTAAGAAGCTTGTTCCTGTGCCTCAAATCCTTTGTCTTTGAAAAACTGTTGAAGTTCGCCAGTCTGGAACATTTCACGTAGGATATCACACCCACCTACGAATTCACCTTTTACATAAAGCTGGGGAATTGTCGGCCAGTTGCTGAAATCCTTTATACCCTGTCTAATGCTTGGGTCTTGTAAAACGTCAATACCCGTAAACTTAACGCCAAGGTGGGTTAAAATTTGTGCCGCAGTTGCGGAAAACCCACATTGTGGAAATACAGGTGTACCTTTCATGAAAAGTACAACGTCGTTTTCATTTACTTCCTGACGAATGCGCTCAGCGACAACGTTATCCATAAGGTCTATTCCTTGATCGTATTAATTCAGTAAGGTGTTGGCTTAGCTCTGCGGGGCAGAAGTCTGTAAAGCCAGCGCGTGTAACTCATTACCCATACGTCCCTGAAGGGCTTGGTAAACCATCTGGTGCTGCTGCACGCGGGTTTTCCCTTCAAAGGCAGGCGAAACGACGTAAGCTGCATAGTGATCACCATCGCCACGAAGATCTTCAATGGTTACATCTGCTTCGGGCAGTGCATCCCGAATCAATGCTTCGATCTCTGCAGGGTTCATCGGCATAAATACTGTCCTTGTTCTCATTTCTCCGGTTCGGATTGAGAAGCTTATTTTGGATTCTCAACCCTTTTCAGATACCACACTACAAAGCTTGTTCGAAAAGATCTACAGGAGAGGTATGTTTAATCCTCTCCTGCGTCAAAATTTCTTTTCGAAAGGCGGATATAAACCTATCCAGCCATATAGTTTGGCATCCATGCTTCGTTGCATGTGCGAAGCTCTGCTACGGATATGGTGCTTCCACCCGGTAGCGTCAAGTCATTGCCGCCTGTACGGCCAACAACAACGGCTGAAACGCCAGCTTCTTCGGCTGCTTCAAGCAAGCTCTCGGCATCGCCGATGGAAATCAGATAACGGCCCTGATCTTCACCAAATAGCCAAGCCGTTGTCGGCGTTTCAACTTCGGCAGGCTTAATGACTTCTGCACCCATGTTGGATGCAATGGCCATATCGGCAACAGCCGCGGCAAGGCCTCCGTCTGATAGATCGTGGCAGCTTTTGACAAAACCGCCTTCAATTTGAGATCTTACAAAGTCACCATTTTTACGTTCGGCAGCGAGATCAACAATCGGAGCATTTCCTTCGCGACGTCCTTCGATCACATCAAGATATATGGACATGCCGACATGCCCAATTGAGCTTCCGATGAGAACCAGACTTTCACCTTCAGATTCAAAAGCAACGGTTGCTGTTTTAGTAGAATCTTTAAGCAAGCCGACGCCACCGATAACAGGGGTCGGGAGAATGCCTTTACCGTTGGTTTCGTTGTAGAGAGAGACGTTGCCGGATACGACTGGATAATCCAGTGCCAGACAAGCATCACGCATGCCTTCGATACAGCCTACAAACTGTCCCATAATTTCCGGGCGTTCCGGATTGCCAAAGTTCATGTTATCAGTAATAGCCAGAGGCGTCGCGCCAACAGCTGTAATATTACGGTATGTCTCTGCAACGGCCTGTGCACCACCACGAACAGGGTTCGCTTTACAATAGCGTGGCGTACAGTCAGAAGTCACTGCAAGGGCACGGTTGGTTCCGTGAACACGAACCACACCGGCGTCACCACCCGGGCGTTGAATTGTGTCACCCATCACCATGTGATCGTATTGTTCCCACACCCAGCGGCGGCTGGACATATTCGCGGAACTGATCAGGGTTTTCAAAGCATCCGTTGTATCGGTTGCTTCGTTGATGTCGCTTGCCAACACATCTTTGGAATCTGGTGTTGACACCCATGGACGGTCATATTCCGGGGAATGATGAGCCAATGGTTTAATCGGAAGATCACCAACAGTATCCCCGTGGAATTTCAGAACCATACGTTTGCTGTCTGTCAGTGTACCAATGACCGCAAAATCCAAGTCCCATTTTTCCATGATAGAACGTGCAAGATCCTCTTTCCCCGGCTTGAGGATGATCAGCATGCGTTCCTGACTTTCGGAAAGCATCATCTCGTAAGGAGTCATGCCTTCTTCGCGTTGAGGAACTTGATCCAGATTGAGCTCAACCCCCATGTCACCAGAAGAAGCCATCTCAAATGATGAAGATGTCAATCCGGCTGCGCCCATATCCTGAATAGCAACGATAGCATCGGTCTGCATTAGCTCAAGACAGGCTTCAATCAATAGCTTTTCTGTAAAAGGATCACCAACCTGTACAGTCGGACGTTTCTCGTCTGACGCATCATCAAATTCAGCAGAGGCCATTGTCGCGCCGTGAATGCCATCGCGACCTGTTTTGGATCCGACATAGACAACCGGATTACCAACACCAGATGCTTGGGCTGTGAAGATGCGATCTGCCTTTGCCAGACCAACGGTCATGGCGTTTACGAGGATGTTGCCGTTATAAGAAGGATCAAACTCGACTTCACCGGCAACGGTTGGTACGCCAACGCAGTTACCATAACCACCAACACCAGCAACAACACCTGAAACGAGATGACGCGTCTTGGGGTGATCGGGCTCACCAAATCGCAGTGCATTTACATTGGCAATTGGACGGGCACCCATCGTGAAAACATCACGCAGGATACCACCAACACCTGTTGCCGCACCTTGGTAAGGTTCGATAAAACTTGGGTGGTTGTGGCTTTCCATTTTGAAAATGGCAGCATTGCCATCACCAATGTCGATAACACCAGCATTTTCACCTGGTCCCATAATGACCTGTGGCCCTTCGGTTGGAAGGGTTTTAAGCCATTTTTTTGACGATTTGTAGGAACAATGCTCGGACCACATAACCGAAAAGATACCCAGTTCCAGAAGGTTGGGTTCGCGGCCCATAATCTCAAGAACGAGGGCGTATTCTTCTTCGTTGATTCCGTGTTCAGCGACGATTTCAGGGGTAATTTCACTCATTTTTCTATCACCTTATGAAAGTGCCGCAACAAGGCTATCAAACATGGGGCGTCCATCTGTGCCGCCGAGAACATCTTCGCAGAGGCGTTCTGGGTGTGGCATCATTCCAAGAACATTACCTTTGGTATTGTAAACACCGGCAATATTATTGAGGGAGCCGTTCGGATTGCTGGCTTCGCTAACGCTGCCGTCTTTGGCGCTGTAGCGGAACGCAACTTGTCCATTGTCTTCCAGGGCTTTCAAGCCTTCTGAATCCACGAAGTAGTTTCCATCGTGGTGCGCAACAGGAATGCGGATGTTTTGCCCGGCCTGATACTGTTTTGTGAAGACTGTGTCGTTGCGTTCTACCTTTAAGTGAAGGTCACGACAGACAAATTTCAGATTGCTGTTACGCATAAGCGCGCCAGGAACAAGACCACATTCTGTTAGGATCTGAAAACCATTACAGATACCAAGAACAGGGACACCTTTGTTAGCACGGGCAACAACTTCTTTCATAACGGGTGATTTGGCTGACATGGCCCCACAGCGAAGGTAATCACCATAGGAAAATCCGCCGGGAAGGCAAATTAGATCAACATCATCAAAGTCGGCATCTTTATGCCAGACCATCTGGGGTTCAGATCCCATGGATTGGCGCAACGCAACCTGAATGTCTCGGTCACAGTTGGATCCTGGGAAAACGATAACCGCCGCTTTCATTGGCAAGTTCCTCGTAGTTTGAAATTACAGTAAGCCATTACAAATATTTAGCCGTGAAGGCAGAAACAGTATTTCTGCATAGCACGAACTTACTGCTCCAGATCGATGGAATAGTTTTCGATCACAGTGTTTGCCAAAAGCTTTTCGCACATGGCTGTAACGGTTTCGCGTGCTTTTGCTTCATCGGTTTCTGCGATATCAAGTTCGATGAATTTGCCCTGGCGTGCTTCGTTAACACCATCAAAGCCCAAAGAGCCTAGTGTGTGTTCGATCGCTTTGCCCTGTGGGTCTAGGACTCCGTTTTTCAGAGTGACATGGATGCGCGCTTTCACCCGTATTCTCCATTATTCAGTTGCAAACAGAAGTCAGGTTCTTTTTTGACGTCCCATAAGCTACTTTTGTTTAAACAATTTGGGGACCTTTTGAAGGCCCCCGCTACAATGGACCTTTAGGTCCAGATTTCGTTCTCAGTTCTTCCCGAGGACATACAAAAAATCAGGGCAGAGGACTGCATTATTTTTGTTCGTGCTTTAAAGACAAAGGCCGTCAACGTTTTAAGAAAACTGTTGATGGATAGATAAGATAGAACTGATCTTGCGCCAACCGGCACGGATGACAGGCAATAGTGTAATGTGCCCGTTAAAGAGGCCAATGGTTTGCCTTTGGAAAACGGCTTGCCTGGCATTCGCTCAGTCCCTTGGGTTTCTACCCAGAAAGAGGTAACAAAGGATGGATATGTATTTCCATTCCTATACATTCGCGGTCCATATAGCAGTCTATGCTATAGAAGACAATCCCGCTTTGGCTTTCTCAATCAGATAGAGTTTTCTGAAAATAGGCTCTTTTTGTTCCTGCAAGATTAACTATTTAATATTACATGCCATTTTGATTGATTATATTGCTTCTTTTAATTTCTGAGTTTGCATTTTTGATATCCACTGGCTGTATAAAATCAAATAAATTTTATATTTGAACTTCTTCAAACGCCACATCACTTGGCTTGCCATTGGCGAACCACCACTTTGTTTTCTCTGGAGTCCCCTGTGCGGTTGTTGCTTCTGGGCTGGGAAGTGCGATGAGTGATGATGAACTTGTCTCAAAGCCTGTGGATGTTTCGACAGTCATTGCTGCTTTGGGATAGGGGTTTTTGCGCGCCAAGATTTCTTTCCAGCCGCTCCAGTCATTTGTATCTACGTCAGGAATGAAGTTCGCAAAATCTTGCCTGTGGGTTGTTATGCGTGGACTGTCATCATTGGCATCGCCTGCCGTAATCATAAAAAGTCCCTTGGGGATGGGGAACACTTCTACTGCTCCGGGTCCTTTTTCTGTATCACTCCGTAGCCAGAAAGCTTTTTTATAATCAGCTATGATCAGATTGAAGCTTCTGTAGGCTGTCGTATTCAGATCAGCAAGTGCTATTGCTGCATCGTAGGAATCGGCATGATCCAGAGCTTCTAACACGAGTTCACCTCTGCTGCGTTTGTCTTCTTTTACGCCGAGGCTTCCTCTTCTGTTTAAGACGCAAGAAAGGAGGCCATAGTCATTGACACCTAACCAAGTACCTCCGGCAAGTTCATCAAGACCTGCAACGGTTTCTGGGCGATCACCCCAATGTCGTTTGGGGGGGAGCCAGGGACGATTATTCATTTCGTCACGATTGCCAGCAAATAAAAGTGGCCATTTATGCCCAGGGCGAGAGAGAAGGGTAACGGTACACATGGTTCCTGCTGTAAATGCAATTATATTAATATAATTAACGAGTTTCCCTTGCAGAAGTGAAGGGGTATGACAAAATATATAACAGATGGTTTGATGAATGGCTTTCAGTTATTTTGTAAACTGATTTTGTGTTAAGATAACCAAGCAATTTAAAGTTCAAGAATGATAATTAAGTTCAGGCAAGGAGTCTTTGTTTTATGATCAACATTAGTGACCGCGAAAAGGCATTTGAAGACAAATACCAGCATGATGAAGAGTTGCGGTTCAAAACAGAAGCGCGCCGTAACAAGCTTCTTGGGCTCTGGGCTGCTGATTTGATGGGCCTTACCGGAGATGCCGCTGAAGAATATGCGAAGACCGTGATCAAAGCAGATTTGATTGAACCTGGTGATGAAGATGTGAAGCAAAAGGTTCTCAAGGATTTCCAAAGCCGTAATGTAGATAAATCTATCCATCAACTGGAACGTCAAATGGCTGAGTTGATGGAAGAAGCCAAGAAACAGTTAATGACCGAATAATCTACCGTTAGTATTTCTGTTCTTTGTTATGCAAAAGGAGCTTTCGATGAAAGCTCCTTTTTTGATTCATGGGCTTTGGATATCTATTTCGTTTAGTGTTTTCTTGACCCCAGAGGGTAAACTTTTGGTTATTAAATTGCGTTTATACTGAAAGATACAAGTATGTTTCAGAATTTTTTATATTTCAGTCTCTATCTAGGGAAATGTAAAACATGGATGCATTGCAGGAATTGAAAGAAGCTTATGAAAACAAGTACAAGCATGAGCAAGACGTTCTCTTTAAGGTCAAGGTACGCCGGAATAGATTAGTGGGATTTTGGGCGGCTGAGTTGATGGAATTATCAGGCAGTGACGCCGAGAAATATGCAGAAGAACTCGTGGAATTACATATCAAGGATACTGGGCGTGATCGCTTGCAAGTTAAGATCGTCGATGACTTTACGCGTTATGGCGTGCACAAGTCAGAACATCGTATTGAACGGCAGATTCACGATTTTATGCTTCAGGCCCAAGAGTTGGTAAAAAACGAATAGTTTTCCTTGAGTATAAGGAGATGATTGAAAGAAAGCCCCGAAATCAGGGCTTTCTTTTGTCAAGACAATGATCATCTGAGATCATATGATGATCCCGTACAGACTTACTTGCCAAAAATCCGTTCAAAGATACGATCTACGTTTTTTGTATGATAGCTGATTGAATCTTCATCAAGCAATTTACTGAGTTTTTCGACGCTTAGGATTTCCATCAAGCCTTCGTCTTTGGACATAAAGAAGAAGAAACGGTTGTCATGTTCCTGTGCTTCTTTTTCCACTGCATCGAGTTCGGCAGGTGAATCCGGGTTGTCAGGATCAATGCCATAACTTTTCCATACACGCATGGCGTTGCGCTGTACGATGCGATAGGCGTCTTCACGGCTGATGTCATTCTGAGTGAGGTAAAGTAAAACGCGCTGGGCGTCGTGGATACCACCAAAGTTATTCATATGATCAAGCATATTTTGTGGGTAAACCACAAGCTTTTCAATGGTGCCAGCCAGACGGTTCAGTGCAAAATCAAGTGTTACAGTGGCATCTGGGCCGATCATGCGTTCAACAGACGAATGCGAGATATCACGTTCGTGCCATAGAGCGACATTTTCGAGCGCGGGTGTCACCGCGGAACGAACTATGCGTGCCAATCCGGTCAGGTTCTCTGTCAGAATTGGGTTCCGTTTGTGTGGCATTGCAGAAGAGCCTTTTTGGCCCGGTGCGAAATATTCTTGTGCTTCGCGAACTTCAGTCCGTTGCAGGTGACGAATTTCAGTGGCAATGTTTTCTACAGAAGAAGCGATGATACCCAAAACGGCAAAGTAATTTGCATGGCGATCACGAGGGATGACCTGGGTTGAAATTGGCTCTGGAGTCAGGTCCATTTTCTTGGCTACATGTTCTTCAACAGATGGGTCAACATTGGCAAAGGTACCGACAGCACCGGAAATTGCGCAGGTCGCAATTTCATCACGCGCTTGTTGCAGACGTTTTTTGTTGCGATCCATTTCTGCATAGAAGCGGGCAAATTTAAGACCCATGGTTACAGGCTCTGCATGGATGCCGTGCGAGCGACCAATACAGGCCATGTGCTTCGTTTCTTTTGCACGCTTTTCCAACGCGGCGAGTAGGCGATCCATATCGGAAAGTAAAATATCCGCAGCCTGGGACATCTGAACGGACAAGCAAGTGTCCAGGACATCAGAAGATGTCATGCCCTGATGTACAAATCTGGATTCTTCGCCGACGTTTTCTGCAAGCTCGGTTAGAAAAGCAATGACGTCATGTTTGACTTCTGCTTCAATTTCATCAATGCGAGCGATCCGTTCCGGGGTGTAAGGTATTTGACCCTTTTCCCAGATGACGGCCGCGGCTTCTTTGGGAATAACACCTAGAGATGCTTGGGCGTCACAAGCATGCGCTTCAATTTCAAACCAGATACGGAATTTATTTTCTGCTTCCCAGATTGAAGTCATTTCTGGGCGACTATAACGCGGGATCATGGTGCTTTTGTTCCTTTTGGAAAGTGCACAAAGTCATGGCAACTTTTAGATGCCAACAATCTCTGGTGAAACAAGCGAAGTTGTTGGCATCTGTCAACCGTTATAGTGAATTTATCTTATTCTTTCTCTTTACAAGCGATGTTATTCAGTCGTTATCACTCTGCGGTCATGGATGGTTGTTTTTGAAAATATACATGTATGTGTATACAGCTTTGTGTCTTGGTCTCCCTGTCTTTCAACAACCCATTTCTTGTGCTATAGCCCTCGACCATAAAAATTTAATGAAAAATTCATTGAGGCGGATGTGACACAAAATTCAGTAAATAATGCTGATAATCTAACTGACTTTTCCAAACTTTATTGGCAGTGGCTGCCATTGCTGATGGTAGCAGTTATGGTTATCGGTCGTACAATTTTCCCGGATTGGGCAGAGTACGAATACTATATTGAGAGCGAGCGGCGCGGTATTGTTGAGAATGCGGCTTTTGTTATGTTGGTACCGGCAGTCATTTTTGGCTTTCTTGCTTGGCGTATGCGTGATGCTTTGCCGTCAAAATACCTCGGCTATTGGTTGATGCTTTGTACTATTGCAGTCTTTGTTGCTGCAGGTGAAGAAGCAAGTTGGGGACAGCATTGGTTTCAGTGGGAAACCCCAGAAAGCTTGGCAGCTATTAATGATCATAATGAAACCAACTTCCATAATACGCTTAACGGTCACGATACGACGATAAAGTCAATTATCATGGTGGGCATGGCTATTGGAACGATGGTTATTCCGCTTATTATCAGGTTTGGATATATGGCGAAACCAGCCATGGGAAGCGCTCTTTATTGGTTATTCCCAACTGTTGTGGGATTGCCAGTGACTATCTACTGTCTCGTTAGCCGTGTTCTGAGGCAGCTGTTTCAGAAATGGACCCGGCTGGATGAGCACATGTATTTTGATATGGACTTGAACGAATTAAGCGAATTTTATGTCGCTTGTTTCTTGTTCTTCTATCTCTTTTCTTTCTGGTACCGTTTGCGACAGGTTAAAGCATCGTAAATTGATAGCCTGAAACTAAAAAAAGCCCCTTTAATTAAAGGGGCGTATACATAGAGAGACATAAAGGTTTGCTATTATCCTTTCTGTCTCTCTATGTCATTAAGATGTTGCTACACTTCCTAATGTTCCTGAAGTTATTGATCGTTTTCAGAGCGTCAATTCGGATAAAGGAACTGACGTAATTCGAGTACCGAAACTTTTAATGTTGGGCAGGGTAGCGTTGTGATGTGCCCTGATGTTTTCGGCCGAGGTATGTTCTTTGTCGTGGGTAGTGTGTGCGTCTGCAACAAGAATTATATCATACCCCAGACCAGCGGCCCTTCTGATCGTTGTGTCGACACAGAACTCAGTGGCATAACCCGTTATAATCAGTTTAGCTACGTCTAGTGCCTTTAATTCTGTTTCCAAACTGGTGCGAAGAAATGAATCCGGTGTGGTTTTGCGAATAACTTTGTCATTCTTGCTCTGCTTGAGATCTTTAGCCAATCGCCAACCTTCACTTTCATACTCCACAATTGATTTTGGAGATTCATGATGGATAAAAAAAACAGGGATCTTTTTTTGCCTTGCTTCTTCTGTTATTTGATTAATATGTTTGATGACCTTGTCTAGTTGATAAGGTTGGGGCACAGGGTTAACCAGTCCTTGTTGCATATCAATAACAATAACGGCTGTACTCATAGAAGACTTTCCTCTAGTTACTGGTAATAAAAAAATTTTAGGCAGAAAGTGCGTGGCCAGTATTGTTCAAATCTGAAGTCCTAGCCAGAGAAATCTTACAAGCTGGTTCACGGCAATTTTGAGTAGGTTTTATTGATTACAGTAACCCTAGATGACGAAAGCTGCTATTGCCTGTTCTGCTGATGATCAGGTGATCGTGGAGTTCAATACCAAGTTTCCCGCAGATCTCTTTGATCTCTTTTGTCATGGTTATATCAGCTGGGGAGGGAGAGGGATCACCGCTGGGATGATTGTGAACCATAATCAAGGCAGAGGCACTGAGTTCTAACGCACGTTTCACGACTTCGCGCGGGTAAACAGGGGTGTGGTCAATTGTACCTTTTTGCTGAACTTCGTCAGCAATTAGCCGATTTTTCCGATCCAGAAAAAGAAGTCTAAATTGCTCTATCTTTTCCCGTGCCATGACGATTGTGCAATATTCAACAAGTCGATCCCAGCTATCAATAACCGGGTGTTCCAGAATAGCATTTTGGGTCAGGCGACGGGCGGCTTCTGGGATAAGTTTAAGAAGCGATGCCGCTGCATCGCCTACACCAGTAACTTGTTTTAGTTCATCTGGTGAAGCTGCAAAAACTTCGGCTAAAGAGCCGAACGTTTTGATAAGCTTTTTAGCTAGAGGTTTCGTATCTCCGCGCGGATTAACACCAAAGAGGAAGAACTCAAGCACTTCATAATCAGCGAGACTTTCAGCACCCTTTTCCAGCAGGCGCTGACGTAACCTATCGCGATGACCATGATAATGAGGTTTTTCTGTTTTCAAACTAATGCCTGAGTAAGTCCAAATCTAAGGGTAGTTAATCGTAAGGTGGTTTATGCCAGCCTTTTGGGGAGAGTGTGAAAATTTCGCAACCATCAGCGGTTACGCCCAGTGTGTGTTCATATTGCATGGAGAGAGATTTGTCTTTGGTCACCGCTGTCCAACCATCATTAAGGACTTTGACCGCATATTTACCCCCATTAATCATGGGCTCGATGGTAAAGATCATGCCTTCCAGCAGACGAGCGCCTTTTCCAGCTTGCCCATAATGCAAGACGCTCGGAGGCGTGTGGAAGCTGCGGCCAATTCCGTGGCCGCAAAAATCTTCGACCACTGAAAAGCGGTTTGCTTCGGCATAGGTTTGTATAGCATGTCCGATGTCACCCAGCGTTGCACCGGGCTTAACCGCTTCAATACCACGTAACAGGCATTCATAGGTTACTTCACTCAGGCGTTTACTTTTTACGCTTGGTTTACCAGCAAAAAACATGCGGCTGGTATCGCCATGCCATTCGTCCAAAATAACGGTTACATCGATGTTCAGACTATCTCCATCGCGCAGGATTTTGTCTTCGCCCGGAATACCGTGACAGACAACGTGGTTGACCGACGTACAGATTGATTTCGGAAAACCTTTGTAATTCAGCGGAGCAGGGACCGCGTTATGTGAGGTAATAAACTCATGACAGAGGTCGTTCAGTTTACCTGTGGATACACCGGGTTGGACGTGAGGTGTAATGAAATCCAAGGTTTCAGCAGCCAGACGGCCAGCTTTGCGCATGCCGGCAAAATCTTCTTCAGTGTAGGTTACAAACTGTCGTTCTTCACGTGTCAGGTTGTCGATCACGTTATTTCTTCCATTTCTTGCGAGTCTTATCAGTGCGTCATTTATTTACGCACTGTATTCAATATTACACGATAATTAAGGCCTATATACCTAGCTCTAGTGGCTTATCCAAGTGAATTCCCACGGGCGTAACATCACAGCTATAGGCAATAACCTCAACACCCCGTGTCATTGCGATTTTAAGCGCCTCTGCATAAACCGGGTCAATATCCTTGGCGGGAACAAACACAGTGCAATCCCCTCTCTGTGTCAGATAGAACATGACGGCTCTATGCCCTTCTTCTACCATGTCCCCCAGTTCTTGCAGATGTTTTGTTCCTCTGGCGGAAACGGCATCAGGAAACTCTGCCACGCCGGATGCTCTGCTCAAGGTAACTGATTTGATCTCCACATAGCAGTCAATTTTGTCCTCGGCTTGTAAAAAAACATCAATACGAGAATTCTGACCGTACTTAACTTCTCGTTTGATTGTTGTATAACCAGTAAGGAGTGGAATATTTCCCGCAGATATTTCTGCGAAGACAAGTTTGTTCGGGACAGCTGTATTGACCCCCACGGCTGTTTTTCCAGCAGCGCCTATTTCCCAGGTATATTTTAGTTTCCGTTTTGGATTATCTGACTCTGAAAGCCACACAGGCGAGCCAGTCTCGACAAGACCGAGCATTGATCCAGTATTGGTTGTGTGCGCGGTAACAACTGTGCCGTCCGTCAACTCGACGTCAGCTAAAAAGCGTTTATATCTTTTTACAAGTTTTCCGGGGATTAGAGCAGTGTCGAATTTCATAAGATCCTCTTTTTAATGACCTTAGTCGTTTCGCACTTTTTATGGCAAGTGAAATTAATAAAGAACTCACACATGTTGTGTAAGATAGAGCAGTGTTGATTGAAAAGGTTCTTAGGTGCCATTTATATCACTTGCCAAAGACTTGGAAGCCAGTACAAGGTGTTGTTAACGTTTCATACGCTGTTACTATTTATACCAATCCTGTTTAATGACAGATATTTGTTTGTCCACTGATTTACCCATTACCTTATCGGGAGAATTTTTATGAATTGCCGCCATGTTCTTACCGCTTCTGCTGTTGCAATCCTGCTTTCAGGGTGTGCTTTTGGTGGTAAAAGCGAGCAAGTGGCGCCAAAGCAATCAAAGACCTATTCATCCTCCTCTCCTGCCTTGGCTGTACCGCCAAGTGATAATTCGAACGAAGTCATTAACCAAAATGTGACTGGTACAGTAAATGAGACTGGCGATAGTCTGAGTATCAGCGACCAACCTGTAACGAACAGCTATCCTTATGGCTCTGCAGAACCTGCACCGACACCTGCGCAGTCCCAAGGGCAACCGATTATTAAAGCACCAGATGGAAAGCTATATTCCGCGGAAACACCTAAAGCCGAAGTTGACTATGAAAACGATGTTGCTTCCTGTCACTACTATGCAAAAGGTCTTGTTGCACACGATGCGCGGATTGAGGATGATCGTGGTGGCAGTTTTGGGGATAGTTTAGGTGGGGGGACGTCTTCTCTTTTAACGCTGCGCCAGAATATCGATAGAAAAGATGTGAAAAAAAGACAGGCTATTCACTTCAATCGTTGTATGCAAACCAAAGGCTATTATCAGCGATAATAGTGATCCAGAATTCGTAAAAATCTATAATGGCATTGGACTGTCTTGAAGCTTGCGTGCTCGTGGCTTGGAAAATATTGGCTCTTAAGCAATTCAGGCTATTCTCAATTCATTAGTTTGTTTCTTGGTTCATTCTACTCTCTTCTCCGGAGTATTCTTCTGGTTTGATTTCTTTACTGGAAAATAATTTCTTTCTTCAGGCGTAATCCATGGTCAATTTTATTTTGGCAAATGTACGATTTCTGGCTTTTGGTTTTGTTGTGGCGTTCGCATCGAGCTTTGGGCAAACATTCTATGTCTCTTTGTTTAACCAGGAAATACGAACCGAACTCAATTTATCGCACGGTGATTTCGGCGCCCTTTATTCTGCCGCGACCTTGATTAGCGGTTTTGCTGTGATCTGGTTTGGCAAGCAGATTGATTATATGGATTTGCGGCTCTACAGCTATCTTGTGATCCTCGGATTGTGTATTGCTGCGTTGGGCATGGCTTTCATTCCTTCTGGCTTCCCTTTTTTGATTTTACCGTTGTTTTTCCTTGTTCGGTTATGTGGGCAAGGCCTTATGAGCCATATCTCTGTGACGGCAATGGCGCGATATTTTCACGATAACAGAGGACGGGCGATTTCTATTGCTTCGTTAGGCCTTTCGTTAGGTGAAGCAAGTCTGCCTTTGTTGACGATATGGTTGTTGAGTTGGTTAAACTGGCGTGAAGCATGGATCTTGAATGCCGGGGTTTTAGGTCTTGTTCTTATGCCTTTGGTCTTCATGCTTTTGCGTGGCCATAGTGAACGCGATGCACGTATGAATGAACAGATTAAAAGTCAGGCATTAGCATCAGGAAACGATGATCTTCATAAACAATGGACACGCTGTGACGTCTTACGTGATCCTTCGTTTTATTTGATGTTACCGGGTTTGAGTACTTTGGCCTTTATCGTGACCGGAATCTTTTTCCATCAAATCCATATTGTCACGGGCAAAGGGTGGTCGATGGCGTGGTTTGCTGGAAACTTTACCATATATGCGGTGATGATAACCATCAGTGCTGTCATGGCGGGGTCTTTGGTAGATCGCTTTGGTGCTGTGCGGTTACTGGTTGTTCATATTCCCATCTTCTTGATTGGGTTATTGTTTCTTGGGTTATCAGAACATCTATATGCGGCAACTCTTTTTATGAGTTTTATCGGTATTTCTGTCGGCTTTGGGTCGACAGTGACGAGCGCAATATGGGCTGAAATTTATGGTACCAGACACATTGGGGCGATACGTGCGATGGCAATGTCTGTTTCTGTTCTGGCCTCTGCTCTTTCCCCCGTGCTTTTCGGATGGCTCTTTGACCTCGGTGTTTCGTCCGAGGCTGTTGTTATGGGGTGTGTTGTCTGGTGTGTGTTCGCTACTCTGTGTCTTCGGGGCGCGCAGAGGCAATTTTTAAAAAGAAGAGTTGGCAAGTAAACAATGTTTTTTGTTTGATAACAATCGACATCAACGCATCAGGGTAACTTTAATTTTCTAGAAATTCAGAGAAGATTGTTGTTCCCAAGGGGCATTCTTTGTAGCCTGATTAACTAGCTTGTGCGATTTTTCTGCACTTTTTACCTCTTACCATTTGCCCTCTTATTATTTGTAAGGATTGAGATTATTATGAATTGGAAGATCTATTTATCTGGTGAAATTCATACGAACTGGCGCGAAGAAATTGAACAGCAGGTAAAGGTCTTGGACTTACCTGTCGAAATCTATGCGCCAGTTACCGATCACGCGTCTTCTGATGACTGTGGTGTCTCTATTCTCGGGGCAGAAGAAGATAAGTTCTGGCATGATCATAAGGGGGCAAAGGTAAACGCAATCCGTACCCGAACACTGATTGAAAAGTCCGATGTTGTGGTGGTTTGCTTTGGCGAGAAATATAAACAGTGGAATGCTGCCTTTGATGCTGGCTATGCCTCTGCATTGGGAAAATCGCTTATTATTATGCACGGCCCCGATCATCAGCATGCTTTAAAAGAAGTTGATGCTGCTGCACTGGCGGTTACACGAACACCGAAGGAGGTTGTTAATGTTTTGAGCTATGTGATCCGTGGAGAGCTTTGATTTGCCTGATGATGTTGATTTGAAAAGATGACAACCAGAGTAGGCAAGGGGCAACGGGATAAGATGGAACGAATTTACACGGCATGTCTGATCATTATCGGAAATGAAATTCTTTCAGGACGAACACAGGATTCAAATCTTGCATTCCTTGGGGAAAAGTTGAATGAAATCGGTATAAGAATGGACGAAGCCAGAGTAGTGCCTGACATTCCGGAGCGGGTCATGCACACAGTTAATGAAGTTCGAAGTGCTTTTGACTATGTCTTTACCACAGGTGGAATTGGTCCAACCCATGACGATATTACATCACAATGCGTTGCAGATTCTTTTGATGTTCCCTTAATTCTTCATCCTGATGCACACAAGGCTATGTTGTCTTTTTATGGTCAAGAGCAGTTAACCGAGGCGCGTTTGCGTATGGCTCATGTGCCCGAAGGTGCCAAGCTTATTGAGAATGACATATCCATTGCGCCGGGATATCAAATTGAAAACGTTTTTGTTATGGCTGGCGTGCCCAAGATAATGCAGTCGATGTTTTCTAAATTAGCGCCGGGGCTTACAGGCGGGAAACCGATGGTTTCAAGGACTTTGACGTCGCATGCAAAAGAGGGTGAAATTGCCAAAGATCTTGGTGATATTCAAAGAAAATTCCCTGATGTCGATGTTGGCAGCTATCCATTTATGGGGCGAGGCGGAACAGGTGTGCGTATCGTGATGCGCTCTACGGATGAGAATCTACTCATGCAGTGTGAAGAAGCAATTGATGCTGTCCTGAACAGCTATACTTAGCCAATTGAACACGGCACTCTTTTTATTTTTATTGATAAAGTTGGGTGCTTTGATTGGGTAAGAATTGAATAAGTAGAGTGATGTAAAAAGAGGTACACTTAAATATATTAACTATATTTGCGACTATAAAAATACCAATAATGTAGTGCTCTTTATCATTAGGTTGTTTATTTTCTTGTTATTTTTACACTTTTGGTTCATTTTAAAGTATATGGGATTTTATGAAAATGCACTGAAGTCGACGGGGGATCGATAGAAATGCAAGACGCATTAAAAGTAAACATAGAAGAACGCCGTGGCAAGGCACGAATTGGGGCTGCCTTGAGTGGCAGCTTGAAGTTTGGTCCGGAACTATCGACCAACTGTGAAGTTGTGGATGTTTCTGTGACTGGAGTGAAGGTTCAACTTGCTGATACTGTTCCTTTAAACAGTGAAGTTACACTCATTCTTCCAGGATCCGTACATTTTGGTGGCGAGGTAATGTGGCGTCATGGGCTGCAGGTGGGGTTGAAGTTTAGGAATTCGCCTGAAAAAATAGCCGAGCGCTTGTCTGGGTTTCTTAACCGTGACGATATGCGGGTTTTACATAGTTAAGCAAAACTGTTTATATTTAGCATGAAAATATAAAGCTCTTCTGATCAAGAAGAGCTTTATTTGTTTTAGCAGGCTAGCGAAGAACCTGTTTCAGTCCTATCTTGATCGTATTCCAGAACAAGCTCATCCCAAAGGCGCAAGGCTTCGGGTAATGTCATTTTTCCGTATGCTTCCATAAAGCGTTTTGCGAGTGGTAAAAACACTGCTTTATCTTTCTTCTGCCAGATATTTAAGTGCCACTTCTGACCGGATGATGCAATGCCTTCGCCTGTTGCAAAACCGAGAGCGGCAATCTCTTGCCCATTTTTTTGTAAGGTGAAACGGACAAAGTCATACTCACCTGTTTCATAAAAAAGAATGCGGTCGATATCATCAGAGGACAGTGTCTCTGCGATTAATACGTCGGCCTGCTTACCTGGGCTTGGAATAAGAACCGGATAGCTTTCTTTTGCTTCTCGCTCGCATTGATACCCGAGAAGGACACCTTGTTTGAAATGTTGAATATCAATTGAACGTCCCAAGACAATTTCAAGGACATCTTGGTCCATCAGCGAGCCAAAGAAGAAAAGAGGTAAAGTGGTGTCATGTGTATTTTTCTCAGGCATACTGTATCTCAGGCATATTGTATCTCGGGCATGTTGAAGCTTGGGAAATTTTTCTTTTTATGCAAATCTCTTTGTTAAAATTGTAAATACAAATTCAAAAGAGAGCAGGGATGTGTTCTAGCAACGATCTCTTCTGCAAAAGGAAGAGTGGTGCGGACGGCGGGACTTGAACCCGCACGGCCGAAGCCAACGGATTTTCATACCATCTACAGCTTTCGCTGCCACGCCTTTGATGCAAGCACCGCGCGTTTGTGGTCTGGACTATCCCTTCACCATAACAAGGCCTAACTCACTGATCCTTGCCGTAGGTGCTGCCCGTCTAGTCTCTACACCTTCCCAAATCTTTTTCAAGTCTTGGGCTTGGCTCGGGATTGGCATCATCTTGCGATCTAAGCTTTCCCCGAATTTGAGCAGTTCTACTCTCTAGGTTTCCCCAAAGGCACTCAATTTTTTAAGTCCGTCGTGTCTACCAATTCCACCACGTCCGCACGTGTTGTCTAGGACACTCTATGGGGAAATCTCTCGCCCGAAAGCGTCTTTATGTCAATGATTCGTTTTTGGGATTTAAAACTTTTTTGATTTTTTTCCAAATACAGTATGTGTTCTTTCAAAGAAGCAAGAATTTGATTTTCAACGAAATTAAAGTTTATGATCAGCTGTCTTCGTTTTGTGTGTTGTTATCAAAGTCGCCTGTGTTGTGGTTGTTACTAACAATTTCACCTCTTTCTTTGGCCCTGTCCAAATCAACTTGTACGTTGGGAACAAAATCATCAGCGGTGGCTTCATCAAGTAACCATTCCCGAAAAACCTTGATCTTGGTGATCTCGGACGTGCTTTGCGGGGTGACGACATAGTATTGATAAGTTGATGGTGTTTTCGGGCCAAAAGGACACACCAATCGACCAGCCTTTAGATCATCATAGGTGAGTGATGTACGGCCCAAGGCGATTCCTTGCCCCTCTATGGCTGCTTGTAGAATAAGGCCGGAATCATTGTACCCCGGCCCCTTGTCGGGATCTATGTCAGTGACGCCGGCAATATGTAACCAACGACGCCAGTTAACAGCGAAAGGTTCTTCGCCAACATCATCATGAAGTAATGTATGATATTTGAGATCATTTGGTGTACGAAGGGGTAATGATCCTTTAAGCAGATGAGGGCTACAGACGACAAGGCTCTCGTCTTCCATCATTTTGTCCACACGACAGCCCGGGTATTGTCCTGCACCAAATCGGATTGCCAAATCCACATCGTCGCGTGAAAAATTACTTTTGGTAATGGTTGCCGAAACGAGAATATCGATTTCAGGGTGTTTTCGCCGGAATTTGGGAAGGCGTGGCAATAACCACTTTGCAGCGAAGGATGGCATGACAGAAACTTTAAGAGTGCCACGGTCCCCGCCATCATAAAGCTTCTGGGTTGTTGATTTTATAATGTCAAAAGCTTCACTGACAGCAGGTAACAGAATTTGTGCTTCGTCCGTAAGAATAAGGCGTCGATTCATTCTACGGAAAAGTTGAATTCCTAGATGATCTTCGAGTGATTTGATTTGATGGCTAACAGCTGCCTGTGTCACAAAAAGCTCTTGTGCCGCTTTCGTAAATGAAAGTTGGCGGGCCGCGGCTTCAAAGGCGCGCAAGGCGTTCAATGGTGGGAGTGGTCTCAGCATGATTTCACATTATAAAATCTAATCCGATATATGAAATAACATCGTTTGAGATTGAAATCAAACAGTCATATTTTAGCTATATCAAAGAACACAGAGAACAATAGCCCACTTGGGCGGTTTATTTCAGATAAGGAGAACTGTTATGGCAAATGTAACAATGCACAAAACCTATACTTTTGGTATGTTGCACAAAAATAAGCCGGGCGTATCCTTTTTGAAGGCGCCTATTACCAGCACCACCCAGAAACTGATTACATGGCAAGAGCGTTTAAACGAGCGTGCAAACCTTCGAGATGCCGATGCCCATCTGTTGTTGGATATGGGAATTTCTGCCGGGGCTGCACAACGCGAAGCATCTAAACCATTCTGGATTAGCTAATAAGAATTACCCTGCCCCGACCGCGCTATCGGGTTCTTCTGAAAAGAAGGTAGCGTAACTTCCCTTGTGGAACTTTATAAAGCCCGTTAATTGCTCGCCGACAGCTATTAGCGGGCTTTTAAAGTTTTTTAAGTGCTGTTTGGTTTGATGCGAATGCAGTGATCGTGTGTAGGTGATTATCAGGGAAGGAACTGTTCGCGGATAATACGTTCTTCCAGGTTATGCTCTTCATCAAAAAGAAGGTTCATATCCACGCTATTGTCCTGACGCACACTGACACGTTTGACGTGTTTGATTTCCGTGAAGTCAGCCGTTGCCGATATGGGGCGCTTTTCAGTGTCCAGGGTTCTAAAGGTAACCTCTGCTGTTGCAGGAAGGAGGGCCCCTCGCCATCGTCTTGGCCTAAAAGCACTAATGGGTGTCATGGCAAGAAGAGAAGCGCCGATGGGAACGATAGGTCCATGAGCAGACAGATTATAAGCTGTGCTGCCAGCGGGAGTTGATAAAATAACACCGTCGCAGACCAGTTCTTGCATGCGTTCTATGCCATCGATGTCGATGCCGACACTTGCTGCCTGACGGCTATCCCGATGTAGAGAGACTTCATTGATAGCTAGTGCTTCAAACTTTTGCCCGCTGACCGTCTCAACAGACATACGGAGCGGGTGCAAGGTAATTTTTACGGCTTTTTCAATGCGTATATCAAGTTGATCTTCGTTATACTCGTTTAGTAGAAAGCCAATGGTGCCACGGTTCATGCCATAGATCGGAACGTCTAAGCCAATGAATTGATGTAGAGTTTCCAGCATGAAACCATCGCCGCCTAAGGCAACAATCACATCTGCTTCGTCTGGGGAGACAGCTTTGTATTTATTCTCCAGGCATTCTAATGCATTGGTTGCACGTTCTGTTTCAGAAGCAACAAATGCGACACGTTTTCTGCTCATCGTTTTTTTCTCATGGCAGCGAGCCTTTTCCGTAAAACATCACAAACATTACTGATATGTATTTCACAAATAATAACAATAGACTGACAGCCACTTGCAGCGGTGTCAAAATGTCTGATACTGATTGATACATAAAATATTCAAAAGGGGAGTTTATTTTGATCCGTTCATTGTTTTTCGTAGTTTTAACTGTCATTGGCTACAGCAGTGTTTTTAGTACGTCGCTTCATGCCGCAGACAGACACGCCGGTTATTATTATCCCGAACCGGTTTACCGGGAAATCTACAAAGCCAGAGCAAAACAGATTGCAACATCAAATCGCAAAACACGTATTGCTTTTGTAACATCTATTACCCAGCAGAGTATGCAGCGGGAGTTTTCTCCGACAGCGGCAATCTTTGCGAAAGGCAATGATGCAGAGAAACTCATAATTGTTGGTTTGGAAGATGGTCGACTGGATACGATTTATCGTGCGCGGGCGATTTTTGCCAACATGACAGCGGGGGCACGGACATTACCCGTTTTTCAGGAACTGGGTGTTGAAGATGTGTTCACTTTCTTTGATCTTGCTGCCTTGATGGGCTTCACGCAAATTACCATAACCAATGGTCGAAACTTCACACATCAGGTTATTCTCCAGTAATGTTTTATTGTTGTATTGGATAGAAGCAAAACCTAATGATCGCTCGTATTTTTCTACCCTTTGCCATAGGTTATTTCCTCTCGTTTTTACTGCGTGTTGTAAATGCGGTTATTGCACCTGACCTTGTGTCTGAATTGAGCTTGTCAGCGGCAGACCTGGGGTTGTTGACGAGTGCTTTTTTCATTGCCTTTGCTCTCACCCAACTCCCGTTGGGGCTGTTATTGGATCGCTATGGGCCGCGAAAGGTGGAAAGCGCTTTTCTATTGTTTACAGCGGTTGGTGCGCTTTTGTTTTCCTGGGCCGAGAGCTTTTCGCTTCTTATTTTGGGACGGGCTTTAATCGGGTTTGGTGTATCTGCTTGTATGATGGCGGCATTTAAAGCCTACGTCAGCTGGGTTCCCAAGGAACGGCTTGCTTTAATCAATGGATGTCATCTTGCTGCTGGTGGATTAGGGGCCATTGCTGGAACTGCACCTGTCGAATTGCTCGCTGATCTTATGGGGTGGCGAGGTGTTTTTGTCGTTCTGGCGGTAATGTCTTTGTGCATTTCAGTGTTGATCTACATCGTCATTCCTCGACGTGACGAGATTCCGGCGAGTGAAAGTGTAGCAAAGCAAGTCAAAGATTATGGTCTGGTGTTTAAAAGCCCGTTCTTCTGGCGTATCACTCCTTTTACTGTCATGTCTCAGGCCGCATTCTTTTCCCTACAGGCACTGTGGTCTGGTCCGTGGTTACGTGACGTTGCCGGCTTTGATCGTGACATCGTTGCATGGGGGTTAACGCTAATTGCGATTTCCGTTTTTGTTGGTTTTCTCATCGGTGGTATCGTGACGGATTGGTTACGCCGTCATAACATCAGTTCTATTACCATCGGGTTTTATGGCATGTTGCTTTGCATGATCCCACAGGCTCTTTTGCTGTTTGAGATAAACTCATTTTTGACTGTCAGTATTGTTTGGATGGCATTTGGTTTGTTGGGGACGGGTGGGTATCTTATTTATCCCGGATTTTCCCAATTTTTCCCAAGTTACCTGGCTGGGCGCGTTAATACGGCCTTGAATTCTTTGGTGTTTGTTGTCGCCTTTGTTGGGCAATGGGCTGTTGGTGCAGTCATTGAATTATGGCCTGAGCAAGCCGCAGGCGGGTATGCTGTAGAGGGGTATCAGGCAGGCATTATTATGTTGATCGTTGCCCAATCAATCGGTGTTGGGTGGTATTATTTTTTCCCAATGATGATTAAAGGCCAGTCGCCAACGTAATACAGATGTGAAAAAGGGTATTTGTTTTAACTCCCTTTTGGATTATCCGCCGGTGACACTCATGTGTCGTGCTACGGATGGATCGGCTTCCCGATCAATAATGAAATCGTGACCTTTGGGTTTTTTTGCAATCGCTTCAAAGATGGCTTGTTCCAGCGGTCCGTTTTCATCGCTACTGCGCAAAGGTTCCCGTAAGTCCATGGCATCATCTTGTCCAAGGCAGAGATAGAGTGTCCCTGTACAAGTCATACGGACGCGATTACAGCTTTCACAGAAATTATGGGTCATGGGAGTAATAAAACCGATCTTTCCACCGGTTTCTTTCACCTCGACATATCGTGCCGGGCCGCCTGTTTTATGATCGCTCTCATTCAGGGTCCAATGTTCGCCCAAAATGGATCGTACTTCTGTTAATGGCAGGTACTGATCAACACGGTTCTCATTGCCAATATCACCCATCGGCATGACTTCGATAAAGGTAATGTCAAAGCCCTCGTCACCACACCAGGATACAAGTGTGTGTAATTCATCGTCATTTACACCACGAAGAGCAACGGTGTTGATTTTGACTTTCAGGCCTGCTTTTTTTGCGGCTTGTAATCCTTCTAAAACCTGATCCAGCTTCCCCCAGCGTGTGATCGCAGCAAACTTATCTTTATTGAGGGTATCCAAAGAGACGTTAATACGGCGCATTCCCGCATCAGCAAGCTGTTGCGAGTATTTTTCCAGCTGGCTTCCGTTTGTGGTCAGGGTCATTTCCCTGAGCTGTCCTGATTCAAGATAGGGGGTCAGGCCATTAAACAGCTTCATAATGTTCTTACGAACAAGTGGCTCGCCGCCGGTAAAGCGGAGTTTTTTAACACCAAGATTGATGAACGCAGCGGAAACGCGTTCCAGTTCTTCAATTGTGAGTAGCTCTTTTTTGGGTAAAAAGCTCATATCTTCAGACATGCAATAAACACAGCGAAAATCACATCTGTCGGTGACCGATATCCGAAGATAGTCAACCATACGGCCAAAGGGATCTACCATTCCGGGATGAGCCCCCTGCAGGATCTCTTCCTTGTTAGCCGTAGAGGTAGGCAAACTCGGCCCCTTTTGGATGTTTGACGAGTTAATCATCAATTATTTCTCCTGAGCTTTCAGGTGTTCTGTTGTTTTTGCCTGAAAATCTTCCCTACACTTTGGCGTATAAGGCGTTAATTGCAAGTCAATTTATGTCTCTTTTTCTTAACTCAACCAAAAGGGAATCGTCTTGTCATATATCAAGCGTCTTTTATTGAGTAGAGAGTTTCTTAATCTAGTTTAACTGGCTGATACTCGCTTAATAGCGGTTATTCCTGTTCCGCCTGTTTCCATCTTTACCCGTTCGGTAATATGGGCAATGGGTTCTATGATCACGTCCATGGAGTTAGCGGTTGCGTGGATCGCGTTCTCTTTATCAAGTGCGATTGCAACATGACCAGGCCAGTAGACAAGGTCACCTTCGGTACACTGTTCTGAATTCACGGGAAAGCCAGCAGTTGTTTCCTGAATGTAAGTGTCTCTTTGCGTGTTTATGCCACTGGCGCTGAGAGCGACCTGAACCAAGCCGGAACAATCAATGCCAACTGAAGATTTTCCACCCCAAAAATAAGGAGTGCCCAAAAATTGATAAGCAATATCCACATGGTTCAAGGCTTTGGTCTCAAGTGAACAGATATGATCGGTGAAAATCCATCCACCGCCCTGTATTTGGGTATAGCGTCCTTCTTCTTTCAAAGCGAGTACGGTTGATTCCATAGAGAGCATATCTATAGGGGGGATTTTCATGTCGGGTTGTGGGTACAGATAAGTACGAAGCGCTTTTACCCTATGTGTGGTTTGCCGGACTTCCCGAGACAGAATGTCGGCGCTAATATACCCAACATAACTATCTTTTGCATTTTGTACCCAGGCCCAACCGTTCTTTTCTTCGTAAATCGTAACCTTTTCCCCGAAGAGCAATTCAGTATCTTGTCCTGCCTCATCTGCTGGATGTCGCCTTAGGGGAACAATACCCTTGGATACCTGTGCTGCATAGCCCTTGCTGAATTTTGGCGCCTCAACCTTGTTGCGCAAATATTCTGCTGCGAGGTCTTCTCTAACGGGATGAAGGCGAGGGTCCAATTTTTGTGACATAGCGGTGTCAGGCTTTCTGTGTCAGTCCAATGCGATAGCCAGCTTGCCACTGTCAGGGAAATAAATAAAGCACTCTTGCTCTTGTTATTATGGTTCAGAGGTTGAAAAAATAACAATTTTCTTTGATTTGGATGGGCAGGTTAACCGATCCGAAAGAGGGCACCACCAAGTCCATCCAATACAGACTGCAAGAACTTGGTGCTGAAATTCCGTCATCTGATGATCTGGAATGGTGCATCGGACCTCCTCTTTAAAAGAGTCGTTTGATCATTTGTTGTTGTTACTTATGCTATGGATCAAGAGAGGACTTGGCAGAGGCTGGCGCTCATCAGCTTATTAATAATTCTTAATAAGCTGATGAGTTTTTTTAGGAATTGTTCTCCCCATTTAATCAGGAAGCCTCCTTTGTAGGATTATCTTTCCGAGGGGTATTGAGTTTTTACTCTATTTCAGACGTCAAGTTTCTTATTTGAATTGGGTCTTTGATATGAAGGTCGCGTTGCGGGAAGGGGAACTCAACACCTGCTTCTTTAAACTTATCCCAAATTGCCAGCAACAGCTCACTGGTTATATTTCCTATTCCGTTTTGTGGATCAGCAATCCATACTCGCACTTCAAGGTTGACTGAATTATCACCAAAATTTCGAACCAGGCAGTTTGCTGCAGGTTGATCCAGAATACGCTCATTTTCATGTGCGGCTTCGATACAAAGATCAATCGCTTTGTGAAGGTCAGAATTATAAGAAACACCTATAGGCACGCGAACCCTGACCCAACTGTTTGTATAGGACCAGTTTTCAACCCTTTGCGTGATAAATTCTTCATTCGGAATCAGGTGCTCAATGCCATCACGTGTGATGACAGAGGCATAACGAGCGCCGAATGATTTAACCCAGCCATAAGTGTCGTTCACGGCGATCACATCGCCGGGTTTAATAGATCTGTCCATTAACAAAATGATGCCGGATACCAAGTTGGAAATGACTTTTTGTAGCCCAAAGCCGATACCTACACCCAAGGCTCCACCGAAAAGAGCGAAGGCGGAGAGATCAATCCCGACTGTTTTCAGGCCAACAATAACGGCGAGGCCAATAAAAGTGACTTTTAATAATTTACCAAGAAGCACCTGAACTGAGGGCGTCAATTCCGGGACAGCTTTGACGCGGCGTTCCAGTAACGAGCTAAAAGCAATGGCAGCCCATAGTAAGACGGCGAGTGAGATAACGCCTTTTAGGACCATAAGGATCGAGATGCGTAAGCCACCAATATCCAGTGCAGCTGCATCCAGAATTTCTTCTGCAAAATCCAGAAGTCCAAGAATATTGAGGGCGGCGACGGACCAGATGAAAAGGGAAACCAACCGCGCGAGTATGCGTGTTGTGATCAAGCTTGTCGTTAGGTTGATGATAACCCAGGCCAGGGTCAAGCTGGCGACGGTATTAATCAGAAACCTTGTGCGGAGTGGCATTTCAAGCTGTGTCAAAGCACCCAGCGTGATCCAAAGCATTAACAGGAAGATTACCCATGGGATCATGGGGAGTAGATTGGTCAGGATGAGTTTTAAAGCTTGCGGTGTTTTGGCAAATTGTTTCCATTCGCTCGCCATGGGGCGCAATTTATTACCGAGATAACGGCTGAGCGGAAGAAGAATAAGAAGAAAGCCAAGTTGGAAAATGACCGGCCAACTCAAGAGATTTTGTCCCAACCAATTGGTGATCTGATCAAGCCAACGGGTAATCTCTTCCTGGTTCGGGATCATTAAAAAATCCAAGCTTAACCTCCTGATTTTGCTCTTATAAAAGTATGTTTTACACGCGCTTATAAGGTCTATGCTGGATGGATATTGTACTCTGTTCGCATTTTGGCTCGTACTCTGCAGGATCCAGTTTAGCAATTTTATCCTATGACGAACAGGTTCCGTTTTGTGTCTTTGTGTTGCGATTACCCTGCGTCAATTTGACGTTTCTATTTAACGTATTGATATTTATAAATTTTTCGATATTAGAGGTTTTGTGGAGAGAGGATAATTTATTTTTAATTGTTATTATTGATTTTTACTATACATTAATCTTAAATAAATTAAATTTAATAGAAAGTTATTCTCAATATGAAAATATCTAACAAACAGAAAGAAGCGAATAAAGCTAAGTTGATTGCTGTTGCCGTGGATCTTTTTTCCGAGCATGGCTTTCATAATGTTTCTATGAAACAGATTTCCAAAGCCGCAGAGATGGGCGAGTCGACAATCTACAAATATTTCCCCAATAAAGATAAATTTCTGCTGTCCTACCATGAAACGGTATTGAACAGTGTTATGGAGCTTGTTGAAGAAGCTGACGATTTTGATGACTTTACGTTGGAAGAAAAGCTACAATTTTTTGTCTATAACTATCTTGATATCCTGATTGAAAACCGAGAATTCGTTGCGGAAAGTATTGAGATTTTACGTGCATCCCCCGCTTTTTTGATGCAACGGGAATTCCCGGCAAGTAAAACCCTTAAGAAGAAAATTATCGAAATTCTAGAGCAGTCGGTTAATAAAGGCGAGATCCCTGATGTTCCCTTCGAAGGAGCGGTAGCTCATTTGATGGTAGATGCGCTCTTGGGGATAGTTCTTTATTGGCTACAGGATGATAGCGAAGAATTCATGCAAACTACACAGTTTGTAGAAGTTTCAACCAACTTCTTCGCCACATTGTTAAAAAGTGGTGTTCTCGGCAAGGGCGTTGATCTGGTTAGTTTCATGATCAAAAGCCAGATGATGCGGTTTTTGGAAAATGGTCAGGGTTTTTCAACACTGATGAAGGGATTGGGGACTTTTGCCAGCAAAGGAGGTTGGAAAAATGGGGGCTAAGGGATCAATTGCAACCAGAAAGCTGCATCGTTCAGCGACAATTGGTTTAACCGCAACCAAGGTTGGATTGCGGCACCTTGGGCATGTCGGTAAGAAAAAGTTTATGGCCGGTCATTCTACACCGAAACAAGACGAAGCTGCACGTAGCCAACATGAAGAAGATATAGGAAAAACTCTTTTCAAGGCTTTGAACCAACTCAAAGGAACTGCTTTAAAAGCGTCGCAAATTCTGAGTATGGAAGCCGATATTCTTCCCGAAGGTATTCGACGGGAGTTATCGAAAGCTTGTTATAAAGCAACGCCATTGAACCGGGCCTTGGTTGATAAGGTGTTTCGGGACCAGTTTGCAAAAAGCCCCGGAGCAATTTTTGAAACATTTGATCCGAAGGCATTTGCGGCGGCGAGTTTAGGGCAAGTCCACAGAGCAAAATTGGCTTCGGGGCAGGATGTTGCCGTTAAGGTTCAGTACCCCGGCATTGCTGCATCGATCAAAAGTGATATGAAGATGCTGGGTGGTTTATTAACGGTGTTCTCTGCCTCTACGGATTTAATGCCGGATAAAAATATTATTGATACGATTCTGGATGAGATTACTATTCAGCTTCATCGGGAAGTTGATTATTTTCAAGAGGCAGAGAGTCTCAAGTGGTTTAAAGATAAAATAAAACACGAGAAAATCGTCGTATCAAAAATTTATGATGACTATAGTTCCGAACGTGTTTTAACAACGGAACTGTTAACAGGACTTCATCTGGATGAATGGTTGGCAACCAATCCTTCGCAAAAAGAGAAAAATGCCTATGGGCAACTCTTGTTAGATTTCTTTTTTGATAGTTTTTTTGAACTGGGTTTTGTGCACGCAGATCCGCATCCGGGTAATTTTCTTTTCATGGAAAAGGGTCAACTAGGATTACTGGATTTTGGCTGTGTTCGAAAAATGGATAGTGGTTTTACAAAGATCATATCCGTTTATTACAAATTCCTTATTCATCATCACACTGTTGAGCCAGATTATGAAAGACTGAGGAGTTTCTATGAAGATCTAGAACTCAGTAAAGATGAAATGACAGATGATGAGTTCCGGTCGATCTTGCAACCCCAATTGGATGTTATTCAGAAATGGATGATTGAGCCTTATCTGGACGAGGAATTTGATTTTACCGGCTGGGAATGGCCCGAAATTAAGGTGACTGATGCTCGGAAAATCACCCCTTTTATGAAAGAGATTAACCGAAATCTTCTTTATTTTGATCGAACCTATCGTGGAATGATTCTATTGCTAAGTAGGATGGGGGCGACAGTCAAAACTGGAAATAAATGGATTGGAAAGTCATGATGTCAATAAGGATGAAAGACAAAAATGACATGATTCGGAACAAATCAGAAAACAGAAAATTACTATCAAAGATTGTTGAGTGCCGATGGGTTGGCAGGTGGATCATTGGTGTTGCCATAACTCATATTATTTTTACGTTCATTCTTTTCCCTGATCAAATTAAAAGAATTTTTCAGGAAGGTTTTTATAACACCGGGCTTATTGATTATGAGATTGGAAAAACAATTTGGTTTTTTCTTTTTGGGATACCGCTTTTCTTGATTGGATACACGATTGATCGGGATGAAAAAAAAGAGATCATGCCCCCTTTTCAGGAGGTATTATTATATATGTTAATTATTATGACCCTGTTGGGGATCGTATTGATACCAACATCGGGTTTTTGGCTAATGTTACCCGCTATATTTGGTTTCTTTTTCAAAAATAGAATTGCAAATATTCAATGGAAATGAGGTATCTGGTCGACTACATACATTGATGTTTATTATTTTGATACGAAATTAATGGGGTGGCTTTTAAAGGCTGCCCCTTTTTTCTGGGAACTTGAAACATGGAAATGCAAATGAGGTGCTGTGGAATAACCCGTATTTCCTGAATAAGCGATAAGTTGGCCTTTTTTGACCCAGTCGCCGACTTGAACGATCACACCGTTCTTTTTGAGATGTAGATACTGTCCTATCGTACTGTCAGGATGTTGGATCCAGAGGTAATTTTCTTCGGTTTTATATTTGTTTGAGGCACCGCCTTGGGATGAATCTTCCCTGAGCGCAATGACTTTCCCTTCACGTGCTGCAAGGATTTCTGATCCCACAGGCATTGCCCAGTCTATGGCAAATCTGTTTGGCCCTGTGTGTGAAAACGGGTTATTTGGCCCTTGGGATATTGGGTGAGATTTTGTTTTTGGAAAGGGGAATTGATAAAGCACAGTGTCATCATGTTTAGCATCACCTGTTTCTGGATGTAGCTGTGATGTCCAGCTATAGCGCCATTCATTTGGGGCGTTTACGCGTAAGGATAAGATGTCCTTCATTTCATGTGGAGCCAGAAGAGTGTTTTTTGTTGCTTTGGGGGGGGAAGTATTGTGTCCGGTCACGTGTAGCGATACGCGCATAGGAAAATCGTAATTGTTCTGAACGCTAATGTGGACGCTTTTCCTGCCTTCTAAAATCAGGTAGCAAATTTTGCTGTGATGAAAGCAGTTCTCGCGTTCGTCCGCTTTGATTTCTGTTGCAAGAAATAAAAAGAGGCAGGTAAGCAGGACGCAGATCAGGTGAAAAAAAGAAAGAGAAGTAAGGGGAAAAGATTTCATTTTCTTGCTTCTCTTTCTTGTTTCTTCGTGATGTTGCCAATCACTTATTAAAGTAAAATCACTTTACCCAAGCAAGAGGCTATCGCTGTCGAGTTCTTCGCCTCTGACTTTACCAAACATATCCACGAGGTCGTGGATTGTCATAGAACTGCGTTCTTCGCCGGAAACATCCAACACCACTTGGCCTTCATGCAGCATAACTGTTCTGGTACCAAATTGAAGAGCCTGCCCCATAGAGTGGGTAATCATCAAAGTCGTGATACCGGTTTCGTTGACAATGTCATTTGTGAGTTCCAGCACAAAAGCCTGCATTCTTGGGTCAAGGGCGGCTGTGTGTTCATCAAGCAGCAGGCATTTTGTTGGTTGTAAGGTTGCCATAATCAAACTGACGGCTTGACGCTGACCTCCACTGAGAAGTCCCATCTTATCCGATAAACGATCTTCCAGACCTAATCTCAGTCGAGACAGGCGTTCTCTGAAAATCTCATGCTTGTTATTATTGATTGCCAAACCAAAACCGCGTTTTTGCCCTCTTGAATGGGCAAGGGAGAGATTTTCTTCGATGGTTAAGGCTTCACAGGTTCCAGCAAGCGGGTCCTGAAAAACACGCGAAACTAAACTGCTGCGCCGTGCTGCTTTCCAACGGCTGACGTTTTTATCATCAATTGTAATGGCACCGCTATCTGCGATGAGTTCTCCAGTCAAACAGTTCATAAAGGTGGATTTTCCGGCTCCGTTTGAACCGATGACGGTAACAAATTCCCCTTCGGCAACAGAGAGGTTCACCCCCTGAAGCGCGTTGTTTTCGTTTGGTGTACCTTTGCCAAAGGTGATGCGGAGATCTTCTACTTTGATCATTTTAGTTCCCCCGCTTCATCAATTTTTTGAGAGGATTTTTAGCCCCAGGTAATATCAAGGCAATCGTTACCAATAAGGCAGTGACAAGATTGAGATCGGAAGGTTCCAACCCGATACTGTCAGCATTAAGGGCTAAGCCAATGGCTATACGATAGACAATTGAACCAAAGATACAGGCTAGGACTGCCATAAGCATGCCGCGTGTTGAGAAGATCGCTTCGCCTGCAATAAGGGCAGCAAGGCCGATAACAATGGTGCCAGTCCCAATCGTAATATCTGCAAAACCGTTCATTTGTGCGAACAAAGCTCCGGCCAAACCAACAAGGGCATTTGAAAGGGCCATCCCGATATAGGTTGTCTTGTTGGTATCAATTCCCTGTGCGCGGGCCATTTTCTGGTTCGCGCCGGTTGAGCGCATGGCTAATCCATAGTCAGAGTTCAGGAAGCGAGCCACGATGAGAGCAACCACAAAGACGATAATGGCAGCAATGATAGGTTTCAGGTAATAACCGGGTAGGCCTTGACCTTCAAAAGGTGTGAGAATTGTTTCTTCAGTAATGATCGCCACGTTCGGGCGACCCATGATGCGCAAATTAATTGAGTAGAGTGCAATCATGGTCAGGATAGAGGCCAAGAGATTGAGAATTTTGAAACGCAGATTTAGAAAAGCAGTGACCAGCCCGGCCATGCCGCCTGCTAAGAAAGCAATAACTGTAGCCAGTATGGGGTTGTAGCCCGAGACGATCATGGTTGCACAGACGGCAGCCCCCAGGGGAAAAGATCCGTCGATCGTTAAATCGGGAAAGTCGAGAATTCTGAATGACAAGAAGACGGCTAAAGCAATCAGGCCATAGACCAAGCCTAATTCGATGGCACCCATAAAGGCAATAAGGTTCATTTATCCGAAGCCTTGCGGCTCTCTAACTGTTGTGTTTCTGCGTAGATCACGCTGCTTGGGTAGTTCCATAACGCAAGAAGACGAAATCCGCAAAACGAATTTCGTCTTCTTTGAAAGCTTTTATATCTCTGTCGCTTTTGACAAGGACAGAGAAAGGGATCTTATTTGATCACTTCAGTTGCACGTGCAATAACTTCTGGGGAAAGAGTAACACCCATTTTCTCTGCCATAGCAGGATTAACAAAAAGGTTTGTTTTGCTCACGCCTTGGAATGCAATGTCACCTGCTGCTTTACCGTTGAGGATATCAGCAACAACTTTACCTGTTTGACGACCGACATCGTAGTAGTCAAAACCAAGAGCAGCCAATGCGCCACGTTTTACAGAATCTGTATCGCCAGCATAAACGGGGATCTGATTATCGATACCGACTTTTACAACAGCTTCGAAGGCTGAGATGATTGTATTGTCGGTTGCAACGTAAATAACGTCTGCTTTCCCAATCAGATTTTGTGCTGCGGTCAGAACTTCGCCTGTTTTTGTCGCAGGAGAAGCAATAACTTCAAAACCCTGGGCTGCACCATGCTTTTTAACAAGGTCCAGCAGAACAACCGAGTTAGCTTCGCCAGGGTTATAGGGAACACCAATGCTTTTTGCATTTGGTGTCAGTTCTTTGATTAGGGCAATGTGCTGATCAATTGGGGACAGATCACTTACACCGGTAACGTTTGTACCTGATGGACCTTCGCTGGCAACCAGCTTTGCTGCAACAGGGTCCGTAACAGCCGAGAAGACAACAGGAATATCTTTTGTCGCAGCAACAACGGCCTGAGCAGAAGGGGTTGCAATTGGTACGATTACATCTGGGCCATTACCGATGTATTCTCTGGCGATCTGAGCAGCAGTTGCGGGATTACCCTGCGCACTTTTATAGAGGAAAGTAAGGTTTTTGCCTTCTTCAAAGCCCTGTGCTTTGAGTTCGTCACGGACACCGTCACGTACGGCATCAAGGGCAGGGTGTTCAACGATTGCAGTTGTGGCAACAACGACATCTTCGGCTTGAGCTGTGAAGGGAAGCGCGAGGCCAAGTGCGACTGTCGCTGCAAAAATTTTGGATCCCAAATCTTTGGAAATCATGATGTGCCTCCGAGATAGCAATTATATATTCATTTGAATGGTTCAGACTCGCTTAGCAACCACACATTGATAACGTATCAGGAGTCTGTCCATATTTGTTGTGGTGTATTAATCCTCGTCACTGCCGTGAAAGCAAGGGGATATGTTAAGAAGGCCTGATGTTTTCTGTTCGAATTTTAGTTTTAAATAAATGTCGATGTGAAAACATTCATGCGACAAGCTAATACCAAATAGCTATTCGCGATCAGGGCTTTGCTTGTTCTTGAAAAGAAAAATCGACATAGTGTTATTCAATGTAATGTGCATGTCAGACAAAGCATAAATCATAATAGATACAAAGAGCTGGTAAAGATTGTTGTGGACCATCGAATGAACGATACCAATCAGGAAAAAAAGACGCGCCATCGAGTGGCAAAAGCGGACGAAGAAACACTGGCAGAATTTGTTTTGAGACCTGATCCTACCAAAGAAGGTTTGACTGAGTCTGTGGCTGGTACCGATCAGGATGGCAATGTTATTGAAATTCCGGTTGTGGTCGAAAAACCCCTGACGCTTTTTCTGAATGGTCAGGAAATAGTGACAATGATGACCATTGGTGACTATCCTGACTATCTCGCTGTTGGTTACCTTCTAAACCAAAACATGTTGCGCCGCGATGATGTGATTACGGCGATTGATGTGGATGAAGAACTTGATCTGGTTGTTGTTCGAACAGAACGGGAGACCAATTATGAAGAGAAGCTCAAAAAGAAAACCCGGACATCTGGCTGTGCACAGGGGACTGTGTTCGGGGATTTGATGGAAAAGTTTGAAGATATAAAGCTTCCCGGCGATGCTAAAATTCACACATCATGGATCTATGCTCTCAGCCGTAAGGTCAATATGGTACCCAGCCTATATCTGGAAGCGGGGGCGATACATGGGTGTGTTTTGTGTCGGGGGGACCAGCCTTTGATTTATATCGAAGACGTTGGACGTCATAATGCCGTTGATAAAATTGCGGGTTACATGTTTTTGAATAACGTCACAGCCTCGGACAAGATTTTCTATACTACAGGCCGCTTAACATCAGAGATGGTAATTAAAACGGTACAAATGGGAATTCCTGTACTGGTTTCCCGTTCCGGCTTTACAGCTTGGGGTGTTGATCTGGCAAAAGAAGCCGGCCTGACCTTAATAGGACGAGCCAAAGGAAAACGTTTTACGGCTCTTGCCGGGCAGGATCGAATTGTATTCGATCATCAGGCCTCTGATTTAAAGGATGAAGATCCTCGCCATCAAAGAGCTGCGGCCCGAGGGACTGAAACTAAAATCCCAGGAACTGGAGTTAAAGAAGGTCAAACGGATGGTTGATGTTGCAGGTGTGATATTGGCTGGCGGGTTAGCCCGTCGCATGGGCGGCGGTGATAAAGGCATGAAATCCTTGGCCGGAGAAAGCCTGCTTACCCGTATTATTAAACGAATAAAACCTCAAGTTGGACCGTTGGTCTTAAATGCCAATGGTGACAGTCAGCGCTTCAATGACTTTTCGTTGCCTGTTGCAGCAGATGTTATTAGTGATAATCCGGGGCCTCTGGCTGGCATTCTGACTGGATTAGAGTGGGCGGCAGCACAGTCACCTGATGTAAAATGGATGGTATCTGTGCCTTGCGATGCCCCCTTTATTCCAATGGATCTTGTGGAAAAGTTAGTATCAGGGGCAATCAATCAGAACGTCCCTCTGGCTTGTGCTATGTCGCACGGTCGAACGCACCCTGTTGTTGGTCTGTGGTCCGTTGCGTTACGCGATGATCTGCGACAGGCGATTGTACAAGAAGAAATGCGTAAGGTTGACCGCTGGACCGGGCGACATGGAATTTGTCAGGTTTCTTTTGACGATATTGTTATCGGAAATGAAGTTCTTGACCCTTTCTATAATGCCAACAAGCCGGATGATTTGGTGAGGGTTGAGGGTTTATTGAAAGAATAGAGATAGTTAGCATTTTTGCGAAGGTGAATGTGTAACAATAGGCTTTGCTAACATTTCGTACATCCTATTTATTAAAAGCTTGCCAGTCTTTATGTCAGGGTGTGATGGCTCCTTATTTCTTTTGTGCTTTCATACCCTGGTATAATTTGAAACTATGCGGATGGTTGTACTGAGATAAGGTTGATGCAATATCACCTTCAGACGTTTACCTAAGTTCCTGGTATCAGTTATTGGTTGGCTATCTCAATATTATCCCGTCTGTGGATGATCGTTGGAATAGTGTTACTCAGCTATTTTCACTTCACATGTTGTTTCATGACATGTTTTTTCATAGGAAAAGTTCATTTGTCACAATCTGTTGCTATGTCTGACCGTCCGACGTCTATAGAAAAACCTCCTGCCAGTTTGTCATGGTTAATGTGGCTGTTGGGGGCGATGCTTTTTTTGATTGGTTTTTTCCATCGCATTGCCTTTGGCGTTATGGCGGAACCTTTGACCATAGAGTTTGGGTTGACGGCGACGACCTTGGGAACGCTCGCGAGTTTTTACTATTATAGCTACGTCGTTATGCAGGTACCCGTCGGTGTTATGGCAGATCGTTTCGGACCGCGAAAACTTTTAACGACCGGGGCTGTTATAGCTGCAATTGGGACCGCAATTTTTGCACTTGCGCCCAACTATTGGATTATCAGTTTTGGCCGTCTGTTGATCGGTGGTTCAGTGGCCGTGGCTTTTGTCACGATGATGAAGATTGCGCTGCATTGGTTTGACCTTAAACGCTTTGCGCTTCTGGTCGGTCTTGGGCTTTTATCCGGCAACTTGGGGGCTGTTGTTGCGGGGGCACCTCTGCAGCAAATGATTGAGTTGATTGGCTGGCGCTATGTCATGCTTGGTTTTGCGGGTATTACTGGGGTGCTGGCGTTGGCAACAGGGATTTGGTTGCGTGATGATCCCACGGATTTGGGGTATAAAAGCTATGGGCATGAACATGATGATACCCAACCGAAGCAATCTATTTTAGCAGACTTAAAAGAAGCGATTACCTATCGTACAGTTTTCCTTTTAACACTGGCATGCGGGGCATCAGCGGGATCAATGCTCACCTTTGGTGGGCTTTGGGGCGTACCTTTTCTTAAAGTAGCCTATGGTTTTACGACTTCTGAGGCTGCGTTGATAACCACTGTAACCTTGCTTGTTTGGGCCGGGAGTGGCGTCTTGCTGGGGCATTGGTCGGATGCATCGGGGAAACGGAAATTACCCTTTGCGGTTCTGGCTCTTATCGCTGCTTTGGGATGGTTTGTCGTCACGCAAATACCTGATCTTTCAATTGTTGTACTTGGCCTGGGATTGCTCACAGCGGCAACAGGAAGCTGTGTGATGATTGTTGGGTTGTCCTGGGCCAAAGAAGCTGTTCCTGCCCGTTTGCAGGGGACATCACTCGGGTGGTGTAATACCGGGGTTATGATTGGCCCTATGGTCTTACAACCGTTAGCAGGCATTCTGATTGACCTGAACTGGAGTGGGGCAACTGAAGCCGGGCAACGTGTCTATGATGTTCCTGCTTTCGAAGTCGGGTTTATCCCTATGATCGTTTGGCTGGTAGTTGCTGCAGTTCTGGTGCTCTTTGCAGAAGAAAAACAAAATCCGTTTAAATGATCGAATAATAAATAAGGGCTGCCTAAGATGGACAGCCCTTATCAGTTTTATCGCAAGTGATTTTATTTAATGGTGACGGCATAATCCGATACGTCACCGGTTTCCTTGATCAGGTCTTTGGCTTTCAGGAAATCAGCAAAATCGCTGTAGCGTCCTTCGTCCAAGGCAGCCGGACGCAAGGCAAAACGCGGAAGGGTATCTTTCCAGGCGCGGCGGTTTAGCTCATCATTAAGGTCAGGGTACGCTTTGATGAAAAGATTCCAACTTTTTTGTGGGTGATTTATCAGGTAGATGGTGGCTTGCTCCAGTGCCTTGAGAAATCGTGGAAAGCGTGGATCAGCCACATTCTGGTTGTTTGCCACGAGAATAAGTTCGTCATAAGACGGCACGCCTTCTTCTTCGACATAAAAAGCACGACCTGGTTTTTTGACAATGTCCATCTGGTTAAGTTCGAAGTTGCGGAAAGCCCCGATGACAGCGTCGACCTGGCCTGAAATAAGTGAGGGAGACAGTGTGAAGTTAACATTAATCAATTCAACATCGCTCACGTCCAAACCATGTTTTTCCAGCATGGCGTCCAGAATGACATCTTCAAAGCCACCCACAGAATAACCAACTTTACGCCCTTTCAGGTCGGCAATGGATTTGATCGGGCTGTCTTTGAGGACGACAAGAGAATTCAAAGGTGTCGCTACCAGTGTACCTACCCGAGTGAGCGGAAGCCCTTCGGCAACTTGTAAATGGAGTTGAGGTTGGTAGGAAACGGCAAGTTCCGCTTTTCCTGCTGCGACCAGTTTTGGGGGATCGTTCGGATCAGCTGGGACAATAAGATCAACATCTAATCCCTGTTCGCTAAAGAAGCCTTTTTCCTTGGCAACAACAAGGGTGGCGTGATCCGGGTTGACGAACCAGTCGAGCAAAACAGTTAGCTTTTCGCTGGCAACTGCTTGAGAGGAAAGGCTTAACAAACTGCCCATGGCGAATGCCGCAACAGTAATTTTTCGTAGCATCATAAGATCCTTAAGTAAGGTTATTTATCGTGTTTTGTGATCATCAAGTGAAAGGTATTGAAGAAGTCTGTGAAGGAGATGGTCTGTTATCAAATAGAGAGAGACAGCCATGATCGAGAGTATAAGAAGGGCAGCAAACATCAGGTCTATTTGCATACGGCCATTTGCATGAAGCATCAGGTAACCTAATCCTTCTGATGACCCGACCCACTCACCCACGATCGCGCCAATCGGGGCTGTGGCCATGGCGACCCGCAAACCCGATGACAGTGAGGGCAGGGCAAGGGGGATGCGCACGTGGAGAAGAAAAGCCAATGGCTTGGCTCCCATGACTTGGGCTAGGGCCTGCCAGTCTTTTGGCGTTCGCCTGAGGCCATCATAAAAGGCTGCGGTTACCGGGAAATAGATAATTAAAACTGCCATGGCAACTTTTGACGGTAGGCCATAGCCCAACCACAAAACCAGAATTGGGGCGAGGGCAAAAACAGGTAGAGACTGGGTAATCACAAGGATAGGCGTTAACCAGTCACGCGCTGATTTTACCGTGGTGAGGATTAGGGCGGAACAACAGCCCAACAAACTGCCGATCAGAAAGCCCAGAATGATTTCAAGAAAGGTTATCCCTGCGTGACTGATTAGGGTATCAAGCCGTTGGAATAGAGCTTCGAAGACAGCAAGAGGATCTGGCAAGATATAAGGGGGAGCTTCTGTGATATAAACCAGCATTTGCCAGACGAAAAGAAGTCCAGCCAAAATGATGAACGGGCGGAAGACTTTTATCATGACAGGGTTTCATTATCAGATAGCTGTTTCATCAGGGTGTCATGTTCTTCTAATAAGCGTTCGTTCTTGATATTCCGCGGTGCTGTATTTGAAGGCGTTAGTATCTCTACATTGGTAATTGTCGGTCCCTTCAAAATATAAATTATGTCCGCGAGTTTCAGGGCTTCAAGAGGATCGTGGGTGATCATGACAACTGTTTTATCACTCAAATAACGAAAGGTTAGATCATGCATTTCCGTGCGTGTGACAGCGTCCAGTGCAGAAAAGGGTTCGTCCAAAAGGACAATGGGGCGATCTTCCAGTAAAGTTCTTGCCAGTGCGGTCCTCTGGCGCATTCCACCAGACAGGTTTTCTGGTTTCATCTCCATAAATGGTTCCAGCCCTAAATCGGCCAATAGTGATTTTGCTTTTATTTCGCTGATTGCGTCAGTGCCGGAGAGCTGTCTGAGTCTGTTGCCAATTAGGATATTTTCTAAAACGTTAAGCCACGGAAGCAGCAACGCATCTTGTGTCATCCAACTTATTTTTCCTGAAAGCACAGAACCATCTACCGCTTTAATCGTGCCTTGATAAGACTCAGGAGGAAGCAAGCCGGCAATTGCTGTTAGAAGAGACGACTTTCCAACGCCGCTACGCCCCAGCAGCACATTCCATTTTCCGTTTTTCATATTAAGGGAAAAGTCTTTGAAAATTTGCCTCTCCTGGTAGGAAAGACAGAAATCCTGAATATGAATGTTGCTTGCTGGGTGAGGTATCATCAATGCAATTTTCTTATCTATAGTCTGGTTGGGTTTGACGTTCAAATCTTCCAGCTAGCGTGGAAGTGGTGAACTGGGCCGTGTCCCTTACCGACCTGTAGCTCATCAGCATGACGAAGTGCTGATGTTAGATATTCTTTGGCCGCATTAACGGCTTCTAAAAGTGAAAAACCTTTGGCAATTCCAGATGCAATAGCTGCAGAGAGAGTGCAACCTGTTCCATGGCTGTTTTTGGTATTTATGCGCTGTGAACTCAGGCAGATTTCATTTTGTCCGTCAAAGAGCAAGTCATCACTTTTGTCGCCCTCGAGGTGTCCGCCTTTCAGAAGAATTGCTTTAGGACTGATGGCTTGCAGTGCTGTCAGCATGCCTTTCATTTCTTCAATAGAGGTTGGTTCTTTTTTCCCTGTTAAGACAGCTGCTTCGGGAAGATTGGGTGTAATAATTTCAGCAAGGGGCAGCAGATTTTCTTTCAGACTGGCAACGGCATCATCCTGAAGTAGTTTGTCACCGCTTTTTGCCACCATAACCGGATCAAGAACAACCGAAATTTGTGGGTAGTGTTTTAGAACATCAGCTACTGATTTGATAATATCTGGAGTGCCAAGCATTCCGATTTTGATAGCCTTGACGTCCAGATCTTCGAATACAGTGTACAGCTGATCTTGGATAAAGTGAGTTGATACAGGGAAAATCGAGTGCACTTTACAGGTATTTTGTGCGGTCAGGGCAGTGATGACCGATGCTGCATAAACACCCAGTGCAGACATCGTTTTTATGTCAGCCTGAATACCTGCGCCACCACCACTGTCTGATCCGGCGATTGTTAGGGCTATTGGTGCAGACATGCTTTCCTCCGTTTTATGTTCAGAGGAATTTGCTCATGCTGTTTCCTGTTGGGGAAGGTGGATTAATGGCAGTTGCCAATCCCAGCATCTCAATTTCCTCCGCCGGTATTAACCGGATCAGGTTCTGCGGGTTAGCGTTGGCCTCTCAGCTCAATTAACCAATATATTTAGTTGATCGAGCACCCCGACGAGATTTTCTGAATTATGCGGTGCTTTTAAAAATAGGCAAGAGAGAAAGTTATTTTTGATTTTCTGGTTTATATTTTACTCAAATCTGGACCTAGGGATATGTTTTGGCGCATATAGATCTATGTGATCAAACAAGATGTGTTTTTATTAGGGAGTTATCTAAATGAGTGAAATTATCCGCCATGATACAACGGCGCGATCCAGCAAGATTGTTGAGCACGGCAATACGGTTTATCTTTCAGGACAGGTTGGAACAGCGGGTGAATCCGTTACTGATCAAACAAAAGAGATTTTAAACAAAATTGACACATGCCTTGAGTCTGTTGGCAGTGACAAAAGCAAGATTCTTCAGGCCGTGATTTGGTTAAGCGATATGAAATACTTCGCAGAATTAAACGAAGTATGGAATGCCTGGGTTCCGGAAGGACATGCGCCGGCGCGTGCGTGCGGGGAAGCTAAACTTGCACGTGCAGAACTCAGTGTTGAAATTATTATTACGGCTGCAAAATAGTCGTAAATTCAAGGTATTTAGTCGCTTTTGGGCTGCTCGATGAGATGGATCGGGCAGCTTTTTTTATGACCTAAGCGACTTAGGCTGGATTCTCATCTTTGTATAAAGTATAATGCCTAAATGCTCGCCAGTTTTGATCGATTAATAAAGGAAAATAGCTGTTCTGCTATGTTTCTTGCAGAGTTGATCTAAAACAAGGACCTCCTCTTGTCATTGAGCGAAAAGAAGGTCACCCTGTGTGAATTGCACGCAGGGATATAACTTTATCTGGCGCGCACAACGAATGATAACAACAGGGAAAGAGTTATGGAGTTCAAATCAGGCATCAAACGGTTCCTAACAGATGGAACATTTGTAAAAACAACACGTGCTGTGGCACTTGGCGTTTCTCTTCTAGCTGGCACAACTGCATTGGTTGCACCTTCATTGGCATCTGCTGAAATGGTCTTTAACCGTGGTAATGGTGCAGAGCCAGGATCACTGGATCCTCAAATTTCAGAGGGTGTTCCTTCTGCACACATTCTACGTGATGTATTCGAAGGTTTGACTGCTGAAAATACCGATGGTTCGATCATCCCCGGCCAGGCTGAAAGCTGGACAATTAGCGATGATGGGACGCAATTTACCTTCAAAATCCGTGATGATGCTGTGTGGAGCAATGGCAACCCTGTGACAGCACATGATTTTGTTTTTGCTTGGCAGCGCGCAGTTGATCCGAAAACAGGATCTGAATACTCATTTTTGCTATATCCTCTCAAAAATGCACAAGCAATTGCTGGCGGTGAAGAAAAAGATCTAACCCAGCTTGGTGTAAAAGCTGCTGATGACAAGACGCTGGAAGTTCAGTTGGAAGGTCCTGCGCCTTACTTCTTGGGTATGATCACACACTCGGTTGCCTATCCAGTTCATAAGGCAACTGTCGAAGCGCATGGTGAAGCTTGGACTCGTCCAGAGAATATGGTTTCCAATGGTGCATTCAAAGTTACTGAATGGACCCCGCAATCCCGTATTGTTGCCGTCAAATCCGATACTTACTGGAACAAAGATACAGTTAAGCTTGATAAGGTTGTTTATCACCCAACTGAAAGTCCTACTTCAGAACTAAAAAGATATCGTGCGGGTGAATTGGACTGGACTTACGAAGTTCCAAACGACCAGATTAAATGGATCAAAGAGAATTTAGCCGATGAATTCTCAGTATCTAACTATCTTGGGGTTTATTACTACGGTTTTAATATGACAAAACCGCCTTTCAATGACCCGAAATTGCGTAAAGCATTTTCTATGGCCATCGATCGTGAAATCTTGACATCAAAAATCGTGACTGCAGGCGAAGTACCTGCTTACGCTTTTGTTGTTCCTGGGGTAACTGGATATGATCCTGTTTATGCTGATTTTAAAGCTGGTGATCAAAATGCACGTAATGCTGCGGCTCTAAAGCTTTATGAAGAAGCAGGATATTCAAAAGATAGTCCGATTGAAATTGAACTACGCTACAACACAAATGATAACCATAAAAAGATCGCAATTGCGATTGCGAGTATGTGGAAGAAAACATTTGGTGCGAAAGTAAACTTGGTAAATGAAGAGTGGAAAGTATACCTGGAAACTCGGAAGCAAAAACAAGTGACACAGGCTTTCCGTGCAGGATGGATCGGTGATTACAATGATCCAAATACCTTCCTTGAACTTTGGTTGTCTGACTCAGGCCTGAACGACACTGGTTTTGATAATCCAGAGTTCGACAGTCTCCTTAAACAGGCTGGCCTTGAACAGGATGCAACCAAGCGTAAAGAATTGCTGATGCAAGCAGAAGCAATTTTCCTTGAAGCGAATGCAGTTGCGCCTATCTACCACTACGTGACCAAGCGTATGGTTAAGCCTTATGTAAAAGGTTGGCAGAGTAACGTGATGGACCACATCCGTTCTCAGTATATCAGTATCGAGAACTAGGAAATCCCGGTTTCCCAATAATGTCGCGGCGCGTCATCACGTTGGTGACGCGCCGGACTTTTTTGTCAGGACATAGTAAATGTTGTTGTTTATCTTAAAGCGTCTGGCCGGGGCCATTCCGACGCTGCTTATAATTGTTACACTTGCCTTCTTTCTTATCCGCTCGGCCCCTGGCGGACCATTTGACAAAGAACGCACGATACCTCCGGAAGTTGCTGCAAACCTGAATGCTGTTTATCACCTGGATGATCCTCTGTGGGAGCAGTATCTCTATTATCTTGGAAGCGCAATACAAGGGGATTTTGGCCCCTCTTTTCAGTATAGAGATTTCTCGGTTACAGAGCTTATTGCATCTGGTTTTCCTGTGTCGCTAACACTTGGGTTAACGGCAATCTTCCTGGCAATTACTGTGGGTGTGTCGCTTGGTGCCGTTGCTGCGCTCAAGCAAAATTCATTTATAGATTATGCTGTTATGGCGACGGCAATGACTGGAATTACTATTCCAAACTTTGTTATGGCGCCACTCTTGACCCTGGTGTTTGGCGTTTACCTGCACGTGCTTCCTGTTGGTGGGTGGGGCGATGGTATGTCTCAGGCCGTATTGCCAATTATTGCATTGGCTTTACCGCAAATTGCCTATATCGCACGTTTGACTCGTGGGTCGATGATCGAGGTTCTGCGATCCAACTTTGTACGAACAGCACGGGCGAAAGGTTTGCCTGAGCGTGTGATGCTTAGTCGTCATGCCATGAAGGCTGCGATGTTGCCGGTTGTTTCTTATTTGGGGCCAGCTTCGGCTGCTGTGATTACAGGATCTGTTGTGATTGAACAGATATTTGGTATTCCAGGCATCGGTAGATACTTTGTACAAGGTGCCCTAAACCGGGACTATACCCTTGTGATGGGTGTCGTGATTTTTTACGGGTCGTTGATTATCTCTTTCAACCTGATCGTTGATATTATCTATGGCTTCCTCGATCCAAAAGTGAGGATGGGATAATGGCTGTTGATATGGAAATGAAAAGCACTGGCTCTGCTGAAAAAGAAATTCAGGGTCGCAGCCTATGGCAGGATGCATTAAGGCGCTTGCTGACAAATAAGGCCTCTGTGGTCAGTTGTGTTGTTTTATTGAGCATTGTTCTTATTGCTCTTATCGGCCCTTGGATACATCCTAACCCCTTTGATGAAGTTTATTGGGATTACATTCAGGCTGCTCCGGATATGGAGGCAGGTTTTTATTTTGGTACCGATACCAATGGTCGCGACCTTTTTGTGCGGACGTTGTATGGCATTCGTGTATCCATGCTTGTTGGCTTGGTCGCAACGGGTGTTTCCCTTATCATTGGTGTTACCTATGGGGCAATTTCAGGATATGTAGGTGGTCGTACAGATCACATCATGATGCGCTTTGTGGATATTATGTATTCCATGCCCTTTATGTTCTTTGTGATCCTTTTGATGGTGATTTTCGGGCGAAATATTTTCCTGATTTTTGCTGCATTAGGAGCGGTTGAATGGCTGACCATGGCACGTATCGTTCGCGGTCAGGCACTTTCGATTAAAAACAGAGAGTTTGTCGAAGCTGCGCGCGCATCCGGCGTGAGTAACTTTAACATTATCCGCAGGCACATTATTCCCAACGCACTGGGGCCTGTGATTGTTTATGTTACACTGACAATTCCACAGGTTATTTTGATTGAAAGCTTTCTTTCTTTCCTTGGCCTTGGTGTACAGGAACCTATGACAAGTCTAGGTGTGCTGATTTCAGAAGGTGCTCAACAGATGGAATCTGCGCCCTGGACACTGTTGTTCCCGGCAAGTGCGCTGGCAATTATCCTTTTCTGCTTTAATTTTATTGGCGATGGTCTGCGTGATGCGCTTGATCCGCGTGATCGCTAGGGAGGTCTGAAAAAATGAGTGATATTATTCTCGAGGTGAAAGACCTCTCAGTAACCTTCTCGACACCGGAAGGTCCCGTGAATGCCGTTAATAACATGAACTTCACGATTAAAGCGGGTGAAGCATTGGGTGTTGTTGGTGAATCTGGGTCCGGGAAGAGCCAAACTTTTCTTGCGATAATGGGGCTGTTGGCCTCTAACGGTACAACAACTGGCAGTGCAAAGCTTTTGGGGCGTGAGTTGATTGGTTTAAGTGCTGATGAATTGAACAAGATTCGTGGACAGTCAATGTCCATGATCTTTCAGGACCCTATGACATCGCTTAACCCTTACCTGAAAGTGTCAAAGCAGCTAACCGAAGTTTTGGTTTTACACAAAGGTATGGGCGAACAGGCTGCAAGGGCAGAGGCTCTTAATATGCTGGATAAGGTGGGCATTCCCGAAGCGGAAAAACGCTTTGATATGTATCCGCACGAATTCTCTGGCGGAATGCGCCAGCGTGTAATGATTGCAATGGCACTCTTGTGCGAGCCAGCTCTGTTGATTGCAGATGAGCCGACAACGGCATTGGATGTAACTATTCAGGCACAAATCCTCGATTTGATGCGTAAACTGAAAAGTGAGTTCAATACGGCGATTGTCATGATCACCCATGACTTGGGGGTTGTTGCCGGGCTGTGCGATACACTGAATGTTATGTATGCCGGACGCATTGTCGAACGCTCTTCTGTTGATGAAGTTTTCTCTGCCCCTCGCCATCCTTACAGTCAGGGGCTTTTGGCATCTACACCAAGATTGGATGAAAAAACGCATGACAATGAGTTGGTAACCATTCCGGGGCAACCGCCGAACTTGCAGCGTCTGCCACAAGGTTGTGCTTTTGCCCCGCGTTGTATTCATGTGCAGGACCGGTGTCTTTGCGATCGTCCGCCATTGTTTGAAACGCCAAGTGGAAGTCACAATGCCTGTTATAGAGAGGAGGATGCCGCATGAGTAGGTCCCAAGAAGTCCTTCTTGATGTAAAAGATCTCAAGGTTCATTTCTCGATCCCGAGCGGTAAGCTCTTCAAAAAGCCTGGATTGCTAAAAGCTGTTGATGGTGTCTCATTTCAGGTCAAAGCAGGCGAAACATTGGGCGTTGTAGGTGAGTCCGGGTGCGGTAAATCCACACTTGGCCGCGCTGTTCTACGACTTCTGAAACCTACGGACGGACAGGTTGCCTGGTTTGGTCAGGAAATGGGTGATATGAAGGCTGAAGAGCTGCGGAATGTACGCTCTGATCTTCAGGTTATTTTTCAGGATCCATTGGCATCACTTGATCCTCGTATGACGATTGGGCAGATCATTGGTGAGCCTTTGATTACCCATTATCCGAAGTTGTCAAAGACTGAGGTAAAGGAAAAGGTTAAGGCAATGATGGCCAAGGTTGGCCTTTTGCCGGATCAGGTCAATCGCTATCCGCATGAATTCTCTGGTGGCCAATGTCAACGTATTGGTATTGCACGGGCGATGATCTTGGAACCAAAATTGATCGTCTGTGATGAAGCTGTCAGCGCTTTGGATGTATCCATTCAAGCACAGATCGTTAATCTGTTGATGGGCTTGCAGAAAGAATTCGGACTTAGTCTGATTTTTATTTCGCACAACTTGAGTATTGTTCGCCATATCAGTCACCGTATCATGGTGTTGTATCTTGGTCGGATGATGGAGGTTGCGGACCGGGATGCGATCTATGCAAAGCCTCTTCATCCTTATACAAAAGCCCTGATTTCTGCTGTGCCAATCCCAGATCCGGTGATAGAGCGCAACAAAGAACATGTGGCTTTGAAGGGGGATTTACCTAGTCCTTTAAACCCGCCGTCAGGCTGTGTTTTCAGGACCCGGTGTCCTTTTGCCAAGGATATCTGTGCCGCAGATGTTCCTGCTTTGAAATCCTATCCAGGTGACAGAGAGGCCGCATGTCACTTTATTGAAGAATAAACAGGTAGGGAGCTTTGTTTTGAGAGGCGAATTATAAAGCCACCCTAAACGAGCTTAAAAGTTAATAAGGTCGCTCTTTTTTGCCAGAGAGTGACCTTATTTTTTACTTTATTGAGGCGATTCTTTTGTCTCGCATTTTATCTATATTTATTACATTACTTTAATGAGGGTTTGTTTATTTTGTTGAGTGGTATTTTCTTCGTTGTAATTTTTGTAACTCTTTGAAATATAATAAATATATTGATTTTAATTTTGATTAAAATTTTACACAAAAATAATATATATTTGCCACATTTTAAGTATAAGTATAATTACCTATAAGTAGATTCTGTTAATAATTACAATTGTTACTGATGTTATAATCACTATGTAATGTAAATAAAATTTATTACTTTCTTGGTGACTTCTATGGTTGGTAGCTTAGGCGAAACAAAAACAATAGACCCTGATACTGTTGAGGTAGATCTTCTTGGTGTTAGTCAGGCTGCATCCCGTGTTGCGAAGCCTGATGCAGGGCAGAGCCTTGTCGTCGAGACACAACCAGGACAGGTTTACGATCTTGATTTTGACTTATCTAACGCTCAGGTCTCAAGCAGCACTGAAGGCCAATTGATACTATCGTTCCCTGACGAAAGTAAAATTACTTTCCTTAACCTTTCGGGTTATGAAGACGGGATTAGACCAATCATCAACGCCAATGGTGAAGCGATTGATATTCCTGCCTTGTTCGAATTACTTGCATCATTGAATGGTGAAAACCCGTTGGAAACTGCGGTGGGAAGTAATCTCACGGCGCAAGGTGGTGGGGGGTCGATTTATAACGATGAACTGGGCGAGAACCTTGACGGTTTAGCGGCAAGTGAAACTCTTGATGGGGTCGAAGCTCTATCACTCGATCTTATTGATGGAGAAGAAGACGAACTGGACTTGCTTTCGCAAGCTGTAGAAACGGATACGGCGATAGTAACGCCGGTTCCAGAAGGTTGTTCGCTAAAACTCCCTGATGCCTTGAATCTCATTCAGGGAACAAATGGGAATAACGTACTCCGCGGAACGACGGGTTCTGATGAAATTCAAGGAAATGACGGACACGACAGAATTTATGGCGGTGATTCTGCGGATGTGATTGTTGGTGGTAAAGGAGACGACAACCTTTACGGGCAAGAAGGGGATGATTTTTTTCTTGTAGAAGGAAACGATCAAAGTGCCGATCGGTTTAACGGTGGTTCAGGTACTGACACAATTCATGGATCAGAAGGTGATGATATCATCACTGTCCGTCATCTGACACGCGGTGATTCTATTGAAGAAATCGATGGTTGTGGTGGTGAAAACGTATTAGCGGGTACATCAGGTAACAATACGATTGATCTGCGTAATACAACACTCACCAATATTGATCGTATTGATGGTGGTATGGGTCATGACCGTATTACCGGATCTGCTGGCGATGATACGATTGTTGGTGGAACGGGGAATGATTATCTCCGCGGCGAAGATGGAAATGACACTTTTGTCGTTGAAGGTAATGGTCAGGGATCAGACCGTTTCAATGGTGGTACAGGCACGGATAAGATCCAAGGCAGCGATGGAGATCAAACAGTAGTTGTTCAACACCTGACCACAGGTGATTCGATTGAAGAGATCGATCTGGGGACAGGCAACAATGTTCTCTCTGGCACATCAGGTAACAATACAATTGATCTGCGGAATACAACGCTGACCAACGTTGATCGTATCGACGGTGACGCAGGCCATGACCGTATTACCGGGTCTGCTGGTGATGATATTATTATTGGTGGTACAGGAAATGACTATCTTCGCGGCGAAGCTGGAAACGATATATTTATTGTTGAAGGTAATGGTCAGGGTGCCGACCGTTTTAATGGCGGTGCGGGTACGGATAAAATCCAAGGGAGCGACGGTGATCAGACCGTTGTTGTTCAGCACCTGACCACCAGTGATTCTATCGAAGAGATTGATCTGGGGACAGGCAACAATGTTCTCTCTGGCACATCAGGTAACAATACAATTGATTTGCGGAATACAACGCTGACCAACGTTGATCGTATCGACGGCGGCGCAGGCCATGACCGGATTACGGGCTCTGCTGGTGATGATATTATTATTGGTGGTACAGGAAATGACTATCTTCGCGGCGAATCTGGAAACGATATATTTATTGTTGAAGGTAATGGTCAGGGTGCCGACCGTTTTAATGGCGGTGCGGGTACGGATAAAATCCAAGGCAGTGACGGAGATCAGACCGTTGTTGTTCAACACCTGACGACAGGTGATTCCATCGAAGAGATTGATCTGAGGACAGGCAACAATGTTCTCTCTGGCACATC
>NZ_LAQL01000018.1 GCF_001026905.1 Kiloniella spongiae
CAGCAAGATCTTGAATTGGGTTCACACCCTAGCAATTTAGTGGATTGATAATTGATCTACTAAGTAGCTGAATTTAGAATCGAAATGTTTGAATAAAAATAGTGAAAGCATAGTTTTATTACATTTCAATGGCCCTGTTTCTGTGTGCTTTCATAGAAAGTACATTTTTATGTATTTTTTCACTTTACAGATTTGATGTAAGACCTTAGTAATTCGGCTATTCACTCATTGTGGAGAGTTGGCCGAGTGGCTGAAGGCGCTCCCCTGCTAAGGGAGTATACGTTAATCGCGTATCGAGGGTTCGAATCCCTCACTCTCCGCCATTTTCTTACAAGCGCTTTTAAGGCGCTTTTATTGTATCTGGTCTGTTCCACTCAATTCTGTGGTTTTTACAGTTTTTATCTCATTCGTGAATTAATTACTTTTTTTGAAAGAAGTTGATTGAGCGGGTAGAAAAGCTTAAATAGTAAGATAATTAAAAACTTAGGAATAGATTTGTTTATGTTATCTGCTTTGATCCTTTTTGTTCTCCGGGCCTTTCAATTTTCATCCGAGCCTGCACGGGCGGTTGTACCAGTGCGTATTAGACGTCGCAGTCAACAATCATCACAAAGATATTCTCGTGATCGCTAGTTACTAAAAACTCTATCATAGGGCGGTGTTTCTATTGATCAAGAGATCATAGTTTGATGATAAAGCTGACTTTCCAAGAGTCTCTATGAAAAATTTAGAGTTTCTGAAGCAAGCACAAAGGTTCTGGTCTTCAGATCATGAGATCCTTCGTTGGTGGCATTTGCTATTTACGTTTAAGCGGGCGAAAAACTCTCTTGCTAACCACTCATCCGGGATTGCTCGACTAATGCCTGTTTTATTACTCGTCGCGTTGGGCACGTTGTTTGCTGGCTTAACCATCCCAATTCTCAGGGTCGAGAAGTTTTTTCTTTTTGAAGATCTTATATCTATTTCCGGTGCGATAGGTCAGCTTGCCGATAGTGGTGAATATCTTATCGCTGTTATCATTTTATTATTTTCTGTGATTTTCCCAACACTTAAGATCCTGGTTGCGAACTATATCTGGCGGGCGCGTTCTGTTGACCATAAATCAGTTCGACGGGCTGTGAAGCTTATTGATCTTTTGGGAAAGTGGAGCATGCTTGATGTTTTTATTGTCGGCATGATTGTTATTTCCGCCAAATCATCTGGTATGGCAAATGCAACATCACAACCGGGAATGTACTATTTTGGGGCCTCTGTCATTTGTTCTATGGTTGCTGTTATTCTTCTCAAACGTTCTATTGATAAAGTAACGTCAGAAAGTTAGCTAACGCCCATTTCGATTGAGTTTACTTTCGAAATTTTTTCCAAAGCCTCCCGTCAATTGCGGATAGTCCGATGGCAATAAAGGCCATGCCGATGAAGTGAGAAATATCCAGTTTCTCATTTAAAAACAATGCGCCGAGTAAAATTGCTGAAACGGGGACGAGTAATGTCACGAGCAACAGGTTTGTCGCACCAGCCCTTTCCAGAATTTTGAAATAGAGAATATAGGCAACTGCTGTTGAAAGAAGGGCAAGTGCAATTAAAGACATCCATGTTTCATTTGAGACGGTTTGTAAAGACGGCACCCCTTCGATCATATAAGTAATGGGGACGAGCAGCACTGTCGCCCCTGTGACTTGCCCTGCTGCGGTTACGATAGGGTTTATTGCCATTGCTTTAAATCTGCGACCAAAAACGCCAGCAAATGCATAGGTCAGTGTTGCGCCCAGAATAGCGAGCTGTGCCAGGAAATTTTGGTTGTCATCAGGCAAACCAAACATGAGAACCACCCCGAAGAAACCGACGATAACCCCCACTACTTTTAAGGCCGTGGCCTTTTCGTCTGGTAAAAATAATGCAGCAACAATAACACCGAATAGGGGCGTGGTTGCATTTAAGATCGATGCGAGGCCAGAGGGAATGTATATTTGCCCCCACACGATCAGGGTAAAGGGGATGACATTATTCAACAGGCCCATAATCAATAGTGCTTTCCATGCCTTGATTGTCGTTGGCAAGGACATTTTGAGGGAAAAAATCACCGCCCATAACGCGACAGCAGCAAACCCAACGCGAATGGTTACAATCGTAAAAGGTGGGAGTTCGGATACTGCCACGCCGACAAAGAAAAAAGACCCGCCCCATAAAATGGATAGGATAATTAACATAATCCATTCGCTGATCCCCATAGAGGTCTTGATCGATGTATTCATGTAAATTTCCTTTTGGTCTATACTGGTTCAATAATGATCTAGAGCAATGTTTTAACCTAAACTATCTGTTTCTTGCTTTTATGTTTTTGGGTATAGTTAATGCCTGTGGATCATAGAAACGCGTTTCTTATCTAGCTTTTAGCACGGGGTAAATTATTGACCATTAACCAAAGCATCTTTCATATCATAATTTGGGGGTTGGCGAGAACAGTTTCAAAAAACTCTTTGAGTGTTATTGCGCTTGTCTGCTTGTTGTTATGGCCAGATTCTACCTATTCTAAGCCGCGGTTTATTATTTATTATAACAGTGATGCTTCTGCTTTAGTCGATGTTACCGAGGCTGATTATACCCATGTCATTTTGTCTTTCCTTGGGGCTGATATTAATGCGGATAATACAATTGTTTTGAACCCTCCTAAAAAGATGGCTGATCAGTGGAATACAATTAAAACGATAAGGACGAGAGGTGTTAAGGTACTTGTTTCTTTTGGCGGTGGTCTTGCGACATCAAAAGATTATGCGAAGTTTGTCGGGCGAGAAAAAGAACTGGCCATTGAGATTGCTACTTTTATTCGCGCAAAAAACCTTGACGGCGTAGATATAGATTTTGAAGCCAGTGATATGCTTCACAAAGTACGTAAAGCCGGTGTTGCTGATGGCAAAAGCTTTTTGGTCAAGTTGACAAACGCTCTAAGACGGGAACTCCCAAGCCCCACGTTTTTGATCAGCCATGCGCCGCAATCGCCTTATTTAAATCCCGAATGGCACGGTGGTCCCTATCTGGGTGTGTTAAGATCGTTGAGAGAACAAATCGATTGGATTACGATACAGTATTACAATAATCCCGGGCAGGATGGCCCTGTGGATACAAAGGTCGTAGGATTTAAAAAAGATGCTTATAGCACTTCATATAGAGGGTTAACCTCCAAGGGCGGAGTTCTGGCCTGGCCAAGTGAGAAAATTGTTATTGGCAAGCCGGTGTATAAGGCAGATGCCTTCAGCGGACATATCTCGCCGCAAGATATAATCAAACACATTATTAATCCCCTGAATGCACAATATGGTGATGCTTTTGGTGGTATTGCTGGGTGGCAATTTTCAACACATACAGAAGATCATCGGGATTGGAATAGTGAGATTGGTAAAGCACTGTTCAGATGAATTAATGTGTAATTTAAAGAGTATATTTTGTCAGTATTTCAGCAGCGTATCATTGTAGGAAGCGGCAGGTAAATTATATCTAAAGTGTTCAATTTTAATATCAAGAACTTAACATGATACGGAAGTTATCATGTTTTTCTAATAATTTACTGGATTTCTATAATGCCCTACGTGAATATAAAAGTTACTGATGAAGGCGTCACCAAAGAACAAAAAGCTCAGTTGATTAAGGGCGTCTCAGATCTTTTGCAAGATGTGTTGGGCAAAGATCCGAACACAACCTATGTTGTTATTGATGAAATTGCGCTTGAAAATTGGGGCACGGGTGGTTTGCAGACCGATGAGTATCGGAAACTTCATTCCTCCTAGCGGTCAAAATAAGCATTGGAATAAATAACAAAACGGCACAGAATGTTTTTAAAAGTATTGGGGCCGTTTTTTATATTGAATGTTTTTGGCTATATTTTCTGAGAATCTCTAATGAGACCCGCATTAATATGGTTCTAAAATCTGATATGTATTATGTGGTGCAGGTTTATTTTCCAGACCGCTTGCAAGAGATTTGATTATATCTACTGAAAGTTCTTCTGTGTAGTGTAGCGGGTCCCAATAATTCTCATCTTTGTTTGTTATTATAGATGGAATCATAAAGTCAATCAGGAAGGAGTTTTTATTGGCTGCACTGATTGCTGTTATACGCTTTTTACATTCTTTCCATTGAGCAGCAGATAATGAGCCTGGTGAGGCTTGTATATAGCTATGGTACGGAACGAACATTAGGATTTTCTTTGTCTCGGCAGGAGTTTGGTCTAGCATACTTTTCAGATAGTCGTGGCTTGGATAGCTAAAATTGTCAGCATTGTATCGGGCTATTTCGCTTGGAAGGTTTTTTTCTTTAGGTGTTTTTGAGCCGTAAATATTCATACGGGCTTTGCCTAAATCATACTCTTCAATTGAGGGAAGAAAATTTGCATATCCAGTTGGCTGGTATTTTGCGTCTTTAATCCCGATTAAATATCCAGCTTGTTTGCCTAAAGTTTCTAATGTTTTAAAGTTGAGCATATGCGAAATATCATTCCATGGATTGTCGTCGTACATCCATTCGGGAAAGGCGCGGAATGTATATTTATCAGCCGCTTTATCGGCGTTACACCATGTAATGTCCAGGCCAATGATTATGTTTTTTGGGGTTGAATGTGCTTTTATATATACGTCAAACAAGCGAGATTGTTCATAGGAAGTTGCACTGTTCATAGATAGATTGGCAAAATTCCCACCTATATATTCATTTAGGTTTTCGGGATTAAGCAGGCGGGTTGTTGATGTGCCAAAAACAGCGCTATCAAATCGATCTTTTCGGGCGATCGCTGGATAAGAAAAACGCTGATTACTTGCCATTGCTGTTCGTTTAAGATCAGGTGAAAATGGTAAATTATCATAAGGATCGATGATGGCTATCATGAGTAAAATGAAAGCCATTACAATAACAGAGGTTTTGCTTAAGACTGTCCAATAGGATTTCCAGATCATAACCTCGCCTTTAAAACTGAAAATAAATAAAGTCAGGATGTGTCTGTGATCCGACTTCTATTATAATTAATACCAGGGCTAGTGCTATTGGCGCAGCGATGAAGGGAGTGTTGTAATTCAATTTTAAAGCTATTTTTTGACTTGTTGGGCCGATAAGGGCGGTCCCAGCCGCTAAAACAAGAAGAAGAGGAGAGGCGCCATAATTACCTGTTACTACACCGAATTGATGCACTTCAATCAGGCTTTGAAGCATACCGATTGCAACATTAAAATCTGGGGCACGAAACAGTATCCAGGCGATCATGACAAAGAGTAAAGTGAATATCCAGCTAATGGTTTTGGGAAATTGGATATTTGTGGTTTGCCAGATAGTACACAACCCTAATGCGAAACCATGCATTAATCCCCAGACAACGAAAGTCCAACCAGCTCCATGCCATAAACCACCCAGGAACATTGTGATAATGAGAGCAATCATTTGACGAGAGATCCCGGAACGGCTTCCACCCATTGGTATATAAAGATAATCACGAAGGAAATGTGAAAGAGTGATATGCCATCTCCGCCAAAAATCTTGAATTGAAACCGCGCGATAGGGAGCGTTGAAGTTTATCGGTAACGTAAATCCAAACATTAACGCCATACCAATCGCCATGTCTGAGTAACCAGAGAAATCAAAATAAATTTGCACCGTAAAAGCAGCAGTCGCGAGCCATACGTCGATAAAGGGTAATTGGGTGATTTCTGCTGATTGAAATAATGGATTTGCGATTTTTGCTGCTGTATCTGCAAAGAAAACTTTTTTAATCAAACCAATAGTCAGTAATGTTGATCCTCGAGATAGCCGTTCATAAAGGCCTTCACGAATAGGGGAAAGCTTGAGTTGGTGAATGAACTCGTTATGTCGGACAATTGGACCTGCAATTAATTGCGGAAAAAAACATACGTATAAAAAATATTCCCGAAAACTATAAAGTGGGGCTTTTTCTTTATACCGGTCAATTAGATATGAGATTTGTTGAAATGTAAAAAAGCTAATCCCTAGAGGGAGAATAATGTTTAAGGATTGGTGTGTTTCCCCCTGAAACCAAGCGAAGGACTCTGCAAAAAAATCTGCATATTTAAAAACCCCGATGATACCTAGATTAACTATTATACCAATAATAACAGTCAATTTTTTTTGTGATGATTTGAGGGTCCTGGATAAAAGCCAATTAATGAGAATTGAAGTTATTAACAGAGGGATTAATCTGAAGTCCCAATATCCATAAAATACGACAGAAGCTAGAATTAACAACCATTCTCTAACTTCTGAGAGCTTTGATGTGTAATAATACCCCAATAAAGTCAAAGGCAAAAAAATTAACAAAAATATTTGGGAGTTAAAAAGCATTGGTTTTATGTACGGAAATTATTCAAATTTGAGTATAAGTATTTGAGTTATTATAAAAACACGGATTTTAGTAAAGCACACTTTCATGTATTGTTTTTAGAGATTTACATCTTAATTGGAAAGAACATTTGAGTATAAATTCGCATAACTCTGTCTCAAGAGATTTTTCTGAACTTTTCCCATTGTATTTCTAGGCAATTCATCGATAAAGAAAGTCGATTTTGGCTGTTTAAACCGTGCTAGCTGAACTTTTAAATGATCAAGAATATAATCTTCGTGTAAATCGCGTGTATTATCACCGATAATAACGGCAACAACGGCTTCACCGAAGTCTGGATGCTGGACACCAATAACTGCTGATTCCTTGACACCATCAATAGTATCAATAGCTTGTTCTATCTCTTTCGGATAGACGTTGTATCCGCCACTGATGATTAGATCTTTGGCGCGGCCGACAATAGCAACACGATTATCTGCGGAAATCGTTGCGATGTCGCCTGTTATAAAATAGCCATCTTCGGTGAACTCTTCTGCGGTTTTCTCGGGCATTTTCCAATAGCCTTTAAAAACGTTTGGGCCTTTGATTTCGAGAATACCTATATCTCCGTCTATGGTATCATCATCTGTTATATTTGGATCTGGGGTATCTTCGATTGTCGTGTTTTTTGATAATCGTGCTTCAATACCCGGAAGTGGATAGCCAACGGTTCCAGCAATGCGGTCACCATCTAGGGGATTAGAGGTAATCATGCCCGCTTCTGTCATGCCGTATCGTTCCAGAATGGTCATGCCGGTACGTTTTGAAAATTGCATAAAAGTATCTTCCAAAAGCGGGGCTGATCCTGAGATAAATAACCTTATGTTCTGGCATGTAACATCATTGAAATCCGGTTGATCCAGTAAACGGGTGTAAAAGGTTGGTACTCCCATCATAACGGTACTCTTGGGGATGAGATTAATCATCTCCTTCGCATCAAATCTTGGCAAAAACCACATCCCAGACCCATTCATCAGAACACAGTGGATCGCCACGAAAAGACCATGGACGTGGAAAATCGGCAAAGCATGTAATAGGATGTCATCTGGAGCCCATCCCCAATATTTGTGTAAAACCGTTGCATTACTGGCTAGGTTGTCGTGGGTGAGCATGGCTCCTTTTGATCGTCCTGTGGTTCCCGATGTGTAGAGTATTGCAGCGATGTCATCACCGGAAACATCCTTGATTTCATTATGGGGCAATGCCTGTTCAAACTGATCGATCAGGCTGCCCGTTTTCTGGTTGCTCAAGGTAAGAAGATGAGGAACTGAATTTTGCTTCGTGACGGCTTTAAGCTGTTTGTATTTTTCAGGCGTGCAAACCATGACATGCGGCTGTGCGTTCCCCATGAAGTAATCAAGCTCATCAGCGGTATAGGCTGTGTTCAATGGCAGATAAATAGCACCGATCCGTAAACAGGCCAAATAGAGAATAACGGCTTCTATTGTCTTCTCAACCTGAACAGCCACACGCTCACCAGCGACAACGCCCAGAGAGGATAGAGCCCCGGCCATTTGAGCGGTTTGTCGATCCAGTTCGCCGTAACTTAGGTTATTCCCATCGGGTGATTTAATAAAATCTGATGACATGTCATCAGGGAAACGCGACTGGAAAAGGGCATAGAGATTTTTAGACATAAATAAGCTCGTCGAAGAAAATACGTTTTAATTTGGTTATCTTAATCAGTGTGTCGAATTAAGCAGATTGATCGATCAAATCCATAGGCAGGCTAGCAAGAAAATCATTAAAAGATCCTCGTTGGACAGTAACGTGTGTACCCAAAAGCTGTTCCGCCATTTCTTTGTTGCCGCTTGTAATGGCTTCGGTAATTTCAGCGTGTTCCTGAAATGAGTTATTGAGACGGTTGCTTTGGCGTAGCTGAAGACGTCGATATGGGGTTAGCCGATTTCGCAGGCTTTTTGTTTGATCACTTAGGAAGTCATTATGGCTTCCTTTGTATATTGCTTCATGAAAAGCAACATTTGCCCGGTAATAGCCATCGTAGTCCTTGTTCTTGACAAGGGGCTCTGTAATCAGATGTAGTTCTTTAAGTTTATCGCGCTCTTCGTCGATCATACGATCAGCAGCCAATTTGCCACAAGTGCCTTCCAATTCCGCCATAACTTCAAACATGTCCACGAGTTCTTTGAGACTCATTTTTTTGACAAAAGCACCGCGTCTGGGGCGAATTTCGACCAGTTGCATCATACTGAGTTGTTGCAGCGCTTCCCGTACAGGGGTTCTGGAGACTCCAAATCGTTCCGTTAACGCAACTTCGTCCAATCGTGTGCCTGGTACAATTTCTCCAAGGACAATTTCATGCTCAAGCTGTCTTCTCAAGTCATTTGACGACATATTCGCCACGCGCAGGACTCCTGATATTTTATTGTTTTTGCTCTATTGCCTTTAAACAAACTTTATCTCTCAAAAGTAAAAGGAATGGAAACTATAATACAGGTTATTTTGTATATTTAAATATAAATATTGTATACAAGAATTGTTGACTTGTATTTTAAAGCTGGCTTATTGTGTTTAAAAATTGAAGTTGGAATTCTATAAAAACAACGGGTCATGTTCTCTGTTTTGGGGATTAATTGACCTAAACAGGGAGACGACCAATGAAAATTTCAAAAAAGGCGCTGGGCTTGGCGCTGGGCAGCTTTGTGCTGACAGGTGGGTTACTTGCTGAAACAGCAATGGCGAAAAGCTTGAAAGCTTCGCATCAGTGGCCCGGTGGCAAAGGGGATGTGCGCGATGAAATGGTTCAAATTATTGCGCGTGAAGTCAATGCAGCCAATGTTGGTCTGGATATCAAGGTTTATCCGGGCAAAGCACTGTTCAAGCCCAAAGAACAATGGGGAGCGATGGTAAAGGGGCAGCTCGATATTTCTGCTTTTCCACTGGCTTACGCTGCGGGACGTCACCCGGAATTTAACGCTACAAATATGCCGGGGTTGGTTAAAAATCACGATCATGCGACACGGTTGAATAAGTCAGCCTTTATGGCTGACATTAAGAAGATCATTGATGATGCAGGTGTTGTTGTCCTAGCAGATGCCTGGCTTGCAGGTGGTTTTGCGTCCAAAAAACAATGTATTCTCGGACCTGATACCATGAAGGGGCAAGTCACCCGCGCGGCCGGTAAATCTTTTGAGCAAATGCTGGTTGGGGCAGGGGCGTCTATTGCGTCGATGCCGAGTTCTGAAATTTATTCTGCGATGCAAACCGGTGTGCTTGATGCGGCTAATACCAGCTCCGGAAGCTTTGTTTCCTATCGTATCTATGAACAGGTCAAATGCCTGACTGCCCCCGGCGATAATGCACTGTGGTTTATGTATGAACCACTCCTTATGTCAAAGAAAAGCTGGAACAAGCTTAATAAGGAACAGCAGGATGCTTTGATGGCTGCGGGTAAAAAATCTGAAGATTTCTTTATTGATGCCGCCAAAGGGCTCGATACCAAGCTGGTTGATGCCTACAAAGGCGCTGGGGTTGAAGTTGTCACAATGAGCAACGATGATGCAGCTGCATGGCTCGCAATTGCCAAGGAAACGTCTTACAAGGCCTTTGCAGAAAAAGTGAATGGCGGAGAAGAGTTGATCAACAAAGCTCTTGCTGTTGAGTAAGTTCTCTATGCATGCCTCACAGTATAGCTGTGGGGCATCTTCTTTGCGTTGATTTGTTTTTTCGTCTGGTCAGTTCAGTATGAATTTGTTTATTGATCTCGTGCGCCAACTCTCTCGTGTGTGTGGTGTATTTGCTTCCATTCTTATTGCCTCGGCAATTGTCGTGGTCTGCCAAATGGTTGTTCTGCGTTATTTTCTACAGGCATCTACGGTATGGCAAACCGACTATGTTACCTATGCGTTGGTGGCGGCGACATTAATCGGCAGTCCCTATGTCTTGTTAATCAAGGGACACGTCAATGTCGATTTATTACCGCATTATTTAAATCTGTCTTCACGTAGAGTTCTGGCCTTTATCGCCAGTGTGTGCGGCTTGGCTTTTACGCTGTTATTGGCTTGGAAAGGTTACGAGCTCTTTGCCGAGGCATTGAATGGCGGATGGGTAACCGATACGATTTGGGAACTGCCTTTGTGGATACCCTATCTGTCTCTTCCTCTTGGTGTTGGCTTGTTATCCCTGCAGTATCTTGCAGATATTCTGGCGTTATTGAGTGGGCGGGATATGCCCTTTGCAATGAACAGTCACAGTTCATTTGAGGGGGAATAGCAATGGATCCACTTTATATCGGCCTGCTGGTTGCCATTGCGACTATTGTCGTTCTTTCTTCTGGAATTCCTGTCGCCTTTGGTCTTGGGTTGATCGCTGTTGTCTTCCTCTTTGCTTTCGAAGGTTTTGATTCTCTGGATGTCGTAGCTGAAACTTTCTTTTCCGGTCTGGCCGAGTTTGCATTGGTCTCAATTCCCATGTTTATTGTTATGGGGGCTGCAGTTGCTTCGTCACCGGCGGGGAAAGATTTGTACGCTGCACTTGATCGTTGGCTCAATCGTGTGCCGGGTGGGTTGATCATCTCTAACATTGGGGCCTGTTCGATTTTCGCGGCCTTGAGTGGCTCATCGCCCGCTACTTGCGCTGCAATCGGGAAAATGGGTATCCCTGAAATGCGTAAACGTGGGTATCCCGATGGCTTGGCGACAGGTTCAATCGCGGCGGGGGGAACCCTGGGTATCCTTATTCCGCCGTCTATTACCATGATTGTTTATGGTATCGCGACAGAGACATCTATTGGTCGCCTTTTTCTGGCTGGGTTGTTACCGGGATTACTTCTAACCGTTTTGTTTATGTGCTGGTCGCTCTACACGGCATGGCGAAATGGTTATAGTTTTAAAACGCAGATTGGCGGGTATAGCTGGCGTGAAAAGTTTGAGGTTTTGCCCCGTGTTTTCCCTTTCCTTGTCATTATTGTCGGGGTGCTTTATGTGCTCTACGGTGGTGTTGCGACCCCGTCAGAAGCCGCTGGTGTAGGGGCTCTTTTCTGTTTGGTATTGGTTGTTGTCATTTATGGTATGTGGCAACCGCGAAAGATCTGGGCTATCTTGTCTGATTCCATGAAAGAGTCTGTGATGATCCTGATGATTATCGGGGCCTCGGCATTGTTCAGCTATACACTTTCATCACTTTTTGTTACTCAGTCAGTAGCAGAGTACATCGCCAGTCTTGACATTGGAAAATGGCAGCTACTGATTATTATCAATCTGTTTTTACTGGTTGCCGGGTTTTTCCTGCCACCTGTTGCAGTGATCTTGATGACCGCGCCAATTCTTTTGCCAATTATTATTCAGGCAGGCTTTGATCCCTATTGGTTCGCGGTTGTCTTTACCATCAATATGGAAATTGGCCTTATTACACCGCCTGTGGGCCTTAATCTTTATGTGATCAACGGTATTGTTCCGGATGTATCGCTCCCCACCATCTTGAAAGGCGCTCTTCCCTTTATGCTCTGTATGGTTCTGGCCATCGCCATTCTTTGTGTCTTCCCCGAGATTGCAACATGGCTGCCCAATTACCTGATGGGTGGAGGATAGCAGCGGAAATCGCGATTTAATGAGTTGGTGATAAAAATCGGCTGATCGGTTTGGGTCAGCCGATTTTTTATTTTGAAATCCCTAAATATTTGAGCTGTGATATGTATGCAAAAAAAGTGGCGATTAGGAATACCTCATCGCCACATCAAGTTTGCACAGGGGGATAATCTAATATTTTTTAAACCGCGGTACGCTTATTAAGGTCGTCGATTAACTGATCCCAAACTTCAATATTGGCATGCAGGGAACGCCAGAAGCTCTGAGAACGACGACTTTCGAATTCTTCAAAATCTACATCTTGTTGTTCAACCCATGTGTAATAACCGAGATTGAAAATACGATTTCGTTCGGCACGATTGAGCTCTAACAATTCGCTGTTGTTTATGGCGCGTAGGTGTTCACCACATATTTCGGCGGCATCAACGGCTTCAAAAGTACCGTGGTATTTTTCATCAATGGTTTGATCGATTTGACTTTTGTACAGTTCGGCACTGTCTGTTGCGACAGTGACCACAATGTCATCTCCTTCAAGGTTGTGATGCCTTGCGTAACGACAAGCTGCGAGCACGTTGGCAACACCAGAAAGACCTAATTTGGACAGATCATTTAGCTCTTGTTCGCTAAGGCCCTGACGGGATTTCAGATAATTTCGACCGGCATCGGAATTAAGAAGCAGATACACACCATCACTTGATTGATCTGAAATACCAACAATGCAGTCAGTATTCATAACGTTATGGATATAGGGAATATGCTTGTCGCCAATTCCTTGTATGTTGTGCTCTCCAAAACCGTTATGCAACATGGTCGGACATTCGGTTGCTTCAACGGCGACGATATCTGATCCATGGTGCTCTTTCAGATAATCGCCTGCACCAATTGTTCCCGCGGACCCTGTTGCAGAGACAAAGGCACTTAGTTTTGTGTTCTCGTGTTCATCGCTCAGTGTCTGGAACAGGTGTGATGCTGCCCGTCCTGTGCAGTAATAGTGGCCGAGATAGTTACCGAATTCAGCAAATTGGTTGATAATAACATTCTGGGCATCTTTTGATTGTTTGGCACATTCATCATAGATTTCTTTGACGTTGCTTTCGCTACCATAGGTCCGGATAATATCGCTCGGTTCGGTGACCCATTCTTCCAGCCAGTCAAAACGTTCCTTGCTCATACCTTCTGGAAGCACAGCGACACTTCGACAGCCAAGAATGCGGGAAATGGCTACGCCACCGCGACAGTAATTTCCTGTAGACGGCCAAATCGCCCGGTGGTGTGTCGGGTCAAACGTGCCTTGTAATAAGCGAGGCACCAGGCATGTATAAGCGGGAAGGACCTTGTGAGCGCTGATCATTGGGAACTGATCCCCCAGCATGACAATGATACGGGCATTTACACCGCTAAAGGATTTTGGAATTTCGATATAATCCGGGGTGGCATTAAATTGTCCGGTATCATTGTTATTATACCAGTTGACCCGAAAGAGGTTCAGTGGGTTGGCTGAGTGACGATCAACAGAACGCAATTGATCAAGGATATCCTTTGAGATTGTCCAAGGCTCAGCCAGTTCAGAAAACTTGGGTAAACGTACGCCGCGCTCTTTGAGATACTGGACGATTTGTTCGGGAACTTGCTGGTGAATACTCATATGGAAAATCCTTGATTGATACAAATTGACTTATAGGTGCTTGGATTTTGTTGTCTTTGAATACGTTCATTATTTTGTATCAAGAATAATGTGATTAATTTAATCTTGTTTTTATTGATATGAATTGAATTTAGTTTTTCATTGGCTATTATCTTATTAATTATGGTTTTGATACTAGAGGTCAGGAGTATTACCTAACATTAATGGCATCCCTAGTTTCTGGGGTGATGGTCTTTTGGAGGTGCTAAAACCTGAATAAATGGGTTGCAATGAAGTCTATCTTCTTTATTGATTTGGACATTCACGGTTCTGTTCGCCCTGCTTGTTATAGTGCAACATCGAACTTGTTTCTGTTTCTGGCTAATTAAATGACTCTTGATACCATTGATTTTTCTGGAATTCTCGAAGAGATCAAAGAAGAAGTGTTCCCCTTTTTTGGCAAGAGCAAACAGGCTGATTATATACCTGCGTTGGCTAAGGTTCCTGGTGATAAATTTGGCATGGCTGTGCGAACTGTTGATGGACAAGAATTTGTTGTTGGGGATGCCAAAGAAGATTTTTCCATTCAATCGATCTCAAAGCTTTTTACCCTCATGCAGGTTTTGGGTTTAGGGGACGAAGATATTTGGCCGCGCGTTGGGCGGGAACCATCCGGAACAGCTTTTAATTCATTGGTCCAGCTGGAATATGAGCAGGGAATTCCCCGTAATCCCTTTATCAATGCAGGGGCTATTGTTGTAACCGATATTCTTGCGGGCCGTTCAGCAGATGCATCTCGTCGAATTGTTGATTATTACCGGATGCTCTCGGGCAATGAAGAAAATCGCCCCGATGAAGAGGTTGCGATCTCTGAAAAGGAATGTGGTTATCGCAATGCTGCCTTGGCGAACCTGATGTGCAGTTTTGGAAATATCCATACCCCGATTGCGGACCTGTTTGATGTGTATTTCAGACAGTGTGCTTTGACCACATCTTGTTTGGATCTTGCCCGTGCGGCCATGCCACTGGTTTGTGGGGGGTATTCACCGATTGCCGATGAACAGGTCATGACAAGCCGGGATGCTAAACGGATTAACGCATTGCTGTTAACTTGCGGTCTTTATGATGCAGTGGGGTCGTTTGCCTATACCGTTGGGTTACCCGCAAAAAGCGGTGTTGGTGGGGGCATTGTTGCGGTGTTGCCAAAGGCATTTTCTGTTGCCGTATGGTCCCCGGAACTGGATCGATATGGTAACTCCTTCGTTGGCGGAAAAGCGTTAGAGCTATTTACCACCAAAACTGATCTTTCTATTTTTTAAATCCGTCCTCTACTGCGTCCAATGGTCCCATTAGAGTTTTGGGTCTTTTAAGTTGACTTCGTTAGCTTCATCTATAAAGATATATTTTAAATGAATGTTAAAAAGGAAATCAGATGACTTTTCTACATTGGCTTGAAGTTGCGTTTCTGTTCCCTGGAAATGTTGTGGTTCAGAAGCTGGGGATTAGCCTTGAAGAAGACGGCGGTATTCTTCGGTCTTTTATCAATATGTGTGTTTGGGGTGTTGTTACAGGCACAATCGCCTTTTATGCGCTATAGGTTCTGAGATGATTTATCGTCCTGAAATCTTTGCTTTACCAACGTCATTATCTAGTGATGAGACGCATCAGGTTTTCGATAGGGCCACGTGTGAAGAACTTGGAATATGCCCAGATATAAAGAGTCGTAGCGATCAGAAAAACCCCAGAAGCAATAATTGCATCATCTGTGGTTCCAGATGCATTCTGTCCGTCAAGAAGTCCTAAAGCCTCTAATGTTCCCATGCCCAATAGTATATGGGCAACGTAAAGGGTCAGTGTCTGGCGACCTATATTATTACAGAGCCTGAGCCCCGCTGTTTTCGACAAGCCAATGGCTTTTGAACTGACCCATAAGCTAAAGGCAAGTACCATACAGGCGCTCGCCATCCCGGCGATCATATAATAGGGCATCGGCGGCAGAGGCTCTGTTGTTGCGATATCGAGTAAATCCTGTTCTGCACCGGCAAGCAGTGCGAGGGTTAAAAGTGATAATCCCTCGACAGTCAGCAACGCGATGAGGCCAAAAATAAATAGCTGTAGCTGTGTCTGGATCTGGTTCAGGGACAAACGGCTGAGAAGAATGCCGAACAGGAAGAAGGCCAGCCAGGGCACAACGGGGTGCCAACCATTAAAAAACAGGTTGCAAACAAAGCCTTCCAAGGTCCAGAAATTCTTGTAAGTATAGGTTTTCCAATCCCAACCCACATCGTAGTCCAGCGTGAGTAACATAATCACAAATCCCACGAGCAGGGCGACAATAGAAAAGATCAGTCCCGCGGAACTCATACGGATAAAAAAGACACCAAAAAAGAAATAGAGTGCGTAGTAATGCAAAATGTCGGCGTCAAAGATGAGACTGTTCAAAAGGCCAAGAGCAAGCAGAAATAAAGCACGTTTACTGGTGAGCCAAATCAGGTGATCATTAAAGTCGTGCTTATTTGCGGCTTTGTTTGCTGCCAAGCCAAGGCCAATACCCGCCAATACAACAAATGTCGCCGCAGCACGCCCTTCCAACGTGCCGACAAAAGTTGTCGCCAGAAAAGACCCTTGCCCTTCCGCCCCCATCGCGACCGTGAAGTTGACCAGTACCATGCCAACAAAGGCAATAAAACGAGCGAAATCTAATCCATCCAGACGTGCAGACGTTGGCATTAATCTTTCCTGTGTAATGACTTTAAGCAGTATCCCGATGTTGATCTGTTTCACAGAACAATTTGATAGGTATTAGATAGGTGTCATACGCGAACCAAGCTGACAGATTACTGACAACCAACAGGAAAGAACAATACCTCGGGTATAATTGATAAAGGCTTACATTTTTTAAGAGAGAGTGACTGCCCATATAACACACAAAAGCAACCATTTGAAATGGCTGCTTTTGTTCTGCAAATGTTAGATATTTGGTTGATTAGCCAGACTGGGCCAGAGTAATCATCGTTTCCATTGAACTTTTTAAAGTTTGTAAATCCGCGCCTTGTGGAATTGCCTGCTGCGTGCAGTTATTCAGGGCAACGACATGATCCATGAAGATACGGTTTTGTGGATACTTTTGATTATAAGCATTTACGACCGTATGTTTGTAAACATCCACTTGCTCTTGAAGTTTGGATGCTTTTCCTTGGTCGCCATTGCTGAATTTTAATAGACCGGGCGTAATGATTTCATTTTGTATATAACTGTTATAAACATCCAGACCATCCCGAACTTTGGCAATATCGGATGAGCCATAGGATGCCTGTTCAAGCTTGGCATCAATAAAGTCGATTAGAGCCTGACATCCTTGCATGTTATTGATGGATGGTTCTGCTAACGAGGGTTGACTTAGTGTTACAAGTGCACCGAAGGCGAGGGAAGAGATTGTTTTCATTGTGGTTTCCATTGTTGATAGAATAAAGAGATTGTGGTGAAAAATTTTAATTTTAAACAAAGCAATCCTGTTCACAAAAGATCGCGTGACTTTGTGATGAAAGAACTTTCCTAAACCGGGGGGTGGGGCTGTTTATACTAAAGCGGGGTTATATAATTGGAAGTGTTGGGTCTCCACCTAAGATAGGGTCTGAGCCTAAAACGGTTTCCAAAATAGTGCCTCCGCCAGTATGAGTGACAACTACAAAACCATCAGTACTTACGCTAGTTCCCGTTTCAGGATCTAATGGAGTAGTGGAGAACCCTGCACCTATTAAATCGCTCAAAGGTATAACTGACGTTGTGACCTCATCTGATACAGAGGTCTCATCTATCTGTTCTTCTTTCCCTATCGATAGAGGTGCGATGCTTAATAAATCAGTGGGGTCCAAGACCCCTTGTGTGCTCAATAGTTCAAGAATGGTGTCAATATTTTGATGGTATTGTCGTTCACTGTGACTATTTGTTTCTTCTTGCTCTAAGGCTGTTTCTTCTGGTCGGCCTGTTATGATCAGAGAGGCCAGCGGATCGTTAAGCTCCTCGTCCAGAAGGTTGAGTTCACTTACTTCTTCCAAATGCGGCAGGTTGTTGTTTAGAGCAATAGAAAGGTGTTCATCTCGAAGTTCAGAAAGCCGTTCATCCCTGTCTTCTTCGAGTTGGCCAAGCGGCCTTGTTTCAGTTAAAGCCAGATCTTCGTGATTTCGAAGGGTCGGGAACGTGTCGAATAGGCCTTCTACCCCTAAAATGACAAAAGCAGCATGCAGCTGATAGTCATAGGTATCGTTTTGTGTACTCTTCTGACGGTTTTTATAATAGAGAGATAACAGATCAGCTCTGTTTTGTCGCTCATCTCGTTTTGAATTTGATGTGATGACAGAAGAGCTTTGGTCCGAATTTGTGCTTTCTTGCGTTTTGTCTTTCTGGAGGTTGGAATTTGCAAAAAGAGCATCTGATAAATTATCTGTGTCATCAGAATTGTAAAATACAGGAGGGATGAACATAAAGATAAACTCTTCCCCAAGCTGTAGTTTCTCTTTCAGGCGTTTTCTCGCACGTGACAAGCGACTCATCACGGTACCAATAGGGACGGAAAGGCTTCTGGCTGCTTCTTCATAGCTATGGCCAAAGGAAACGATTTGTTCCAGAACTTCCTGATCCTTTTGCGGCAGGTTCTTTAGAACATCCTGCACACGGTTAAGGAGAGACCGGTGTTCGATTTCCTTGGCGAAACAGATGTTGTTCTGGAGATTATCATTTTCGATCTCTGTTTGGGATTGCAGCTCCTTTTGTCGCCGCTTGATTTGGTTGATCCAGAGGTTCTTCATAATAGGAAACAACCACTGTTCCATTTCATAAGCATCGTCATAAAGATGCTTTTTGGTATGGGCGCGGCCATAAGTTTCCTGAAACAGGTCCGAAGCAAGATCATCGTCTTTTGTTAAATACCGGGCATAGCGTTTAAGCTTTGGCATAGAAGATTCTAGTTTTTGCTCAAAATTCAATTGCTTGGGCCTTGTAATAATTGTTGTGTCTAATTCTATCTGCATGGGACCTGCGATTACACAGATTAAATAACATTTTTTGATAGTAAAATGATTGTTGCACCATACCTGCCTAAGCCAGAGTATCAAGTGCATTCTGGTTCAACATGTTGGTCAGGATGTCGGTATCAGAGGTGCCCGTATTACTACTCAGGTAAGATAGCGACATGTTCTCCAAAAAGATTGTATGATCAGTCGTACCATCTTGATTGCTATCAATATCAATGTTAACGCCATTCGTTCCCTGCCTAAAATCCAGATATTGATCTAGATTGGATACTGTTTGTGCAGTATTAAGCAAATCACCGAGATCAATGACATCATCTAGCCTGAAATCTTTGATGGTATCTGTTTCAGATGGACCATTGGTGGCTATATCCACCTGACGGAACACAAATCGATCATTGCCATCAACGCCGTACATCGTGTCATTGCCACGACCACCGGTAATGATATCGTCGCCGCCGACGCCATAACCGCTACTCATTGAATAAAAACGGCTATCTCCATAAATGATGTCGTCGCCATCGCCACCATCAATAATGTCGTTTCCCCCTTTGGCAAAGTTAAACCCGAAACCCTGAATATAAGCAGATTGAGTCTGGGAATCTCCATAGATTAGATCGTTACCGGCCCCGCCATTGATCACATCATCACCCCCTGATAGGGCGAGATTGCTTGAAAAACTAAGCAGGGTTTGTCCGTCGCCGTAGATGGTGTCATCACCGTCGCCACCATCTAATATATCATTTCCACCATTTGTATCAGAAACAACGCTGCCGTCGCCATATATTCTGTCGTTCCCGTTGCCACCTGAAATTCTATCGTTACCGAGTATCGATGAGTAAATCGTACCGGCATCACCGAAAATTAAATCATCTCCTGTTCCACCGGAAATCACGTCGTTCCCTGCAACAGAACTGTTAAAATAGCTTGTGTCTCCATAAATTATATCATCGCCACCTGCACCATTTATAATGTCATTTCCCGTGACAACATTTATTGGGAAAAGGTCGTCGCCGAAGATTGTGTCATTGGTTGACCCGCCCGTAATTTGGTCATCGCCGAAGGATGTCGAAGTTTGGTGCGTGATTGTCACAGACGATGACAACCCGCCACTTGTCGCCTGAATATTATAGTAACCCGTAGTCCAGGAGTTATCAGCGGAAAAAATAATGGAAGAAAAAGGTGTCGTTACTTCCCAGGCGGTTCCATTACTACCAGAAATCATGGTTCCCTGATTAAGGACGGTTCCGATGGGAAACCCCTGTAACAAAATAATTTCTGTCGGGGAAAGGTTGTGGGTAAAGGCAATTTCGTAAACATTATTGGCGCCATCACCAATTATAATACCGCTATCCACAAGAATATCGTTTCCGTCACCACCTCTCAAAGTGATTGGTTTATTACCATAGGTTCCCTGATCACGAATAGAGTAGGGCAACAGATTAAGTGACAGATTTAAAAACGGGATAGCTGGAGTATCTAGGTTGCCTGTATTCCCTTGATCCGTTGTATTAGGCTGGTTTGCAATCAGACCAAACTCTAACTCTGTTGGGTCAATAACGCCCTGTCGGTTTAACAGGTCGATTGCGTTTCCCAAGTCATCACTGTATTGACTGCCTCCGCCCCCAACGAGTGCTACGGCATCCCCCGCTGCCGTCTCGATGGGGGCCTGATCCAATATCTTGGCAAGCTCTTCTTTCTCTTCTTCCGAAAGGGCAGCAATTATCTCGGCAAAATAATCGGGATTACCCAATGCACTGGCGAATTCCACCAAGGTATCATCCGCGCTAACAGAAGCCTCAGAAGGCATCATATCGCTGGTAAGGGTGTCAGGCTTGATCAGGTGATTTAAACTTGCATCAAGCTCTTGCGAAAGGGTGTTTGTTTCCTGAGCAGCAACAGATTTTTTTTCAAGGCGTATCGTCATAGCTTTTTCCCGTAAATTCTTTGTCTGACAAGCAAACAAATTCGAAAGTTACTAGGACTACAGCCCGGATTTTTTTTTATTCCATTTTTTTTGTATTATTTTCTATGGGGGGAGAATTGAGCTTTTTTATTTATTGGTCCTGTCTTGGAAAGATGTTTCTAAATGAATTTGAAAAGCACGTTTTATATGTTGCTGGGCTGCTTTTTCTGCCGCTTCGGGGTTACGATTTTTAATCTCTTCAATTATACGATGATGTTCTTGATAAAGTGGATTTGGTCTATCTGAGGGAAGGTATTTCACTCCACGAAGTAGAGCCATAGAATCAGAAATTGCTTCAAAAGCTTTAATTAAAAATCGATTATGAGCTGCATTATAGATAGCGTGATGAAGTTCCCAATTGATTTGGTTTAAATCTCTGGGATCCTTTGCTTCGCGTCCTTTTGCCAAGATGTATTCCATATTTGCTATTTCCATATCTGAAGCATGTTGAGCGGCAAACCGTGCTGCGATGCCTTCTAATTGTTGGCGCAAAGCGTATAATTCGGCAACTTCTTGCGGGTTTAATTCAGCAACGATAGCGCCCCTTTGAGGTTCAAACGTCAAGCGTCCTTCGGATTGTAATCTACGAAAAGCCTCACGAACAGGTGTTCGGCTAACATTCAAAGACTTTGTAAATTCTGATTCTCGGATACGTTCCCCGGGATGGTACTGTCCATCGCGAATGGCCTGAAGTACTTCTTGGTACACATACTCACCTAGTGAAGGTTGAGCATTTTTGTTCTCTTCAATTTTGTTATTTTTATCGCTCATAATAGCTACGTTAACTTATTGTTTTCAAAAATAGAAGTTACGATAAATGAACTCGTTTTGCAATATGTTGACTTTAATGTATTTAAATGTATACAATTAAGTACATAATTAAACGTCCTTAGAAAAGGATTGTAAAATTTAGCAGGAGGTTTCTTTCCAATGAATGGTAGAATCAAAGTTGTCGCCTTAGTCTTAGCTTTGGCGACCGTATCAACAATACTCCCGTCTTTTGAATCAAAAGCGGCTGATTTTCCGAAAAAGCCTTTGGCAATGATTGTGGCTTATTCGCCTGGCGGTGGGACTGATACAGCAGCACGCGTGATTGCTAAATATGTTCAACCTCACTTGGGGCAAAGGCTTATTATCCAAAACAAGCCTGGCGCAGGTGGTCAAATTGGCTTTACGGCATTAGCAAACGCTAAGAATGACGGTTACAAAATCGGATTTATTAATATTCCGTCGATTTTTATGGTAAAAATGTTGCGTGATAATGTGCCGTATGAAATGTCTGATTATGAGGCTATCGCAAATATTCAACTCGACCCTGTTGTACTGACGGTTAAAGCTGATAGTCCTTATCAAACATTCGAAGAGTTTATCAACGCAGTAAAAAAGAACCCTGGTAATGTTAATGTTGGCGGTGATGGGCCTCAATCTAACAATCAATTACAAGTTGTTGTTGCTGAGGATAAACTGGGGGCCGACGTGAATTTTGTTCCATTCAACGGCTCTGGACCTGCAATTACGGCGACGCTAGGTGATCAGGTTGTTGCTTCTGTTCCATCAGCCAGTTCTGCCACAAGCCATATACAGAATGGTCGGTTACGGGCCTTAGCTGTTTTTGCCGATAAACGGTATAAATATCTTCCTGACGTACCAACGATTAAAGAGGCATCTGGTGTAGAAGTGCCGTCGATAGGTGCCTCGATGCGCGGTGTTGCGGTTCCTAAAGGTATGGATCCTGATCGTAAGAAAATCATAGAAGATGCCTTCGCAAAAGTAATGAAAGATCCTGAATTTATAGCGCATGCAGATAAAATGGGTTTACCGTTACATTATATGAATGCCAGGGATTTTGATGCTTATCTCAAAACGGCTGCTGAGTCTGTTGAGAGCTATATTTCGTTACTAAAATAGAGAAAATCTGAAGGGAGTATGTGATGCGTCAAGACGTTATGGATAAATTTTTTTCTTTATTGATGATAGTCTTTGCTATCACCAGTGGAATTGTGGCTTTTCAGTATTCTTATGAGTCGTCATATTTTCCACGTCTCCTTTCGGCATTCATTGCTACGATCGCGTTGCTCCTTTTAATCCGCCTTCAATCATCTTCAAATGCAGGTGAAGGTAGTATGGTTGAAGGGGCGAAGGACCAGATTATAGCCGGTCTTAGTGTTTTTGCAGGCATCGCGCTTTATACATTTGGCATACAAATTATCAATTTTGAACTTTCAACAATTATTTTTATTGCCGGGTTTGTCTTCTATCTCGGGTATCGAAATTTATTGATTATCTCTGGTGTTAGCCTTGGCGTGACGGCACTCCTTTACGGTATTTTCTTTGAATTCTTGGCGGTAAGTCGTCCTGAAAGTCTCTTTTTGGAATAAGGACGAAAGTTATGTTTGATAATATTTTGCTTGGTTTATCTGCACTTTCAGACGTTACAATGTTGGTTGCTATTGCCGCAGGTGTGCTCGGCGGAGTGATGATTGGGGTTTTACCGGGATTAAGTAGTACGATGGGTGTTGCTTTGCTTATCCCGGTAACATTTTCAATGCCGCCACAAGTCGGCTTGGCTATGCTGGGCGGTATTTACCTTTCTTCTACTTATAGTGGTTCCATAAGCGCAATTCTATTGAATATTCCTGGTACTTCAGCTGCGGTTGCCACGTTGTTAGATGGGCACCCTATGTCAAAGAGAGGGCAGTCCACGCGTGCAATTTCTTTGGCAACTTTCGGTTCTTGTATTGGTGGGTTAATTAGTGTTGTTGCTCTTCTCTTTATCGCTCCGCCATTAGCAGAATTTTCTCTAATGTTCGGTTCTCCCGAATATTTCTTGCTTGCTGTTTTTGGTATTACAGTTATTGCATCCTTATCCGCAGGTGCGATGGAAAAGGGGCTAATCGCAGGTGCAATTGGATTGATGTTAAGTACTATAGGCAATCATCCTTTGACGGGTGAAATGCGATATACTTGGGGTTTACCTTCTCTATATGACGGAATTCCATTAGTTGTATCGTTAATCGGTCTTTATTCAATTCCAGAAGTAATTGATATGATTGCTAAGCGTAACCAGACTGAACGCCCGCTTATAGACACTGATGCTTCCAATCCGTTCACATTTTTACCAGAAGTTTTAAGCCACAAAATAAACCTTCTCCGCTCTAGTCTAATTGGGATAGTTGTTGGGATTATACCTGGTGTGGGGTGTAGTGTAGGGGGCTTTTTGTCTTATGATGCTGCAAAGCGTATATCCAAGAAGTCAAAAGAGTTTGGCAATGGTTCTCCTGAAGGTGTTATCGCATGTGAAACGGCTAATAATGCAGTAACTGGAGGAACGTTAATTCCGTTGCTCACACTTGGAATACCTGGAAATCCTGTGACAGCGGTTTTATTGGGAGGGATCATGATTCATGGTTTACGCCCAGGTGCCGAGCTTTTCACACTGAACGCAGAAATTACCTATGGTTTTATTCTTAGTTTGTTTGTTGCCAATCTTTTGTTTGTACCTATCGGATTATTTATTGCGAAATATTGCGTGCGTATCATTCAAGTCCCGCGATCAATCCTGGCTCCGACAATTATGACTCTGGCGGTTGTGGGGGCTTACTCTATTCGCAACTCGTTAGAAGATATTATGATTATGCTCTTTGTTGGCGCCATAGGGTTTATCTTTCAGCTATTTAACGTGCCCAGAGCGCCCCTTGTGCTTGGTCTTGTACTGGGGACTTTGGCAGAAGGCGAGTTAGCCAGATCACTAGCACTGGTTCATGGTGATATCTTTGCTTTTGCCACTCAATTGGTAACGCGGCCTATCTCTTTTGTAATTCTGTTGTTTTGTTTCTATGCCTTATATCAAGGCATCGTACAGCATCGCAAAAAATCTAAAATTCTTGATGATTAATAACGTCTTTATTGACAGAGAGGAAGATTATGAAATCACTTTTCACAGCTTGTGTTCTTGCTTGTACTTTGTTGGTTAGTGCTTGTGGAACCACATCAATGCCAAATCCTGAAATCAATCTAAAAGGACCATTGGCGCTTGATGAAAAAGGAATGGTTGAATTATCTGGTAGTGGTTTTGTGCCAAATTCCGATGTGACATTGGTTTTTAGAACAATAGATGGTGTAGAAAGCGATATCACTTATGCCGTAGATCCTACGCCGAAAGCTGACGGTGAGGGCAATTGGGTCACGATGTGGTCTTACGGTCGTTTTGTGAAAAAGAAATTAGTTGCTGCTGGTGACTATACCTTGATCGCTGCAGATCCTGATTTTACGCCTTTGGTCCAAGAGGTTGTAAGCTTCCAATAATCCATTTGAATATGCACCTGTCAGAGAACTTGGCAGGTGTATATTTTTGCCTTGAGAAAAGTGAAAGATTATTCATGACCGACGTTAGTGCCATTCAACATTTTTGCCCCATTCGCCGTGTGGGAGAGGGTGAGTTACATCATTTCTTTGGGTATTATAATAAAAATGTTTGGGACCGTACTGGAAGGTATTTTTTATCAAACCAAGTACAGATGATGACACAGGATTTAACAGGCAAGGAGATAGCGAAGGTTGGGTATTTCGACCTGGAAGATAGTGATAAATATTTCCCTATTGGTTCGACTACGACATGGAATTGGCAAATGGGTTGTCAGCTGCAATGGTTAGAGGGTAAGAAAGGTCGCCATATTATCTATAATACACGCAGCGAAGACGGCGAAGGTACTGTTTATCCCAATTTCTGCTCTACCATTTATGACGTTGAAACAGGTATAGAGAAAAAACTACCTTTACCTATTTATGTTGTCGCTCCAAATAGCGAGTACGCTTTATCAGTTGATTATTCACGTTTTCAAAAAACACATCGTACTATTGGTTATAGTGCTACACATCAGGAACCTGAATTACCTTTGGCGCCAGATAATGATGGTATCTGGCGTATGGATATTGAAACAGGCAACTATAAGCAGATCCTGAGCTTAAAAGACCTATTTAATTTCAATCATGTGTCTTCCATGGATAAGGCAATTCACTGGGTCACTCATTTGGAAGTTTGTCCAAATTCTTCTCGCTTCTTATTTATTCATCGCTGGACAGAGCGTGTTGAAGATGAGTTTTGTTTTTTACATCGCTTATTTACGATTAATGAAGATGGTAGCGATCTGCGGTTATTGGAATGTACAGACCATCCAATTCCACAATTGGCGAAAGATTTTGATCCCGATGCTATCGGAACGTTTGATTATGAAAAATCGGAATACCAAATTTCCCATCCTGTTTGGAAAGATGACGATACTGTAATTGTATGGGGGCCGCATAAGGGGAAAATTCATTATCACCTTTATGATGATAAAACCAATCAAGTTAAGGTCCTGGGCAAAGAACATCTGACAGAAAATGGCCATATGACATTTTCAAAAGATGGCCGTTGGTTGTTATCAGATACATACCCTGACGATGTAACTAATGAGCGTTATTTAATCTTATATGATGTTGATAATAATCAACGTTATAACATTGGTAGTTTTTATACTCCGGTAGATCTTGGGAAACATAATCGTTGTGATCTACACCCAAGATGGAGCCCTGATTGCCAAAAGGTTTGCATAGATTCTGTTCATGAAGGTTCTCGTCAACGTTATGTCATAGATGTATCAGAGTTGGTGAATAGCTAGGTAATGAGGGGGTGACAAGTGGACGTTCATGTCGTTGTTATCATTGCGATAGGGACTTTCCTTGTCTCATCCTTTAATGCTGCTATTGGCCCAACGGGCGGCATTCAATTGGCGTTAGTCGCATCATTATTACCACCGCAAGTCTCTATTCCTGTACATGCTGTAATTTCTGGAACATCCAGCCTGACACGATTTTACCAGTTCAGATCTTCGGTCGACTGGCTTTTTGTCCTGCGTTTTTGTCTTGGTTCTATAATCGGTACCAGTGCTGTGATTAGTGTTTTTTTTCAAATTGATGAAGGTATCTTACTTATTGTTATCGGTAGCTTTGTTCTTTTTAATAATTATATTCCCTATAAAGAGTTTATCGGGGGTAAAGCTGTATCGTATCTGGATTTTATTATTGGATTAGTTACGGGTGTTTTAACTGTTTTTGTCGGAGCAACAGGCCCCGCAGTTTTTACATATATTGCAGCATCAAGGGGGCAGCGTGAAGCTGTTCTTGGAACTGATGCTGCCTGTATGTCATTTCAGCATTTCACTAAAGTTATTGGTTTTTCCGTATTGGCTTTTTTACCTCTAAAGTACATCCCTATTCTTTTAATTTTTGGTTTATGTGGGATCATTGGCACTGGTGTCGGTGTTATATTTGTTCGTAAAGTACCAGAAACTTTTTTTCGGTCTGCCTTTCGGTTCGTAACTACTTTAGTCGGACTTTATCTGATTGTATTAGGCTTGTGGTGAGTTATCTCATAATCAAATCAAGAAATTAGCCAAGATTTCATTGTTGGTGATGTCCTGAAACTGGATGCCGTTTTCGTGGAATTTTTCCATTAAAGTTTCGAAATTCTTTGGGTTTTTGGTTTCGATACCGATCAGGATAGAGCCGAAGTTTCGGGCGGATTTTTTCAGGTATTCGAAACGTGCAATATCGTCATCTTCGCCGAGCAGGAAGAGGAAATCTTTCAGCGCACCGGGGCGCTGGGGCATGCGCAGGACATAGTATTTTTTGAGGCCCGCGTATTTCAGGGCGCGTTCTTTGACTTCAGGCAGGCGTTCAAAATCGAAGTTCCCGCCAGAGGTAACACAGACAACATTTTTGCCTCTGATACTTTCGGGATCAAGGGATTGCAGAATATCAATGGTCAGCGCACCGGCGGGCTCCAGCACCACGCCTTCGATATTGAGCATGGTGATCATGGTGGCGCAGAGGCGGTCTTCGGGCGCAAGGAGAACGCGATCTGCAGGGAAATCCCTGAGAGCCTCAAAGTTATATTCCCCGATCAGGGCAACGGCAGCACCATCGACAAAGTTATCAACGCTTTTTAATTTGATACGTTCACCAGCGGTGAGACTTTCTTTCAGACTTGGTGCGCCTTCGGGTTCAACAAACCAGAAATCAGTGTCGGGGGATGTTTCTTTAAGGTATTGGGTCACACCTGCGGCCAAGCCACCGCCACCCGTTGGCATGATCAGGGTATCAAGGGGTGCACCGCCCAACTGTTCCATAATTTCCAGCCCGATGGTCGCCTGTCCTTCTATGATATCCGGATGGTCAAAGGGCGGCACCATAAAGGCATTTTCTTCATCGGCGAACCTGTGGGCGGCCTCGTAAGCCTCGTCAAAGATATCGCCAACCAGTTTCACATCAATATATTGACCGCCAAAGGCGCGTGTCTTGTGAATTTTCTGCTGCGGCGTAGTGGTCGGCATAAAGACCGTGCCGCGCTTTTTAAAGTGGTTGCAGGTATAGGCAAAACCCTGCGCATGATTTCCGGCAGAAGCGCACACAAATTGTTGGTCATCTGTTGCTCTATGACCCTTCTCAAGCGCCTTGCTGAAAAAGTTAAAAGCCCCACGGATTTTATAACTGCGAACCGGGGTCAGATCTTCGCGTTTCAGATAAACGTTACAGTCGTATTTATCCGACAGAAAACGGTTATGCTGTAGCGGTGTTTCCGAAAAAACAGTGGAAATATTCTGCCGCGCTTTCTGTACGGAACTCTTGAATGCAGTCATTATCTCTTAACCCTTGAAGAACAACAGCTATTTCTATACGCGCTCTTAGAGTTTTTGTATAGGGTATATGCGAATAGCTCTCATGCAAAAGCGGTAACTCTGTGAAGGCGTTGTCTGCTCATCAGTTATTATCTTCAATAATCAAAGAGTTTTAACATCAAGAAACAGGCACTGTTTGTAGGCCGCAAATGTTATGCTAAAGGGTGTATTTTGAGTTGGTTTCTATAATGCTTAGTTTCTTATCGCAGTTTCTGCTTTCGACCCAAGGAGAATTTTTTGAATGTTTAATTAAAATATGACGAGTAAAAGTACTCTCCTGGGCTCCGTTGAAAAAAAATCGAGGTAAATTAATACATGCAAGAATTCTGGACTGACTTACTTAATGGGGAACTCTACGCGGTTCTGTCTGCGTGTATTGCCTATGTTTTGCTCATGGGGATGGTTAGCATAACCACATGTTTTCGCATACGCCGCTGGCCTCAGACGATAGGAAAGCTCACAGAAGACGGAGTTTCGAGTATTGGAAGCTATGATGAGAGAATGCACACGGCACGCGTGAGGTATGAATATTCCGTCGACGACACACCCTATACCGGCGAGCGGTTAAGCCCGTTCATTTTGCGCGCCACTGGAACCACAATGGCGAAATGGCAGAAGAAAGGTATCCAAAGGCATGAAGGCGACCACGTTACTGTATTCTATAATCCTGCCTTGCCTCGCAAATCCTACCTGATCGTACCGACATTAACCGGAATTGGTGGAATATTTCTGTTAGTCGCGATTGTAGTGATTGTATTTTGGTTCGCTATGTAACTTCGACGTACCTTAAGTCGGGCTATGATTCAGCCCGCCTTGCCATCATTCACACATAATGAAAAAGGGCTCTGTTGCAATTATCTAAGAAAATTCACCGTTTCCTTTTTCCCATCGAGATTAAGCTGTGCCTCAACCGGGGCTGTTGTGCTGATAACCTTCCCGCGGCGTATGACAAACATGCGGGCAGGGCGCAGACGGATGGCTTCGATAGGGTCTTGAGCTTGTAAGATCACCAGATCAGCAAAGTTGCCTTTGGCGATGCCATAATCTGGCAGATGCATGACCTTGGCAGAGTTTTCAGTAACGGCTTTGAACATGGCTTTGGTTTCTGCAACGCCCGTCATTTGACCGACATGGGTTGCCATGTGGGCGACGTCGAGCATGTCGTGGCTGCCAAAGCTGTACCACGGGTCCATAACGCAGTCGTGGCCAAGGGCGACGTTAATACCCACGGTCGTCATTTCCTTGACCCGTGTCATGCCGCGTCGTTTCGGATAACTGTCATGCCGCCCCTGTAGCGTGATGTTGATCAGTGGGTTCGGGATTGCTGTGATGCCAGCTTCCTTGATCAGGGGCAGGAGCTTGCTGACGTAGTAATTATCCATGGAATGCATGGATGTCAGATGAGATCCGGCGACACGGCCCTGTAACCCCAAACGTACTGTTTCACTGGCCAGTGTTTCGATATGACGGGACATGGGGTCGTCGGTCTCATCGCAGTGCATATCAACCAGCAAGCCACGGTCCGCCGCAATTTCACACAGTGCCTTTACGGAACGGGCGCCGTCATCCATGGTGCGTTCGAAATGGGGAATGCCGCCAACGACATCAACGCCCATATCCAAGGCACGCTTCAGGTTCTCTGCTGCTTTTTCATATCGAAAATACCCGTCTTGTGGAAAGGCAACCAGCTGGATATCAATCCAGGGGGCGAGTTCTTTTTTTGCTTCCAACAGTGCGCCAACTGCAAGCAGGCGGTCGTCGCTAGTATCCACATGACTGCGTATCGCCAAGGTGCCACGGGCAATGGACCAGCGGGCGAGGGCGTGCACACGTTCTTTGATTGCTTTATGGGTTAGGTGAGGTTTTAGTTCCCCCCAAAGCTGAATGCCTTCCAGCAGTGTCCCGCTTTCGTTCAATCTGGGTTGGCCAAGACTGAGCGTGGAATCAAGATGGAAATGCGGATCAATAAAGGGCGCTGTGACCAGATGGCCCCTGGCATCAATGATCTCTGTTTGTCCTTCGACAATGCCGTCCGTAATGTTTGGATTGATTTCGACAATACGATCATTCTTAACGGCGATATCAACGCTGTTTTTTGCATCCGTAGTATCAGCAAGTCGGGCGTTTTTTATAATGAGATCAAACATGGGAATTTCCGTTAGTTAAATATATCTGTCGAAATCAGGTGTCGACATCATGTCGCTTCGCCTTACGTCCGCTCGCCTCTGCGGAAGGGAACCAATAGTGCTTTGGGATAGCTGGCTTTACGGGCCATGATCACCATTGCAACGATACTGAGAATATAGGGCATCATAAGGAAGAATTGATAGGGGATTAAAGCCCCTGATGTCTGCTGTGCACGTACCTGTAAGGCATCAAGCCCGGCAAACAGAAGTGCGCCTATCAGGGCTTTGCCCGGTTTCCACGACGCAAAGATAACCAATGCAATACAAATCCACCCGCGACCATTAATCATACCAAAGAAAAAAGCATCAAAGGCAGACATGGTAATAAAGGCGCCGCCCACAGCCATAAAGGCACTACCGACCATAACTGCCCCTGTGCGGATAGAAAGTACGTTAATGCCCTGTGCTTCGACTGCCATGGGGTTCTCTCCTGCCATGCGTACGGCGAGACCAAGCGGTGTTTTGTAAAGTACATACCAGACAACAGGCACAAGGATCAGAGCAAGGTAGGTCAGGGGTGTCTGGCTAAAGAGTGCTTCGCCAATAACCGGAATTTCTGATAGAAAAGGAACTTCATAGATTTGGAAAGGTTCGATCTTCGGTGGCGTGGTCGCATCCGGTAGCAGCATACGATAAACGTAATAGCTGAGCGAAGAGGCAAAGAGAGTGATACCTATCCCGGTCACATGCTGGGAAAGTCCGAGATAAACGGTGAATATGCTGTGGAGTAAGCCGAACATCAGCCCCATAAAGGCAGCAAACATAACCCCTGTCCATAGATCGCCGCCCATATAGACCCACATCCATCCAGACATGGCCCCCATAGTCATAATACCCTCAATCCCAAGGTTGAGAACACCAGCCCGTTCGCAGATAAGTTCACCGAGTGTGCCAAGAATAAGGGGACTTACAATCCGAATTGTTGCCGCCCAAAAGCCAGCTGAAACGAGTATTTCAAGAATATCCATCATGGCTTTATCTGAACCTCACGCGGTAGCGGGTTAGCATCACGCTTACAAGTATGGAAAGAACGGAAAGGCCGACAAGTACATCTGCGATATAGGTCGGTATATTAATCGCCCGGCTCATGGAATCTGCGCCGACATAAATCATGGAAATGAAAAGCGCCGAGAGGACCACAGCCAGCGGATTGAGTTGCGCCAACATGGCAACGGCAATGCCTGTGTAGCCAAACCCGGGGGAAATGTCGAGCGTTAGATAGCCCTTGAGTCCCGCGACTTCACTGACCCCGGCAATACCTGCAAATCCGCCACTGATCAGGGCGGTGCGGATTACAGTGGCGTTTACGTTAATACCCGCGAACTTGGCGGCAGAAGCATTAAGTCCGACAGCTCTGATTTCATACCCCCATACGGTGAAGCGCATCATGGCCCAACAAAGGACCGATCCGATAAGGGCAAAGATAAAGCCGAAATGAAGCCGGCTTTTATCAACAAGGCTTGGAAAAAGACCTTCGTCAATAATAGGTTCAGCCTGTGGCCAGCCCATAGACATGGGGTCTTTCAAGGGGCCTTCCAAAAAGTACCCGACAAAAAGCAGGATCACAAAATTGAGCAAAAGGGTTGTGACAACCTCATCCACTTTCAGGTGGGTCTTGAGCATAACAGGCACGGCAAGGGCCGCTCCCCCGGCCAAGGCCCCGACGAGCATCAGGAATGGGATCATTAACAAGGGCGGAAGAGTGATGAGGCCCGTACCAAAAAATGTTGCTGCCAAGGCCCCACAATAAAGCTGTCCTTCAGCCCCGATATTGTAGAACTTGGCGCGAAAGGCGATTGTCGCAGCTAGTCCGGTGAAAATTAGCGGAATTGAGCGTGTTAGTGTTTCCGTCAGGGCAAAGCTGGACCCAACGGCGCCTTTTACCAAAAGTACATAGGCTTCAAGCACGGGGGCACCGACCCACAGGATCAGGACAGATCCAATCAATAAAGACACAAAAACAGCGGCAACAGGTGCCAAGGCAATACGCCAGGGGGCGATATGTTCCCGAGGTTCAATTTGCATGGGGGTGTTCCTCGTTACCTGAATTTGTTGTTTCTGAATGACTTGAGTTTTCAGTGTGAGGTTGCTCTGAATGATTTGTATTCTTGGATTGTTGTCCGGCCATCATCAAGCCAACCTCTGCGATAGTCAGTGTTTTGGCGTCATAGCTTTGGGTCAAAGTGCCGTGATACATAACGGCAATTTGGTCGCAAAGGGCAAAGAGCTCATCCAGATCTTCGGAAATCAGGAGAACGGCTGCCCCGCGTTTTTTTGCGGCCAGAAGTTGTTCGTGCACATAAGCAATCGCCCCTTCGTCCAAACCACGCACAGGTTGATTGGCGAGGATGAAACCCGGTTTTGGGGAAAGAGCACGAGCGAGAATAAGTTTCTGCATATTTCCGCCGGAAAGCAGTTTGGTCTCTGCTTCGGGCCCTTCGCACCTGATATCAAAAGCGTCGATCAGTTTATTGGCCCGTTCAAGACAGGCCTTGCGATCGATTAAAACACCCGCTTTTGACACGGGGGCATGTCGCAAGTCTTCGCTGATGAGGTTTTCCCACAGCATCATATCGCCAACAACGCCCGAACTATGGCGATCTTCGGGGATACGCCCAACGCCCCGATGCACAATATCGGCGGGCGAGGCGCTGGTCACTTCTTGACCAAGGAGTGTAAAGGTACCTGCATCGGGCTTTTCCAGACCGGAAAGAAGATCGGCAAGGCTTGATTGACCGTTTCCGGCGACCCCGGCAATGCCGACGATTTCATGTTGGTGAACAGTAAGGCTAACCTTATTGAGTTTGGGAACACCGCTGGCGTCTTTGCTTTTGTCTTCTACGGTGACATTTTCAAGCTCGACAATTGGCTTTCCGGTTTCCATCTGTTCCAGAACCGGGCGTTCAACAGTGCGGCCAACCATCATTTCGGCCAATAGTTTTCGGTCGGCTTTTTCTGTTTCAATACTGCCAACAATTTTTCCACGGCGTAACACTTCTACCCGCGTGCTGATGGCAAGAATTTCGTGAAGTTTGTGAGAAATAAAGATAATGGCAAAGCCTTCTTTGGTCAGGCTTTTTAAAGTCTTGAACAGGCTGTCGGCTTCCTGTGGTGTCAAAACTGCTGTAGGTTCATCCAGTATCAGAACCCGGGCGTCCCGATAGAGTGCTTTTAGAATTTCCACCCGCTGACGTTCCCCGACAGACAGCTCTGCGACACGAGCATCGGGATCAACCTTTAGGCCGTAATCCTCTGACATCTGTGCCAGCTTTTCTTTGGCGGGAGCACGTTTTTGTCCAAGAGACCACAGGCTCTCTGTCCCTAACATAATGTTTTCAAGGACGGTCAGATTTTCTGCCAGGGTAAAGTGTTGGTGTACCATGCCGATCCCGGCATTGATTGCGGCATCGGTTTGCCCGGCGGGAAGTTTCTGTCCATCGACTTCGATATACCCTTTATCAGCTGTATAGTGACCGTACAGGATATTCATCAGGGTCGTTTTTCCTGCGCCATTTTCCCCGAGCAGAGCAATGACTTCACCTCTATCAAGTGAAAAGGAAATATCGTCGTTGGCGGTAAGGGAGCCAAAGCGTTTGGTAATGTTATGAAAGGCAAGCAAAGCCATGTTATGCCTCAAGAAATGCAAGAACAGAATTGTCTTGAAATAGCCGAAAGAAGAAAAGCTTGGATGATTCTTGGATTGATACTCAAACAAGGCTTAAGTATCAATAATAATTACATCTTTGTCTATTCGCCTAAATACGTTTTCGAAGAGAAAACTGATAAATTATCCTTCAAAAAAATCCCCGATCCCCCCAAATAGTTTGAGGAAAGAACAAGATCGGGGATGAAAGGTGGCTAATAGGTCGATTTGGGTTCGTTATCGTTGATCTCAACAACAAACTTACCCGAGAGGATATCTGCTTTTACTTGTTCGACCTTAGCCTTGGCATCTGCTGGTATCTTATCGTCGAACTCATAATAAGGGGCGAGGGAAGCTCCACCCTTTTGCATCATGGTCCATTCTTTATAATCAGCAGCAGAATAGGTTCCCGCTTTTACCTGGCTAATGGCATGTCCGATTGCTGATTCCATATGCCAAAGGGCAGAGGTGACAACAACGTCCTTACCATTTTCTTCCTTGTTCATATCGTTCACATTACCAAAGGCTAGAATGCCTTTGTCCCGTGCCGCATCTACAACACCTGCACGCTCAGCATAGAGAACATCAACACCTGCTTCGATCTGGGCAAAGGCGGCTTCTTTTGCTTTCGGTGGATCATACCAGGATCCGATAAAGTTCACTTTGAACTGTGCATTCGGGTTTACGGATCTTGCACCGGCCATAAAGGCGTGGAATAAACGGTTGACCTCGCCGATTGGATAGCCCCCGACCATGCCGATTTTGCCTGATTTGCTCATGCTTCCGGCCAGAATACCCATGAGATAACAGGGTTCATGAATATAGTTATCAAAGACAGAGAAGTTATCACCATGCGGTTTAAAGGGATCGCCCATCAAATAGGCAACATCTTTATAATCATCTGCAACTTTGCGGGCTTCGCGGCTAATGCCAAAGGCTTCCCCGACGATCAGATCGACTTTGCTTTCCGAATATTCTCTCAAGACGCGAACGTAGTCAGTATTGGCGACTTTTTCTGAAAAGACATATTCGATTTCGCCAGCTTCTTTTGCGGCAACTAAAGCCTCGTGAAGGCGTGCATCCCATTTTTGTTGAATAGGCTGCGTGTAGATGCCTGCGACCTTAATGGTCTTTGCAAAGGCACCTGTTGCGCCTAGCGTAGCACTTGCCAAGCCTGCTGCGGCAAGCGCAAGAACGGTTCTTCTGGATAAACCTGTCATGATGAAATCCCTCCCTGGATAGATGTAAAACAGCTCTGAAAGCGCCCAAATACAAGATCGGTATTTCACCGTTAGTCGTTGTTTATTTGCTTTCAGGAACTGTTGTTCCTGTTAGTCGACTTGTACAGAGCTCTTTACTTCTACAGTCAGGGCAGATTGTTCCACCTCTTTTAAACTGCTGATCAAATGCTAAATTTTTTTTATCACTTGGTCAAATAAAACAGTGAAAAATATTGAGATGTTTTGAACTCTGTACTTGGTTTAAGTGTGATTTACTTATCGTCATATTGTTAATATGTCAATTTTATCAGCGTTTTAGTTTCAAGCTCTTCCAAAAAGAGATGGCTGATCTGCGGGGCAAATAAACGGGAATACTTGACCTAAGCGCTCAAGTAGTTAAAAGAGGGCAACATATTTATGGCTGGGCATTGATCTTATTGTATAAGGATCATGCTATATTGGCCGGGCGGCAACGACCGCGATTCATCGTCAGAGAGAAATTAGCGAAGGCCAAGTTATGTCCCAAGCCTGCAATGTAGCCAAGAATGAAGCCAAGAGTACAGTCCGTGATGTTGTCGGGAAAGAAGCTGGTAGTGAAGCCAAGAATATCTTTTCCTATCGTAAGTACTGGGCGCAGCGTTTTGGCATTGCCCCGTTCCTTCCCATGTCTCGCGAGGAAATGGATCTGCTTGGCTGGGATAGCTGTGACGTTATTATCGTCACGGGCGATGCTTATGTGGATCATCCCAGTTTCGGCATGGCGATTATGGGAAGACTTCTCGAAGCACAAGGCTTTCGCGTTGGCATCATTGCACAGCCCGAATGGTCAAATGCTGATGCTTTCAAGGCGCTGGGCAAACCTAATCTTTATTACGGTGTAACCGGCGGTAACATGGACTCAATGATCAACCGCTATACGGCTGATCGTCGCGTCCGTCATAATGACAGCTACACACCGAATGATGAGGGCGGCAAACGCCCGGATCGTTCGGTTATCGTCTATTCTCAACGTTGCCGCGAAGCTTATAAGGATGTGCCGATTGTTATTGGTGGTATCGAAGCTTCCCTACGCCGCACAGCCCATTATGACTATTGGTCTGACAAAGTTCGTCGCTCTGTTCTGATCGATAGTAAGGCGGATATTCTGCTTTATGGAAATGCAGAGCGCGCCATTGTTGATCTGACCCACCGGGTTGCAGCGGGGGAAGCGCCAAAGGATATTGATGATATCCGCGGTACAGTTGTAGCCCGCAAGGAAATCCCCGAAGGTTGGACCGTTGCGGATATGACGGACATTGATGACGATAATGATCTTCATCATATCCCTGATCGTGCCGAAGCCCGTAAGAAACTGCGTGAAGCTGACAAAGATAAAACCGCTGTACGCTTGCCGTCTTATGAAGAAGTTATTGCAGATAAGGCCTTGTATGCACAGGCATCCCGGGTTGTTCATCTGGAAAGTAATGCAGGTAATGCCCGTGTCATGGTTCAAAAACACGGTGATCGCGATATCTGGATTAACCAGCCGCCGATCCCGCTGACCACGCCTGAAATGGATGGCGTGTTCGATCTGACCTATGCCCGTGCGCCACATCCGGTTTACGGTGATGCCAAGCTTGCCGCGTGGGACATGATCCGTTTTTCCGTGAATATCATGCGCGGGTGTTTTGGTGGCTGTTCTTTCTGTTCTATCACTGAGCACGAAGGACGGGTTATTCAAAGTCGTTCCGAAGAATCAATCCTCAAGGAAATCGAAGATATCCGCGACAAGGTTGATGGTTTTACCGGGCAGATTACCGATATGGGGGGGCCGACGGCTAACATGTATCGCATGGCCTGTAAGGATGACAAAATTCAAAAGGTCTGTCGCCGCCTATCCTGTGTTTATCCTGACGTTTGTAAAAACCTTGATACCAGCCACGAAAGCCTGATCCAGCTTTATCGTAAGGCGCGCGATATCAAGGGCGTCAAAAAGATCTCTATCCAGTCCGGCCTTCGTTATGACATCGCGGTCAAAAGCCCGACCTATATCAAGGAACTGGTAACCCATCATGTCGGTGGTTATCTAAAAATTGCGCCGGAACATACCGAAGAACGCGCGCTTTCCAAGATGATGAAGCCGGGTATTGGCACCTATGACCGCTTCAAGTCCATGTTCGATGCCGCTGCAAAAAAAGCGGGCAAAGAGCTATACCTCATTCCTTACTTCATTGCCGCACACCCGGGCTGCGAAGACGAAGACATGATGAACCTTGCTGTTTGGCTCAAGCAAAATGGCTTTAGAGCTGATCAGGTTCAAAACTTTATTCCATCCCCGATGGCGCTTTCCACAGCGATGTATCACAGTGAGCGCAATCCGTTGCGTCCGATCCGTCGTCACAGTGGTGAAGTCGTTCATACGGCAAAGGGCATGAAACAGCGTCGATTGCACAAAGCTTTCCTGCGTTATCACGACCCTGAAAACTGGCCTGTTTTGCGTGAGGCTCTGCGAAATCTAGGTCGCGCCGATCTTATCGGGCCAGGTAAAAAACATCTGGTCCCCGCACACCAACCTATTGGCACGGGCGATAACAAACCAGGCGCCAGAGGTTATGCGAAAAAGAAAGACGGCAACAGCGGTGGAAAGGCTTTCTTTACCACCCATGCTGGGCAGGGACGCCGTCGTGCACAAGATAAAGGGCCTGCATCGTCTTCTGCTGGGGCAGCTTCAGACGGTCCTGCTCGCGGTGCAACAGCACATGGCAAGGCGAAACCCGGCGGCAAACCCGCTCGTCGCAAACCGTCAGGCCAGCGCAGACGTATCAGGAGCTAAGCCGGATTTAATGAATGAAAAGCCTGGAATGTTGATAGCAACATTCCAGGCCTTTTTTGTTTAGGGCAGGTCGCGATACTTAGCCTCGATCAAATAAACGATCTCGGAATGGACACCGTTGATTTCGACGAAATGGGCATCGCCTGTGCGTTGGTTTTGTTCGACGCGGTGCCAGAATTCCTGATAGTGGCCTCTGATTTCGGTTTGAAAAACGCCGATTATTTTATAGTTGAAGCCTTTGTCATGGGCGTAGTTTGCAGCTTTGTTAATGGATGACAGGCTGGTTTGCAGAAAGAATATACACCCGTCTTTTTGGAGATGCCGGGCACTGAAATTAAAAAGATCCTGAATCATATCAATGCCATAGATCCCGCCGCTGAAAAATTCTTTCCCTGATGCTTTTACGGTGGGCAGAGAGGCGGGGTTAGAAATAATGAGGTCGTACTTTTCATCAATACCATGATCCGTAATCAAATAAGGTTGAAAGTTAGAACAATCATTTAGGTCAATGTTTCTATTGCTCAAATCTATCGCATCGGGATCAATGTCAAATCCGGTTACAGAGTGCGCCCCACGTTTTGCTGCATAGATACCAAGTACCCCGGTACCACAGCCAAAATCGCAAATCCGCTGTTGCGAAAATTCCAAGTTTTCCAGATAGAGAAGAAGAAATTCAGAATAGCGTGTGACACGAATTTTCTCGTTTTCGAGAATGGTGAGTTCCTGTAATCCCGCGCTGAATTTCTTCATATAAAATCACCGATGCTGTTGATCCGCTTTATTTATTCTTGACCTTCGATTGTTCTAATTTGTTCATTATAGCATATGGGGATGAATTCAGCTTTATCACCCCCAATCACGTATAGTTTAATACAACTGTTTTTTCAGGGTTTCCTGAACAGCCTGATCAAATGAGTCCGTCTTGCCTTGTTCTTTTGCTTTTTCGGCAACGTAGGCATCATACTTTGTGATCAGTTTGCTCATGCTTTTTTCAAGCTGTTCACGTTCCGCTAGCTTGGCATCTATATAGGCCTGTTTTTCCTGATCAGGTTTTCCTTGCAATTCTTTTGGCAGATCGCTGTCTTCTATTGCCTCAAGCTTGACTACACCGTTTTTGATATCGGCAACCAAATCGCCACCACCTGTTATGACTTCCTTGACCGAAGAGCGTTTGGAATAAAACTTGGAATTTTCCACCTGTACAGCGCTTGGGGCTGCTTCTTTTAACTCCATTTTATCCTGCACAGCTGATTGTTCTTCTTCTGATCCATAGGCAATCACGGTTTCATCAATACGCTTTTGCAGGATAATGATATCACCGTCAAAAGGGGTTTCAATAATCTTGATTTGCCCGCCGTCCTGTGGAATAGGGATATAGCGCCCGTTACCGAGTTGGGCGATTTCTTTCCAGATCTTTCTGGTTTCACTATCGCCGCCGGCCTGTACTGCATTGACAATAATGCCTTCTTTTCGGGCAGCTTTGATGACCTCGGGGTATTTCGGCGCGTTTTCATAATCCATATGCGGCGGGGCATCCCCGACAAGGAAAACAATGCGTTGGGTATCTTCACCCTCTGTCCAGTCCAGTTGGCGAACAGAAGCATCAAGGGCTTCGTTTACTGCCTCTGGGGTGTCACCACCACCATTGGCCTGAAAGTGAACCAGATTACCATAGAGACCCTGTATATCGGGACTCATGTCATAGGACTTGATAACGTAATCATCACCGATGTCGCGATAGCCGATCAGCGCCATTTCGATGTTGGCATCGGGATGAATATCCACGATGGTATTGGCGATGGACCAGATCTTTCGCTTTGCCCCATCAATCAGATCGGCCATGGAGCCGGTGGTATCCAGAACAAAAGCGACTTCTATGCGTGGTTGACCGTTTTGATTGTCTGCAAATGCTGTTGAGGCCAATAGGGGAGACGAAAACCCATAAAGTGCTGTTGATGTCAAAAGCCCTGTCGTTAATCCGCGTACTGATTTTTTCATCAGACCGTTCCTATCTTTTTGTGAGAATAAGTTTTCAGGGTGCGGGATTATTGTGGTGTAAAAGGGAGAGGAAAAAGGCAAGAAAAGGTTACTTTGAGGTACAAATAAGACCGCAGGATAGCCCCACGGCCTTATTTGGCAGTTTATAAAACACTGAGTTTATGTGGCAGGTCCCAAACAGCGAGCGTATTCCACATGATTGTTTGCTTCGGAAACCTCATCAATGCTCGCATGATAATCGGCAAAAAAGCCAAAGCTTACCAATGGGTGGGCTGTTGGTGACCAAGATACTGGATTAATTGGGTGTGACATTAAAAATTGTTGTCCAGGGGCGAGTGGGGGAACATTTAAGCTTTGTTGCGTTGGGTAACTATCATTCCAGGGTTGGCCAAGGGGAATATCAAATCCGACGCTTACAACGCTCGCCGGGGCCATTCCTGAACCGACATTTCTGATTATCCAGCGAATAGATTGATTACCGCCATTCCAGCTACCGCAATATCCAGTGTTCGGCATACCGTTTGTTCCCCCAGACGCAGGTAATACCACAAGGTCAGGCGTACCATTGGGCAGACCGTAAACTGGAACATTGCTTCGTTTGTTCAGGGATCTGGTCGGTGCGACGCTCTTTCTTTTTTGCACAATCGTTCTGGGTGCCGTGGGCCGAGGTGGTACAGCAACTTTGTAGTGTGTCTTTTTCACGGACAATGATTTTGCAGCGGCTGTCCGTGGTGATGTGGTTGTCGCCGACGCGTTACGACTGCAGTTTTTCTGTGCTGAAGTTTGCCCCGTAGCTTGAGTTGCACATTCTGCCATGACAGGCGTTGTTGCAAGTGTCAGATAATTTACGGCAAACAGGCCAGAAGTGATGGCGCAAAGGGTTTTGATTTTTTGGATGTTACTCATTTTTCGTACTCCTGCTAAATAAGAATCAGGGCGGAAATCAGAGCCTTTTCCATTCCAGATATTGTTGCCGGGTTTCCGCTAGATACCTAATAGGTCGGACGTACAAAACATAAGGTTCAATTTATCTTTGTCAGATTGACGATGGAATTATTCAAATCTTTGCAGATTGCTTTAACTGCTTTAAGAATAAATAGAATTATAAACCCCTTAACCCTTTAATAGTGGAATTCTGATGAAACTTTGTGGGATTGAGCTTAAAGGAAACGATGCCGTCTTAGTTGTTTTGGAAGTCAGCGATGAGGGACCAAAACACATTGATTTTCCGACACGAAAAATAGCATTGGGCGACAGTGATAATGCAGCAGATGTCATCTGCTTTCAAAAAGAGATCGCAGCATTCTTTGTCAGCAACAATATCTCTAAAGCTGTCATCAAAAAACGCGCCAAAAAAGGTAAATTTGCCGGCGGACCCGATACCTTCAAAATGGAAGCTTTAATACAGGTTATCCCGGATCTGGAAGTAGAATTGGTAACGCCACAAGCCTTAGCCGCCATGGAGAAAAAACAGGATATTATCTATCCAAACAGTCTGAAAAAGTATCAGGAAGTGGCATATTTGGTTGGTGTTTGGGTTACTAAATATTCAAAATATTGAATGATCTTATAGAAAAAACAATCGATTGTTCTATTGTGCAACCACAGTTTTATATTATATTAGACACAGAAGTTCTTCTTATGAGAGGAAGGTAATTGATTATGTCTGTTAAAGGTCAACATGTTGTCCCTAATGGTGGAAAATGGAGTGTAAGGAAAGCAGGCGCTGTACGTGTAACCGGAGTATACGACACACAAAAAGAAGCTGTCGATAAAGCTCGAGATATTGCAAAAAAACAACATTCAGAACTTTATATTCACGGACGTGATGGTCGTATTCGTGAAAGAAATTCATACGGGAAAGATCCTCATCCGCCAAAGGGTTAATTTTGCCTGAAAATGCTTTTGAGCGTAATGTTTTTATCAATTGTCCTTTTGATGAAGATTACGAGCCTATTTTACAAGCTATGTTGTTTTGTATTCTATATCTTGGATACAATCCTAGAATTGCGACGGAGAGAAATGATTCTGGTGAAAATCGTTTAGAAAAAATTCGCAGCCTTATTGAGGAATCTAAATTTTCTATCCACGATTTAAGTCGTTGTCAGGCATCTAAAAAAGGTGAAACCTATAGATTAAACATGCCTTTTGAGCTTGGTATTGATTATGGATGTCGCCAATATCATAACGGTTGTCGAGATAAAAAATTCTTGGTTCTCGAAGAGAAACAGTACCGTTATCAAGCCTCAATTTCTGATATTTCTGGGTGTGATATTCAGACTCATGCTAATGACTATGAAAAGGCTATTCGAAAAGTTCGTAATTGGTTAGTTAGCGAAGGTGATGCGGAAAAAATTGGACCAGCAAGGATTTTGGGCGCATATATCTATTTTCAACAATGGCATTATGAAAAACAGATAGAAGCAGGCTCTTCTGAAGAAGATATCCAAGATTATCCGACAGCTGAACTTTTTGATGCTATGAAAGAATGGCTTGAGCGAGCTGTTCCTGTTTAAACGCAACTGACTAATGTATTTTTATAAAGTCAATAAATCTTCTCTTATTATTTCATAGTTCTTTATCAAGATAACGGCCCCACATCCCTTGATGACCTTAAAGTTCATGGTCATGTGTCCACCAATCCGGAGAATGGTCGAATACATGATGCAGGATATGATTTTGAACCAAAAGTAGTGGCTATGCCCGAAGACGCAGATATAGTGGATAAAATCAGGATTGGTTCTAGAAATTTTTTAAATGAACGTGCGATAGAAGAGTATGGGAAGGGCACACCTTTTGAGATCGAATATCGCTATGAGGAAAATTATTTCATTCTCTCTACAGAGACAGGAGAAGTCCTCTTTTACAAATCCCGGGAAAATTTTGAAAGAAAACTTAAAAGATTGGGCCTCTTTAACACTTTCGAACTGGATTACACAGCTTTTAAGACCAGTTGGAAATATCTGTCCAATGGCTATCACAGAATTGATTGGGACGACTGTGAATTGACTAACGGTCGTCCCGGTGGGTGAGGGAATAGATTAACTATAGAGCTATTTAAATGTCCGTGTGGTTTTGAAAAAGCGCGAGGAGGCTGGAGTAGCTTTTGAATAAAGAGGTATGGATAGAATTTATGTTTGGATAGTAGATTTGATTAATCAGTCCAGTTTTAGCGGCAATTTGAAACTAAAGACAGAACCTTTGCCGATTTCGCTTTTTATTTCCAGTGTGGTTCCCTGTTTTTCCAACAGCTCCTGACAGAGGCGCAGGCCCAGTCCGGTACCGACTTCACCGTTGGTGCCGACGGTAGAGTTCTTTTCTTCAAAATCAAAAAGCTGTGCAAGTCTGTTTTCCGCGATGCCAACGCCAGTGTCGGATACAGAAACGATTATGAAATTGTCGGCTCTTTCCGTTGTGATTGTAATTTGACCATCATTCGGGGTGAATTTGATCGCATTGTTTATCAGATTACGGATCACAGCATTAATAACGTGCTGATCAGATAAAATGATTGCTCCATTTTCTGCCTCATACTGGATTGATAACGATTTTCTTTCTGCCAGCGGTACAAACAATGCAATGCTTTCCGACAGGATTTTATCCAGATTCAAGGCTTCTATATTTAACGATGTGCCGCCAATCTGAATAAGTGACCATTCCAGTAGATCTTCGAGAAGGTTGTAAACCCGGGTTGCGGACTGGTGTATATCCTGACTGTATTCTGTAATTTTTTTCTTATCCAGCCTGTCAATGTTGTTTGCCAGTACTTCTGAAAAGCCCATCAGCGTATTAAAAGGGCTTTTTAAATCGTGGGAAATAATGGAAAAGAACTTGTTCCTTTGTTTATTGATTTCTAGCAGCTTGTCCCTGTGGTCTTTTATTTTCTGTTCTGCGATATCGATTTCTTCAATCATTGCATCAAAAGTGGAAGCCAGTTGTCCCAGTTCGTCACTTGATTTGTAATCCGTTCTGTCCAGTTTGTTTCCCGACTGTCTGGCTTGCACAACATTCTGCAAAAGGGTGACAGGCCTTAAAATTACACGCTGTATGGCAAATAATACGGCGCATAGAATAAGTATGCTTAAGGCAAAGGTTGATGCCATGGCATAGTAAATACTTGTCGTTCCCTTGTTGGTTATTTCCCTGGGAAAAGTTGCTGTTATGACCAACGCTGGTTGATGTGTGATATCGTTTAAAGTTGTTTTCACCTCTAGGGTAGTTGGGTTTTTTTCACTAATATTATAACGGGACAGAGATAGCTCTTTGTGCTTTCTTTCTGTCAGCTTTAAGATTTCAAAATCTATTTTTGTGTCGTCTCTTATTTCCTGAATAACTGTTTGAGATAGAAACTGTGCAAAAATGACAAATCCCTGGGTCGGGCCGTGATTTCCCGACGACAGGACTGACCGTGCACTGATTAAAACAGGTATATTTTCGATCATTAAAAGACCGTGTACTGATTCCCCTTCATAGGCGTTTGTATCGGGGTAGACAGGGACACGAGGGAGGACGAGCGTTTTCAATCTGTTTTCAAAAGGGAAAATTGGCAGTTCACGCATATTGTCCAGGTCAAGTATTCTTCCCCATACCAGATTATGATCTGTGTTAAAGAATAACATTCCATTGAATTGCGCGTTATATTGGGTTTCTTCGACCAGATTTGACTGAATATAGGCTTGGTTACCATCATTAACAAACTTAACGGTATCATCCCAACTGGCCCAATCATTGTTTAACCGGTCCAGATAGTCCAGCCTAGCATCAATGGCTTCTGTAATTCGTTCGACATCTGTCTTTGCAAAGTTGCGTTCTAGTGTTTCAAAGTTGGGATAAATAATAAACTTCTGTACTGTCAGTTGCACAGCTACAAAGGCAATAAATAATGAAAGAAGGATCAGAATAATCTTTGCTTTCAGATGCATTATTAACCAGTTCCTTGTCCTTCAAGGGATAACGGAATAAAGCTGTGCAAACTTTTCTATTGCAGAAATAAAGCCTTTACAGCCTATTGTTGCATGGAAAATATGGTGAATTCGTTAATTCTGGCTAGGGATTAGAAGAATTATCCATCCACGATGATAATCAGGATACCTGCAACGATAATACAGGACGATAAGAGACGCTTGGTAAGGTTTTGTTCACTTAATAACAGGGCAGAAAGAATAACTCCCAGAGGGATTGATCCCAGACGGAGAGATGTAACCGCGGCTACATTAGCCCCTCTGTCGTAAGCTTCGAGAATGAAAATATAGGACAGATAGGAGAGGGTTGAGGCAGAGAGTATCCGCCAGGGGTGTTGTTTCCAAATAGTGCCTATTTGTTTCCCAAGGGGCATGTAACTCTGGGTTTTAATGGAAAAGGTAATCCAGAAAATCATGGTTAAGAGCGCATACACCCAGATAAGAAAAGTGGAGAGTTCTAGATCAGGTATTTGCGGGGCGGAACTGGCTTGCATGGCACTGGCATCTACAAGGCTATAGATCCCTGAGCCTGACATGGCTATTAGGGCAATCAATAATAACTTGGGCTCGGCGACCAGTTTTTTGGGCTTTGTATGGTCTTTTGGTATTGCTTGACGCTGGATAAGGAAAACCCCGCTGAGAACGGTGGCAATACCCAACAGTAAAATAATTGAATAACTGTGATCAAGCAATATCCAGCCAACCAGGACCACAAAGATTGGTGAGCTTCTGATAATGGGGTAATAGACAGAGATATCACCCTTTTCCAGGGTAAGAAGGGTACCATAATAATAAGCAAAAAGACCTATAGCAGAACCGAATACCTGCGGGATGTAATCAATAGGCAGGAATAGAGGAGCGTCTGTCACAAGAGCGTGCCCAGTGGCAAAGAGCATCCAGAAAAGACTTATGGAAAGATAACAAAGTCCCGGTGCATAAAGCCCTTTGAGTAAAATATCACGAAAGGGATGTAAGGCGGCAGACATAAGAACCAGAAGGAAAATCTCCCAAGTCATACTATTTTCCTTATTCTGATTTACTACAGTTCGTAACATTTCTGGGACTAGTAATCAGACACTCCTTGAGTTTGTTCCCATTCAGATCATCCCTTCGTCTAGTAATCGGGAAATTCTATCTGCTCCCCCAGAAAGTTATGGTCGTGGATTACCACCCGATTATCCCTCAAGAGAACCACAGCATAAGAGGGTGGTTCATCAGTAAAGATTACCTTCTCTCCTGTCAGTTTCAGGGCGACCTGGTGGCAGGTTGAACGTACTGTAGAGAAAGGGATACCCTGCCATGAGCCATGGATCGGGCGGTGTACGTGACCGCAGAAGAGGTGGCGCACGTTGTTGTGCTTTTTCAATATGGCTCCGAGTTCATCACCGTTATTCATATTGTATTGCTCGTCCAGCCAGGGAATGCCGATATCAAAGGAGACGTGGTGCACAAAGAGATAAACGGACTTTTGTGCTGCTCTGGCGCGGGCAAGACAGCCATCCAGCCAATCAAGTTGTTCTTTACTGAGATAGCTCGTATCCATATCGACGAGAGAGTCCAGTACTACAAACTGTCCGACCTCAGTTGCGAATTCATAATAGAGGTAACCGTCCGAACACCAGGGAAGATCAGGAAGTTCTTCTTTGGCGACATGACGCTCATCATGGTTTCCCATCAGGGCGTACCAAGGAATTGGTAACCTGTCGAGAATACGGATAAACTCTCGGTATGACTGCGGGTCACCTCTGTCGGTGAGATCACCTGTTATTATACAAAAAGCAGCATCGGAAAAGTCCCTTGAAATACTTTCAACTGCTACTTCCAGTCGGTCACAGGCATCAATTCCGATGATGGTTTCTGACTTTGGCAGCAGGTGGGTATCTGATAGATGAATGAACTTCATGGAATGGTTCCGTGTTAAATAACTATGAATAACCTATTGTTATGTTAGATTGGTTGCAAATATCAATTTTGTATGTGAATGATAACTTGTGTCTATGAATTTGTCTCAATTAAGGTGTTTTCATGCTGTTGCTTCATACCAGAGTTTTACCGCTGCGGCTAACAGTCTGAATATAAGCCAGCCCTCTATATCTGCTCAGGTTAAGCGCCTTGAAGAAGCTTATCAGGTTGAGCTTTTCTACCGTCATGGACGGCGGGTTGTGCTCTCTGAATTCGGACTGAACTTGCTGGAAATTACCCGCCAACTGTTTCAGTTTGAAGAGGCAGCCCAGCTTTATCTGGAAAGTATGGCTCAGGATGTCAACGGTCATGTGCGTATCGGGGGCGGTAGCCCTCCCTATGTCATGCCTGTTATTGCTGAGTTGCAGAAATTACACCCTGGTCTGACCTTTGGTCTCGAGTTCGGCAATACAAAGGATATCCTTGCATTGCTTCTTGATAATGAGATAGATGTTGCTGTTGTGCCTGCCAGTGTCCCCTATGATCCAAGGCTGGATTATGAGGTTTTGGTCGATGATAGTCTGGTTGCGTTGGTTGCGGCTGACCACCCACTGGCCTCAGAAGACCGTGTGGATTTGGGGCGCCTGTTGGAAGAACGGTTGTTAATCAGGGAAATCGGCTCTGCAACCCGGGTTACTATCGAAAAACTTCTGGACAGGGTAGGGCAGAAACCGGGGAATATCAGCACGATTGTATCGAGGGAAGCTGTAAAGGAAGCTGTGGCCTGCGGGTTGGGCGTCAGCATTGTACGTAACCTGGAAACTGGTAAAAATCCGCGTCTTGTCAGACTGAAATTGGACTGCGGAGAATTGTCGGATGATCTGTTAACCATGACGGAATACGTTGTGAGCCTGAAGAAGAAAAAAGACGCAAGCCTGATCAAAGCCTTTTATCATGCAGCAAGGTCGACCAGGATTTTGTAATTCAGGATATCCCCAACAGGGGGCAGCAATTTTTTGTACCACCTGTTGGGCTTTAAGATGGTTTCCTTATCCCTGATAAACCTTTTCGCCAGCCACATAAGTGGCTGTGATCGCTCGGTCGTCCCCGAGGACCATGAGTGAGAAAAGCACATCTTCAAGATTTTCTGAAACCTCCTGACGGCTTTCAAGTACGGGGGTGGCTTTAGGATCAAGAACGACAATGTCGGCGTATTTTCCTGTCTCCAGATTACCGATATCTTTATCTTGTTTGAGCTGTTTGGCATTGCCAAGGGTGGCCAGATAAAAAGCATCGTGAGCTGTTATCTTTCGGCCTTTGAGCATCGCAACTTTATAGGCTTCACCCAGGGTTTGCAGCATGGAATAGCTGGTGCCGCCGCCGACGTCTGTGGCAACGCCGACACCCACTGGGCGTTCTGGTTTTGACAGGTGGTCGATATCAAAAAGGCCAGAACCTAAAAAGTTGTTTGAGGTTGGGCAGTGCACCACGGTGGAGCCACTTTCGGCAAGGCGCTGGCATTCGCGTTCGGACAGGTGGATACCATGGGCAAAGAAAGAATTTTCGCCCAACAGGTTAAAGTGATCGTAAACGTCGGTGTAATCCTCGGACCATGGGAACTGCTTTTGTACAGTGGCAATCTCACCTGGGCTTTCCGATAGATGGGTTTGCATCAGACAATCTGGATTGTCTTTATAGAGATCACCGGTGACCTGTAACTGTGCATCAGTCGAGGTAACGGCAAAACGCGGCGTGATAGCGTATTTCAGTCGGCCCTTGTTATCCCACTTGTTGATCAGGTCTTGTGAGTCCCTTGCCGCAGTTTCAGGCGTATCCAGAACAGCATCGGGCGCCAGCCTGTCCATCATGGTTTTTCCCGTGATCATGGACATGCCGCGCTTTTCAGCGGCGGCGAATAGCGTGTCAGCACAGGTCTTGTGCACAGAACAAAAGGCGAGGGCAGAGGTGGTACCATTGGCAAAGAGGCGATCGAGGAAAATCTCTGCAGCTTTCGCAGCATATTCTTCAGAGCTGTAGCGACTTTCTTCCGGAAAAGTAAAGCGGTTGAGCCAGTCCAGAAGGTCTTTACCGGGGGCCGCAAGAATACGGTATTGCGGAAAGTGAATATGTGGATCAATAAAGCCAGCCATGATGATTTTATCGTCGTAATCATCGCACGGCAGGCCTTTAAACCCATCCGGCAGTTGGGCAAAAGCACCTTGCCAGAGAATACGCCCGCCTTCACTGATAACAATGACGCCTTTAGTCTCGTATTGGACCGAGTTATCATCCCCCTTGAGGCGAGGATTATCTGTAAAGTTAACGGTCGCACCGCGGAGTAGCTTGGCTGCTGTTTGATCTCTGTTTGTCATCATATGACCTTGGCATTATCAGCCGGAAAGCCGGCAGTTGATCTTCATTGCGATAATAGATTGCTCTGTTTAAGAAAGCGTGGACACTTTTGACCGTGACTTATGCACTACGAAATAGATGCCAAGCCTTTTTCCAACAGGCAAGTCTATAAGATCCAAGATTATTGACCTTTGCGGGTTTGCCCATAAGGTCGTTTATCTTGGGGCAGTAATTTCAATTTTTGTAATCTTATTTGGATGTACGAATGAAAAGGTAAGCCGTTTCGGCCCTGATCTTTTCGGTTATCCAGCTTTTTTTAAGCTTGTCTTTTCAGCTTAATTTATCCGGGTACCAACCCCTGATTTTTCAGGAGTTGGTAGTATCCCAGCGTTTTTCTCAAGGTGTTAAGTTACCCGACACCTTTGTAAGCCTTATTGTGGTAGTTGATCGTCAATGCCTTTGACGTACCAGTTCATGCCAAGGAGTTCACCAACGGCAACAGTTTCGCCTTCTTTAACAGCCACAGAACCGTCCTGTTTAGTGATTGGCCCCTGGAACGGATGTAGTTCACCGGATGCAATTTTTGCTTCGGTTTCCTGTGCCGCTTTTTTAACATCGTCAGGCAAGTTGGTGTAGTCAGCCATGACAACCATTTTCTCGTTCAGGCCACCCCAAGTGTCTTCAGATTTCCATGTGCCGTCCAGTGCAGCCTGTGTACGATTGATGTAGTAAGAAGCCCAGTCGTCAATAATTGATGTGTACTGAGCTTTGGGGGCAAAAGCAGCCATATCAGATGCTTGGCCAAAGCCGTGTACGCCTTGCTCTTGCGCAATTTGAAGTGGTGCGGTGGAATCAGTATGCTGTGTAACAATGTCAGCACCCTGACCGATTAGAACTTTGGCTGCATCAGCTTCTTTACCAGGATCAAACCATGAATTCACCCAAACAACTTTCAACTTGAAGTCAGGGTTTACTGACTGAGCACCCAGCATAAAGGCATTGATACCGCGTACAACTTCTGGGATTGGGAAAGATGCGATATAGCCCGCTACGCCGGATTTGGATTGTTTGGCAGCAATCTGTCCGATGATGTAACGACCTTCGTAAAACCGTGATGAATAGGTCGAAACGTTGTCAGCACGCTTGTAACCTGTTGCGTGTTCAAACTTTACATCCGGGAAACGTTTGGCAACTTTCAGGGTTGGTTCCATAAAACCAAAGGAAGTTGTGAAAATCAGCTTTGACCCTTTACGGGCCAGACGTTCAATTGCACGTTCCGCATCGGGACCTTCGGCTACTTTTTCGACATAGGTTGTTTCAACCTTGTCGCCAAATTTTTCTTCGATGGCTTTACGGCCTTGGTCGTGCTGATAGCTCCAGCCGTGGTCACCAACGGGGCCAACGTATACAAAACCGACTTTCAGTTTATCTGCAGCAGATGCCGGAACTATCGCTAAGGATAGTGCGATCGCGGCGGCAAATCCCAAGATTTTCTTCATTTGGGTTATCCTTCCCTGATTAACGAATTCTCTTAAGGGCAAGAGAACTCCTCGCGGCCGTTTTATTCTTTTGACGTCGGCGCTGGCCGATGTATGCACGACGTCCGTAATAATTCTATTTTCCCCGATTGTCCTGTATGACGTAAAGTCACGGGTATTTGGAGCAACTAGGGAATTCTATATTATCGATCCGGAACAAAGGTTTGACCGATACATGCTGGTGTATTTACACGAGTAAGTGTTTTGTTGCCAGAAATAATGACCAAAGCAATGATTGTCACAACGTAAGGCAATGACGAGAGGAACTGTGATGGTATACCGAAGCCGAGCGCCTGTACATAGAGCCCCATAATCCAGACTGCCCCAAAGAGATAGGCACCAATTGCAAGGCGTTTGGGCAACCAGGTCGAAAAGACCACCAAAGCCAAAGCAACCCAACCACGCCCTGCAGTCATGTTCTCAATCCACTGTGGTGTATAGGCAAGTGATAAATAAGCGCCCGCAAGGCCGGAACAGGCCCCGCCGAACATAATACAGGCATAGCGTACGGCGATAACATTGTATCCCAACGCATGGGCTGAATTGTGATTATCACCAACCGAGCGAATGATCAGGCCCACTCTTGTTTTGAACAGAACATAGGTGGTTGCAAAAATCAACGCGACAGAGGCATAGACAAGAATGTCCTGTCCAAAGAGTATTGGCCCGATAAAGGGAATTGTACTCAGGAACGGTATGGAAAGCTGTTGCAGCTTCACGCCAGGAAGCCCGACAAAAGATTCCCCGATAAGTCCTGATAATCCAAGCCCTAAGAGGGTAAGCGCCAGTCCTGTAGCAACCTGATTTGTCGCCAGTGTTTGCGTCAGAATAGCAAAGAAAAAGGCGAGGGCAACGCCCCCAAAAACACCTGCGAGTATGCCAATATAGGGGTTGCCTGTGGTATAGGCTGCTGCAAATCCGCAGACTGCCCCCATAACCATCATACCTTCGACACCCAAGTTGAGAACGCCGGATCTTTCCGTCACCAGTTCACCAATTGCCGCAAGCAGCAAGGGGGTCGAGGCGGTAATAATTGTCAAGATGACTGCTTGTGTTGCATCCATTGGTTTTACTCCGCCGCTACTGATTGTTGTTTTGTCGAGGTCAGCATTTTAATCCGATAGAGGATCAGAGTGTCACAAGCCAAAATAAAGAAGAGCAGTATGCCTTGAAAAACTTGTGCTGTTTTATCGGACACACCCAAGTCGATCTGTGCGGCTTCCCCACCGATATAAGTTATGGCAAGCATAACCCCCGCAAAGAGAACGCCAATGGGATTTAACCGTCCTAGGAAGGCCACGATGATCGCTGTAAAGCCATAACCGGGGGAGACTGTTGGTTGTAACTGCCCACTTGGACCCGCAACTTCACCAATTCCGGCAATCCCTGCGAGACCGCCGGAAAGCAACAAGCAGAACCAGACAATTTTCTTTCTGGAGAAACCTGCAAAGCGTCCTGCGCGTGGAGAGTTCCCGATAACCAGTATCTCAAAGCCTTTTAATGTTCTACTCATAAGGACTGTCAGAATAACAACAGCTATCACCGCCAGGATAATGCCGATATGTACACGACCATCCCCGAGGGTTGGGAATAACTGCCAACCTTCAAAGGCAATGGATTGTGGGAAGTTAAAGCCTTTGGGGTCTTTCCATGGGCCGCGAACAACCCAATCCAAAAAGAGTTGAGCGATATAGACCAACATCAAAGAAGTCAGAATTTCGTTTGCGTTAAACCTGTTCTTCAAAAAGGCAGGAATTGCGCCATAGAGCGCACCGCCCAAGGCACCAAGTGCAATCATGGCGACAAGAGTGAGCGGTGATTGCCAGGATGTGAAAACGATGGGAACAATTGATCCCACAATCGCACCCATGGTTAACTGGCCCTCTGCGCCGATATTCCAAACGTTGGCCATATAACAAACCGATAGCCCGGCACCGATGAGGATGAGGGGCGCTGCCTTAACGAAAACTTCTTCCAGTGACCACATGGATGTTAAAGGTTCGATGAAGTACACATAGAGTGCTTCGAAGGGGTTTAGCCCCTGGATGGCAAAAATAATGGCGCCTGTGAAAACCGTCAAGGCAATCGCCAGAAGCGGCGACATAAGGGTCATGAATTCCGAGTGTTCGGAACGTTTTTCCAACACGAGTTTCATGCGCTTACCTTCTCATCTGTCCCTGTTATCTCTAGGTTTTTCTTTTCGTGGGCGCCAGCCATTAGCAAGCCTATTTTCTCTAGTGTAAGATCACTTGCTGGGAAAGCCTCTGAGAGTTGACCGCGTGAAATAACTGCAATTCGGTCGGCGATTTCAAAAATTTCATCTAAATCTTGGGATATGACCAGAACAGCTGACCCCGCCAAAGCAAGATCAATCATTGCTTGTCTGATCAGGGCCGCAGCCCCGGCATCGACGCCCCATGTAGGCTGGTTGATGACGAGAACTTTTGGTTTACGATCCAGTTCGCGACCAACAACAAATTTTTGTAAATTACCCCCTGATAATGATCTGGCTTCCGGGTCTGGTTTGCCTTTGCGGACGTCGTAATCCCTTGTGATCCGTTCATTAATCGCAATGGCATTTTCGCGATCAATGAAACCGGATTTTGATAAGCCTGCATCATCGGAATGGCGTGTCAGAACGATATTCTCCGACAGGGAAAGTCCCGGAACAGCACCGTGGCCCAGTCGTTCTTCCGGAACAAAGCCAGCTCCATTGCGTCGACGTTGGGTAATTGTGTCTAAACCGCAATCTCGTCCGTCGATTTGAATGTTACTAGCCGTATCTGCTGTGCTTTCCCCCGAAATTGCATCAAAGAGTTCTGATTGTCCATTCCCGGCGACACCCGCAATGGCAACTACTTCGCCTGCTTTGACGTCCAGATTGATATCCACAAGGGAAACACCAAAGGGACCATCTGCATCTTGAGATAATTTGCTGAGTTTCAGCAGTGTCTCACCGGGATTATGTTCTCTGTTGGCATTAATCGCGTGAACATCTGCGCCGACCATCAATCTAGCAAGACTGGCGGCAGTTTCTTGTTGCGGATCAACCTGACCGACAACTTTGCCCATACGCAGGATCGTTGCATCGTGGCAAAGTCTTTTGACCTCATCCAGACGGTGAGAAATGTAAAGAACGGCGCAGCCTTCTTTTGCCAGACGTTCCAGTGTCAGAAATAGTTGATCGGCCTCTTGCGGCGTCAGAACTGCTGTTGGTTCATCCATAATTAACAGGCGTGGTTCCTGTAACAGGCAACGGACAATTTCAATACGCTGTCGTTCGCCGACGGACAAATCCGCAACCAAGGCTGTGGGTTCCAGCGGAAGACCGTATTCTTTAGAAACATCAGATATTTTCTGGGAAAGGTTTTTGATGTCTGTATCTTTGGGTAGGGCGAGGGCGATATTTTCAACAACACTTAAGGCTTCAAACAAGGAGAAGTGTTGAAACACCATTCCGACACCCAAATTTCGGGCTGCAGCGGGGTTGGCTATGGATACTTCTTGTCCCAGCCAATGCAGAGAACCTTTGGTGGGCTGTAATGATCCATAGATAATTTTGACAAGCGTTGATTTTCCAGCACCGTTCTCGCCGAGAAGGGCGTGAATTTCACCCGGGGCAAGCTTGAGCGTTACATCATCATTCGCGGCCAAATCGCCGAACATCTTGGTGATTCCGCGTGCTTCCAACAGATAATCTGTCGTCGCAGCCGTGCCGCCTTTTGTGGATACATGATCCCCCAATTGCTGGCCCTCCCAATAAGCCTATTTTCCCAGTTCAGTAAGTTTTTCAGTAAGTTTTTAACTCTCCGGTTTTTAACTTACTAGTTTTTATTCATTTTTTTGTCTTATTGGACAAACTTTGCGGTTTTTTCAACTCTATTCAAGTCTGTCATATGATCGGAATCCAAATCTGCTTCAAGTTTGGACACTTCCTCGTCTTTTATAAGTAATTCTGCTGTCACAGATGCGGCGATCGCCGCCGGATGTTTGGACTTTATACCGTCAATCCCAATAGGACAGATCAGTTTCTCTATGTTTGTCCTTTCCATTCCAAATGATTTCAAGCGGCTTTTAAAGCGCGCTTTTTTTGTATCTGACCCAATAACACCGACATAGGAAAAGCGTTCGGCCGTCAGGGCGGCATTGACTAAATCGAGATCAAGCGAATGGCTGTGGGTCATAATCACGATAAAAGCACCATCCGGAGCTTTTGCTAGTGTTTTTACGGGGGTCGGTGTGTAGATTTTTTCGACATTGCCGGGGGTAACTGATGGCAGAGCATTGTGACGGGAATCAATCCAGATAAGATCAAAAGGCAGCGCAGCCATATTGAGCATCAGCGCGCGGCCAATGTGCCCTGCACCATAGAGATAAACCTGACGTTTCTTTTCGCTGAAGCTTTCCAGAAGATTACCGTTGACATCAAAGCCCAGCTTCTGGTGTGTCTCATTGGTAACTTCACGGATAACACGATCAGAAGTAAAATGACCTAGTATCGAAAAGGGGCCCTTTCCTTCTTGGGCTGCCAGTTCTTTAACTTCGTGTAATTGTTCTTTCGTAAAGACTTCGATGAGTAATTTGACCGCGCCGCCACAGCACTGACCGAGTTCCGGACCGAGAGCATGTTGACTGAAGCTTAACAATGCCTTTTGGTTGCGCATGAGTTTCTGCGCTTCTGCCTGAACATGCCATTCGAGTGTACCGCCACCAATTGTTCCGTGAAAACCACCATCTGGGCGAATAACCATGCGCGTTCCGGCTTCTCGCGGGGCAGAGCCCAAGACTTCTGTCATGGTCACCATGGCGCAACAACCCGCGTCTTCCAGATGTTTTGCAATGAGTGACCAGACTTTCATGATTATGCTCCAGCCTTTCTGTCTCGTTTCTTCATATCTTGAACAGAACGAAGAATATTCTCTGGGGTGGCTGGTGTGTTTATTTGTGGGACTTGTCCGGGGGAAATCGAGGCTATGGCATTGGTTACGGCCGAGAAAACAGCCGTAGCTAACATGACCGGGGGTTCACCAACGGCTTTTGATCTATAAATTGTGTCCTCTCTGTTTCCACTTGAATTCCATAAGCTTACACGAAAATCTTCAGGTACATCGGAAGCCGTCGGAATTTTATAAGTAGAGGGCGCATGGGTCCGAAGACGTCCCTGATCATCATAGACCAGTTCCTCGGTGATCAACCAGCCCATACCCTGAACAAAGCCGCCTTCGATCTGTCCGATGTCAATGGCTGGGTTCAATGATTTTCCTACGTCGTGCAGGATATCGATCCGGTTGACTTTCATTTCGCCTGTCAGGGTATCAATGGTAACTTCTGCACAACAAGCGCCATAGGCAAAATAGAGAAACGGGCGACCATCTTTGGTGTCTCTGTCCCAGGTAATATGTGGTGTTGCGTAGTAGCCGGTGGACGAAAGGGATACACGTTCTAGAAAAGCCTGTTGTGTCAGTTCGGCAAAGGCAATCTCCTTATCTCCAACTTGTACTTTGTTGTTGGCAAAACGGACGGCGGTTTTCTCTACTTGATAAAGCTTGCTCGCGAGTTCGATCAGCCGATCTTTGATGGTTTCAGCAGCATGTTTGGCCGCCATCCCATTCATATCAGACCCTGATGACGCCGCTGTGGGGGCTGTATTGGGAACTTTATCCGTTTTGGTCGCCGTTATTCGAACATGCTCTAGATCAATACCAAATTCTTCGGCAACAACCTGTGCAACTTTGGTGTAAAGACCTTGCCCCATTTCGGTGCCGCCGTGATTAACCTGTACAGATCCATCAGTATAAACGTGGACAAGGGCGCCGGCCTGATTTAGGTGCTTAAGGGTAAAGGATATTCCGAATTTTACCGGATTAAGCGCGAGGCCTTTTTTAAGGAAGGGGCTTTTTTTGTTAAAGGCGTTTATTTCTTTGCGACGATTACGATAATCACTGGTGTTTTCCAACTCAGAAACAAGCTCATCAAGGATGTTATCCTGAACCTTCATGCCAAATGGTGTGATATTACGATCTTCATCGCCATAGAAGTTGATCTTCCGCACGTCAAGCGGGTCCATACCAAGTTTAATGGCAATGGTGTCCATCATACGTTCAGAAAAGACCATACCTTGCGGACCACCAAATCCGCGAAAGGCGGTGTTGGAAACGGTATTGGTCATTACACGACGGGATAGGATACGCGCTTGCGGATAGTAATAGGAATTATCCGCATGAAACATGGTGCGATCGTTAACGCCAAGCGAAAGATCTGCGGAACAGCCACAGCGGGAATTGAACTCTACATTTACCGCTGTGAGCTTGCCCTGATCATCATATCCGGCTTGCCAGTGACAGGCCTGATCATGGCGTTTTCCTGTCATAATCATATCGTCATCACGATCCAGACGCATCTTTGCCGGGCGTCCGGTGACATGGGCTGCGAGGGCAGATAATGTAGCCCATTGTGCAGCCTGTGATTCCTTGCCACCAAAGGCGCCACCCATACGGCGACATTCACAAACAACGGCAGCATCCTGAACGCCAAGCATTTTGGCAACGGTGTGTTGAATTTCTGTCGGGTGTTGGGTTGATGAATGAACCAGTATCTCCCCATCATCCCCGGGAATGGCCATGGCGATTTGGCCCTCGAGATAAAAGTGTTCCTGTCCCCCAATATGAAAACTATCTGCAATCTGGTTGGGGGATGATTTGATCACTTCATCCGGAGAACCGCGTAAAAACTCGTATGGTGGCAGTACAGATGCGTCTTTTTCTAGACCATCTTCCACAGTGACCATTGGTACGGTTTCTTCGATTTCGATCTTGGCCAGTCTGGCGGCTTTTCTCGCCTCCAGATGGCTCGTTGCTGCGACGACAAAGATAACCTGTCCATGAAAGAGAATGTGCCCATCAGCAAGGATCATATCATCGCCCATTGCGGGGCTACAGTCATTAACCCCGGGAATGTCTTTGGCAGTTAAAACGGCAACAACTCCGGGGGCAGATTTTACGGCACTTAAATCAAGGCTTTTGATTTTCCCGCAAGAGGCTTGGGCATAGCCTGGGGCAAGATGAAGCGTCCCCTGTGGTTCACGAATGTCGTCGATATAGAGTGCGGTGCCTTTGATATGACGTTCCGCACTGTCATGTTTGTTGTTTTTACCGACAGTAGCTGTTGAGACGTTTGTGACAGGTGACTTGTGAAGCATTTTATTACACAGCCTCCCTTACACCAATAACTCTTGTTTGATTGCCCTGTTGATCAGCTTTCTCGTTCGAGACTTCATGAAGGGCTTTAATCAAAAGGCCTTTTGCAACCTCTATTCTATAACCAGCAGAGGCACGCATGTCAGAGAGAGGGGTAAAATCTTGTTCCAACGCCTTGGCAGCTTTCTCCCATGTTTGGGATGCATTCAAATCAATGCCAACGAGTACCTTTTCTGTGTGTTCTGCACGTTTGGGGATGCCAGCCATACCGCCATAAGCGATGCGGGCTTGTGTAACTTTTCCATTATCAATGGTCAGCCGGAAAGCAGCCAACAGGGCAGAGATATCCTGATCAAAGCGTTTGCTTATTTTGTAGCTACGAAAGATTTCATTTTTAGCTAACTTTGGTACGCGGATTTTACTGACAAATTCACCTGCTTTTCGATCCTGTTTTCCATAGTCGATGAAGAAGTCTTCGAGATCCATTTCTCTGGAATGTACTCCTTTTTGCAAGGACAGCTTTGCATTCAGGGCGATAAGTAAAGGTGGGCTATCCCCGATGGGCGACCCGTTGGCAATGTTGCCACCAATGGTGCCAGATGCGCGAACCTGTGTTGATCCGATCCTGCGGATAATCTCGGCAACATCTGGATCGATGGTGGCAAGTATTTCCTTTGCATCGGCATAAGTGACACCAGCACCAATGATAATTTCATCGTTGCTGTGGTCAATTTTTTGTAATTCTGTAACGCGTCCGATATGAATGACCTTGGGAAGATCTCTTAGTTGTTTCGTGATCCAGAGACCCACATCGGTTGCGCCAGCTACTATCACTGCATCTGGATGCTTTTCGTAGAGAGAAGCAAGTGCTTCTGTTGATGCCGGTGCAGCAAAGAACTTTGCTTCATTCCCAATAAACAGATCTTCTTTATCATCCAGATCATTGAGTTTGCTTGTTCTTGTCTGAGCGTCTTGACTAAAGCGATCTTCTGCTTTTCCTGTACAGCTTTCCAATGCGGCATCAATAATTGGACGATAGCCCGTGCAACGACAGAGGTTTCCGGCGAGCTGATCGTTGATTGTGTTTCTGTCTGCTTTGGTTTCTGCGTGGTAAAGTGTAAAGAGCGACATCACAATGCCCGGTGTACAGAACCCGCATTGAGAACCGTGGTGGCGCAACATGGCATCTTGAACCGGGTGGAGTTCCTGAGATCCTTTGGCCTGAGAATTTTTAGAGAGGTCATCAACCGTAATGACCTCTTTCCCGTCCATCATGCCCAGTAGTTGAATGCAGCTGTTAACAGCTTGGTATTCCAGTTTCCCATCTTTAAGCGAACCAATAGCCACACTACAGGCCCCGCAATCACCTTCACCGCATCCTTCTTTCGTGCCGCATGATCTCTCTCTCAATCGCAAATAATCAAGCAAGGTTTCATTGGGATCGACATTATCAAGTTCGACCAGTTCACCGTCGCGAAGGAATTTAACACTTTGCCGCATTATCTTTTAGCTCCCGCGATAGGTTGAATAGCCATAAGGCGAAAGAAGAAGGGGGACATGGTAATGGGCTTCTTTATCAGCAATCCCGAAACGGATCGGAATGATATCAAGGAATAAAGGGTCCGGGAGATCATGGTTTTGTGATTTGAGGTAATCACCAGCCATAAATTTTAGTTCGTACTGGCCGATTGCAAATTCTGTGTCGTCTAACAGAGGGCTGTTTGCACGACCATCCTCGTTGGTTTGAACGTGTTTTACAAAATTACAGTTCTCACCCTCGTGCTTCCAAAGCTCAATGGTCAAGTCTTTGGCTGGTGTACCGCGGGCGGTATCCAATACATGTGTTGTCAGTCGCCCCATGCGACTTTACTCCCCAGAATGATATGTAAAGTCATGATATACAAAGTACAGTATATAACTTTATGTGAATATCGCGTTTCGCCCCAGTAACAATGTTAATCAGTAACAATGTTAACGAGTACTGCTAACGCTTTTTATTATTGATAAACAGTATGACAGTATTTTTGTGATCTAAAAAGAACAATGTTTAGATACCTGAGGTCTAAAAAAAGCATCATTTGATCGGATGTCGTTCTAAATAATCAACCGCAAATTTTTCAAACATCTGTGTCGCCGGGGATGGGGTTCTGCTCGACTGCCTGATGAGCATCAGGCGATCCTTGGGCAGGTTCGTATCTGTGAGGGGTAGGAATGTAAGAGCACCGGATTTGAGGTGATGTTCAATTCCCACACGGGTTTGAAAGGTGATACAACGTCCTTCCTGTGCCATGGCTGCCATTACTCTTAATGAGTTTGCTTCCAGAATTGGTTTCTTTTTTTTATGATTTGGGCTGTTGATACTCTCCGTTGCTGCATCAAGGGCTAGACGAAGGCTGAGTCCCTGAGCAGGATAAGCATAGGGGTATTCAAAGCAATCGGCGAGGCTGACATGTTGTTGTTTGCTTAGGGGATGGTCTGAAGACGCTATGGCACCAACTTCGATACTTTTTTCAAAACCAATTTCAAGGCCATCAAGGGTGGAAGGGTTATAAGTGAAACCTAAGTCCGCGTCGCGAGAATGCACCATTTCTGTAACCGCATCGGCGACAGTAACGGTCAGAAAAGTTTCTATGGATGGGTACCGTTCTGAAAAGTCAGCCAGTATTTTGGGGAGTAGATTAACGGAAACAGATTCAGCCGTTGCAATTCTGACGCGCCCCCGTTGCAGCCCGCGCAGTTCGTCAATGACGCCAAGTGCGTCTTCATAATCCCGCAATGATACTCTTGTTTGATTGAGAAGAACCTGTCCGGCTTCGGTGAGAACCATTGCCCGACCCGTTCTTTCAAAAAGCGGCATTCCGAGTGCTTCTTCCAGCATCAATATCTGTCTATTGACTGCAGATGAAGCAATGTTGAGTTCTCTCGCTGCTGCACGGATAGAGCCGGCTTCAGCTGTGGCAGCGAAGTAACGAAAGGCCGTAGAGACAAAAGCGTTATCTATGCGCATGAAACGATCCGACAGTTTTCATTATGAAATTTCATTCTTTGATGGTTCTTATTGTGATCATCTTATCTTAGGCTATAAGAAAAGATGATCTTTTCAAACTGATTGTCTGATATTGCCCACTAAATGTTTGGAGGCTCTTTATAAAATGAAGGAAATAGTCATTGAAAATTGAGCGTGCTCATACATTGTATTCTCCCGCCTTGCGGTATTTTGTGGCGGTTGCGGAATATGGTTCCATTCGTGAAGCAGCACGGCAGCTAAACATAGCCTCGTCAGCGGTGAACAGGCAAATTCTCAGCCTTGAAGAAGAGTTTGGTGTTCAGGTTTTTGAACGTGTCGGCCGAGGATTGCGTATTTCAGAAGCTGGAGAGCTATTGCTTCAGCATGCACGAACTGTCTTGTCTGACTTTGAAGCTGTGAATGAGCAACTAGATGATTTGAGAGGGATTAAGCAAGGTATTGTCAGGATTGCATCGGTTGAATCAGTCGCGGATGCTGTCTTGCCGGATTTGACGCAGAGTTTTCATGAAAGTTATCCCGGCATTACCTTGGAAGTCACGATAACGAGTTCGGAAAAAGTAAGCCGCATGATTTCTTCGGCGGCGGCGCATATTGGTTTTACTTTTAATCCCCCTGATCATGATACTCTGCGTGACATGGTGAGTTGGGAACTTAAGGTCGGGGCTGTTGTCGCGCCCAAACATCCTCTTGCCAAAAAGGATAAGTGCACGTTTCAAGATTGTTTGAAATACCCTTTGGCTTTGCCGGCCGGAAACCTTTCTTTGGCACGGATTATTGATGTGCCACTGAGTAAGTTAAAATCAAAACCGAAATCTTTTATCAAAGCTAATTCACTGCGATTTATGCGCTCCATGGCACGAAAATCTGATTACGTAACCTTTCAAACAGTGCTTGGGATTGAAGCAGAAAGAAAAGCAGGTTTATTGGCGCATATCGAACTCACTGATAAAGATATTCCCTGTGACCGATTAGTGGTTTTAACCAACTCTACGCGTCAACTTTCCCTTGCGCCTTCTATCTTTGCCAAACATGCAGAGAAAGCATTACGCGACTATATTTCATTTAATTGATCTCGTAATAGCATCAATGTGATCTAAAAAGACTTCTTTTGCGTTCATACATACTGCGACATACTGCCTCACATAATAATGAAAAAGCTCTTCAGGGTGAGGTAATATGGGATATTTAACAACGCATGTACTGGATACAGCATCTGGCATCGCGGCTTCGGGATTACGTATAAAGCTTTTCCGAGTTGGCGAAACGGTCCCATTGAAGGATGTAATTACCAATGAAGATGGGCGTGTTGATGGTCCCATACTTGGAGAAAACGAATTCTCCAAAGGTAGTTATGAACTCCACTTTCATGCTGGTGACTATCTGACAAGTAAAGGTTTGGATCTTCCTGATCCGGCTTTTCTTGATGTGATTGTCATCCGTTTCGGTATTGCTGAAGCAGACCAGCATTATCACGTTCCCCTGTTGCTATCGCCTTATGGCTATTCAACCTATCGCGGGAGTTAGCTTAAAGGCCGACTTTTACGATAGTCACCGGGGTGTTGCTTTTACTGTTTAAAATATCAAAGCGTTACATCCCATAAAAAAAGCCGGGATAAAATAGTTGGCTAACTTAATTTTTGCTCAAGGCGTGAATAGAGAAGTGTAGATAACCTACACGAACGATGAGAAAGAGTTAAGTTAAACGGCTATAAAAATAATATCCGGCTGGTTTAACCAACAGGGGGAAACCTTGATATGACTGAAGTAACCCATTCTAAAGGCAGTGAGGGATCCGTAGATGCGGGGACCCTGAAAGACCCGGATTATTGTCCGCCTTTAAAAGAAGCTGTACCACTTGGCTTGCAACATGTTCTGGCAATGTTTGCTGGTAACGTTACTGTGCCGATTATTATTGCTGGTGTTGCCGGATTATCCGGTGGTGATAAAATATTTCTCATCCAGACGGCAATGTTTGTGGCTGGAATTGCGACGCTTATGCAAACCATTGGTATCGGTCCTATTGGCGCGCGCCTTCCGATTGTTCAGGGCACAAGTTTCGCCTTTATCCCGATTATGATTCCTATTGTGAAAACCGCAGGGCTCGGAGCGCTTTTTGCCTCAGCTGCTATTGGCGGTGTGTTTCACTTTTTTCTTGGGATTTTTATTGGCCGCATTCGCGGTATTTTACCGCCGTTGGTGACCGGTATCGTGGTGCTTTCAATCGGTTTGGCCCTCATTCCCGTAGGTATTAAATACGCCGCGGGCGGTGCAGGTAAGGTGCCTGATTTTGGGGCTTGGCATCATATCTTTCTTGCGACACTGGTTATTGTAGTGACGCTGAGCGTGAAGTTTATGACCAAGGGTTTTCTCTCAGCTTCGGCCGTTCTTATCGGTTTGATCGTTGGGTATCTTGTCGCTATTCCGATGGGACTGGTTGATTTTGGTCGTGTTGCTTCTGCGGGTTGGTTCTCTGTTCCTTCGTTGCTGCAATATGGGTTTGAAATCAATACGGCGGCAGTTCTGGGAATGCTGTTGGTTTCTGTGGTCAGTGCCATTGAAACCGTCGGTGACATTTCCGGGATCACAACAGGTGGCGCAGGTCGGGAAGCAACAGATAAAGAGCTTGCTGGCGGAACAATGGCTGACGGCTTGGGAACTGCTGTCGGGGCGCTTTTCGGGGCAATGCCGAACACATCCTATAGTCAAAACGTCGGTTTGGTTGCTTTAACGGGTGTCATGAGCCGGCATGTGGTAACATGTGGGGCAATTTTTCTGATTGTCGCAGGTCTGTTTCCAAAAATTGGTGCCGTGATTTCGGTGATGCCGAATGCTGTTCTTGGTGGTGCTTCTATTATTATGTTCGGCATGATTGCCGGGGCAGGACTCAAGCTATTGTCTATGACGGCTTTATCTCGTCGTGACATGGTGATTATTGCGGTTTCTTTGGGGATTGGTTTGGGGCTTAAATCTGTACCTGAAGCTGTGGCTGCAATGCCTGCTACGGCTAAAATACTGTTAACATCCGGTTTGGTTCCTGCTGCGTTCCTGGCAATCATTCTGAACTTGATTATTCCAAAAGACGCTTCTGACGAAGCATAGAGCACTGGACGAATAGAACGATATGAAAACTCTGTTGATCAAAAATGCGCGGGTTCTTGTGACGATGGACGAGAACCACAGAGAGTTAAAAGACGGTGCTCTCTTCGCAGTGGATGGTGTTATTAAAGCTGTGGGTCCTGCTGACGAACTACCCCACGAAGCTGACACTGTTCTTGATTTGAGTGGTCATATCGTTCTTCCCGGACTGGTGAATACGCACCATCATCTTTATCAATCCCTGACCAGAACATTTGCGCAGGATGAGCCGCTTTTCCCTTGGTTACAGTCTCTCTATCCTGTCTGGTCGCATTTGACGCCAGAGGCCATCAAGGTGTCGGCTCAAGTGGGCATTGCGGAACTTTTGTTATCCGGTTGCACGACGACCAGCGATCATCTCTATCTTTTCCCCAATGGCAGCCGTCTGGATGATTCTATCGAGGGAGCAATGGAAATGGGTATCCGTTTCCATGCGACACGTGGATCGATGTCTGTCGGGGAAAGTGACGGTGGCTTACCGCCCGATAGCCTCGTAGAAAATGAAATCGCAATCTTAAAAGACAGTCAGCGTCTTATTGAAACATACCACGATGCGTCTGAAGGGTCGCGTCTTCGTATCGCGTTGGCCCCTTGTTCACCGTTTTCTGTTTCTCAGGATTTGATGCGGGAATCAGCAGTGCTTGCCCGTTCCATGGGTGTTGGGCTTCACACACATTTGGCTGAAAATGTCGAAGATATTGCCTTCAGTAAGGAAAAGTTTGGTCTGACGCCCGGTGAATATGCACAGGAATTAGGATGGATTGGCGATGACGTCTGGCATGCACATTGTGTGCAGTTGAACCCGGATGAGATCTCTCTGTTCGCCCAAAGCGGAACAGGTGTTGCCCATTGCCCTTGCTCGAACATGCGCTTGGGGTCTGGCATTGCTCCTGTTCGGGAAATGTATGACGCCGGGGTGAAAGTCGGCCTTGGTGTCGATGGATCTGCATCAAACGACAGCGGACACCTTTTGGCCGAGGCAAGACAGGCAATGCTGTTGCAACGTGTTAAACACGGTGCGCGCGGCATGAAAATTCGCGAAGCAATTGAAGTTGCGACAGTTGGTGGCGCGCGTGTCCTTAACCGGAACGATGTCGGTATTCTGGCTCCGGGGTATCAGGCTGATTTTGCAGCTTTCAAGTTAGATCCGCTTTATCATTCCGGTGCTGAACTGGACCCGGTCGCTGGCTTGATGCTCTGCACGCCTGCAAATGCAAACTATACGGTTGTTGGCGGTGAGTTACTCGTCAACGAGGGTAAAATCACCCGACTTGATATGCAGCCTCTTTTACAAAAACACAGAAATATTGCCGTCGATCTTGCGAATAAAGCGCACTAGAACGCGCAATAGATTACGTACTAACGAATGATACACACGCGGTATCTCGCGTGAAAATACGATCAGGAAGGATGAACACTCATGGAATCATTTGCAGCAGATTGGCTGAACCTGCTTTTTCGCTGGGCTCACTTGATCGCAGGTGTTGGCTGGATCGGTACATCCTTTTATTTCATTGGCTTGGATCTCTCTCTTCGCAAGCGTGAAGGCTTGGACAAGGATGTTTATGGATCTGCGTGGCAGGTGCACGGCGGTGGCTTTTATAATGTCGAAAAATACCTCGTTGCGCCCAAAAAATTGCCGGATGACCTGGTATGGTTCAAATGGGAAGCCTATCTGACATGGGTGACTGGCTTTGCCCTTTTGGTCGTTCAATACTATTACAATGCTTCGGCTTATCTGATTGACCCGAATGTCATGGCATTGGAACCGTGGCAGGCGATTTCAATTTCGGTTGCCAGCCTGATCGGCGGTTGGTTGATCTATGATGGCATTTGTCGTTCTCCCCTCGGGAAAAATACAGGCGTCTTGGCTATTTGCCTCTTCGTCCTGATTATGGCGGCGAGCATTCTCTTTAGTTATGTTTTCTCTGGTCGCGGGGCGTTAATTCATGTTGGTGCCTTTGTCGGTACGATCATGGCGGTGAATGTATTCGGAATTATCATTCCCAATCAAAAGAAAGTTGCCGCAGCCTTGATGCGCGGGGAAGAACCCGAAGCCCGTTTTGGTATCATGGGCAAACAGCGATCTGTGCATAATAACTACCTTACACTGCCAGTGCTGTTAATGATGGTTAGTAATCACTATCCAATGCTGACGGGGCATCCGCACAGCTGGTTACTGGTTGCCCTTATCCTGATTATCGGCGGCGCTGTCCGCCATCTGCTCAATCGCCACGAGGCCGGGGATACTTTCAAACAGTTTGCCTGGACCTTGCCTGTTGCAGGTGTCGGGGTGATCATTGCCATGATTATGACTGCACCAGTAGAGCGGGATTATGGAAGTGACAAGGTTGCTGATACAATTGCGCTTGGGTTGATGGAAAAACACTGCACCAGTTGCCATGCGGCTCAACCAACCAGTGACATGGTTGATGAGGCACCTCAGGGTATCGAGCTTGAAACCGTTGCTGATATGAAACGCTATCTTGATCGCATAAAGGCACAGTCTGTGGACAGCGATGCCATGCCGCTGGGGAATGAGACAGGCATGACAGAGGCTGAACGTACCACACTTGGGGCCTGGATTGCTCAAAACAAAGAGTGAAAGCTGGACATCTAGATGTATGAGAACGTTAAATGACAAATAGCTATTCACTGGAAACCGTCAATGCTATGCCATACCAAGACTTTGTTGAAGCTTTTGGTGATATTGCCGAGCATTCTCCCTGGGTTGCGGAGGGGGCGGGTCGCCACCGTCCTTTCCAAAGCCGGGACGAAATGATCACCTGTTTTGCCGAGGTTATGCAAGCAGTTAATGAAGAAACGCAATTGGCGTTAATCCGTGCACATCCCGATCTGGCCGGGAAAGCTGCTTTATCGGGGGAGCTTACGGAAGATTCCAAAAATGAGCAGGCAGGTGTTGGGCTTGACCAATTAAGCCAGGATGAATTCAAACGCTTTACTGATTTAAACAAACGGTACCTTGATCGATTTGGTTTTCCTTTCATATTTGCGGTGAAAGGGGCAACCAAGTTTATGATACTGGATGCTTTTGTTGAGCGTCTGGAAAATGATCAGGCCAAAGAGTTTGAAACCGCCTTGCAACAGATTGCGCGTATTATACGCTTTCGGCTAGAGGACAGAGTAGGATGAGCAGTTCTGATTATTCCCCTAACGACGATCTAAAGAACTATCCCAGAGATCTCGTTGGCTATGGTAACGACAGACCAACTGTTATTTGGCCGGGTAAAGCACGCGTGGCGGTGCAGTTTGTCCTTAATTACGAAGAGGGTGGTGAAAACTGTGTGTTACATGGTGATCCTGCGTCGGAAACTTTTCTGTCCGAAATTATCGGGGCGGCTGCTTTTGAGGGCGCGCGACATATGTCCATGGAATCAATCTATGAATATGGTTCCCGTGCCGGTGTGTGGCGTATTCTAAAACTGTTCAGGGAACGCAATATTCCAATCACGCTCTTTGCTGTTGCTATGGCCATGGAACGCCACCCAGCGGTAATTGAAGCGGCGATGAAAGATGGCCATGAAATCTGTAGCCATGGCTATCGCTGGATCAACTATCATGGTATGTCGCGCGAAGAAGAGCGCGAACATATGCAAAAGGCGATTGAGATTCAAAAGAGCATTACGGGCGAGCGTCCGTTGGGCTGGTACACGGGACGAACATCTGAAAACACCCGTGAGTTGGTCGCAGAAGAGGGTGGTTTTATCTACGATGCCGATGATTATTCTGATGATCTGCCTTTCTGGTCGCGGGTGGTAGATAAGCCGCATCTGGTGGTTCCCTATACACTGGATAGTAATGATATGCGTTTTGCCTCTGCACAGGGTTTCAATACCGGGGATCACTTTTTCACCTACCTCAAAGATGCTTTTGACACGCTTTACGAAGAGGGGGCGGAAGAACCCAAAATGATGTCGGTTGGATTGCATTGTCGTTTGATCGGACGTCCGGGGCGATTTGCCGGGCTGAAGAAGTTTGTCGATTACATTCAATCACACGATCATGTCTGGTGCGCGCGCCGTATTGATATCGCCAACCACTGGATTAAAAATCATCCCGTTACGGGATCTTGATAATGTCCCTAATGGGATATGAGGAATAGAAATAAATGAGTAATTCTGAACTGGAAAAATACGCCGCTAAATATGTAAACCTTGCCTCGCCAAAATTTGGCACACAGGTGGTTTCAGCAACGGATGAATTCTTTGCGGCCAAAGAACGCATGATTGCTGATAGTGACGCGGTGTTTATTGAAGGAAAATTTGATGACCACGGCAAGTGGATGGATGGGTGGGAAAGCCGCCGCCGCCGGGGTGGAGGACATGATCATTGTCTGATCCGGTTAGGGGCCAAAGGCACCATCCGTGGGGTTGATATTGATACGTCTCACTTTACGGGAAATTACCCGCCGGCCGCTTCAATCGAAGCTTGTGTCTCTATCGATGAGCCTGATGAAAACACCGAGTGGGTTGAAATTGTTCCCGCGACATCGCTGGGGGCCTCTGCGCATCATTTTGTAAAGGTCGAAGACGAAACGCCTTATAACTGGTTGCGGTTGCATATTTATCCCGATGGCGGCGTTGCTCGGTTACGTGTTTATGGTGAACCTTTTTGTGATTGGGATGGTCGCGATGCCACAGGCATTCATGAACTCTCTGCTCTGATCAATGGTGGCCGTGTTGTGGGCTATAACGACGCGCACTATGGCAATGTCTGGTCATTGTTAACCGCCGGACGCGGCGTTGATATGGAAGATGGCTGGGAAACTCGTCGTCGTCGTGAACCCGGTAATGACTGGATCGTCGTTGCTTTGGGGCACGCGGGTACAGTTGACAAAATTGAAGTGGATACCGCGCACTTCAAGGGGAACTTCCCTGATAGTTGTTCGATCTGTGCTGCACACGTCAGTGAAGGTACAGATGCGTCCATCATCACGCAGTCCATGTTCTGGGATGAACTGTTACCGCAACAAAAGCTACAGGCCGATAACATTCACATCTTTGATAGCGAACACTTTAGCGTTTCAAAGCCGATTACCCATGTCCGCCTGAATATCTTCCCGGACGGCGGGATTTCCCGATTACGTATTTTCGGCAGATTGGCTAAGTAACAGCGTGGATAATTGAATGACTTTGGATCTGATAGAGATTCGTCCTGAACCCTTGACCAAAGGAGCCTTTGCGCCCTTTGGTCAGGTTATCAAAGCGGATCATGACAAGAGCTACCTGATTAACGAGGGAACCACTCGTCGTTTTCATGATCTGGCACAGGCCGATGTTAGTGATGAAGAGGGTGAAGCTATCCTCTCCATCTTTCGCGGAACGCCAAGGCCTTTGCCGATAACCATTGCCATGATGGAACGTCATCCTTTGGGATCACAGGCCTTTGTCCCCATGCAGCCTGCATTATGGTTGATCGTGGTGTGCGAGGACGAGGTGCCAACGCCTGCGGGTTGTCGTGCCTTTATTGCTTCGGGGAGCCAAGGTGTTCAATACGCGAAGAATGTCTGGCATCATCCCTTGTTGGTGTTGGAACCGACACAGGATTTCCTGATCGTAGATCGTAAAGGTCCGGCAGATGAGGGCGCTGCCAATCTGGAAGAACACTGGTTCGAGGGAACAGGAGCTATTCTGAAAATTCCTTAATAGCCTCTTTGTAAAGTTACAATATGATGGGTTTAGTAGAACTAGTTGCTCACCATTTTTAATCATTAGACTGGAATAGATAACAATGACTGATCGCATTAAGGTCGGCGCGCTGCAAATTGATAAAACGTTACATAACTTTGTAAATAACGACGCCCTGCCAGGAACAGGTGTTAACCCTGATGATTTCTGGGCAGGCATGAATGATCTTCTGCTGGATCTTATGCCGGAAAATGCAAAGTTGCTTGCCCGGCGAACAGAGCTGCAAAGCCAGCTGAATGACTGGCACCGAACCCACCCCGGTCCCATTACAGACCATGCGACTTATAAATCCTTTCTGGAGAAAATCGGCTATTTGGTGCCTGAGGGCGCAGACTTCAGCATTGAAACGTCTGATGTGGACGAGGAAATAACCTCTGTCGCCGGACCACAGCTTGTGGTGCCTGTGATGAATGCCCGTTATGCCCTCAATGCAGCCAATGCGCGTTGGGGCAGCCTTTACGATGCGCTCTATGGTACTGATGCAATCCCGGAAACGGATGGGGCAGAAAAGCAAGCTGGGTTTAACCCTGTTCGGGGGCAAAAGGTTATTGATTGGGCCAAGGATTTTCTGGATCAGGCCGCGCCATTGAACGGTGGCTCTCACAAAGATGTTGTGTGTTATCAGGTTGACGACGACACGTTGGTTGCGACGCTGGAAAACGGTCAACGAGCTAACCTTTCTGAGACGGCTGAATACAGAGGCTATAGCGGTGATCTCAATAACGCCTTTGGTCTTTTGATCCGTCATAATGGGCTGCATCTGGAAATCTCTGTTGACCGTAATCATCCCATCGGTAAGACCGATCCGGCGGGTGTTGCCGACGTTATTGTCGAGGCCGCGCTTTCAACCATTATGGACTGCGAAGATTCTGTCGCTGCGGTTGATGCCGAGGAAAAGGTAGCCGTCTATCGTAACTGGCTTGGCTTGATGCGCGGCGACCTGTCCACGGATCTGCAAAAGGGTGGCAAGACCATTACCCGTCGGTTGAAAGATGATCGAATTTATCAAACAGATACGGGTGAAAGCCTGACCTTGCAGGGGCGGAGCCTGATGCTGGTCCGCAATGTCGGTCATCTTATGACCAATCCGGCAATTCTGGTGGGGGATGACGCCCGTGAAGTTCCCGAAGGTCTGATGGATGCGATGATCACGGCGGTGATTGCCAAACATGATCTGCTCAAATCTTCTCCTCAGACAGTATCCGGGACTGATGCGGCCATACGGAATAGCCGGACAGGCTCTGTTTATATCGTAAAGCCGAAAATGCACGGGCCTGACGAAGTGGCTTTTGCTGACAAGATCTTCACAAGGGTCGAAGATCTTTTGGGGTTGAAACGTCATACCCTTAAAATAGGTATTATGGATGAAGAACGCCGAACCACGTTGAATTTAAAAGAAGCAATCCGCGCCGCAAAACACCGAGTTTTCTTTATCAACACTGGCTTCCTTGATCGCACAGGCGATGAGATCCACACAGCCATGGAAGCAGGCCCCATGATCCGCAAAGGCGATATGAAAAACGCCACGTGGATCAAGGCTTATGAAGACTGGAATGTGGATATCGGCCTTGCCTGTGGCCTCAGTGGCCGCGCGCAAATTGGCAAAGGTATGTGGGCCATGCCGGATCTGATGGCCAATATGCTGGACCAAAAGTCCGGCCACCCGCAAGCGGGCGCGAATACTGCTTGGGTGCCTTCGCCCACAGCAGCAACGCTACACGCAACCCACTATCACGCGATCAATGTCTTTGACCGTCAAAAAGAACTGGCGGAAAGAGAACGTGCATCCCTGAACGATTTGATCTCTGTCCCCGTTGCCAGAGACACCAATTGGTCACCGGACGATGTGCAACACGAACTGGATAATAACGCCCAGGGCATCCTCGGATATGTTGTTCGCTGGGTCGATCACGGCGTCGGCTGTTCCAAAGTTCCTGACATCAACAACGTCGGCCTGATGGAAGACCGCGCAACCCTGCGCATTTCCTCCCAACACATCGCCAACTGGCTCCATCACGGCATCTGCACCGAAGCCCAAGTCATGGAAACCATGAAACGCATGGCAAGCGTCGTCGACGGGCAGAATGCAGATGACCCGGCCTACAAGCCAATGGCTGATGATTTCTCAAGCTCCATATCTTTTCAAGCCGCCTGTGATCTGGTCTTGAAAGGCGCTGTGCAACCATCCGGCTATACCGAACCCATTCTCCACACTAAACGGTTGGAGTTTAAAAACTAAATATTTTAAAATACACCTATTAGTGGAATGATGATTGAGCGAGTGATAAGTATTTCACTCGTTTTTTTTATGTTTAGTTTTAAAATATTAGAGCGGTGAATAATATGGAAGATAATTCATGGATTGAAGTGTTAACAGCTATTGGTAGTGTTGCTACGCCAATTTTAGTGCTGTTTCTTTCATCCATTGGCTGGAAAGCAAAAAAAGATATAGAGCGGAAAGTTGAATTAGAAAATAAATTAAGGGATGATCGTATTGATATTTATAATCAAATTTTAGACCCTTTCATAATTTTACTTATGCCTGAAACAGCTTGGCGATCAGATAAGAAGAATAAAGGGAAAAATAAAGAAGAAATTGCGACAAATAATATGCTGTCTCTAGAGTATAGACGTTATGGTTTTAAGTTAGCATTAATGGCTAATGATGCTGTGGTTCTATCATATAATAACTTGATGCAGCATATATATAATATTCAGGAAAACGAAGAGACAGATTTTGTTCCTTTGTTAAAACTTCTTGGGGAATTTTTAGTTGAAATACGAAAAAGTATGGGTAATGAATCAACAAAACTTAATCATTGGGATATGTGCGAATGGTGGATGTCTGATGCTAGGAAAATTAAAAATGGTCAGCTTTAACTTATCCGACGTGATTGCCCAATAGAAACCATTGTTTAATCTTAAACATACTTCCGCACTGCCCGACCACTCACGCGTGTGAATAGCTCATAGGCAGATGTTCCGGCCATAGCAGCGGCGTTTTCGACGGGGCTGTGGTTACCGAATATTTCGACCATGGAGCCGATTGTGCGGGCTTCTTTGGGAACGGCTGTCAGATCAATGGTGATCATGTCCATGGACACGCGGCCCAGAATTGGCGCTTTGTAGCCGTTGATGCTGACTTGGTGGCCTTCTTTGCTATCGGGTTTGAACAGCGCGCGCATGACGCCATCCGCATAGCCGCAGAGGATCACGCCGATGGTGCTGTCCCGGTCCAGTTCCGTTGCGCCATAGCCCACGGCTTCACCTGCTTTGAGATCTTTGACCTGTGCCAAGGGCGCGGCAAAGGTCGCGACGGGTTTGAGGCGCGATCCCTGATTTTCGTAATAGTGCGGGTCATGCCCATAGAGGCCAATGCCGGGACGCACGAGATCAAAGTGATAGTCCGGGCCAAGGAAGATCCCGGCGGTGTTGGCAAGGCTGGCTGGCGTGTCCGGGAATTCGGCACGAATGCATTTGAATGCTTCCAGCTGTTGTGCGTTATGGATTGATTGCTGTTCATCCGCGCTGGAGAGGTGGCTCATGACCAGCTTGAGATCTAGTTTGTTGAGCCGGGATCTGTTGCCCAGAAGGTGCTCAAGATCCTGCGGCGATAGTCCGAGGCGATTAATCCCGGTTTCGAAATGTAGCGCGGCAGGGGCTGTCGTGTCGTTGGCTGCAATCCAGAGGTCAATGCCGTCGAGATCATAGAGGCACGGGATCAGGTGATGTTCTCGCAGTAACGCGGCATCAAAATTGAGATAGGGGGACAACACATATATTGTCGCCTTGGGGAACAGGGCGCGGAGCTTTACCCCTTCGCCGACCAGCGCAACAAAGAAGGTGTTGCAGTTTTCGTCCCAAAGCGCTTCGGCCACACGTTCAAACCCCATACCATAGGAATTGGCCTTGAGAACCCCGGCACAGGTGCTACCGCTCGGCTGTGCAACATCGCGCAGAGTTCTAAAGTTTGATACCACAGCCCCGAGATCAACGGTTAACTGTGGGCTGGTGCCTGAAAATGGATGGGGACCCTTGGTCATACTGCTGGCCTTGTTTGGGAGTAATCTTCCCACTTAACTTATCCTCGTCGTTGGTTCATCGTTCATGTAGAGGTCTCTACACTTCACTCTTTGCGTCTGGAGGAAAAGCGAATTGAGAAGATTATAAGGGCTGCCGTATTTAAGAGCAGCCCCTATAATTTAACACTGGTTTATCAGACTTAACTTGCGAGGGCTTGCTCGATATAGAACTTACGCAACCGTTTGGTCAGGGCACCGGGGGTGCCATCTCCAATTTTTTCACCGTCGAGGGAAACGACAGCTGTGACAAAGGTGGTGGCAGAGGTTACAAAGGCCTCGGCAGCATTGCGCACTTCATCCAGTGTAAAGGGGCGTTCTTCCACTTCCATATCGGCTTCGTTGGCAAGGGCCAGAACGGCACGACGGGTAATGCCGTGCAGAATTTCATTCCCGAGATGACGGGTAATGATCTTGCCTTCCTTGGTGATGATATAGGCGTTGTTGGAGCTGCCTTCGGTCACAAAGCCATCTTCGTGCATCCATGCATCGTCTGCCCCCGCCACAACGGCGGCTTGCTTGGCAAGGGCCGGAGCCAGAAGACCAACGGTTTTGATATCCCGACGTTGCCATCTGATATCTTCGACAGAGATCACGGCAAGGCCGCGTTCAGCAGTGGGGCTGTTTAGCAGGTTCTTCTCCTGTGTGAACATCACCAATGAAGGTGTTGCGTCCTTGGGAAAGCCAAATTCACGATCTGCGGCACCACGGGTGATTTGCAGATAGAGACCACCTTCTTTTAGGCCATTTTGCTTGATCAACTCGTTTTGAATGGTCACGATTTCATCCATGGAAACCGGGCTGGCCATCTGCAGCTCATCCAGTGAACGCTGAAGGCGGATAAGATGTGCCTGATTGTCGATCAGGCGACCTTCCAACACAGTTGAAACTTCATAAACACCATCGGCAAAAAGAAATCCGCGATCAAAGACGGAAATCTTGGCATCTTCTTCGGGCAGGTAAGACCCGTTTACATAAACTGTTCTGCTCATATTTTTTGTTCCTAAAACTTTTTAAGGGCAGCCTTATAGGCTTTAATCCCAGAGGGCCTTAACCCCAGAGTGCTTTTTCAGGCGGGGCAATTTCAACACCGGTGAAAACCAGACCGGGTTCACAATCTTCTGCCAACAGCAACGGTGCATCAAGATCAACAACCTTGCTGCCCTGGGCAACGACCATTGCCGGAGCCATGGCAAGGGAAGACCCCAGCATGCAGCCCGTCATGATCTCAAAACCCAGCTTTTCGGCTTCGAGTTTCATGGCAAGGGCTTCGGTCAGGCCACCGGTTTTATCCAGCTTGATGTTGATCATGTCGTACTTGCCAACAAGCTTGGGCAAAGATGCACGGTCGTGACAGGATTCATCGGCGCAAATTGTAATCGGACGATTCAGTTCCTTGAGCAGATCATCATCATCCGCAGGGAAGGGCTGTTCGATCATTTCAACGCCCAACTTAACCAGTTCAGGCACGATTGCTTCGTATACGTCTCTGGTCCAGGCTTCGTTGGCATCAACTACGATACGGGCAGATGGATGGCCCTTGCGCACAGCGGCAACACGGGCCAGATCACCTTCGCCGCCCAGTTTGAGCTTTAGAAGGGGTTTGTCCTGATTGTCTTTGGCGTCTTGTTCCATGGTTTCCGGATCAGACAGGGATAGGGTATAAACCGTGGTCGCTGGTTCCATAGGAATACCAGCGATTTCCCACGCTCGTTTGCCTGTCTTCTTGGCTTCCAGATCCCAAAGCGCAGCATCAACGGCAAAGCGCCCGGCACCTGCGGGCATTGCTGATTGTAGCTCTGCCCGTGTCATGCCGCCTTCAAGGGCTGGTAGGATTTCATTGATCTGTGCTGTGACAGATTCCACGGACTCACCATAGCGAGGGTAGGGAACGCATTCGCCCTGTGCTCTTATGCCGTCTTCTTCGATATAAACGTTGAGAACGACAGCTTCGGTCTTGGACCCGCGGGAAATAGTAAAAGACCCGCGGATCGGCCAAGGTGTAGAAGAAATTGTTACCTTGCGGCTCATGACAGGTTATCCACGATGGCGGCAACGCCAGTGCGGACGGGGTCAACAGTCGGCAGGCCGAACTCTTCTTCTGTTTTTGCTAGATAGGCTTTGGCTTCCTCGTCGCTCAGCTTTGACGTGTTAATCGCAATACCAACAAACTTCGCATTTTTGTTGGTCAGCTTTGCCGCAGCCAGATTTGCTTCCATACATTCTTTGATTGATGGCAGGCCAAAGTCGGGCAGGCCGCGCATGTGTGTGCGTGTCGGTTCGTGGCAAAGCACAAGTGCGTCCGGCTGTGACCCATGGATCAGGCCGAGTGTCACGCCAGCAAAGGACGCGTGGAACAAAGAACCCTGACCTTCGATAATATCCCAGTGATCGTCATCATTGGCTGGTGCGTGTGTTTCAACTGAACCGGAGATAAAATCAGCAGCCACTGCATCAACGGAAACACCGTCACCTGTGATCAGAATGCCTGTCTGGCCTGTGGCGCGGAAATCAGCCTTAACGCCACGGGCGCGCAGTTCTTTTTCAATGGCGAGTGTGGAATACATTTTACCGCAAGAACAATCTGTTCCCACGGCTAGCAAGCGCTTGCCTGAACGTTTTGTTCCTGCTGCGACTGGATAGCTGCGCGAAGGGTGACGTACGTCATGAATTTCGCGACCTAGGCGTTTTGCGGCTTCTGCGAGTTCAGGAACATCTGCGAGTTTGTTGTGAAGACCTGCAGCCAGATCTAGGCCCGCTTCCATCGCTTCGATCAAGGCCTTTACCCAAGTTGCATCAATAACACCGCCGCGGTTGGCAACACCGACAACCATGCTTTTAGCACCGTTGGCAATTGCTTCGGCAGGCGTCATGTCGGTTAGCCCCAGATCAGCGTTACAGCCATCAAGACGAAGTTGTCCGACACAGTTTTCCGGACGCCAGTCTTTAATGCCCTGGGCGACTTTTGCAGCAAGGGGATCAGCAGCATTGCCGAGAAAGAGAAGATAAGGTGTTTTAATGCTCATACTTGTTACTCCCTCAATGCATCATTTTTGATGCAAGGTTTTGTTCTTGTGCCCGCGGTTATGACCTTGAGCGGTTGCTGGAAGCTACTCTTTTGCGATTGTTCTGAATATCCCCAAGCATCTGGATCGTAATCCCTCATCTGGATCAACAATCCTAACCTTGGACGAGAATTCATTCAAAGACAGAATAGACTTCTTTTTCGAACCTTCAACCAATGTATTACGGCAGACGTCGTATTGGATAACGACTGTCATAACAGTTTGTATTACTGGAATCGGTCAATTTTGCGAATATTATGACAAAATTTAACTCGAAATGTTTCCTAAATTTTAGTACATGTCATTTTAATTTTGGAATATAATTTTAATAATGATTTAAAATGCAGGAAAATATTCGATGGACAAGATTGATGCGAAAATTCTTACAGCTATACAGAAGGATTGTAGAATACCAATCGCCACCTTGGCGGATAAGATTGGGCTTTCCCCTTCTGCGTGTCATCGTCGGGTAAAAATTCTGGAATCTGGGGGGCAGATTGCGGGGTATGTCGCGAGGCTCGATCCCAAGGCCTTGGGTTATTCTATAGAGATCTTTATGGAAATAACGCTGACATCCCAAAGTGAAGAGGCTTTTGATAAATTTGAGACAGCCGTAAAGGCAACACCTGAAATATCGGAATGTTATTTTATGGCAGGGCAGGCGGATTATCTCTTGAGGATTGTCGCCAAGAATGTTGCCGACTATGAACGTATACACAGATCGGCCTTGTCCCGGTTACCGGGGGTGGCACATATGCAATCCAACTTTACCTTGCGTACCGTACGTCCATGGCGAGGATATCCGGTTGGCGAGAACCTGTAATTCTCCGGCATAGTTTTGTGCTCTTACTTTCTTGCGTTATTTGTGGGTGCTTTGAATGTAATAAAATACGCCTAAATAGCTGAATATATGACGGTTAATTATAAGTTTTTGATATGTTGTATAATAAAAAATTTATCAAATGATAAAAAAAATTGACTAGCGCGGTTATTTCACCTTAGAATTATATCAAACAGGGATAGATACCACCCCAAAAGAGGGCGGATCTAACGTCAAAAGTATAATAATTATATATACGTCAGGGAGATTTTGGATGAGTACCAACGCCGGTAGTCGGCCCGATATCCAGTCTAGCCGTCTTGAAGATGAAGACTACAGCAAGAACTTTAGCGATATCCATCCGCCACTCAATAAACACGAAGCGTTCGTCGAAGCGGACCGCTGTTATTTTTGTTATGATGCACCGTGTACAGTCGCGTGTCCAACATCGATCGATATTCCGATGTTCATTCGCCAGATTGCAGCAGATAACCCCAAAGGATCTGCCAAGACGATTTTTGAACAGAATATCCTGGGCGGTATGTGCGCCCGGGTTTGTCCTACCGAAACGTTGTGCGAGCAAGCTTGTGTTCGTGAAGAAGCCGAAGGCAAGCCTGTAAAGATTGGCCTCTTACAACGTTTTGCGACGGATCATCTTCTTGAAGATGGTGATAAAGTCTTCACGCGGGCTGCACTTACAGGCAAGCGTGTTGCTGTGGTTGGTGCCGGTCCGGCGGGACTTTCCTGTGCACACCGTTTAGCGATGCATGGACATGACGTCGTAGTTTACGATGCCCGTGAAAAGGCTGGAGGCCTGAACGAATACGGTATTGCTGCTTATAAATCTGTTAATGATTTTGCGCAAAAGGAAGTTGAATTCCTGCTCTCTATTGGCGGGATAACAATTGAGAACGGTAACCGACTTGGCGAAACGATTTCACTGGCTGACCTGAGACAGAATTTTGATGCTGTTTTCCTGGGTATGGGGCTTGCCGGTATTAATGCACTACGTGCTGAAGGTGAAGATCTTGACGGTGTTGTGGATGCCGTTTCCTATATTGCTGACCTTCGACAGGCAAAGGATCTGTCGAAAATTTCCGTTGGCCGAAAAGTTGTTGTTATTGGTGGCGGGATGACTGCCATTGATGCCGCTGTTCAAACCAAACTGCTTGGCGCTGAAGAAGTGACAATTCTTTATCGTCGCGGCAAGGAGCAGATGAATGCCAGTGAATACGAACAGGAACTGGCGCAGACCAATGGTGTTACGATCCGTCACTGGATTAAGCCGAATAAATTGATCGGTGAAAATGGCAAGGTTGTGGCTATTGAATGTGAATATACAGAAAGCAAAAATGGTTCGTTGTCTGGCACAGGGGAAACACTGACCCTGAATGCGGATATGGTGTTCAAGGCAATCGGTCAGAACTTTGTCGCGGCCCCCTTGAACGGATCTGCCGAAGCAATTGAACTGGATAGTGGTCGTATTAAGGTGGATGAAAATCGCCGAACAAGCCTGGGTGATGTCTGGGCCGGAGGGGATTGTATTGCAGGTGGTGAAGATCTCACCGTCGCAGCAGTAGAAGACGGAAAGGTTGCTGCAGAAGCAATCAATGACGTGCTGAGCGCTTAACATAGTCGCTCGCTACTGCTTATCCCTTTGGGAATATTGATGATGGATTTTTGGATATTCCCGCTCTTACGACACTCCTTATTTAAGGAACAAGATTATGGCTGATATTAGTTGCAATTTCCTGGGTATTAAATCTCCGAACCCCTATTGGTTGGCGTCTGCGCCACCGACAGATAAAGAATATAACGTCGTGCGGGCTTTTGAAGCTGGCTGGGGCGGCGTGGTCTGGAAGACTTTGGGGGAAGGTGACCCGGTCGTGAATGTAAACGGTCCTCGTTATGGGGCTATCCATGGTCCGGATCGCCGTTTGCTGGGCTTGAACAATATCGAGTTGATTACAGATCGCTCGTTGGAAACCAATCTTGAAGAAATTACCCGGGTAAAAAAGAACTGGCCCGATCGAGCATTGATCGTCTCTTTGATGGTTCCCTGCGAGGAACAGAGCTGGATTGACATTCTAAAGCGTGTTGAAGAAACAGGGTGCGATGGCGTTGAGTTGAATTTTGGCTGTCCGCACGGCATGTCAGAGCGCGGCATGGGGGCCGCTGTCGGTCAGGTGCCTGAATATGTCGAGATGGTGACGCGGTGGTGTAAAACTCATTCTGACCTTCCGGTTATCGTTAAATTAACACCAAATATATCAGATATACGCCAATCTGCCCGGGCGGCTCATCGCGGTGGTGCTGATGCTGTTTCTCTTATCAATACCATTAACTCTATTGTATCTGTTGACCTTGATGCTATGGCACCTAATCCAACTGTTGATGGCAAAGGAACTCACGGTGGTTATTGTGGACCTGCTGTGAAACCCATCGCTTTGAGCATGGTTTCCGAGATTGCGCGTGATCCTGAAACTCATGGTCTGCCAATCTCGGGTATTGGTGGCGTCACAACTTGGAAAGATGCCGCCGAGTTTATGGCGCTGGGATCTGGTTCTGTTCAGGTATGTACGGCTGCAATGACCTATGGCTTTAAAATCATCGAAGAATTGAATGCAGGCCTGTCCAATTGGATGGATGAGCAGGGTTATGACAAGCTTGATGATTTTGTCGGCCGTGCCGTGCCGAATGTGACGGATTGGCAGTACTTGAACCTGAACTATATTGCCAAAGCTAAAATTGATCAGGATGCTTGTATTAAATGTGGTCGTTGTCATATTGCCTGTGAAGATACATCGCACCAGGCGATTACCTCTATGGTTGATGGTGTTCGTAAGTTCGAAGTGATTGATGATGAGTGCGTTGGGTGTAATCTCTGTGTTAGTGTTTGCCCTGTGGAAGGCTGTATTACCATGGAACAAATGACAGAAGGCAGTGATCCGCGGACAAACAAGCCAATTGATCATGATTATGCAAATTGGACCACTCATCCAAATAATCCTTCAGCGGTAAAAGCTGCAGAATAGATCTGGTAATTTTTATCTGACGCGTTATCTTCTGTGTGCTTGGCTTTCTCGAGCTTAGAAATAATTATCGAGCCATTAAAGGAAGATAGCGTGTCAGTCAGATCTAATTCAGAAGCTTCAACGCTATCCCAAAACTCAGATAATCGGACTTCAAATAACCGAACAGCGCATGGTGCCATGTTGCTGTTCATTTTTTTTGTCAGCACCTCTTTTCCTGTCGGATCTGCTATAACACATGCGCTTGATCCAAGCGCCCTGACATTCCTGCGCTTTGTTATTGCCGTTGGTGCCTTTGGCGTACTGTTGTTTGTGAAAAGACAATGGCAATGGCCGGGGCCGCTCTTGCTTCTCAAATATTTCTGGCTTGGTTTTCTACTGGTTGTGTTTTTTATCACCATGTTCGAAGGTCTTCGCTGGGGCGGCCCGGTTAATCTTGGGGCGGTTTTCACGCTTATTCCAATGATGACAGCTGTTATTGCCTTCTTTTTACTGGGGCAAAAAACGTCAATTCGTTTGTGGGTTGGATTGATTATCGCGGCTCTTGGGGCAATCTGGATTGTTTTTGGTGGCAGTATCGAAAATTTGCTCAATTTTTCTCTTGGCAAAGGCGAGCTTATTTTTCTGATTGGTTGCTTTAGTTATAGTGCCTATTCACCATTTGTCCGTAAATATCACGGCGGTGAAAACCTGTTAGTACTGACATTCTGGACTCTTATTGCCGGGATGATATTGCTGGGTATCTATGGCTTTGAGGACATTCGGACAAGTCCTTGGCTTCAACTTGATTGGTCCATTTATGCTGCGATTGTCTATCTGGCGTTATGTAATACGGCCTTATCTTTTTATTTGCTGAAGTTTGCAAGTTTTCGACTGCCGGCAGCCAAGGTCATGGCCTATACCTTCCTGACCCCGGCAATTGTTCTTATTATTCAAAGTGTCGTATCTGGTTCAATGCCCGATGCTAAACTAATCATTGGTGCTATAATCACGGCTTCTGCAATGGTATTTTTGCAGCGCAGTAGTAATTAATCCCCGAAATGAGAATGTAGACGATTGATTTGGCAAGTAATACCAGAGCTAATAGTAAAACCCTGAAGGGGTTTATCTTGGTTTGATGCCGTCGAAAAAGACAGTGCTGATTGTATTGCCAGCCTTTTCAAAGTAATCCGGTTGATCAACTTCATCACCCAATATTGCGCGCATCTGGATTTTAAAATCTGCATAGTGCTGTGTCGTCGCCCAGATCATAAAAATAAGATGATAGGGATCAACTTTGGTAAGTTTCCCGGATTTGACCCAATGATGAATGACGGCGGCTTTTTCATCAACCAAATCCTTTAGAGATCCTTTAAGGACATGTTCAATCATAGGGGCGCCGTGAAGGATCTCGTTGGCAAAAAGTCGTGATGCCGTCGGGTCATTTTGAGACATCTGTAACTTAAGACTTGTATATTTGCCAATCTCCCTGATGGGATCGCCGTCTGGATCAAGCTCTGTTAACGGGGTGAGCCATTCATCCAATGTGCGTTCCAAAACGGAAATATAGATATCTTCTTTGCGACGGAAATAATAGAGAAGGTTCGGCTTTGACATCTCTGCTTTTTGGGCAATTTGATCAATGGTCGTGCCCCGAAAGCCGAAGGTGGCAAAGATATCCAACGCAGCTTCCAGGATTTTGGCTTCGTTCTTTGCCTGTATACGGGTACGCTTTTTTGTCTGACCGGCTCTTGGGTTCATAACCACTTACTTCTTCTTTTAAATGTTAAATCATCGGACAATACTAATTTACCGTGCCCCGATACCCTTGAGGATGATCTCTATAGCATTGTCTTTTGCTGTTTGGTATTGCTTATCACTCAAAGGTGTTCCCCCGTTCAGGGTTTCGATTTGGTGGTTAAAATCAGCATAGTGCTGTGTTGTTGACCAAATCATATAGAGCAAATAGTGGGGATCAACCGGGTTGATACGACCTTGATCTATCCAGCGCTGAATGATTGATACGCGTGATTCCGTCCAGTCTTTTAGTGTGGTTTCCAGATAGTCCTGAATAACTGGCGCGCGGCGGATAATTTCATTGGCCCATACCTTTGACCCCATAGGGTTTTCCCGGGAAATATCCATCTTCTTTTCGATGTAGCGGGTCAGGGCTTCGACAGGATCATCACAATCATCAAATGAATCCGCGGCCTGAAGCCAGATGTTGAAAATGTTATCAACAACCTGGCGATAGAGGGCTTGTTTTGTTGGAAAATAATAGTGCAGATTGGCTTTGGGGATTTTTGCCCGTTCAGCAATCATGCTTGTGGTTGCTCCCCGAAAACCATACTCGGCAAAAACACTTTCTGCGGCCTTGAGAATTATCTTTTCTTTTTCCTGCCGAATACTCGCCTTAGAGTTTGATTTTATTGCTCTTTCCACTTTTGTCATTTTGTTTCCTGCCGTGTTGCCCAAGCGGGATCCGACATGTGTTTTTAGTGTTGACCAAATGGTCAGGATTTAGTAGCGTTAATTTGACCAAATGGTCAGGATTTTAAGAAATATTCTCTTAAATATTGACCATAAAGTAAATAATTACAAAGGCAGGTTAAACAACTGCCAAAATAAAAACAAGGCCGGGGACATAAGACACCGGTAGTACAGGGAGTATAGGTACATGCATAAAATAGGTGGCAACGACTGAGATAAAAGACTTCATGGTGAAGATGCTTTTCACGAAGTTATCTTTAAATTCAAGTGTCAGAGAAATCGCAACAATAATTTTAAAACGATTTATGTCTGTCGCTTAAGCTGCTTCCCTTTTTATGACGCGATAACAGGTTCTCGTTATTTGCGTAAAACATTATCTTTTCCTTCACCCCCGTTGTCCTGCGGCCTCTTGTCATAGGTTGTTTTCTGGCGTGTGCATTAGATGCGCGTAGAGAATAACAGGTTCAAATTTATAGGCGTAACAAACGCTTAAGTGACTTTATGGGTGGTGAAATGGAACGTATCAGTAATGCAATCGCAGGCGAACGACGCCTTTCTTCAAATACACGAAGCTCTCAAATTTTTAATCCTGCGACGGGTGAGCAAATTGCAGAGCTGCCGCTTTCGACTGTTGATGAGGTGAATCAAGCTGTCGCCTCTGCGAAAGCCGTCGCAAAAGAATGGGGCGCAACACCACCGCTTAAACGTGCGCGTTACATGTTCCGCTTCAAGGAATTGCTCGATGCGCATGCTAATGATATTGCGCGTGAGATCAGCCGTGAACATGGTAAAACACATGATGATGCCTTGGGGGAAGTGGCCCGTGGTATCGAGGTGGTCGAGTTTGCTTGTGGTATTCCTCAACTTTTAAAGGGTGAGTTCAGCAGGAACGTTGGACCTCAGGTCGATAGCTATTCAGATCGACAGCCTCTCGGTGTCGTTGCTGGCATTACACCTTTTAACTTTCCTGGGATGGTGCCGCTTTGGATGTACCCAATTGCAATTGCTGCCGGGAACACTTTTGTTCTCAAACCGTCAGAGCGTGATCCATCAGCCCCGATGCTGATTTGGGATCTCTTTAAAAAAGCAGGTTTTCCGGACGGTGTTTTAAACGTTGTTCATGGCGATAAAGAAGCTGTGGATACTCTTTTGGATCATCCGGATGTGAAGGCAATTTCGTTTGTCGGATCAACCCCGATTGCGGAATATGTCTATTCCCGTGGAACGGCAAAAGGCAAGCGCGTTCAGGCGCTGGGTGGTGCTAAAAACCATATGATCATTATGCCTGATGCGGATATGGACAAAGCTGCTGATGCCTTGATGGGGGCGGGTTATGGTTCCGCAGGTGAGCGTTGCATGGCCATTTCTGTTGCTGTTCCTGTCGGTGAAGAAACCGCGGACAAGTTGGTTGAAATCTTGAAACCCCGTGTCGAGAGCATGCGGATTGGACCAAGTACCGATGCGGATGCTGATATGGGACCGGTCATTACCAAAGCTCATCAGGAAAAGGTACTTGGCTATATCGACCAAGGTGTTGCACAAGGTGCTGATCTTGTTGTTGATGGCCGTAATTTCAAATTGCAAGGTTATGAAGATGGTTACTTTGTCGGCGGGACGCTTTTTGATCGCGTAACCGATGATATGACTATCTACAAAGAAGAGATCTTCGGTCCTGTTCTCTCTGTGCTCCGTGCAAAGGATTATGATCATGCTGTGGATCTTATCAACAAACACGAATATGGAAATGGCACAGCAATTTTCACCCGCGATGGGGATGCAGCAAGGTCATTTGCCGATGATATCGAGGTCGGCATGGTTGGTGTAAATGTACCAATTCCGGTGCCTGTCGCCTATCATTCATTTGGTGGTTGGAAGCGATCTCTCTTTGGGGATCATTCAATCTACGGCCCTGAAGGTGTGCGTTTCTATACAAGGCTTAAAACGGTGACGACACGTTGGCCTGCTGGCATCAAGGAAGGCGCAGTCTTTACCTTCCCGAATATGGATTAAAATAAAGGGCATCGGGAACGGCGAGCAGCATGGTTCCGATGCCCTTTTCAATAGAAATAACGAATTATAGAAAATATTTTCAGGGAGCTTATCATGAGCAAACCAGCCGATAATATGCATATCAATTCCCCACGGTTATGGGATTCTTTAATGGAGATGGCAAAAATTGGTCCCGGGGTCCGCGGGGGAAACAACCGCCAGACCTTGACGGATGAAGATGCCGAGGGTCGGCACCTCTTTAAACGCTGGTGTGAAGAGGCGGGCATGACCGTTGGGATCGATAGCATGGGAAATATGTTTGCGCGTCACGAAGGAACGGACCCAAGTCTGTTGCCTGTGATGGTGGGCTCTCACCTTGATACTCAGCCTACGGGCGGAAAGTATGACGGTGTGCTCGGTGTTCTCGCAGGATTGGAGATTATTCGCAGCCTGAATGATATGGGTATCAAAACCAAACGTGCGATTGAGGTCGTGAATTGGACCAATGAAGAGGGCACGCGTTTTGCCCCTGCCATGCTGGCATCTGGTGTTTTTGCGGGTGTTCATACGCAGGATTGGGCTTATGATCGTGAAGATGCCGAAGGGCTGAAGTTTGGGGACGAACTCAAGCGTATTGGTTTTGTCGGGGACGAACCCGTTGGGGAAAGAAAACTTCACGCGATGTTCGAGCTACATATCGAGCAAGGACCAATACTGGAAGACGAAAACGTTGATATTGGTGTTGTAACCCATGGTCAGGGCCTCAACTGGCTACAGGTGACGTTAACAGGTAAGGAAAGTCATACGGGCTCAACCCCAATGCCTAAGCGGGTAAATGCTGGTCTGGGGGCGGCACGTATCACCGAACTGGTAAATGACATTGCCTTGCGTTATGCCCCGCATGCCGTGGGGGCGGTTGGCCATATGGATGTTTATCCGAATTCCCGTAATATCATCCCGGGCAAGGTTGTGTTCACCATTGATTTCCGTCATCCGAACAAGGATGTGATCACCGCGATGGAACAGGCTCTGCGCTTTGAAGGGCGCGAGATTGTCGAAGAAATCGGATTGACTATGGAAATTGAACAGGCTGGTGCTTTTGATCCCGTCACCTTTGACGAGGGATGTGTCTTAGCGGTGCGTAATGCAGCTGTGCGTCTTGGTTATTCTCACCGTGATATCGTCTCCGGAGCAGGACATGATGCTTGTTGGGTGAACCGTGTTGCACCAACGGCCATGGTTATGTGCCCATGTGTTGATGGGCTTAGCCATAACGAAGACGAGGAAATTTCGCCGGAATGGGCTGGTGCGGGGGCTGATGTTTTGTTCCATGCCGTCGTTGAAACCGCTGAAATCGTAGAATAAAGAAAGGGTAAAATCATGAGTACAGTTATCAAAGGCGGTACTGTCGTTACCGCAGATTTATCTTACGAAGCGGATGTTTTGGTCGAAGGCGGGAAAATAACGGAGATCGGACAAAACCTTTCCGGTAATGAAGCCCTAGATGCCACCGGCTGCTATATTATGCCCGGCGGTATTGACCCTCATGTGCATCTTGAAATGCCGTTCATGGGCACGCACTCTGCCGATAATTTCGAAAGCGGGACACGGGCTGGTTTAGCGGGTGGCACAACAATGGTTGTTGATTTTTGCTTGCCTGCTCCGGGACAATCCCTGATGGAAGCTTTGGCTATTTGGCAGCAAAAATCAGGCTCTGCCTGTTCTGATTATTCGTATCACATGGCTGTGACCTGGTGGGGCGAGCAGGTCTTTAATGAAATGGAAGAAGTTGTTGGTCGTGGGATCAATACCTTCAAGCATTTCATGGCCTATAAAGGCGCTTTGATGGTTGATGATGATGAGATGTTTGCATCGTTTCAACGTTGCTCTGCTTTGGGTGCGATGCCTTTGGTTCATGCAGAAAATGGCGATGTAGTTGCGACCCTTCAACAAAAGCTATTGGCCGAAGGAAACAACGGTCCTGAAGCGCACTCCTATTCTAGGCCGCCAGAGGTCGAGGGCGAAGCCGCGAACCGTGCCATTATGATTGCCGATATGGCGGGGGTACCGCTTTATATCGTGCATACATCCTGTGAGCAGGCCCATGAAGCCATTCGCCGTGCGCGCCAAAAGGGAATGCGTGTTTTTGGGGAACCACTTATTCAACATCTGACTTTAGATGATAGTGAATATGCACATCCGGACTGGGATCACTCCGCGCAACGAGTGATGTCTCCACCTTTCCGGAATAAGCAACATCAGGATAGTCTCTGGGCTGGTCTTCAATCGGGGTCGCTTCAAGTGGTGGCGACTGATCACTGTGCCTTTACAGCGGAACAAAAACGTTTTGGCGTGGGGGATTTCACCAAAATTCCAAACGGTACTGGTGGGCTGGAAGATCGTATGCCGATGCTGTGGACGCACGGTATAAGAACTGGGCGCCTGACAATGAACGAATTTGTTGCTGTGACATCAACAAACATAGCTAAAATTCTGAACATGTACCCTAAGAAGGGGGCTGTCATGGTTGGTGCTGATGCTGATCTGGTTGTCTGGGATCCAAATCGTTCTAAAACCATTACGGCGAATAACCAGCAGTCTGTCATTGAATACAATGTTTTTGAAGGCAAGGAAGTTACCGGGCTGCCGCGGTTTACACTGACACGCGGCAAGGTTTCTGTTGAAGAAAGCACTGTTAAGGCTGAACCTGGTCATGGTGAATTCGTTGGAAGAGATGCATACCCGGCCGTAAATAAAGCACTTTCCAAGTGGAAAGAAATTACAGCACCGCGTAAAGTGGAACGCAAAGCTGAAAATATGCCTGCTGGTGTATAGATATGCCCGTTAGTTTCTAACGTAAAAACATGCTGAATTAATTTCAGTGATTAAAAAAAGTGTGGCGCAAACGTAACTTTGCGCCATTCCAAACGAGAACAATAACTGTCACTAAAGACAGAGTTCTATACACAGGGAGTTATGCCATGCTGCAATCTACAGCCACAAATTCAACTGGGAATGCAACTGGCGCCACCGAGGGTACCAAACAGGGAACAACCGGACAGGCAGAAAAGATGGATACAAACGGGATGAACCCAGAAACTAATGAACCAGAGACGATGACTGTCGAACAGGATGAGAATGCGAATTCTGTTGTTAATATCAAAGGATTGTCTCTTACTTTCGAGACAAATGACGGACCTGTTCATGCGCTGTCTGATATTGATCTCACTATCAATCAGGGGGATTTTGTCTCCTTTATCGGACCTTCCGGGTGCGGTAAAACGACTTTGCTCAGGGCGGTTGCCGATTTGGAGCAACCCACTGGTGGTGAACTCTGGGTTAATGGTGTTAGCGCACGCGAGGCCCGCCTTAACCGCGATTATGGATATGTTTTTCAGGCACCAGCGCTTTATCCCTGGCGGACCATCGCGGGTAATATCTCTTTACCGCTAGAGGTTATGGGAATTCCCAAGTCCGAACGACAGGAGCGAATTGCCCGTAATATGGAACTGGTAAATCTTTCGGGGTTTGATAGAAAATATCCCTGGCAGCTTTCGGGGGGGATGCAACAGCGAGCCTCTATTGCCCGTGCGCTCTCTTTTGATCCGGAACTTTTATTGATGGATGAACCTTTCGGGGCTTTAGATGAAATTGTCCGTGATCATTTGAATGAGCAGCTTTTGCGCTTGTGGGATAAAACCGACAAGACCGTTCTCTTTGTCACACACTCTATTCCCGAAGCGGTTTTCCTGTCTTCTAAAATTGTGGTTATGTCCCCACGACCGGGGCGTATTTATGATGTGATTGATTGCAATCTTCCACGTGATCGCGGACTGGATATTCGGGAGACGCCGGAATTTTTGGAAATTGCCCACCGGGTACGCGAAGGATTGAAGGAAGGGCATAGCTATGACGACTGATGCTCTTATTTCTCCCGGTATTGCCGGGGGGCAGGGGCTGTGGTCTCGGCTGATGTCAGGGAAAACGGGTCCTGTATTGGTGATTGTTATGGCAATCATTGCTATTTGGTATTTCTCTGCAGTTATGCTGAATAGCCCTTTTCAAAAGGAAATTTACAAACGTAATAATGTTGAATGGACAACAAGCCAACTGGTCCGCGATACACTGGCACAAGAGCGTCCAGTTTTGCCTGCACCAGATCAGGTTATCGTTGAACTATACAAGACAACAATTCTCAAAAAAATAACATCAAAAAGGTCGCTTGTTTATCACAGTTGGATAACACTCTCGACAACGTTACTTGGCTTTATAATCGGGACGGTTCTGGGAATTTTGCTCGCGGTGGGCATTGTTCATAACCGGAGCTTGGACAAAAGCCTGATGCCGTGGATTATTTCATCCCAAACAATCCCTATTCTGGCGATTGCCCCGATGATCATCGTGGTTCTGAATGCGATAGGTATTCAGGGCATTTTACCAAAGGCCTTTATTGCGACCTACCTAAGCTTCTTCCCGATTACTGTCGGGATTGTAAAGGGGTTGCGCTCTCCCGAGGTTATCCATCTTGATCTTATGCGTACTTACAACGCGTCCAACTGGGACCTTTTCTGGAAATTACGCTGGCCATCTTCCGTGCCCTATCTCTTTACTGGAATGAAAGTTGCTATCGCGACAAGCCTTGTTGGGGCTATTGTCGGGGAACTTCCCACAGGTGCTGTCGAAGGTTTGGGGGCAAGATTATTGGCTGGTTCCTATTACGGGCAAACCATTCAGATCTGGTCAGCTTTAATCGCGGCTGCCTTACTTGCTGCCGGGCTGGTTTCTCTGGTTGGCATATCCAATAAAATTGTCCTGAAGAAAATGGGGATGGCGCAATGATTAGTTTTCGACAATCACTCGCTATCCTGAGTGGCCTGCTTTCAATTCTGGCCCTGTTTTTTCCTTTGGGTAAGTTAAACAGTGAAGCTTTCTCTCTTTGGAATGATAGTGGTCTTACCGCTTTTGCAATTGTTTCAATTTTGGCTTCCATAGCCGTGATCCTCAATCGACTAAAAGGTTTAATTGCAGATTTAGTGATGTTGATCTTGCCCCACGTCGGCGCATGGATGCTTCTTGCCCGTCTTGATGTTGTTGACCAGAATTTGACGTCGGGTTTTTGGTGTCTCGTGGTATCTGCCTGGTTGATGGCATGGCTTTTGGTTGATCAGTTGTCAGTAAAGAAAACGAAAACACCCGCTGCACAACGTTTCTACAGCATTGTTGTCCCTGTGTTGTTTGGTGTCTGGTTATTGCTGCTTTGGGAGCTTGTGGTTCGTGGGCTGCAAATTCCAACGGTACTGTTGCCGCCGCCGAGCATGATCGGTGCGCGCTTTATGGCTTCAACGGATATATTATGGGCCGACTTCCAACAGACGTTTTTAAAAGCCGTTTTGATTGGTTACATTCTTGGTTGTGGTAGCGCCTTTATCATTGCCATTCTGATTGACCGAAGTCCTTTCCTTCAACGGGGATTACTGCCGATTGGTAATCTGGTCAGTGCGTTGCCTATTATCGGCGTTGCGCCAATTATGGTGATGTGGTTTGGCTTTGACTGGCAATCAAAGGCGGCCGTTGTTATCATCATGACCTTTTTCCCGATGCTGGTGAACACGGTGGCTGGTTTGTCGATCACATCATCCATCGAAAAGGATATGATGAAGACCTATGCCGCGAGCTATTGGCAAAGCCTGATCAAGCTTCGTTTGCCGTCGGCATTACCATTTATTTTCAATGCCTTGAAAATTAATTCGACCCTTGCCATGATTGGTGCCATTGTTGCCGAGTTCTTCGGTACGCCAATTGTTGGTATGGGGTTTCGTATTTCAACCGAAGTGGGCCGTATGAACGTCGATATGGTCTGGGCTGAGATTGCAGTAGCCGCGCTTGCCGGTACTGCTTTTTATGGAATCATGGTCGTTATTGAACGGGCATGTACATTTTGGCATCCGTCCTTTCGAAGCAGTCGTTAATCCATTGGATTATTCTGTTTTGCTGAGATGGAACCACAACAGGGAGATAATAATGAAGAAACTGTTATTGGGTGCTGCTGCGTTAGCTTTTGGGATTGCTGGCGGTGCTGCACAGGCTGCGGACACGGTAAATCTACAGCTGAAGTGGGTAACGCAGGCACAGTTCGCGGGCTATTATGTTGCGAAAGAAAAAGGCTTCTATGACGATGCCGATCTTGATGTGAATATTAAGCCCGGTGGTCCGGACATTGCTCCGCCACAGGTTATCGCCGGTGGTGGCGCAGACGTAATTGTTGACTGGATGCCGTCTGCTTTGGCGTCCCGTGAAAAAGGGGTCGCATTAGTCAACATTGCACAACCTTTTAAAACATCTGGCATGATGCTGACCTGCCGTAAAGAAACAGGCATAACATCCCCGGATGATTTCAAGGGAAAAACCCTGGGGGTGTGGTTCTTCGGAAACGAGTATCCTTTCCTGAGCTGGATGTCGAAATTAAAAATACCGACCAGTGGTGGGGCTGAAGGTGTTTCCGTTTTAAAGCAGGGTTTCAACGTTGATCCAATTCTTCAAAAGCAGGCCGATTGTGTTTCTACAATGACCTATAATGAATACTGGCAAATTATTGATGCGGGTATTCCGGCTGACGAACTTGTTGTTTTCAAATATGAAGAACAGGGCGTCGCGACATTGGAAGATGGTCTTTATGTTCTCGAAGATAACCTGAAAGATGCAGCCTTTGTTGATAAAATGGCACGCTTTGTTTCCGCGAGTATGAAAGGCTGGGAATATGCGCGCGAGAACCCGAAAGAAGCTGCGGAAATCGTACTTGAAAACGACGCGACAGGTGCTCAGACAGAAAAGCATCAGGTTCGTATGATGGGTGAGATCAACAAGCTTACGTCCGGTTCCGACGGCAAACTTGATCCTGCGGATTACGAGCGTACTGTTAGCACGCTTCTTGGTGGTGGTTCTGATCCTGTTATCACCAAAAAGCCGGAAGGTGCCTGGACCCACGCAGTGGTTGATGCCATTAAATAAAACTGATTTGGTGGTTTGAGTTAAATCACCCTACGTTATGACGACAGGCCACCTGAATTTGGTGGCCTGTTTTTTTATGTCTTTTTCACATCTAAAACTTAATATCGGATTGGCCATTGATTTGTCGGATGATCAGGCCGGAGAGCTCACTCTATGGGCGCAAAAGTCTTTACCTTTTCCTGGCACAGTCACAGTGATGCCTCATAAAGAATTGAAAAGATCAGCGAATGGAAAGTTGGAATTGTTTCAAAATCTAATCGACTAATATTGATTATTAAAATGTGATATTCTGGTATTAATTCTGATTAATATTTTCACAATTATCAGTAGACTGATAAGCAAAAGACTTTTACTCTTTCTCTCTTATAAAAATAATAGTTTTCTGGGTAATAAGAATAATTTTTTGGGAGTTTCATAATGTTAAAGCACCTCTCCGGAGCGGCGGCTATTGCAACCGGGCTATGTCTGATGGCAGCACCTGTGCAGGCTGATTATTCCTTAAACATTCTACATATTAATGATTTACATTCGCGCATTCTGCCTGTGAACAAATATGATTCCACTTGTGGTGAAGAAGATCTTGCGGAAGGTAAATGTTTTGGCGGGTTTGCACGTGTTTCAAAAGCATTGAATGATCGTCGTGCTGCTTTGGAAGCGAAGGGGGGTAACGTACTGGTTCTTGATGCTGGTGACCAGTTTCAGGGATCACTGTTCTATACAAATTACAAAGGCCAGGCCGCTGTCGAGTTGATGAACATGACCGGTTTTGATGTCATGACTATTGGTAACCATGAATTTGATGATGGCCCCGATGTCTTCCTGAACTTTATTGAAAAAGCCAACTTCCCAATTGTTGGGGCTAATACGATTGCGGCGCCTGGGTCTGTTTTGCGTGGTAAATACGGGACTTCTATTGTCCTGGAACGCGGTGGTGAAAAGATTGGTATTATTGGCGCATTGGCGGAAGATACTGATGAGACGTCAAGCCCGGGTGACGATATCACCTTCTTTGATACTGCAAATGCGGTGCAGCCAATTGTTGACCAAATGCAGGCACAGGGTGTTAACAAAATTATTTTGCTAAGTCACTTGGGCGTTCCACGTGATAAAGAAGTTGCCAAGCAACTGACTGGTGTTGATGTAATCGTTGGCGGCCATAGCCACACGTTGCTTTCTAATTCCAATGACCGTGCCGAAGGGCCTTATCCTGTTGTTGAAACGGCACCGGATGGCAAGAAAGTTCCGATTGTACAGGCCTATGCCTATTCCAAGTTTATGGGTGAGCTTAACCTGACGTTTGATGATGAAGGCAACCTGAAAGGCTGGAGCGGGGATACCGTGCTTCTGGATCAGACTTATCCGGAAGATGCCAAGATGCAGGCGCGTATTGCTGAAATGAACAAGCCATTGGCTGAAATTCAAAAGCGGGAAGTGGGGGCAGCCTCCAACGTGATTGATGGTTCCAGATCTGTTTGTCGTGCTGGTGAATGTGCTATGGCAAACATGGTGGCTGATGCGATGCTTGCCCGGGTGAACTCCACAGGTGGTGACGCCGTGATTGCGCTCCAAAATGGCGGTGGCGTTCGTGCTTCTATTGATGCTGGTCCAGTGACAATGGGCGAAGTCCTCACTGTTCTACCATTCCAGAACAGCATTGCGACCTTCAAGCTAAAGGGCGCACATTTTATCGAAGCGCTTGAAAATGGCCTGTCAAAAGTAGAAGAAGGTGCTGGCCGCTTCCCACAGCTTTCAGGTGGGCGTTATACTTGGGACCCAAAAGCAGAACCCGGTTCACGCGTTGTATCCGTAGAAGTGGGCAACGAGAAAGATGGTTTCGTGGCATTGGACGAAAATAAAATCTATAGCATGGTTACAAACAACTATGTCCGTAACGGTGGTGATGGATATAGTGTTCTGGCTGAACATGCCATTGATGCTTATGACTTCGGTCCAAGCCTGGAAGATGCTCTTGCTGAATACATTACAGCAAACAGCCCTGTAGAGGGCACTGTTTCCGGGCGGATCACAGCTCAAAAATAAAGTCATTCTGACCTCATTTTTTTGATATGATCTATGTACTAAGGCTCTGCATTTAGCAGGGCCTTAGCCATTTCTGAGTTATATTCTTTGCATAAGAAATGATCAATTAATGCGATTATTGAGATCGTACTCCCAGATAGCTGTAAAGCACCAAGATTACTCGATGGCCCCGAGATAAATCTTAGGGGTTTGTTTTTCTTTTATCATGAGTATTGAATGTAGAAGTGATGCCAAAAGAAAACCCCGCCAAAAAGCGGGGTTTTGCTCGTTCTATTTCTTTTGGTGGAGCTACTTAGGCCCGCTTACGTCTGTTGCGACGTTCACCACGTGCACT
>NZ_LAQL01000019.1 GCF_001026905.1 Kiloniella spongiae
TATCAGAAAAAACTACAGCAATATGTATGATTTTTATATTGATTATATAATTTATTTATTTTTAATTTTAGGTACTTACAAAAATCGCCTCGCATTGACGTCTCATAGAAAAGAAACACTTAAAATCCTTGTCTATCGAACAAACCAAGATCACTATCCTTAAAGAACAAAGCACCCTCAAATAGCAAAATGACAACACGGCACGCGATACAAACCATATAGATACTGGGCTTGAACATAACCACTGGACTGAACACACATGAGAACTATTGATTATTATTATTCAACACGATCTAACTTTACCTATCTGGGTGCCGCTCGTTTAAACGCCCTGGCAAAAAAATATGATCGTAGAATTGTTCACCGTCCCATCATATTGTCAGTCACCATGCCCGCAATTGGTGGCCAACCTTTTGATGATCGCCCGACGATGTTACGCAATTACGCAATGAATGATGCGCTACGTTGGGCAGAATATCTGGGCATTTCGTTACAACGAGAGCCAATCCATCATGATGGCCCGGTCGAACTGCCCTCTGGTATTGTCATCGCAGCCCAACGGGCAAAAGAGCGCGGAGAAATCGGTGATCTGGACTTACTCAGTCTCAAGGTCGTGGAAGCACTTTGGCGGGATGATCGTAATATCGCTGATGAGAAGGTTGTGACAGAACTTTGTGAAAGTGCAGGTTTTGACAATGTTACGAGCCTCATAGAAGAAGCTATATCACCCGTCATTCAGGCCGAACTAGAGCGCAATTGCAGAGAAGCCATCATGCGCGGTGTGATTGGCGCCCCAACCTACTTTGTTGATGGTGAGAACTTTTACGGACAGGACCGACTGGACTTTGTCGAACGCGCCCTAGAAAGTTTGTAAACAAGGCTTTTAGACGAACAAAACAAAGTCGCTTTCAAACTGGCGTTTGCAAACGCGGGTTCCAGTCTTCTACCTCTAGACGCGACAGACGCTTCTGTGCCAAATCTTGCCAGTTACTCGCCAATTCTTTCAAGGATACCAGCGCCTGCAAGTTTTCTTGGTTGAGGGTATCGACATAGAGAACATTTTGAATGCGCGCCAAACTCCAATCGGGATTAGGTTGATCAATCAGGGTTAGCTCATCCCCTTGCTTGACAAAACCTTCTTCCAAAACACGATAATACCAGCCTGTACGACCAGATTTCTGAACCGCAGCCGCCATTTTTGGAAAACCGAAACGGACATTAAGTTTCCAACAGGGTTGACGCCCTTGGGCGACTTGAACAGTCGCAGATCCAAAACGGAAAACATCCCCGATGCAGATATCTTTTTCCTGTAAGCCTGTTGTCGAGATATTTTCCCCAAACCCGCCAACGTTTAAAGAGACCGTATCAATTTCCGGAAACTCATTTGTCCACACACTGTAATGATCCCGTGGATAATGATGCAGTGCCTTTTCCGGACCACCGTGATGTCTCGGGTCGGCTTGTTCGTCACCGGCAACCCCCAGCTTTGTCACTTTCAAAGAGCCTGAGACTGGTTTCTTTGCGATTGCACTTGGTTGTCCCTTAGGGCCAAAGGGTACGGACTTTCCCGTCAGAATATGCTCGAGAATATAATTCTGATTTGTCATGGATGCAGTCTCAATTTCAGATACTAATAGATTAGAATTTAAAAGTTAGTCAAAGAAAGTTATTGGGGCAAGATCAAACAAAGGCTTGAAAAATCAATTCCAAGCCTTTGTTTTAATATTCATATTCAACAGTTTGATCAGGAATTTTTAGCCGGTTCAGTGTCTGTAAAGCGAACAGGTTTCCCCTGAGGATCACCAATCAGCTCGCCGTCTTTCATAACAACCGACCCACGGATAATCGTGGCCATCGGCCAGCCTTTAACCGTCACACCTTCAAAAGGAGACCAGCCACATTTATAAGCCAGCCAATCTTTGCTGATGGTTTCTTCCTTGTTCATATCAACAATTGTGAAATCCGCATCAAACCCACAGGCGATACGGCCTTTACCTGCAATGTTATAGATACGTGCCGGTCCCGAAGCCGTCAGATCAACCAAACGTTCAAGCGACAGGTTCCCCTTGTTCACATGATCCAGCATCAAAGGCATCAGCGTCTGTACTCCTGGCATGCCCGATGGCGATGCCGGGTAAGGCTTTTGCTTTTCTTCCAGTGTATGTGGCGCGTGATCTGATCCCAACACGTCAACAATGCCGGTACGAATACCTTCCCACAGACCCAGGCGATGCTCTTCATCCCGAATTGGCGGGTTCATCTGGGCAAAGGTACCAAGCTCTTCATAACACCCAGGTGCGCTAAGTGTCAGATGCTGTGGTGTGGTTTCAACCGTCACCAAATCTTTGTTTGCCGCAAGGATCGGCATTTCATCTTTACTGGTTACATGTAGCACATGCACACGACGACCAGTCTGACGGGCAAGACGACAAATCCGGGTTGTCGCCAGAACAGCCGCCTCCGGATCTCTCCAGACCGGATGCATCGTCGGTTCAGCACCATCACGTACCAACGCAAAGCGCTCTCTCAACCGATTTTCATCTTCGGCATGTACCGGACAGCGGCGTGTTCCGTTTTTCAGGACCTCAACCAGCAGTCCTTCTTCTTCGACCAGAAGGCTTCCGGTAGAAGAACCCATGAAAATCTTGATCCCGGCACAACCCGGAAGCTTTTCCAGCTCGCCAAGTTCATCCACATTCTCTTCGGCGGCACCAATAAAGAAAGCATGGTCGGTCCAAGCCCTGTTTTCACAGCGGGCCAGTTTATCGGCAAGCTCAACAGGACCGAGAGTATTGGGGTTTGTATTCGGCATCTCAAAGATGGCAACAATACCACCCAATGCCGCAGCAGCCGTGCCACAGGCCAGATCTTCTTTGTGCTCTAACCCTGGCTCGCGAAAATGGACCTGGGTATCAATGGCACCGGGCAATACATGTTGCCCTGTCGCGTCATATTCTTCCCTAGACGTCGCGCCTTCTAGATTGCCAAGAGCAACAATGCGTCCCGCCTTCACACCGACATCAATTTTCTCTGTACCGTTCGGCGTAACAACATCACCGCCTTTAATGATCAGGTCGTAGCTCTCGCTCATGAAGCAATCCTTTTTTCTTGCGCTAATAATTTACCAAAGAGGCCGATGTAATTTTGCACACATGCCTCTTCGGTATAGTCTTTTTTATAGGTCTCAAAGCCAGCAGCCGTCAGGCGCTCGGCCAAACCTTCCTCATCCATCATTCGAGTGATAGCAGTTGCCATCCCCTTATAGTCATCAACAGGTACCATAAGTGCATCATAATTGTCAGTGGCCATTTCTTCCGGCCCGGCGGTTCGTGTCGTCACCAACGGCGTTTTTGTTGCCCAGGCCTCAATCATAACAGACCCAAAAGGTTCAAACCGCGAGGGGAAAACGCAAATATTCGCCGCAGCCAATAAAGCACCACGATCATTGCGCCAGCCCAAAAACCGAACCCGATCAAACACACCAAGATCTTTTGCCAAGACCTCAAGCTCTTCACGTAGAGGTCCCTCACCAGCAATCCATATGTAAGGACGACTTTCTATTTGAACGGCGCGCAACAGTACATCAAAAGCCTTGTTTTCATGCAGCCTTCCCAAAGACAGTAGAACAGTCGCATCCTCTGGTGTATTCAGATCCGCTCTGGAAACTGGAGCAGCACCAACATCTACAGAGGCAAAATTCGGAACATGGTGTGATTTCTCGGCTGGCCAGCCAACGGACGTCAAATAGTCCACGATATCCTTGGTATTGCCTATTAGATGATCACAGTGTTTATAATTCTTGAGCTTGTAATAACCACCTAAACGGGCGATGTGCAAAAAATCACCTTTAGGGCACAGGGATGTAGCTCTATTCATAAAGGTCATGACCACATCAGGCCTGAATTCTTTGATTTTCTGCTTTAGCCCTTTTCTGGTTTTAAAATCAAAAAGCTTACCAAAGGGAAGAACCAGCGCTTCAATCCCCGCAGATTTGAATAAATTAACACGATTATCATTTTGCCGAAGAGCAGCCTGGGTTTCGATACCAGCACGGTGAAGAGCGAGTGTTATATGCGTATAGAAGGTTTCGGCGCCGCCTTCCCCTCCTGCTCCCAATACCAATAAAACCTTCACCTTGTTGGTTCTCCTCGGTTAACACAACGACACGATCCACCACCTCGTACGGGTGCCGGAACGATTCATGGGCCACCAGACCATTCATAGACATGTGCACAAATAGACATGTCGAAATGAACATCAGGTAATTAAAGTTCTCTCTTTACCGGAAATCTTCACAAAAACAAACTGCAACCCAGCAATTAATAGGAAATAACTTGCCATCGTATAAAGAAAGAATTTTTGTGACTAAATTGAGACCAACACACAAAAATATGATTCCCAAAAAAATTTCCGCTAAACTACGACACTATAAGGTTTTCATAACACTATTTTCAGATTACACCCTTAGCAACACTACTTATCCTAAAAGTGTGCTATTATTGCTGTTTTAGAATTTTGGCTGTTTTAAAAATTTGGCGAAGCCATACGCTTCCACAGATAACTGTACCAACCAAATTAACCTAGCTAAATTAACAGTGTGTTCGAATAAACAAACGTACATGGTAGAAGCATGACAGTTGAACGCCCTGACATAACAACAGAAGACCCTGATCTCGTTGCTTTTGATAACGAGACCGATGTCACAGAAACCTTGCCAACATCAGGGAATCCTAAACGTGTTTTGGTCATTAAACTGTCAGCCTTTGGTGATTTCATTCTTTCCATACGATCGTTCCAGGCCATTCGGGCACATCATCCAAACGCCGACATCACTTTATTAACGACAAAGCCCTACGTGGCACTCGCTAAAACCAGCGGATGTTTTAATTCTGTGCTTACAGACAGCAAACCGAAAATTTATGAAATACCATCGATTTTAAAACTACGTAAAACATTGCGTTCACACAAATTCGATCGCGTTTACGATTTACAGCGCAATGAACGAACAGGTTTTTATTACAAGCTGTTTCCAGCAACAAAGCCCGAATGGGTTGGAAATGTTCGCGGATGTTCACATTATTACGAAAAGCCAACCGAGGGTATTTTTCATATCTCTGTCAGAGAAAAAGCACAACTTGCCGTCGCTGGAATTACAAATATCCGCCTTCCCGATTTATCCTTTATCAAAGCAGATGTCGAAGATCTTGCCTTGCCAAGATCATATGCCTTACTCGTGCCTGGTGGCGCACCACACCGTCCTGAAAAACGCTGGCCCGTCGAACGGTATTCAGAACTCGCGGATCATATGACCCACTTGGGGATTACGCCGGTTATTATTGGTACCAAAGCAGAACGTACAGAATGTGATCAAATCAAAACGACATGTTCAGCAGCGGTTAACCTCTGCGGAAAAACAAGTCTGGAACAAATCGCGGTTATCGCAAGAAAAGCTCAATTCTCTGTTGGGAATGATACCGGGCCAATGCATTTGATTTCTGCGGCGGGCTGTCCTGTTATTGTCCTTTTCTCAAATGCTTCAGACCCTAATAAAATTTCCCCTATTGGCCCAGATGTAGAGATCATACAGGTTGACGATTTACAGGATCTTGAACTTGAAAAAGTTGCCGCAGTCTTGCCGGCATCAAAGATGCGTTAACGTCATTACCAAAGCTCAAAAAGCTGCCGATACACTGATTATTGCGACGACAACTGTTCTACCTCATATCGAGCCTTGATATGGGAAACCATTGGATAAAGCGCGGCAAAGGTTGCAATAAGAAAACCATAGCCGCCTTCACGATACCCCTTCCGGCTTATAAAACAGCGCCAAAAACGACTTAATATACGACGTGCATTATGCGGCATGGTTCCGATTTCACCACTATCAATCAAATCCTTTGCTCTGGCGGTGGTGTAGGAATCAAAACGGCGGATCATATCAGAAATATTGTTATCCACGTAATGGAGTAACCTGTTTTCCAATTTGACGCCTCTACGCGCCCCATCTTTCCAATGCAACTTAGGGTGCACGCGATCATTCCCCCATCGCTTCACACCCTTTCTGCATAAACAAGAAGCAGAAGCTTTTCCAAACTGCGCCCCCCATCCGTATCGGACAAGATTACCGCCGATATAATTATCAACCGGGATTAAATAATAATCCGCATCATCCCGCTGGATCGTTGATCTGATTTCCTCGGCCAATTCAGGGGATATATGTTCGTCAGCGTCAATTTCCAAAACCCATTGCCCGCGACACATATCATTGCCTGTATTTCGTCGATCCCCTTCTATCGGCCAACCACCCTCTACGATACGATCCGTATATTCCAATACAATACCTTTTGATCCGTCAGTACAACGATCAAGAACAACAACAATCTCGTCACAGAATTTAACACGTTCAAGACAATCACGAATACGCGCTTCTTCATTATGAATAACAAGCAATGCCGATAATTGAATATCAGTTTTGGGCGTATTATCTTCTTTCAACATATATATTTCCCATACACTGGCGAAAACTCGTTATAAAGCAGGGCCATTATTTTGTCCCCGGTTATAGAGTTTCTCTGCAGCAGTAACAACAGTATCAACCGTAAGAGATTTCATGTAACTCTCTGCACCATGCCTATAATTATAATTTGGATGGTTGATGATTTCCCGATAACTTTCCGGGGTTCGAACGCAAGCACAATCGCCCCCCCAAGGATGATAACGCCATTCGGGACTAGGCCCAAACAACCCCAGAGTTTTCACCCCGGCAGCAGCAGAAAGATGCATCAATCCTGAATCATTGCCAACGAAAAGATCACTACGTTTCAGGCAAGCCGCAGCAGTAACCAGATCATGACCAATAAGATCAATTACCCGATTTTTCGGCAAGGACGTTAATACAGACGCAATCTGTTCTCTTTCGTGTGGCGCAGCAAGTACAACAAGACGCGCATCCGGTAAGATACCTCCCGGTCTAATCAAAGCTTGTATTAATTGACAAAACTTCTCTACTGGCCACTGCTTACCGCTCCAGTTTGCAGCAGGACCGATTGCAAGAACTTCAGTGCCAGTCGGGATTAGTTCCGCAGCCTTTTTCTCATGACTATCGCCAGTCCAAATAACCGGAGAAGGCGGCTCCACACTATCAAGAACTTCGGACAACTCAACAACGCGGTGAACCTGCCCATCTTTAGATGAATGGACCAGCCGACGTTTTGCCGACAGAAAATAACTAATGCCCGTGCCACGCATATCGACAACAACATCCCAGCGTTTTTTGACACATCGCCCCCACAGCTTTAGCCAATGGGCATGATATCTTAATTTAGAAACAGGAATAATTTCTTCCAGACCGGGCACGGCCTCATAGAGAGAAGCCACGATACTACCCGTAGCAACAGTAACTTTTGCACCGGGGTATTGATCTAACATTGATTGTAAGACACCATTTGATAAAACGGCATCACCAATTCTGTTAGAGGTAATAAAGAGTATTCTCAATGCAGCTATTCCAGCAATGGACCCAAATAAGTTTTAGATGATTTATAGTAAGCTTACTCTTTCATCAACACTTCTAACAGCTTATATATCACACGATATACTTCAGATCGGATGGTAATTCCGGTAACCGCCCCAAATATTCAGTATACAAAGATTTGTTCATAGAGATTGAAAAAAAAATGAGTGATATTATTGCAATAAAACTTGAACATCGAACTGTCTTAAAGCTGGATGGCGACGAGCTCATTCCCTTTTTGCAGGCCGTGATAACGCAGGATGTCAGTCAGGTAACGCCCACAAAATCTGTCTGGTCTGCATTATTGACACCACAAGGTAAATTTCTTCACGATTTTTTTGTAACATCATCCCCCGACGGAGGTCTCTTTCTCGATTGTGAAAAAGAACGAGCTGCAGATCTTTTACGTCGCCTTAAGCTTTATAAAATGCGCTCAAAAGCAACACTTGAACAAACTGGTGATGAATATACAGTCCTTGCATTACAAGGCGATGATCTATGCATAAGGCTTGGAATTCCGGCAAATAAAGGCGCCAGTAAAGAATTTTTTGGCGGCTGTATTTATATTGATCCCCGTCATCATGCTCTTGGTGCAAGAGCCATTATTCCGACTGAGAACCTTACCACGTTCATAGAAGAATACGCCCTTAAAGAGAGCACCCTTGAGAATTACGATCAAGCAAGGGTCGCCCTTGGCATTCCCGACGGTAGTCGCGACCTGGAAGTCGAAAAGTCAATCTTGCTGGAAAATGGCTTCAATGAACTCGGCGCGATTGATTGGGATAAGGGTTGTTACATCGGGCAGGAACTTACTGCCCGCACCAAATATCGCGCCCTCATAAAGAAGCGTCTGGTACCGGTGAAATTAACAGGCTCGTTACCAGTGGTCGGTACAGACATCACCAACGTCGGCAAAAATGTTGGTATCTTGAGATCCCTTTATGGTAATCAAGGCTTGGCGACATTAAAAATTGATGCCCTTGGTTCAGATCAATTACTCTGCGGTGACGCAAATGTAACCCCCGAACTTCCAGATTGGATAGAAATCACCTCATGATAAAGCTTGATCAACAGTTCAAGCAAAATCCAGTAACCAATAATGATACTTCATCACTCATTGAATTGGTAAGATCATGTTATGAAGAATACATCGATCAAGGTGTTGTCTTTGATATCCATGAAGAAACTGAACTTTTAGAATCTGCGTCGTATTTTGAGAACCACAATGGCGAACTATTAGGAATCAACACCACAAACGAACCAACACAATTAATCGCAGTTTGCGGCTACATAAAACCAGACTCTAGTTTGTCAAAAACCCCTTTGATGGAACTAAAAAAACTCTATGTCGCACCAGAATATCGGGGATATGGCCTTGCACAATATCGAGTGAATAAAATAATTAAAGAAGCGACTAATCGACATATTGCAGAGCTGTTTCTTTGGACCGACACTCGCTTTACCAAAGCACACCAATTGTACAAAAAACTTGGTTTTAGCAAACAAAAAACAACGCGTAAATTATCAGATAAAAGTCATTCAGAAGAATTCTGTTATCGCTTACTGATAAAAAATAACCAATGCATTAATGCCCGGAAGCATTCGAAATTAGGTTAAGGATCAAGACACCACCTATGATCATTGCAATCCCGACAACACCAGCGAGATCCATCTTCTCACCATAGATTACAATGCCAAGCCCAGCGGTCAGGACGATACCAGCACCTGACCATACGGCATAGGTTACGCCGATAGACAGTTGTCTGGTCACGATCGACAACAGATAAACTGCAATCAAATAGCCGACAACAGAAACTGAGGTCGGTAAAGGTTTGGTAAAACCATCCGCTGCTTTTAGGGAAAGCGTGGCAATGACTTCGCTCACAATTGCGATTGCCAAAATGAAATAAACGGACATGGGATTTAGCCTTTAGGTAAAAAGGTAGATCAAGATAAAAATGCGTCTGCCAGTTAGATCATAAAGTTATCCCTAGAACTAGTTTGTTTGCGGCACTTCGATCCAGTTTTCGAGAAAAACTCTTAATTTTGCGATATCCGGCCAACCGGCAACCACCTCTATATGCATCTGTTGCGCGCGTTCGCGATCGTGATCTGGCAACGCCCGATAACTGAAAATAGCCGTTTTACTCGCTGGTGCACCTAAATCTTTCAACCAATCTAGTTTATAAAGCATCGTACTCGACGGACCAGAAGGATGAGAGCTGGGGCTAAAATATCCAGTTTTGCACTCGATAAGATAGAGACGATTATTACAAAGAAACGCTATATCAATCTCGTTTCGCGATCCCGTTGGTGATTCAATATTGACACCACTGGCAACGTCACCAATCTGCACGGGATAGCCCTGTTCGGCCCAGTCATGTTTGATTTGATTGATAACAGCATAACCATAAAGCTCAAACCATCCTCCCCTCAAAAACCTGGCTGCATCCTGTCCCCTGAACACTAAGTGATGCTTTTTCCATTCAAGCAAACCTGTTTCGCAAAAACAGTCCACCAGTTTCATAAAATTATGATTTTTATATAGCTTATGTGAAACAGGACCAGCTTGATAATAACCTTCGGTTTCCTTTGCCCTGCTCATATATCCATTAAAAGCCCCAATGACCTCTGAAAACTTCTTAACATTTTCGGCCATTTTCTCGCCAAGTAATATTTGTTTTTCATTGAGATCATGACGAACCGGGTGTGGCGGAATAATTTTAAATCCATTTCCGGATAAAACATCTTCAAGCGATGCGTTATCAGGAATATCTAGGGTCAATCTTTCCTCGCCATTTAACCACACAATACGATCGTTACTTGTATCCACCAAAAATGCTGGCAGATTATTACGTATAAAAACGGATACGGCAGCAAGACTAAGCGCTTTCCCTCCACCAGACGCGTTAAGTACAGCCAATTGTTTTTCTTCAGGAGAGAGAGTTTCGAACACAGCAGAAATTTGCCCAATAAGGGAAGAAATCTCAATGGGGTCAAGGCCGTCATCAATCGTATGAATATCAACGACAAGTCTATGATCAACAAGCGTGTCTTTGAGGTAACGTGCCTGTTCCAGATGCCCCGTCCCACAAAGAAGTAACACACGTTTTGGTGGGAAAAACCGACTTTCCGAAATGTTTGCCAACGCCGGATTTAAGTTTGGCAAATTGGTATCTGATACCAGACAGATATGAACAGGCCCTGATCCAGTATCAATCATCCCGTTATCACAAAACCAAGTTTATTATTCATTTGCCCCAACAGATCGAATGGAGAACATAAATTTAAATCGCCCGGCAAAAGTTTTGTTTTACGGATAAAATCGACGCCTTTATGCCCAAAGTTATCTCTCAAACCTTCAAATAACCAGTGCTGAGCTTGCCTTTGGCGCCTTACAGAAAGCTCTCCTTTTTCCTGTATCCATTGATAGTGCTGGTCAAGGGTAGATATAAAATCTTGAATGCCATCCTGATTCGTAACCGAAAGAGATAAAATTTTAACATCCCACTCATCCATGCGCGAGGAAGCCAAGGATAAAGCTCCGCGTAAATCTGCTTTTGCTCTTTCTGCCGTTTTCCCCAAATCCGCCTTAGTCACCACCGCTATATCGGGGATTTCAGCAATACCGGCCTTCATAAACTGTAAGGAATCGCCTGATCCCGGTTGAACACAGAACACGATACTATCCGCAACACTGGATATATCGGTCTCTGACTGCCCGACCCCCACAGTCTCAATCAAGACGATATCAAATACGGCACGCATCAGGACCATTGCCGCAGTTGCATGATCAGCCAGCCCCCCCAATCTTTGCCGCGCAGCCATCGACCGTACAAAAATACCCTGATCTTCCGGATCGGTAGAAAAACGAACCCGATCCCCTAAAAAAGCTCCCCCAGACTGTTTTGAGGAAGGGTCAATTGCAATAACACCGACAGTTCTTCCCTGTGTACGATAGAGGGAAATCATTTCAGATAATAAAGTCGATTTTCCAACCCCCGGGGGGCCCGTAATTCCAATGACCTGCGCACAGGGTTGCGCATAGCACTCACTTAAAAGAGGCAGCATTTTCTCATAAGACTGTTCTAGTCCGGAAAGCGCACGCGAAAAAGCCAACTTGCCACCTTGCCGAAGCGATGCCAGATCCGGCGCCACACACTCTGTCATGATATCCAATGTGCCCTTTATTCAACTCTGCAATACGTAATGCTAGCAAAAGCAATCTAAATCAGCATTAAATAACTACCGCTTTTATTCATTTCATTATAGATTCCATAAATAATAAAAATGCATCCGCACCAAACAACCACTCCTTAAACAAGAAAAAGGTATCGGATGCTAAAAACATGGGATGCCAAAAGAACAAAGAATAAAGAAAGGCTGGGGATGAAAGAAGAACAAGAGCTTAAATATGGTGACGAAAACAATCTTGTTGAGAAAGTCGCAAGCCTGCTTAAGGTCAATATCGCACACCTGAGCGACAGCACAAACACTCAAGATGATAAAAGAACATCTCAAAAACCTCCTTTCAGCGCACAGGATTTTTCTGTTTTTGATCACCTCCATTCCAGAGGACGTGCTTCTACACAAGAACTAAGCGAATATCTTTCCGCACATCCTGAATCCGAGCTGTTGGATATTGGCTGTGGCATTGGCGGCCCGGCACGTTTTATCGCCGAAAGATTTGTCTGCAAGGTTCATGGCATTGATCTGACAAAAGATTTTTGTGAAACAGCCATTTTACTAAACCGCCTTTGCGGTTTGGATAAACGGATTCACATCACTCACGGAAATGCCTGTGACATGCCCTATGACGACAATCATTTTGATACCGTCTGGACCCAGCACACATCAATGAATATCGCGGATAAAAAAGCTTTTTATTCTGAAATAAAACGCGTTCTCAAGCCCGGTGGCACTTTCCTGTTTCATGATATATTTTCCAACGACAGTCTAAAATCAGATGACGAGTGTCAAATACACTTGCCAGTCCCTTGGGCAAGTAGTACCGAACACAACCACCTGGTCGCTGGTGAAGCTATTCGGGATATACTGAAAGACCTTGGATTTCACCGGGAAATCTGGACAGACGTAACCGCAGAAACTCATCTGTGGTTTCATAACTATAGCGCAACAGGAAATGATCAAAACAAGTTATCAAAAGACCTTAATCCTGCACTTTTTATTGGTAAGGATTTCCCCGAGCGTGCCAAGAATTTAAAAAAGAACCTGGCATTAAACAAAATATCCGTCATTCAGGGCGTTTTTCGTAAAGGCTAACGTTTCTGCGATATTGCCACGAGAAAGAACAAGAAAATAACGAAGAAAAACAACATCCAAAAACAATGTTCCTATGAATAAAACCAAGAGAGAGCCATCAAGATGCTAACACCTTTTCATATTGCTGTTCCGGTTCGGGATATTAATGAAGCCAGAGAATTCTATGGCACAAAAATGGGGTTCTCCGAAGGCCGTAGCAGCGACAAGTGGATTGATTACAACATGTTCGGCCACCAGTTCGTGGTGCATCTGGATGAAACATTGGGAAAAGACGGTAGCGTCGGGCAAATCAAAAATGCCGTTGACGGACATGGAGTACCTGTTCCCCATTGTGGTGTTGTCCTGCAGATGGCCGACTGGCAAACACTCGCAAAACGCATGCGTGATATTATCGATGACTTTATTATTGAACCCTACATTCGCTTCGAGGGAGAAGCCGGAGAACAAGGAACCATGTTCTTTACCGATCCGTCAGGTAATGCGCTGGAATTCAAAGGCTTCAAAAACATTGAAAAAGAGCTTTTCGCAACCTGAGTAGCTAACATGTACTCCCTGTTTATTCTCCGGCGAGTATCCACAGGGAATAAAGCATCTTCAACGAAAATATGACCCAATAAAGAATAAGTTGAGTAAAAATAGTATCCAGCAAAAAGGGCCGCAAAATGCGGCCCTTCCTTCTTTGCTTCCGGATGGAACCTATCGGGGAATAGAAAACCCGAAAGCGCAGAATTCCTATTGCGAACTAGAAATAGTAACTGAGACGAACCTGAAGATGATCATCCCGACGAACATCATACTGTAGTTCTTTTTCGGTCAAACCATCTGTGATCCGTAACTCGGCTTCAATCGTCCATCTATCATTCAGGCGTCGATCTGCCTCGATAGAAAAACTTCGGGCATGGCTTAAGCGGTCAACAATAACGCCCGCGAGAAAATCAGTATCCTCGACATCGTTCAGGGTTATACGTGCCCCAACAAAGATATCATCATCCAGCACAGCACCCGGTGCTTCGTCCTGATCGCGGCCATCATAATGATATTCTGCCAGTAAACCCAGATCACCAGCATCACCGATTATCCCAAAGAAGGTATATTCAACACCCCCGGAAAAGGCGATAAAATCATCCCCCTGCCCACGACGATAAATACCTTCCCCTTTCCAGAGCCATTCATCAAACGTGGCCTGAACATCAATAGAACTCTGATTGATAATGTCGTAAAAGGGAATCAATCTTGGTTGGCCGTTACCATCCGGCTTGACCACAAACCGAGGCTCTCGACTTGTACCATAAAAATGAGCGAGCCCTAGATCCCAATCGCCAAGAACAGTTGAATACCGTAGAGCAAAATCAGGATGGAACTCTTCCAGATCGGACTCATACTCTGCATTATCCGTATCTACAGGTAGTGCAGATCTCAAGCGCCCTTTCCGCCCCGGAAATGTGCGTTCTCTGAAATAGGGCATAGCAAAGAGATTAATATCACCCCAGCTATTCTGGATACCCAAATTGACCATTGGTTGACCGAGTTTGTCTTCGCCATCGACATCTTCGACACCATCGGTTTGATTGATGATATCAACCAGATGTCGAGATTCTGTAACACCCCAAAAAACCTTGTCCGCCCCTACTTTCAAATCCCAACTATCACCAATGTGCTGGTACTTCAACTCACGAATATCACCATGGCGGCGTTCGTCGTCTTGAGCATCCAGTCGAAGGAAGGGCTTAAAATCAATACGATCATCACCATCATTCCACTCCACCAAAAACTCTGGTTCAAAAACAATGGATGGATTTAAATGCTGGTCTCGCTGTCCGCTATGTAAAGCGGAATCAGGAAAAACCCTCAGATCCAAGCTCGCAGATCCTGAGTATTCCCAATAGATGTCACTTTCTTCTTCACCTGCCTGTTCCTGAGCGTGCGCCTGACTGGCTGATACAGCAGAAATAATAGACGCCCCCAATGCGACGGCCCCGGTTACAATAACCAGGGCAGCCAACTTGATCAGCTTCACTTTTTTAAAAAGGATGAAACGCGATCTCATCTACTCACTCTCTTATCTCACGCGTTTGAGCGTATTCTTGGTAAGCTCGCTATCTTTCAAGCCCTTCTGGAATTCGATCTTGGAAAAGACAAGACGTGTCTTTTTACCCGTCTGATGATTTTCCATGTACATGTTGTACGGGCGCCAGTACTTATCCAGATGCTGTTTAAAATCCGAAGAAACTAACGTTTTCAGTAGCTTGCCCTTACGATCATAATAATCAATTTTTTGCTGACGATATTCTGAGAGGTCATACCAAGTAATCATCTTGGTGTAGCCAGAATTTTCATAGGTCGGGGTCTGCTCAACAACAGCACACTGTAATTCACCACAAGGCTCGTCCCGCAGCCATTTGTATGTGTATTTTTTCAGTTCTTGCGCAGATAGATCTTCATACGCAAATTCTGACCCTAAAAATGGCCCGGATTTATTCTTGGACGAAATGCGCTTTACGCGCTTCACAGCCGGCAAATACATCCATTGATCATCAGGGTCAAAAATTTTGGCAAAGCTCAAGAAAGCAGTCCCTTTGACATCCCTAGGCTTATCAAAAATTGTCAAACTTTTATCGCCAACGTCATGACCTGGAACTTCCAGCGTTTTCTGACGCATTTCACGAATAGATTTATCACCATGGCGGTTTTCTAACTGCATTTCCATATAGGACTCAGTATCACCAAACCCCCAATCACGGCGGTCCCATTCCTCGGCAATTTCAGTTCCCTTTGCAATATCCGCGGCTTCATCAGCCAGTGCGGCGCTAGACAGCACCGTACCGGAAGTGAATGCCACAAGAGAAAGAGAGAAAACGGTCGATAATAGTTTTTTACTCATTTTTAAAAACTCCAACATCTTTATTCGGCTGGCGCAGCTGGTGCTGTGCTTGTTGCTGTTGCCTTTTCTCTATCGAACAGCATCAACAATGGCGGTAACAGAAGGAAATCAATGAACAGCGCAATCGCAATTGTTATAGCCGTCAACAAGCCCATATCTGCATTCACCGCAAAGGTTGACAGAGACAGGATAGCAAAACCGGCGACCAATACAGCTGTTGTAATCCAAAGCGCACTCCCCACTGTTCTGAAACCATAACGAACAGCATCGGCAGAGGATTCACCACGTTCTGTACGGGCACGATTATACTTACTCAGGAAGTGAACCGTCGCATCGACAATCAACCCAAGTGATGTCGCCGCAATTACGGAAACAGCCAAACCAACCTGACCAACAAACAGCCCCCATACACCAAAGGCCATAATCGCAGGTACCATATTCGGAATCAAACTGATCAGACCCAGCTTCAGGCTACGTAACGCAAACACTAAGGAAAGAGAAATCAAGACAAAAGCCAGGGCTGTGCCACTCAACATAGATTTGATGTTACGATCAGCAAGGTGTGCAAACATTACAGCGGCACCGGAACCATCTGCTCCCATGTAACCCGGGGCATTATCCTGTAACCACTGTGATGATTCCAAAGCGATATCACGCATATCATTCGAAGAAACATTATCCAGTGTTACCGTCATACGAGATGCAGATTTGTCGATATTGATCTGGCTGTTGAGATCAAGACCATAAGGCAGAGACATTTCATACAACAACAGATACTGCGCCGCGAGATCACGTTCATCAGGTAATTTATACCAGCTATCATCATCCCCATGCATGGATTTGTTCAAACGCTTGAGGATGTCGGTGATAGAATTCACATGAACGACCTCTGGCTTGGCACGCAACCAATTCGCGAAATCTTCCAAATGCGCCAGATAAACCGGGCTGGAAACGCCGCCTGATTCTTCGGCATTGATTGAAAATTCAACCTGATAAACTCCGGTCAAATTATCCCGGGTAAAGTCACTATCAACACGGAAAGGAACAGTGGTATCAAAGTACTCAATGAAACGATCATCTAGCTCAATTCTTGAGATGAAAGAAGATGTTCCAACAACGATTAGACCCATGCCCAGTAAAAGCTTTGTTCTGTGACCAATTACAAATTCACCCAAACGCTCCATCATAGATGATTTTCCTGTTTCCACAGGTTTAACCCGAACGGGCATCACAGCAATAAAGGCAGGTAGAAAAGCAATCGAGATAATCCAGGCCGCAATAACACCAATAGCCGCAATATTACCAAGATCATGGAACGGTGGCGCTTCAGAGAAATTGAGGCTGAGGAAACCAATGACAGTTGTTAAGGATGTCAGAAATACTGGCTGCATATTAACGCGCAAGCTTTCAACAATAGCATCCCGTTTTGCTTTACCGTGACGCATTTCATGGAACATTGTCACCAGAATATGCACACAGTCAGCAATGGCGATTGTCAGAATAATCGTTGGCGCCATGGCTGATGGTGGTGTCATTTTGATACCGGCATAGCCCGCAGCACCCATCGCAACCATTGTCGAGAAAATGGTCACCAACAATGTGCCCAAGGTACCTGTAAAGGAGCGCAAAAAAGCAATCAGGAAGATAATGATCACAAGGAACATCAAAGGTGTCAGTGTGCTCATATCTGCCATCGACGCCGCCGGGAAGGCATTACTCAATGGTGCCAGGCCTGTAATAGCCACTTCAAGTTCCGGATTAGTCGCCTCTATGGTTGCAGCCATGTTTTCTGCAAACTTAACAGCTTCATCAAGAGCAATAGCATCATCCGGTGGCAGCTGAAGGGTAATCTGTACCCCGGTTGTTGTGCTGTCCTCGGAAATAATGCGCTTTGCCAATGCCGGCTCGCTCAACGCAATTTGTTCTATACGATCCAGTCCGGCCTGACTTAAACCACCCGTTTCTTCAACCAGATCAGCAACAGTCAAGTCATCTTCAACGGCTTCTGTGTGCTGGAAGTTGGTGATGGAATCTACACGAATGGAATAGGGGATTTGCCAAGACTCTTCGGTAAGATCCTGTACAACTTCCAACCACTGCGGGGTAAAGATTTTGCCATTATTCGGCTTAAGAACAAAAAGAATATTATCTGTTTTGGTATAGATATCCTGCAAACTTTCGAATGCATTCAATTGCGGGTTATCATCGCCAAAAAAGACGCGGTAATCACTTGTAAAGGAAAGAAAACGTCCGCCCGATGCGACACCTAGTGTCGCTAAAATTGTGACCAGGAGGACGAGCCAGCGCCAGCGAATTATGCCTTTTGCATAACTGACTGACAGGCGGTCCATGAAATTGCTCATTTGCTAAGCTCCGAATAGATATCGTTTGCTTCAGCACAGCCATGATTATTTATATATACCGAAATATGACCTCTGGAACGCAACGAACTTAGAGTAAAAGTTTTACGTTACCTGCATCAAAGACTGATTTTTCTATGGAAATCAGCCTTTGTTCGGTATTACCATACTTGAAACATGGCCACTACTGAAGTAAACTAGTCGGTGTAGTTTACTTATTTATGATTCAATGTAAACTACACGGTGTAGTTTATTTGGAGTCGAATTTGACAAAAGATAATTGTATCCTAGGCGCACTGGGGCGTAGAGCCTCTAAAAAAGAACTAAATGTTGATCAAGACTCGGTTCAAAAACCATCGGTTTGGGATCGGGATAAATGTCTGTTTGCCTCACTTGGTCAAAAGTTAAGCCGTTCGGAACAGAAAAGAAACGATATTCGAAACGCCGCCAGTGAAATATTTATAACACAGGGCTTCGAAGCCGCGAGTATGGACAAAATCGCATCCCTCGCCGGCGTGTCAAAACGAACTGTCTATAGTCACTTCGGATCAAAAGAAGAACTATTTGCCCACGTGATTACCAACTTCTGCGATCTCAAACGCGAAGAACTTGATATAAAACCCGACCACAACCTTCCGCTCAAAGAATGTCTGGTAAAGTTAGGCACAAAATTTCTCCATATGCTGCACTATCATGGTAGCGTGTCGCTTTTTCGCGTTCTGATTTCCCAAGCAGAAGCAGATCCCACTCATGGCATTGAGTTTATGAATCAAGGCCCCAAAATTTCCAGAGAAATTCTTGCGGCCTATCTGGAAGAAAAAATGGCAGAAGGCGAAATTGACGTCGCAGATCCAATTGAAGCAGGGCAAAGCTTCTATTCCATGCTCTTCGGCGCCCGATACCTAAACTGTCTGGTCACAGGAGCACCACCACCTTCCCCTGAAGAGATTGATGGAATTGTGGAAAGCACCGTCGAACGTTTTATCTATGGGTTGAAGGTAAAAGAGTAGGTAATACCCTCAAAAAATGAATACCTTTAAATCCAAAACTTGAAGCATTTATCTGAGAACAGTCCTAATCATAGAAGGATGTATCTCTTACAGGAAAAATCAGCAGCTTCTCGTCTTCAAATGTAAAGCCTCTATTAGTTATGACAAACATTAATCATCTGTCAGGTTAAAGTCAGTTATCCCGCTATATTTAATCTCGACACCATGAGGGTAAACAACGGCTCCAAAGTTGTTCTCGAGCCATTCTTTCACGGTGCTGACATATAATCGTTTTTGCGGAAATGCTTGTTTTATTGATCCCTCACTAATTTCAGCAAATTAGTGAGCAGTTATGGATGATTGTATTTCTCTTACTATACCCCCTCTATAACAGACTACACAATCGTTCGAGGAAGAGTTTTAAGAAATGATATTGAAAGACCACCGCCTGTCTATAGGAACATTACTTCGCGCATAAATCATGAAGCATAAAATTTGCTTGAACAAAGCTATTTGTAATTACCAGCCTCACAGTCCATTAATTATGAGGCTGGCACTAGCATCCAATTACTCCGCTCAAGACAATCTTATTCTTAATCAATATCAAACGTAATACCCTGTGCGAGTGGTAGCTCACGGGAGTAATTCACCGTGTTTGTCTGACGACGCATATAAGATTTCCAAGCATCAGAGCCACTTTCGCGACCGCCGCCCGTTTCCTTTTCACCACCGAAAGCCCCACCGATTTCCGCACCACTTGGTCCAATATTAACATTGGCAATGCCACAGTCTGATCCAACATCAGAAAGGAACTGCTCTGCCTCGCGCACATCCGTGGTGAAGATACAAGACGACAGCCCTTGCGGTACATCGTTCTGTATTTCTATGGCCGTTTCAAAGTCATCGTATTTCATTGCATAAAGGATAGGGGCGAAAGTTTCCGTTTTCACCACATCATTCTGTTCTGGCATTTCAACGACAGCCGGACGAACATAGAACCCATTAGGGAAAGTATTTTCCAATTGACGTTCTCCGCCATGTACAGTGCCACCTGAATTTTTAGCTGCTGCCAGGGCACTTTGCATATTATCAAACGATCCCTGATCCACAAGCGGCCCAACAAGCGTTCCCTGAGCCAAAGGATCACCAACCTTGACTGATTGATAGGCAGAGATCACTCGCGGCATCAGTTGATTATAGATATCCTTGTGCACAACCAAACGGCGCAGCGTTGTGCAACGTTGGCCGGCTGTCCCCACCGCAGAGAACAAAATAGCACGCACAGCCATATCCAGATCTGCGCTTGGCGAGACAATCATCGCATTATTGCCCCCCAGTTCCAGAATAGAGCGACCAAAACGCTCAGCGACTTTTGGCCCGACCTGACGTCCCATTGCTGTGCTTCCCGTTGCTGAAACAATTGGAACATCTTCACTGCTGACCAAGGCATCCCCAACATCGCGACCACCAACAATTACATGATGCAGATCTGTCGGCGCATCATTCCCAAAGCGCGCCACAGCCCGTTCGAATATTTTTTGACAGGCCAAAGCGGTTAAAGGTGTTTTTTCCGATGGCTTCCAGATAACTGTGTTTCCGCAAACGAGGGCAAGTGCCGTATTCCAGGACCAGACGGCAACCGGGAAGTTAAAAGCTGAAATAACGCCACGCATACGCACTGCCTTTATCTCTCGTCACATCACATTCAATCTATTGATCAAAGCCATGCAGGCATTGGCGCTAGAACACACTTTCCAGGCTTTCAAGACGAAAGAAGCAGGTTTAGCCTGGCTTAAACAACCAAAGTAATTTTTGTTTAAGCAGACAAACGTGCATCCACATAAAGCGTATCTCTGCTGGTTTTTTCCAAATTGGTCATGACCCTGTAAGTCTCGTCAATCTCCTTGAGTGCCAGCACCTTTTCGGGTTTTCCATCGGCAAGAACTTCGCCTTCTTTAATTAGCACCAGGCGATCGCAAAACTGAGCAGCAAGATTCAGATCATGCAGCGCAGCAATGACAATCATGTTTCTATTGCGCATAAAAGCACGGATCGTTGACAGAATTGAGAGCTGATGGTGCAAATCCAGTGCAGACGTTGGCTCATCCAGCAACACCAATCTAGGTTCCCTGACCAGCGTTTGAGCGACAGAGACCATTTGCGCCTGACCACCACTTAACTTTGAGATACCGCGATCCGCAAGATGTGATAATCCCAAGGCATGTAAAACATTTGATACGCGTTGCAAATCATCTTGCTTAACCCGCCAGCCCGTCATCTGCTTCAAGGCCAATAACACACATTCAAAAACCGTTAAAACCGCATTACAGCCATAAGATTGCGGCATATAGGCCACGACCTTGGAACGTTGCCCCCTACTGGCACGCCTGAGATCCCGTCCATCAAGGGAAATTACCCCATCCGTTGCCTTAACAGCCCCGGCAATCGACTTGAACAAAGTTGACTTACCAGACGCATTCGGACCTATAAGTCCAACAAATTCTCCTCCCGCTACTGGTGCAATAGAAACGTCTTTCAGTATCTTCTTACTTCCATAATCAGAACAAAGGCCAGAAATCTCAAGTGTCATGATAACCGCTCCTTTCGGGTACTGAGAATAAGCGAAATGAAAACAGGAACCCCGATCAAGGCGGTAATAATACCGATCGGATAAATGATCCCGGGGGTAATCATTTTACTGATAATAGATGTAAGCGAGAGCGTAAGCGCACCAACCAAGGCAGAAAGCGGTATGAAGAAACGTTGATCTTCCCCGACAATCAACCGGGCGATATGCGGACCAACCAAACCGACAAAACCAACTGTGCCCACAAAAGCAACCGCCGTAGCAGCAAGCAACGAAATAACAATCAGCATCTCAACCCGCAGTCGGGCAACATCAATCCCCAAACTGATTGCGGTATCATCCCCCATCCGTAAGGCCGTTAACTGCCAAGTTCGGTAGAAACTATAAGGAAGTGCCAGACTTAACAGGATTGCGCCCAGTGATATTTTTTCCCAGCTTGCACGAGATAAAGATCCCATCATCCAAAAAACAATGCGGGCAAGTTCATCTTCGGATGCCATATACTGCATCATGGCGAGCGCCGCGTTAAAAGCAAAAAAAATAGCGATCCCGAATAGAATCATTGTCTCGGTACCAACCCCTTTAATACGGGTTGCCACCAGAATAAAAATGCAGGTCAGCAAAGCAAAAATAAAAGCGTTAAAAGTAACAAGTAAAGGCCCCAGATTTGGGACAATGCTCCAACCAACGACAATCGCAAGGGCAGCACCAAAAGACGCTGCAGACGACACCCCTAGTGTAAAGGGCTCGGCCAAAGGATTGTTCAACACCGTTTGCATCTGCGCGCCCGCAAGCGCCAGAATAGCCCCAACCAACACAGCTGTGATCGCAATCGGCAGACGATAATCCCAGATAATAACCTCTAGTTTTATACCATGTGCCTGAGGATCCAAGAGCGTCTCAATAACAATAGAAAGTGGAAAATTCCCAGGACCATTAGAGACATCAAAAACAAAAGAGACACACAACAAAACAGCAACGCCCAACAAGGTTAAATAACGACGCCTTAATTGACGACGATATCCCGCCTGAATAGCAGCATTTTTATAAGTTTCCGTGGTAGCACCTATCTCATCTGCATTCCCTAGCTTATCAGGACTAAAGGACATTATTGATCTTTCTGAATGAAATATTTTGAAAATCGCACGAATAGACGAGCCGAGTGAAGAAACAGCATCTGGCATGCCAAGCCTAAAGATAAAAAGCCCGCAAGATATGTGCCCCAAAAGCAATTCCCAAAAGCAATCAAGGTATGTCACAAATCTCGCGGGCTTCATTTCAAGGGTTACTGTGTTGCGGGTAAGGAGCCCCAGAACACACCGCTATAGTCAATCGGGAGAAACTTGTCGTGTAACTCGACAAAGGTCGCTTCCGGATCGAGGTCGGCAAATTTCTCTGGATAGAACCATTTAGCGAAGGTTTGTAACGCCACGAAATGATAGGGACTGTTATAGAATTGATGATAGATAGAATGGAAACGTCCAGACTTAACGGCTTTCAGTTCGCTCCATCCTTTGCGGCCTGCCAATGCAACCAGCCTCTCATTAACCAGGTCTTCACTTGCTTCATAACCAAACAACACAGCCATAGTGTCAGGTTGAGCTTCGGACCAGTTTGCGCCCGTTCCCATGATGATGTCCGGGTCATCTGTAAAGATCACTTCCGGGTTCACTTTCCCCTTTAGTCCAGGGAATTTTTTCGTTCCCCAGTTCAATCCCCCAGCCAGGTCAACAAGACGCCCTAGGTTAGCGCTGCCGTAAGTGGTGCAACACTTGTCTGGGTTATATCCCGCGGCATTTTCGATAAAGACAACAGGTTTGTCTTCGTCTTTGATTTCTGCGATGCGTGAAAATACAGTCATCATGTTTTTCTGATAGTAATCAACAAACTCGTCTGCGTTATCGCGCTCATCAAAGATACGCCCAAGAATTTGTAAACTGGGAACGGTATGTTGAGTTGGACGTTGACGGAAATCCAGGAAAACAACGGGGATACCAGCTTTGTCGAGTTTATCCAGAAGGCCACTTTCCTCAGCTTTCAACAGATTACCAAGGTTAAGAAATACAACGTCCGTATCCAGTGAAATTACTGTTTCCAAGCTATATTCCGCAGCATAAGGGCTACCCAAGTTTTCAATCTTTGCCACTTCCGGAAAGCGCGCCATATATTTACGGTAAGCATCAGGATCATAGTTGATCAGATCATCTTTCCAGCCAACAACGCGCTTGAAGGGGTTCTCTCTGTCAAGAACGGCGATGGAATAGATCATACGCCCTTCGCCAAGAACAATTTTCTCGGGATTTTTTTCCACTTTAACAGTGCGCCCGGCAATATCTGTAATTGTTACTTTGTCTGCCAAAGCGACATTTGACACGACAGTAAGACCAACAGTCATCGCCAAAGTTGCTGCAAAACCAGTTGCTGCAGCTTTTAATTTTGTGATTTTCATTTGATTTCCTCCAACGGGGTCAAATTCCGCATTCAGTTAGCGGGGAAAAATAAGACTTATTTTTCATCCCCAAGCATCGGCCAACGTATCGACTCAAACATAGAATGAAGGCAGGATACTCAAAATAAATGAGAATGCAACTGATTCGCAATAAATTCAGTTAAACTGTTCATATCAGGGATATTCGCCCTAACTATATCCAATCTAACTTTACCTGCTATCTAATGGCGTTTTGGGGAGGTTTAAATAATCGCCAAGAGCATCCGAATACAAAATTTTATCTTGTAGAACCGGATATTGAGGTTAATTTTTTGAAGCCATCATATTGAGAAAGAAAAACCTGCCCCGTCAATTCATCGAGTAGGCTTGCCTGTCGCAACCTGTCCATGACAGGGCCTTTAACTTCAGAAAGGTGGAGCTTAATTTCCAAATCATTCAGGTGCTCATTTATTGATTCCAAAGATTCCAAAGCACTAAAATCAATCTCATTAATAGCTGAACATTGAAGAATAACGTGTTTAACGGGGCAATCGAGAGCAACACGATCATATATAACATTTTCTAAAAACCGGGCGTTAGCGAAATAAAGGCTCTCATCAACACGCAGGGTTAAAACTAAAGGATCAGTATATACCTTATGTCGTTTTACATTTCGAAAATGCTCGGTCCCCGCGATAAGGCCAACTTCAGCGATGTGTGGTCGTGATGTCTTGTATAGAAACAAGGCAACTGAAATCCCAACACCGATAGTAACTCCTAGTTCAACACCAAATATCAGAGTTAACAGGATCGTTGCGGCAACAGCAATAAAGTCAACTTTTGAATAGTTCCAACTACGCTTGAGTATACTGAAATCAACAAGCCCAAGCACTGCAACAATAATTGTCGCAGCCAATATTGCCTTGGGCAGATAATAGATCAAGGGTGTCAAGGCAAGAGCAGCAATTGCAAGACCAATTGCAGTAAATGCACCCGCCGCGGGGGTTTCTGCACCAGCATCAAAATTCACAACAGAACGAGAAAAACCACCTGTCACAGGGAAACCACCTGTCATTGCCGCCCCAATATTAGCTGCCCCCAAGCCAATTAACTCCTGATCAGGGTCAATCCGTTGCCGTTTTTTAGCAGCCAGCGTCTGCGCTACAGAAATAGATTCAACAAAGCCAATAACGGAAATAAGCAATGCCGGAATAAAAAGCTCCTGAAGCAGCGACACAGAAAAATCAGGTAATGTAAAAGGAGGCAAACTTTGAGGTACATCCCCTACTATTTTAACACCTTGATCAGAAAGATCGAAACCCCATACTGAAACCGTACTGACAACAACAACGGTGACAGGTCCGACCTTCGTAACAAGATCTGAAACCCAAGGATTAACACCAACTCTTCCTAAAAGGGTTTTTAAGTTCTTTCTAACCCAAAACAGAAAAAGAACAGCTGTCATCCCGATCACAAGTGTAAATATATTTGTTTGAGGAAAATTCCAAACAAGAGACACAATTAAATCCCAAAGATTATGCCCGTATGCATCAATACCAAAAATGTGTTTTAACTGGCTAACCGCAATAATAATACCAGATGCGGTAATGAACCCCGCAATAACCGGATGAGACAAAAAGTTCGCCAGAAATCCGAGGCGAAAGAATCCCATCATCAACAAAATCACCCCAGAAAGCCCAGCCAATGACAAAGCTGCAGTGGCATATCCTACAGAACCTTGTTGAACAATATTACCCAAAGCAGCTGCCGTCATAAGCGAAACAACAGCAACAGGCCCCACGGCCAAGGCATTACTCGTACCAAAAATTGAATAGAGTATGATAGGAACTATTGATGCATAAAGCCCTGCTTCAGGCGGTAAACCAGCAAGTAACGCATAAGCAAGAGACTGAGGAATAAGCATGATTGTCACAATCAATGCCGCAATCATATCATTCGAAAACGATTGTTTATTATAACTTTTGTACCAAAATAAAACTGGCAAATATTTAGAAAATCTATTTTTCACAACTGATTATCTTTATCGACTTTATAAACAAGGGAAAATGACCAGAGAGCTCAAATACAACTCCACAGGTTCTATTTATTTCAGATGAGACTCTGGAACCGCAGATATTTTTTATTCAACAATTAGCTTTTGTGGTTTCGCCAACCATTCTCTACCACGTAACATCCCCTTCCAATAAACAGGCGGTAACATCTTTTCTTTCAAAAGCCACGCCATACGGGTTGGTTGTGTGCCATCTAAAAGCATCTTTGGAAAACTGGGCAACAGAACACCGCCGTACCCAAACTCGGCAAGGATAACTTTCCCGCGTTCAACAGTAAGTGGGCATGAACCGTAACCGTTATATTGAGCAACTGGCGCTTTACCATTCATGTCTGCTACCACATTTTCGGCAACAATTGGTGCTTGAATGCGCGCCGCGGCTGCTGTTTTGGCATTTGGTGCATTCATAACATCCCCAAGAGACCAGATATTCTCAAAGGTTTTGTGGCGCAAAGTGGTCTGATCAACATCAACCCATCCCTTCGCGTCAGCGAGTGGTGAAACACGAATAAAATCAGGTGCTGTCTGTGGCGGGCAAACATGTATCATGTCGAAGTCTACCTCGACTCGCCTGACTGGCGTATCCGGCTTTGAAACATCAAACCATGCTTTTTGTGCGGTACCATCAACGGCGACAAGATTATAAAAAAAGTTTAACGTCGCATCGTATTTCTGCACATAACGTTCAAGTGCTGGTACATAATCCTTAACTCCAAACAATACGCCGCCAGCGTTATTAAAATGAATATCGATATTGTTCAGGACGTTGCGGCGCAACCATGCGTCGGCGGACAGATACATTGCCTTTTGTGGAGCACCTGCGCATTTTATTGGCATCGGAGGTTGCGTAAAAATCACCCTGCCTTCCGACATTTTCTGTACAAGCTCCCAGGTATAGGGCGCAAGATCGTAACGATAGTTTGATGTAACACCATTTTTTCCAAGTGTTTCGACAAGTCCGTCAATTTTGTTCCAATCAAGCTTGATGCCCGGACAAACAATCAAACGTTTATATTTGACGACGCGACAACCATCCAAAATAATAACATCGTCTTTGGGCTCAAAAGCGGCAACAGCAGCCTTAATCCATTGGACACCTTTTGGGATTAGAGATCCCATGGTTTTCGCAGTTTCGTGCGCATCGAAAATGCCCCCGCCAACCATAGTCCACCCCGGTTGGTAATAATGAATATCAGCAGGATCTATGATGGCAATTTCAAGCTCTGGCTGCCGTGCTTTCAAGCTTGCAGCAACAGCGACACCCGCGGCACCCGCCCCAACAATAACCACTTCAAAACTAGCATCAGCATGATCTATTGGTGTCTTGCCACCATTTGTAAGCCGTCGGACAACGCCCCCCATATCATATCCAGCTGTTTTAGCTGCGGATAAAATATCAGGCACAGACATTTTATCAGCCTGACTTAGCGACCAGAGTGTCGCAGATCGTGTCCCGCTTCGACAATATGCCATGACAGGTTTTGGCAATTCACGCATAGCGATACTAAAGCCAATAGTATCCTCATTCGACACCTTACCCGCAGTCACGGGAAGATAACGTATTTCCAACCCGTACTTCTCTGCTTCAGACGCAATTTCATTAAACGTTGGTTGATCTGCACCTTCTCCATCCGGGCGATTACAGATAATTGAACGAAATCCTAATTCAGCAAGCTGTTCCACGTCTTCTAATACAATCTGCGGGCTCACAGACAACTTGTCCGAAATGCTTTTTACATCCATATCATCTATTCCTCTTTCCAATGAAGTTTAGCCTCAGACAATCGTCAAACATTAACAAGAACGAATATCTATTGATCTCAATAATTCTGAGTATTGATTTTCTAGCAGATCTCTCGCCTTAGCTAATCACAAGGCATTCACCGGTACTTTAAGCATCAGATTGCCATCAGGATCTGAGGGAAGTTCACCTGCCCGCATATTTACTTGTAAAGAAGGCAGTATAAGTTTTGGCACATCTAGTTGAGCATCCCGTGCAGTACGAAATTTAATAAATTCTTCCCGTGTCTTTCCGAGGCCAACATGGATATTTTTTTGTTTCTGCTCTGCGACAGTGGTTTCCCATTGAATTTCTCGATCATTTGGTCCGTAGTCATGACACATAAAAAGGCGCATTTCGTCAGGTAAACTCAGCACTTTTTGAATACTGTCATAAAGCTTCCCAGCATCTCCACCAGGAAAATCAGCACGGGCTGAGCCACTGTCCGGCATAAACAAAGTATCACCTGTAAAAGTCGCGTTCCCCATGACATGGGCCATACAGGCCGGAGTATGGCCGGGGGTGTAAATTGCAAAGCATTCCATCTGTCCTACCTTGTAGCGATCACCATCTTTAAACAAAGCATCAAACTGTGAACCATCACGTTGAAACTCTGTGCCTTCATTGAAAATTTTACCAAAGGTCTCTTGAACAAGCATTATCTTGTCGCCAACACCAACCTTACCCCCGAGCTCTGCTTGAATATATGGGGCCGCACTAAGATGGTCAGCATGTACATGGGTCTCAATAATCCAGTCCAGCGTCAGACCACGCTCTTTCACTTCGTTAATCAGAACGTTTGCATGATCATAAGAAATACGACCTGCGGCATAATTAATATCCAACACACTGTCCACAATTGCACAGCAGTCACTAGATGGATCTTTGATGATATAGCTGATTGTATTTGTCGCCTCATCAAAATGAGCCGATACATCAGGGACCGTTCGCATTTCTACGGGATATGGCATGAAAGTTTCCTCTTTTCAGGAAGCGTCAATTGTTCTGTGATAAAATTAAATGAATTACGACCTTGATTTCAGATCAACGGGCCAAACAACAGCCCTTCAAAACAGGCCGGCAAGTTTCGATAAAGCTTGTAACATCAGTTTTGTACTATGATCAGACAGTGCGCCCTGCCTCAACATATCAAATTAAGCAGTCAACACACCATTTACATTGAACATGGACATTACCCAACAGATAACAAAAATGACGAAGTATATTGCTCAGCACGACTTACAGGTTCGAATACCCAATATCGAATAAAGGGGGCATATTCGAATAAGAGATACCAAAAGCATCACAACCCCAAGCGAAACAGACGTATATGTCATCCAAGTCGTATCAAAATAGGAAAGGCCACTGACAAAAGGACTTGTAATCAAAATCAGAGCAAAGATCAGACGAATTGCCTGATCAAGCGAGCCAATATTTCTTGTCATTATTTATTCTCCTTCAAAGCTATATTCAAAATAAAGCTTTAGAGGAAACACATCAGTGACTAAGTCACCAAAAGTTTGAAAATTTTCTATTCGTTTTTGTCTGCAAGAATTATCAATTCATTACGCATGAGGATCATAACTGTACCTCGAGCCTGTTCTACCCAGCCCCGTCGTTGAAATTCCTGCAACTGACGCGATATAACTTCACGGGCAGTACCAAGCTCAATAGACAGCTTTTGATGCGTGGTGTTAATACTATCTTTGCCTTCAGACAGCTCGATAAGTTTCTGAGCGAGCCGGACATCAATACGTTGAAAAGCAACCTCATCAACCATCAGAAAAAGATCCGTAATGCGTTTGGAAAATGCGGCAAAAACAAAATTTCGAAACCCATGAGACTGAGCAACAAGTTCATCAAATAACTGTCGGGGTATCGCAGCTGCCCTTATATTAGTTTCAGCAATTCCCTCTGCAGAATAATCGTCATAAGCAAGAAGACATGCCGTCGTCAGGACACAACTTTCCCCGGCATGAATGCGGTAGAGCACGATTTCTCTTCCTGTATCAGATATTTGTTGTACGCGCACAGACCCATCTAGCAGAAAGAGCATATTTTCTGGTGATTTTCCTGGACCAAAAATAACGCTATTTTCCTTTACAGACAAAACACTACTACGCTTTAACAAAAGTTCTTTCGTCTGGACATCAAGCTGGGAAAGGCCAGGAAACTGTTCAACCCATTCCACGGTATCTGAATCACGAATTATTTGCATGTTAACTGACCACCTGTGTATTTGCAGTTTGCAAAGGCGCGATCAGATCCATTGATTGTCACGACGATCCTCCCCTTCCCAAATGTATAAACAATCTTCAAAACATGAAGGTTAATCCCTTTTCGAATTTTGACAACATCACCAACACGAATAAGGTTTGTTTTTTTTCAAAGCTACTAATTGAAAATAAAAGAATACATAATTCCTATAGCTTGTCAGCGTCATGACCTCTCCGCTGATCAGTCATTCACGATAAAAATCATAATTGTTATACTAGTTTACAAAACAAAAATTGCATATTTTAAAAGCAAATTACCTAATTTAAATCATGGCCTACCAATAAATTCACTTTGGCTATATCCATCTGTATTTTTGCTTGATAATGTGAAGGGCACTCTCCTTTTATGGATCACCCCATCATGACGATAAGCAAAAAACCTCTGTGGTTAATACTCGCGCCTGTTGCCTTCACATTTCTGTGGGCTGGGGGATATGGCGTTGCCAAAGTAGGACTTCAATATGCTGAGCCAATGACGCTGCTTTCCATGCGCTTTTCATTTGTCGTGATTTTGCTGGTGCCGTTCTATTTTTTTTTCAAGCCTTCCCTGCCCCAACGGGCCGCTGATTGGCTTCATCTGATTGTTGTCGGCGTTCTGGTACAGGCGGTCTATTTTGGCTTTTGCTGGTGGGCGTTCAGATCTGGCGTATCTGCTGGTGTTTTGGCTATTTTCATGTCTTTACAGCCGATACTTGTCGCAATACTGGCCCCCAGGCTTGCTCGGGAAAAAGTCAGTTGGCTTCGCTGGCTTGGCCTACTACTTGGCCTCACAGGGGTTTTAATTGTGATCGTGGCCAGATCGGATATAGAGCCTCCGACCCTGATCGGCGTTAGTTTCAGCGTGCTTGGATTACTGGGAATTACCAGTGGTGTGCTCTATGAAAAACGCTTTGGTGGCGGTTACCACCCAATTGTTGCCAACATGGTCCAGTATGCAGCAGGATTTGCAGTCGTCGCCCCCATTGCCTTGACCTTTGAGACTATGCAGGTCAACTGGACTGTCGAATTCTTTGCCGCCCTCGGTTATCTGGCAATTGGCAACTCAATCCTGGCCATGAGCTTGTTGCTCGCCATGATACGCGCTGGCGAAGTATCCCGGGTATCATCACTAATGTTCCTTGTTCCGCCACTTGCCGCACTATTCGGGTGGTTGCTCCTGGGCGAAGAAATGCCCCTGTTTGCCTGGGGTGGAATGGCCATCGCTGCCATAGGAGTAGTTATCGTTTCCAGAAATAGAACCGTCTAATTTCTTATTGCTTTTTCCCTGCCGTCCTGAGAACGGCTTTAAATGCATCAAGATAAAGCTTATCCAGTTCACCGTTTTTACGAAGGAACTCAATGTACGGGAACAAGGTCTGCATGGCGTTTGTGGAGGTAATGGAACAAAGATATGACCCGCCCTGAAATACGGTGACGTTTTTTTAAGAACGGGACAGTCCAAACAAAAAAGGTGACCGAAGCCACCCTTTTATATAACTGCTTCTTATAGAGCAGTGTTACTTTTTAATCGCGGCTTGTGCTGCGGCAAGGCGAGCGATTGGCACGCGGAATGGAGAACAGGAAACGTAGTTCAATCCAACCTTCTGGCAGAAATTGATGGACGCCGGATCTCCGCCGTGTTCACCACAAATACCAAGTTTGATATCACTACGCGTTTTCCGTCCACGTTCTGCAGCGATCTCAACCAGCTCACCGACACCTTCCTGATCCAGAGAGATGAACGGATCTTGTTCAATGATGCCGTTACGCTCGTAAGCACCAAGGAAATTCCCCGCATCATCACGAGACAAACCAAAGGTTGTTTGCGTCAAATCATTGGTTCCGAATGAGAAGAACTCAGCTTCTTCCGCAATATCCGCAGCACGTAGTGCCGCACGTGGAAGCTCAATCATCGTACCAACAAGATATTTCATCTCGACACCTTCGGCAGCCATAACTTCTTTGGCAACACGATCAACAAGCGCCTTGAGGATCTCAAGCTCTTTCTTCATGCCAACCAGCGGGATCATCACTTCTGGTTCAACAGTCTGACCTTCGGATTTTGAAACCTGTGCTGCAGCTTCAAAAATTGCCCTAGCCTGCATTTCATAAATCTCAGGATAGGAAATACCTAAACGACAGCCACGGTGCCCAAGCATCGGGTTTGTTTCCGACATCTTTGCAGCACGCGCATGCAGCTTTTCAATCGGCACGCCAGCAGCATCCGCAACGTCCTGCATCTCTTCCGTCCCGTGAGGCAGAAATTCATGCAGAGGCGGATCAAGCAAACGAATTGTTACCGGTAATCCCGCCATAATTTTGAAGATCTCGACAAAATCTTCACGCTGCATCGGCAAGATTTTATCCAGTGCTTTACGACGCCCTGTTTCATCATCAGACAGGATCATTTCACGCACAGCAACAATACGGTCCGCATCAAAGAACATGTGTTCAGTACGGCAAAGCCCAATACCTTCCGCGCCAAAACTGCGCGCAGTGCGGCAATCATTCGGTGTCTCGGCGTTGGTGCGTACCTTCATCGTCCGGATCTTGTCTGCCCATTCCATAAGGGTCGAGAAATTACCAGACATTTCCGGTTGAATTGTTGGAATTTCCCCCAACATAACTTCACCATTACTACCGTCAATGGTGATGATATCACCGGCCCTCAGTTCTTCACCCCGAACAATCATGGTTTCGTTTTTGTAATCCATGCGCAGATCGCCCGCACCGGACACACACGGACGGCCCATACCACGCGCCACCACAGCCGCGTGAGACGTCATCCCGCCACGAGAGGTCAGAATACCTTTGGCAGCGTGCATACCGTGAATATCTTCCGGTGATGTTTCTGTCCGACAAAGGATAACGCCCTTACCGGATTGTGCCATTTTTTCGGCTTCATCAGCAGAGAATACAATTTGGCCGGAGGCCGCACCAGGTGAAGCCGGTAAGCCATGGCCAATCACATTACGATCAGCATCGGGGTCAAGTGTCGGGTGCAACAACTGATCAAGCGCAGCAGGTTCAACACGACCAACTGCTTCTTCTTTTGTGATCAGACCTTCGGCAACCATATCAACCGCAATCTGAAGAGCAGCAGCCGTTGTACGCTTACCTGCACGGGTTTGTAGCATAAAGAGCTTGTTGGACTGAACGGTGAATTCAATGTCCTGCATATCGCGATAATGCTTTTCCAGAATATGACGCGTTTCATCAAGCTGCTTGAACACCTCTGGCATTGTTTCTTCCATGGATGGAAGGTCAGAGTTCTGTTCTTCTTTGCCTTTGATCGTCAGGTTTTGCGGTGTACGGATCCCCGCAACCACATCTTCGCCTTGGGCATTGATCAGGTACTCACCATAGAAAGCATTTTCACCTGTCGAAGGATTACGAGTAAAGGCAACCCCGGTAGAACAGTCATCGCCCATGTTACCAAAGACCATAGCCTGTACATTGACCGCCGTTCCCCACGCTGCGGGGATGTCGTTCAGTTTACGATAGGTTGTTGCACGAGCGTTCATCCATGAACCGAATACTGCAGATACCGCACCCCAAAGCTGTTCTTTCGGGTCCTGCGGGAAAGGCTGACCGTATTCTTCTTCAACAATCTTCTTGTATTGGACAATAATTCCCTTCCAGTCTTCGGCTGAAAGTTCTGTATCCAGAATTAGTCCGTTATCTTCTTTGTGCAATTCCAGGATTTCTTCGAAGAAGTGGTGATCAACTTCGAGAACAACATCACTGTACATCTGGATAAAGCGACGATAGCTGTCATAGGCGAAACGCTCGTCACCTGATACCTTGGCAAGACCTTCGACAGTAATATCGTTAAGGCCAAGGTTGAGGACCGTGTCCATCATGCCCGGCATGGAAGCGCGTGCGCCGGAACGAACGGAGACAAGCAGAGGGTTCGCGTTGTCTCCAAACTTAACACCGACAATATCTTCTATTTGGCCAAGGGCTTCATCAACCTGACCAGCAAGATCATCCGGATAGTTTCGATCATTATCATAATAGGCCGTACAGACTTCGGTGGAGATGGTAAAACCGGGCGGGACCGGAAGCCCCAGCGATGACATCTCGGCAAGGTTAGCCCCCTTGCCGCCGAGTAGTTCCTTCATGTCGGCTTTGCCGTCAGCCTTGCCATTACCGAAACTGTAGACCCATTTGGTCATTTTCTCATCTATCCTTCTATTCGTGAGAAGTCTGCAACCTGCCCCAGGATCACACCAATCCGAGATAACAAGCACAGACGGTTTTTTCGTAAAGCCGGATCATCATCGTTCACCGTTACCTTATCAAAAAACGCGTCCATCGGAGGACGAAGTCCGGCAAGTGCCGCCATCGCCTCGGTGAAATCTTCACGTTCCAGTGCCTTTGTGGCTTCCTGGGAAGCTCCTTGCAGAGCTTCCTGCAACGCCTGTTCTTCAGGCTGTTGCAGCAACACGGTATCGACTGTCGCATCGAATACCGTTTTATCTTTTTTCTCTTCGATCCGAACAATGTTCGCTGCCCGACGGTAAGCTGCCAACAAGTTGGCCCCGTCATCGGTTTTCAGCAATCCGGCAAGAGCATCAACACGGGCGAGTAAACGAACCAAATCGTCTTCATCCCCAAGGGCGAAAACGGCTGTGATCAGATCGTGACGAACACCTTTATCTTTCAATGCGACCTTTAGACGATCGGCAATAAAAGTCATCAAACCGTCAATGGTTTTATCTTCAGATTCCGTCAATTGGCCTGTGTAGGCCGAGAAGCTTGCTGCGAATGCTTGGCGCAAACTAATCTGCAAGCTGTTTTCTGTAATCAGACGAATAATGCTAAGTGCAGCACGACGCAGGGCAAAAGGATCTTTCGACCCCGTCGGCAACTCATCAATGCCGAAGAAGCCAACCAACGTATCAATTTTATCAGCAAGGGCAACCGCCACTGAAATTGGTGCAGAAGGACAACGATCGGACGGTCCAAGTGGAGAATAGTGGTCTGCAATCGCTTCGGCAACAAGGGGACTCTCCCCGTCATGCAGAGCATAATAACGGCCCATGATGCCCTGTAGTTCAGGGAATTCATAAACCATACCAGTGGTTAAATCAGCCTTGGCCAATTCTGCGGCGCGACGTGCATAAACAGGATTACACCCTGTTTGCTCGGCCAAATCACTGGCAAGAACGGAAACACGACCCATTTTATTGGCAACCGTACCAAGCTTGGCTTGGAAGACAATTGTTTCCAACGCATCAACACGACTTTCCAGCTTGTCTTTTTTATCCTGATCCCAGAAAAACTCTGCATCGGAAAGGCGGGATGCCAGAACGCGCTCATTACCGGAAATGATCGTTTGACCACCATCAACGGTTTCGGTGTTGGCTGCAAAAACAAAGTGGTTCGCAAGCTTCCCATCACCATCAAGAACAGAAAAATACTTCTGATGCTCTTTCATAGATGTGGATAGCACTTCATGTGGCACAGACATAAAGCGGTCGGCAATTTGGCCCATCAACAGAACAGGCCATTCCACCAGACCAGTCACTTCATTCAGAAGTCCCTGATCATCTTTTAGGGTCAAGCCTTCGGCAACACACAACTCTTTAGCTTGCGTTTCGATCAGATCACGACGTTCGCTTTCATCCACAAGAACCTTGGCAAGGCGAAGCTTGTGAAGGTAATCATCCAGATTTTTAACCTCGAACCAATCCGGCGCCAAAAAGCGGTGACCCCGAGTTTTGTTACCAAAGTTCAGTGTCTGGTTGCCAAAATCAAAGGAACCCTTGAGGGTTTCGCCTTTGAAGATAGCCAAAATAGAATGCAGTGGGCGCACCCAACGGAAAGAGTTTTTTGACCATTTCATGGACTTGGGCCAAGGAAAACTCTTGATTGTTTCCACAACAATCTCGGCAAGAACTTCGGTGGTATTCCGTCCCTTGATTTCATTAACCACAAAGTAGAAATCACCCTTGGGCGTATTTCTTACTTCAGCTTGATCAATAGATACAAGGCTATTGGCCTTCATAAAGCCTTCGAGTGCCTTTTCATTCGCGCCGACTTTTGGGCCTTTTTTCTCTTCACTTACATCAGGTTGTTTTTCAGGCAAACCGTCGATAACCAGCGCCAAACGGCGTGGAGTCACAAATGAGCGCGCATCAACATAAACAAGGCCTGCTGCCTTTAGTTGATCACTGACAATTTTCTTAAGATCGGCCGCAGCCTTAGCCTGCATACGCGCCGGGATTTCTTCCGAGTGAAGTTCAAGTAGAAATTCGGACATACCTTTACGCCTCTTCCTGCTGGGTTTTATTCCAGGCTTCGCAACATGCTTTTGCCAACTCACGTACACGGCCAATATAGGCTTGGCGTTCCGTCACGGAGATTACACCGCGAGCATCAAGCAAGTTAAAGAGGTGACTGGCTTTCATACATTGATCATAGGCAGGCAGAGGCAAGAGATTGCCTTTCGCCTTACCGTTTTTCTCGGCATTGGCTTCACCGAACTTCAAGATCCGTGCACATTCAGCTTCGGCATCTTCAAAATGGCGGAACAATTCGTCTGTTGAAGCAATTTCAAAATTGAAGGTAGAGAATTCTACTTCGTTCTGATGGAAAACATCACCATAGGTTTTCCCGCCTTCTTCGGCCGGAACCCCGTCCCAATCCAGGTCATAGACGTTCTCTACACCCTGTACATACATAAAGAGGCGTTCAAGACCGTATGTCAGTTCCAAAGGAACCGGATTACATTCAATGCCACCAACCTGTTGAAAATAGGTAAACTGGCTGACTTCCATGCCATCACACCAAACTTCCCAACCAAGTCCCCAGGCCCCCAATGTCGGGCTTTCCCAGTCATCTTCGACAAAACGAAGGTCGTGTTTTGTTGAATCAATGCCAATGGCATCCAGCGACCCCAGATAAAGCTCCTGCGAGTTGGCAGGAGAAGGCTTCATGATGACCTGAAACTGGTAATAGTGCTGCAGACGGTTTGGGTTATCCCCATAACGACCATCAGCCGGACGACGACAGGGTTGCACATAGGCTGCGCGCCAAGTATCCGGGCCCAAAGACCGAAGTGTTGTTGCCGGATGGAACGTCCCTGCCCCGACTTCCAAATCATAGGGCTGAAGAATAACGCACCCCTGGCGGGCCCAATAATCCTGAAGTTTGAGAATGAGGCGTTGCACACACTTTTCAGGGTCAACTATGACCTTGGTTTTCGCCTTGGCTTTCACAGAAGCTTGAGCCGGGCTTTTAAGATCAACGGAATTTACGCCGACCTTAACATCGTCAGAATTAGTTACGTCGGACTTTTTTGCGTCAGACTGGGACATATCGTTATTTGTCATTTTGCTGCAGTGCGAAATTTGAATGAACTTATAATGACCAGCATTTGGAATCAACAGCCACAATGCCGGAGTCGAGATATTTTTTGTCGCTTCTAGCCGTTACCACCGCAAGAGCATTTGCTTTTGGCAGGGATATAGGCCTTGCAAGCCGGACACTGAACCATGTCCAGCGATCCGTTATCATCTTGATTTTCTTGGCTTTGGCTTGGCGTACGTCCGGTGTTTTGCCCCATGTTTTTCTTACCGCCATTACGACGAGACTGCTCACGTCGTCCTGCTGCTTTGAAAAACAGATAAACCCCGGCAATAACCAATCCGAGTATCAGCAACTTACCTATAGAGGGTATTCCGAACATACTATCCTAACCATACCGCGCATCGCGGCTTTTTCTTCATGGGGAATCCAAGATCAAATTATCCCGGATTCCATTCTCGTTAACCAAGCCAAAATCCCAGAGGCTATTAAAACTTAAAGGCCGTAACGGTCCCAGTGAGCACGCTCTTCGACAGCAGCCATCATACCACCAGCAATATCAGCGGCATTCACGCCCCCCAAACCAGCAAGTCCGGCACCTTTTAAAAGAGCATCGCCACCGCCCAGACCCAATTTTGCTTTGAGCCAGCTGCGTTTGCCTTCGACTTTGATGAGTTTAACCTTCTCACCATATTCAAAACGCATGATCTGGTGCATTGATCCCAAGCCATCAATCAAACCGTATTCTTTCGCTGTAACGCCCGTCCAGAACTCGCCGGAAAAAATCTCTTTTTCATCAGCTTTGAGCTTACCGGTTCTGCGTCCACGAACCCAATCCATAAAGTTCTCATGGATTTGAGTCAGAATACCTTTGAGACGCTTCACGTCTTTCGGATTTTCTTTCTCAAAGGGATCAAGTGTGGATTTCAGATCACCAGAAGTGCGAACCCGTCGTTCGATACCATGTTTTTTGATCAACTCAGGAAAACCAAAGCCAGAGGAAATCACCCCGATGGATCCAATCACGGAAGATTCCATCGCATAAATTTCATCAGCTGCACAGGCCAACCAGTATCCACCAGAAGCAGCAACATCTTCACAGAAAGCATAAACCTTAACTTCATGTTTATCTGCAAGATCCCGGATTAAACGACCGATCAAATCAGATTGTACGGGGGATCCACCTGGCGAATTAATCGACAAGGCCACAGCCTTGATATCATCCATCTTAAAAGCTTCGGTCAATTGATCTTCAACTGACGCAAGTGTAAGACCTGATCGCATTGGACCTGCCGCTCCAATCACGCCATTAAGCGCGACCACAGCAACCTTTGCAGGTGGGTTGCGAAAACATTCGATAGGAAGTTTAGCTAACAGCTTTTTAAGCTTCATAATGTGCCTTATTAAAATTGTTCCAAAAACTTGTAACTGTTGAAAAGAAATCCCACAACCATGAACAGTTCCACTTGGTGATCCAAAAGCAAAAAATCTTTTCTCCTCCTAAAGTGGGAGCGCTTGTCCCCGTCTTAAAGCCCCATCGATAATATCGGTATAGGACCCGTCGGTTTTATGAAGTTTATGCCCCGCAGTGATGATCATAGGCTTGGATATTCCCCGTCGAGCACGCACAATAACCCGCTTGGCAGGTTGTCCCTCATAAGGCCACAGTGGGCAAACTTCTATTGCACCGGCTTTTTTCTCTCGAAATACAGACAGAATTTCATCCAAACGGTCTGCGCGATGAATAATGGTAACAGCGCCCTTATGTTTGACCAATTTCAAAGCTGCCAGCATCCAGTCCCGCAAAGTGGCTTCGCCTTCGTGGTTGGCAAGCAGCTTTATCGGATCCGGGGACCCATGTGATGTTCCTTTGGGCATAAAGGGTGGATTGCACATAACCTGATCGAAAGATCCCAAAGGCAAATCATCAGGTAATTTCAAAAGGTCGCCATTTACTAAAGACCATCGGTCTTTCAGACGATTCACTTGTCTGTTTTTTTCTGCGATTTGAAACAAAACGGCTTGTAATTCCAGCCCCGTTACTTTTGCTTGCGGTTCACGGCCCATCAGACAAAGTCCTGCCGTTCCAACACCACTTCCCAGATCCAGTATTTTCTCACCAGACATTACTGCGACAGTCGCCGCCAGAAGCACCGCATCAATGCCCGCGCGATATCCCTTGGCAGGCTGAAAGACCGTTACCTTACCACCGATAAACTCATCTTCTGTCAGAGCAAAATTCTCAAGAAGATTCTGGGAAATATTCTTGGGAAGATCCGGCATCAGATACTTTCCTCTATTTCACCTGCATCGCTTAGAACTCTTCGCGCCCGCAATGCATCTTCTTCCAGAACCATTACTCTGCGTTGGATTGCCCCAATAGATCCTTCTATAATAGAAGCATGTTGATCGAGCACCACGCACTCTATTCCCGCATCAGATAACAAAGCCTGAAGCCAGGAAAGTTTGACAATATCATTGGTCCGATAAATTTCGATCACGCTAGTCAGCCCGTATAAATCCAGAACACGTTTTACCAGAACACATAAATCAGGAAAAATTGGTACGCATATTCAACGCAGAAAACTATCGCCCCGACAAGGAAGCGGCAAGGAAAGATCGCACACCCCAAAAGTATTATGGGAAAGTGCTTCAAAAAGCATGGCTCGCATGCAATGCGCTTAGAAAATCTACCGGGAAAATCTACCGAATTATAAAGCCCTCAACTTACATAGCCAACAATCCAGCTTAAACTGATGAAGCAATTTAACTTTAAGCATCGATTTCTGGCTTACCTTCGAGAAGGTTTCTCTTTTTGCCAATTGCCGTGCTTAAAAAATCCATACAAACCCGAATGCGCCCAACCTTGCGTAAATCAGGATGCGTTAAAAGCCAGAGTTCATTATCAAATCCTTCCAGCGGCGCCTTCAGGGCCAACAATGTCGGATCAATTGCCGCCATAAAACAGGGCAAGATAGCAACACCACCACCATTACGCACCGCATCGGCAACCGCGAGCAAGCTATTATATCTGGTTTTCACCTGTGCATAGAGACCATTATCCTGAAACCATTTGTAGAAACGTAAATGGGCAAGGCTTTCGTCTGGGCCAATCCAATTCAGGTTCTTTAGCTCAGCCAAAATTTCAATTTCATGATTGCTTTTCAATAGATATTGATGGTCTTGCACTCTGCCATATATGCCAACACGAATATCAGCCATCTTTCTGCCGACCATATTATCCGGGCTTATTTTACTTGGGCGGATCGCAATCTCCGCTTCGCGCTTGTTCAAATTAACCAGTTCGTTAGAACAACCTATTTCCAGCTCTATATCGGGATAGGCTTTTTGCAGATCGGCAAAGATCGGAGACAGAAAGTTAATCAGAAGTGTATCGGTTGTAGTAATCCGAACCACACCACGAGGCTGAAGTTCCTCCCCAAGAAGTTGACGTTCCAACACCACCAGGTCCTGATCAAACTTTTCAGCCAGCTTGGTTACTGCCTCACCCGCCGTCGTTAGACCATAACCATCCCGGTTACGTTCAAATAGTTTAACTTCGAGTTTTTCTTCGATGTGATTTATATGTCGAAAGACAGTCGCGTGGCTTGTGCCCAACTGCCGCGCAGCACCAGACAAGGAACCAGACCTGGCAACGGCCAGCACAGTTCTTAAGTCTCGCCAATATTCACCCTGTTCATTCATGCAAAGATTATTTTCATTTTACGACAATTGATACCCACATACGTACAGACTAAATCATAACAATCAGAAGGACAATTACCTTGCACAGGCACTTAACAAGATACTTTGCATTAGTACCGAGCTATTGACAGGACAAACCGATGACAACCGATCTTTCACCAAACAGAACAGAAACAAAGACCGCATACTCAGAACCACAGCCAAGTCGTCCCAATGGTACAACATCAAGTAACAAGAACTTAGTTGCAAACGGCAAAATAGAGCTGGTGAGCTTTGCCCTATGTCCCTACGTGCAAAGAGCAATAATCATACTGGACGAAAAACAAATTCCGCATAACCGGACATACATTGATCTCGCGAACAAACCTGACTGGTTCAAAGAAATCTCTCCCCTTGGCAAGGTTCCCCTGTTGCAAACAGAGCAGGGCGTTCTATTTGAATCTGCCGTCATAGGTGAATATCTGGACGAAGTAACCACAGGATCGCTTCACCCAAAAAATGCCTTCGAGAAAGCCCGCCATCGATCCTGGATTGAATTCGGTTCAACCATCCTTGCAGCTATCGCAGGCTTTTACAGCGCGCCAGACCACCAAAGCTTTCAGGAAAAACGCGCCGTTATTGCCAGTAAGTTTGAACAGTTGGAAACTCAGCTAGGAGAAACTGATTATTTTGCCTCGGATGACTTCCAATTCATTGATGCCGTTTATGGCCCAATCTTCCGTTATTTCGATACTTTTGAACTTTTTATTTCCGATAGCTTTTTCCAGAGCACAGTCCGCGTCCAGAAATACAGAGCAAAGCTGTCCGAACGTCCCTCAGTCATTCAGGCTGTCTCAGGTGACTATCAAAACAGATTGATCGATTTTCTTCTTAAAAAGAACTCTTATCTCGCTCAATTGATCAATCAAAAAGCAACCTGAGGCATTTTCAGATCTGAGCATGGAGAGTCAGATCCCCGTAACCAAACAAAAATGTAATCGGACAGATACGGGTAATCACGTCAAAGGGATTCATTTGATTGCTCGTATTGAACAGAACCCGTGCAGCACTGAAAAAGCCCTACAGCATGAATTTTTACCTATTCCCTGTTTCTTATGGTCACACTCTTATAAAAATACCGTTATCCGGTTTACTCCCCCAACGCCTTCCTATAAGAACGACCTATCGGGAATAACGGTCTCGGAACAGCTGTCAGGGAATAATGATCGGGAAAGAACGATCAAGAATAGACCCCCCTCTTAGCTATCGTGGACCTTGGTAATTAGTAGGGGAAGAACGTGGCCATTGCTGCGGATGTAAAATCTGATCAAAAAGATCCTGACGTCACCTCTGACCTTGGGTCCCCAAATGGGCCCAAGAATGGCATGGACGTTCTTATGGACCTCGTGTCTGACGATTTGCAGGCTGTGAATGCCCTGATCATGAAACATATGCAGTCCAATGTTGTTCTAATTCCACAACTTGCCGGACACTTGATTGCCGCGGGCGGCAAAAGATTGCGCCCGCTATTAACGCTCGCTTCTGCACGATTGTGTGGCTACCAAGGTGATCGTCATTTTGGCCTTGCCGCTTGTATTGAGTTTATACATACAGCAACGCTTTTGCACGATGATGTCGTTGACGAAAGTGACTTGCGCCGCGGACGGGATACTGCAAACGCCATCTTTGGTAACAAACCGAGTGTTCTGGTCGGTGACTTTCTTTTCAGCCGTGCTTTTCAGCTTATGTCACGCGACAGTTCTCTGGAAGTGATCCGCATTTTGTCAGATGCCTCGGCCATTATTGCCGAAGGTGAAGTTCAACAGTTAATGACAACAAACGATCTTGAAACAGATCGCGATGCCTATCTGGAAGTTATCAGTGGTAAGACTGCCGTTCTCTTTGCAGCGTCATGTCAGCTTGGTGCTGTAGTTGCGGAACGCCCGGAAAACGAAGAGCAAGCCCTTGAAAACTATGGCCAGTATCTGGGTATCGCCTTTCAGCTTGTCGATGACATTCTTGATTACTCTGCCAAACAGGCTGCCTTAGGAAAAACTGTCGGCGATGATTTCCGCGAAGGAAAAATGACCCTACCTATCATTCTCGCTTACGAAAAAGCTGATAGCGAAGAAAAGGTTTTCTGGAAGCGTGTAATTGAGGATCTTGACCAGAACGATGACGATTTAGACACCGCAATTGCCTTGATGAACAAATACAACGCGCTCGAAGATAGTATGGCAAAAGCCCGTGAATATGTAGAAAAAGCCATAACTGAACTGGATATCTTCCCAGATAGCCCGGAAAAATCAGCACTCATTGGTGCTGTACAATTCTCCATCGCCAGAGAGTTTTAAAAAAAGAAAATTTTAAAAATAGAGAATTTAAAACTTCAATCCTGCCCCAACTTTAACTAAAGGGGCAGCTAGGCACGGTATATCAACGACCATCTACCGCCAACTCAAGTTTCTTTCATTCCGAATACATAGTCATTATGATTATGCTTCCTATTGCCACACAAAAACATAGCCTATACCCTGAGCATTCCTCACGAAAGATCGAGGTCTTTGCAAAGCTATACCCGATCATTAACAAACCGTTTTTTGAATGTTTGTTTAAATTAGCCAAAGGTTGAAATTTATGACCGTTGAATTTTTATTGACCTCTCTCGTAATTATTTTAATTCCTGGCACAGGCGTTTTATACACAATCGCTACAGGCTTGGCAGCTGGTCGCACAGCCAGTATTGCAGCGGCTTTTGGTTGTACGCTCGGCATTGTTCCTGCGCTTATTGCTGCCGCTTTTGGTCTTGCAGCGATCCTCCACACCAGTGCCCTTTTATTTCAGGTCGTAAAATTCGCAGGCGTTGCCTACTTACTTTATCTTGCGTATCAAACATTCAAAGATAATGGTCCAGTGTCTCTGGAACAAAAAGATCGCCTCCCCATTAGTGTAAAAAAAATTGTCTCAACAGGTGCTTTGATCAACGTTTTGAACCCGAAACTTTCCATCTTCTTTCTCGCATTTTTGCCACAGTTTGTTGACGCAAAATCAAACACATGGATGATGGATACCCTCACCTTGGGACTCACATTTATGGCAATGACCTTCATTGTCTTTATTGGTTACGGGATCTTTGCAGCCTTCATCGGTAACTTCGCCCTAAAAAGTGAACGCTTTATGCGCTGGTTCCGCAGAACAACAGCCGCAGCCTTTGCCGGATTTGGTTTCAGACTGGCCTTTAGTGATAATAGTTAATCATCCTGACAGTCAAATCACACATACACAAAGAGACAGTGAGTTTAAACAGAGTGGTTAACATCTGTTAACACTCTGTCAATCAGGATGATTTATGCTGCTGCCAAAGGTATTTGGACCAAAAGGAATTGGACCAAGGGGGAGTTCGGTATTTACAGGGCATGAATAAGTTCAAAACCACAAAGGCGGTCAATCGCCTCAGCATCTTACTTGCCATACTCGTACCGTTGGTTTTCATCGGCATTGTCATGTTGAAAAATCAGAAGGTTCCGGCTGGCTTTGAAATTATAAAACTTGGCGGCATCATGCTTGCCATTGCAATTGCTGTGTGGATTGCCGTTCGTATTACAGCCCTACTCGCGACCATTCTCGGCGACTGGCTCGATAGTATTCTCTCAAAGGCTCTGGGAAACAAAAAGACTGACAAAGATCAGGTTGCTCCTAACTCTCAAAACAGCCATATCATTGATGCTGAAATAGTCGATGAAGAAACATCCGACGGCGTTTGGAAAAACGGGGATATGGCAACCAAAGCCGAACCCGATTGGGCAAAAGCAACATTGGACCCGCATGCTGCACTATCTTCTGATCAAGAAATAGATCAAAAAATAAAACAAAAGCGCGTCCTTGCCCCACCATCAAAAACGACAAAAACCATCATGGTTGTCATTGCCTTTGCCGTTATTTTTGCCCTGATCAGAAACCTCTTTGATGATGAATGGTTGACCTTGCTTGCTCCTATCCCGGGATTGTGGGCCATTATCAGTCTATGGTGGATCTGGGATCCTAAAAAAGAAACTAAAAGCACCAAGGAAAACACTGAACAAAGCACAGGAAAGACAACATATAACCAATCGGATTAAAGGCAATCTTCACAGATACCCTTCACAGACATCATCCTTGTATTGCACTATGTAGTATTCGCATAATTCTCTATACGGATAGAGCAGTTATGATCCAGATTAGGAAAACTAATCTTTAAATATAGTTTTTATCGGCTTGCCAGATTTAACAATCCGACTAAAGTCGCAAGAAGACTACAATCAAAAGCAAAATAATAAAACTTTCTCAGTAACAGGATCTTCCTATGTTTCTCGTTGAAATTGCGGCGCTTTCTGCTGCAACCTGCTGGGCCGTTGGCAGCATCGTTTCGGTCATGCCGGTAGAGCGCCTTGGAACCATAGGATTTAACCGTGTTCGTATGATCATCGTCTTTGCCATGCTTGGCAGCTACGTCACGATTTTTGGCGGTTGGGAAACAATTCAGAAAGATCAAATTGCTGAAATAATGCTTTCAGGCTTTATTGGTATCCTGCTTGGAGACACGGCTCTTTTTGCAACAATGAATAGGTTGGGCCCCCGTCGCACAGCCATCCTCTTTTCCACAAATGCTCCCATGAGTACGCTTCTGGGGTGGATATTTCTGGATGAAGCTCTACCGCCAACAGCACTGCTAGGAACTATTCTGGTGATTTCGGGGGTTATTCTAGCCATTGTTTATGGCAAACGCCGTGATCAACTCCATAAATGGGAAGCCATAAAAGGACCGTTGATTGTGGGCGTTGGCATTGGGTTGATTGCCGCTTTAGGGCAATCTGTAGGCTCCCTTATTGCTAAACCGGTAATGGCATCAGGCGCAGATCCCTTTGCCGTTTCCGCAATGCGTGTGGGAATCACAGCCCTTGGTCTCGTTATTTTGTGCTCTGCGCCGGTTCAAGCCTTCAAGTTAAAGACAAAGCTTGATAGCCAGATCATCGCCCATATCGTCATCTCAGGCTTTCTCGGTATGTTCGTGGGTATGACACTGATTCTCTATGCCCTCGCAAAAGGCGACGTCGGTATTGTCGCAACCCTATCTGCAACAACACCTGTTATCATGCTTCCAATGATGTGGTTTAGAACCAAAGAACGTCCGGCCATAGGGGCGTGGATCGGCGCGATTATCGTTGTTATCGGGACGGGGCTGATTTTTATGGGTTAGTCGAATCTTCAATCAAACTATCTAAACTACTGATACAGCTTAGTAAAAAATATCAAATCTATTGGAAAAGATATTTTTAATCTTTTCATCATACTCTTGTATTCCTGACGTCATATGAACCGGGAAGACAAATGAAAATAAGTAAGAATGCAGGATTCCGTATTGGGCACAGATTGATCGCGTTGATTATCTTTGCGTCATTGGGCCTACTCATCGTTGGCGGTGTTTCACTTAGCAGCTTAAGAAGTGACCTGTTCAAACAAAAGCAAACCGAGTTGAAGCACATTATTGAATCCGCAATCAGTTTGTCTGACGGGTATTATAAACGTGCCCAAGACGGTGAGATGTCCGAAGAAGAGGCACAGAAAGCAGCACTTACCGCTATTAATGGTATTCGTTATGGCGAAGGTGGTGATTATCTTTGGGTTAACGACAGTAACTCTGTCATGATCATGCACCCGATAAAACCAGCATTGGAAGGTAAAGACCTCAGCAAACTGGAAGATAAAAATGGTAAGCTGATCTTCCCAGCTTTTGTCAAAGTCGTAAACTCCTCTGCTACTGGCGGCGGCTATGTTGACTATCTATGGCCCAAACCTGGATCAGAAAACCCTGTTGAAAAGCTTTCTTACGTCCAAAAATACAAAAACTGGGGCTGGATTATTGGTACCGGCGTTTATATGGATGATTTTGATGCAGCGTTGCTAGAGCGTACCCAACTTCTCATCGGTATTATGCTTACCGTATTGATCATCACAATCATCATTTCCATCGCCGTCACCCGGAGTATTACTTCGCCCTTGAGCAGAATGACACAGGCAATGATGGATCTCGCCCACGGCAAAACCGATGCGGAAGTTCCTCAGCCAAAGTTCAATGATGAAATAAAAGACATGGCCGCAGCCATGGAAGTCTTCCATGCCAACGCAATTGAGCGCCAACGAATGCAAGGAGAGCAAGAAGAGCAACAACGTCTGGCCAATGAAGAAAAACAGGCGATGCTTTCCGAACTTGCCAGTAACTTTGAACAATCTGTTGGTGCCTTGACACAACAAGTGGCAAATGGTGCGGTTCAATCTTGCGCTGGGGCACAGGAAATGGCCGCCATTGCCGGCGAAACCAGCAGCGAAGCGAGCGCCATTGTTGAAGTCTGTCATGTGGCATCAAAAAGTGTGAACGCTGTCACGAACGCATCGCAGTTGCTAACCAACTCTATCGAAGAAATTGACACGCGAGTACGCGAGTCTTCTTCTGTTGCGACCGAGGCTGTTACCCAGATCAAGAAAACAAACGAAGAGGTCGAAGGCCTTTCAGAAGCGGCCCGTAAAATTGGTGACGTCGTTGGCTTGATTTCCGACATTGCTGAACAGACCAACTTGCTAGCCCTTAACGCAACGATTGAGGCTGCCCGTGCAGGTGAAGCAGGTAAAGGCTTTGCTGTTGTGGCGTCCGAAGTTAAATCCCTTGCCACACAAACAGCAAAAGCAACCGAGGAAATTTCCGAACAAATCACATCCATGCAGTCCGCCACAGGTACTGCTGTCGGGGCGATTAAAGGCATTCAAGATATTATTACCCAAATCGACGAGATTTCTGGTACTATATCCGAAGCTGTGGAGCGCCAGAATCAAGCAACACAGGATATTGCACAGAACGTGCAAGAAGCATCATACAGTACAGGTCAGGTTACAGATACTGTAGACCGCGTACGTAGCACCGCCGAAAATGCAAATGCTGCGGCGCAAGCTGTTGAGGGTATGATTACTCAAATGACTGACAATGCAGACCAGTTAGGTAAAGAAGTGGAAGCCTTTTTAAGCAAGGTTAGGGTCGCTTGATCTCCATCCCCTAACTTTTGTTTGATGAGCAGGCCCCGGTAAATCCCCCCATCGGGGCCTGTTCTTTATCCAAAGTCCAAAAAATTAAGCGTCCGATTTTGACCCAGAACACGGGTGGCTCAATCAACGGCACCAGAACGTATCAACGCCCGATCGATCTATTTGCAGACATATGAGCGACAAAATCCTGCCCCCCGAGCAGCCCGACAAGATGCGGCACCATCAGAACAATAATGATTAAAGCCAGGAACTGAACCGCCGTTGGTGACACCCAACGTATTGTCCCCGGAACTCTTGGCCGCTTGGCCCACCACCCCGCGAGCAAAATCACCACTAGGCCCGAAAACATTATAGCAAGGGTAATCGTTAAATCAGGTCCGGGCATTTTCTCTTCTTGGGGCGCGTTTTTATAAGTTCTTTCGATCTATTCTTTCCCCGACGGTTTTACAAGGGGTTCGACGGTTTTAAAACCACAAATAACTCACGACTTATCGAAAAGAGTGTAAAAATAAAGCGGCCTGAAAACAGACCGCTTTACCATCAATCAAAATCAATCGCGAAATGAATCAGGCAGAATAGCCTTGAAGTTTATTGATCAAATATTCAATTTCATTGGGACTAAGTTCCTCATCAGGAACTTCGAATACAGTCAAAACCCGCTCCAGCAATCGGCTGGCAAAAACTTCACGATCATTCCCCTCGCCGCTGTAATCCATTTCCCGGTACACCTTGATCGCCTCTTTTACAAATGGGAAATAAGCCATCAGCATTCCCGCTTTGTTATAAAGAGATTTCAAGCCAAGTTGTCCTTCATCATGGATAAGTGCTTGGGCGTTATTCAACTTAATACCAGCCAGTTCAGCCATGGCTGTCTCAAAGAACATCATATCACCCGAACACAAAGCTCTTAAAACCAGTGAGGGCGTTAATTTTCCGCCTTTGTGTAGTTGTTTTACAAGCTTCACCAATTCATCCTGACTATTCCCCTCTTTTAATAGAGAAACAGTCGCTCGCTCACGGACTTGTAGAATAAGATTAGAAGCCTGATCATAATCAAGTTCATGTTTACTAACGATATAATGCCGCAAGCGATCTGACAGCGAATTCATTAAACGTTCAGATACAGATGCCGGTAAAGAAGGACGCCTGGAAAGAGAGCCAGTAACGATCTCACTTTCTTTATATTCGGTCATCACACGGCCATAGCCCTGCTCCGTAATAATAGCTCCTTCGTTTGCCACCAATTTCGCGACGGCATTTTCATTACCAGTATCAATGACAGCATCGGATACAGCTTCAGATACATTAGAACGCAGCGCAATTGCTTCCTGTTTCGCAGCACTTTCCGACTTTAGAAGGTTTATGAGATCTTCATCCGTAAAGACATCAGAAAACTTCAACACAGGCAGAGAAACAGATTCAACATCTGCAGCCATTGCCAAAGCAACATCTTTCGGAAGATCATCAGCAACTTTTAATGAATTTGCCAAGGCTTCCCTGACAACAATCTCAGCATCCTTGACTAAAGCACGGAAAATATCTTCCGCTACCGCTTTTTCTTCGTCGGTAAACTCTTTAGCTTCAAAATGCGAAGCAACTTTGATTGTGGTCTCTGCCCTCACCTCTGGTGAAGAATTTGCCAATAATTTTGCTACATCTTGTTGCGTAAGACTCATGGTTCTCCAGCTTCTTTCAAACCCGTTGGACACAAATCCGGCATGGATTGGTGACATTTCCTGAGAACATTATGGGTATAGCCAGTTAATTCATGCTTAATAAAAAAATAAAACATGTCGGATTTTTTAATTATATTTCATCAAGTTGAAAACACAAAATCCACAATAAATAAATAAATATCAATAAGATAACTAAATAACGAGATATATTGACCTTTCGCGCGTTAAAAATATTTTTAACCACATAAATAATAACTTCTAAAAAACAGACGGAAGTGCCCCGTTCCAATCCGGTAATCCATAGGCTTTCATTATCTCTGGCACACGACCAGTTTGCACCAAGCTCTTCATTCTCTGATCAAAATATTCCATTGCCTCCAGGACAAAGGCTCTTTTAGTCAAATCAGGCGTAAAAGCCATATAGACATTTGCCTTCGACACACAGCCTGCTGATGTAATTTTATCTGCATAACCTTCGATTTTAAGCGCATAAATTGTTGAATTATAAGTAAAAAGGAAGCTGTTCAAACGCCCCTTATCAATCATACGAAAGCTTAGCGGTAGGTAACGGGGGCCATAAGTCAGAAAATGAAATCCCTCTCTATTTTCTGCAATATAATCATTTAAACCTTCGATAGATGTATCGTGTGCAATACCGATCCTCTGTCCTTTTAAGGATGCTTCGCCCTGATAAGTCCATGTAGATCCTCGTGCGGCAAAGAAACACATTTTCTGAGCACCTACTTCTTCTTTTGGATATAGAAGGTCTGGCGCTTCGGCACGTGCAGGGGATAACAAAGCATGTACTTCACCTGTGCGCGCCATATGAATTGATCGCGACCAAGGGTAGGTCACCACATCCAACTCGTAAGGGCTATCTGCAAAGATCTCCTTCACAGTGTCCATAATATAGCCTTCCTGCTTTACTTTTGGACAAAGCTGAGGACACCAGTCAATCGAGGCAACCACCAGTTTTTTCTTTTGGGTTTTTATTGAATTTTGAGCGTGGACTGGATGAATTCCTCCTGCTCCAATGAATCCCCCGACAAAGATCTGTGCCCCAGCAAAAAACAGAAAGAGAAATATGCGCTTTAAAAGCCATGAAGCCGACATCAGTTAATGCACCTCTGCAAAAAGCTAAATACATTTCGGCAACAAAATAATAAGAAGAACAGCCATCCCATCATTATCGAACAATAACAGATAAAAATAATTTTAGGAAATTACTTCAAAATACTCAGGAGAGATTTGTAACAATTATTCCGTCATAAAAACGTCGTAACGGGTCGACTTCCCCATCAATTGATGGGATGGTTTTCTGATATTGGGCAAAGGGTCGCCCTTAGCTGGCCACTTCAGAACAACGCGTTTCTTCGCCATTTCCAAGGCAACTTTCATCAAACCTTCAGCATCAGGGTCTGCGCCGACATAACTTCGCAGAACGCGCATCTCTTTTTTTACCAATGCTTTGGTTTTTCGCGGCGGGTGCATCGGATCCACCACAATCACATCAGCCGACAGGCCGGAAAGAAGTTCTTTCGCATCCCCAAAAAGAAGCGTCATTCTAGAGATTATTTCAGCAATCTGCTCATCAGCAACACGCGCCCGATCCAGTCCCTCTTCCAACATTGCGTGTACCTCGGCTGAGCGTTCGATTAACGTAACTTGTGCCCCCAAAGATGCTAGAAGAAAAGCATCCCGGCCAAAGCCCGCGGTTGCATCGATGACTGTCGGCGTCCGCCCTTTTGTAAACCCGGCGGCTTTGGGCAATGCCTGCCCTCTGCCGCCGCCAAATTTCAAACGATGCCCGACTGCCCCCCCCGCAAAATCGCAAAACAAACGATCTTGAGCGAACTCATCGTCATCAGTTTCAGTTGAGGTATCTTTAACCCGACGTTTCATTTATGACCTTCTGGAACTTGCCCAGTTAACCTGAAGCCAGCTCGGTATAAAAGCTTATCAAAGATACTTTCTCTAAACGATCATGCCAAAAGGGTAAAGCCATAACAGAAGATCACGTCAGCACCAAAGACATGGAAATTATCACGCGTACCAAATAACAGACCTTATGCTATAGCACTTCCTCTCAAGGAAAATTGTATCAATTTGATACCACATAAACCTAAAATTCAATCCAAAGTGCTGTATTGTAAAATTGAGGTTACTGTGCTGCGCCCTTAGCAATAGCTTCAAAAATACCATCAAGTTCTTTTGCCATAACATCAAGGTCATCAGAGTTATAAGGCGCAAAAACAGCTGTTGGTTTACGGTAGGTCAAAACAGACGTGCCATCGCTACTTTCTGTCAGATAAAATCGGATCGGCGCTTCAATTCCTGCTGGGACGGATGCAGCCAGCATGCGGCGGGCAAAATCGTTACGATAAACACCGACAACCAAATTCCCCGGAATGGTAATCCCTGCTTTGGCTGCACCACCGGAAGCACTCGCACGGGTCACAAGTCCCATCTTATTCGTTTTGATCGAGGTCTTCAGATCATCGGCAAGGGCTTTGAAAGATTTTTCTGTTTTTATAACCACCATCCCTTCATAGGGATATCCCTGATCCGCTTGCGCCAAGGACACAACACTTCCAAACAAAACCATCGTTAAAAGAGGTAATGATTTCAAAATAAATCCGATTAATCCGTAACGACGTCTGATCATTTGACTACTCCTGCCCTCAAAGCTGAAAATTAGGAAAACTGATAAAAGAACCTGAAAAAATTTGACCCCTTCAGGTAGGAAGCAAATGTTGTTCTCACAAAATATTTGTTTTCAACAACTGCTTACTTGATAGCACCATAAGCCTCAGAGCATTACAACAGGCCTCACCACTTCGTGATCGTCTCATCGTTGGCAAACGACATAACGTCGACACTAACGGTTTGCTCTGCCAAATTGGCTGTTTCTCTATGACATTACGTAAAAGTTCATGTTGCAGAATCATTGCAAGTCCAGCGCAAGTTCTGCATAAACGTCAGTGTCATTTATAAGGCAAAGACAACAGCCTTCCAGCCAACCCCAAAACAAGACCAGATAAACAAGGGATCATAGAGACCATGAGCATCAACTTGAAAGATCACATCCGGGAAGTTCCTGATTATCCCAAACCCGGTATTCTTTTCTATGACATCTCTACCCTTCTGGCGCATGCAGAAGCTTGGCACGAAACCATAGAGCGACTGGCTGTTGTGATTGAAAAGGAAAAGCCAGATGTTCTCGCAGGTATTGAATCTCGTGGGTTCCTTCTCGCAGCTCCTCTGGCGATGCGGTTGGGCATGGGCTTTATGATGATCCGTAAAAAAGGCAAGCTACCGGGGAAAACCATACCCTTTACCTATGATCTGGAATACGGCACTGATACCATCGAAATTCAGGAAGATGCCATCAAACCCGGCCAGCGTGTGGTCATGCTTGATGATCTACTGGCTACTGGCGGTACAATGGAAGCCGCAGTCGCCTTAATGCAACAGGCTGGTGCCGATGTGCGAAGAATTGCCTGTATTATCGAATTGAACTTCCTCAAAGGCCGGGAAAAACTCGGTGGCCTGCCTGTCACCTCCCTTATTCAGTACGACGACTAAATACGCAGGGAAAGCCTCAAACTTTTTCCAATGGCCTATACGACAGTGGGGATAGTTCAATAATAATTCTGCCCCCGACTTGAATGATACCTCCTTCTAGGACCATCGCCATTACACCAGCCTTGGCACAAGATTATTGTTTTCATCACATCCCTAAAGCCTTGGTCAAAGCCTGCTGATAGCCATTGAGCTGCTTGCAGGGTTTTCGAAGCCCTGTTATCCAGATCACGGCTCTGATACCTAAAAGCAAAATCATTCTTACAGGAAGCCCAAACAAATCTAGGCCTTGGGTTGTAATATTCTTTCCCATAGTAGCAGGGCCGACCTTAAAACCAACCGCAAGTAAATCTAGGTGGAGTTCAGAATGGATCAAACCTACTTACTGCAAGGTTGGCGAGTTGGCTCTCTTCCCACACGAGGAACCTTGCTTCACCGTAACAGCTACATTGGGCATCAATTGCACACCCGAAATTCTCACCCCAATATAGTAGATCTGCACAAAGTCATCGCATCGTAATAAGTCTTTCTTATAGTGGCAAATATCACATAGATGTGTATTGGGCTTTTTGAGAATATCCATTCCCTTTTCGGATGTTGTACTAGTGTTGGATTAAACCCATTTTTTCAACAACGTCCGATTTGTTAATATGAAGCTAGGAATCTGCTGAGTAATTTTTGCCTCTAACTCATGATCCTATAGTTATAAAATTTGATAAGTAAATATTCATTATACATCTATTAAGATTATAAAAAGTACTATTATCAACCATACGAATATGAAGCAGTAAATCAAAATAGGGCATCAAAACATTATAACGGTGTTGCTTTACATCAAATTCGTGTCTGTCGTGGAATAATAAAGGAAAAAAGATGTCATTTAATATTCGGAAAACGTCGATACTGTTGCTTTTTGGCAACGTGATTGCTGTGTTGGCTTTGCTGATGGCCTATCTTTTGTACCAAAAAGCACAAGAAGAAATTAGTTCTAGTTATGAATCTAAATATCTTTCTTACCTTCTTGCTGATGAAATGCGGCAGAGTTCCGACGACTTGACTCGTCTTGCACGAACCTACTCTGTCACAGGGGAAGCAAAGTATGAAGAACAGTATTTCAGAATACTTGATATCCGAAACGGTAAAATCAACCGACCAGAAGATTATTATCGTATTTATTGGGATCTATACACTTTAAATCAGCAGAAGCCTCGGCCTGACTCCAGCATTCAAAAACCCTTGAATACATTAATGCATGAAGCTGGTTTTACTGAGGAGGAATTTGAGCTGCTGAAAAAAGCTGGAGAAAATTCCGACGGGCTTGTTCAACTTGAAGTTGAAGCCATGAATGCTGTCAAAGGAAAATTCAAGGATACTTCCGGAGAGTACACCGTATCTGGAGTTCCCAACCTTCAACTTGCAGCCAAGCTGACGCATTCAGAAGATTATCACCGTTTCAAATCCGATATCGTCAAACCAATTGACGATTTTTATATACTTCTTGAACAGCGTACAAATAACAGAATTAATGATGCTGAAGCGTCTAGTAGCCTCTATGGAATTATCGTTTTGATTATGCTGGGTTTTGTCTTAATTATGGCAGGATTAACGGGTTGGATTTTCCAAATACAGATAGTTAAACCTGTCGTTGGGATTAAAAATGCTATGCTGGAATTGAGCAGTGGCAATTTACAGTTCCAAATAACAGGTACTGAGCAAACCAATGAAATTGGTGATATCGCCTCTACACTGCAAATATTTAAAGATAATATGATCGAATCAAAGCGCTTAATGAAAGAGCAAACTGATGCGGAAGCTTCTAAGCTAGAGCGTGCAGAAGAAGTGTCCGGGTTCATTCAAGATTTCCGAAGTCAGGTTGAGGAGTTGGTTAACCTGGTTGTGGACGTGGCAATGCGTATAGATAATGCCGCATCCGCATCAGGTAACGAAACAACAAAAACGGGAAATAGATCGTTTGAAGTCGCATTAGCAGCGGAGCGTACATCATCAAACGTTGATTCGACTGCCGCCGCCGCTGAAGAACTATCAGCCTCTGTCTCTCAAATATCCGAACAAATAGCACAATCGTCAACTATTGTTGAAAGCGCGGTTATAGAAGTTGATCAGGCAACAAATATGGTTCGTGGACTAGAACGGGAAAGCCAGAAGATCAGTGAAGTTTCCGAGATGATTTCTGCTATTGCGGAACAAACAAATCTTTTGGCATTGAATGCAACAATTGAGGCCGCGCGTGCAGGGGACGCCGGGAAAGGATTTGCTGTTGTCGCGTCTGAAGTTAAAAATCTGGCCACTCAGACGGCAAAGGCCACAGAGCAGATATCTTCAATGATTAGTAATATTCAAGGAGCTACAGGCGAGTCAGTTACTGCAATTGAACGCATTGGATCAGTTATAAATAACATCAACTCGACGACATCAGTAATTGCCAGTGCCATTGATGAGCAAAATTCAGTCACTCAGGAAATTGCGCGGACGGCAAGCACTGTCAGCACAGACGCAAACCTCGTGCTTGATAGTGTAGGAACCCTTACGTTGTCAGCCGCACGTGGTTCAAAACAATCTGTTCAAATGGTATGGGAAGCTAAATCACTGGACGAAACGATGAAAATTTTTAAAGCAGAAATTGAAAACTTCTTAGAGCGAGTTTCTTAAAATCTGTCTGGAAAGTTTTACATCAAATCTTGTATCAGGCTTAGCAATAACACTCGATATTACATTATAGGATGATAGGATTTAAAACATTGGATTACTCAACAACACAAAATAGCAATACTCTATCCATTTCTTTTCACGGTGACTTCGGGTTCCCCGACAACTCAAAGATCCAACAAATTATCAAAGAAATAAAGGAAAGTGGCTGCTCTGGTTTTTCTATTGATTTGAGTGGATTGGAATCAATTGATTCTGCTGGCCTTGGTATGCTTTTGCTAATCAATGATGCTAGTGAAGATAATGGGAAAAAGCTGGAACTCTGTAGGCCAACGGGACAAGTTCAAAAGATGCTCGAAATTTCTAAATTCTCAGAAATTATTTCAATCAAATCGTAGGAGCATCTATGCAACTATATAGCTGAATGCAATGTTGAAAGTTATCCGCTGACGGTGCTTTTCAGAACGCCGAATCAATAGTTAGATTTGTGGATTTATGCTTAACACACAAACTCGTTGCATGACCATCGCTTTGTGAAACCACATTGCAGTCCACTTTCATTCAGTAAATCTCAGATCCGTAGATTAAGCCCTTGGGAACTCAAAACGGAGAAAGACTTTGCTGTTCATCCTCAACAGAACAAAAACTTTCAGCAAATGCCAGAAGCTCCAAATCTGCCCCGTGCGCACCCATCAACGAAAGGCCAAGCGGGCAGCCATCGACAGCCGCCAGAGGCATGGTAATTTGTGGATTGCCAGCCAGGCCCGCAGCGGACGTTAATGATAAAATTTTCGATCTGTGAGCATTTAACACATCCAGATCTTCATTAATCCGTGGGGCAATTCCCGGGGCTGAGGGCAAACATACAACGGTCTTTGTTGGGATAAGAGCTTTCATGCGCGCCTTGAACAGCGACCTTTTCTCAAGGGCATCGTCAACCTGTTCATCCGTAATGGTTTTCCGCCAATCCATCCGTTGTTGAATTTCCGGCCCCATTTTCGGTTTCACCCGATCAAACCATGCACCGTGGGTATCAATCACTTCGCGCCCTTGAGCAATCTGGAAAAGAGTTGCGAGACCCTGTAACCCCTTTGAGGCCTTATCATCAAAACCGAGTGCGTGGAAATTATCCGGATTTAAGGAAATATATTCTGCTTTTCCCAGACGCTGCTCCAGCCGTTCCAGATGTGGTTTGAGAGCTGATCGTGACTTTTCATCCAGCATGTCAAAAGCATCAACAGCCACCAAAAGCTTTTCAGGCATTGCCCCTTGATCGGCCTTGGCTTCCATCAACACTTCACCGACCAGATTAAGCAACCAGGCATCACGAGCAAACCACCCAACCGTATCAAAGCTGTCTGCGAGGGGAAGAACGCCTTCTTTGGTTATTCGGTCATGGGTCGGGCGCAGACCAAACAAACCGCAATAACTGCCCGGTATACGAATAGATCCCCCGGTATCTGAGCCCAAAGCAAAGTCAACCAATCCACCCGCCACAGCAGAGGCTGAACCGCTTGATGAGCCACCCGGAATGCGCCCCGGTGCTTCGGGGTTAGCGGGCGTACCATAATGATAGTTCTGTCCATCAAGACTACTGGCAAATTCATCTGTAATCGTCTTGCCGATCACCATGGCACCAGCATCCAGCAATTTTTGCACAACGACAGCATGTTTTTTCGACGGACGCCGACGGCTTTGCCAGTCAGGATTGCCATAGCCCGTCACATAGCCTTCCATGTCATAAATATCTTTAACTGCAAAACCAAAGCCTTTCAAAGGCCCCTTTTCGGCCCCTTCAAAAGTCATATTGCCACCGGGAACAAAAGCACTAAGGCTGTCGAACATTCCAACCATTCCTTTTTCACTCATCTCTGTTTAAATGAGTTACCTTTGAAAAGGCGGTACTGCAAGCGCACTTTAAAAAATTGAGGCCACACAATACCTGTACGGTCTCCATCCTAACACCCTTCGTTATCAATACTATTGCTCGACTATTGCTCGAAATGAATAACAGTTCGAATACTTTCGCCCCGATGCATCAATTCAAAAGCTTCATTGATGTCATTAATTCCCATAGTATGGGTTATGAAGTCATTCAGCTTGAATTCGCCTTTTAAGTAGCGTTCGACATAATCTGGCAATTCAGAACGCCCTTTAACTCCACCAAAAGCAGAACCACGCCAAACTCGACCAGTCACAAGCTGGAAAGGTCGGGTTGATATTTCCTGTCCGGCCCCGGCAACACCAATGACAACAGATTCTCCCCATCCTTTGTGACAGCATTCCAGTGCAGAACGCATAACGTTAACATTGCCAATGCATTCAAATGAATAATCAACACCACCATCCGTTAACTCGACAATAACATCCTGAATTGGCTTATCATGATCTTTGGGGTTGATAAAATCTGTCGCCCCCAATTTACGGGCCAAACCAAACTTACTTTCATTAATATCAATAACGATAATTCGACTGGCTTCAGCCATTGTCGCGCCAATAACAGCAGAAAGACCAATGCCGCCCATCCCAAAAATCGCGACGGTAGCATTTTTCTCAACTTTAGCTGTATTCATAACTGCCCCCATACCGGTTGTTACACCACAACCAAGCAAGCAAATTTCTTCCAATGGAGCATCAGGGTTAACTTTTGCCAACGAAATTTCAGGCAACACAGTGTATTCAGAAAATGTTGAACACCCCATGTAATGAAAAAGAGGTTTACCGTCTTTATAAAAACGGGTCGTTCCGTCAGGCATAAGTCCTTTGCCTTGGGTATCCCGGATTTTTTGACACAGATTAGTTTTCCCGGATGTACAGAATTTACATTCCCCACATTCTGGCGTGTACAGGGGAATCACATGATCCCCAACAGCAAGGCCAGTTACTCCCTCACCGACGGATTCAACAATCCCTCCCCCTTCATGCCCCAAGACCACAGGAAAAAGGCCTTCTGGGTCATCACCTGATAATGTGAAGGCATCGGTATGGCAAACACCTGTTGCAATAATGCGAACCCGTACCTCTCCCTTTTGGGGCGGGAGGACATCAATCTCTTCTATAGACAAAGGTTGCTTTGGGCCCCAGGCAACTGCAGCTCTGGATTTAAGTATTTCTGCCATATGAGTTTCTCCAATAGAATTCAGCTTTCAGCTTTTTGCCGAAAGATCGTTAGATCAGGCTATAAACTATCTCTCATACGAAGTAATTAGTAATTTCAGTAAATAACTATTACTATGTAGTAACAATTAAAACACATCGAAACATCATCAATAAAAGGGAAACAGAATTGCATAACTGGGAGGGTATTACTGAGTTTGTTGCTGTCGCTGAACGTAACAGCTTTACAAAGGCTTCAAAATATCTGGACATATCAACGGCCCAAGTTAGCCGGCAAATCAATGCGTTGGAAGAAAGGCTAAACGTTAAACTGTTTTACAGAACAACCAGAAAAGTGACCATAACTGAAACCGGACAGATTTATTATAATCATTGCAGGCAAGTACTTGATAGCCTCACAGAAGCAGAACGCGTCATAACCGATCTTAACCAATCACCCCAAGGAAGGTTAAACCTGACAGCGCCCGTGACTTATGGAGAAAGTGTCATTGCCCCTCTCGTAAATGATTTTGCACTAAAATATCCTGACCTTAAAATTGACTTAACATTGACGAACCAAAAACTTGATCTTGTCGCTGAAAGCTATGATTTAGCAATTCGCCTTGGTCAGCTGGAAGACAGTTCTATGATTGCCAAGCGCCTTTCTTCACGAACAAATTACGTTTGTGCTTCTCCTCAATATTTCAAAAAACATCCTAAGCCACTTGATCTGGCAGAACTGGACCAACACAATTGCCTAAGAGGAACATTGGATACTTGGCGTTTCAAAGTGAACAGCAAAAATCAACACATCCGGATCAAGGGAAGCTTGCAGTGCAACAGCGGTTGGTCCCTTGTCGATGCTGCATTAAAAGGGATCGGGCTTATCCAGTTACCAGATTATTATGTCCAATCGTACATAGAGACCGGCAGATTGCTTTCAGTATTAGATCACGTTCGTTCATTTGACGATGGTATATGGGCCATATACCCGCATAATCGACAGCTCTCATCTAAAGTACGATTATTAATAGAGCATTTGAAACAGGGCTTAACACGAGAACCTTTACCCGCATAATCAGTCCTATATCTGTTTGGAATCTTCGTTTTCTTTCGGTTCCGGCGTTTCGTCCAGATCTTCCCAGTCATCTTTTTGTTTACGGCGGATAATGATATCACCATTTTCAGTAATAACGGGCATTTCGTATTGCGGAATAGAATCAATGACAAGGCTGAGGGATTTCATCATAAGCTCAAGGCTTTCCCGCGCTAATTCACCGGGGTTATCTTCTTCCTGTGCCCAGCTTTGTTGTGCAAAACCTGTTGAAAGCACAAGGCCACCAGCGACAGCGAGTGACAGAGAAAGCTTTTTAAAATTTATGTTAAAACCCGTGTCCGACTTCTGAGTGTTCTTTGTCACAAGATCGTCCTCTTTGTGCTGTGTCATCTTTAATAAAGACCCGCATAAAAATTTCACATAAGAAATTCTCTGGCCATTATTCATCTATATAAACATTTAATTCTGGCGAAAGTCTGGCAGTATTGGGATTTTTACTTAGATGACACAAATTCCTTCAGTAAGGCCTTTAATTAATCCAGAAGTTCCTTCAACTCTGCATCCAATCGAACAATATCTTCATCCATTCTGTCCAGAATATCAGAACGGGCCTCCTTCGCGGCCAAAGCCATATTTTTTATTGATTTTTTTGCCAAACCATTTGGTTGGCTTTGTTGAAAAAGTATCGTTTTATTCTGTTCGACAACACTATAAAACCGCCGAATATCAGTCAAAGTTTCCGGACTCAATTCAAAAGTTGTCGAAGAATTTCGCATCGTTAGCCAGATCACATCATCCAGCTTAAAGCTTTCGCGTGGCGCAAATCTAAGATCGTGCCATAACATAGGGCCCTCATTATAAGAACCAGCCCATTCTTCAACCTTAATAATATTATCAGACACTTCCGCACGAAGCGATATTTCCAAATTACGCGTATCTGATAACCGTTGATAACGGTCAAAATTTATCGCAATTTCAAACCCTGCAAAACTCGCCAGATACACACCCAGCATCGTGGACAAAAGAATAACCGACTGTGTAAACCAAAATTCAAGATTCGGTTTGCCGCCAATACTCAAAAAACGAAATGGTTTTGCTAACGTTCGACCCATCATAAAGCGCATTACATAAAAACCTAATTACAGCAGATAATAAAAAGATCACGCCCGAAATAACGCATCAAGAAAATTAAATACCCAGTCACAAAAAAGGGTGCCATTCGGCACCCTTTCAAATATATGCTTAAACCACAGACCTAGGCCTGTTTGTTTCCAGCTTCAGTAGTCTTGGCTTCTTCGCCGTCGCTACTCTTTTGGTTCTCATTACTTGAATTACTATTGTTACTGTTACTGCTGCTACGGCTGCTTTTCGTAATATAAGCACGCGCACAGTGTTCAGCACAATAAGGCTTACTTGGAACAGCAGGCGCTCCACAAAAATGGAAATCCGCATCCCCGGGATCACCATGCGGCCAAAGACATTTTGGCCCTTTGCGCTTTTCCATTGCCCCACTGAAAAGCTTGCGATCGGCTGCATCCATGCTGGCTTTACGACGTGCTTTTGCCGGCAGTGAAGCTGCTTTGATTTCCGCTGCTGTCGGCTTAGACGCTGGCGTCACAGGCCGAGGTGCTGCAACGCGTGCCGCGGGCGCAACAGGCGCTTTTGGCTTTGGCGGAACAGGTGTAGAAACGGGCTTAGCAGCGACAGGTGCAGCAGGTTTAACCGCTGGTTTTGGTGCCGCTGGTGCTGTTGGCTTAACAGCTTTAGGAGCTGCTTTTTTAGCCGGAGCATCTTTTTTCGTGCCGTCGCTTTTTGCACTTCGTTTAATAGGGGAAGGTCTCGCCGCCAGTTTCATCCGGTGCGCCTTACCAACCACGGCGTTTTTGGAAACGCCCAGCATTTTTCCTATTTGTGAAGCACTATGGCCTTCTGCCCATAGTTTTTTCAGAAGCTCGATACGCTCTTCCGTCCAGTTCATCTAGACTGCCTTAAAGTGTAAATTAAAATAAATATGAAGCGAAAACCAAGACACTTATCAAGCTCCCCAGTTACCGCGAATGACGGGGTACCTTATAGATTTAGGTAACCCGAGTCGAGTCTCTGATTTGAAATATCTTTCGATAAATCACCGATAACGCCAAAAATCAGGTAAAAGTTCTCAAACTTCTCACATTTTTTGATGATGTCATGTCTTACCGCTCCAAACGGTGTGAGGAGCTAAACACCTAAGCCACTCTTGTCAATAAAAGAGTGATATTCTTTGAAGACCAGTCAGCGTAAACACCCCATCCAAAATGATCATTACAATAGTAAAAAATCATAAATTTCGTTGAGAATTACTCAGCAGCTATCGATGCAGCCTCAAACGGGTTTTCTGTTTTATCTGCTTGAAGAGCTGGTTCATTTGAGATTTTATCTTCAAGAGTTTCCAACAATAGCCTTCGGACCAATCCCGTTTGTTTATGCCCGCTATCTTTTTGGAATTTTTTTACTGCTTCAGACGTTTTAGGGCCCGTCTTACCATCGGCACTACCTTCCAGATAACCAAGGGCAATCAATAGTTGCTGCGCTTCTTTGATTTGATCTTCAGGTAATTCAAGTGTCGAAAAGAAACGGGCAATCGTGACGTGCCCGGCCTGTTCAGCCATATATTCAGCCGTCTCACCAACAGTGTCTTCTTGCTCAATGTTAGCACCGGATTTGACCATAAACTCAACCAGAGACCTGTTTCCGGCAACAGAGGCCGCCATCAAGGCCGTCATCCCCAGAGGATCAGCAACATTAAGCTCGGCACCCGCCTCGATCAGCGTCTTGGATGTCACTTTATGATTGTTAAGGGCCGCCAGCATTAGGGCTGTCCAACCGTCTTTGTCTTTTTTGTTGAGATCAAATCCGCCAGCGATCATTTCTTTAATCGTTTTGACCGTGCCTTTTTCTGCCGCTTTGAACCAGCGTAGTGTTTTCTTTTCCTGCGCTGTTAGTTCCGTTTTTTCGGCACCCGGTTTAACGTCAATCGGTTCCCAGCTTGCCACAAGTTTTTGCGCCAGCGCCAATTCTTCTTTCGAAAAATTCTCAACGAGATTCTGTTGTTCTTTTGCAGCAATCTTTATCTGTTGTTGAGCAGCTAACGTAAAGTAAAGCGAAGCCACTACCTTGTCTTCATTGGTTCCCTTGCCATCGCGGTAAAGACGCGCAAGCTCCAGCTGAGACTTTGCTTCACCTCGATCTGCACTGGTATGCCAATAGCGAAAAGCCGTCGAATAGTCTTCAGCATCAAACGCCTTTTTGCCCTCTGCAAAATCAGCATAGGCAACTCTTGGATTGATCCCCCCCAGGATAATCGTAAGTATCAACATACCGACAAACGGCAACAGGTCGAAAATTGGCTTTCGCATTAACAACACCGTGATATATTCCGCAAACAACATCCCTGTAACAGGGATGCTACCGGGATCCCCCAACTAAGGTCGCACTCTATCCCGAAATGAATGGCCCTCGGGATAATTGGACCTATATAGTACAACAATACATAGAAAGTACATAACCAAACATTTCTATTTTTTACACAGGAATTGAGTTCAAAGCAACCATGCGAACAAACAAGTGGATCATCAGCGGTTTAGCAGTTATTGCCCTCCTATCGCTCTCATTATTTTTTGTATTTCCTCAAGAAGAACCCGCCCCCGATCAGCGTCAATTTATCCGCGCTGCGGTTGGTAATTACGGATCACTAAAAGACAAAGGGATCGGACAGGTCGAAATCCTTTCTGATCGCGAAGTACGCTTTCTGATTACCGGCGGATCTGATGACACTGCGCTGTCTCAAGAAGCCTTGGATAACAATCTTGAAAGTTTCTGCACCCTCTTGCTTCAAGAAACTTCTAAAAGTCCTGTTAAAATAGACCCGGACACAGAATTTGAACTGAGTTATCACCATCGTCAAATTACTGCCATAAGTGGTGTTTATAGCTGTAAAAATGCAAAAATCTGATAAATCACAACCAAACCAGTCTAGCACGTCGAACCAATCGAACCCGATTGGTGTTTTTGATTCCGGGTCCGGCGGTTTGACCGTCTTACATGCGCTTCAAGCCACCTTACCAACGCATGATTTCCTCTATTTCGGGGATCACCAGCACGCGCCTTACGGCGAGAAAACGGGGCCGGAAGTTTATGAAATGACACGGCAGGCCGTTCAATTTCTTTTTGATCAGGGATGCAATCTTGTCATTTTGGCCTGCAACACAGCTTCGGCCATTGCCTTACGAAAATTGCAACAGGAATGGTTGCCTTCCTATGCGCCGGGCAAACGTATTCTTGGTGTGCTGGTTCCCATGGTAGAAACCATTACTGATCGCCCATGGATTAAATGGGAACAGCACCCCCAACAATATCTACAGGGAACCGTCGGCATTTTTGCAACCAAAGCTACGGTAAGAAGTAAGACGTTTCTCGTTGAAATTAAAAAGCGCGCGCCACAACTTGATGTCATCCAACAAGCTTGCCCGGACCTGGTTCCTGCTCTAGAGGCGAAAAAAGACACGGCAACGACAGATTCATTGGTCGAAGGGTATGTTCGCCAACTGGTTGAGAAAAACAACAAAGTCCCCAACTGGATCATGCTGGGTTGTACGCACTACCCCTTGCTCAAAGATGCCTTTGAAAAAGCCGCTGCAAAAATCATCGGCAATATCATGGGCCAGGGTGTTCCCATTCTCTGCCAACCCTCAATCTGTGCGGACAGCCTGAAAGATTACCTGAAAAGGCACCCAGAACTGACAACCGAAACAACAAGATCACAAGGAAAAACCACGTATTTCACCTCGGGAAATTCAGCACACGTTGAAAGTGCAACAGACATTTTTTGCCCAGGCATCAAATCATCTGAGGCATCCAGCTCTAAATGGCAACAAATAGAGTGAAGTTAGCTCTATATTTCTATGCCTATTGAGCGTCGTGAAAGATAATGCCCAGTGTATGACGCTGACCGGACCTGATTTCACTTACGCCATGGCGCATATTCACTCGGTAGGTGCCACGTGTTCCCTGTTTGGGGCGATGACGAACGGGAAAGATAACCGCATCCCCTTGATCTAGCGGAATAACTTCTACACGTGATTGCATCCTGGGACGCTGTTCTGTGAGAACAAACTCACCACCTGTAAAATCTTGTCCCGGCTTCGAAAGCAAACAAGCCATTTGCAACGGAAAGACCAACTCTCCGTATACGTCCTGATGCAAACAGTTATAATCCCCCGAACCATATTGTAAGAGCAAAGGTGTTGCTTTCACTTGTCCTGCTTTGTAGCACAAGTCGAGATACTGTTGATGCGTCTTAGGAAACCGCTGATCCACATTCATCTGCTCGTTCCATCTGTTACTGATCTGGGCCAGCGGCTCATAGAGTTCGCTTCGTAAACAAGCGATCAGATCAGGTAAAGGATAGTTAAAATACTTGTATTCTCCCTGTCCGAAACCGTGTCGGGACATCACGACCCGGGAGCGATAAGGACCGTCTGCGTCATAATTACGAGCTAAAGCAACACAAACTGATTCAGAAAGAACTCCCTTGAGAATAGCATAGCCTTTTTCATCAAGATTGTGGGTGATCTCTTCACCGGATATTGCACAAGACAATCGGTCAGTCGAAATTTCTGCCGTGCTCAGATTTTCAAATAGGGTCATTGTGCTGCAACCGCTTCACAGTCCAGTAACTGCTGTTTGCGCTCCACCCCCCAGCGATAACCGGACAACGCACCATCACTGCGAACAACCCGGTGACAGGGAATGGCAACCGCAATATGGTTAGCGGCACAGGCCGAAGCCACAGCCCGAATGGCCTTGGGCGAACCAATTTTCTCGGCCACTTCCGCATAGCTCAGACGGCTTCCCACAGGAATATCAACCAATGCTTTCCAGACCCGTTGCTGAAAGGCGGTGCCACGAATATCCAACGGCAGATCAAAGCCAATTGCAGGATCATCAACAAATCCCACCACCTGTGCCACCCACTTTTCGAATGTCGCATCGCCGCCTTTTAAAGTTGCGTTAGAAAATCGATCCTGCAGATCTTGCACCATGATTTGGGGATCATCACCAAGAAGAATGGAACAAATCCCCTTCTCGCTAGCTGCAACCAGTATTGACCCAAGAGAACACTCCCCAAGGGCAAAGCGGATTTCAGTATCCTTTCCCCCTTTGCGATAGCTGGTTGGTTTCATCCCCAACAGCTTTTCAGTGTTGGCATAAAAGCGACCGTTAGAATTAAAGCCAGCATCATAAATGGCTTCGGTCACGGTCTCGCTTTTGTTTAAGCCTTTGCGTACCCGATTACCCCGATGCGCATTGGTATAGGCCTTCGGCGTGACGCCAGTGATCGCCTTAAAAGTACGGTGAAAATAGAAACGGCTCATCCCAACGGCTTCTGCCAGCGTATCAAGATCGGGCGCGTCTTCAGCCTCTTCGATCAAGCGACAGGCTTTTTCAATAGCAAGAGCCTGACGCTCTTCCTTTTTCATTTCATTGGGACGACACCGTTTACAGGCACGATACCCTGCTTTTTCGGCATCCGCACAACTGGCATGAAAACTCACATTTTCACGCAAGGCCAAACGCGCTGCACAAGAAGGGCGACAGTAAACACCGGTGGTCAGAACAGCATAATAAAATATGTCATCCGCCGCCGTGTTGCGATCTACAATCGCCTGATAACGCTCATCATCCGTTGAAAATTCTGGTGAGGCGTTCATAACATCTGCCATCTCTCTTGCTCCTGTCATCCAACTTGTACCACATGATTTCGTCAGTTTCTAAAAGCTACCTCAAAACCCATGACACCAAACTCTGGTTCTTGCTTTTGAATTTTGTTTTCCGATTCATATGATGACTAGAGAAAAAACAGCGATTTTATTGAGACATCACAATTTACCAATAAATCCCTTAGGTTGAATCTAATCACCAATAATCACAACTTTTAAATAATTTATTAGTAATTAATAGAATAACAATAATAAACCACACAAAAACAGTGTTAATGCTTACGTTAAATTGATCTCGGGTGGGAAAGAAAACCCACAAAAAAACAGGAAAATTAAAATGACTAGCCACTTTTCTGAGAAAATGTATTCAGAAGACAAAAAGAAACGTCGCGGAAATTTTTTTATAAACCTGAAAATAAACCGAAAAATTGGATTGGGAATGGGGGCAATACTTTCTTTTCTGATCGCCGTTAGCATATCTTCTTATATTGCACTTTCCAGGGCAAATGAAGAGTTTGACAGTTATCGTGCCCTTGCCCGCGAAACCAATCAAATGGGACGAATTCAGGCCAACCTTCTTTCCGCACGCCTGGGTGTTAAAGATTATATAATAAAAAATTCTGATGAAGCCGCTCAAAATGTCCGAGACCGGGCGGAAGCCACAGAAAAAATTATTCAAAAGTCTAAGACTCTGTTTAAAAACAAAGAACATCTAAAGACAATTGTCGGCGCAATAGAACAAATTGCCCTTTATCGCTCTTCTTTTGAAGAAGTCACCCTTTTGGTAAAAAAACGGAATCAACTGGTAGAACAACTTAACAATATTGGTCCGAAATCAGAACAAACACTTACTAAAATTATGAAAAGTGCATTCGAAGACGGCGACGCAACAGCAGCTTACCGAGCTGGAGTTTCAATGCGACACTTACTTTTGGCTCGATTGTACTCGAACCGTTTTCTTGTGGATAATTTACAAGATAGCGCTAATCGTTCAAATCAAGAATTAAACAGTTTCAAACAAACATCAGAAGAAATGCTTGCCGAACTTCAAAATCCTGTCCGTCGAGAACTGGCAAGTACTGTCGTTAATCTTGCCAACGATTATCAAAACTTTTTCAGCGAAGTTACAATTACCATCCTTAAACGTAATAACATTATTACCGACACTCTTGATTTAATTGGCCCTCGACTTGCTGATCAAGTGGAACAGATCAAACTTTCAAATAAAAAAGCTCAGGATACATTAGGTCCAAAAGTCACACGAGATATGCACAATGCTACCCTTATCCTCGAAATCATTGCAATAATTGCCATTATTACAGGAAGCCTTTTAGCCCTTCTCACAGGACGCGCGATTTCCCGTCCAATTTGTAAAATGACAGAAATAATGGGATTACTCGCCAAAGGAGATCATAGCGCGGAAGTCCCTTCACAAGACCGGAAAGATGAGATCGGTGATATGGCTGGCGCAGTGCAAGTCTTTAAAGACAATGCAATTGAGATGGCAAAATTGCAGGAAGAACAAGCAATCACAGCCAAACGTGCAATTAAAGAAAAGGATATGATGAATGAATTAGCCAAGAAATTCGAAGGCAACATTCAAGATATCGTCGATGGTGTCTCCAAAGCTGCCAACGAGATGCAAATAACAGCGCAAACTATGTCCTTAACTGCTGAAAAAACCGAACAACAAGCTGACGCAGCAACACAAGCCTCTAGTGAAGCTTCAACCAATGTCCAGACTGTAGCAGGTTCATCGGAAGAACTCGCGGCTTCGATCCAAGAGATCAGCGCTCAAGTATCCCGCTCGACTGATATCGTTTCCAAGGCCACGAGTGATGCAAAAACAACAAATACACAAGTTGAAGGCCTGGTTGATTCTGCCGAAAAAATTGGTCAAGTTGTTAATTTGATTCAAGATATCGCAGAACAAACGAACCTTCTCGCTCTTAATGCAACCATCGAAGCAGCAAGAGCCGGAGATGCAGGCAAAGGCTTTGCTGTTGTCGCATCAGAAGTCAAATCACTTGCCAATCAAACAGCCAAGGCGACCGAAGAAATTTCACAACAAGTTAGCAATATTCAAGAAGCAACAGCTCAATCAGCTAGCTCAATCAAAGAAATCGGCTTAACAGTATCTCAAGTTAATGAAATTTCTGAATCAATTGCCGCAGCCGTAGAAGAACAAGGTGCCGCAACTCAAGAGATTGCTCGTAATGTGCAAGAATCATCCTCAGCTGCCGAATTAGTTTCGACGAATATTACTGGCGTAACTAACACAGCAAAAGAAACTGGTGAAGCTGCTCAGAATGTCTTGTCAGCATCAGGCAAACTTCAACAACAATCTCAGAGTCTCTCGGACGAAGTAAGCGACTTTTTATCCAAAGTCCGAGCAGCATAACCTAATGAAAGGCGTCACTCCATGAAGTTACAAAGGGATTTCTTAATAGCAACATTGTGTGATGTACCCCACCAAAACAAGCACGTTTAAAGGCCCTCTACTCATTCATCACAGCTATTCATGGAGCATGCCCAATTGTGCCATGAATAGCTTAGGCGATTTCGTCTAATCCAAAAACATTTTGAATTACCGAACAAGAAGCGGAGTTTTCCGAAATCAACCCGCTTCAATACTGATCCTTTAACATTCTAGTTAAGGCCATAAAGGATCAAAGAAATGAATAGATTGGAAAATCGCGTTGCCATCGTTACGGGTGCAAGTTCAGGCATTGGTTATGCCGCCGCTAAACTCTTCGCCCAGGAAGGAGCAAAGGTTGTTGTCGCGGCCAGACGACAGAAAGAGCTTGACCTACTGATCGAAGAAATTCGCGTCGATGGCGGGCAAGGCATTGCTGTAGCTGGTGATGTAACAGATGAAACCTATGCCAAAACTTTGGTTGAAGTTGCCACGGGTACCTATGGGCAACTGGATATCGGCTTTAACAACGCTGGCACTCTGGGTGCCATGGGCGATACTCCAACCCTTACGCTTGATGGTTGGATGGAGACCATCAACACCAATCTTACCTCTGCCTTTCTCAGCGCAAAACATCAAATCCCCGCACTGCTTAACAGTGATCATGGGTCATTGATTTTTACCTCGACCTTTGTCGGGCACACCATCGGTATGCCAGGTATGGCACCCTACGCAGCTTCTAAAGCCGGGATCAATGGCATGATGCAATGCCTCGCGGCAGAATACGGCCCCCAGGGATTACGAGTAAACAGTCTGCTTCCCGGTGGTACTGATACTCCCATGGGACGTTCCGTTGCCTCTAACGACGAAATGGAAGAGTTTGTCAAAAGCCTTCATGCCCTAAAACGCATTGCTGCCCCCGAAGAAATCGCCAGAGCGGCCCTGTTCCTGGCCTCTGATGATGCAAGTTTTGTCACAGGCACTGCCTTACAGGCCGAAGGTGGCGTTTCCATAAACAAAACCTGAATTAGAGATCAAGAATCAAGCTCATAGCCGAACAAGGTCAACCCCACGGGTTGGCCTTGTTTACTAAAGCGCTAAATTTCCCGGTTTTCGTACTCTGAGACTGATCGCACAACGCCATCCCCACTATATATAGCCCTTTAATGGTTATCACATAAATCTCACCAGATACTTCCTAGAAGCTAAGTATCTTTACGCAGCATCTTTTCAAAAAAGGTATGATATTATCCTGCGTATTATTTACGCACAATCTGGATAGATAACGCGAAGCCTTTTGCGCTCATCGCATATCGATTTGGTCAGTATTAAGGGGAGAATTCAAGATGAATACAAAAGCATATGGTGCCGAGTTTCTCGGTACTTTCTGGTTGGTTTTTGGCGGCTGCGGATCAGCCGTCCTCGCCGCAGGCATTCCTGACCTTGGTATTGGTTTTGTCGGCGTTTCTCTTGCTTTTGGCCTCACGGTGGTTACCATGGCCTACGCCGTTGGCCATATCTCGGGCGGACACTTTAACCCCGCTGTAACTCTTGGCCTTTGGGCCGGTGGTAAATTCGAAGCCGGGCAGATCCTTCCGTACTGGATTGCACAGCTCATCGGTGGCATTGCCGCAGCCGGACTACTCTATGTGATCGCAAGTGGTATCCCGGATTTCTCCGTAAATGGCGGCTTTGCATCCAACGGATACGGTGAACATTCGCCCATGGGATATTCCATGATAAGCGGCCTCCTAATTGAGGTACTTCTGACCTTCTTCTTCCTCTTTATCATTTTGGGTGTAACAGACGAAAAGGCGCCCGCAGGCTTTGCACCTTTAGCTATTGGACTAGCATTAGTTCTGATCCACCTGATTTCTATCCCCATCACCAATACATCCGTGAATCCGGCACGCAGCACAGGCCCAGCACTTTTTGTTGGCGGTTGGGCACTTGAACAACTTTGGCTTTTCTGGGTTGCCCCATTGCTTGGTGCACTAGCGGCTGGGTTCAGTTATCGCTGGTTCAAATCCTGAACTATTCGGAAAGAAAGGCACCAAAGCCTTTCTTTCTAACTTTCTTTACGCTCAAAGTCGGTAATAACTCTGCGAACTTCACCATTCCATTGGGCCATGAAGGCCTGCGCAATCGCCGACATCGGGCGATATGCAGGCGTTAAGCAAGCATAAGTCAAAGGTACTTTGGGCATGAAAGGAATAAATCGGATCAAATCTTTATCCCTTGCATACATTCGGTAACTTTCGGCACTCAGCGGATCAACAATCGCACAGGCTTGTCCCGCTTCGATAAAATTTAAAAGAGGCAGAAAATACTGGGCATCAAAGCGAATATTCAGTTCGGAATTTGTTGCTTGAAATGCCTCAACCGTTTTTTGATAGGTAAAGTGTTCAGGCTGTAAAACGCCCATCGGCTTGCCGCTCAGGTCTGCCGCAGTAATCACGTCAAGCTTTGAAAGATCATCATCTCTGTGAACAGCACATAAACAGTTCCCCTTCATGATGCCACCGTTCAACAAATCATCTTCGTGATCTGTTCCGCTTATATCAGCAATACCCAGATCAAAGCTTTGTGTGGCGACCATCTTGTGAACTTGAGGAGAACTCCTTGTCGTCAGTGTAACCCTGATATCTTCCCGTTCCCCTGTAAACTCACTAATAACTTTAGGCAATAAAAATGCCGAAGGTCCCGGCATCGCAACAATCCTGAGGACCCCTTTTTCAAAATCCCGAATAGAGCGCATGTTTTGTTCGGCAGTTTGCAACCGAGACAGAATATCCGTCGCTTCAGACATCAAATAATGAGCTTCTGGAACGGGAACAAGCCGACGGTTGCGTCGTTCAAACAGGGAAATCCCCAATTCATCTTCCAACGCTTTCAGTCCTGCACTCAAAGCTGGTTGGGTTCTATTCAAATTACGGGCGGCCTGAGAAACAGATCCCGTCCGCATTACTTCACGAAAGATTGCCAGATTTTTTAAATTCATGTGAGATATATATAAATTTTTCTTATCAAAACCAAGATATTTCAAATTTGCATTTATGAATAATTCTTGTCACTGTGATTCTCGTTATTTCCAAAACACATAAAAACAAGCTTCGATTTAATCGAACTGATGACAACAGTGGAGAAATAAAATGAAACGCTTAACCAAGATTACAGGCGCTCTTCTTGCCTGTTCTATGCTGGCTGGTGCGGCCTCAGCACAGGAAATGAAGTTCTTTAGAATTGGAACTGGCGGTGCCGGGGGAACATACTTCCCGATTGGTGGCATCATTGCCAACGCCATATCCAACCCACCCGGTTCTCGTGCTTGCGGCGAAGGCGGTAACTGTGGCGTTCCCGGCCTTGTCGCCATGGCTCAATCAACAAATGCATCGGCTCATAACGTAAACGCCATTCAGGCAGGACAGATGGAAGCCGGTCTTTCCGGCGCGGCAACCCTACATTTTGCCTATAAAGGTATTGGCAAATACGAAGGCAATGCAAAACCGGACCTACGTATCATTGCCAATCTTTACCCTGAAGATCTTCATCTTGTGATGCCCAAAGGCGGATCACTTGATGGTATCGGAGATCTAAAAGGTAAACGCGTTGGTATTGCACAGGCAGGATCAGGCACACAGATCGCGGTTGAACTGATTATCGGTGATTACGGTGTTAATCGCGATAATATTGAGGAAGCAGAACTTAACAATTCCCAAAGCGCGGAACGCGTGGCTGATGGACAACTGGATGCTTACTTCTACGCTGCGGGAACGCCGGTTGCCGCGATGATTCAACTGGATAACACCAAAGGGATGGAGCTTTATTCCTTCACAGACGAAGAAGTAAAGCAGGCAAATAAAACGGTCCCTTATTACATCCCGTCAAAAATCCCTGCGGGTACCTATCCCGGCGTTACCTATGATGTAAATACTGTTGCTGTCTCTGGTATCCTTGTGACCAACGCCAATCAGGATGAAGAACTTATCTATCAGATCACAAAAGCAATGTGGTCAGATACTGCCCGCAAACTTCTGGACAATGGCCATGCAAAAGGCAAAGCCATTACCCTTGAAACTGCACTTGATGGTGTTGAAGGCATTGGCGTGCCTCTGCATCCTGGTGCAGAACGCTTCTACAAAGAAGTTGGCATGATCAAATAAAGCAAGCTGATCTTCTAACAGGGAGCAATAGGTTTTGCTCCCTGTTTGCCGACTTTCAACAATAAATAAACACAAACAAATCTCTGTTGCAGAAGACTTGGGTGAAACATGTCCTTACAATCCGAACTCGACCAGGAAGCTCTGGATGCCATCGAGAGAAAATATGACACCTCTCTCAATACCCGAGAAAACGGGCCATTTTTAACAAAATGCATCTATTGGGCGACAGTTGCCTTTGCCATTTACCATTTATGGACAGCTGGCTTCGGAACACCTGTGGATTATGTCCATATGGGCCTGCATCTATCCGGTTTGTTTTTGTTTATTTTCATTGGTTTTCCGATCCTCAAAAATCAAGCAAGGCTTGAATATAACCCTATTGGCTTCATTAAACCTGCCAATGTTCCTCTCTATGACTGGGTGTTCATGATACTCGCCATCGCTGCTTCTCTATTCTTATGGGTAAGCTGGCAAGGTGTATCCCTCATGGGATACGAAGTTCCCAGCCAGATGTTGCGACAGGGAAACCCTACAGGTCTTGATGTTTTCTTTGGGTCAGTTCTTATTCTGGCCGTTCTGGAAATCGCCCGTAGAACAATTGGTTTTGTCCTACCGCTCATCATTATGGTCTTTATGATCTACGCGATTTTTGGTCCCCAGATGCCGGTGCAGATCCTGCAACATCCCGGTGTTGATTGGAACCAGTTCGTGAACAACATGTACTTCCCGTTCGAGGGAATTTTCGGGGTTACACTCTGGGTTGTCTCCACCGTTGTCTTCCACTTCGTCTTGTTTGGTGTTGTCGCTCAACGAATGGGACTAGGGCAGTTCTTTGTTGATAATGCCATGATCGCCGCCGGACGCTATACAGGTGGCCCCGCGAAGGTATCTGTGGTTTCATCCGCCTTTTTTGGTACCATATCCGGATCGTCCATCGCCAATACCGTCTCCACTGGCTCACTTACAATTCCCAATATGAAAAAGATGGGTTACCCCGGTCATTTTGCTGGCGGTGTAGAGGCCGCAGCCAGTGCAGGCGGGCAGATCACGCCACCAATTATGGGGGCAGCAAGCTTCCTGATGGCTGAATATTTGGAAGTGCCTTACACAACAATTGTCATCGCGGCCATCATCCCGGCCTTGATGCATTATATTGGTGTAATGTCGATTGTTCACTTCACAGCCAAAAAGCTCAACCTCAAGACCTATACCAAAGAAGAACTTCCGATATTGATCAGAGTTTGGAAAGAGGGCTGGCACACAATCATTCCCCTCATTGCCCTTCTGGTTGTTCTCTTTTCCGGTTACTCACCCAATATGGCAGCTTTTATTGGCCTCAGTCTTTGTATTACCGTCGGTTTTTCAAGCTTTAGAAAACCTCTCACGCTGATTTTGCCACTGGCTTTACTTGCCTTTGTGTTCTGGAAAGCGTCGGCCCTCAGTGGTGAAGGTTTCTCACCGGTTATGGCTGGTGTCTTAGCTGCCTGTATTATTGTCGGAATGATACACAAAGGAGAACGTCATAGCTTCACATCACTTTTTGACAGTCTTCACGTCGGCGTTCAATACGCCCTGGCTGTAGGTGCAGCATCAGCCGCCGTTGGCATTGTTGTCGGGGTCATCAACACAACCGGCGTTGGGTTTAGATTAGGTTTCATGGTTACCGGTGGTGCTGCAGAAATGGCTGAAACCCTCCATGCTGTACTGGGTTGGATCCCTGTAGATGCCTTTACTCAGTCTTCTATTCAACAATTCCTGTCACTTGTTCTTATTGCAATTGCCTGCATTCTTATGGGTGCCGGCCTACCGACAACGGCGCTTTACATCATGCTGGTTTCAGTGGCCCAACCCGCCCTTTCGCAATTGGGTGTGCCACCGCTCGCAACCCATATGTTTGTGCTTTATTACGGTGTAATTTCTGAAATTACCCCACCCGTTTGTGCCTCGGCCTATGCGGCGGCGGGTATTGCAGGCGCAAACCCCTTCAGAACGGGTATTAGTGCTTTCACTCTTGGTCTTGGTAAGCTTATGGTGCCAATGGTTTTTGTCTATGCGCCAACAATGCTGATTGTCCTACCGGAATATTATAGCCTGAGTTCATTCCTACAGGTTTCAATAACCTGTGCTCTGGGCATCTTTGCCATTGCGACGGCAGTTTCCGGTTATTTCCTGACCCACCTCTCAGGAATTTGGCGTCTGTTAATGGCGATTGCCGGGTTGCTGATGGTCGCGCCAAGCTTAAACAGTGACCTCTTGTCTCTCGTTGTTCTGGTTCCAGTGCTTATTCAGCAATGGAACCAACGAGAACAGAACCCACTTACCAATGTCGTGCCCCCTAAAAGTCTCTGACATCAGTAGTAAAGATCGTAAAAGATGAAAGAAGTAACTGTTATAGGTGCCGGTATTGTTGGCATATGCACCAGCTTGTCCTTGATCGAAGCCGGGGCCAAGGTAAGACTGATTGATCGCGATGCACCGGGACAAGGAACCTCATACGGAAATGCGGGAGTAATCTCGCCCTGGTCCATCATCCCACAATCAATGCCGGGGGTTTGGAAAAACATACCCAAATGGCTATTGGATCCCAATGGTCCTGTCTCTGTTGATTTCTCGTATCTACCCAAACTCATTCCCTGGGCAATAAAATTCCTCGCCCAAGCTCGCCCAGAGTATGTCCATGCAACAGTCGAAGCCATGGAGCTTCTAAATCAGGACAACATCCAACGTTATCGCACCCATCTTAAAGGCACAGGGTATGAACACTTAGTTCAGGATAGCTATTACGTCCATGCCTATCGCGATGCGAATGCAGCAGATATTTCGAGTTTGGAGTATAAAATCAGACAGGAAAAAGGCGCCGATCTCGAACGGATTGATGCCTCGGCATTGCAAGCGCTAGAGCCTGCCCTCACCCATGATTACAAAGCCGCAATCCTGATAAAAGGACAGGCAAGAGCAACTTCACCCGGGTTAATTGGCGAAATACTTGCCAATAAATTTGCCTCTATAGGGGGTGCTATCGTTGAGGCGAAAGTCCTTGAACTTCAACAGATCGCTGACCAATGGCAAATAAAAACGACAAAAGAGCAGATTGTCACCGACAATGTTGTCATCGCTGCCGGGGCATGGTCGACAGAACTACTAAAGCCTCTTGGATACAACATTCCTTTGCAGTATGAACGTGGATATCACGCTATGTTCAAAGATCCGGGTGTAACCCTAACGCACTCGATCATGGATGTAGATTACAAATGCGTGGCCTCTTCAATGGATAATGGTTTGCGTGTCGCCGGACAGGCTGAATTCGCTGATTTGGAGAAACCACCCACAAAATCCCGTGCAAATCGTATGGGAAATTTAGCGAGACAGATGGTTCCAGATTTACCTGAAACATCCCCAGAAACGTGGATGGGAACCCGCCCTTCTTTGCCTGATAGCTTACCCTGTATCGGAGAATTTTCTGGTTCAAAAAATCTATACGCCGCATTTGGACACAGTCATTACGGATTAATGATGGCCCCAAAAACCGGCGCACTTGTCGCTGATATCGTCATGAACAATCCAATCAACACAGACCTGTCGGCCTTTAAACCAGAACGTTTCATAGCAAAATAATCGAAACATTGAGTAGCGAATTACATGCCACAGATACAGAGAAATACGAAACACACAACAGATACTGATGATAAATCAGCGTCAAACAAACGCACGCGTGGTGATCGAAATATTTACGGCGTGTCAATTGGAGTGATTTGTCTTGAAAGTTATTTCCCCAAACCACCCGGCCATATCAAAAATCCTGCCGGATTATCTTTTCCTGTCCTTTATCACACCATCAAAGGCGCAACTGTACAAAAGCTACTAAACGAACCCAACGATCAATTGCGGGATCTTTTCATTCAGGCTGCAAAGGATCTGGTTCGTGAAGGTGCCCGTGCCATCACCAGCAGCTGTGGATTCTCCGCGCTTTACCAGAAGGACCTTGCCACTGCTGTGGACGTACCCGTTTTTGCCTCTAGCCTGATCCAGATACCTCTGGCCTGGCAGATGACAGGATGTCGTGCACCCGTGGGGGTTTTAACCGCCAGCAAAAAAAGTTTAACCCCCGCTCATTTTCAAGCCGTTGGCGCAGAAAACATCCCGGTCGTCGTACAAGGCATGGAAGATTTTCCGGAATTTTCAGATGTTATCCTTAACAATAATCGCACTGACATGAACTTAAGCATCGTCGAAGAAGAAGTTCTTGATGCTGCGTTCCGGCTTTTGAGACGGGCCCCAGAAACCAAAGCCTTAATTCTGGAATGTACAGATATGCCGCCCTATGCGCGCAGAATTCAAACGGCAACTGGTTTACCCGTCTTTGATCTTACAACATTAACCGCCATGGTCCACAGCGCCACAACGCCCATAAATTATGAAGCCCGTTCTTATTGTTAATACACAGAATAAAATACAGAAGAGGTCTCCCGAACAAGCCTCTTCTCGACTTCAGGGGCTGTGATTCTTTTTTGGAACAGCCTGCTTGCCAGAATCGTAATATCGCATAAGGGAAGACAAATTCTTTCCCCTCTGAAGTCACTAAAAGCTCGAAGGGTTTTCATTTCCCTTCGAGCTTTTTCATTTTATATGGAATTCACTTTATTAATTTTTTTATTTAATAACAGATAGTTAATTAAAAAATTACATTCGAAAAGAAAATATTAGTTGTGTAATTTTGTTGCATTTTTTCATTTAAATGAAATTTTCACTATCTTTTTTCATTTTTACTGTTTTTAATGTGCCAACTATTATTTAAATAAGTTTGGTGGCACAGATGGCACGACCCAAAGTTGAGATGCTACATCAAAAGGATCAACATCAGCATGATCTAGAGGATGAGTCCGTCACCGTTGGTGAGCAGATCCGTGACCTGCGTAAGGCCAAGCGTATGTCTGTGACAACGCTCGCCGAAAAAATCGGAAAATCTGTTGGTTATGTCAGTCAGATTGAACGCGGTATCTCTATTGTGTCTATTCCGATCCTCAACAAAATTTCTGCAGCACTGGAAGTTTCAAACTCTTGGTTTTTCCATGGTGAAGATGCCGCTGACCCCACAGAAAAAAGCCACATCGTTCGCCACAATCACAGGCGACGCCTCAGCTTTACCGGATCAGGTATGGTCGAAGAGCTGATGTCTCCTGATCTTAGCGGTGATGTCGAATTAATTATGGGACGTTTCGAGCCCGGCTCAGCCACTGGCGACGTTCAGATAATTCGGGAAAAGGTCGAAGTTTCCGGACACGTCATAAAGGGAACCATTGCGGTTGAAATCGGGGAACGTACTTATGAACTCGGTGTTGGTGACAGCTTTCGCATCAATCCCGGAGATCCGCACAAAACCTATAACAACGGCGCGGAAGACGCGGAAGTCCTCTGGATACTCTCTCCGCCCCACTATTAACGATCTGTGATCGATACTCGTTGGGGGCTGTGTTCAAGATTACTCCCAACAGAACAAAACAATATCCCGGGGCCGCTCTCATCTTGTAATGAGCCCCCTCTTGTATGGAATTAGTAAGATGGCGAATAAAAAAATTCTTCCCGAACAGGCACAGGTTGTCATTATTGGCGGTGGCGTAATCGGCTGTTCAGTGGCCTATCACCTGACCAAACTCGGTTGGAAAGATGTACTGCTACTGGAAAGAAAACAGCTTACCTGTGGTACGACCTGGCATGCCGCTGGTCTGGTTGGTCAACTCCGTGCAACGGAAAACCTGACCAAAATGGCAAAGTACACTGCCGATCTATACAAGAACCTTGCCGCAGAAACCGGACAGGAAACCGGGCTGGTTCACACGGGGTCAGTCTCTGTTGCCCAAACCGAAGGACGCTTTGAAGAACTCAAGCGCGGCGCTTCTATGGCACGTAACTTTGGTCTGGAAGTAGATGTCATCACACCGGAACAAATTCTGGAACACTATCCTATTGCGGATGTCAGCAATCTTGTCGGCGGCGTTTACCTGCCGGGGGATGGACAGACCAACCCTATTGATACAACACAGGCCCTTGCCAAGGGAGCCCGACAAGGCGGCGCAACGATTATCGAAGGCATCAAGGTCGAAGACATCATAACAGAACCTGGTCCCGATGGAGGTAAAGTGACCGGTGTTGTTACCGACCAAGGTGAAGTTCGCGCCGAAATCGTGGTGAACTGCGGCGGTATGTGGGCGCGCGAAGTGGCCAAAAAAGTCGGTGTAAATGTGCCCCTTCATGCGGCAGAACATTATTACATTGTGACCGAAGCCATCGACGGCTTACCAAAGTTGCCTACTCTTCGTGACCCTGATGGATACAACTACTACAAAGAAGATGCAGGAAAGCTCCTTATCGGGTGCTTTGAGCCAAATGCTGTACCGTGGGGCCACAAAGGTATTCCTGATAATTTCTGCTTTGACGAGTTGCCTGAAAACTGGGATCAATTTACCCCCGCACTAGAAAACGCCATGGCGCGTATTCCTCTACTGGAAAGTGCCGGTATTCATACCTTCTTCAACGGCCCTGAAAGCTTCACACCGGATAACCGTTTCTATCTCGGCGAAGCCCCCGAGATGAAGAACTTCTATGTTGCTGCCGGGTTTAACTCTACCGGTATTCAATCAGCGGGCGGTGCGGGAAAAATTCTTGCTGACTGGATTGTTCAGGGCAATTGCCCTGTTGATATGTGGGATGTTGATATCCGCCGCGTTCAACCTTTCCAAGGCGGCGACAAATATCTCTTTGATCGCACAACAGAGGCCTTAGGCCTGCTCTATGAGATGCACTGGCCTGAAAAACAGCCTGTGACCTGTCGTGATATCAAGCGATCACCCATTCATGATCGTCTGGAAAAAGCCAACGCCTGTTTCGGACAGATGGCTGGCTGGGAACGTGCCAACTGGTTTGCTCCCGAAGGTGTTGAGCCAAAATATGAATATTCATACGGTCCGCAGAACTGGCATGATTACTGTGGCGCAGAATGTAAAGCAGCCCGTGAGAACGTCGCCCTTTTCGACATGAGCTCTTTCGGAAAATACATGGTGCAGGGCAAGGATGCCGTGAAAATCCTAAACCAGATTTCAGGCGCCAACATTGATGTTCCTGTTAGCAAGATGGTCTATACCCAATGGCTGAACCAACGCGGCGGTATCGAAGCAGATCTAACCGTAACCCGTCTGGCTGAAAACAGCTTTATGGTGCTCTCCTCTGGTGGCACACAAACTCGCGATTTCCATTTCCTCAATAGCCATATTTCTAACGATGATCATTGTTTTGCAACAGATGTAACATCCGGCTATGCGCTGTTTGCCGTTATGGGCCCCAACAGTCGTGACCTTCTGAAAAAGGTAACGCCCGCTGATCTTTCCAATGCTGCCTTCCCCTTTGGCACCTGTCAGGAAATCGAGATGGGCTATGCCAAGATCAAGGCTGGCCGCATCACCTATGTGGGTGAACTGGGTTGGGAACTTTATGTCCCATCCGAATATGCCGTTCATGTCTTTGATACCCTGATGGAAGCAGGGAAGGACATGGACCTCACCCTTGGCGGCATGCACGCCGTAGATACCTTGCGTATTGAAAAAGGCTTCCGTCACTGGAGCCATGAAATTTCGGACGAAGACACGCCACTGGAAGCAGGCCTCGGCTTTGCCATCGCATGGGATAAACCGGACGGTTTTATCGGACGCGATGCATTGTTGGAACAGAAGGGAAAACCGCTTACCAAACGGATGGTCTCCCTACAACTCAAGAATGCCAAAATGGCCAACGGTGAACCACCGATGATGTATCACAACGAGCCTATCTATAAAGGCGATAAGATTGTCGGCAAGATTACCTCTGGCCGTTACAGTCATACGCTGGGCAGTACGATCGGCCTTGGCTATGTCCACGACGAAAACGGAGTCACAGTTGACTGGGTAAAAGAAGATAATTTCTCGGTCGAAATAGCTTGTGAACGCTTCGAAGCCACCTTGTCCTTGAAGCCCCTTTACGATCCAAAATCCGAACGACCTAAAGCAGACGGGTGAAGGTCCGGGAACAAGTCCCAACCGATTGTACCAGCCAGTCATCGGCTGCGGGCCTTCCCCGCTCAACACCACCTGCCAAGCGGGCACTTACAAGCCCGTAGAAAACCACTGTACGCTCTTCAAGCTCTCCCAAGCCCAAGACTGTACACTATGAATTAACTGGGTTCTGTCAAATAAGGAACCAACTCAACCGCAGCATTCCTCACCGAATGTTGCGGTGTTTTTTTGTAATAGAAGTATTCATGTCGATCTACACACACCAAATGATGCTCTATAAAATATGGAAAAATTAATCATCACAACTCTTTAAGGAAATTTAATGATCTAGGTATTATTGGTTGTGTAGTAAAAAACCGCTCGTGTCTTATACTGCACAAATTTTTTTCAAGGACGTCCTTTGACCAGCCGAACGTTTTCACAGCACAGAAAGTCGTTTTTAAAAAAAACGCTGCTCATCTGGTTTTCCCTCTCTGTCCTGATAATAGGATCAAGCATCTGGCTCTCGAATGGGCACCTGATCTATACACTTGATGATCCGTATATCCATCTCTCAGTCGCCGAGAACATAATTCAGGGAAGCTATGGTGTTAATACAGGTGAATATGCCTCTCCCTCATCTTCCATTATTTACCCTCTTTTACTCAGCTTGGGAGAATTAGTTGGCTTAGCACAATTCACGCCGTTATTATTAAACATAATCGCCACAGGACTTTCCGTTTATATTCTATTGGATTTTTTTTGGTGTTATGTACTCCCCCAAGACACGCATCCCAATAACCTCTTTGTAAATCTGATTGGATTATTATTAATAATATCAATCAGTGGCTTTGCTTTGCCGATGACAGGGATGGAGCATTCACTTCATGTTCTGGTCGCTTTGGCAACAATTCGTGGATTAATTATTCTTGTAGAGGAGAATCTCTATCCCATTTGGTTTCTGCTTGCCGTTATCACAGGCCCTTTGATTCGTTTCGAGGGATTAGCTCTCTCAACCGCCACAGTAATTGCGCTATTGTTTCTTGGACATCAACGCCTTGCCATTATTATCATCCTGTCCATAGCAGGTATAATAGCTCTCTATGGCTTTACAATGCTTTCTATAGATCTGTCCATCTTACCAAGTTCAGTCATGGTCAAATCAAACGTTTTTGTAATAGGCACAGAGCAATCAGGAATAGGTAATAGCCTGTTGGCCCTCGTCACAAATTTCCGCTCATCACTAACCGAGCGGTGGGGTCTGATTTTCCTTGTTACAATCATTGTCGTTGCCATGATTATTGTATCAGATTTGATGAAACGCTCTTTCTCTCATCGCAAATTATGGTGTGCTCCTAAATTCATCATTGGGGGAGTTCTCATATTAACCCTGCTGGCACACCTGGTTGCAGGGCGATACAATTGGTTCCATCGTTACGAAGTTTATGCTGTAAGTGTTATGACACTTGGAATGCTTTATCTGCTAAGCAAAAAAATAAGAGCTACGCTTGGAAAGAATGATTTTAAAGGAAAGTTTCTTTTTATTGGCTTCTTAATTGCCCTAGGCACCCCTTATAGCCTCGCCGCAATTGCAACACCCTCTGCATCCAGAGGCATCTACGAACAACAGTACCAAATGCACCGATTTGCGACCGATTATTTTGCCCGTCCTGTAGCCGTGAATGATCTGGGATGGGTTTCCTACAAAAATAATCAGTATGTTCTCGACCTTTGGGGCTTGGGATCCGAAAAAGCAAGAAAACTCAGAGCAAACAATACGCTTGATGCCAATACAGTTAACATATTGGCAGAAGAAAAAAATATCGATTATGCAATGATTTACAAAAGCTGGTTTGGAGCAAACATCCCGCGCGATTGGTGTCTGATTGCCGAACTAAAGAGTGTCCCGGTAACCGCCGCCTCTGGCACTGTACATTTTTATGCGATTACGGACTTCGCAAAAGAAAATATGCATCATGCATTAGAGAACTTTGCAAAGATTCTCCCCAATAGAGTGGTGTTAAAACGTTATACCTGCCCATAAAATAACAAATAAAGTAATCACCAATTAAAACCATGATTTTTCTATTTGAAAAATCAGCCTTTTTTATCCCTTCAGTTTTTTATCCCTTCAGATAGAAACTCAAAGAGCTCGACAGCCCCCACATCTTTGATATTTCGCCCCCCAGATACTTTATCAGGTGTTTTCTGGCCACTCAGCTTAATTTTCTGCCTCGCTTGTTCCATAGCGGTTACGGCATCAAGAGCATGTAATAGTGCTCGACTGCCTTTTAGGGTTGTGGCCATTTATATGCGCTCTCACTTATCTGCGTAGAAGTTTTTTAGACGTAGGTTGCCACGTTAGTTATGCCCCTGCGAATGCCACACTTGCGCTAACAACCAATAAGTGTACATTATAAGATAAATACACAGAAAACAAAACCCTAGGAATTTAGGGTTTCTTTAGAATCAATCGAGTAACCCAAGCTCTAATGCTCTGCGGACGGCAGCGGACCGCGTTTGCGTACCGAGTTTATGTAGAACACCTGTAATTAACTCATTTATATATGCTTCAGATTTATCAAGCGTTGCTGCAATTTCTTTTGACGACATTCCATAAGAAGCGAGCGTTAAGACTTGTTGCTGCCGAAGTTTTAATGTCAGATTTCCTTCTTTAAAGATATGTATCGCCACTTGATGAAAACATTCAGCAATGGCTGTCGCACAAGCAATCTTTTCGGATGATTCTTCGGTGACATTTCTATTTTCATTTGTCTTTGCCGCCGCCATCGTCAAGATTGCTTTGGCCTTTGCATCAGATTTAAGCGGAACAGTAATTCCATTAAAAATGCCATATTCTGTCGCTTCATCAAAAAATTCCTGATGCTTTCCCGTAAATTCGGTCATACAAGCCGACCAGAAAAAAGCTTCACTCCTATTAAAAGCTTCGACAAAAACAGGATCTATTTGATCGTATCTTTTTTCAAAATAAATAGCTTTCCACTCTTCGCTATAGGTATAGATTGAAACCTCAACCGCGACACAATTTTTGGTAAAGCGAACATAGGCGAACTGCTGAAAACCTAACCTTTGAATAACCTTGGAAAAAACACTCTGTAAATCATCAGTAGCTTCACATTGCTTCATTTCTTTTAATGACAATACTAATTCAGAGTATTTCATTACCCAACCTTATCAATTCAAGAACGTCTCACCCTAACAATTTAGGGTGAAACGTCCAATAGATTATACTCTACTTAAGGAATTAACTCGCAATCTTAACAATATTGGCGTAATTCCCCCTTATCACTGGACTAAACAAAACAGGATTAAACATTCCTGCTTTTTTCCTTACGGCGGACAAGGCTTGTTCTGACACTTCTCCCGCTATAGCGACAGCCTTGATTATTTTCTGCCCATCCATCTGCCTCTGTGGTTCTCCCAGACGCTCATAAGGCCAGCAGGATCTTTTGACTAAGCGCTCCATACGCAAGTCTGTAACCGTGATAATTTTGCTTAATCCTTTGCTTAATCCAAACTCAATCATAGAGATAAATAACTCATGGGTTACTTTAGATAACTCCATCTCTCCTCTTCTTTTCAATAGTGCCGTATCCACAGAAAAGCGACTTGATTCCATGATATTCTCTTCTGCCGGACAATCTTTACCTGACAAAAGTTCCGGAAAGGTGTCACGCAGCATATTTGCCCCTGTTGATGGCAGCAAACGAACGCAGGCAGAAACAGTACCGTCAGGCTCCTGTTTAATCAGATAACTCGGTGTCAAATCATCAAAATGATCCCGCTCCATCTGATCTTCACCGGGAACCCACCCCAACCGTTCGCAAAACACGCGATAACGCAGTTCGAACATCGACTTCATTTGCGGTTGAAAGTGTTCATAGTGATTTGGGTCTATTTGAAAAAACATATTTCTCTCCTTTGGTTTGAGGAAGAGAAACTGTAATTCAATTCATGACTGAATTCGGGTTGGTTTTATCAATTTATCAGAGAGCACAAAAAAGTGATGACTGACAGCACCTAAAAGACACTTGATTAGACCATAAAATTAGACACTAAAAACAAAATCGCTCAAAAATAGAAATTCAAACACCTATCCCACAAGCGACAAAATGAAACAGAAGAAAGCCTTGGCTTAACGAAAAATAAACCAAGAGTGTTTCATATGTATCTCTTTGATTATGCATCATTCTAACAGATACCCTTCTGTCAATATTGGTTTGAACCTGACTTCGTTATCACTAATCATATTCTTTTAGGGTTATTCTTTGGGGTATATTCTTTGCAGGATTTCAAACAGTGTGTTTTAGAGCGGTATAAAATTGACAACGGCCTGTGATCTTAAAAACATCGAGTTTTTGATTGTCGATGACAATCCCATCATGCAGCGTATTGTGAAGACAATTTTGCGTGCCTTTGATATCAACAACCCACGGGTCGCTTCCTCGGCAGAAGAAGCCATTCAGGCGCTACGTGCCATGCCCGCGGATATAGCCATTATTGATTTGGATATGGCACCTGTGGATGGTAATGAACTTATCCGTCAGCTTCGCACAGAAGAGAGTAGCCCAACACCCTATATTCAGATCATTGTTTTGACAGCACTTGCCGAGAAAACGGATGTGACGACAGCGCGTGATAAGGGAATGAACGAATTTATTTTAAAACCCCTGTCACCAATGATGCTGTACAAAGCCATTGAGCGTATCATCAAACAACCTCGCCCCTTTGTCCGCATTGAAAGTTATGTTGGCCCTTGTCGACGACGCAAATATGATGACCCCAAAGAAGATCAGCGCGCAGAGGATGACATAAGCTTTATCCCAGAAGACACATTCCCCTGGAACCGAAGAAATTAAGTCCGAAGTATTGAAGTTGAAGCACTAAGTTTTTTCGATGAAAGCAACATTTTAAACGAAGATAAACGAGCGTTTTTTTAAGCAACATTAACGTTACAGCAACGCTTTAAACCGTGCAGCGCCCTCGTGGATAACAGTTTCATCCTGCCCGCCAATAAAAAGAAATGCGTAACCATTTTTACGCCAGCTTGCGGCTGCCATTCCTTCCAGCTTATCCATACCGATAGCTTCTGTATTCCCCTTATCAGTTCGAATGATACAAAGCGCAACGGGTTGCCCCTTGGGTGAAAGATAAGCCAATTGAACCAACGGCTTGCCCTTGAATCCCAACAATTGTGCCCGTTTAAAAACAAGGTCAGATCCAGATGTCATGCTGGCCAGATCAATGCCCATTTTACTGGACAGATTATCAAGATTTTTCTGTGTCTGTTCCGGTGTTAATTCAACGCTATTTAACGTATCGCCAACATAAAGCGACTGATACGCAGCAACATAGCTTTTCCATCCCGGGGTTTCGGTTGGCACAAAGTAACTTTTCCCGAGTACGCCACCAATGACCAAGCTAACCAGAATAGATGCTGCGAGAGACCCGGCATAGATCCAGTTACCAGAGCTTTTATTTGATACAGCGACGCTATCTGTTAAAATATCGGGTAAATTCGGCGCCTGATCCGTAACCTGCTGCATTGCAGCTTTAAGATCATCCACAGGTAAAGACAGATCTTCAAGGCGCTTTTGTAGTGCGGCATCAACGTCCAGTGCTTGCTCTATTTGACGCGCCAAGTCGGCGGAGGCTTCTCCATCGAGAAAAGCCGTCAGATCTTCGTCTGAGAACTGTGTCATCTGGCTCATTCTGTACCTGTCTTTTCTCTGTCCATTCTTTGCGAAATTCGGCCACGTGCCGCTGCCAGTCGGCTCATAACTGTGCCGATCGGTATATCCAGTACCTGTGCCGCATCCTTGTAACTAAAGCCTTCGACATAAACCAACAGAACGGTTATACGCTGTGCTTCAGGCAAGAGGTACACTTCTTTCAACACCTGAGAAGCGTATATATTCGTTTCCGTATCCACTTTTGTATCGGGGAGTTCAACATCGTCAACAGATACAAGCCCACCGCCGCGACGAACAGCCTGAGAACGCAACTCATTTAGCCAGATCCGCTGGGCAATTCGAAAGATCCAACGATCAAGGTGCGTCCCGGTTTCGAACTTGTCCGCCTTTTCCAGCGCACGCTCACATGCAGCTTGTGCAAGATCGTTCGCATTGTCCTTGTTCCGGGTCAGAACCAGACAATAGCGCCAAAGACGAGGGAAAATTTCAACTAATCCCTGTCGAACAATCTCTCTTGACTTCTTTTGACCAAAGATCCGAATAGTCCCGGCCTTTCACCTGTTGAATTAGGATAAGATATTAATCTAATCACAAAGCAGCAATATCATCTGGCTCGTCCAAAAGCCATCAGAACAGTTATTCCTAAATCAGATATTCTTTTTATGTTTTCAAGTAATGTTCACTAATGTCTCGCTGAATATACCTTAACACCAGCATCACGTCTTTGCCCCCATGGTCTTAGCCATATGATTAAGTTGTCCGAGAAGGTCTTGAAATTCATCCATTGTAAGTCCCACTGAGCAAGAGACTGCTTGCTGCATTTTCGCGACACCTTGCTCAAGAAATCGCCCTCTATCAGTAAGCTTGACCATAACCCTGCGTTCATCCTCGGCAGAACGATTACGACTGACAAACCCGGCTTGTTCCATTCGCTTGAGCAAAGGAGATAGCGTACCAGAATCAAGACCCAGATCCTTCCCCAACGCGTTCACCGTGGTCTCTTCCTTTGGCTCCAGCGCCAAGTACACCAGATACTGCGGATAGGTCAGGCTTAGCTCTTTAAGGTAAGGTTGATATTTTTTGATAATTGCCTGTGAATTACGATATAGCGCAAAACAAAGTTGCTCTTCCAGATGCGATACCTTTGAGCAAGCTTTGGCTTGGAGAGATTTTTGATCTGCTTTATTCGTCATTTCACGTAAGGTAATTTATCCAATATTTTCAATTTGCAAAGAGTACCTTAACGTCTGATCTTTGCAACGGGAAAGCTATTCATTAACATTAAAACGCATTGCCTCTATCTTCAATTAAAATAGAGGCAATGCGTTCTGATCTACATGTTAATGTCTTCTTATTTCACCTTTTACGAAACAAGCTTGAGTTCGACATCAACGTTACCACGCGTTGCGTTTGAATAGGGGCATACCTTATGTGCTTTCTCGATAAGATCATTTGCAACCGATGCCTCTATTCCCGGCAGACTGATATTCAAGACAACGGCAATATTAAAACCCCCCGGGATCGGACCGATACCAACCTCGCCCGCAATTTTTGTCGCATCCGGTAACGTTACCTTTTCTTTTCCCGCGACAACTTTGAGAGCACCAATAAAACAAGCGGCATAGCCCCCCGCAAACATCTGTTCCGGGTTCACACCGAAAGTTCCGGCGCCACCGAGTTCTTTTGGTGTGGTTAAGGCGATATCAAGCGCCCCGTCATCAGACTTGATCGTACCTTCACGACCACCTGTGGCTTCGGCATAAGCAGTATAAACAACTTTTTCCAATTTTTGTGTAGCTTGGCTCATAACATTAACTCCGAATGAAATATTAAATTGTATAAAATTATATTGTGCGCAATTTAAATTATGCAAGTTATTTTCTGATTTTTCTCCTCACTCGGGAGGAAGAGTGACCACACCATCAATCTAACGCATTGATATTAATCATAATAATGATTCAAAATCTTATAAAACTTTACTCACGACCCAAACACTTACCCTTGCTGGCATAAAACAAGTATACGGACAAGGCAGACATTATGAGCGCAATACTATAGTATTGCGCCCTGTAAAACACTGTTCCTCGCGATAAAGTTTTGCATAAAACCCCTTAAACACCTCGCCTTTGCACTCAATAAACGCCCCGTGGGCCAGACAGCAAAAATTTCGCGCTTTGCGCCTTGCCATTCTGGTAATACACGTACCAAAGCCCCCTCACTCAATTCCATTTCAATTTCACTAACAGGTAAAAGAACGATACCGTGGCCATCACGGGCAAGTTGGCTTGCCAAACCGATATCATCGATAATGGTTGTTGCTTGAGGGCGAATCTCTTCCCAACGATGTTTATCACTATAACCATCAGGACAATACTGAAGCTTCCATAGCGGAACAGTATTTACAAGAATGATCCTGTGCTCTTCTAAAGCGTTAAGACCATCTGGCTCTCCTTGATCAGCAAGATAATCTGGTGAAGCAACCAGAATTGTTGCAACACTCCCCAATTTCTTTTGGAAAAGCAGAGAATCCTCCTGTGGGCCAACACGCAAAGCCATATCCACCTGCCCCTGATGTATATCCTTAGTCTGATTACTCAGGAAAAGATTGAGCTGTATTTCCGGATAGAGCCGAATAAATTCCGACCACATAGGCTGTAAAATTCCAACAGAAGCATTTGTTGGCGCCAATACAGTTAACTTCCCGTTTAGTTGATGCACATCGGCGCTTAAGTTCCGGCTTATGGCTTCAAATTGCTGCACCAAATCTGCATAAGCCCGATAATAAACCTCTCCCTCAGCCGTAAGGCTGAACTTTCGTGCAGAGCGGTGAAGTAGCTGACAACCCAGCTTGTCCTCAAGCTTTTTCAAACGACGGGAAACTGTTGCCGCCGGCAAGTTTAAATCCAGAGCTGCCGCAGCAAGGCTACGCTTTTGAACAATGCGAATAAAAAGAGAGATATCGTCAAACATAATTTCATTAATGGAATTTATAAACCCAATATTAGATATATATCCTATTAATGAAATTTATTAAAGCTATTGCCTGTACCACTCACAATTTAACCGATGAGAAATTACTCGAGCAAATAGCGGAGAAAAAAATGTGCAAACTCTGGATCAGTGCAGGCATCGAACTTCAGGATGGTGCGGATTTAAACACTGTAAAATCGGCGCTCAATCAACTGGTTATAGATACGGTCAAAGAACCCGGTTGTATCAAGTTCGAAATCTTACAACAACAGGACAAACCAGAATGCTTTACCTTGTGGGAATGCTGGGTGAACGATGATGCACTCAAGGCGCATTTTGAAGCACCCCATACCTTAGCTTACCTGGAGAATAACTACACCAAAGTGAATTACATCGAACGTCTGCAAATGAATATTGCAGCCTAGAAATAAGAGAAGACATATGAAACACCGCATCGTCTTTTCAATTTTGATGTCGTTCATCCTTTCCCTGTTGATGACCTGTTGGGTTACATGGATAAATTTGGGATGGAGCCCGGACTTCATTGATAAATGGCTCATCGCCTTTCGGCTTGCCTGGCCCGCTGCGGCTGTCATTGCCTTTGCCCTGGGACCTTTTATCAACATAACGACCCAGCAAATCGTTCGTAAAATTTCGTAATCAAGATAGGTAGGAAATCATGTTACTGGAACGGATCAACTACCCGGAACTCGGACTGCCCCTTGGCCCCTATACCCACGCTGTCATGCAGGGCAGTACGCTTTACACTTCCGGTTTCACAGCTTTTGGCACACCCGCTCAAGATGCTCCTATTGCAGATCAGGCCAAGGCGATATTTTCGCAACTGGAAATTATTGCCAAAGCCCAAGGTATCGGCCTCCGGCACTTGGTGAAGGTGACGATCTTTGTAACAGATTTATCAGACATCGACGCGCTGCGACGTGCTCTCGTGGAAATCTACAGTGATCACACACCCGCCAGCTCCCTGATTAAAATAGAATCTCTTTTTGCCCCGGAACTAAAGATAGAGATCGAAGCAATTTTTGCACTGTCATAGCTCATAGGCGAAAAGCGGGTGAACCTTTTCTATTCCGGCAGACTGTCACTGCCATCATTAAGGGGCCGCTGCATGAGAACACTATCCATCCAGCGGCCGAACTTAAATCCGATAGATTTGATCGTCCCAGCCAGTTCGAACCCCATTTTTTGATGAAAATCGATTGATGGCAAGTTTTCTGAATCACCAATGACCGCAATCATCTGACGATAGCCCCTGATCTCGCATTCATTAATCAGGTCTTCCAGCAACAAACGACCAAGTCCTAAACCGCGAACATCCTTGTGGATATAGATCGAATTTTCCACCGTATAGCGATAGCCCGGTCGAGGACGATAGGGCGAGGCATAGGCGTAACCCACAACTTTATCGTTTTGAACCGCAACCCGATAGGGATAGCCACCGCCAACAATACCATTTTTCCGATTAAGCATTTCAGTTTGATCAGGCGGATTTTCTTCCCAACTGGAAACGCCATGCAAAACTTCATCAGCGTAGATTTCCTGAATGAAAGCGATATCAGCATCTTCGACATTTCGAATGGTGATTTGATCTTTGGATAAGCGGCTCATGATGTTCTGATCTTTTGAAAAGCAATAGCATTAACGACCTCTGTTACCCGCCCACTATCATCGCTACAGACAGATTCTTGCAAGTACAAAGGATGCTTTGCCTTTATATATCATTTACTCATTTCCGCGCTATACTTCGGCCAAATCCGTAACCCGCCGCTCATCCTGCGCATTGCCTGTGTTGACTGTCGTCGCAGGGGCTCCGTTGCAAAAAATCCTCCTGAGATTACTCTACAGTAAATTTTCATTTTCCTAGCGGGATTTTCTCAATGTCTGAGTTCAGTAGAGACACTATCATGGCACGGTCATCCTTCAATGCGTTC
>NZ_LAQL01000002.1 GCF_001026905.1 Kiloniella spongiae
ACCTCGTTAACGGATGCATCGGATCCATCAACATCAAGTCCCTGATCCAACACCGCATCAACAACAACATCAATACTGTCATTCACTGCAGCTGATTTTACGGTTGTTCCAGGGTCCACGGCTGTTGCTTCAACTTTAATAGTACCCAAGTCAACATCACTATCGCCTGTTGGGGTGACTTTGATTTGAATATCAAGAGACTGCTTATCAAAAGTCGGTGGTGTTGTCAGACTTGCAACATCTAGCTCAGCTTTACCACCCAAAACAGAAACAGTAACACCATTAATTGTAACTTCGTATGTCGCGGCACCATCAAGCCCAGTAAGGGTGACAACATCAACAATATCATCCTGTTCAGTTGTAACCGTCGCAGTAACAGTCTTACTACCGTCTTCCTTAATGATCGCCTGATCACCAGAAATATCCGGCATTTCATCAGGTGTCGTGATCGTAACAGTCGGCGGCGTAACAGCTGGAGTGATTTCAAATGTTTCTGTTTTTGTAGCGACATCACCATCGCCATCAGTCACAGCAACAGTAAATGAAACCTGAGGATTACCATTTGTGTGATCAACACCAGGATCCGCAGCAAAAGACCAATTTGTGGCATCAACAATAGTCAATGTACCTTTACCGGGAACATCAATTGCATCACCAATCGCGTGAGTACCACTGACGCCATCAACCGTAATCACAACACTGTCACTACTTGCAGCACCATCAGCGCCAAAATCACCGTCCCTGGTACCAGTTAGTGTCTGGCCCTCAACAACAGATGTTTCGTCAGAAATATCAACAGTTGGAATATCGTCTTCAATACGAACTGTAATACCACTGTCGATTATAACGCTATCGCCATCGGCATCAAATGCTTCAAAAACATTTGAAAGATCAAGATCAATAGTCTGACTATCATCACTTCCGGCGTCATCTGGATGATCAATTTGCTCTAAGAGTTCAAACTGAAAAACCTCGTTTGGTTTTTTTATAATGGTGAAGACAACTTTATCCGGTCCACCATTTGTGTCCGGAACAACACCATAAACCTGGCCAGAATTGATAATTTTGAAAACAATACTTGCGTCATCCGATACTAAGCCAGTCGGGGTACCGTCAATGGCGCTATTGATGTTAAATGTAGATAAAGGCAGTGAATCATGAGCGTCAGCACCAAAAGAAACGTGTGCCGCGAGATCAGCAAAACTAATATCTGTAAAGGTTTGTTTACTGCCTTCATTATTGCCATCAGGGAGGGCATCTTCCTGAACTTCAATCAATGTGCTTGATGGAACAACAACAGGAATATCGTCTTCGATAGAGATATTCAGGTTACCCGTGGCATCAACATAATCGCCATCAGCATCAGTCAAACGGATCAACGAACCGAAATCAATCGTTGTTGTTTGACTATCGTCATTAGTCGGATCATTCGCGTGATCGATCTGATCTTTGAGTGTGAAGGTATAGGTACCATCAGCCTCAAGTTTCAGTGTAAAGACTTCGTTGCCACCAGCTGTCGCGGTTAAAGTATCACCAGACACAGAGTATTCAACATCAACCCCGCCAGATTTGAGAGCAGGTAAAGCGTTTGTATTTGTTAAGAGGCTGTATGTGCCTGGGTCATCTGCACCAACACTGAACAATGCAGAGACAGATCCAGATGCAACTGTTGTTTGCCCGGCATTCTCTCTGTTGCCATCAGCAAGCGCATCTTCCTGAACACTGCCTTCTACTTTGGCACCAACATTCGCAACAGGAATATCATCCTGAACATTTATCGTAACAGCACTATCCAGAACGACGCTGTCTCCATCAGCATCAAAGGCTTTTAAGAGGCTCGAGATATCAATACCAAGAACTTGTCCGTCATTATTGGCAGGAATATTTGGTAGGTGGTCAATCTGATCATCAAGATCAAATCTGAAAGTACCATTATTCAGTATCTGTAACTGGAAAATAGGAACACCGTTTGCAACACCACTAATCTGTTCTGCGTTGTCATATACGTAAGTGACGGGATGACCATTCGATGTAATTGGCGTTCCATCAGGAGTAGTCACAGCTTGACCGGTAATGTCAGCGTTTAGCTCAAACCGCGCTGGTGCATCAGCACCTACGGCAACATGATTAGCGAGATCACTAACCGTAAAGCTCGCAAACTCTGTATCACCAGGATCAGGATTCCCTTGTGAGCTATCACCACCGCTTGGACCATTCAGTGCGTCTTCATGTACAGTGAAGACCTTCGCAGCTACATCGTTGTTTTCTGGAATATCGTCTTCGATTGAAATATTCAGTTTGCCTGTGGCATCAACGTAATCGCCATCGGCATCTGTCAGGCGGATCAGTGAACCAAAATCAATCGTGGTAGTTTGTCCATCGTCATTGGTCGGATCATTCTCATGATCAATCTGATCTTTGAGTGTGAAGGTATAACCGCCATCAGCTTCAAGTTTCAGCGTAAAGACTTCATTGCCACCCGCTGTTGCCGTCAGAGTGTCGCCGGAAACTATATATTCAACGTCAACACCGCCAGATTTCAAGGCCGGAAGATCATTTGTGTCTGTCAACAGACTATAAGTACCCGGGTTGTCTGCGCCAGCACTAAACAAACCAGTAACAGAACCAGTGGAAACTGTTGTTTGCGCAGGAACTGTTGTCTCAGTGTTACCGTCAGCAAGCGCATCTTCCTGAACGCTACCGCTTACTTCAGCATCCTCAAGTGCAACAGGAATGTCATCCTGAACACGTATCGTGAAGCCATTATCAACAGTTACACTATCGCCATCGCCATCCGTTGCCACAATAGCAGAAGAAAGGTCAAGATCGACGAAGCCTTCCGCATTATCGGCAGCATTTACCGGATGGTGATCAATTTGATCTTTAAGTGTAAAGGTATAAGCACCATTTGCTTCAAGTTTAAGCGTGAAGACTGGGCCAGCCGTTGTCGACGCTGTCAGCGTATCACCAGACACAGCGTAGGAAACAGACAAACCATTCGATGTGAGAACGGGCAGGTTCGTAAGGTTATCCGCAAAACTGAAACCACCGCCAGCAGCAGCACCATCAGAGCCGAAATCAATCAAACCGGCAACAGAGCCAGTCGCAACTGTGCTACCAGATGCGTCTTCATCGTTTCCGTCAGTAAGATTGTCTTCTTCGACCGTTTTTGAAACTGCTTCAAGTGTGTTTACAGGTCCATCATCTTCAAACTTGATCAGATCACCAAGTTCAGTGGACTCACTGTCCGTATCACCATCACCATCCGTGACTGTAACAGCCAACTTAATCGCACCTGTCGCAAGCTCCAGAGGATCAGAGTTCTCATCATGATCATCCGTTTTGTCATGTTTCAGCGCACGATACTGGACAACGGTTACACCGCCTGTGGCTGGATCAACTGTAATGGTAAAGACTGTCTCTCCACCAGCTGTACCCGTAATAACGTCACCATCCAGGCTCAGAGCAACAGTTTCACCACTTGCCGTATCAACCAAACCACTCGCAATCTGATCATCCAGTGTGAGGGAGAACACACGGGATTTCTCTCCATCTGTACCCGCATCAACTGCAATATTAATCAGATCTGTACCTGAGATCTTCGCATAACCAATGGCATTAGCTGGCGCGCCAACGGTCTCTTCGTCAGCTGCATTGCTGTCACCAACATCCGCACCCAATGACTCGTCAAGCGTCAGCTTCGTTGAAACACCGTCCTTCGTTGTAAACGAAGTAATCGCAGGTCCATCATCTTCGATCGAGATACTTCCATCATCCTTGTTTGCCAAGACAACTGTTGCACTGTCAGAAGATGTATCACCGTCACCATCAGTAATTGTCGTTGTCAGCTTAAGGCCAACAACGTCATCACCAGTTGTTAATAGATTCTGAATGCTATCATGATCATTACCATCGTCCCCATGATCAATAGGAACATATTGCTCAACTTTCAGATCGGCATCTGTCAAGCTGTCTGTATCATCAAGGGAAATACGTAAAGCAACACCGTAAACGGCATCACCACCCGCTTCAGAGCCGGAAATGAGAAAACGACCAACAATCTCGTCACCATCCATTACAAGCTCAATAGAAGGATCTGCATAAGGAGAACCTGTTGCCGGTTGCGTTACGGACAGTGTTGTTGCCACAACAGCGCTAGAAAGCGTTAGCTCAAACTCATGTTCCAGATCACCAAGACCATCTGTTCCAGCATCTGGATCAACATCAAACAAATCAGAAAGCGCAGCGCTGTCACGGGCGGTACGAACGCGACCAATCGGATCTTCACCAGTTGGGTCAGGTACCACATCACCAGTGTCATCGGAATCCGCATTCAAATCACCAGTATCTTCACCAGTAGATTCATCAAGGCTATTTAATGTAAGCGTTACAGGTTCGGCATCTTCGCCTTGCCCAACGGTCTTAACAGAAACATCAACGGACGGGCCATCATCTTCAATGCCAATGCTACTGTTATTTTCATCAGCTAAAACAACTGTCGCACTATCTGATGCACTATCACCGTCACCATCTGTGACTGTCGTTGTTAGCTTAAGGCCAACAGAAGATTCATCGCCTGAAGTTAACAGGCTTTGCAAGCTATCGTGTTCGTTACTGTCACCACCATGATCGATTGCAACATACTGCTCGACAATTAGGTCAGCATTAACAAGACTGTCAGCCTCATCAAGGGAAATACGTAATGCAATACCATCAAATGGATTGTTATCACCCGGATTGTTATCAAAGCGACCAACAATCTGACCGTTCTCTAGGAACAGATATATTTTTGTATCTTCATACTCATCAGAACCCGTACCTTGGGTAACCTCAAGGTTTGTGGCAATGCCACCGCCCTGCGCTGGATTCCCGGAAAGTGTCAGTTCAAACTGGTGCGCAACTGTTTTTTCACCATCAGTTCCAGCATCCCAGATACGATTAAACAAATCGGAAAGTGAACCACTATTCGCCAATGTACCTACGCGACCAATCGGGTTTGCTCCTGTCGGGTCTGAAGCTGTATTTCCTGCAACATCATCAGATGCTGCATTCGCATCATTAGTATCCGTTCCGATGGATTCATCCAGATTATTCAGAGAAAGTCTTACAGGTTCAGCATCTTCACCTTGTCCAACTGTTTTGACAGAAACATCAACGGATGGTCCATCGTCCTCAATACCGATACTACTGTTTTCATTATCAGCAAGAATAACTGTGTCATTACTCGTTGCTGTATCGCCATCACCATCGGTAACTGTTGTTGTCAATTTAAGGCCAACAACACCATCGCCCGATGTCAGTAGGCTCTGTAGGCTATCGTGATCATTACTGTCTGCACCATGATCAATTGGAACATACTGTTCAACAGTCAGATCGGCATTTTCCAGACTTGTCACATCATCCAGAGATATCCGCAACGCTGTGCCATAAACAGCATCACCACCGGCTTCTGATCCTGAGATAAGGAAGCGACCAATAATCTCTTCTCCCTCAAGAACAAGCTCAATAGAAGGGTCCGCATAAGGAGCCCCAGTTACAGGCTGTGTCACGGAAAGTGTTGTTGCAATTACGTTTTCAGAAAGTGTCAGTTCAAACTGATGAGCAACTGATTTCTCACCATCTGTACCCGCATCAATAACAACGTTAAACAGATCAGAAAGCGCCTTACTGTCACTCGCAGTTCCAATACGGCCAATAGGGTTTGTTCCTGTCGGATCAGGAGTAGTATTACCAATCACATCATCTGACGCAGCATTCGCATCGCCAGTATCCGTTCCTATGGATTCATCCAGATTATTACCCAATGAAAGCGTTGCACGACCGTTACCGTCATCCTTCACATTGACTTCAACTGTAGGACCATCATCTTCGATATTGATGGTGGCAGTCGCCGTTACGCTATCACCTTCATCATCTGTCAGCTTAACAGGAAGATTAAATGATGCGTTCTCATCATGAGATCCTTCACCACCATCGCCCGGTTGATCGTGATCGATCGGGCCGTATTGCACAAATGTAAGGTTACCAGTGTTCCCATTATTGCCAAGCGTACCATCAATATGTACTGCAAAGATAACATCGCCAGATGCATCAATCCCCCAGACCACCTGTGGCTGTTCTGGGTCTTGACGAAGTGTGATCACAGAACCACCAGACGTTAAGCCACTATCAACATCACCTGGCAGATTAAACGTTATTGCTTCAAGATCATCCGGAATTGCTAAATCATCATTAAGGGTAGCATCTGTGTCACGAATTTTAGTAACGTTATCTTCGTCACTAATCGTCAAGTCCGAACCATCGTCCTCATCTTTAGAGCCATCTGACTTCAAATCATAAGTAAAGGTATTTTGAGCCTGACCGACGGTTTCTCCAAGTGTGGCACCTTCGTCGTCTTTCAAGACCTTATATCTTGTATCAAGTACAGTCTGTATTGACGCAGGGACATCAGCAATATCATTTGAATCAGGATCGACACCAACGCCCTTATCACTAACTGTACGCTGTGTTTCATCGTGAATTAGTGTAATCGGAGATGTAAATTCAGGCACATCTTCTTCGATAGAAATATCAACAGAAACTGGTCCTGTCACAGCCTGGTTGTTTTCATCAACTGGCGTTCCATCTGGATCAGTAACTTCAGCCCCGGATTCATCAGGAAGAGTTTCCGTTGCTACGGCATGCACAGTAATCGTTGCAGGACCACCTTGATCTCCACCATCACCGTCACGAAGTGTTCCATCAGGCAAACGACTATTGGTCCAGTCGTTTGGTGCAAATGAAATATTCGTAGTCAGGCTTCCTGTGCCGTCATCTGATGTGTCAGGAGTATTTCCACCATTCGCTTCATCAACATTTTCGGAAACATCAATAAAATAACGAACATAACCATCATCTGCAGTTTCATCACCGATTGTATTTTCTAGTGGGTTTAATGCACCCGGCGCAGGGACCTCACCAGCAGCCAAAGCAATTTGATGCTGAAGAGAAGCTGGAAGGTTCGTTGTATCTGTTACAAGTGTAAGAACTGGTTTTCCATCAGTATCAAACGTCACTTGGTAAACATTGTCACCATCCATTTGCCAGATTTCAGCACCTGGAACAGGGCGAATATCCCAACCAACAGGCACACCATCGACCACCAATTCATGTGCTTCAGAATCATCGGCAAAATCACCAAAATCAACCGTTACCGGAATTGTAACAATTTCTTCTTCCTTGCCAGAATTAACAACTTCACCGTCAGAAGATACAGATCTAGTTGTAGTCGAATCGGTAGGTATCTGTACCCCATTTTCACCACCATCATCATTGCCGATACGAAGTTCGTCCGGCAAATCAGCGACGGCATCAATAACAGCAACAGATGAATAACTCAGAGTTTGAGTTTCTCCAGAGTCTGGGTCAGAAATAGTTGCTAATCCGGTAACAGTAATATCAGCATCAGAATTAACCGGCGGCAGGATATAAATTTCATCAAAATCAGCAGGCGTAATGGTAACAGGGAATGTACCTGTAAACTCATCACCAACTTCATTACCACCAATAAAGAGGCGTGCTCCTTCGGGAAGGGCATCAAGAACGAGACTATCAAGTGTTTCATTGTCAGCAGGTGTAAACGTTAGCGTCATCCGCATTGCTGCAGACACACCCTCGTTACTCCCATTCCCACCTTCAAATGGGCTACTATCTCTGTCAGTATCTCCACCCGAAAGATGCTGATTTGGCAACCAATCCTCAAACCCACCCGCAAAGGTTCCAGATATTCCACCTGAAGGAAACTCATCAACTTCTGTTGTTGTCGTAATAAAGTTAATCAGAAGCGTGCCTTGCGCAGGGTCGGTAATGTCCTCACTTCCACCAAGCAGACCAAACTCGAGCAGAGTACCGCCGAGAACACCTTGCGCATCCAGGAGATCAATCGCACTACCGAGATCATCACTGTATGTGCTTCCGCCACCACCAGTTGGGCCAGCACCTGCACCAGCTGCAGTTTCAAGAGTTTCACCTTCGGCAAGGGCCTGCGCCTGACCGATCAGAAGACCGGCAGACAGTTCAACGCCACCAATAATAAGAACAGGCGCATCCGCGCCTTGAGATTCCTCGACCAAATTCTGGAAAACAATTCGACTGTCAGCTTCCCCGTCACCGTTTGAATCGAACGTCAGAACGAAATCATTACCATCGACAACTGGCGTTGCAGCGGTTGCATCGAAGTTAAGGTTTGCGCTTTGTCCTTTGACAAGAGTGACATTAACTGTCTCTCCTGCGCCTGGCGCTGAAACATCAACTGCCCCCGCAGCCTGTCCGACCAGTACATCACGTCCCGTTTCCCCAACGACATTTACATCATTTGTATCAACCATTGCTTCACCATCGTTTCGTTTAAGATCATCAGTCATTTGGAATCCCCCTTAAGGTTCCTATGTCTTGTGCCTCTCTCAGTACAATTGGTACGGCACTTAATTCTTATAAGGCGCACGACGCCCATTAAACTTTGAGTTAATATTACTAGGAAGTGAATTCAACTCAAGTGAATCATCTTCAAAATCTACATCTATATGTATGAGTTTAACTTATTAATTTTATTTTAACCATAAATAGCACCCCCCGATACTACGTAATTCCCCCTATACACAGCATTTATAGGACATTTGAACTAACAAAGAGCTAAAGAATCCTTTCTTAAGCATTACCAAACGAGACACATCCCAATGGAATCCTAGCCAAAATAACAAAAAAAGCCCCACCGAATCGGCAGGGCTTTTAGATGACCTAAACGGTCAAATTTTCATCGTGAGATCAGATTATTGAACCAGATCAATTTCCACAACGCGGTTACCTGGTTCACGAACACCATCTTCCGTTGGGATAAGAGACTGTGTCTCACCAACAGCATCCGGAACGATGCGTCCCACATCAACACCAGCACGCGCCATTGCTTCCATCACAACGGAAAGGCGGCGCTGAGAAAGCGCTTGGTTATAATCAATCGCACCCGAACGGTCAGCGTGAGCAACCATGCGAACAGTTGTTGCATCATTACCCTGAGCCGCAGAAAGAGCTTCTTCCAAAGATTGACGTCCGGCGTCTGTCGCAACCGTACTGTCAAAGTTGAAGTACACGAGGAAAGAACTTGCCAGTGGTGCTTCTTCAGCAGCTGGTGCAGGAGAAATATATGGTTGGAAATCCGTAAGCTTGAAAGTTGCAAGCGCATCGAGACCGTTCATAGCAGCGTCGAAAGCTTCTTTACATTCAGCGCCACGTGTTGACGGTTGATACTGAACGGAACGACCAGCTTCAGTTGCTTCAATCCAGCAATCATAATTAACCTGAGCTTTAGCAGCCAACTGAGGCGCTACAACACGGCCACCACGATCAAAAGCTTTGCGCATACGCAAAAGCGCATCAGCAAACTCAGGCTTTTGGTCGTCGCGCAACCAACGATCATCCGGCGCATCTGGCAACACGGAAGAACGGCGCGCAGCAGTGCGTGCTTTGTGATTAAAATGCTCGGCATCTACCAGATCCCAGTTATCATCACGCTCTTCAGAAAGAGCAAGATAGCCGTCGTACAAGGCGTTGCTAAACTGAACACCTTCAACTTCAAGACCCTGAGCACTGTCAGTATCGAATAAGCCACCGAACATAGCGTCCAGCGGACCAGCGTTTGCCGGTGCAGCAGCGATCACAGCCGCAACAGCCCCGAACAGAAAACTTTTGGTTTTCATTGTCCACCCCTTAATGAGTGCTGCAACCCACAGCAGAAATAATTTCAGTAATAGCTATACCGTTTCAAGCTCTTAAGAGCAAGCCATAGTAAAAAAAATTATATTTTCCACGCCAGACTCTCCCCAATCTCCGTACGGAACAAGCACGAAATCTAGTTTATTTTCAATCCTTAAACTTAAAGCCTGAATAGCTATAGAGGTCTGAATTTATTAAGAATCCGTTAAAAAAAGAATCCCAAAATGGTCACACCCTTTCCCGAAACGACTTGATACCTTCATTTCCATCACAGAGTTCGCCGCAGAGTTTTCAATAGAAGTGTGTTTAGTTGATGTTTCATAAGTATCCAACCCTGTTTAATCAAGTATCGAAGTCTTTTGCCCTTGGTTTAAGTGCTCTTATTCTATCAGCCGCAACAACACCTGCTGCACTAGCTTCATCATTTTACAATGAAAAAGGCGCGAGAGTATCTCTCTTAAAGAATACGGGAAATAACAAAGGTACAGTCGATGCGCTGACTTACCCATGGAGTACAATTGGTCGCCTAAATATTGGCGGCAAGCGCCATTGCACTGGCGTCATGATTGGAAAGAAACATCTCTTTACCCAGGCAAATTGCCTTTATAACAAGGCGGAAAAGAGATGGTGGAACAAGAATGAACTCCACTATCGTGCCGCCTACCAGCACGGCAAACATATGGCATCATCAAACGTCGCCCGTATAGAAATTTCTGATAGCTACAACCCGAAATCACCCGATAGCCTTGCCAGCATAGCAGGCGATTGGGCAGTCGTTACATTGAAAGAACCACTGGGCCAATATACGGGTTGGCTGGGATTAAAAAGTCTGAACAAAGGCGTACGCCACCAACTAAGATTAGGGTCAGCTAAAATGTTTAATGCTGGCTACCACAACGGCTGGGAGCACGCTGTTCGTCTTTCCAACGGATGTTCACAAAAACTATCCAAACAAAAGCTCCCCCACGTTGGTACTATCCCATGTAGAGGCACGAATGTCGCGCAGAGATCCTTGCCTACTTTGATTTACCAAAATGGGTCCTACCATTTGGTTTCTTCGGCAGCCTTCAGTAAAAATGATGCCCCAAGAAAGAATGATAGCTGGGTCTTTGCTAGCCTAAAAAACGCACGTTACCGATGGGGCAATAGCCATCGCCCCTAGCGTCCTGGAGGCAAAGAGAAACAAGCACTTCAAGATTTGCTTCTTTTTCCCACTACATTGATCAGTAATATCGCCTATAGACCGATGATTTCGGGAGGTGTATAGACACTGACCTCTGGAACCTGGCCTTCAAATTTTTCAACTTCAACCAATGTAGAGTGAGCTGTTGGCCCCTGCCCCAACTCTGACGATCCTTCATCTCTGGTCAGAACATTGGGGTTACCCGCTTTGTCCAAACTACCAATCATACCCGGATCGACAGGATCGTACCAAGCCCCGGTAGGTAGCTGAACAACACCAGGCTGTACGATTGTGCTAATGATCAATCCGGCAAGGGTGGCTCCACGATCATTATACACCCGAACGATATCACCAATATTGAGACTTCTCTCCTGCGCATCATCAGGGTGCATTGTCATTGCTTCCCGACCCGAAACTTTGCTCTCCTGACTGGCTTTTCCATGATCTAACTGACTATGAAGGCGAGTTGCCGGTTGATTTGATATAAGGTGCAAGGGGAATTTCTTGGCATGTTTCCCACCCAACCATTCTTTGGGCTCCAGCCACATCGGGTGCCCTTTGCAGCTTTCCAATTTAAAAGAGGCAACTGTCTCAGAATAAATTTCAATCAAGCCAGATGGCGTTCTGAGCTTATGAGTTTCGGGATCTTTACGGAAATCTTCAAGTAAAACGAGATCTTTGCCGGCTGGCAGTGAATATTCGCCACCTTCCCAAAAACTGTCAAAGTCCGGCATGTCAATGCCAAAACTGGCAGCCCGTTGGCGGTTTTTAGCGTGAAACAGCTTAAGCCAATCCATTTCATCCCGACCTTCGCTGAAACGGTCCAGAGCACCGATAGAACGTGCAATCCCGCAAAAGATATCGTAATCGTTTTTCGCTTCGCCAACAGGTTCAACAACCTGTTTCAAGGCAAAGATATCATCGTCCCGTTTGGCACAGACAATATCGTTACGTTCGGCTGTCATTGTCGCAGGCAAAACAATATCAGCGTGACGGGATAGGGCGTTCCATGTCTGTTCATGAACAATAATGCTATCCGGTTTTTGCCATGCCTTCAGCAGACGGTTCAAATCCTGATGATGATGGAATGGATTACCACCTGCCCAATAAACCACTTTGGTGTCTGGATAGATATAGTCCTGACCGTTATAAGAAAAACGCCCTCCGGGATTCAACAGTAGATCACTGATCCGAGCCACGGGGATAAAATCACAGACGTTGTTGACACCTTGGTCTAACGACGCCCAGGTAAAGTTTCGGAATTGATGTCCCACACCATTAACGCCGGCATAACCAAGCCCAAAGCCACCACCTGGCAAGCCGATTTGCCCCAGCATTGCCGCAAGAACAATCGCCATCCAATGTGTTTGCTCACCATGATCCGCACGTTGAAGTGACCAACTGGCTGTGATCATCGTTCGTTTAGTCGCCATTTCGATAGCAAGATCGCGGATAACCGAAGCTTCAACACCTGAAATCCTCTCGGCCCAGTCAGCGTCTTTGGCTTGCCCGTCAGTTTTTCCCAACAGGTACGGCTTGAACTGATCAAATCCAACACAGTATTTATTCAAGAATTCCTGATCGTGTCGCCCGCCATCATAAAGATGGTATGCCAAGGCAAGCATGATGGCGACATCACTATTGGGCACGAGTTGATAGTGCTGGGCATCCAACGCATCGTCGACATCTTCACGGATCGGGCTGAAATTAACAAACTTTGTTCCCGCTTTTTTACAAGCAAGCAGGCCTTCCCTTGCCGAATGGCGGCCAACACCGCCAGCGTTAATCTGCCCGTTTTTCAGGGCCACGCCACCAAACATTACCATCAACTGACAATGTTTTTCCAATACGGGCCAGGACGTATGCTGTGACAGTAACCAATCCATCATACCAACGACATGGGGGAGAATTACTTCAGATGCAGCATAGCTGTAGGTATTCACAGATTTTGTGTACCCACCAATAGAATTCATAAAGCGGTGAATTTGACTCGGCGCATGATGAAAGCGTCCAGCACTGGCCCATCCATAAGACCCAGCAAAAATTGATTGATTACCAAAATCAGTTCGAACACGATCCAGTTCTTTGGCTACAAGCTCAAAAGCAGTATCCCATTCTACCTCGACAAAAGGTTCGGCCCCACGCTTATCCGTTGCGGCACCGGGGCCTTTTTCCAAGTAGCTTTTACGTACAGCAGGACGCTTTACCCGGCACGGGTGTTGTATACCATCAACAAATGATTGACCTATAGCAGATGGATCTGGATCCATTTCATAAGGATCAACAGCCGTAATTTTTCCTTGGTCAACAGAAAGATAATAAGTTCCCCAGTGGGAAGCCGTTAACCTTTTCTCCATCTTACAACACTCTTGCTTTGACTATTAAGCACTAGAATACACAACAGCTTGCTAGATCCGGGAACAACCCAGAATTTACTTTGGCGCCTGCAATCGAGGATCAGCGATTGCGCCTTCAACCAAAGATGCATCAGATCTCATTGCCATGTGGCGGTTGGCAATAATGTCATCAATCAATAGAATAAAAGCATTCCACTGAAATTCCTTCAAAGCTTCACCCTGCAAATTTTCTACGCCTTTTTTCAAGCAAGCAGAAAACTTCTTAACAGTAGATCGCAAAATCGCTTTTCGATGTGAACCCTTAATCGAAATCTGATCTTCTATTTCCTGCTTAATCACAGAGTTTTTTAGCGGAATAACAACCTCACTACCATGCAAAGTAACCGTTGCATCCCAGGAAAACTCTTCATCTTTGGTTTCGGTTTCACTCATATCTTCGTTCTTTATCTTTTAAATTCCGATCAATCAGATCAATTATTTTTTGGGCTTGTTCTCACGACGATAGGCTTTTACATAATCTTCCAAAAGATCCGCTACAAGCTCTGGATCGCCCAAAGAATCCCAGATGGAAAGATCAATTTCATCATCGTCTGTGTACTTCAAGCCAAACACGATCAGGTCTTCGGCACCAAATTCTACCAGCTCATCTCTCAAACCATCAAGGAGCTCATCACTTTCTGTATTTCTTTCACTCATGTTCATAATCTCATTCATAATGTGTTGCTTATAACGTCACGGTTAAAGTCACGGCAAGAAAGCAGACATAAATCGACAATCTCACTCCTGATGCCCTTATGTCAGAGCCAATGAGATCATAAAAGAAAATTCGACCACCCATAAACGGTAAAACCTTTTTAGATGATTTCGAAACCTGTATGAAAGATCAGATCAGATCCGCCTGCTTAATCTAGATCAGGATCTTGAAACATTGGATCCCTATTTCGGCAATGCAGGGATTATGTTTGAAAATGACAACCTGTTTGCTCAGGGCAAAACAGAAAGTCACAAAAAGCAGAAACCTTACATAAACAGTGCCAAGACAATAGTCGGTAAGATTGAAGACCTCGTGATTGTTCCAAACCATCAAGTTTGCCTGTTTTTCAACAAATCAAAAAATTAGTATCAATGGTCTGTACTGGCAGCAGTGGCACGGGAATAGAATTAAGGAAGAACGCCATTATCACGGTGACAGATGCAGGAACTAATAGCACAAGGTCATCCGAGCGATTGCTCGTTGTTAGCTAATGACACTTCTGATTAGTTGTTGGCCATTAGTTATTGGGGAAATCCCTGTTACGAACATCATTGGCATAATTCTGTACCGCCTTGGTAATGTCTTCATGCACCTGTGCATATCGACGAACGAAGGAAGGCACGTAACCTGTTCCCTGTCCGATCATGTCCTCAGTCACCAGGATTTGGCCATCGCAATCTGACCCAGCCCCAATACCAATTGTCGGAATTGCAATCTCTTCACTTATACGGCGCGAAATTGCAGGTTCAGTACACTCAATAACCGTCGCAAAGGCTCCGGCCTCAGTAACTGCATGAGCATCAGCCAAAATCTTTTCTTCATCACGCTGTGTCAGGAAACCGCCCACTCTGTTGGCATGCTGTGGCAACAGCCCCACGTGGGCCAAAACTGGCACACCTCGTTCTACGAGGAATGTGATAGTTTCAGCCATTTCCAGGCCGCCTTCAAGCTTGATCCCCGCACAACCTGTCTCTGCCATAATACGTGCTGCATTTTCAAAAGCCTGTACTGGGGACGCCTGATAACTACCAAAGGGCATGTCCACAATCACACATGCTTTTTTACTGCCACGCACGACTGCCGCACCATGGGCAATCATCATATCCAGAGTCACACTCAGCGTATTGGGCATCCCATAGATAACCATCCCCATGCTATCCCCGACCAATAAGAAATCGACATGTTCGTCCAACAAATTAGCCAACGATGCCGTGTAGGCCGTCAGGCTTACAATAGGACGTTGCCCCTTAAGGCGCATAATCTGTGGGATAGTTGTGCGTTTTGCCATTTTTAGATCTCTGTAGTACTGCAAATAGTTCTCGTGCCTAATGACGCGTGAAAGGCACTATAACCAGATCGATTGTGCACCGCAACAAAGCCTGTCATATAATTATAACACACCTCAATTGTGACAGTACAATCAACCCTGACAATTAACCTTGGAATCAGCTTAACAATCCGCGTACCCTACCCGCTTCTCTCAATTCATCTCGGAAATCCGGATGGGCAATAGCAATAAGAGATTCTGCTCTTTGGGAAAGTGACAACCCTTTCAAATCAACCATTCCATATTCCGTGACGACATGGTGCGTATCCATTCGAGGATCTGTTGCAGGGCCGTCCAGCTGAGATACAATCCGCGAAACACTACCCGCTTTTGCCGTTGAATGCAGAGCAACAAAAGATTTACCGCCACGAGACGCATAGGCCCCACGCACAAAATCGAGTTGCCCGCCGGGTCCACTAAATTCTCGCCCTCTTAGATACTCGGCATTAATTTGTCCGGTTAAATCAACCTGCAACGCTGAATTAACGGAAATCATATTTTCATTCTGGGCAATAATTGTAGGGTCATTAATATAAGAAGCCGGATATCCCGCAAGCGATGGATTATCGTCCATAAAATCATAGAGTTCTTTATTACCCAGCGCCAAAGTGAACAAGTGTTTCAACCTGTGCAGTGTTTTGCGTTGACCATTGATAACACCGCTTTTTATCAGATCCATAATCCCCGGTGACAACAGTTCACTGTGTAGCCCCAAATCGTTGTGTTTTACCAGAAAACCAGCCACAGCATTTGGTACACCGCCAACCCCCATTTGGATGGTAGCCCCGTCGGGAATTAGCTCGACGATTTGTCTGGCAATGATCTCATCCACCTCTTGCGGTGCAGATGGCAAAACTTCCTGAAGCGGAACGTGGTTTTCTACAATGGCGTCCACTTCTGATATGTGAATAAGGGCTTCGCCAAAAACCCTCGGCATCTCCTCATTAACTTCAACAATCAGTTTCCCGCAACTTCGAGCAACTGTGGTGCCATAATCACTATTCGTTCCAAGGCTAAAATATCCATGTCGATCCATGGGAGAAACTGTCGCAATAAAACAATCTGCCCCCAACGTCTCGCTCATGAGGCGCCCAACCTGGTGAAAGGTACTTGGAATATATTCCAGCCAGCGTTTACCCCGCTCCAACCCAAGCTTTTCAATCTGCCGGTCATGGCTACTCATAAAGAGTGAATGCGGCTTGATAACAGACATCACTTTGGGGTCGAGAATTGTCTCACCAGCATGAGAACTGGCATGCATATAATACGTTTTCAAATATGTCAGATCTCCACTCACTGCACGATCAGCAACCGCCTGCATTAAGGCCGGAGGCATCGATACTCCCATAGAAATCATAAGGTTACTCTTATCTTTTACTATCTGTGCTGCTGTAGAGGCAGACATTAATTTTTCAAGATAAAGCTCTTGCGCTGCAGTCATAATTTTTCCTCAGGAAAACACGCCATCATCAGAATGAATTATAATAAAATGTATAAGTAGAATAAGAAGTGTCCTGAAGATATCTCAAACAGAACAAATTCAAATGAAATTAAAAATAAACTGTTAAGGCAAAGATCATGTTCACATCTGTACCGTTTTCGGCGAGCGGTAACATAATACGCTCAATCGTTTTGTAATTCGGTATATGAAATGAAGCGGGTCCATTACGGTAAATAGGCATTTTATTCTCAATAAGGTTTATATAATCATCATAAACTTCTGATTCCAAGAAACTTGAAAAAGCCTCGTCAATCCACATTCCCGTACAGTCTCTATCCATTGCGCCATAATGCGCCGTACAAAACAAGCGGAACCGAAATCGCACAGGGTCTTTGACGACATCAACAAGCCAGACATTCGGCAATAGCGATGGAATATCAATTGGGTCAAGATGTTGCCGTCCCGGAAGTGTATCTTTGTCCGGGTGAATAGAAAGCCAGTACTCGTAGAGAGCTCTGTTTTTCTCACCCCATGCCAGACGCTCTTGTTCTGAGTACCAAATCCAAGCCAACCTGCGAAGCTAATGTATGGTGGTATATTTCCCTACCGAGGAGTACCATAACATGTTAACAACCTGACTTAAAATCGCCATTATGGTTTAACCAAGTTACTCGACCAGCTTGTTTCCCTCTACATCATGGTAGAAACCATTTGCAAAGGGCGCAAAATCAACAAGATTTGACAAAACGTCCTGCCCCTCTTCATTTGTAACCTTTCCGTCCAATCGTGCCCGATATGTTTCTGCAACCCGAACCATGTCCACCTGTTGAGGCCACAATCTAAAATGCGTTACACCAAGCTTGTTCAAATAGTTGACCTCATCCAGAAGATTATTAACTGTATATGACATCGTCTGGGTGCCGTTCACAGCAAGAAACGGTTCTCCATCCAGCGTCTCGACATTCATTCCATCGGGATCTTGCTCACACACATACAGACAACCATCCTTACTCAGCCCATGAGATCTGGCGTGATAACATCGTGCAGACAGGGCTAGCGGAACCCGCCCGAAAGCCTGAATTTCAATCTCTTTGCTATTATTGGACAACAACAGCCGCTCAATAGCTTTTCCTGACAATTCACATGGTAAAACAATCCGCTGCGCACCATTACGATAAAAATAATCCAACGTATCTTCGTTATAGACATTTACAAAGGGGCCAACGATATGTTCCCGCCCCTCAAGTAATCCGATGGCAGAGAGATCATTTGCTTCTAAAGTCCAGGGACTATCCTGAACAATCTCGTGTAGTTCTTTTCTTTCCCGCTTTGACATCACAAGTGAGAGGGTCGAGATAACAACTTCCTTACCCGCCCGCTCCAGACGCTCACATATCTCTGGAATGAAAGGAGTTAAAAATGGTGCTCTTTTGGAACAGGTAACTTCGCCAATATAAACAACATCAACGGGTGCTTCCTCTGCTATTTGAAAATAGAAATCCCGTCTTTGCTCTGCTGGCCAATTGTAAAGAACGGGACCAAGTGTCAGTTTTGCCTTTGAACTTGTTGCCTGTGAATTCATTACCTGCGAACTCATAAAATGTTATCTCCAGTTCTTTTCATAGGCCCCTGCCGTTGAACGGGTTCCTTCGGTAATATTCCCCATATCCATAAGCGGAACTGGTTCTCCCTTCATTGCCGCATCAATCGCTTTTCGATACCCGGAGACCACTTGATAAACATAAGCTTTTCCTCGTTGACGCCCCTCTATTTTTAACGCTTTCACTCCTGCTTGAATTAGCTCAGGCAGCAGCATCATGACGTTCAATGATGTTGGCTCTTCAAAAAGATACGATGGCTCACCCGTGTGCCCGACAAACCTGCCTTTGCATAAGGTTGGATAACCAGCGGCTTCTTCGTTGGGGAAAGAGTTGATCGTAAATTCCCCAAGCCGGGAAACAAGCTTTCCACGGCGTTGTTCGTATTCAACATGACTGGCAGGGGAACACACGCCGTTCATGTTCGGGGACTTACCTGTTGCGTAGGAAGAAAGGGAACACCGTCCTTCTGCCATGACACACATCCCCCCAAAAGCGAAGACTTCAGTCTCGACATCAATTTCTTTGATCAGTTCAGCAATCTCGTGAACGGTCAACACACGCGGAAGCACAACCCGCTGAACATCAAAGGCAGAGTGATAAAAATTGATTGCTTCAGGATTGGATGCAGAGGCCTGTACAGATAAATGTCGCCTTAATTCGGGGTGTTGTCGCTTGGCATAATCCAACAAACCGATATCAGCCAGAATAACCGCATCAACACCTATTCTGGCGGCAGTATCAACGGCTCTATACCAAGGCTCCAAATTTCCTGCCTGCGGATATGTGTTGATCGCCACATAAACCTGTCGTCCCATATCATGGGCTTTCTCCAGGCTCTCCTCCAACTCTTCGGGGCTGAAGTTCAAGCCAGGGAAGTTACGGGCATTGGTCTCATCCCTAAAACCAACATAAACAACATCGGCCCCTGCGTCCAAAGCTGCTCGCAAAGAAGCTGGTGTACCAGCAGGGCAAACAAGCTCCATTACTGCATGCCCCCCACAAATTTATGATTTGATTGCTGTTTTTTTCTCAACGATGCTTTGATCCGGACGAGCTCTTTATCCATTTTCTTCATCCGGTCTTCCGACTTATCCAGCTCCTTATCTATCTCATCCATATGCCTTGTAATCGGCAGCAGAATAGATCGGTGAACAGTTTCAAAATCTTGCTCTAGATATTCAAAAAAGGACCCAATCTTTGAAAATAATTTGTCAAATCCAGGCTTCATAAAAGGAACGGGGCCACCCAAAATATCCACAAGAGAAACATCAGCACTATCAACCGCATTACGAAGAGTAAGAACAGCCTCGGTATCTCCCTCTATATTCAAGGCTCTGGAGAAAAAAAGAGCATCACCGTCAACCCGACCTTCTAACAGTTTTAATAAATCAATCATGGGGCCAGAGATAGCAGCCTGAAACTCTGGGTGCTCTGCATCATTCACACCCACATCAATATATGTTTGTCCCTCTTCGACAGACAGATAAAAACAGTACTGCAAATCTGTCGGGGTAATAAGAAACTTGGTATTTTCCAGAACAGCCAAGCGAGAGAAAATTTCCGGATATAGCTTCTTCATCCTTGCCAAAACACGCTTGGCAACTGGCTTGAGAAAGAATGCCGGAACGGGTCGCATCATAAACCCTGCAAACAGCATTGGCGTAAAAGGTGGCATCTTGAGAAGGGCATTTTTGTCATGCATTGAGGATACTCTGGAACAAAAGCTAGTAATGATTTCGCCAATAATGCTGCGACCTTACCAACTGTGCCTTGATCTTCATCAAAGACATCACATCTTTAATTTACTATTCAGCTCACATGACTGATCTTCCTGTTTCCCAATTGATCTCACCAACAAAGGTCAGGCATTTAAAACAGCGATCACTAGCCAGCTTCAGGAGCGTTTCATGACCACAACCTCAACCCAGTCAAAAATTGCAAAAATAGGAATAGTCACCGTTTCTGATCGCGCCAGTCGAGGGGAATATGAAGATCTTGGAGGTCCAGCAATCCATAAAGAATTATCGCAAATCCTCTCTTCCAGTTGGAAACCTGTCATACGAGTCATTGCGGATGATCAGGACCTTATCGAACAGACATTAATTGAGCTTGCTGATATGGAAGAATGTTGTCTGATTGTGACAACTGGCGGCACAGGTCCAGCGCCACGGGATGTCACACCGGAAGCAACGGAAGCTGTTAGTGAAAAACTCATGCCGGGTTTTGGTGAGCTTATGCGTCAGGTAAGTCTGAAGTTTGTGCCAACAGCCATTTTGTCCCGACAGACAGCAGGTATTCGGGGCAAGACTCTAATGGTCAACCTGCCCGGTAAACCATCGGCAATCAAAGATTGTCTGGACGCTGTCTTCCCCGCTATCCCCTATTGCATTGATCTTATAGACGGCCCCTTTTTGGAAACCGATAACAGTTACTGCACAGCCTTTCGCCCCAAAAACAAATAACGGTCACTAGCGTAAAAAGAACCATAACGGGATAATAAAGGTGCGTTGGTTACTCTCCGATCAGATGAGCAACGACCTGGCGTTCATGTCGCATAGCACGATGCTCAAAGAGATAAATGCCCTGCCAGGTTCCGAGAGCCAGTGAACCATGAACAATAGGAATGCTAAGTTGTACATCTGTCAGGGCTGAGCGAATATGTGCGGGCATATCGTCCGGCCCCTCACAGGTATGGCGATAGAGAGAAGGGTTTTCTTCGACGACTCGACGGAAAAAATTATTTAGATCAAACTGTACATCCGGGTCGGCATTCTCTTGAATTGTTAAGGAAGCCGAAGTATGCCGAATAAAAAGGTTTAATAGTCCGCAAACAATATTTTGCTGCTCTGTCCACAAAGAAACCTCACGGGTAAATTCATAAAGGCCTTGCCCTTTTGTATGAATATCAAATATCGTCTGCACCTGTTTCATTCAATACCCCGGCAATTCTAGCCTCTACAAGCCTTCAAGAATGTGAAATTTATCTTTTAACAGATAATTATCATATTTTTGCCGGATATTAACCCATGTTCGAATGAAACATGTTAAATACGGTGGCCTTGCCGCGATAGCGTCTCATTTAAAGTGTATTGAACAGTACTGTAACCATGGCTAAAACGTTTGATATAGTTAAAGTTTTAGAAGTGACCGAGCAGAATTTAAAATCTGTTGCTCAGGCCAACCTCTATCGCTATTGGCTGGACTTAAAAGCGGAGAAAGAACTCCCTATCTGGTCAAGCTTCAATCCCGCCGCTGTACGCGAAGCGTTGCCGGATGTCATGCTGTTTGACGTCCTTAAAGATGCCAAGTTCTTTGTTTCCATCACAGGTGATAACTGCCGGGAGAATCTTGGTATCAAAGCCAGTCGTTCTCCTTTAGAAGAAGTCTTGCCTGAAAACGCGGTTGCTGATGCAAGGTCCCGCTTAATCCATGTTTACAATACCAGAAAGCCTCATCTTGTTACCAAGACGATGCGATGGGAAACAGCCGTTAAAAAAGAGCTACAACAACAATCCTATACTGTGTTGTTTCTGCCCTTTGATGTTGAGCATGACAAAATCGAATTAAAAATATTAAATTCACTCTATTTCAATTAATTTTAATAGTTTACCGAGCGTCTTCTCGCCTTTTCATAATTTAGTGATCTAAATGAATTCCTTCTTGTACTTGCAGAAGAAGGAAAGTTACCTTGCGTATAAATTTACATCCTAAAGGAATCAAAAACATGAAAACACGCATCAAATGGATAGAGAATGTTGCCTTTATGGCTGAAAGTGGCTCTGGACATGCTGTTGTCATGGACGGCGCTATTGAAGGTGGCGGAAGAAATCTCGGACCTCGCCCCATGGAAATGCTTTTAATGGGAATGGGTGGCTGCTCGGCATATGACGTTGTTTACATTCTGAAGCGTGGACGCGAAAACGTTGAAGATGTCGATGTGGATGTCGAAGCAGAACGCGCAGAAACCGACCCTAAAGTTTTCACGAAAATCCACATGCACTTCCGCGTTAAAGGTGAAGGCTTGAACGAGAAAAAGGTCGAGCGCGCGGTTGAACTCTCAGCTGATAAATATTGCTCAGCATCCATTATGCTTGGAAAAGCAGCCGAAGTTACTCATAGCTTTGAACTGATTAATTAATCAAAGTCCTAAATATATTGGAAATAAATAATGAGAGCAGTTCTACAGCGGGTAAGTGAAGCATCTGTAACCGTCGATTCCAATATAACCGGGGCAATAAAACAAGGACTGCTCATTCTCTTTTGTGCAGAGCATAACGATAGTGATGATGACGCAGCTTACTTTGCCAGAAAAATCAGCAAAATGCGGATTTTCACCGATGACAATGGCAAAATGAACCACTCTGTTCTTGACATTAATGGATCAGTATTGGCTGTCAGCCAGTTCACCCTCGCGGCGAACTGGAAAAAAGGAAATCGCCCCGGGTTCTCTGGTGCCGCCGCTCCTGCCGAGGGAGAAAGACTTTACGAATTCTTCTGCAATGCCTTAAAGAGCGAAGGTCTCACTGTAGAAAAGGGTGTTTTTGGCGCACACATGGATGTCAGGTTGCTTAACGACGGTCCGGTGACAATCGTTATGGATTCAAAAGACAACGCCTGAGCTTCCTCAGTTACACTTATTCCGAAGTTGATAGAAGGCTTTGCGCAAATAACTTTCCGGGTGCTGTTCCTCTTCCATCGACACCTGCAAGCCTCAACATATGCCATATAAGCGCCAGATTGCTTGAGATAACAGGCTTACCGAGTATTTGCTCGGCTTCGTCTAATATCCCTAGGGTACGTAGATTGGTGCAAGAAACGAAAACGCCATCACAATCTGACTTTTGCCCGACTTGAACAATCCCGTCCAATGTGGATGCTTCCGATATTCTGGAAACAACCTTTTCCTGGTCCTGTTCAAAAGACCCAAAGCCTGCAATTTCAAGCCTGTTGTCTTCCAACAAAGTCCTCATTGCATTCGAGACTTCAGGTACATAGGGCGTTAGAAAACCCAGCTTGTTTATTTGAAGAACCCGGCACGCTGCGATCACCGCCGTAATAGGGTCTGTGACGGGAGCCCCGGGATGTTGCGAGTGTATTTTAGCTGCCACCTCTGACGGTCCGATAACGGTTGCACCGGATGTACAAGCATAGGCTATCGCATCAAAAGCTGTACTCTGTGGAAGCAATCCGGCAGCAGTCGGCATATCATTAGCCATCTGCGCCAGAGTTTCCTTCGTCACCGATGGACGACTAGGGATACGGGAATGAAAAAGAGAGACATCAAAATCCCGAATAGCATGTCGGAATTCATTCTCAAGCGTTTCATCTGCCTGTAGGACAATCAGACCGAGACAAGCCTTGACCTCGGTTCCTTTATCAAGCGTAAAATCCAGCTTCATCTTTCAATCCTACAACTCTTCTTTCAAGAAGTTCTATTTTCAAAACCAGGAAAAACGAACCATTATATCTAGATAATCGGCAACTCAGGGGCAGCACGTTGCGTTAACAACAAAGGCGCATCTTCTGTAATCAGAATATTTTCTTCATGAACCATGATTTTCCCGGTCGAAATTTCCAGACTGGGTTCTAATGTCATAACCATTCCGGGTTTGAGGACTGTATGGTCATGCGCATAAATAGACGGCCATTCTGTCAACTGCATTCCAAGACCATGACCATAGCGCCCGACATCAGATGAGCCACCGCCCAATGCTTCATGCATCACATTAAATAAATCGGAACAACGTGTGCCAGACCGGGCATGTTTCAGCCCGACTTCTGTTGCCTGCCACAGCATCTCATAGCCGCGTTTTGCCGCATCATCTGCATGGGAAATCGCAAAGTTTCGGTCAAAATCACAGAAATATCCCTTCAGGGTTGCGCCTGTATCCAGCATCAGAACATCACCTTCACGCAAAGGCGTTTCTGTCGGCGGCGAGATCACATCACCATAGCCGCCTTGCCCTGCGGCACCAACCAGATAAGGAACATCTTCGGCCCCTTCTTGCAAAAGCGTAATTTTGAATTGTCGGAATACATCATCCAGCGCTTGTCCGGGAGAAAAAAGCTCCCCAACTCTCGCAAACGCAGAACTGCCAATGCCGCAGATATTCCTGATAATTTTCAGTTCAGCCTCTGATTTCACCATGCGCAACGCTTTGAGAAGATCAGTGCAATCGACAAATTCTGCCCCAACGGACGAGCGCAGTTCATCAAAATCACGGACCGGGATACGCAGGCTCGTCTCTGGTCCCATTGGCCATCCTATACGGGAATAATTACTGAGAGCTTTCGTCAAAAGACCAATACCATCATCCGTTGGATGTGGCGAAGACCATGTTCGAATATCTTTCACCCAAGTCTTTTGCATCAAATCCGCGCCAATTGCCGGAATAACAGCAATCGGTTCGCCTTTTTGTGGGAGCACAAGGAACCAAGGCCGTGTTGGGCTGAGCCAGAACAGCGTACGAAACCCGGTAAAATATCTGACCTCTGCTTCTGTACAGAAAACCAGTGCATCAAGGTTATTCTCACACATTGCCTTTTGCGCAAGCGACAGGCGTGTCTGGTATTCTACTAAATCAAAATCGCTCATGTATATTCCCTGAAACGAGAGGTCTTTTGAATCCGTCTCTCAGCCAAGAAACGATTCAGAAATCACAGTTTAGTAACTGTCAGGATACGAATTTCCTCATTTTCGAATACGCTTATGAAAAATATAATACTATTTTTCAGATTGATGCTTGAATTTAATCAACAATCAATTTCAGACTCAAACACTTGATCCCCCGCACACAGGCAGAACGGAGTCTGATAAACCCAGATGGCCCCCCGAATAGTTATAGATGCGACATTCCGGCTCTTTGACTTGCTGTCCTTATAGGATTACTGCTTAATTGATAATAATTCCTATTCACAAATTATTCTTCTCAAAGATTCAAGAATACCATGCTTAACAGAAGACATTTTTTAAAAGCCGGTTTGGTCACAGGCTCCGCTGTTATTGGCGGGGGATCATTTGGATTTCTTGCATCACAGGCAAGTGCAACGCCCGATCTGGTTCTGAAACCAAGAATAATCGAACAGAATATTCTCGGACCCAATCCGACCCAAAATGTGTTTTCTTACAATGCAACAGGCCCCGCCCCTATCCTTCGGGCAAAACAGGGGGAATCTTTCCATGTACGTCTAGAAAACAAGTTGCCGGAACCGACAACAATTCACTGGCATGGCTTGCGCTTACCCAATGCGATGGATGGTGTACCATTTGTGACCCAGCCCTATACTTATGAAAACGAGACGTTTGATTATATCTTCACGCCACCTGATGCGGGGACCTATTGGTATCACCCGCATTGCAATACCTTGGAACAAATGAGCTATGGGCTTACAGGGGTATTAGTCGTTGATGAAAAAGAAACTCCTGATTTTGACGCCGATGTTACTTTAAACTTGCGGGACTGGCGCTTGGGATCAGATGGTCAATTTATTAATCTCTACAAAGCCAGAAAAAGTGCACGCGCAGGGACCTTCGGAACCGTAAAGACCACCAACTGGGAAGAAAACCCGGTTTATGACGTTCCCAGCTGTGGCATCATCCGTCTGCGGGCAGTGGTCAGTGACGTTACGCGAATATTCAAACTGAAAACAGAAGGGGCAGACGCAACAGTTATTGCACTAGATGGGTATCCCGTGCCGCAACACTTCCCGCTTGATCATCAAGCTGTTGGCCCGGGACAGCGCATTGATATCGCGCTTAGAATGCCTGATGAAGAAGGTAAAGAAGTCAAGCTCATCAATGCATCTTCATCAAAAGCCTGGACGGTTGCAACTTTACGATCACAGGGCCCATCCTTGAAGCGCGATATACGCGATCTCAAACCTCTACCACGAAACCCGGTGCCAATCCCCGATATTAAAAATGCGGAGCACATTCCTTTCGAGTTTACAGCAACAGCTGAATCAGCCCCGAAGAACGGTTTTTGTGGTACAATTGGCTTTTCCTTCTGGGCCATCAATCGAAAAGCATGGTTGGGCGTTTCACCAGATCCGATGGAACCAATCGCAGAGTTGAAGTTAGGGAAAAGTTATATTTTTAGCTTCAGGAATAGAACACCTCATACACATCCGATCCACCTGCATGGGCTTTCCTTCACACTGCTCAATTCCAATAAACGGCAGATTGATCCCTTTGTGACTGATACAGCCCTTGTCTTACCTGATGAACGCATGGACGTCGCCTTTGTTGCCAATAACGTGGGTGATTGGCTTCTTCACTGCCACATTATCGAACACCAAAAGACCGGTATGAGCAGCTTTATCCGAATAACTTAGTTATCTCAAAATGCCTCTCAGGGCACAGCATGAGAAATCAGTCGGCAGACTTCTTCAATATCCGCTCTCATCTGCCCTGCTTCCTTTCTAACCAACCAGTTTCCGCTCGGCATCGCCAGTTCTATAGGGGACAAGCGAACCACTTCGCCTCGGGACAAGGCTCCCTCACTTAACGGGAGTGATGCCAGCAGCACACCAACACCTGCTTTTGCAGCATCCAGTGCAGTAATGAAACTATCAAACCGAATTGCTGTTTTTCGAGGAGGAGAGACCTTTGCTTCAATCGCCCATTCTGACCAGCCACTCCGTCGCCCAGCCAACCGAATACATGGCAAGTTTTGCCACGCATTCTTATCAACATCGTCTAATAGTTGTGGCGTACATATTGGCGATAAAACCTCGGAGAAAAGGTGTGTCGCAATCTTCCCTTCCCAGTTTCCAGTGCCAAACCTGATCTCAATATCCGCATTAATTGCTTCATAGTCCGCTGGGCGATGAATAGATGCAATGGAAAGGGTAACATTGGGGCGTGCGTCTCTGATCCAGCGCAAGCGGGGCACCAACCACAAAGATGCGATGGATGCAGGGCAAGCGATCGTTATGATTTTCGAACCCTTCTTGCCAAAGAGATCTTCTGTCGATCTCGCCAGAGCATGTAGTGAGGATCGAACGGATGGAAGATAGGCATCCCCCTCTGCAGTCAATTCAACGCCCCGCGCCAAACGGTGAAACAAAATCACACCAAGATGGGCTTCGAGCTTTCGGATTTGCTGACTAACAGCAGCTTGAGTCAAGCCAAGCTCCAGACCAGCTTCCGTGAAGTTTTCATGACGGGCCGACGTTTCAAATGTTCGCAACCAGTCCAAAGGAGGTAATGATGCCAATAACTTACTCCATAGCCATAAAAATAGTTAGGTCATAGGGTTACATTATATTGATTGTTTTTATTCCTTATAACTGGACTAATCCAGTCAATTATAAAAATTCTGTCTTGGAGAGATTAAATGAATTTGAACACCACAGCCATTTTAAATGATGGCAAGGTCTTGCAAGTAACCTGGCAGGACGGATCCTCTGCCCGTTTTCATGCACTTTGGCTCAGGGATAATGCGCTGGATGCCGCAACACGATCAGAAGGAAACGGTCAAAGACTTATCACCATTCTGGATCTGCCAGCCGATACCTCTATTTCAAGCGCAGTAATAGATATCAAAGGTGCACTTGAAATAACTTTTCATCCCGAAAACAAAACCGTTGTTTTCCCAAGCAATTGGTTAAAAGAGCATGCCTACGACAAAAGCCATGCCACAGATAAGGGCTGGGTCAGCACCCGTTTAAAAACATGGGATTCCAGTCTCTCTAATACTACCGGAATTCCAACTGTTGATTACGCAACGGCCCAAGAAAATGGACCTGAGTTTAGCAACTGGCTAGAAGCTGTGGAAGCCTATGGATTTGCCATTATGACGGATCTGCCTCTCGAAAGCGGTACTCTTTGTGATGTTGCAGAGCTTTTCGGCTATGTCCGAGAAACAAACTATGGACGTTTCTTTGAAGTCAGATCAGAAATCAATCCTGTGAACCTTGCCTACACAGGATTGGGATTGCAAGCCCACACTGATAACCCATACCGTGATCCGGTCCCAACACTTCAATTGCTATCCTGTATGGAAAACTCTGCTGATGGAGGAGATTCCATTGTGGTTGATGGCTTCAAAGCCGCTGAAATCCTGCGCCAGGAATCACCCGAAAGCTTTGAGCTACTCGCCAGTTTTCCTGTGCGCTTTGAATACGCGGGAAGTGACGATGTAAAACTGCAATCAAAGCGTCCGACAATTGAGCTTGGCCCAGACGGAGAAATGCTGTCGATCCGCTTCAACAACCGTTCTTCTGCCCCCTTTACTGATATTCCTTTTGAACAGATGGATGCATTTTATACGGCCTATCGTAAATATGCCGAGATAATTGAACGCCCTGAAATGGAAGTCAGCTTTATGATGAAACCCGGAGATCTCTTCATCGTAGATAACACCCGTGTTATGCACGCAAGAAAAGGATTTTCTGGTGCAGGGACACGCTGGCTTCAGGGGTGTTATGCAGACAAAGATGGTCTGTTATCAACACTCGCGTCGATCAAAGCAAAAATAAATACGCAGGAGGCAGCCCAATGAGTGCAGATAAATTCCAAACACTGACCAAAGAGAACATTGTTGATTTCATCGGTGATATTTTCCACCGCCGTGGCGCAGACTCTTACCTCGGCGAAGATGTAACAATGTCCGAGCATATGCTTCAAGGTGCGCAGCTTGCAGAAAAGGCAGGAGCAGACGATGCCTTGATTGCTGCAGCTCTATTGCATGACATCGGCCATTATACCAACGAGTTCCCAGACGATGCCCTGGAAAAAGGTATCAACAATCATCACGACGAAGCTGGTGCTGCCGTATTGGAAAAGTTTTTCCCACCAGTAATCACTGAATGTGTCCGCCAGCACGTAGCAGCGAAAAGATATCTCTGTGCCAAAGACGAAGCTTATTTTTCACGCCTGTCAGATGCCTCTATCCATACCCTTAACCTTCAAGGCGGACCGATGAGTGAAGCCGAGATGCATGAGCTGGAAAAAAACCCGCATCTGAAAGAAATCATTCAGGTTCGTTATTGGGACGATGAGGGAAAAGACCCTGCAGTCAGCACGCCGCCCTATGAATACTACGCACCTATCCTTCAGCGTGTTGTTAACAGCTTTTGTGCTACAGCATAGTGACGAGATATCAAACAGGTTAAAACGATATGTCCAATAAAGTAATTCTCGTCATCATGGACGGTGTTGGTTATGACACCGCCCTCTCTCAATGTGGTTATCTGGAAGGAATGGTTGAGCTGGGTCGAGCCCGCCGCTGGAAAATGCGCACAGCTTTACCAACTATTTCGGCGGCAATGTATGAAACCATCCACACCGGTCTATCGCCCCTTGATCATGGTGTCAGCGGCAACGAAGCTCTGCGACGCTCAAACGTTCCAAATGTCTTTGACCAACTACATCAGGCGGGGCATAGCACAGCAGCTGTCGCCCATTCCTACTTCCACACACTCTATAACGGACCTTATGATCCTGTTGAGCATGTCGAAGTAGAAGATGAAACAAAGGCAATCCAGTACGGGCGCTTCTATTCTATGGAAGGTTATTCTGCGGCAAACATTTGTGCCCCGGCAGAAATTGATCTCTGCGCACAGGCAACACGTCTCATTCGCCGTCATACACCGGATTACGTTCTCTTACACAGCTCATCCGTTGACAGTCTTGGTCATAAATATACTGCGGACTCTGCACAATATCGTATTCAGACATGGCATATAGACAACGCACTGGCCCGAACGATACCAATCTGGTTAGAGTCAGGGTATGAGGTTTTGGTTACAGCCGACCATGGTATGAATGCTGATGGTCATCACGGTGGTAACGAGGAAATCATGCGCCATGTTCCCTTTTACTATTTTGGCGCAGACGAAGTTCCGACAAAGGATCAGGTGCTTGATCAACTGGCGATAGCGCCAACAGTACTCTCTCGAATTGGTGTTGGTATTCCGGAAAGTATGAAACAGAGACCTCTACTTAAGGGGTAATAAACGTTACAAAGAAGATGCTTATTCAACGTTACTGGACGGTCAGACCATAGGGTCCACCATCCAGATATCCAAGATAGGCATCTTCTTCGTACCAGTATTCCTGATCCAATTCCTGCCCTGCCCTGTTGATATAAACACCTGTATAGAACGGTAAATCATAATACCAGTACTTGACCCGTTCTGACTTTGGATACTTCAAAGTCAGCGTTTCAAACCAGCTCTGAAATTGCTTCTTGGGGATATCTTTCCAACGCAGACAATAACTGACGTTATTTGCGCCTTTAGCACAAAATATCATAATCCGAAGCAATCTGGCTTGCTCAGCAGTCGTCCCTTTTTCTTGGCGATAAAGATCCAATGCTTCTGCAAACATCTCGATCGGTGCCCTTGGCTGATCAACCGTTTTATTTTCCGCCCAAACGCCTTCGGCAGCTAAGTGGACATAAACAGGTTGGCAATCTTCAAGGTAGCGATTGATCAATTTGGTACGTGCGTAACTACAGCGCGGTGCAATATGATTTTCATAGAGAAAATAGGCAATATTTGACAACGCTCTGGCCCGACCTCGACTTTTCGCCTGCATTAAAGCGAGTGTTTCCATGTCTTGTTCGAGATCGGCATAGAGCTTTATTTCTTCCCGCAGTTTATTAGATTTTTCCAACGCACTGGCTTGAAGAGCAGCTTCCCAGTCCAGTTTTTTCGAGAGCATTATTGCGCCTTGCCAATCTTCCTGAACCAATGCTTCATCCAGATGTGGGCGGATCAACGCAAATTGCAACAGGGGATCCGCTGTACCAGACAAGGCCGAGATAAAGTCATTAGCGCTCAAAAAATAACGAGACACCTGCTCGTAAAGAACCACGTCCAATATCGCAAGTTTAGAAAGTTGTTCATTTTTATCAGCGCCATTAATCAGAATTTTATCGTTCAAAATGAAATCCAGTGGCGTTTTGTTTTTTAACCGGACTTCAAGCTGTTTGCTTCGCAAGGCAAAAAGATCTTCAAGCGAGGTTTCTTTTCCGGCTGCGATATCACTAATTTGCATTTGTGCTTTATCAAACTCACCATGTTCCAGGTTAACCATCGCCTCAAAAGCGAGAGCATGGCTATAGAGAGGCGTGTCTTTATATCCGTCACTAGAAGGTCTCTTCTCCTTAAGTAAATAATCACAGACCATCGCGCTATAAGCTTGAATTTCTTGATGTTGGCCAGAGACAACATTTTTTCTCTGTGCACAAAGCCCTACGACATTATCAGGCTTGGAAAGAATGGCCGCTAAAAGCGTGATCCCATTACGATGTGTCAGCCGGCGGTTTGCGATTTCATCAATGTTAGCCCGCAAGGCATTTATCGCCAGATGGTCCAGTTGATCTAATGAATTCTTACCATTCGTGAGTAACTCGCCTACTGCAATTTCATCCAAAAGCTCAGTGTAATAACGATCACGATCTCCGTAATGTAACCAAATGCCAATTTCCATATCTTCAACATGGCGCCGGTATTCTGATTGGGGAAAATCTGTCAGAAAAGCTTCGGTAAAGCTATTGAAGATAGCTGGAAGGAAGACACTTTCTTGCCCTTCCCTACCATTGTGGAACAGGGCCAGAACTTCCATATATCGCGCAGTTTCGATTAACCAACCCGTCTTGCGCCCCGCATTCTTTTCTTCCAATGCAATCATGGCAAAAAGTTCTGCAGCCTCGGGGAAAAAACCATCATGATAAAAGGCTGCCGCTTCGATATATTGAGACCAGTTTTTATATAAGCCCTGTTCCTTACCGACATGCCCTTGGAATGTCTGAGAACTTTTTAAATAGTCATCGAGATTGAAAAGACAGTCTTGAACAAGAGCAAGACGCATCATGGCCAGATGCCTGATTTCTTCCTGTTCCAAATTGCTATCTTTCAAGCCAGCATAATAACTGTGGAGGTTTGAGAAATTGCCCCCACTGTAACAATACGCCTGTGTTAGATAGTCCCCATTGGCAAAAATATCTTTGTTCTCTTTACGAACAAAGAGACCTAACTCTTCCGATGCAAGTTCCTCAATACGATAGGTTCTGTGGAAATTCTGAATATCAGCGAAAATTTTAGAATTTTCATTTGGTCTGTCAGCATACTCGAGTAGTTCCGGTCGATAGCCACGGATTAGTTGCTCCAGGAATACCTTCGAACGGCCTTCTTGCGGAACAAGCATATCAAGCTGGGTTGACGAACAATAGCGCGATGCTATGGGTTGCTGGCAAGGGGGACCTCCCCCTGCTGCGAGATCACGAGGGAGCAAGCTCGCGATTAACATGACACTCAGTAGTAATGAATATTGCCATGCGAAACGTCCCATATTTCTTTTTCTCCTTAAAAAGACTATGCCATCTATCATCATTACAGAGAAATCCGTATCTGATGTTATTCACACCCTTTATGGCATCAAGAAGATGATCTGTTATTGGCGTTTGTTTTTGTCGATAAAACATCAACGAGACCTCTGTAACAGCTGCAGCCAGTTTTTTTGCTGCCTTACGGTTGTCTTCGTACCAGGTGGGTAAACCTGTTATCCCGATAGAAATATCCTCAGGTATTTGTTTCTGCACGACCTGTAGCCAAACACGATAGTCATCAAGCTTTGAACTCGGACTATCATAATCAATTTCAACACCAACAATATCCCGTCCAGCCCGCTTCCAGATATTAATGTCGCGATTAATGAAAGCCGCAACCTCTCTGGCCCCAACTCGTTTTTCCATACGGTATGTCAGTATAATCTTTTCTGTATCTGGAAAAGATTTCGGACTGTGGTGTGGCGTTGATTTTTGACCTAGTTCATGTCCCCACGAACGAACGAGAATTCTGGCTTCACCCCTTTGGCAGGATAATTTGAACGTTTCACAATCGTACATAAATTTTTGCTGGTTCTCATCTCTGTCATCCAGCGATTGTCCCGCCCAGACCCAATGGTCAACAATCAAGTCTTGCGCGCAAACGGGCCAGGCAAACAACAAAACACAAAAGAATATGCCAGACAGTATTTCCTTTGACGTGCCTGAAACCATCCGCTTCATAAATCTATTCGCCTATCACTCGCTTAACTGTTATCAGGCAGATTAACACAAAATGCAGCACGTAAGACAAGCTTATGAACGCGTAAAGGCGTTTCCTTCACAAAGAAGACACAAGGTAAAATCCCCAACAGAATGATGTCATTAAAACATCCCTAGTTAATAGAATTGATACTCCAAATTTATCAAGGAGCTTTGGGAAGATCCAATTCAAGATCATCCTTATCATTGGTGATTTCAGCATGCATCAAAATTTTGGATGTAAAGGCCATCGACGTATCAATGACCCATCGTACCTGCTTTTCCCCAGCTTCATTTTGAGCCGCAACAACCTCTGGCAAGATTTGTTTCTGAAGGAATCCGGCAACACCAGCCAAGGCGCGAGACCCCAAACGTAGATCTTGTGCCTTTAGCTTAAAAGCAGATTTTGTCTCTATTTGGGTAGCGATATCATCCAGAATATCCATCATCCTGGAAACGTCTTCATTTACCCGCCCGGTCCGATTGGCAATAAAACGTAAATGACCTACATAAAAAGCATAATCAGACATTCATTTAATCCCAATAAGTTACCAACCCGTCGTCTTCAAATTCAGAATTGTCGTTAGTAGTCCAAGCTACTGAAGATCAACAAATCTGTAGTTTACCACTGAATAACCATTAGTCTTGAAGCAAGCAATAAGATTATCAGTAAATCAAATCCAACTTTGACCTGATCTATCTCATTGCCGATATCAAGCTCATGGGTAAACAATCAAAATAGTATTAACTTGCGAATTCCTGTAACAGAAAAATACTTGGACAATATAGCACGTTGCATTCTAAAAGCTGCTGGCATAGCTTAGCAAAAATTACAGAACTAAAGGTTTAAAGTTGTGAGATTGATTTCGGCAAAAAGAGGGTTGTTTGCGCTATACTTCGCGCTGCTACAGCTTTTTGTGCCGCCTGGTTTCATGGCCGCCAATGGCACAGATGGTTTTGAGATTGTCATCTGTACCGCGCAAGGTATAAAAACCATTGTGGTTGATGAAAACGGTCAACCAATCAAACCCGATCCCAAACAACAACAAAATTCTGTCTGTAGTTTTGCGTCCAACGCGATAAAAGCAACAGCATACCATACCCCGAATTTACCTGTTCCATCACAGGAACTTAAATTACGTCTGTTGCCGCAAGATGATATTTGTCATCTTTGCTCTCCTCTTCTGACATCTTATCGCCCCCGGGATCCGCCTTTTATTTTGAGTTAACACCCAAGAATTTCTCAAAATTTAAGGACAAAATCATGTCAGCATTTACCCGCACGCTACGTGCAGGGAGTATCGCAATTGTCTGTTGCTTATTGCCGCTCTCATCCTCAGCAATTGCAGAAGAAACAACACACCTTCGCATCGCCGTAAAAAAAGACCGTTACAGCGTTGATGCCAAGAAGTTCTCTTTTACAACACGCCGTCCCTCAGCACAAATTGTTGAGACCGCTGTCAAACCGGATGTAAACTTCAAACCACAGGGTGTTCTGTTTAAAGACTGGGACTATAAAAACGGGGTTTATTCAATCAACGTCCGTGAAGGAATCAAATTTCATGATGGATCAAATTTCAATGCCGAAGCCGCAATTGCGGCGTTGAAGCTCTATGATCAGGGGAAATCCGACTTCCTTCAGATTGACCAAGCAAGCTTTGAACAAACAGGTCCTTATAGCTTTACATTCAAATCAGAAATCGGTTCTGCACTGGTCATTGAAAACATGACCCACCGTGGTGCTTCTTTGTTCTCTACGGCGGGTGATCGCAGCAAGAACCCTATTGGGACAGGCCCATACCTGTTGGAAGATTATCAACCTAAACAATCCATCACGCTAAAGCGAAACGATAATTACTGGGGTGAAAAACCAGCAACTGAGAAAATTTCCTATCGCTTTATCGCCGATGACCAAGTACGCCTGTTAGCGCTGAAAAACAACGAAGTCGATGTCATTGCCGAAGTTACCCCACAAATGATGTTGGCCCTGCCAAAAGACGGTTCTATTGTTGTTCATCAATCTCGCCCCATCCGTTACGTTGCCCTGTTGGCAAATATGCACGGTAAAGCCCCCTTTGATATCATGCAGGATAAACGGGTTAGAGAAGCGATTGCCTATGCTATTAACCGTCCACAGTTGGCAGAGATTCTGTTCGATGGTCGCGGCGAAGTTGCCAAAGGCATATTGCCGAACTGGATGTTTGATCTTGGTGATGATCACGTAGACGGCTTTGCGTACGATCCTGACAAAGCTGGTGCCCTTTTGGATGACGCAGGTTGGGCCATAGGTGAAAATGGTATGCGCGCAAAAGATGGTCGCCAGTTGAAACTCAGACTGGTTGCTGCCTATCCAAACGTATCTTCTGTTCGTCCGATGCCTGAATTACTGGAACAAATGTTCCGTTCTATCGGTGTCGAAATTGATCTCGTACAGGTGGATGATTCCGGTGTGTATGACGACACCTATCTCGCCACGGGTGAAGCTGATCTCTATATGGAATTTGCTTCCAACAACAACACAGATCCAACCTATCTGCTTTATAACCTATTCCACTCAAGAACACCTTGGGGTTATCAATACACAGCCCCTGGAAAAACTGTAGATGCTTTGTTGGAAAAAGCACGAGCAGCCCAAAGCCGCGAAGAAATCATTGACTATGTTCGCAAAGCACACAGATCTATTGTGCAAGATGAATTGGCCGCTATTCCAATTCTGATGGTGCCTAATTTCAACCTGTCACGTCCCGGCATGGAAATCCCTATGTTTGAGCACGCTGACTGGATTGATTATGGTCGCGTAACGGTCAAATAATATTACCTGTGAATGCCGCAGGTTGATTTATATCGGTCTGCGGACCACGGCTTGAGATATTTGGTAATTTCTTGAGCAAAGGGAGTAACCCGCGTGCAAACCTTTATTCTAAAACGTATAGCAACAGCTATTCCAACTTTGCTTGGCATGTCTATGCTGGGGTTTTTCATGGTCGCCTTGACCCCCGGCGATCCCGTAGAGATGGAATTACGACGTCTGGGCGTTATCTTCACGCCGGATCAAGTAACTGCACTGCGTCAGGAATACGGCTTGGATCAACCAATTTTCAAACGTTATCTCGACTGGCTTATACGACTCCTGCATCTCGACATGGGGCATTCCATTGCTTCTGGCCGTTCTGTACTGGAAGAGTTTAAAACACACCTTCCTCTTACTCTTATTCTGGCAAGCTTATCTCTGTCTCTCTCTATCTTACTCTCGAGCCTATTCGGTATTACCGCCGCTTTGACACGCTCACAAATACTGGGAAGTTTCGTACAATTTTTTTCCATTTTTTTAGTGTCTATTCCTTCCTTCTGGCTCGCTCTACTTCTCTTGTTTATTTTCGCCCTCAGCCTTGAATGGATTTCCCTGTTGGGGTCAGGGGCATGGTATGACCTCGTCCTCCCTGTTTTGACACTTTCTCTCGGTAGTGCTGCAACAATGGGCCGTTTGATAAGGGACCGTATCCTGGCAGCCATGAGTGAAGATTACATCCGCCTCGCGATTACGAAAGGTCTTAGCCCAGCGCTGATCCTGCGTCGCCACATTCTGAAATCTATCCTCCCGCCCTTGGTCACCAACTGGGCTGTGACCTTTGGTGCATTACTAGGCGGATCCGTTATTGTTGAGAATATTTTCAATCTACCGGGTCTTGGGCAAATGGCGTTACAGGCCGTCTTCGAACGCGACTTTTCTATTTTACAGGCTTACTTGCTATTCATGGGGCTGATTTTCTTTGTCAGTAATTTCATTGCCGATCTCCTGAACTATTGGCTGACCCCGCATTTTAGAGAACAGAATAGTTCCCAAGGGGCAACGGAATGAAACTCTTGTCATTGCGTACAACACCTCTTGGCTTAAACACAGGTATAATCCTGATTGGATGTTTGCTGCTGATTGCCTTCTTCGGGGAAAATTTGGCCCCGCATGATCCCAATAAAATGGACCTTCTTCGTCGTCTGGAAGGAATGAGTTGGACCTATCCATTGGGGACAGATCATCTCGGGCGAGATGTACTCTCACGCTTGATGTCCGGGACACTGCTCTCCCTTGGGGCTGCAGTTATGACCGCCGTAACTATTCTTTTTATCGCCCTACCGATTGGGCTTATATCCGCGATGCTCGGTGGGTGGGTTAACCATCTTCTCATGCGAATAACAGATATCTTTCTCGCCTTTCCAATGATTATTTTTTCGCTGGTTATTATCGGATTTTTGGGTGCATCACTCAACTCTGCCATCATCGGCGTCGCGCTGGCCTGGTGGCCTAGCCTTGCCCGTCTGGTTCACACGCTGACCACAGACGCCCTGTCCAAAGATTTTGTACTGGCATCCCGTCAATGCGGTATAAGTCCGATTAAATTGGTCATACGGCATATTCTCCCCCAGATCTTACCTCCTCTATTTGTTGTGATGAGTTTGGAAATGGCGTCGATCCTGCTCGTTCTTTCCTCTCTCAGTTTTTTGGGGATTGGCGCGCAACCGCCCGAAGCTGAATGGGGTGCAATGTTAAACGAAGCACGTCCCTTCTTCACCGAACGTCCCGGTCTGTTACTTGCCCCCGGATTACTGATAAGTCTTGCGGTAATGGGATTTAACCTTCTTGGGGAAGGAATACGACACAAGCTTGATAACAGGAGCCCTTTCCGATGGTAAACAGCCCTCTTTTCAAGCTGGATCACTTAACAATCTGTCAGCAAGGTACAGATCAGAAACCTATTATAGATGATGTCAGCTTTTCTCTGGCACAGGGACAACGTCTTGGGCTTATCGGACGCTCCGGTTGCGGAAAATCAGTCACAAGTCACGCCATCATGGATATACTACGTCCACCCCTTGTCAGGAAACAGGGCGAAGCGATCTTGCAGGGGCAGGATCTTTTTACCCTTAGCCCTGTTGAAAAACATCGCATCCGCGGTCGGGGGATTTTCTGTATTTTTCAAAGTCCGGGAAGTGCCCTTCACCCTGCCCTGACGGTTAGACAACAGATGTCCGAGATCTCGACAGTTATCGATCTGGATCAAGCCGCGACGTCAGATGTTATTGAATACGCCTTTGACCGCATGCAATTGCCGATACGATGTCTGGAACAGTATCCACACCACCTCAGTGGTGGCATGAAACAGCGTGTGCTAATGGCAATGGCTCTGTTGTTAAAACCAAAATTTTTAATCGCTGACGAGCCAACGACCGGACTGGATGTTTTAACGGAACAGGACGTTCTCACCGCAATGGATGTCATGCTGGAAGAAACGCAATCATCTTGCCTGTTCATCAGTCATGACATCCGAATTGTCAAACGTGTCTGTAGTGATCTTTTGGTCATGCAAGATGGCAAGATTGTTGATCGTTGCACAAGGGACGAACTCACCTATCGCGAACGGGCCGAAACCACCCGGGAAATTATCGATGCTATGAAGGTCGCCTAGATGAGTTTTCAGGTTGATAATTTATCGCTCTCCCTTGGTGACAACAAGATATTGCATGATATCTCGTTCACTCTTGAACGTGGTCAAGTGACGGGGTTACTGGGGCGGTCTGGGTGTGGAAAATCTACTCTGGCCAAGGCAATGGTCGGTATCCACCAATCGGAACAGTCTTGCCTGAAAATAGATGGTACGGCGTTCCAACCCAAGTTCGGTAAAACCGGACACAAAATACAATACATGTGGCAAGATCCCCATATGGCGCTTAGCCCGTTTTTGTCTGCTGTTCGCTGTGTCGAAGAAGCCATGGAAACACATAAGAGCACGACAAAGGTACAACGAAGAGAAAAAGCACAAGGCCTGCTACAGCAAGTGGGGCTAACTCCTTCACTTATGCAAAAACAACCTCACGCTTTATCCGGGGGGCAATGCCAACGTATCGCGCTCGCACGGGCAATCGCTGCCCGACCTGAATTTCTGATTTTGGATGAACCGTTTTCCGCACTTGATCTTGTTACGCAAAAAAACATTATAGCACTGCTGGGTAACCTACGGCAGGTCTATGATTTCGGCCTGATGATTATTTCCCATGACCTTCGAACGCTTTGGCGACTGGCAGATAAACTCATCTTGATTGATCAGGGGCGCATTATCGAAGACAGGCCAACATCTGACTTTATCCATGCCCCCCAACACGAACTGACAAAAACCTTTGCCAGTTTTGCTCTGGCCGAAACTTAATTCGTGCTCAAGCCGCGAAGGGAAAAGTGCAGAAAAACCTGCACGAACGATGAAACAGCCTATGAGAAAGAGTTAAGCTAAGTAACTATAACTGACTTAAAATTCACCAGACAAAATTGCCTCAACCTTTTCCTGAACAGACAAGGCATCGGCAAAGCTTGCAATTGAGCACTCCTTACCTTCCCTCCAGGCAATAAGATTATCCAGCCCGCGCATATAGCCATGCTGCCGCGCATCTTCGATCTCGGACAGTTCCCGTATCCAATCGTCACCTGTTGTTGAATAGAGCTGGTCCCACATCGTCAGACGGTAGGATTTTTTCTCTCCCCAGATCGTAAACTCAACGACATCGGGGCCAACACCGCCCGCACTGGCATGAAAGGAAACAGGCGCGTTATCACAAGCGAATTGCGCCTGAACGCTTGTTTCGCAGGAAACATCATCTTCCGGATATATCGCACAAGCGCTTAAAATTTCTGCAGGCCCCAAAAGACGCTCGGTCAAGTAAATGAAATGCGACCCTACTTCCCGCACAAAGCCACCTTCTGCTCGCAGGGACAACCAAGTCGCATCCTGTTGCCAATCCCGCGGCCAAGGGGCGAAATGCAGACGAATATCGACAGAGTTAATCTTACCCAACTTACCAGCATCAATATCAGCCTTCATCAAATCAGCCGCCTGAGAATTTGCCAGTGGATAGTTCACAGCATTCAAAACATCTTTTTGTTTAAAAGCTTCGACCAGTTCCTGTGACTGTTCAACATCGATCCCTAGAGGCTTTTCACAAAAAACAGCCTTACCCGCATCCGCAGCTGCCAAAGCATAATCCCGATGGGACGCCGGCGGACTGGCAATATAAACCACATCAACATCAGGGTGTTTGATGACTTCTTGAACATCCTCAAAAACAGCCAAAGATGGATAATTTTTTCGAGCATCGGATCGCGCAGTTTCATTGGGATCCCAGGCAGCAACCAGGTCAAATCCGCCATGCACTGACATATTTGTCAGCATACGGTTGCCCATAATACCCAAACCAATAAAACCAATACCCAACGCCATTGCACTACCCCGACTGTAATCTGAAACCTGACGGCCCACTTTTAAAGAAGGACAGATAATGCGTCACAAAAATTGGTTTGACCAGTTTTAAGTTTTTAAAATTAGATCATGAAACAGAAAAAGCCCCAGCGTTTGCTGAGGCTTTTTGAATTGGTAGCGGAGGAGGGACTTGAACCCCCGACACGCGGATTATGATTCCGCTGCTCTAACCAGCTGAGCTACTCCGCCATAAGGCTTTGACAGTACCATTGCGATTAACTGATTCGTCAACCGTTCGCGCTGTAAGAGGGGTGATAATGCCATGACACAAAACTGTCAATAGCGGAGTGATACGCTTTTTATTTTTTTTGAAAATTCATCTCTCTTCCCTCACCCATAATCCGTGCAAAGCCCGACAGGCAACGAATGCAAAGAGTTATAATATTAGCTTGTATCAGGCTTTTCAGATTACTAACCTCGTCAATACCCCTTCTTGGACGAAAACAAAATCGTAGCAAAGTGATATCATGCGAAACATTTTCAAAATGTCGCAGAATACGTGGGAACACCATTCTCACCCCATGTCAGGGTGGACACGCCTTGTAACGGGGTGGCTCATCTTCCCTGCGATATGGTCTCATGAAGCATGGGGCTGGCCCGTGGCTGGATTTCTTATCTTTCTCTTTGTCTTCTGGATGTATCTCAATCCCCGTATCTTCCCCAAGCCCCGTCACACTGATTTCTGGGCTTCACAGATTACCTTCGGTGAACGTATTTGGCTCAAAGAGGTTCCCTTTAACGGGTTGGACGAACTTCTCGACATGCACAGATCCCAGACACGCGCTTTGAGCATTTTGGCCGGGTTTGGATTTTTTGGCGGCCTTATCACCGCTTATCTGAACCTATTCTGGCCAACCATGTTTTTTGGTTTTGCCATGATCATCGGAAAAATGTGGTTCTGCGATCGTATGGTCTGGCTTTTTAATGACGCCATCGAAATAAATCCAAAACTTGCGGAATGGATTTATTAAGATCTTTTTTCCAGTAGGTTAAACGTAAGATGATAGAGTTAACCTGACTTCAGATAATCATCTGCAAAAGTCAGACTTTCACAGCCAACAAAACGCCTGATCCGCTCCAGCTCGGACGTTAAGGCATTTAAGCGCCCCTTACTGGCCCGCACTTTAGGCTCAAACCACAAGCCTTTAACAAACAACTCCGTTCCCTGTCGTTTCATATCAATCCGGCCGATAAGGTTTTCACCCTCAAGCAAAGGGAAAACATAGTACCCATATTGTCGTTTTGCTTCTGGCACAAAAACTTCAATGCGGTAGTGAAAATCAAAAAGACGTTCGGTCCGCTTTCTATTCCGGATCAAGGGATCAAAAGGACTAAGCACCCGAACTCGTTTCGGGGCTGTCGGCAAACTATCCAACTGATTTATGATACCCTCAAAGGCATAAACCTTGCGCGGTTTGCTGCCATCGGCAGACAGGATCTCGACCTCAATAAGTTCCTTGCCAAGCCTGTCTTCGCACCATGTTTTGGCTTCCGCAGGCTTTATCCCATCCCAAAAAGAAGCGAGTTCACCAGACGTCGCAAAGCCAAGTTTTTCCATCGCGGAACGGCACGACCAGCCTATAAAGCTCTCATGATTGATATCTTGGGAAAGGATTTCTGATGGAATAATTCTGTCTGTGACGTCATAAACCTTCTGAAAACCATCACGCCGATCAACAGACAAAGCCCCGGTCCGCCACAGAAATTCCAAAGCCGTCTTGGATGGATGCCAATCCCACCAGCCCTGATTTTTCTTTTTCCCATCACTCGTATCCGGTTTTTTCATATCCCGGGAACGTGTCGGCCCATTTACCCGAATATGTTCCAGGACTGTTCGAAAGCTTTCTTCAAAGCCTTCCTGTCGCCACTTGCGCCATCTTTCCAGCAAGTAAACCTCTGTACGCCCAAAGCGATATTTCCAATAGGGATAATAGACCATCGGGATCACTGATGCGTCGTGCGTCCAGTTCTCAAACAAAGAACGGTCTTTTTCCAAAAGCTGATCAAAGTGCTTTTTCTGATAGGTCTGATTTCGAGAAAAGAGGATCATATGATGAGCGCGCTCCACAGTATTGATACTGTCGATCTGCACAAAGCCCATGCGTTCTATCAGGTTTAGTAACTCGGGTTTACTCTGTTTCGGGGCAGGATTATCGCATAACCCCTGCCGCTCCATAAACAGTCTTCGGGCTTGGGAGTTGGCTATCTGAGGAATCATGCGCTGCTATTTCTGTGAAATGAATAAAGAAACACTTCACAGAACATAACAGGAACAAAATTACATTTCCAGAAAGAAATAAACCTACTGACTTAAAGGTTAAGCGGCACCCTGTGCCTCTTCATCCAGAACCTGCTTTTTCGTAGACACGATCCAGCCGCCACCTAAAACACGATCACCATCATAAAAAACAGCGGCCTGACCCGGTGAGATGCCATAAAGCGGATCGTGCAGTACGACACGTGCACCGCCCATACCCAGTCCCTGTCCTTCGGGATAAACCGTGGCAGAGGTTGGCTTTGATGCAGATCGTAGTTTAACAGTGACTTCACGGCCCTGATCATTCAAAGGATCTGCCAACCAGTTGAGTTCATTCACAAGAACGACATCACGGGAAAGCGCTTCTTTGGGGCCGACAATAACCTGTTTTTTCTCTGCGTTGAGACGAATAACATAAATAGGATCGCTGGTGCCACCAACACCAATACCCCGACGCTGTCCAACCGTATAGTTGATAATTCCGTCATGCTGTCCCAGAACGGTGCCGTCAAGGTGGACAATATCCCCTTTATCCAAAGCACCGGGGCGCAACCGTTCAACCACACGGGCATAAGACCCGTCCGGTACGAAACAGATATCCTGACTATCCGGTTTATCCGCAACCGACAGCCCCATACGTTCCGCGATCTTGCGGGTTTCCGTTTTTGGCAACCCGCCGAGGGGAAAGCGCAGAAAATCCAGCTGATCTTCGGTTGTTGTGAACAGGAAATAAGTCTGGTCTTTTGTATCGTCGAAAGCCCGATGGAGTTCAGGACCATTAGGGCCTTCGATCCGCTGTACGTAATGGCCCGTTGCCATCACATCCGCACCGAGATCCTTGGCCATCGCCAGCATGTCTTTGAATTTGACTTTCTGGTTGCACCGCACACAGGGGATAGGTGTTTCACCGCGCATATAGCTGTCAGCGAAATCTTCCATAACATCCTGTTTAAAGCGCGATTCATAATCCAGAATATAGTGTGGGAACCCATAACGATCAGCCACAGTACGGGCATCATAAATGTCCTGCCCGGCACAACAGGCACCACTTTTCTCCAAGGCAATTCCATGGTCATAGAGTTGAAGGGTAACGCCAATAACGTCATAACCTTCTTCTTTCAGCATACACGCAACAACAGAACTGTCGACACCACCAGACATGGCAACAACAACGCGTGTATCTTTAGGCTCTTTATCTATACCAAGAGAATTCATGAGTTCGCTTATCTCGTAAAAACTTACTTTGACGCCAATCGTCAAAGTCTGTCCATTGGATGGCTATGTAAGACCATCCCCTATGGTAATCAAGCCCGAAATAGTTTTGGGCTTTCGTCTGCGAAAACCAGCAGAGTACAAATTTTTGGCAACATATCAGATAACAATCATTTTGTTAATGCCCTGCCTCACAGAGCACCTGTGCCATAATTGCATGTGTAGAATCATCCAGTAATATTTGTAAAAGAGCCTAGGGATTACGACGTGATTTCAGTCAATCGTCTTAAGACAGCTGGATCACGGATAAGGTCAATAAGCAGAGAGAAATGCCCCTTACTTCTTCTGAGGAACCTGTTTTCCGGGGGAACCCGCCAGCGATTGGCAAGATCCAGTCCACCTTTGTAAGGTGTTAGTTTATCAGCTTGGCCAAGCATAAAAATTATCTTTTCCGGCGGAACAACAGAATGTCCCGTTGGCTGAACAAAGGGCAAACACTTCACATAGTCGGCTTCGCGCCAGCCCAGTTCGTGAAGTTTTCTGGGAATAGCAAGTGCCTGTGTCAAACATCCTTTAAGTAATACATCCATTACATTTCCGCTGGTGCCAATCAAAAGTAAAGCGTCCGGTTTCAAAGCATCACGCCAATTCCAGGCAACAGATGAATAGAGCTGTGCGGTTAGCGCACCTAAACTCACACCGCCGAGAACAACAGGGCCTCCACCTTGCTGCCGCACCCAGTTCATCAATACAGAAATATCTGAAATCCATTGCCTATAGAGCTTGATCAACCCCATAGGACCTTCGCTGAATATCTGTTCTCCGGCATAAAACCCCGGCGCTTTGCGGAAACCATGGCCGGGTTGCTGCATACGCAAAACGCGAAAACCAGCCTCCGTCAACGCACAAACCGGATCTTCCCGATCCTGAAAACAGTCCTGTTCAACGCCCAGCCCTTGCAAAAAAATAATCGTCGGGGCGGTCGGGTTCAATCCTGTCAGCGGTTCATAACAGCGCACCCAGTTCTCTGCGCCAAACTCAGAGTCATAGCGCAGCCAATATTCACGACCATAAACCCCGTGAATAGAATGTGATGAATGAATCCCAGACATTTTTTTAGGCGGGCGATAAAAAGCATTTAGATCGTCCTGATACCCCTCAAAGGTTTTAAAAAACTCTTTGGGGGTTGGCAGTTGCCATTGGACAGGGGCGACTTCTTTACGAATCTCTTTGAAAAACAGGGATGCTTCCAACAATCTTTGCTGCGTTTCCTGTCTGCGTCGTTCGGCAAAGACTCTCCCAGCGATACTCAGACCGTCGCCGAACATGACCACTTTCCAGCGCTCGAAAGCTGATTTAGCCACATGATGGCGGATACAAACTTCAGTCAGAGCTTTATCACTGCTATCAGGCAATGCGTGTTTGAGACCAAGATCATCTATTAGCTTTTGGGCATTTCCCTCACTCACAATTGCCCTCTGTAAAACACGGGTAAGCGGAAAGAGATACTTAACAACCAACCGAAGAGCCAACGCATCAAACCACGGGCGTGCGATATATCGACCAACTGTCCCTCGGATCATCGGGTAAGCTTGGGGTGGTGGTAAACACTGAGCAGAACTATGAAAACGTTCTCGGTTCACTTGCACGTGATACTTTCCTCTCGAGTATGCGAATTCAGATTGAACTCACAAAACCCCTCGTAAAGATAGTAGCACAGTTTTTGATTTTTTTCCGCTTAAAGCAGTACAATCAGCATACAGACGATTCCACTAAAGCAGACTCGTCTTTCAGGATTGATCAATAAGATGGATATAAGACCCCATCACAGAACCATTTACACAACCAACCTGCCCTTGCTTTTGACCGGCTGCATCCCTGACATCAAACAAAGGATCATCGCCTTCATTTCCCACGACTGTAGAGTAATGAAATTCATGAGCCTTAAAAGTTGTTCCCTTGTCGCCCAAAGCAGTGTTTCTAAGCGTCGTTACCTCACGATAGCCCAATGATCGACGCCGAACGGCAAAAGACGTCTCAACAGGTAGCAACCCAGCAAGTTCATGGTGATCTCCACGGGTATCAATAAGTCCCTTGCCGAGAACCATATAGCCGCCACACTCCCCATAAATGGTTTTGTTCTTCTTTGCTGCCTGACGCAGGCTTTTTAGAAATTTCAGATTTGCGCCAAGCTGTCCCACATGTAGCTCGGGGTATCCGCCGGGCAGATAGATTGCATCAGCTTCTGCACATGGTTTTTCATCAGCAAGGGGAGAGAAAAAACTCAACTCTGCGCCTGATCTTTTCCAGCCTTCCAGAAGTGCCGGATAGATAAAGGAAAAGGCAACATCCTGTGCTATTGCAATGCGTTGCCCTATCGGCGGCACAAAACTGTGTATGTCTTTACCTGAACAAGAAGAAAGCCCCGCAAGAATAGAAGGACGTGCCAGCTTCAGAAGCTCTTCACAGCGAACATCCCAACCAACCTGCTCTGCGGCTTCATCGAGATAACCATCGAGTTCGCTGTGTTCAATTGCCTGCACCAAACCCAGATGCCTATTTGGCAAAACCAGATTATCCTGCCTTTTCAGATAACCGAGAACAGGAATTCCAAGGGGGCCACAAGCTTCTTTCAACAACTCGGCATGCCTTGGAGAACCAACTCTATTGAAGATAACCCCACCGACAGAAACTTTAGGATCAAAAGAAGCAAAGCCGTGTAAAATAGCCGCCGCCGAAGCAGACATACCCTTAACATCAATAACAAGGATAACAGGCCATCCGGTTTTCTTAGCTAATTCCGCGGTTGACCCTGCTCCACCGGCTGCGCCGTCAAAAAGCCCCATCACACCTTCGGTCAGGATAACATCAACATCTTGCCCGCTGAGGGTAATGATAGAGGCCAAACTCTCTTGTCTCATGGCCCAGGGGTCAAGGTTAAAACAAGGGCGTCCTGCTGCTGCGGTATGATACGCCGGGTCAATATAATCCGGCCCGACCTTTGCCGGGGCAACACGTAGATTATTGTTTTTGAAATAACGCAACAATGCCAAGGTCAGCGTGGTCTTGCCACTTCCAGAAGAAGGTGCCGCAATAATCAGTCCCTTAGCTGCCTCTGGATTTATAGAAGCGCCTTGCTGTTGTGAATTTTCGGCACCGTCTTTCGATATCAAGCGTTCGCAACCTTATCAACATTTTCGGATAGGTTAAGCGGGTCAGATGTAAGAACTCGACCGTTCATCGCCCCCATCCAGTCAAGTCCCGACCGCAAGCGCACAACTTCGCCAATCACCACAAGTGCTGGCGGCTCAATGCCACTTTTGGCGACATCTTCGACACAGCGCCCCAAACTGGTTTCCAAAACCTCTTGCGACGGGGTCGACGCCCGGCTGACAATGCCAACGGGCTCATCAGCGGACCGGCCATGGGCCATTAATTTTTGCGCGATATCACCCAAGTGTTTGATCGCCATATAGATCACAATTACGGGTGATCCCTGAGCAAGACCTTCCCAGTTAATGTTATCCGGCACAATACCGCTGGCATTATGCCCGGTCAGAAAGGTCACCGCCGAATTGCAATCGCGGTGGGTAACAGGAATTCCGGCATAAGCCAGCCCGCCAATACCACTGGAAATACCCGGAACAACACGGAAAGGAACATTCGCTTCCACCAGCGCCAAAGCTTCCTCGCCGCCTCTGCCAAAGACAAAAGGATCGCCGCCTTTCAGACGCAAGACTCTTTTGCCTTCTTTGGCCAATTGAATAAGACGCTGAGAAATATCAGCCTGTTTTGAAGACGGCTTACCACCCCGTTTGCCTGCATATTCAAGAACACAGCCTTCACGGGCCATTCTCAGAATATCTTCGCCAACCAACGCATCATATACCAGAACATCAGCTGATCTCAGTGCATGCAACCCATAGAGTGTCAAAAGGCCAGCATCACCTGGTCCGCCACCAACAAGCCAAACCCAGCCGGGTTCAAAATTTGGAAGGTCTAGAGGCAGTTTATCCATTTATCACACTGTCCTTCTCGTGTAGCTTCACACTAAAGATACCTCAAACTGGTGTTACTTTCTGATTCTGATTCAGAAGTAAAGCCGAACGATCTATAAAATAACGGTTTAGTATTATACTGTCATGGCACGAAAACCCGAAGGAAAATTGAAAAGAGGCTGGACCACCGGTGCCTGTGCCACTGCGGCAACCAAAGCGGCCTATACAGCTCTTGTAACAAATCAATTTCCAGATCCTGTTACTATAACTCTCCCAAAAGGAGAGCAACCCGCTTTTGCTCTTTGCAGAGAAGAAAAAGACGATTGCTCGGCCATGGCAGCAATTATAAAGGATGCGGGCGACGATCCGGATGTCACCCATCATGCCACAATAATCTCTCGGGTTCGACATGGCGTGCCTGGAAGCGGCATAATCTTTCACGCTGGCGAAGGGGTTGGCATGGTTACAAAACCTGGTTTACCCATTCCTGCGGGGGAGCCAGCAATCAATCCGATCCCAAGAAAAATGATGACTGAGGTCATCACAGAAATTGCCCATGCGCACAATCTGCCCGGTGATGTCGAAATTGAAATATCCATTCCCGATGGCAAAGAGCTGGCTCAAAAAACATGGAATCCACGCTTGGGTATTCTTGGTGGCCTGTCCATTCTGGGAACCACAGGCGTTGTTATTCCCTTTTCCTGCTCGTCCTGGATTCATTCCATTCACCGCGGCATTGACGTTGCCATAGCCACCAATCGTCCACACGTTGCCGGTTGCACAGGATCAACATCAGAAAAAGCAGTTATGGATCTTTATAATTTGGAAGATACAGACATGCTTGATATGGGGGATTTTGCCGGGGGGATGCTCAAATATCTGCGAGACCACCCTGTCCCTAAACTGACTATAGGCGGTGGCTTTGGTAAGCTGACAAAACTTGCCATGGGCCATATGGATCTTCATTCTGGGCGAAGTCAGGTCGATATGTCGTGGCTCGCCGATAGATTGCGTGAAATAGACGCCTCCGAAGATATCATTGAAGAAGCACAAACAGCCAATACAGCAAACCAGATCCTTTTACGTTGCCTCGCCGAAGATGTTCCTTTGGCTGAAAAGATCGCTTACCTCGCCCGAACCGAAGCCTTGAAGATTCTAAGAGGGAATACTGAAGTTGAAGTAATCATCATTGACCGACCCGGGACCATCGTCGCTAAAACCGGGTTTGCAAAATGACCTCACAGACCTTCAGGACAACAACGGGGAAAACAAATCATAATGACACTCAGCCACGCATTTTGATTCTGGGCGGCACCACCGAAGCTAACGAGCTTGCAGAGCACCTATCCAAAGACCCAACCTTTCATGTAACGACATCACGCGCGGGGGTCACAGTAAACCGTGCGAAAGTATCAGGTAACGAGAGGATGGGTGGCTTTGGCGGTGTGGAAGGTCTCATAGAATATCTCAGAACAAGCGCCATAAACGTCGTTATAGATGCCACGCATCCCTTTGCATCAACAATAACCGGCAATACCTGGACAGCGTGCCAAAAGTTTGAAATTCCTCACCTTATCTTGCAGCGTTCAGCTTGGTGCGCAGAACAGAATGATAACTGGATTGAGGTTCCTGATATTCAGACAGCACAGGAATATTTACGAACTTTAGAAAATTCTATGACCGTTTTTCTGACGACAGGACAGAAGAAACTCGACGGTTTCATCGCAATCAAACAGCATAAATTCATAGCCAGAATGATTGAACCATCTGTCTCAGACGCAGAGAAACAGAACTTAAAAATAATCTTACAACGTGGTCCCTTTTCTGAGGATGAAGAAACTCGCCTTGTAAAAGAAGAAAAAATTGACCTGATTGTCTGCAAAAACTCAGGTGGCACTGCAACTTACGCCAAACTAATCGTCGCCCGAAAACATAATATCCCTGTACTGATGATATCGCGACCACCGCTGCCATCTGCGATAGTGAAATCCACTGTCAAAGGCATTCTCAGTTGGTTACAGAATCACTTCTCAGCCCTGTGATTTTACCTTCGAAATATCCCGTTACAAAAAAACCAAAACCAATCATTAGACACTCTATCGAAATGAAAGCGCTGATATCATGCGTATTAAACTTGAAAAAGAACGAAGAGCCGAAATTATTGAAGCATTGATCAATTTTCACTATTCAGAATTTGACGAAGATATCAGCGAATTTCGTGCGGCAGAGGTGATCGATTTCCTCCTCAAAAAGATTGGACCATCACAATACAACCAAGGTATCGCCGATGCTCGGAAATATATCGCAGAAAAGCTTGATGATCTGGATACCGAATTTTATGAACCCGAAGATTAGATAGTATTTTTTTGTTATCTATCGGTAATGATTCACATAACATCAAACAAGGACAACAACTCGCTTCTGATTTTATTGGTGAAATTTCAATTACCTCTTTAGTATCATCCAGATAAAAAATCTTACTTTGAACGGGATGAAAAATGCTGCGCTGGGGAATTCTATCGACTGCCAAAATTGGTGTAGAACACGTTATTCCGGCAATTTTAAATGCAGACAATGCTGTGATTGCCGCTATCGCCAGTCGGGATAAGTCAAAGGCAGATGCCCTTGCAGAACGCTTTGCTATTCCACATACCTTTGGGTCTTATGATGATCTACTGGCAAGCAACCTTGTAGACGCCGTTTACATCCCCCTGCCCACTGCACATCATGTGGAATGGTCTATCAAGACAGCAAATGCGGGAAAACATGTGCTTTGTGAAAAGCCAATTTCTCTAAAGGCATCTCAAATCGCAGAGATCATTCAGGCACGGGATAAAAATAACGTCCTGGTTTCAGAAGCATTCATGATCACCTATCACCCTCAATGGCACAAAATACGTGATTTAATCCAAGGTGGTGCCATCGGTACTCTTTCCCACGTTCAATCCGCGTTTACCTACTTCAACAAAGACAGCAATAATATGCGGAACATCCGCGAATTAGGCGGTGGCGCCTTACCTGATATCGGTGTTTACCCAACCGTCGCGACACGTTTCGCAACGGGTGTTGAACCTGTCGCCGTTTCCGCAAAGGTAAAATATGATAAAGATTTTGGTACCGATGTTTTTGCCTCCTGTCGTGCTGATTTTGGTGACTTTGAAATGACCATGTATGTGGCAACACAACTCGCACATCGACAGGAAATTTCATTCCACGGTGATAAAGGATGGATTGAAGTTTCAGCCCCGTTTAATGCGGGTCTTTACGATGCAGATAAAGTAACACTGCACAATACAAGCCATTCCGAAAAACAGGAATTTCACTTCCCCGGCGCGAACCAATACAAGCTACAGATAGAAGCCTTCTCACGCGCAGTGCTTACCAGAACTTCTGCAGATATTGCAAAAGTTTTTACCCTTGAAAACTCACAAAAAAATCAGCGTTTAATTGATACAATCTACGTGGCTGGCGAGAGCGGGCTTTGGGAAAACATTTAACGGGTGATCTGTAAAGGAGCATCTGGCTTTCTAATCCCACTAGATGAGAAACTTGCTTTTTTTCAATTTCACTTCTATGTTTTCCCCACTCTTCAACAGAGACAACACTTAAATTTATAAAAAATCGACGATATAGCTTTTAGTGTTGCCCTTCTAATTCACCTGCTCATAAATCCTGAGTACCAAAATGACAATTAAAGCAATTCTCCAAAGCGGAGATGAAATTCAGGTCAATGGGCCTCTTATGCTGATGGCAGACGACGGGCATATTGCCGTAAGCCCTGAATTGTTTTCCTGCGCCCAGAACGGACAGTTTATCAAGATCCATATTGATAAACTCAGAAGAGCAAACTTCTCGGAAGACAGCCTTGGTAAAATAAAAGAATTAATGTCCTCTGAACTGCCGAGCATTAAAGAAGTCTGGAAAAAGCTGCATAATCACCACATTCAGAATTAAAGTCATTAATCAAAATACTTCTGTTTTTTGATATTAATACTTCAGGAAAATACTTCTTGGACTCCGCCAAAACACACCCAAAAATAGAAAAATAACTTTTCACACAAATAATGTGATACATTAGGTACTTATTTTAGCCCGCAGCAAAGATTATTACCATGACCAATGATCTTCGTAGTGTATCTATTTCTCACGTCCATTATATAGCTTTAATGTTCATCGTAAGCTTGGCTTTTGGAATACTCTTTCCCCTAAAGATCTCCCTAGCCACTGAATATCAAATTTACAGCTATCACAATGTTCCCCCATTTATTGTCGGTGAGAACAAAGGCTTGAGTCACGATCTTGTGAATTATCTAAATAAACACGGCGCAAAAAAGTTCCAATTTAAACTCAGTATCCTTCCCAGAAAGCGATTGGACAATCTGCTAAAAGCAAACAGCGATATAATCATCCCCTGGGTTTCACCGGATTGGTTTGGGCCGGATGCAAAAAGTAGGTTTGAATGGACCACACCTCTCATATCCGACGGAAATGTTTATTTTTCACGTAAAGACCGTTCCATAGAAGTTAAAAGTATGGGGGATCTTGAGGATTTATTGTTGGGCGGCGTACTTGGTCACCGCTATGCACGGATTGACAATGAAGTCGCAAAAGGATCTTTTTCCAGAATGAATGCGCCTCATGAGCGAAACCTTATCAAAATGCTTGTAGGCAAACGTGTTGATATCGGAATAATGGCAGAAAGCTCTGCACGCTATCTGGTATGGGAAGAAAATCTTAGTGAAGAAATTCATTTCAGTACCTATAAACACAGCATCTTTCTTAGACGCTTTCTCATAAGTGGATATCTTCCACAGGCCAGAGAATTCCTTGATAGCATGATACTAAAAATGAAAGATGATCCGGAATGGAACGCCATTAAATCACGCTACCAACTCCCCATCGAAGTCAACTAATTCCCCTTCCGGTCAAAGTATCTCCCTAGTCTCGTCATTACCTTGGCACAAACATTGATTGTACTTTAAGCATAGGAAGGATAGTTCCCATGTTTAAAATTACATTTTTCCTCGTATCGTTGTTGAGTGGGCAACAGGAAATGACTATTGGGGGATCAGAAACCTACGCAACCTACGAAAGTTGCAAAACCTCGGCCGAGTTTGTTGCCCAGAACTCACCCGAAGGTTATCAAACGATATGGGAGTGCAAGAAAACGAGCTGATAGAGCCAAACTATTCACTATTGTTCCATAGACTATTGTATTTAAAGCATCCAAATATTTTACTCTCTCAAAACGATACTTTAAGCCCACCTCCTTTCTTGCGTATCTTTTCTAATACGGCCTGAGCAACGGCAATATCCTGTAAAACGATGCCAGAGCTGTCAAAAATAGTAATGTCTCTTTCGCCCGTCCGCCCTTTACACACGCCCGTTAAGACTCTGCCGATTGCCGTAATATCCTGCTCCCGGATCAACTCTTGTTGGGTCGCGCTTTGAAATTCTCCGATCTCAACAGACTGTGGCGGGTGATCAGCAAAAAGCTTGCCGCCCTCTACTAAGCGAGGGTCCAGTTCCTGTTTGCCCTTTTTATCGGCTCCCATCGCCGAGATGTGGGTTCCAGGACGCACCCACGCTGATTGGATTAACACTTGGGTTGAGGGCGTGACTGTGGTGATGATATCCGCCTCTCCAGCAGCCATCTCCAGATCTGAGGTCGCAGAAAATTGGGCAAAAGACTGATTTGAGGCGCTCGCGGATAATTCTTCTGCCAATTCCGCGGCATGGTTTAGATTACGGCTCCAGATCAGCACCCGAGAAATCGGGCGAATGTCACAGAGGGCTGCGATTTCGCAGCGGGCCTGATGCCCGGCCCCTACCAGCAAAAGAACCTCGGCATCCGGTCGCGCCAGAACATTGCTTGCAACCGCATTGGCCGCGGCAGTGCGCAAACCGTTCAGCGCCACAGCATTAAATAACACCGTCGGCATACCTGTGTCCGGATCCAGTAACAAGGTTGTTGAGCCGTGATTGGTCAAACCCATGTCCCGGTTGTTCGGCCAATAGGTTCCGACCTTCATTCCGACAACCCCCTCTGGAGCCGACATTCCTGATTTTATCGCCACCATACTCTCATCGGGTACTCCCCGGCCAATGGTTACCGGGAACAAACGGCTATCCGGTTTGGTGATTGCAATCAGGGCTTTTTCAACAGCCGCAAAGGCAAGATCACGAGTCACATACTCTGCAATATCAGATGCACTGATAACGGTTAATTCGCTCATAACTCTATCTCCTTACCAGCCAGAAAACCGGGGCCAGATAGCCTCGACTTCCGCTTGTTTGTTGATGACGTGATAGGCCCCGTGCTGCGCCGCAGTAGCACAAGCATGATTGGGCAAGATACGCAACTGGTCACCGATTGATAATTTGGGCAGACACGCACTTGATCCACGACGCACCCCGATGATCCCGTGTTCTTGTTGCGCATCCAGCACCAGAACATCTGTCAGGATGATGCCGTCCGGTAGGCAAACCTGCCCATAACCATAGTCTTCAGCTTGGGATGCTGTTCCCCGGTCGCGGGACAAGGCCATCCAGCCGGCATCAATGACCAGACGGCTGGCATCTGGGTTAGTACTGATCACCGTGCTGAGGACGCTCAACGCAATATCGTCTTTTCTGCACACCCCCACCCCCGACTGGACCAGATCAAAGAACATAAAGACTCCCGCTCGCAGTTCGGTAACGCCTTCGTAGCTTGTCCCCATCAAGGCCGTTGGCGTGGAGCCGATACTCACAATCGGACACGGCAGGCCAGAATTACAGAGGGTTTGCGCCGCCGCACAAGCTGACTTTGCTTCATTGTCGGCAGAATGCTGCAGGTCAGCGGGATCTGAAAGCGCGTAACTTTCACCCGCATGGGCCATCACCCCTCGTAACTGCTGATACCTGTCGAGTTCTCTCCCAATAGCAAGAAGCTGAATGCTATCCTCGGGGCGAACGCCCGATCTGTGTCCATCCAAGTCGAGCTCAATCAAGGTCGGGATGGTTTGCCCAGTCTGCTCATAAAACGCGGACAGATGCTCGGCCATCTCAACATTGTCGACAACAACCTTTAGATCAATACCTTCAGCTCTCAAACCAGCAACACGTTTGAGTTTTTGTGGTGAAATGGCAACCGCATAAAGCAAATCAACGGCACCGCTGCGCCCAAGAACCTCTGCTTCTTTCAAGGTAGAGACTGTTGCCCCGCCGCCACTTGCTTTCAGAGCCAAAGAGGCAACCTCTAGCGACTTGGAGGTTTTTAAATGCGGCCTCAACAGCGTCGATCTAGATGTCGCGACTTTTTTCATGCGCTCAAGATTGGTCTCTAGGCGATCTCGGTCCAGTAACAAACATGGTGTATCCAAATCGTGAATTTTATTACTCATAGAGACGCCCTTTCTTCTAATTCGTTTTCTTGTTGCAGTTTGCACCTGGATCAACGAAAAGGTAAATTTATGATTTTTCACTTTAAACGTTAGATAAACTAATGATTTCATCAACCGACTTGCAACTTGTCCAAGCCATCGCCAGAGGAGGCTCCCTCGCCGCGGCTTCACGCACGCTCAATGTCACGGCCTCCGCTGTCAGCCAGCGACTTTCAAGCCTTGAACAACGCCTTGGGCTGAAATTGGCTGAGCGCTCAGGCGGAGCAAGCCTTGTAATGACTACAGAAGGTGAACTACTTGCCGCCCGGGCCGAACAGCTTCTCAATACCCTTGATGGGCTAGAGGAAGAAATCGCAGCCCAACGTGGCATTATTTCAGGTCATCTGAAAGTCATCGCCCCTCTTGGTTTCGGCAGACTTCGTATTGCACCATTACTCGCTACTTTTCAGACACAAAACCAAGGAATCACAGTTAACCTGCAACTCAGCGATCAATTGGGGCACTTACCGCGTGACAGTTGGGATATTATCTTCCGGGTTGGCCCCTTAAAAAACAGTGATTTACTGCGAACCACCATAGCATCCAACAGACGTATTCTTTGTGCTTCTCCGGATTATCTGAAACAACACGGTTCCCCCCGCACCCCCGCTGATCTAACGAACCATCAATGCATTGCTATCCGTGAAGATGACGAAGACGTCACCTTATGGCGGTTCACAGGTAAAGAAGGAAAACGTTCTGACATCCGTATCGCCCCGCCCCTTGCCAGCAACGACGGCGAGGTCGCCAAAGGCTGGGCGCTCTCTGATCGCGGTATTATTCTAAGATCGGAATGGAGTGTTCGAGAAGATATCAAAGCGGGCCGCCTGACAGAGCTCCTCCCCCACTGGCAAGCACCCGACGCCCCGGTCACTGCCTTGACACACCACAACTCAACAAAGCCAGCCCGGGTTCAATTGTTTTTGGATTTTGCCAAAGAAAGGTTAGGGAAAACCGTATAATTTCCCCAAAACCCTTCGTATCAAAATGATAGAATAAAGTTTTCCATACAGAACTCACCCGAAGATTACCGAACGGTTTGGGAACGTAAGAAAACGGGCTGAGATGGCTTTATTTCGCTATTTGTATATGAATATGATCATCATGGCGAGCAGCTCTACATCCTTGGAAACGAATAATTTTATTAGAAACACCTAAACGCTTAGCCAAATAAGGTTCGACAAATATTTTCGACACCTTATAAGATTGTCCTTGATTCGCAAGCCATTGCAACGCCACCGAGGTTCTTTCTCGATCAAGTTGGTAGTGTTGTTTATTCAAAAATTGAAACCAATCCATATCCCATCGTAAATTCCAATTATCATCATTATTGGAACAAAGTTGACTACGGCTATCAGTAGGTTGCTCGAACCCCCAATATCCGATTGGGGATTTGGTTTTTCCCACCACATATTCGTTTTTATCATTCCGATAATAAAACGCGATATCAAGCTTTCTCCCATCATCGTGGGATAAATGCGGCAACAGAGGAAATTTGTCAAAAAATGGAAAGTTAGCGTCAAGAGCCTGTGTTTGTGTTCTTGGAAATCTGGCGTCTATACTACTCGCCAGAGCATTCCCAAGCTCTAACAATTTGGGGGTAACATAATGCCTGTTCAGCAAACAATAAAGCGGAGACTGAACTGCAATTTTATCTGTTTGATCTGAAAAACAAGGAAGTGCTACACGGCCAAACTGTGGTGCGATAAATATCGAGCCGCCCCATAACAAGCCATAAAAAATAGCAAATAGAAGAAAACCATAACCAAATTTCAATTTCCCTACTCGAGCTATATACTTTTTAAATACCAAAGAAAGAAGGTAAGCAACACCGCCAATTTGTGTAATTACTGTTAGAATCACGACAATGACAAAGTGCAAAAGGCATCGAAAAATATTAATCATACTGTTTGTTCAAGTATTTTTATTACCAGAATTTAAAAACTGTATTACATCCTGCACATCGATTGTGACCAAAATAAAAAAGAGAGGCTCTGGGGCCTCTCTTCTTAACCATAAAACCTAATTGACCTCAATCCAGCCCGCCCGGCACATTGGCTTCGTGTTCCACGGCTGCGGCTTTTTTCTTATCTTTCCCAAGACGCAGGACGTGAACAAAATCCGGATCGTAGAGTTTGCTGTCGATGAAGTCTTTATCATCCGCCAGCACGTGTCCGACAAGGATAAGGGCTGTGCGGGTGATCTTGGCTTCACGGGCTTTTTCACGCACGTCTTTGAGGGTACAGCGTATGATCAACTCATCCGGCCAGGTCACGCGATAGGCAATCACCACGGGGCAATCTTCGCCGTAATGCGGGGTCAGGGTTTCCTGAACGTGTTTAAGATTACGCACCGATAGATGGATGGCAAGGGTCGCACCGGACTTGCCAAAGGTATCCAGATCTTCGTTATTGGGCATTGCCGAAGATTTCATGGCTGTTCGTGTCAGGATAATCGACTGACTGACTTCCGGTAATGTCAGTTCCTTCTGGATAACCGCAGAGGCCGCAGCATAGGCTGAAACGCCGGGGACAACTTCGTAATCAATACCCAGTTGATCAAGGCGGCGCATCTGTTCAGCAACAGAACCATAAAGACAGGGGTCACCGGAATGCACCCGGGCAACATCCTTGCCGTCTTTATGGGCCGTATTGATATCCTCGATAATCTCATCCAGGTTCATCGGGGCCGTGTCTTTGATCAGCGCGCCTTCTGGTGCAAAGGCAATAACACCTTCGGGGACCAGCGATCCTGCGTAAAGACACACAGGACACTTGGCAATGAGATCACGGCCCCGAATGGTAATGAGATCCGGTGCACCCGGACCAGCGCCAATGAAATAAACCGTCATGCTGCTGATCCTTCTGTGATCGTTTTCACTTCACCCGTCTCGTCAAAGTTCTCATAGAGATGGGCTTTCTTTTCATAGCCACGCGGTGTGTAAACCCAGCATGAGCCGTCAGATTTTTCAATCTTGCGCGAGGTAGATGACCCCACAAGGACAACGGTCAACATATCAACCTGATCCGGTGTCAATTCATCAAGCCGCAGCACTGTCATACTCTCACCTTCGCGACCAAGATTACGGCCCAGCATAACCGGCGTATCTGCCGGACGGTGTTGAAGGAGGATTTCAACCGCTGTGGCTAGTTGTTTCGTCCGACGACGAGAAACCGGATTATAGAAGGCAATAACAAAATCGCCCTGTGCTGCTGCATTCAAACGCTTTTCAATGGCTTCCCACGGGGTCAGAAGATCAGAGAGAGAGATCGTGCAGAAGTCGTGTCCCAAAGGCGCGCCGATACGAGCAGAAGCCCCTTGTAGTGCAGAAATACCCGGCGTCACCTGAATATCAACACGGTTCCAGTCCGCCCGTTCTCCGCGATCCAATAGCTCAAAGGTCAAAGCGGCCATGGCATAAATTCCGGGATCACCTGAACAAACCAAAGCAACCGAGCGCCCTTCGGCAGCAAGATTCAGGGCAATGCGCACCCGCATTTCTTCTTCGCCCAGTTCATAACCATGACGATCCTTGCCTTCGGCCAAGGGACCAAGCAGATCAAGATAGAGATGATATCCGACCAAATCTGTAACACCGCGAACCACACGATCCACTTCCGGTGCACGCCAGCTTTGATCACCCGGACCAAGGCCAACCACAAATAGTTTACCGCGCGCTTGACCCAGGGTTGAGGTATCAATGATACCTGTTGCTTCTCCGATCGCACAGGTTGCGCGTTTGGATTTATTTTTCGCAACACGCAACTTGCCTGTCTCGCCAACAGCAGCAAGGGCAGATCCTTCGGACACACCATGGCAGCCGACCTCGGCAAAGACGATATCTGATGGTGTTTCTAAACGTGGAGTTTGTTTTTCAAGCTCTGCCGCCGGGAAGAAACGTGCAGGAACGTCCAGTTCAGCAGCAAGAGCCTGAACAGCAGTTTCATCTGCTTTAACATCAATAGAGAACACCCCCGCTAGGGCTTTCGGCGAAAGCCCCCCAGCTTTGAGGGTCTCAGAAACAAGTTTTGAAAGTTCTTCTGATTCTGCATTGCGTTCGCAACCAACACCAAGCGAGAGCGTTGCTGGGTGCAGGACAAGCTCTTTCTCAGAGCCCGCGAGATCCTTCTCGGTTACCGTGATAACAAGCTCACCGTTGTCAGAGATTGGAAGGCTCCCCGCCTTCACCCAGTCAGCTTCCCCGTTGAGTTGAACCTTGGCACCAGCCAATACAACGGCGATAAAAGCTTTGTAATCTTGCGGGTTGCCAAGCTTCCAGCCAGCAGGCGGATTATCCAGGGCAATGCCGAAACGATTATCAGAAGCTGTGGTAATAGAAGCAGAAACATCCAGCTTGGCAGAAAGATCCTTGGCAAGGTCATTAGCCCCGTGATGACCGCCAAGTAAGGGAACCACCGCAGAGCCGTTTTCAGCAACAGCAATAACAGGTGGTTCAGCGCGCTTATCAGCCAAGAGAGGTGATAGACCACGAATCAAAACACCAGCGGCACAGATACCAACAATGGCGCGCCCTTCGCGGAAAAGCGATTGAAGATGCACGATGGTTTCATCAAAAGAAACATCTGCGCCTTCCACACGACCCACACGGCCATGAACTTCACCAGCGCCATAGGCATCACGTAGTTGTTTGGCAAGTTTCGCACCTTCTGCTGTCAGAGCAACAAAGGCAGGGGAGTGATCAAATTTTTGCGTCATTACAGTGTCCAGGCCTCACCACGTTTGTGGACCAAAATCATTGAGAAGTAAGGTGCCTTGGCATCCCCCACTTCGCTTAAGGGCATTACTTTCTGGTTTTCCATGGTTGCGCGTTCCACATAGCGCGCACAATCAACCAAATCCAGTTCTTCAAGAATGCTGCGAATTTTTTCAAAATGACGACCAACCTTGATGATCGCCGCAGCCTGCACATTGCGCAGACGTTGCTTCATAATATCGGCATCGACAGGACCGGGAATAATAGTCATGACATCGTTCCGCGCAGCCAAAGGCGCGCCGACCATTGCCGAACAGGCCATCAGCGAAGAAACGCCAGGGACGACTTCAACTTCAAAGCGTTCCATCATACGCCCAAAGAGATACATAAAGGAGCCATAGAAAAAAGGATCGCCTTCGCAAAGCACGACAACGTCCTGTCCTGCGTCCAGAAATTCTGCAATATCTTTGGCCGCCTGGTCATAAACATCCTGTGCCGGGAAACGCTCTGTAACCATCGGTATCCGGATTGGGTATTCGGTCTGTCCACCGGGTAGATGTTCCGCCACAATTGTCCGTGCCAGACTATCGCCAACATCCGGTGCCGGATAAGCCAATACCTTGGTCTTCTGGATCAAGCGCAAGGCTTTTAAAGTCAAAAGCTCAGGATCGCCGGGCCCAATGCCGACGCCATAAAGTTTACCCGTCATATCTTTTCGTCACTGCATACTGGGTTACAGGCATCGCCGCCCGCCAGCCATGATAAGGTCCAATGGGGGATGCCTGATTAATCGAAATACGATTAAGTTCTCCCCCTACTTTTTTATGCCATTCAAAGAGCTTCATTTCGCCTTCCAGCGTCACAACGTTTGCGACAAAGCGACCTCCAGGCTTTAAAGCCTTCCAGCAGATATCAAACAATCCATCAGAAGTGGCCCCTCCGCCAACAAAAATGGCATCTGGTCGCTGCTCTTCTTTCATCAACTCGCCGAGAACAGAAAGAAGTTCCCCTTCCTTGATAGACAGAAAGGGTGTCCCCAAAGCCTGAGCATTTGCCGCAATACTTGAAAGACGCTCTTGATCCCGCTCGATAGCAACAGCCTTTGTTCCCTGTGCGGCACGCATCCATTCGATAGAGATTGATCCGCAACCAGCGCCCAGATCCCAAAGAACCTGTCCCGTCATCGGCATCAGAGCAGACAGGGTCGATGAGCGCACAATCTTTTTCGTCAATTGCCCATCATGCACAAAGGCATCATCAGGCAATCCGGGAACAGTCGGCAAGACTTCTGCGCGGTGCGTTGCAATACACTCAACAGCAATTGTGTTCAGATCAGCACAGGCAGGATAGGACCAACAGTGCGCAACACCGTCAAGTACCTGCTCTTTCTCTCCACCCATGTGCTCAAGAACAGTAATCTTACTATCGCCAAAGCCACGGTCCGTCAGCAAAGAAGCAACTTCGGCTGGCGTGGTTCCGTTCTCACTCAGCATGAGCAACTGTGCTCCGGGTTGAACATGCGGATGAAGCAAGCTCAAAGGACGTCCGTGTAGCGTTAGCATATCAACATCCATCATGGCCCAACCAAGTCTGGAACAAGCAAGTGAATAGGATGAGATACCGGGAACAACAAGCATTTCACAAGCGGGAATGCGTTTGGAGAAGGTGGCCCCAACACCGAAGCACATCGGATCGCCCGACGCCAGAATACAGATGCTCTCTCCTCTTCGAGAGAGTATCTTCTCGACCATCGAAGAAAAGGGGGAGGACCAGTTTATTTGTTCTCGAGGATCTTCGCCCAACATTGCCAGATGACGTTCTCCGCCGACAAGTACTTTTGCCTGATCGAGCAAACGACGAGCAACAGGCGTCAGGCTATCCAGCCCTTCTTCGCCAATACCCAAAATCGTGAGCCAGGCACCCGTGTTTGCTTCAGAAGTCATTTGTTATCCTTTGCCACCGCATTCAGCGCAGCGGATGCAATGGCACTTCCCCCGCGACGACCACGCAATGTCATGTAAGGGATGTCAATATTGGCAGCAATCAAGGCATCTTTTGATTCAGCCGCACCAACGAACCCGACAGGAAAGCCAAGAATTGCAGCAGGCTTCGGTGCACCATCATGCAAAACTTCCAGTAATCTGAACAGCGCTGTCGGCGCATTCCCTATGACGACAACAGCGCCCTCAAGATGCTCTTTCCACAATTCCACCGCAGCGGCGGATCTTGTATTTCCGATTTCTTTGGCAATTTCCGGCACACGCTCATCAATCAAGGGGCACAAGATCTGATTATTCGCAGGAAGCCTGTTTTGAATAATGCCATCACGTGCCATACGACAATCAACAATAATGGGCGCGCCCGCTTTAAGGGCAGCCCGCCCCTTCGCCGCGAAATCATCAGTCCAGGCAAGATCATCAATAACTTCCGGCATTCCGCAGGCATGAATGATACGCACAGCAACATCAGCAACATCAGCAGGCATCTTCCCAAAATCCGCAGCGGCCTCTATCTGCGCAAATGACTCGCGATAAATTTCCTGTGGATCCCGGATATAGTCGTATTCAATCGACATACTTAAAAACCTTGATCCGCTTATCTACGAGCTTTTATCATCTTTGGCCATGGTCACAGGCCCAAGAGGGTGATCCGCATGCGGATAGGGATGATGGTGGTGGTCGTGATCATGCCCATGATCGTGACTATGACCATGTCCATGAGAATGACCGTGTGAGTGATCGTGCCCATGAGAGTGATCATTCTCATGAGAGTGGTCATCAGCAGTGCCAGTACCGATACCTTCAACATGATGATGGTGACTTTCCTGCGGCAGGCCAATTTCTGCTTCAAAACCCAGAACCTGTTCTCTGTATTTACAGAGCTTACAGTTCATCACGTTGGTTCCATCCAGGATTTCCTGAACGCGATCAGCAAAGGCATCAAGAACCTGCGGATGATCTGACAGATAAGGCGCTTTCACAAAATCAATATCTGAATGTGCTTCGGCCACAACATCTGTGTAATCATAAATGCGTTTCACCAAAATGCCTGTGAAAAGGAAGTAAGGGAAAACGATAATACGTTTGTACCCAAGCTTCGCCGCATGTTCCAGACCAGGTTGAACCAACGGGAAAGTAACACCGGAATAACAAACTTCTCCCCAGCCAAAGCCAAACCCTTCCCAGAGAAGACGCATCACTTTGTTAACGTTGGAATTTGCATCCGGATCTGATGCACCACGACCAACAACCATCAACATAGTCTCGTTGATAGGCATTTCGCCGTTTTCTTTGTTGGCGCGATCAACTGCTTCTTGAATACGGTCAGCAGCAGCTTTGATCAGTTTGGTATCAATGCCCAACTCGCGCCCATATTCGATCTTCATGTCTGGATGTTGTGCTTCGTATGTACGTAACACGGACGGAATGTCGTTCTTCGCGTGACCAGCCGCAAAGAGCATACCCGGAATAGCCAAAACCAAATCATGTCCAGATTCACGCAAGTTATCCAGACCAGTACGAATAATTGGCGTTGCAAACTCCAAGAAACCGCTATCGACTTCGTATTGAGGCAAGCGCTCACGAATACCCCGGGCAACGGATTCAAACTCGCGGACGGCGCCTTCATCACGGCTGCCATGTCCACAAACCATTACACCAATTTTTGGACCGTTTTCGGTCATTATACTCACCTCATCCATCATTTTTTAGCAACAGGGCGGCGTTGCTACGATACACTTTTATCAAATTATGGCTTACGACTACTTGACCTGTAACAAGACTGCTAACATTCTCGCGCCATGTTGATGTCGTATTTGGTCCAAGAACCACTTTTTTTACCAATCCTGATCCTGATTACAGCTATTTTCATAGATATTGTAATCGGCGATCCTGCATGGCTGTATCGCTATGTTCCTCACCCCGTTGTCATTATCGGGAAGGCCATAGAAGTCAGTGAACGCCGAATGAATAATCCCAAGAACAACCGAATGACCGGAATTCTTCTCGGGGCCTTACTCTCTATCGGAATCATTGCTCTGGCCGTTGCTGTCGGTCTTATACTCTCACGCGCGTTGGGGCAAGTATCTCATGGCTGGATTGTCGAATCCATCCTTGCTTCCAGCCTTATCGCCTACAGAGGTTTGGGAACAGCAGTTCATAATGTCGCCACTGCACTTGCACAAAGCTTGGAGGAAGGCAGAAAAGCCATCAGCCATCTGGTCGGACGAGACCCCGAAAGTCTGGACGAAGCAAGTATCTGCCGCGCGGCAATAGAAAGTATGGCAGAAAATTTTTCTGACGGTGTTGTTGCCCCCGTGTTCTGGTTTGCTCTTTTTGGTCTTCCCGGACTTTGTGCCTACAAGGCAATCAATACGCTGGACAGTATGATCGGCCACAAGAACGAACGCTACGAAGCTTTTGGTAAGTTCGCCGCACGTCTGGATGATTTGGTCAATCTAATCCCGGCGCGTCTGGCTGGGTTACTCTATGTGCTCGCTGGCCTCTTAATTTCGAGAGCATCAGCAGCCAGAGCCTTCAAGGTTATGCTTCGTGATGCAGGCCAACATCGTTCCCCCAATGCAGGATGGCAAGAAGCTGCCGTTGCAGGTGCGCTTGGTTTCGCCCTTGCTGGCCCTCGCAAATACCCGGGTTATGTCGTCGATGATCCCTGGATGGGTGACGGTGGCCGCAGCGACCTTGCAGCGCCAGACATAAAGCTGGCTCTGAAACTCTATATAGGGGCGGGCTTTTGGATGTTGTTTCCTTTAGGGGTTTTGCTGATTTATTTCTCTTTTTTCTAACGATCAGATGAAGGATTTGACTAAACCGGAAACAGATAACGCCATCAACAACACGAGAACCACATAGCGATAATGAGTTGCTGAGCTGCGCTGGAAAATATAGTTGCCCAAATAGATGCCCAAAGTTACAGGAACAACCAACAATAAAGCCCGTGCAATTGTAACCTGATCCAAAAGACCTGCAAAAACCAAAGCTCCTGTTCCATAAGCATCAAGAATAAGAAAATACAGGTTCATGGTCGCCCGAACCACTTCTGCCGGAAGTGCCGCTGCCATCATATAGATAGCAACAGGTAATCCTCCCAAAGAAGCAGCACCATTAGCAACGCCTGAAATCAGACCTACGGAAAGATTTTTAGCACTGCTTTCTTTTACTCTAAAACGGGCACCCAAGAACAACAAAATACTTGCGATCAATACGCCCAACGAGATTGCAATGCGCAACGGATCTGCAGGTATTATTTTTAATAAAAAAACACCCGCCGGAACACCAATCGCAGCCCCGACACAAAGCCACCGCAATAGTCCCCAATGGATGGCTGTCCACGTCATGCGGGCCATGACCAAGCTTGAAACCATCTCAAGTAGTAAAGCAATCGGCACGACTTCAACTGGTAAAAGCACCAGGGTTAATGACGTCACCACAAGTGCAGAAAGACCAAAGCCTGCAAATCCGCGGCAAAGCCCAGCAACGGATCCGCAAAACAAAACATACAACAGATCAAGAGCATCCAACTGAACTTGTTCTAATAAAAACGCCATCACCCTGCCCTGTTTTTTATTTACGAGCCTGTCACAGATTACACCTGAACATCTTGACCAACTCTCGATCTAAGCAGAAGGACGAACCAACTGCACAACCTCATTTACAACGGAATAATCCTGATAACCAAGGCGAGCCAAAGGTTTCATCTTGGTCGCATCAACCATACCGTCCGTGAGATAGGCTTCATCAATGTGCATCCCGACTACTTCCCCAAGAATTAAGGTATAGTGTTTGCCTTCGTGGTTCTTCGGTAAGTCCAAGCTTTTAAAAAGCTTACATTCAAAATGGACCGGTGCTCCTTTTACACGGGGAGGCTTGATAATCTGTGAAGGAAGCTTCTCAAGGCCTGCTGCCTCAAACTCATCCACATCAGCCGGAGACGATCTTGAGCTTTCATTCATTGCCGTGCGTTGTTCCCAAGAAACGAGATTGAAAACAAATTCTTCGGTTTCAACGATGTTCCGAAGTGTATCCTTCGTGCCTTCTTCCCTACTATCCGGCGCTATGCCCACACCGATAATTGGCGGTTCATCAGCAAAAGCATTGAAAAAACTATACGGAGCCAGATTACAAACACCCTCAGTTGATTTCGTTGAAAGCCAGGCAATAGGCCGTGGGAGTACGCAAGCTTTAAAAGGATTATAAGGCAAACCATGCTCTTTATGTTTGCCGGGAACAAAAAACATCTATGTCTCCGAATAAATGGCAGCAATTGAAAACTGCAGCAAAGAAAGTATCGGAGCTTAGGATGTTCTTATAAAAATCTAAAGCCCATAAAATCTAAAGGCGAGTTTTGTGAAAAATCCAATCCGGAACAAGCCTTATAATGAGCATAATGCCACCCCAAAACCAGGGTGTGTAAACCACAGATTTTTTTCTATCTAATGCTCTAACAATGAGCCTGGCAATCTGTTCAGGTTTTGCCCATAACGCCCCTTTAGAAAAACTGGCTGTCATCGGCGTATCAACAAAGCCCGGTTTAATAGTCAAAACCTGCACACCAGACTTGGCAAGACGATGCCGTAAACCCTGTAGGAAGATAGAAACAGCACCTTTTGCTGCCCCATAAACATAGTTTGATTGCCGACCTCGATCCCCAGCGACAGAAGAGATAACGGCAATTGAACCGTGGTTTTGAGCCTCGAAAATATTAGCAAAATAAGTCAGTATTGCAAAAACACTCGTCGCATTGATCTCAAACGCATTAAGCGTATGCTCGACAGAAGCTTCACAGCTTTTTTGATCAGGAAGAATACCGTGGGCAACGAAAAGAATATCGATGCCGCCAAGCTGTTCTATAGCATTCGCAAAAAAAGTTTCATTATCATGCTGTCCTGAAGCATTATATGCCCACGTGTGAACATCATTAGCCCCACGGACTTTCAGGTCATTGGCAATAACAGAGAGTCTTTCCTGATCTCGTGCTAACAAAAACAGGTTATCACCACGTAATGCAAAAATCCTTGCTGTTGCCTCTGCTATAGCTGACGTCGCCCCGATTATAAGTATTTTTTTCATATGCTTCCCAATAGCTTAATGTTCGACATCTAAACCCAGACGCTTTGACTGCAAAGAAGCAAAGATGCCAACCGCGCCATATCTTTCCCTGACAGACTGGAATGCCTCCCACTCAGGGTATCCTTTCTGGAAAACCCGATCACTCATGCGCGCATCTTTCGTGAGGTAGATCCTCCCCCCATAGTCGTGCACAATGACATCCAGTTGGTCCAACAACTCAAATGTTCTCGGACTGACCTTAAAATCCAACGCCAGCGTATAACCTTCAAACGGAAAGGAAAGAAGGTTATCATTGCCTTTACCAAAAACCTTAAGGACAGACAGAAAAGATCCCGCGCCAGATTGAGATATCTTTTCAAGGACACAGGTCATTCCCTCTAATCCCGCGTCTTTTGGAATAACAAACTGGTATTGCACAAAGCCTTTAGCCCCATAAAGTCGCGTCCAGTTCCCGATACCATCCAAAGGATAAAAATAAGGGCCATAGTGAACATGCCGCTCTTGAATTTGCGCACGTACTCGACCATAGTAGAGACTATTAAAAGCCCCCACAGAATACTTATTCAGGCAAAAGCCGGGCATGTTAAAAGGAATGGAAGATGTTGCTTTTTTCAAGTCAACATATCCGCCTTTTTCACTGTGGTTTCCCAGCATCAATAAAGATCGACCAAGCTCTTTTCCTTGTTTTAGACAGTCAATCCAGGCGACTGAATAAGTGGCCGAACGGTACTCGGTAAAAAGCTCCAAACATTCTTTCAGGTTAGCTGCTTTGTAAGTCGTTTCTTCAATAAAGCTACTTTCAATTTTCTGTAGTCTGATCGATGCATCAAGAATAACCCCTGTCAGCCCCATCCCGCCGCAAGTTGCCAAAAACAAATCTCTGTTTTCAGATGGCGAACAATTGAATATTTCTCCACTGGCAATCAATATTCGAAAAGACAAAACATGGTCACAAAAAGTGCCGACGTTATGATGATTCTTTCCATGGACATCACTTGCAATTGCCCCACCGACAGTTACAAATCTTGTTCCCGGCGTAACTGTCGGGAACCAACCTTTGGGCACAAAGACATCCAAAATATCATCGAGGCTGACACCCGCATCACATGACAGGATACCTGTTTCATCATCAAAGGAATGAAAGCGATTTAAATATTTTGTTGATATGACAGTTGACGAAAGAGAACTATCACCATAGCTACGCCCCAATCCCCGGGCGATAAACGACTTTGCGTCTTCGTCTTGTAAATTTCGCTGTAATGCATCCCCCGACACAGGATTCAAAATTTCGGCCTCAGCGTCTGGATATTGTCCCCAACCACTGATTAGCATTTTGTTTCCTTTGAGATAAATACGTACTTCTTATCCAATTGATACTTAATCCAATATCCAATTCCAAGACCGATTACACCTCCGAAATAGCGCATCATTCTATCATCAAAAATAAAATGAAACCCAAATTCAAAGGTCCAGAATATTAGCGTCGTGAAAACCCCCATCATCGTATAAAGCATAAAAATTTTGCTTTCATGCCCCATACCACTCGTTCGGTAACGAAATATATACCTTTTATCTAGCAAATACTTAGTAATGAGACCAACCGCCGTCCCCGCCCCTACGGACAAAATCAGAGCAAATGGGCCGGAATAAACTTTCAGGAATAAATCCTGAGAAGCGATATTTGCGATCGTCGCTAAAATAGCAAAAAGACAATAACTCAATAAAAGATTCATTAAGAACTTCGGTTTTAAAAATTAGATATGAATAATAAGAACCAAGAACAAAGCAAAAGTCACCCCTTTATTGGATTAAGTCTTGCAAAGTTAATGCGCCCCAAACACTGGGTTAAGAACGGCTTTGTTCTAGCTCCTCTACTGTTTACAGGACTTTTTTCCAACCCAGAGGCAATCTCGAAAACGCTTGCCGTTACCTTCTTATTCTGTATCGCATCATCAGCTGTTTATGTCCTCAATGATATTAAAGATATAAATCATGATCGAAAACATCCTAAGAAGTCACAAACACGCCCCTTGGCTTCTGGTGCGATCTCAATTCCACAGGCCTTTATTCTACTTGCCTGCCTCTATAGCATTTTAATTGCAGGCTATTTCTTTTCCCCAGAAGCAACGCTTGTTCTCTTTGCCTATGTCATCCTTAACATTGGATATAGTTTTTATCTAAAACATCAACCTGTTCTGGATATATTTACAATTGCAATTGGTTTTGTTTTACGTGTATTTGCGGGTGCAACAGTATTAAATGTGCCCGTCTCAGCGTGGATGTTTGTCACCACCCTATGCCTCGCCCTCTTTCTTGCCGCAATTAAAAGGCGACAGGAATTACAAGACAGCGGCGCCTCTGGCAGAGAAGTCCTGGGGTCTTATTCAATATCCCTGGTCAATCGTTTTGCCGAAATGGCGGCAACAGGTGCGCTTGTTTTCTATAGTCTTTTTGTTGTCACCACGCGCCCTGAACTCGCAATTACAATCCCGATCGTCTTGTTTGGTATTTACAGATATTGGTACATAGTCGAAATGACAAATGCAGGTGAATCCCCGACAGAAGCTCTGTTTTCTGATCCCCAATTAATGCTCACAATTACCATATGGGCCGCCGCCTCGGCTTACATCGTTATCTCAGGGCAAGCACCTTTATCCATATAAAAAAGAGACCACGATTAGGGTCTCTTTTTAAGTGATACAAAATGTATTCAGAAATCAATTAGAATTCTATGCCACGTTGAGCTTTGATATTCTGATCTCTAAAGGGATGCTTGACCAAGGTCATCTCTGTAACTAAATCTGCGATTTCGATCATTTCTTCCTTGGCATTCCGCCCCGTAATTACGACGTGTAGATCTTCTGGTTTGTTCTCAAGGAAATCAACAACTTCCTCCAGAACCAGATGATCATAACGAAGTGTAATATTCAGTTCGTCCAAAACAATCATGTCATATTTTGGATTATCACCACGGCACGCATCAATCATTTCTTTCGATTTAGCCCATGCTTTTTCAGCGGCAGCAATATCGCGTTCTCTGTCTTGCGTATCCCAGGTAAAACCTTCGCCCAGCGCATACATTTCAACCTGATCAGGGAATTTTTCCAGAACGTATTTTTCGCCTGTTTCCCACTTACCTTTTACAAACTGTACAACACCGATTTTCATACCGTTGCCGACAGCACGCGTCGCCAGGCCAAATGCAGCAGTCGATTTACCCTTACCTTTACCGGTATGAACAATGATCAAACCTTTTTCGTTAACCTTGTTCGATAGCATTTTATCGCGGGCAGCTTTGCGTTTTTTTGATTTTTCGTTGGCACGTTCAAAATCTTCCGCGCTCTGTTTCTCTTCCGTATCACTCATTTAATGTCTCCCCAATATCTTCTCTCATTATAAAATCTATAAACCAGCTCATTTAGCCGGCAACTATGTTCTCCAAAAGAACGCGTGCAGAGTTAGACCGCGCTTTCCACAAATTTCTATCCTGTGCCTCGATCATGCGTTCAGCCATTTCCCGCAAAGCTGCAGGATTATTTTGCTCCAAAAACTCGCGGACATCCGCATCATCCAAATAAGCATCAAAAACAGCATCAAAGTGATGATCTTCAACTACTTTTGCTGTCGCTGCAAAGGCAAAAAGATAATCAACTGTCGCCGCCATTTCAAAAGCACCCTTGTAGCCATGACGTCTGACACCATCGATCCACTTGGGGTTAACGACACGCGCCCTGACAACTCGTGCTATTTCCTCTTGGAGTGTTCTGATCTGTGGGCTTTCCGGGCGAGAATGATCATTGTGATAAACAGTTGGCTGTTCCCCTGAAAGGTGACGAATAGCTGCGGTTATCCCCCCCTCAAATTGATAGTAGTCGTCGGAATCCAGCAAGTCGTGCTCTCGATTATCCTGATTATGAATAACCGCTTCCACATCCCTCAGGCGGCTTTCAAACAGGCCGTGTTCCGCGTCCCCAGCGCCGCCGCTACCATAGGCATAACCGCCCCATCCGATATAGGCTTTTGCAAGATCGGCTTCGCCTTCCCAACCGCGCTCATCAATCAGCGCCTGTAATCCAGCGCCATAAGCACCTGGCTTAGAGCCAAAAACGCGATATCCAGCTCGCTTGATCGCTGTCTTTTCATCTAATCCTTTGGCAATAAGATCAGCTGATTCTGCTGACACTCTTGCAGCCAGAGGATTCATTTTCTCTGTTTCCTCATCCAACGCGGCCACGGCACGACAGGCTGAATCAAACAGATCAATCTGTGCCGGAAAAGCATCACGAAAAAAACCGGAGACACGCAGGGTTACATCGACTCTTGGACGGTCTAGGACAGACAGAGGCATAACCTCAAATCCGACGACACGTCGTGAGGTTGGTTCCCACTTTGGCTGCACCCCCATCAGGGCCAGACCTTGTGCGATATCATCCCCACCGGTCCGCATGTTTGACGTCCCCCAGGCAGATAGCGCCATACGTTTTGGCCAAGATCCGTTTTCTTGACGATAGCGTTCAATCATCAGGTTTGCTGACTTCCACCCCAAATGCCATGCAGCAGGGGTTGGAACAACACGGGAATCTACGGAATAAAAGTTACGTCCCGTCGGAAGAACATCAGGTCGCCCTCGCGTCGGTGCACCAGAAGGTCCAGGTTCAACAAATTTTCCGTTAAGGCCACGCAGAGTGCCCTTAATCTCTTCGGCACCACAGGATGATACAATCGGCCCAATCGTACTTTTGATTTCGGTCAAAACCGGACATGTATTATCCCACCCATCGAGAGCCTGCACTTCTCCGGATACCAGTTTCTGTGCCAATATTTCCAAACGTTCAACCGTATCCCCATTGGTGCGCCAACTGCCTTCTGCTACGAGAATATCAGGCTTTGGTCCAGACCAAGGATCACCAAACTGACAATCCAAGGGATCGAATTCAATCGGAAAGCTCAAATCTTTTGCCAAAGATCGGATCAAAGAGGCATCGCCACCTTTCCCTTCGCCCCGTGGCAACCGTGTCAAAGCAATAAGCAAATCGTCCAAAAGACGCCCTTCCGGGGCAAGTCCAAAGATATGCAAACCATCGCGGATTTGCATTTCTTTTAACTCACAAAGATAATTATCCAGCTTTGAAAGCGCAGCATCTTCATCATCTGACTGATCTATACCACAATCTTTATCCAGACCAATTCGCTGAGTAATCTTGAGAATTTCATCCCTCAGAACTTTCAAACGTCTGGGATCAACCCCAGCGGCTTCGTAGTACTCATCACAAAGTTGTTCCAAATCCGCCAAGGGCCCATAGGATTCAGCACGTGTTAGCGGGGGTGTTAGATGGTCAATAATCACCGCTTGGGCACGACGCTTGGCCTGTGTCCCTTCACCCGGATCGTTCACAATAAAGGGGTAAAGATGCGGCGTTGGTCCGAAGACAGCTTCCGGAAAACAGTTCTCAGAAAGCGCCAACGACTTCCCGGGCAGCCACTCCATATTTCCATGTTTGCCCATATGGATAATGGCATCAACTTTTTCTTCCTGTCGTAACCACGCATAAAAAGCCAGGTATCCATGAGGTGGCACCAGATCAGGATCATGATAAGTTTCTACCGGATTGATATTGTATCCACGCGCGGGCTGAAGACCGATGATGATCTTGCCACAATGAAACGCAGAGACAGCAAAAGCATCCTCATCTGGCATAAAGAAAGGATCATTCTCGAAAGTACCCCATCTCTCTTCTATAGCTGTTTTCACAGCCGTCGGCAGAGCATCCCAGAACTGCCTATAGGCACTTAAAGAAATCTTTGACCTGATAACACGCCCATCAACGGCAGCATTGGTTGGCCCTTCGGCCATTCGTTCAACCAAAGCATTTCCATCGCCTGGAATATCAAAAATGCTGTAGCCAGCATCATTCATTGCCTGTAAGAGCTGAATTGTGCCCGCTGGTGTATCAAGTCCGACGCCATTGCCCATGCGCCCATCCCGATTGGGATAGTTCGCCATGATGACCGCAACTTTGCGTTCAGAAACTTCTTTGTTTCTAAGCCGAAGCCATGCTCTGGCCAAATCAGCGACGAAATCAATCCGGTCTTTGACTTCCTGATAACTAACAACAGAGCTTTGGGTTGTTTCGTCATAACGGGCTTCTGACTTGAATGAAACCGCCCGGGAGAGAATACGTCCATCAACCTCTGGCAAGGCAACATTCATCGCGATATCGCGCGCAGAAAGACCACTTAGCCCTTCCCGCCAACCGGCCTCGTTCCCACCAGAAAAAATAACCTGCAAAATTGGAGCATCAACAACATCGAAAGGTGTTTCTTTTCTCTCCGCACCGGGCGTTGAAATTGCAAAGCCCGTTGCATTCAGAATAAGTCCGGTATCTGCATTTTCGAGCAAAGTACTGACGATCCCTGCCGAAATCGGTTCCTTAAGAGAAGCACAGTAAATGGGTAAGGGATTGACGCCCTTTTCCTGTAAAGACTTGATCAAGGCATCAACTGGTGCCAAATTTGCGGCTTGCAAAAGAGCACGATAGAAAACAATCGCAGCAACTGGTGCATTCGCTACCCAATCATGCCGAAGATCATCTAATTCAGGATTATCACGCCCCGGCCAATAAATGCCGGATCTCAATAACGGCTTCGGCTCGACCCACTCAAAATTACGGTCAATTAAACCCGCAAGATAGCACAACAGATTACGGGAATTATCTGGTCCACCATGAATGAAATATTGCCAAACACGGTGATATACATCTCGCGTCACTGAAGAGTGTGCAGCAAGTTCTGCATCGGGTTGATCATCACCCGGTAACAACACAAGCGGAATTTTCTTTTGCTTACAAATGGCCCGGAATTGTTCTACCCCATAAGGCCAATACCCAGCCCCTCCAAGGATCCGCGCCACGACAACCTTGGCATTGGCGATAATATCATCAACATACAGATCAACTGACATGTTGTGTGATAACTGCATCAGGTTCGCCAAACGCAGAGACGGATATGCATCACCGATTACTTGTCTAGCCTGAACCAGACTGGCCAGTTCTGTATCTGCCGCAGAGACAATAACAATATCCCCCGGTGTTTGCCCCAGGTCGATTGCTTCGGATCCATCAGCGATTGCTCCGGGTTGGGCTTGTAACAGATGCATAGAGTATTTCTCTTGGTTCGAGTTCTTGTAATCCTAGCTCATCATTAGCAAAGGATTGATCTTTTATAGAAACACCGGGGCCAAAAGGTTTATTGTTTGCCCCCGGTGTTTTGATTTTTTAGGCCGCGATCGCAGCACGAATAGCAGGTTCGTCCATGTCATGATCACCAATAATCACAAGACGGGAACGACGCTCGACACCCTCTGACCATTCCTGATCAAAATAATGTTGGAAACGACTACCAACACCCTGAATCACGAGGCGCATATCTTTATCAGCAACAGCGGCAAAACCTTTGACCCGAAGAATATTATGCTCAGCTACAATTGGCAGCAACTTATCAATAAAGGCTTCCGGGCTTGCGATCTCGCCCAAGTCCACAGCAAAACTTTCAAAATCATCGTGATCATGTTCGTGCCCATCATCGTGATGTGAAGGACGGGAATCCAGATCATCCTCGGCAGCAGCTTCCAACCCAAGCAAAATAGATGCGTTAATCTCACCATGAGATATTTTGACGATCTTTACTTCCGGGCGGATTTCTTTACGGATTGTAGCCAGAACTGTATCCATATCACCCTCGTTAAGCAGATCAAGCTTGTTCACGACAACCATATCCGCACAGGCGAGTTGTTCTTCAAAAAGCTCTTCCAGCGGGCTTTCGTGATCAAGGTTTTCATCTGCTTCACGTTGCTGTGCAATTGCTTCCGGGTTTGTTGCAAACAAACCATCGGCCACAGCTCTGCCATCAACCAGAGTAATAACGCCATCAACGGTTACACGGGTACGGATTTCCGGCCAGTTAAAAGCTTTCACCAATGGTTTGGGCAAAGCCAAACCAGATGTTTCAATGATGATATGGTCCGGGGGCGTTTCCCGGTTTAACAACTTTTCAATTGTCGGAATAAAATCATCCGCAACAGTGCAACAGATGCATCCATTGGCAAGTTCCAGAACATCATCATCATTGCATCCTTCGATGCCACAGCCTTTGACAATGTCACTATCGACACCGAGATCGCCAAATTCATTAATAATAAGCGCAATTCTTTTACCACCAGCAGTCTTTAAAAGATGCTGTATTGTCGAAGTTTTTCCAGCACCCAGGAAACCTGTGATAACAGTGGCTGGAATTTTTGCTGCTTGAGACATACGTCAAAATCCTGCTTTTAAAATTTAGTCAGAAGATACTGCAGAGGGTTTAACCTGCATTGGTAATCCTGACATCATAAATGTTACGGAAGGAACTACTGCAGCAAGACGTTGATGTAAACGCCCTGCATAATCCCTGAAATCTCTGGACATTTTGTCCATGGGAACAATTCCTAAACCAACTTCGTTTGAAACTAGCACAACAGGACAAGACAACTCGGCCAAAGACGCGACCAATTGTGCACCTTCTACGTCAGGGTCGCGCCCTTCCATCATCAAGTTTGTTACCCACAAGGTCAGGCAATCAACCAGAATAGTTGCACCTGGTCGCTGGATACGCTTTAGGCACTGTACTATATCCAACGGTTCTTCAAAGGTTGTCCACCGCGCGCCACGGCGTTCCTTATGCTCATCGATCCGATCAAACATTTCATCGTCCCAGATCCTGGCCGTCGCAACATATAGGCAATCTCCATCTTTTTGCTCGACCAGCTGTTCGGCATAGCTACTTTTCCCAGAGCGGGCGCCCCCTAGAATTAACGCGTGAGCTATCGCAGTTTTTTTTTCAGACATCACTTTGAACTCTCAATATTCGCAGGTACCGCACCGCTTTCGCCAAACTCTCTCCTAACCTTTTCTCTTGGTCGGAAACTTGTTGCAAGGCAAATATCAAAAACCATCAATATGAATAAAACCATCGACAGTTCCTATTATTCCATGCAAATTCAATAATAGATAAGTAGTGATGATTGGCTTCAAGTGTAATGAACAAACCGGATTTCAACGATAATTTTTGCAACAAATTAACAGAGCTTCTGGAGTGGCGGCGGGATGTACGTCAGTTTAAAACAGATCCATTACCCGACGGAACATTGGACGAATTACTAGACCTCGCCTGCCTTGCCCCATCTGTGGGTAATAGCCAGCCATGGCGTTACGTATTGGTCGAAAGCGAAACAAAGAAAAAAGAAATCAAAGAAAACTTTGAACATGCGAATGCGCAAGCTCTCGAAGGTTACGACGGCGAAAAAGCGCAACTGTATGCCAACCTCAAATTATCGGGCATGGATCGCGCTCCAATACAGCTCGCGGTTTTTGCACACGAAGAAACCGAGCAGGGTCATGGCCTTGGGCACCAATCCATGCCTGAAATGTTACGCTACTCTGCTGTATTATCCGTCCACACCCTGTGGCTGGCAGCACGTGCTAAGGGTATAGGCCTAGGATGGGTATCCATCATCGATCCGGATGCTGTAAAACAAACACTGGAAGTCCCTGACGAATGGGCACTCGTTGCCTATTGTTGCATCGGCTACCCAACCGAAGAAAAGGACACCCCGGAACTTGTCACACTCGGTTGGCAGGACAGATTAGGTGATTGTCGTAAGCTTCTTATCAAATAAAAAATGCCCGCTAAAGCAGGCATTTTTTATCCGAAACGTTATTCAATTTACACAAGGGATTTGGATGCAATTTCATAGACATCATTAGAGAGGTCCTCAGTATCCAGAATTCTTTGCAACTCCGCTTTCATCATTTTTTGGTGCGTTGCATTCATCCGTCGCCAACTTCCAAGAGGAGCTAAAATCTTTGAAGCCACCTGTGGATTAATGCCATTCAGATGAATAATACTATCAGCCAAGAAACGATACCCTTCACCGCCTTCAGCGTGGAAGCGTGCCGGATTTGCGCCAGAAAAAGCCCCAATGAGAGCTCTGACTTTATTTGGATTCTTATATGAGAAAGCTGAGTGTGTTAGCAGCTTTTTCACTTCCTCCAATGCATTTGAAATTGTTGATGTGGCCTGAACAGCAAACCATTTGTCCATAACCAAAGTGTTATCCGCATAACGGCTTTCAAAAGCCTTAAGCGCCTTCTCTCTTTCCTCCCCAGGAATGTCAGCAAGCAGGCTCAGCGCAGCCATTCGATCCGTCATGTTATCCGCTGCCTCAAACTGATCAACAACAAGCTTCAAACACGCTGGATCATTTTCAATAACCGACAAATATCCAAGCGCCGTGTTACAAAGTGCACGACGCCCGGCAGAATCTGAATCCGGGCTATAGGCTGCTGCTTCTTTACCCGCCAGGTACAATTCTTTGAATTGTCCATACAAGGCTTTCGCAATGCCTGCCTTAAATACAGACCTGACCTTTTCTACAGCGGCAAAATCAGCAACTTCCATTTGTTCTGTGACATAATCGATGGATGGCAAGCCTAACATTTGCGCCAAAAATGCCGGATCAAGCGATTTGTCCGCAATATTTATTGCTAAAATATCGGCATACTGAGAATCAAATTCAGCAACTCCACCTTCTTGAACAGACTTCACCATTTTAAGCATTAATCTGGAAGCATATGTTTGCGCAGCATCCCATCGGCTGAAAGCGTCTTTATCGTGCCCCATCAAAAACGCGAGATCACCAGTCGTATATTTCGTCGACAATTTTATTGGAGCTGAGAAGTTTCTATTTAACGACGGAACTGGAAGTTCATTCACATCAACAAAGGTAAATATTTGATGATCCTGATCAAATTGGAGAGTTCGTTTTGTAGTCTGTTTATCTCCGTTCTCTCCCTCAAGTTTTAAAGGAAGTGCAGCACCATTCTGCCCGATAAGACCGACAGTGAATGGTATCAGCAACGGCTGTTTCACATCTTGCCCGGGTGTCGGCGCCGTAAACTGATCAAGGGTCAGAGTAAAAGTTTTTTCTTGCGCGTCGTAGGACCAATTGGCTTCAACCTCTGGTGTTCCTGCCTGACTATACCAAAGACGGAAGTGTTTGAGGTTGGCACCATTGGCATCTTCCATCGCAGCGACAAAATCATCACAGGTAACGGCCTGATTATCATGCCGCTCGAAATAAAGATCCAGACCCTTTCGAAAACCATCCTTCCCGAGAAGTTCGGCCATCATTCTGATCACTTCACCACCTTTTTCATAGACGGTCGAAGTATAGAAGTTATTTATCTCTATATAAGATTCTGGTCTGATCGGATGAGAAAGGGGACCAGCATCTTCGGGGAATTGTCGCGCACGTAACGTACGGACATCTTGAATCCGTTTCACAGGTGCAGATCTCATGTCCGCGCTGAACTCCTGATCACGATAAACGGTCAAACCTTCTTTCAAGCTCAACTGAAACCAGTCCCGACAAGTCACCCTGTTACCAGTCCAATTATGGAAATATTCATGTGCAACAATCGCTTCAATACGCTCGAATTCAAAGTCCGTCGCAGTATCCGGACTTGCAAGTATGCATTTTGAGTTAAAGATATTAAGGCTCTTATTTTCCATTGCCCCCATATTAAAGTCGCTCACGGCCACGATGTTGAATATATCCAGATCGTATTCCAGCCCAAAACGTTCTTCATCCCACTTCATCGAACGGATGAGAGAATCCATGGCATAGGCACATTTATCTTCGTTTCCATGCTCAACAAAGATTTTAAGTGTTACGTCCTGACCAGAGCGGGTCTTAAAGCTATCTTCACAACAAGCCAAATCGCCAGCAACCAAGGCAAAAAGATAGCTCGGTTTCGGAAAAGGGTCGTCCCATTTAGCCCAATGGCTGCCGTCTTCTTCCACCCCTTGGTCAATCAAATTACCATTAGATAGTAAGACCGGATAACTATCCTGATCTGCATGGACAGTAACCGTATAGGTCGCCATAACATCAGGACGGTCAGGATAATAGGTTATCCGGCGAAAGCCTTCAGCCTCGCATTGCGTACAAAAATTTCCGCTAGAGAGGTAAAGACCTTCGAGTTTGGTGTTATGCACAGGATCAATAAAGGTAACAATCTCAAGTATCGCTTCTGAAGGAAAATCAGGAATAGAAAGAGAAAATTCGCCGCATTCATATTCATCTTGCCCCAACACTCTCCCATCAATGACGACAGTGTCCAGACGTAATGCATCACCATCCAAAAACAGAGACTGCTTACAATCAGAATTTTGCCTAATTTTTAGCTTGGAATGAACCTTGGTAGCTTCAGGCTTGAGGAAAAACGTTAGATCGACATGATCTACCAAGAAAGCCGGAGACACATAATCCTCTAGTTTCGTAGCTTTCACTTGCGCCTTTTTCATAATTCCTCACCAAAAAATAACTTTAATTTATACAATATAATTCTTGCCTAACACTATTAGGGGAGAACCGAAACAGCAACGTTAAAACGACTATTTTCAGTTGTTAAATATCATATTGTTTGGGAATTATGCTGATTATAATTAGTTTGGAAAATACAAAGCACCATCAACCATAGCTGTATGGTCATCAAATTAATCGATAATCGCAGAGTGCTAAAAGCCTTATCCTGAATGGATACCCCGCCCAAACCGGACCTATTACACTCGACACATAGATAAATTACGTATCTCAAGAAAATTTTTGTGGTGAAAGAGCCTATTCGGCGGCGAGATGTCTCATCTTTGCAAATTGTGCGTTTAGTGATTTTTCTTCATCAAGCATATCTTTGATATCACAACCGCATTTTCCACACTGTGGAGAACAATCCATTGCTTTATAAACGCCAGCTACAGAAGAAGCACCAAGGCCAACAACATTTTTCACATCTTTTTCTGTAAAACCATTACATATGCAAACGTACATTTTCTCTCTCACCATTGAGAATGATTTTCATCCACGACTAAGATATAATGTAAATGAGAATTGATTGCAAATAGATTAATAATGATAATTACATTTAAATGAGCCATCGCTTTCTTTCTGATCATTAGGCCAAAGAATCAAAAAGAAGGTGTAAATTTGCACATTATCATCTATGAGATAAATAAAGATTATTAGGAGATTATCTTGTCATTTCTTTTATCTCGTAAATCCATCGTTACCCAATGGATGGTAGATCCTGCCCCAAGCAAAGAAGACATCAACTACATGCTTAGTGCCGCCGTCACTGCACCGGATCATGGATGGTTACGACCTTGGCGTTTTATCCTTATTGAAGGAGAAGCAAAAAATAAGCTTTCTGACCTTTTCGTTGAATCACTCAAAAAACGAAATCCTGATGCAACAGCAGAACAGCTGGAAAAAGAAGGCAGCCGTCCAAAACTGGCGCCACTCGTCATCGTCGTCTGCTCTGTCATGACAGATGAAAAGCCAGGCGTGCCGAAAAATGAACGCGTTCTCTCTGCTGGTGCTGCAGCTCAAAACATTATGCTTGCTGCCCATGAACGGAACTATGGGGCGATTTGGCTAACAGGAAATGCCGCTTATGATCAAAATGTCAAAGCCGGACTAGGTCTAGAAGACAACATGGACATTATCGGCTTCCTTTATATCGGTAGTGTTGAGAGAGACGTCAAAGAGCGAAAACGTCCAGATCCAACAGATTTTACGACTTATTGGAAATAATAGAATAAATAATGGCAGGGATTCGACTAAAATTCCTGCCATGCATCCATCATCACAAACGTTGCAAATAATAAAGCAATGTTGCCCCGCCTGCGAGTATAGCAATAAGCCACAGTAACAAGACCCACAAACTCGGACCATTTTTCCTTGCCGTTTTAGCAGCTGGCTTAGTCGCTTGACGAGGTCGTTTTTTCAAAGCTTGTCGTTCTGAACGATCAACCTTTGCAGGTGAAGCCTGTTGTTTAGCTGCTCGATTATCGCGATCCGCAACTGTAGTTTCAAAAATCACCCGTTCCCGACTGGAATTACTATCTTCATCAAACGTTTCCTGTACTACTCTCACAGCAGAGAACCGTTTGGAATCATACAATCTTTTCGCTGTAGACAGCGCCATATCTTTATCATCAAGGACACATTCAAGCACCCAACGATTACTCTGATATGTATCAACTTCGAAAGAAACAGCCTGAGACATCTTGGCTAAAACCTTTTATTTGTTAGTGACTTTTCGGCAATTCGCACCGCCAAAGAGTGCATCAACAAACTTATCATCCGACGATAAAGGCATTAACGTACTGCGATAAAGGAGCTTATCCCCACCATCTATACACTCACCACCAATACTCACAGGAACCCCCAATTCCATTACTCTAGGCATAAAGCGAGTTGCCTGTTGAATAAGGCTATCATCAGGACTAAAACTAACCTCTTTACCAACAAGAGGCTCTCGATCAACAGGCCAAATCAAAGATCCTATATGATGAAAAGTTGCGCTTTCGCCTTCATCCCCCAGCAAAATTAAAAAGCACCAATCCCAATCATCCCCCAGCTCGGATGCTTTGATATCATCCAGGCTGGGCATTTTTCGACCGTCTTTTTTATTCTCCCAGTAATCAAGCAGGCGAAAAACGAGGCGCCGTTCGATACCTTTATATTCTGCCATTAAGACAACCTTTTGATTTCATGACAAATTCGCACTATTTTTTAGTACCACCAAAATGGTAAACAAATGGTCAAACATCAACTTTTACCTTTATTTGATCTAAGTTTAATACACACCTCACCCTCTTTTCAGAATTAATATTGCCTAGGTATCAGTGATCACTTAAAACGAACGAAGATTATATTTGATTTATTCAAGCTGGTATTATGACAGAAAACTCAACAATCAGTATTATTGGCTTAGGTTACGTCGGCCTTCCGCTAGCTATTCACTTAGCTAAACATTACACGGTTACTGGTTTCGATATAAACCAAAGCCGTATCGACGAACTCACAGAAGGTTTTGATCGCACAGGTGAAATAGAAACGTCTGTTTTGCGGAATTCGACTCTACACTTAACAAGTGACAAAGCTGAGCTGAGTGGACACAATGTCCACATTGTTACTGTTCCAACACCTGTTGATAGCAATAATACGCCGGATCTCACCCCCGTAAAAATGGCATCTGAAACTGTCGGAAGCTTTTTAAAAAAAGGTGATATTATTGTTTATGAAAGTACTGTTTATCCCGGTGTCACAGAAGATATATGTGGCCCTATTCTCGCCAAGTGTTCCGGCTTAGAATGCGGAAAAGATTTTTTCCTAGGTTATTCACCAGAACGAATAAATCCTGGGGATAAAGAGCATACGGTAGATAACATTACAAAAGTTGTCGCGGGACAAACCCCAGAAGTGGCCCAAACACTTAAAAGCATTTACGGCACAATGAATGGTGACAAAATATTTTTGGCCAAAAATATTAAAACTGCCGAAGCTGCAAAAGTAATCGAAAATGCTCAAAGAGATATCAATATTGCATTCGTCAATGAGATTGCTGTTATTTTCCAGAAACTAGGTATCTCAGTCTACGATGTACTAGAAGCCGCCGGAACGAAATGGAACTTCTTAAACTTCCAGCCCGGCCTTGTTGGAGGGCATTGCATTGGTGTGGATCCCTACTATCTTGCGCATTGTGCGACAGCGACGGGACATGATCCAAAAGTAATCCTGTCTGGCCGTTCAACCAATGAGGCAATGAGCAAAGCTGTAAGTAACGCCATCCACAACACAATCCTGGCCAGAAATCCAGATATACAACAGCCCCGCACTCTTATTCTGGGGTTAACTTTTAAAGAAGATGTCCCGGATCTACGAAATACAAAAGTAACTGATATTGTTCATGATTTAAAAGAATTAGGACATGAAGTAGATATCCACGATTCCATGGCCGATCCGCTGGAAGCCAAACAATTTTTTGATATCGATTTAAAACCGTCTCTCGAAACTGCTGAACCTTATGACTGTGTCATTGGTGCCGTTCCTCATAGTGGCTACAAAGAACTTACAAACATCAACATTCAACAAATCATCAAGGCTAACGGTTTAATTGCCGACATGAAGGGAATGTGGAGAGACCGTCGTTTTGATAATGGTTACGGATATTGGTGCCTGTAAAACATGGCTAGATGACATCAGTTAAATCAACACTCGCAATAGAGACATTAAGTTATTCATCATGCACTCCGTGACGAGAAATCTTAATGTCTCTATGAAGCCATACAGACATCACAAGCCCAAGCCCCACCATAACCGTCAACATCACAGTACCTCCATATGAAATAAGTGGCAAAGGAACCCCGACAACAGGTACCAGTCCCATAATCATAGCAATGTTAATAAAAACATAGAGAAAAAGGTTAAAGGTCAAACCAATAGCCAATAATCGGCCAAACTGGTTTCTTGAGCGTAAAGAAATTGCTAAACCATAGACCATCAGAAGTACATAGAGGCTCAGAAGAACAAGCCCTCCGACCATGCCAAATTCTTCAGCAAGCATCGTAAAGATAAAGTCGGTTTGTTTCTCTGGTAAGAAATTCAAGTGACTTTGGGATCCTTGTAAAAACCCTTTACCAAACACGCCCCCCGATCCAAAGGCAATCTTGGATTGATGAATATGATACCCTGTACCGAGTGGATCTTGCTCGGGATTTAAAAAGATTAGAACGCGATTTTTTTGGTAGGTATGTAAGAACTGCCACCCAATGGGAATAGCAGCAAGACCAGATGCCATAACCACAGCAAACTTCCAAAGCCGGACACCCGCACAAAAGAAAACAGCCCCGGATGCCATTACCAGCATACCTGTTGTCCCCAAATCCGGTTGCCTCAAAACAAGAACAGAAGGGGCAAAAACCATAACCAGCGGAATAATCAAAAAAGTAATGCGCCCGATATCTTCTTGAGAAACACCGTGGAAGTATCGAGCCAAAGCAAAAACAATGGCAACTTTCATCAGCTCAGAAGGCTGTAATTGAATAAACTTCAGATCAATCCATCTCTGAGCCCCCATGCCCACACTGCCCATTACTTCGACCCCCACAAGGAGAATCAATGCACCAAAGTAGAACAGATAACTTACACGGAACCAAAAGCGGATATCCACCAGAGCAACAGTAATCATCAGGACAAAACCGATAGCAAAACGAACCGCCTGCCTTGAAGCCCAAGGATCAAAACTTGCGTTGGCGGCAGAGTAAAGCATCCCCAAACCAATTGAAGCAATCATGCAAATGAGAACAATCATTCCCCAGTTTAATTGCCAAAGCTTTTGCCCAAGAGTAATTTCAGGATTATGTCGTCCAAGATAATGAGGCTGTTGGCCCATATTTACGACTCTCCTACCAAATTAGTTATTTCTGCACTTTGTTCTAAAGGCACTGCAGGTGTACGCGCAGGATCTCTTCTTTGTGTTTCTTGCAAGATATCCCGGGCAATCGGGGCCGCACTTTTAGAGCCGCCGCCATGTTCTACAATAACAGCACAGGCATAACGGGGATTATCCACAGGAGCATAGGCGACAAACAAACCGTGATCTCTACGACGCCACGGTAAATCTTCGTTTTTGAAAATCCCTGCTTGTCTTTCCGCAAGGGTAATTCTGCGTACCTGTGCTGTTCCTGTCTTACCAGCCAACTCCCAGCCTTCATCTTTGATACGATATTTATACGCTGTGCCACGAGGATTGTTCGAAACAGCATCCATGCCCTGATAAATCATCTTCATATGCTCTGGGGGAATTCCTAAATCTTCGAATTCGGGAACAGGGTAGGCAACTGTTTTCTCCCCTTCCCGGTAGCCTCGCGCAAGGCGTGGTATCACTTTTTTGCCGCCAGAAGCTATTCTAGCTGTCATAACACCTAACTGAAGCGGGGTTGCAAGCACGAACCCTTGCCCAATGGATGTAACAAGTGTCTCGCCTCCTTGCCATGGCTCACCTATGTTTGCCTCTTTCCAAGCCTTTGTTGGAATAACGCCAGAGCGTTCACCTGGTAGATCGATACCAACTTTCTCACCCAAGCCGAATTTATTAGCCATTTCAGCAATCTTATCGACCCCGATACGTCGTGCAACATCATAAAAGTAGATATCACAGGAATGCTGTAACCCTTCGATCAAGTTTACTGTACCGTGTCCTCCGCGCTTCCAACAATGAAACCGCGCATTTCCCAACTTCATAAAACCAGGGCAATAGGCCGTATGACTGAATGCACCAATACCTTCTTTCATCGCAGCCAGGGCTACAACCATTTTAAAGGTTGATCCCGGCGCATAGGTTCCCGCAATTGCCTTGTTCGAAAGCGGTGTATAAGGGTTATTAATCAATCCGTTCCATTGCTTATTACTCAGGCCAAGATTAAAGGCACTCGGATCGTATCCGGGCACAGAACCCATCGCGAGAACGTCTCCGTTTTGAATGTCAATCACAACGCTTGCAGCAGATAGTTCACTCATAAGTCTTTGCTGGACAAATGTTTGCAAGCCAGCATCAACCGTCAGGATCATCTCCCTACCGCTACCACCTTCATTCCTTGCAAGTTCCCGAATGACACGACCATATGCATTGACTTCAAATTCACTGGTACCAGCCTGTCCACGCATATCGCTATCGTGATATTTTTCGATACCGCTTTTACCGATCCGAAAGCCGGGAAGCTCCAGCAACGGATCGCCGGTCAACTCTTTTTCAGAAACAGCTGCTACATAACCCAAAATATGGGACATGTTAGCACCGTAGGGATAAAAACGAGTTTCCCCTACTTCAATACTCGCCCCTGGTAGGTCTGCTGAATTTACTTCTATACTGCTGACCTGATCCCAGCTCAGGTTATCTTTAACAGTAACGGGGACAAAACCTCGTTTACGTTTCACGTCCCTCAGGATACGTTTGTAGTCGTGTTCTGAAAGCTTGATAAGCTTACTCAATGCGTCCAAGGTCGCCATAAGATCTGGCGTTTGCTCTTTAACCACAACGACCCGAAAATTTTGCTGATTATTCGCCACTTCAACACCGAAGCGATCAAGAATGTTGCCACGTCTGGGGGGAAGTAACCGTAGATTCACACGGTTATCTTCAGCCAAGGTTTTATACTTCTCAGCCTCAATAACCTGCAGATAATACATACGGCCAACAAGTGCAGATAACAATGCGGCCTTTCCACAAGAAAGCATCAATATTCTACGTGTAAAACCTTTATGACGGTCCTGGTCTTCGTGAACCATCGGCATAAATAATTCCTACTCCTTGAGTAACGTTCGCTGAATCAAGGCAAAAATCCATGAAAAAGCAGGGTATACAGCAACAGTTGTCAGGTTTTGAAAAATCACAGGCCTGTAATCAGGAATACCCGGTTCCAATAAGTATATTAAGACCCACTGAAATAGAAAAGCCAAACTGGAGAGAATAAAAAAATTAATCCAAAGCGCAGAGAACGATGCCCCAACAAGAAACTTACGCTGGCCATTTAATGCCAAGCAAAACAGCAGAAGGATTAAAGGCCCAACACCCAACAAGATACCGGACAAAAGGTCATGAATAAACGCTAACCCGAAAACAGCCCATATCGGCATCAAATCTGGACGATATAGTGTCCAATAAAAAACAGAAATTAAAAGGATTGAGGGAACAACCTCAGCCAGATTCGGGATGCGTAAAGGAACAAGAAATAATACAGTGAGTAGAAGCGTGATCGTGAAAGGACAGGCGGAACGGGCTAGTCCATCAATACGTTGCCAAAAGGTCGGATTCACTTTTGCCTCTCGGCCCCGCTATCCGAGTAAAGGATATCTAGGTTTTGCTTCAAGCCGTAATCTTCCAGACGCAAGAACTCCAGATGCCCCCAATCAGCGTAAGGCCGCACTTTGATTGAAACATCCGTCAAGGAATGAACAACGCCGATAGGCAATCCTGAGACAAAACCACCGCCTTGACCCGAAGTATAAATAGCATCACCGACTTTTACATCCGCACCTTCGTCCAAGTAAAGTAGTGATGGTGAAGGAGAGTTATCGCCAGCCAAGATCGCTCTGGATCTGCTAGAGCCAACAAACACAGGAATACGGCTACTCAAATCAGTCAGTAGAATAACACGCGCAGAATGACGTCCAACCTCTGCCACGCGACCGGCTAAACCAAGACCGGTCATGGCCGCCTGGCCTTTTGTTATGCCATCCAAGCTACCAGAATTCACAACAACAGAACGCACAAAAGAGCCACCCTGATCAGCCACTACCATCGCTGTGGTTATATTTGGCGCGCGCGTCGGTTCAAGGTTAAGCATGCCCCGAAGAGAGGCGTTCTCACCCTGCAGTTTAGCAGCAGCAATTTGCCAGCGACGCAAATTTTCATTCTGACGCCGCAGTTCTTCGTTTTCAGATTTCAAAGCCACATAGTTTTGGGCAGTTTCAATGGTATCGCTTATCATAACCACAGGACGATTGGCGATTTCCATCAGAGGAGACACCCCGTCAACCACTGCTGTACGCACACGCTCGACACCAACATTTCCTGTTTTTGCAAGAATTATCAATGCAATAGCAACAACAATCAACACAGCATAAGCAGAACCATGAAGCCACGCCTGAACAGGCGTTGTCACATGACTGATGGCTCCAATCCTCTTATTCAAGTTCTGCTCCTGTTACATTTAACATGAGATAATCGCCACAAACCTTTGAAAGTATTCCATATACTATACACCAAAAAGTTAAAAAATAACTTTTAAATTGATGACGACACAAAATAACTTCAAATTTGACGTTAATACATCTGAATGAGAACGTGCTGAAGTGTTTTCCAGTCTTCCAGGCAACGACCGGTTCCCATTGCTACACAGCTAAGAGGATCATCAGCAATGGATACAGGCAAGCCAGTAGAGGCACGCAGAACATAGTCCAGGTTACGCAGCAATCCACCACCACCAGTCAAGACAATACCCTTATCGACAATATCAGCGGCAAGTTCAGGAGCCGTATGCTCAAGAGCAACCTTAACAGCCTCAACAATACCACCAACAGGCTCGGCAAGAGCTTCAGCAATCTGGCGCTCGGAAATGATCAATTCTTTAGGAACACCGTTCATAAGATCACGGCCCTTGATTTCCATTGTCATGCCTTCGCCATCTTCTGGCGGGCAAGCTGATCCAATTTCCTTTTTGATACGCTCAGCAGATGCTTCACCAACAAGAAGGTTATGATTACGACGGATATAGGCGATGATTGCTTCATCCATCTTGTCGCCGCCAACACGAACTGATCTGGAATAAACAATCCCACCAAGAGAGAGAACAGCAACTTCTGTTGTACCGCCACCGATATCAACAACCATAGACCCGGTTGGCTCGGTTACAGGAAGCCCGGCACCGATTGCGGCGGCCATTGGCTCTTCAACGAGGTGAACTTCGCGTGCACCCGCAGATTCAGCTGATTCCTGAATAGCACGACGTTCAACCGCGGTTGAACCGAAAGGAACACAGACAACAATTCTTGGACGGGCGAACGAACGGCGACCATGCACTTTGTGAATAAAGTGTTTGATCATTTCTTCTGCGACATCAAAGTCAGCAATAACACCATCGCGTAATGGTCTAATAGCTTGGATGTTACCAGGTGTACGACCAAGCATTAACTTGGCTTCATCACCAACAGCAAGAACTTGTTTCTTGCCCTTTTTCTCACCGATTGCAACCACCGAAGGTTCGTTGAGGACAATACCCCGTCCCTTCACATATACCAAGGTGTTGGCGGTACCGAGGTCAATGGCCATATCGGTAGAAAACATGCCAAACAAAGAGACCATGAATTAGCTATCCCTAAATTTCAAACGTCATACACAATTATGCGAGGGATACTCCTGCAAAGCACACTTTGCAAGGCACTGCCCCGTAATGTTTGGAGAAAGTCACAAAATTCCCCCCGAAACAGAATGTCCCGATGGTCGGGTACAATAACACTTTTCACATTTTGTGAAAGGCCGAAAATCGCAGTTTATTTACTCTTTCGCGATTTCCTTGTCATCACCCCATCTTTACGCCTATTCCCCCATAGATACATCGTGCAAAGAAAGAGCTTTAAAGATGGTTAACAAACATCATCAAACATAAAAAAAGGTGGGACAAACCCACCTTTTCTTTAAAGCTGAAAGAAAAATTAGTTCTTTTCTTTGTCAACAAGCTTGTTGGCACCAATCCAAGGCATCATCGCGCGGAGGCGAGAACCAACTTCCTCGATTGGGTGCTCCGCGTTAAGGCCACGTGTTGCTTTTAGTTCTGGCTGACCAGCCTGGTAATCCAAAACAAATTTCTGCACGAAACGACCGGACTGAATGTCAGCAAGAACACGCTTCATTTCAGCTTTTGTTTCATCAGTAATAATGCGTGGGCCAGTTACGTAGTCCCCAAATTCCGCCGTATTAGAGATGGAATAACGCATGTTCGCCATGCCACCTTCGTACATAAGGTCCACAATCAGCTTTACTTCGTGCAAGCACTCAAAATAAGCCATTTCAGGAGCATAACCAGCTTCGGTCAGCGTTTCGAAACCAGCTTTAATCAGATCACAAAGACCGCCACAAAGAACAACCTGCTCACCAAAGAGGTCAGTTTCACATTCTTCACGGAAAGTCGTTTCGATAACACCGGAACGACCGCCACCAATAGCAGAAGCGTACGAAAGTGCTATTTCCTGTGCGTTACCGGATGCATTCTGATGAACCGCGATCAAACAAGGAACACCACCACCTTTGAGGTATTCGCTACGTACTGTATGACCAGGACCTTTTGGTGCGATCATGAAGACATCCAGATCAGCACGTGGTTCGATCAGTTTGAAGTGAACATTCAAACCGTGTGCGAAAACGATTGCAGCACCTTCTTTGAGGTTTGCAGCAAGATCGGCATTATAAAGAGACGCCTGATTTTCATCAGGGGTCAGGATCATTACAACGTCTGCCCAAGCAGCTGCATCAGCTGGTGCCATAACTTCAAAGCCAGCAGCTTCAGCTTTTGCAACTGAGCTAGAGCTTGGACGAAGCGCTACACGCACCTCTTTAACACCACTGTCTTTCAGGTTGTTAGCATGGGCATGGCCCTGGCTACCGTAACCAACGATTACAACCTTCTTACCTTTAATCAGATTTACATCCGCATCACGGTCATAATAGACACGCATCGCTTATTCCTTCCTTACTGTAGCTATTCATAGCTATATCAAATAGAAAATCTCGTGGGTTGTATCGCCTAGAGCGCCTTTGCCCCGCGGGAAATGGCTACAACACCTGTCCGACTGACATCGATCAATCCTAAGGGCTGCATTAGATCAACAAAGACATCCAGCTTGTCACTTTTGCCTGTCATCTCAAAAACAAAGTGATCATGACTGGAATCAACAACACGGGCACGGAAAATATCCGCGATCCGCAAAGCCTCAACACGCTTTTCACCAGCACCGGCAACTTTGATCAAAGCAAGTTCTCTTTCAACAGAAGTCCCTTCCTTTGTCAAATCACGGACGCGGTGAACAGGAACAAGGCGCCCCAACTGGGCTTTAATTTGTTCCAAAATCTGGGCCGTACCAGATGTTACGACTGTAATTCGAGAAAGACCGTGTGCGACATCAACCTCGGTCACAGTCAAACTTTCGATGTTATATCCACGGCCTGAAAACAGACCAATAACTCTGGCTAGAACGCCAGGTTCGTTATCAACAAGAACCGCTATCGTACGGCTTTCAATATTTGTATCCATCGGCGCCATGGGACGCATATCCTAACAATAGTTTTGTCACAATCTATTCCGCAAAGTTTTCATTCAAAGCAATACGGAAAACAAATCAATCCACAATTAGACGAGGACCATTCCCTCTTCGGAGATAGGCTTCGCAGCTGAATCTTCAGGGCCAAGTAACATTTCGTAATGCGCTGCGCCTGATGGAATCATCGGATAGCAATTCTCTTCTTTTGCAACCTGACAATCAAAGATAACCGGCTCAGGAGAATCAATCATTTCCTGAAGCATCTGATCCAGATCTTCCGCTTTTTCACAGCGCATCCCCTTCAATCCGAAGGATTCAGCCAGTTTCACAAAATCTGGCAACGCATCAGAGTAACTTTCAGAATGGCGGTTACCGTGCAATAGCTGTTGCCACTGACGCACCATGCCCATCCATTGGTTATTCACAATAAAAATCTTAACAGGTAACTTGTACTGAGCAATTGTACCCAGCTCTTGCATGTTCATCATGAAAGAAGCTTCACCGGAAATATCAATCACCAGATCTTCACGGTGCGCAAGTTGAGCTCCGACAGCTGCCGGAAGACCATAACCCATTGTCCCCAGACCACCAGACGTCATCCATTTTTTGGGTTCGTCAAAATGGAAGTATTGTGCAGCCCACATCTGATGCTGACCAACCTCTGTCGTAATATAAGGTTTACGATCTTTGGTTAGTTCATAGAGACGTTTGATTGCATGCTGAGGCTTGATAATCGGACCGTCCTGCACATAACCCAGACAGTCTTTCGCGCGCCATTCATCAATACGTAACCACCAAGCCTTTAGAGATTTGGTATCAAGAGAATGTTTCTTTTCTTTCCAGATCCGAAGAATCTCTTCAACAACACGTCCAGCATCACCAACAATCGGCAGATCAACCATGACATTTTTGTTAATAGAGCTGGCATCAATATCGATATGTATTTTCTTGGAATCCGGAGAGAATTCATCAATGACACCGGTAATACGGTCATCAAACCGTGCACCAACGTTAATCATGACATCACAGTTATACATAGCAAGATTGGCTTCGTATGTACCATGCATGCCAAGCATACCAAGAAACTGTTTATCTGTTCCCGGGTAAGCTCCCAAGCCCATCAAAGTGGTTGTACAAGGTGCCCCCGTCAAACGAACAAGCTCTGTCAAAACAGCCGAAGCAGAAGATCCAGAGTTGATCACCCCACCACCGACATAAAAAACAGGCCGCTTTGCGTTCGCGATAAGTTCAACAGCTTCGTTAATATGATCCACTTCGCCATTAACCTGTGGACGATAGCTTCTATGCTTTACATCTTCCGGGGCAAGATAGGTATCAATTTTGCCCTGCTGAACATCTTTTGGCAGATCGATAACAACCGGCCCTGGACGTCCGTTTTGCGCGACATAGAAAGCTTCGTGCATTGTGCGAGACAAAGTTTCGATATCACGTACAAGATAGTTATGTTTTGTGCAGGGACGTGTAATGCCTGTTGTATCTGCTTCCTGAAACGCATCGTTACCAATTAGATGCGTTGGAACCTGCCCTGTAAGGCAGATCAAAGGAATTGAATCCAAAAGAGCATCTGTCAGGCCGGTAACAGCATTTGTTGCGCCTGGACCAGAAGTGACAAGGACGACACCGACTTTACCAGTAGATCGCGCATATCCTTCCGCTGCGTGCACCGCACCACCTTCTTGACGAACCAAAACATGTTTAATGTCGTTCTGTTTGAAGATAGCATCATAAATCGGTAGCACTGCACCGCCAGGATAGCCAAACACGGTGTCCACACCCTGATCTTTCAGGGCTTTGATCACTATTTCCGCGCCGGTAAACTGTTCGGTCGCCATTGGTTTCATTCCTCTCAAACAACTGGCTTTTCAATGATGTGCAATCCTAACTCCAATGCCTGTAACAAGAAAAGGAGCAAAAGGCCAAGATTCTCTAGCCTTCCTTTTTGGTTGCGAGCGCGAAAACTAGCGTTTTAGCAAGAAGGGGTCAAGCCGCTTTGGCGAATAAAATTAAAAAAATCACCCTGTAATCTTTCCGAATATTTCTCATTTACAGTTCTAGCGTCATTATATTGTGTTCTGATCCATGTCATCTGCCTTTTTGCATAACGACGGGTATTTTGCTGCGCGCGCGAAATTGCGTTCTCCAGACTCGCCTTTCCCTGGATATATTCAGTAAGTTCCGGCACGCCCAAAGCTTTCATAATAGGCAAAGAAGGATCAAGGGATAAGGCAAGCAAATCTTCCACTTCTTTTAAGCCCCCCTGATCCAACATAATTTCAAATCGTTTATTGCAATTATCGTAAAGATCTTCCCGGGGCGGCACCAAGGCAAAACGGATAAAATCATAATCAGGTACCTTGCCTTCCGCTTCCCTTTGCCAATGCAAAAGAGACTTCCCCGTATGAGTGGCCACTTCCCACGCCCGCGCCAATCTTTGACTGTCACCGGAATTAAGCTTTGCTCCCATTTCAGGATCAAGAAGAGAAAGCTCTGCCTTAAAAGCTTCGCCCCCTATCTGCGCCAAGAGCGTCCGACCTTTTTCGCGAACAGTATCCGGAATATCAGGAACCTCTGCGATCCCTTTTTCCAATGCCCGGATATACATCCCTGTACCGCCAACAAGAATTGGCACCTTGCCAAGCCCGTGAACTTCGTCAATTTCCCCGATAGCCATGGTTCGCCACTGCTCTACAGAACATTTTCCAGAGCCGGGGATCGTTCCATATAAACGATGGGGAACCTTTTCCAAAGACTCCTTATCAGGACGGGCGGTGATCACATCAAGCTCTTTGTATATTTGCATGGAATCCGCATTGATGATTTCCCCATCCAGAGCTAGAGCCGCATCAACACCCAAAGCAGATTTCCCGCTTGCGGTCGGTCCCGTTATGACAATTACTTTCGGCTTATCGTTGATCACGTCTGGCTTCTCTGCTTTAACAATGTCTATCAGGTTCCTACTATAACCTGATCTGAAGAGCCACAAAAACAAATCAGAACCCACAAATCAGACCCGAGGTCACGTCCCCATGCGTTTTGTTGCCACCCTTGTTGCCCGCCCCAATAGTTCCTTGCTGGATCACGCAACTATTCAGTCGATTTCCACATGCCTGACAGAACATGGTGCATCGTTGGAAGAACAGGACTGGCTCTCAGATGGGGAGGCTTGTGATGTTTTCTTTTCTGGCCTCGCAATTAAAGAAGCCAAAGAATTGATATCGCAGGAATTACTCGGAAGCCCTTTTGATTTTGCCGTTCAAGAAACGACAAACCGACGCAAAAAGCTGCTCGTAGCTGATATGGAATCGACCATTATAGGTCAGGAAATGATTGATGAGCTTGCCGTTCGCCATGGAATCGGCGACCAGATAGCCAAAATAACAGAACGATCCATGCACGGCGAATTAAACTTTGAGGAGTCACTCAGAGAAAGAGTTGCTCTATTGAAAGATATCGCCGAAAGCGAACTCACCGCAATATCAAGCCTCATGAAGTTAAATCCCGGTGCAGATACATTGGTCAAAACCATGCGTAAACACGGTGCCTATACGGCATTGGTCTCTGGCGGCTTTACATTTTTTACAGCTCAGATTCGCGATTTATGTCAATTCAATGAAGATCGAGCAAACATGCTTAACATAGAAAATGCAAAACTGACCGGCACAGTGACAGAGCCTATTTTGGGCAGAGAAGCCAAATTGGAAGCAACAGAAGATCTTATTCAAAAACTGGGCATCACCCTGAACGATGTTTGCGCTGTTGGCGACGGCGCAAACGATCTCGCAATGTTGTCAGCCGTTGGTATGGGTGTCGGTTATCACGCAAAACCAATCGTACAGGAGACTGCAGAATATCAGGTCAAACACACTGATCATCTGGCTCTACTTTACTATCAGGGTTACAGCAAAGAAGATTTCGCTTAAACGAGCCTTCCCGACAAATCACTGCAATCAAAAAAGGGCGTCCCCCGATAAAAGGGACGCCCTTTTTCATTAGAGAAATATCTCTGATTACGAATCAAGCTTAATCGCAACCCAGGAGTATTCACCTTGCTTGAAGACCAACAGAGTAACAACTCTGAAACCAGCGTCTTTGGCCTTACCAACCAGTGATGCCACCTGTCCTGGATCAGATACTTCTTCCTGATCCACTTCGACGATTACATCCCCGGGGCGCAGGCTCTTCTCGGCCGCACTGCTATTAGGAACAACATCGGTGATGACCACACCATTAACGCTATCATTCAGCTTAAAGCGTTGTCGAGTTTCACCATCAAGCTTGCCAAGATAGAGACCGAGATCATCAACCTTGCTTGTTCTGCGCTCATTTTTCTTCTCTGTTTTAGAAGGCGCAACCGCAGCAACAACGTCATCATCTAGCTGGCCAAGATCAACCTGTACTGTTTTTCGTTTTCCTTTACGCCAAACCACCACATCAACTTCGCGACCGATCGGCGTTTCAGCCACCATCAACGGAAGCTTCCGCATCTCAGGAACCTTGCGACCATTAAATTCCAAAATAACGTCGCCCTGCTTGATACCAGCCTTCTCAGCCGGACCACCTTCTGCAACAGAAGCAACAAGTGCCCCACTTGCTTCATCCAGACGCAGACCTTCAGCCAATTCTTCCGTTACCGTTTGAATGTGAACGCCAAGCCAGCCCCGTCTTACTTCGCCATGCGATTCCAGCTGCTCGATAATATTTTTTGCCATAGTCGAAGGAATGGAGAAACCAATACCAACTGACCCACCTGATGGAGAGTAGATTGCAGAGTTAACACCGATGACCTCACCGTCCATATTAAACAGCGGACCACCAGAGTTACCGCGATTAATCGCTGCATCCGTTTGGATAAAGTTATCATAGGGGCCGGAACGAATATCACGTGAATGGGCAGAGATAATACCAGCAGATACAGACCCGCCGAGGCCGAAAGGATTCCCGATTGCAACAACCCAATCGCCAATACGGGATTTGTTAGAATCGCCCCATTTGGTTTCAGGAAGATCAATTTTTGTATCGACCTTCAGCAAAGCCAAGTCAGTCTTTTGATCTGTACCAATGATTTCAGCATCAAGAACAGTTCCATCCTGCAAACGAACCGCGACTTCATCAGCACCATCAATCACATGATGGTTGGTCACGATCAGACCATCTGAATCAATAATAAAGCCTGATCCCTGGGCTCCACCACGGCGAGGCTGTTGTGGGCCACGCCCGCCTCTACGTTCAAAGAAATCTCGGAAAAACTCTTCAAAATTTTCACCTTGAGGGATTTGTTGCTCCCCTTCAGTCTGTTCACTCGGCTCGATTGTTTGCGTCGTAATAATATTCACAACAGAAGGTAAGAGCTCTTCAGCTAAGTCAGCAAAACTATCTGGCGCTGAACGGGCCTTCGCCGCAGCAGCCATAGAAAGCACACCAATAGCGACAGTCACACCGACAAGCCATTTTTGTAAACTTTGCCATCTTTGTAAATTCTGGTTGTCGGTTACGGCCTTCGCCACCGCCACAGCGCGGTTTCTTGTATTATCCGCTCTTTTTATCATTCGCGATTTCTCCAACTATTCTTGTCGCATTTAGCGAGTAACGAATACTTATGCTCAAACCAATCAGATTCAAGCTATGTTGTTTCTGACGATGGGGGAGGAAATGGGCGTAATTGTGACTTCCACGTGACATTTCACCCATTATTGTCCTTTAATATTTCATGTTAATACTTCACAGCAGTTAAAGCACTTACCTAAAATGATTTGATAATCCAAATCAAAAAAACACCGATAACGGCACAACTCAGACCACCTGCACGCAATGCGCTTGGCGACATCTCGTTCAGAAGCTCTAACAACTGTCGTAATCTATGGGGGAAAAGCGATAAAAAGATTCCTTCAATGACAAGAACCATCGCCAAAGCAGTTAAAAATTCGGTCATCTCAACATCACTACTTATTTATCAAATATTTTCTACTTATATGCCACAAAAAAAGCGGCGACATCTCAAAGACACCGCCGCTTTCATCATTATTAAACCAACTTATTCAGCTGATTTATCCGGCCCATCCACACTAGAGAAGAAATCAAAGAAATCACTATCTGGTGAAATCACCATGTATGTCCCTTTGGTACTTAACGCTTCTTCATAAGCCTGCATGGAACGATAGAATTTGAAGAATTCTGGATCTTGCCCATAGGCATCATTCAAGATCTTTGTAAGAGCAGCATCACCCTGACCACGCAGGATTTCAGATTCTTTTTTGGCTTCCGCCGTCAGAACTGTCACTTCACGATCAGCACTGGATTTGATCCGCTGTGCCAACTCGAAACCTTGCGCACGGAACTCAGCCGCTTCTCTTTCTCGTTCCGTTTTCATCCGGGCAAAAACAGCTTGGCTGGTTTCATTCGGCAGATCAGCACGACGGATACGAATATCCAGCACATCAATACCAAAACGTTTAGCTTGCTCATTTACGTGCTTGAGAACACGTGCCATGAAAATATCACGCTCCGGTGACAACACCGTGCTCAAAGTTGCTTTACCGAGCTCACCACGAAGCCCCGCATTAACAACTGTTCCCAAACGGGCACGGGCACCTTCTTCAGAACGTACAGTTTTAAAGAACTGTAAAGGATCATCGATTTTGTAACGGGCAAACGCATCGACAAGCAGAGGCTTCTGATCCGAAAGGATCATACGCTCTACTGGTGGGTCGAGATTAAGAACACGCTTCTCATATCTCTGAACATCCTGCCATGGTAATTTCCAGTCCAACCCAGGCTCTGAAACCGTTTTGATTGGATTACCAAACTGTAGAACCATTACCTGTTCGCGTTGATCCACTGTGAAAAGCATGCTGCTGGTAAGGAAAGCAACAGCAACAACAACAACTCCAACAATGAGAGTAATTTTATTATTCATAAGACTCACTCCCGACCTTATTGATTATTTTTACGAAGTTGATCAAGCGGCAGGTATGGCACAACACCATCCTGATCTGATCCCAAAATAACCTTATCGGTTGCTTTGAGAACTTTTTGCATCGTTTCAAGATACATACGTCGCGTGGTCACTTCCGGATTTTGTTTGTACTCGCGATAAACAGAAAGGAAACGATCGGCCTCACCTGTCGCCTCATTTACAAGACGCTCTTTATAAGCTTCAGCGTCCTGAATTTGTCTTTGAGCTTCACCACGTGCACGCGGGATGATATCATTACGATACTTTTCCGCTTCATTACGAGCACGGTCTTTATCCTGCAAAGAACGCTGAACATCATCAAAAGCATCAATCACAGCAGCCGGAGGCTGTACGTTTTGCAATTGGACTTCTGTAATAAGAATACCGGCTTCATAGCCATCAAGAATGGATTGTAAAAGAACCTGTGTTTGCGTTTGAATATCATCACGCGCTTCGGTTAACGCAGGTTGAATATCTGTACGCCCGATAATTTCACGCAATGCTGATTCGGCTGCAATTTTAACTGTAGCTTCCGGTTCGCGGATATTAAACAGGAATTGTCCCGGATCTGAAATCTTCCACTGAAGGGTCAAATGAATATCAATGATATTCTGGTCTCCTGTCAGCATCAAACTTTCTTCTGCAACAGCTCTGCTTTGCGTCCGTCCACCAGTATTATTTCCACGGAAACCAATATCAATCTGGTGAATATTTGTTACTTCCGGTGTAAGAACTGTCTGGATTGGATAAGGATAATGCCAGTTCAGACCTGCTTCAGTCGTCTTCACCCACTTACCAAACTGCAGGACAACCCCCTGTTGGTTAGGCTCGACACGATAAAAACCGGATGCAAGCCATAAAAGCAAGACTACACCGAGGATAAAAACAAAGCCTTTACCACTGAAATTACCGCCGCCTGGGATCATTTCCTTGACCCGGTCCTGACTCTTGCGAATCATATCTTCGATATCAGGTGGACGTTGTCCACCGCCACCGCCGCCACCATTGCCGCCGCCCCAAGGGCCACCGCCGCCAGAACCTTTATTTTCCCAAGGCATCTATTTTCCCTGTATTAATCAATTAATAATGCAAACGAATTTGCTTGAATCTGTCACTAAATGCACCTGTTTTTCAAGCCCAGTGCAACAGAAAACTAAATATTTTCCACAGAGGGTGCGTCAATTCCCTCTTATCTTTGTCGTGGACCCTACCATATAATCAAGGCATAACACTTTAATCAACTGTGCCAGAGACCAACAAAGAGTACCTGCACATATTGTACAAGTTGTGAAGAATTCAAGTTTAATTCATGGGGAATTCAGGGATGAGTAAGGTTACAGAGCAACAAATTCTCGATACTTTGAGAACGATTGTAGAACCTCAGAGTAAAAAGGATATTGTCAGCCTTGGAATGATTTCTGGCCTTATCATTAAAGAGGGCAATGTCGGATTTTCCATTGAGATTGATCCTACACAGGCTGCAGAGATGGAATCTTTACGTAAATCTGCAGAGAAAGCAGTTCATGCTCTCGATGGTGTTTTATCTGTCAGCGCGATTCTCACCGCCGATAATGCTCCTGGTGAATCCAAAGCTCAAGCATCCCCACCACCAAAAGCCGCGCCCTCTCCCGGCCCCGGCAACAAAATAGAGCTTAAAGGTATCAAGCACATTATTGCCGTTGCTAGTGGGAAGGGCGGTGTTGGAAAATCAACAACAGCGATTAACCTAGCTTTGTCCCTTGCCAAACAGGGTCTAAAAATAGGTCTGATGGATGCAGATATCTATGGCCCGTCCCAACCCCGAATGATGGGGATCACGGGAAAACCATCATCGCCGGATGGCAAAACTCTGTTGCCCATGGAAAGACACGGCATCAAATGTATGTCTGTTGGTTTTCTGGTTGCAGAAGACACACCCATGATCTGGCGTGGTCCGATGGTCCAAAGTGCTTTAACCCAAATGTTGCGCGATGTTGTTTGGGGTGAACTGGATCTCCTGATTGTAGATATGCCGCCAGGAACAGGTGATGCACAATTAACCATGGCACAACAGGTTCCCCTTAACGGCGCCGTTATTGTTTCCACGCCACAGGACATTGCCTTACTCGATGCGCGCAAAGGCCTAAATATGTTCCGTAAAGTTGACGTGCCAGTCCTTGGTATTATTGAAAATATGAGCGTTTACATCTGCCCAGAGTGTGGACACGAAGCCCATATCTTTGGCGAACACGGTGCTCGCGCCGAAGCTGAAAAAATGAAGACGCCTTTCCTCGGTGAAATGCCGCTGCATATCGACATCAGAATGACATCCGACGAAGGTGAGCCCATCGTCATTTCATCGCCCGACGGTGAGCATGCCAAACGCTATGCTGAAATCGCAGATAAAGTCTGGGCAAGCCTATCCAGCACAGAGCGAAAAGCACCTTCTATCTCGATGGAATAACGCTCGCTTTTCGAAACCACAATTGACTCTACATTTAAAAGTCCTGCGGAATTTTCCCAGGGCTTTTTTTACATCATATTTTTACACCATTTTGAGAATTTCATTTTTTATGAGAGTCTTTCTAAACTGATTAGACTGTCTTTGGTGTATTCGACAATGAGGGTAACAACAGTATATTTCAAACGCCTAGTTAACATCGCTTTAGGCTTGTTTCTCACGAGTTCTCTCTGTGTCAAAACCACATATGGGATTGAGTTGAAACCCGTAGATCTGGAATTGGTCTTGGCCGTTGATGTCTCTCACAGTGTTGACGAATACGAAGCAGACCTTCAACGCCGGGGCTATATCGAAGCCCTAAAAGACCCAGATGTTATTGACAGTATTCGCTCTGGCCCCTTAGGGCGCATCGCCGTGACCTATATCGAATGGGCAGGAGAGCAGCACCAAATCAAAGTCGTGGAATGGTCTATTCTCGACAGCCATAAAAGTGCAAAAACCTTCGCAGACAAGCTCACGCGACGTCCCATAAGTTCGGCACCCTCAACATCCATCAGCCGAATGATAGATGTTGCCAGCTATGAAATTAGCCACAATGATTTCATAGCACCAAGATCCGTCATTGATATCTCCGGGGATGGTCCAAACAGCGACGGACGACACGTTCAACAAGCCAGAAACGATGCTATTAATCAGGGCATCACCATTAATGGGCTACCCGTTTTATCTTTTCGTCCCAATCCTAACGGCCTCGGCGCACCATCTGCATGGCTTGGGGCTTACTACCTTAAAAATGTTATTGGTGGAGAAAATGCTTTCCTGATTGAAGTTCTTGGGTTTGAAGCTTTTAGTGAAATCCTAAAAGAAAAGCTCAAACGCGAAATCAAAGGTACATCAGAGATTGCCTTCAACAAGCCTCAAAGCTTTGGCAACCCTGACAAAAGAAACAGAACTTACTAATAGCTCCTTTTACACCCGATTAGAAATAACAAAGGCATATCCTGGTGTATTACCGTCCGGCGCATGTACTTCCCGGGAAATTTCCGTCCATTCTTCTGCTTTTGTTTCAGGAAAAAAAGCATCTGCTTCAGGGGCCAGATCAACTTCTGTGATGTAGAGACGATCTGCCAGATCAATGGACTGCGTATAGATTTGCGCCCCCCCAATGATCATTAACTCGTCACCGCCTATATGCTGAACTTCTTCACGAGCCAATCTCAAGGCATCTTCCAGACTTGAACTCAGACTTACACCTTCTGCTCTAAAACTTACATCCCGGGTAATCACAATATTTAGGCGTCCCGGTAATGGGCGACCTATGGATTGAAAAGTTTTGCGCCCCATGATAACCGGCTTGCCCATTGTCTGCGCCTTGAAAAATTTCAAATCACCCGGAATGTGCCATGGCATAACGTTATCTTTCCCGATCGCTCGGTTTTTTCCGTGGGCCACAATCAGGGATACAGTCGTCATCAACTCACTCTTTTCAATCACACATTATTAGAAGAAAACACTAAATCAAGGTAAGTGGATCCCCTCAATTAACCTAGATTTCAGATTATCTATGAAAGCTGCTGGTCAAAGACGGATAAAATATCCTATTATACAGCCCAGCCGTCATTGGCAATGAAGGCATCATAATTAAGCAATTATAAAAACGGAAGCCCAAAACCGAATGGCCGACACTAATAATAAATCAGGCGGTTTTAAACGCCAAACGATCACCGAAGCGGTGGCAGAAGCTCTCAGAGAAGAAATACTTTCAGGACAGCAAAAAGAAGGCGCCCAACTAAGACAGGATGCCATTGCTTCGCGCTTTAACGTCAGCAGAATTCCCGTTCGTGAAGCTTTGCGACAACTGGAAGCCGAAGGTCTGGTTACCTTCTATGCCCACAAAGGCGCCGTTGTCTCGGCTCTATCCCGCGAAGAAATCCGCGAACTTTTTGACATCAGACGCTTGCTGGAAGGTGATTTGATCTCTCGCGCAATCCCCAGAATGCCGCCGGAACTTATTCAGGACGCAGAAAACATCCTTAACCGCTACGATGTCGCGCTTGAAAATGGCGAAGTATCTTTGTGGGGCGAGCTAAACGCAGAGTTTCACCACATCCTCTATATCGCAGCCGAACGCCCAAAAACCTTGGCAATTGTGCAAAACCTGCACAATAATATTGATCGCTATCTACGCATACAACTGCACAGTGCAGGCGCTCGGGCAAAAGCACGCGATGACCATTGGGATCTACTCAAATTCTGTAAAGCTGGTGACGTTCAATCTGCCGCCGATCTACTGGATCGTCATATTGAAGCTGGTTGTGAAAATTTGATTGAATTTCTCGATGAGCAATCTGTAGGCTAACGCTTATCAATGAACAGCAACAGACGCCTAGTCGTTACATTGAAATAATTAGACGAAAAAAGCGGCTTTATTAATTGCTGCTTTTTTCTTGGGATAAATTCATTGTATAAAATATTCAAAACTTAGCGTTCAGGCAAAATACGATGACCGACCTTAAAATCAAAACAGTAGAGATGCATACTGGCGGGGAACCTCTGCGGATCATCACAGATGGATATCCAGAGATCCAAGGGGCAACTATTCTCGAAAAACGTCGTTATGTCAGAGATAATCTTGATCATCTGAGACACCTCCTTATGTTCGAACCGCGCGGACATTACGATATGTATGGCGCCCTTCTCGTCGAACCATGCCATCCTGAAGCAGATCTTGGTGTGCTTTTTCTTCATAATGAAGGCTACAGCACGATGTGCGGGCACGCTGTTATTGCCCTTGGGCGCTATGCCATTGATCAAGGCATCGTCAAAGCAGTCGAACCGACAACAACGGTCAAGATTGAATGTCCCTGTGGTCTTGTCATTGCTGATGTGGATGTGAAAGATGGGAAGAGTAGTACTGTTTCTTTCCGTTCGGTTCCCGCCTTTGCTTTCCTGACAGATCAAACGATTGATGTACCAAGATACCATACAATCACATACGACATAGGATATGGCGGGGCCTTCTATGCACTGGTTTCAGCAAAGCAGTTGGGACTAGATATACATAAAACCCCGACAAGAGACCTTGTTGATGCAGCAGATGCTATTAGCTCTGCCATAAAGGCATCTGTTCAATTAACACACCCGGAATCCGAAGATCTAGCTTTTCTCTACGGTACGATTTTAACTGATGGCGAAGACCAGTTTTCAGCGACACCAACAGCAAATATTTGTGTCTTTGCGGATCGACAGGTTGATCGAAGTCCTACGGGTTCAGGTGTCACAGCACGCATCGCTGTTCAGGTCGCAAAAAAACAAATCGAAGCAGGACAAACCCGCCAGTTTGAAAGTGTTACAAAAAGTTTGTTCAATGCAACAGCAGAAGAGATTTTGACCTACGGTCCAGGTCAAGCCGTTCGAGTTCGAGTTAAAGGAAAAGCGAACTATACAGGTGAATCCATTTTCACAATTGAAGAAGATGATCAAATTGGTCAGGGATTTCTATTAAAGTAATAAAGATTCAAAGTGATAGCGATAAGCTATACATAGAATCGTTCCTCAACATTAAAATATTGTATACAATATCCAGTTAATACATATAATAGCCGCAAAGCCTAATCAGGCCAGACACAAACATACGGAATTGATAGTCTCTGGCTATGACAATTACTGGCCATACCGAAGACAGTCCAGTCGATAAAAAAACAAATATCACAACCCGAAATGAACGGGTATTTGATTTAGAATGATCGCCAATCAACTAGATCAAAAAAATAAGAGATCAAACAGATAGATGATGTTCATCATCCCCAAACCAAGGGAGTATAAGTCTTGAAACAGAATTACATTAACGGCCAGTTTGTTGAAGGTTCAGCAGCCCGTGATAATATTAATCCATCGAATACATCAGAAATCGTTGGTGTTTACACCCAGGCCGATGCAACACAAACCCGTGAAGCAATTGATGTTGCAGATGTCGCGGCAAAAAGCTGGTCACAGTCAACACCACAACAACGCTTTGATGTACTCGATGCAATCGGCACAGAACTTCTGGCAAGAAAAGCAGAGCTTGGTGAGCTTCTTTCACGTGAAGAAGGCAAAACCCTTGCAGAAGGTATCGGAGAAACAGCACGCGCAGGTCAAATCTTCAAATTCTTTGCGGGTGAAGCGCTACGCCTTAAAGGTGACAAACTTGCCTCGGTACGTCCCGGCGTAGAGGTTGAAGTTGTCAGAGAAGCTTTGGGTGTTGTTGGTATTATTACCCCATGGAACTTCCCGATTGCCATTCCTGCATGGAAAATTGCCCCTGCAATTTGTTACGGTAACGCCATCGTCTTCAAACCTGCTGACCTAGTTCCCGGTTGTGGTTGGGCACTGGCTGACATCATTTCACGCTCTGGCTTACCAGAAGGTGTCTTCAACCTTGTCATGGGTCGGGGTTCTGTTGTTGGCGAAGAAATTCTAACCAACCCTAAAGTAAATGGTGTTAGCTTCACCGGTTCAGTCGCAACTGGCCGACATGTTGCTGCCACCTGTGCCGGACGTATGGCAAAATTCCAACTGGAAATGGGTGGCAAGAACCCTCTCGTTGTTCTTGATGATGCAGATCTTGATATTGCGGTTGAAACTGCTGTTCAAGGCGCATACTTCTCAACTGGTCAGCGCTGTACAGCATCTTCACGTCTGATCGTGACCGAGGGTGTTCACGATGAATTTGTAGCGAAAGCAATCACAAGACTTGAGCAACTCAAAATCGATAATGCCCTGTCTGACGGCGTTCACATCGGCCCGGTTGTTGATGAAAGTCAGTTAAAACAAGATCTGGATTACATTCGTATTGGCCAAGACGAAGGTGCAAAGCTTGCGTATGGTGGCGAACTTCTGGAACGTACAACCAAAGGATTCTATCTATCCCCGGCTCTCTTTACAGAAACTGGCAACTCAATGCGTATCAATCGCGAAGAAATCTTCGGGCCTGTTGCTTCTGTGATCCGTGTTGCTGACTATGATCAAGCTCTTGCTGTTGCTAATGACACAGAGTTTGGTTTGTCATCCGGTATCTGCACAACATCCCTGAAATACGCATCGGACTTCAAGCGCAATGCCAAGGCAGGTATGGCTATGGTGAACCTACCGACAGCAGGCGTTGATTATCATGTTCCATTCGGTGGCACCAAAGGATCAAGTTATGGCAGTAGAGAACAAGGTAGTTATGCTGCTGAGTTCTTCACAACAGTAAAAACTGCCTATACGCTGCCATAAGGTAACAACTACGACTCAGCCTTTGGAGATTACGGATGAGCGCGGGAACGAAAAAGAACATACTCGTTGTTGGATCGGGTATCATTGGTCTTTGCAGTGCGAGCTATCTTTTAAAAGATGGTCATTCTGTAACTATTATTGAACGCGATCACCTCGGCGATGGCGCTTCTTGCGGTAATGCGGGTGCAATTGCCGCAACAGAAATCGTTCCCTTCGCTCTTCCCGGACTTTGGAAAGATGTACCCGGCTGGTTATTGGATCCTTTGGGTCCTCTATCGCTTCGCCTGACCTATTTACCAAAGTTCCTCCCCTGGCTGTATCTGTTCCTAAAATCCAGTAGCCATCAACAGGTAGAAAAAACAGCTTCGGCTATGAGTGCCTATCTGAAGACTGCTTTTGATGACTACACTCCCCTTCTTAGTGAGGCTGGATTGCAATCGCTTTTGAAAACAGAAGGATCACTGACCGTTTACAAAAGTGAAAAGGGAAGAGAAAAAGATTCCTATTACTGGGATCTGACACGCAGAAACGGAATTGAAGCCCAGAACCTTTCCCGATCAGAAATTATGGACCGCGAACCCCAGTTGGGTGAGTTAGCAAAATGTGGCGTCTACACCCCACATTGGGGACACTTTGCCAATCCAGCAGATTTAGTCAAAGGTCTTGCGGAACAGTTTACCCGTAATGGCGGCACCTACATTACGGATGAAGTTGAACAGATTGAGCATCAGGACAATCAACCCTCTTCGGCCATAACCAAGGGTGGACAGAATATCGCGTTTGATCAGTTGGTAGTTTGTGCCGGTGCCTGGTCCGCACGTCTGGCGAAGAAACTCGGCGATAGCTTTCCGCTGGATACCGAGCGTGGCTATAACACAACACTGCCGACCCCCGATGTTAGTCTTAACAATATGGTTCTTTTTGCAGAGGATAAGTTTGTCGCTACCCCCATGAGCGTCGGCCTGCGTATCGGTGGGGCCGTTGAGTTTGCTGGTATTGAGGCTGAACCCAATTACAAGCGGTGTGATACGCTTTTAACCCTTGCCAAAAACTACATGCCAAATCTGAATGGCACCGATGGAACGAAATGGATGGGGCGGCGACCTTCAACCCCCGACAGTGTTCCCGTCATTAGTCAATCGGGCCAGCACTCAAATGTTCATTACGCCTTTGGCCACGGACACCTTGGTATCACAGGCGGTGCCGTCACTGGGCGAACGATCGCTAATATGGTGTCTGGTCGACCAGCAGGTTTTGATCTCAAGCCTTTTAGAATTGACCGCTTTAACTAATCAATTTCAACTTTACCAACAATAATAAAGCCCCAAACAGTAAAGCCCTGACTGGGCAGAAAGCTTTCATAAGGATAAACACACGTGGCGAACCATACTTTTTTCTGTGTTGATGCACACACTTGCGGAAACCCGGTTCGGGTTGTTGCGGGCGGCGGCCCTCTTCTTCAGGGAGGCTCCATGCTAGAAAGGCGCGCGCATTTCCTTGCCGAATATGACTGGATCAGAACAGGATTAATGTTTGAACCACGCGGGCATGACATCATGTCCGGCAGTATTCTTTACCCGCCAACTCGTGAAGATTGCGACATCGGTATTCTTTTCATTGAAACCAGTGGGTGCTTGCCAATGTGTGGGCATGGTACTATCGGCACCGTAACCATTATGATCGAGCGTGGTTTGGTTACGCCAAAAGAAGAAGGGGTTTTACGCCTCGACACCCCCGCAGGTCTAGTGATTGCAGAGTACAAAAAGAACGGTGATTACGTTGATTCTGTCCGCATTCGCAATGTTGCCTCTTTCCTCCATTCAACCAACCTTAACGTTGATGTACCCGACTTTGGCAACTTGAAGTTTGACGTCGCCTACGGCGGTAATTTCTATGCCATCATAGAGCAACAGGAAAACTATCAGGATCTAAATGACATCACACCCGGCGATATTCAGCGCCTTAGCCCCATAATCCGCAATTTGATCAATGATAAATACGATTTTGTTCACCCCGAAGATGATCGCATTCGCGGTTGTTCGCATTTGCAGTGGACAGGTACACCAGTTCATCCGGATGCCCACGCCCGAAATGCCGTTTTTTATGGTGACAAGGGTATTGATCGCTCCCCTTGCGGCACAGGTACATCAGCTAGGATGGCGCAACTCGCAGCTCGTGGAAAGCTTGGTATCGGTAACGACTTCGTTCATGAGAGCATCATCGGCAGCCTGTTCAGAGGTCGTGTCGAAGATCGAGCAAAAGTTGGTGGCTATGATGCAATCATCCCCTCTATTGAAGGATGGGCGCGTATCCATGGCCTAAACAACATTTTCATTGATGATCGCGACCCTTACGCAAAGGGCTTTTTGCTGACATAGTGGGTTTTATACAAAAAAAACGCACTAAAAATATCCAATTATCAAATCGACTTTTAAGTGCGTTCACATACCAAAAAGGTTAATTCCAGATACAGAAAAACTAACCTATCTTGCTTATAAAGCCATTTACTTGCGTAGAAAGATCACTACTAAATCCTTGCAACTCAGTCGTGGCAGCAAGAACATTTTGCGATGCACCATTTGTTTGATTCACGGAGCTTTCAACCAAAGATATTTGCTCTGACGCAGTAGACGTATTTTGAGAAGCGACAGAAATACTACTTGCAATTTCTGCTGTTGCGCTACTTTGCTCCTCTATAGAAGACGAAATCACGGTAGAAATTTGGTTTATTTCCTCAATTATCGTTTGGATACCCTTAATAGCCCCGCCAACAGATCCCGTAGCAGATTGAATATCATTTACTTGCTGTTCAATTTCTTCAGTTGCTTTTGCTGTTTGAGATGCGAGACTCTTAACCTCAGAAGCAACAACAGCAAATCCTTTACCGGCTTCTCCTGCTCTTGCTGCCTCAATTGTCGCATTAAGTGCCAACAAGTTTGTTTGCTCAGCAATTTCTGCAATCAAACTAACGACTTCTCCTATTTTTTGTGCAGCGGTTGTCAACTGTTCCATCTTATTATTGGCACCAATTGCCTCATCTGTTGCATTCGTTGCAACAGTACCCGATCTCTGAACCTGCTGCATAATTTCATTGATTGAAGCAGCAAGCTCTTCAGATGCAGCAGCAACTGCATTAACACTTTCAGTCGCATGGCGAGTCGATCCCGTCGCCTGATTAGTACCTGTTAAGGCTGTGTCTGAATCCTTGGACATGTTTTGAGCAATTTCGGTCAAATTCCCGACGGAAGAAGAGACTTGCTTCACAATACTTTCAACAGAGGCTTTAAATTCTTCAGATAATGCTTTTCTTTCTTGCTGTGCAGAAGCTTCATATTGCTTTTCAGCTTCAATACGCTCTTGCTCCAATTGCTCTTTTTCTTCTGCATTCGCGCGGAAAACTTCTAATGCTTGAGCCATTTCACCAACTTCATCTTTTCGATCAATGTAGGTGTTTTCAATATTAAGATCACCACCTGCGACCTTCTCCATCATAATTGCAAGCATTGGAATTGGGCGCATCAGACTACGAAGAACAATAATTGTAATAATGGCGCCAATAAGAGTAGCAATCAATGAAGCAACAATGAGAGCATTAATAATATTGTTTAAACCAAGGTTGATTTTTTCTTTAAGAACGCCAGCATAGAGAATGCCAATTTTTTGCCCTTTAGGAGAAAAAATTGGTTCGTAAATAGTATAATAATCTTTTCCAAGAATATTAGCTTCTCCGTTAAATGTTTTTCCGGATAATATAACTGGATATACTTTCCCTTTTTGCCCTAGTGGTGTTCCAACGGCTCTTGCTCCATCACCTTTAATTATATTCGTCGTAACTCGCCAAAAATCTTTACTCTCATCCTCCCATCGGAAAACAGTAACCGTTTCACCAGTTATTTTTCCAATTTCATCAATCATACTATGATCTTCGAAATCACTAATTCCATTCATGACTAGCTCACGAACTTTACCTTTATTATCGATAGAGAAGGTCGTTTCAGGATACTGCTTTTTCAAAAGTGCAGCCGCCGTTCGCAAACTAGAGTTTTGTTGCTCGATGACGGTTTGAGTTAAATCGGCTTTAAAAGTCCATGCAGCCCAACCACCAACCATGGAAGCCGTAATTGCAATAATAAATACAAATAAAAAGACTATTTTCGTGCTAATATTTAATGACTTCAACGTACTCATCCCTAATCGCAACAAAATTCTCTGTAAACATGATCAGGTATAGAGTATTTATTTTTTATTAATGTAAAAAAAATCAAATAACAAAAGTAAAAACAATCAAAGCAGAAGCAAACAACCATAAGTCGATCAATTTTTACTAAAACAATTAACGATTCAGAAATAAACGACAACTAAACATTTTAATATAAGCACACGAAATAAATATAAAACTCAAAACTACATCAAATCAAATGATTAAAATGTAGAAAATAGTAATTTCTCTACTTATGCGTTCTGTATTTCTTCTTTTTAGGAGAATACAAAACATACGAAATCACCCCACCCGATAAGAAACCAAACAAATGCGCTTCGAATGAAACGCCTCTCATCGGAATGAAAAGCCCCGAGATCAATCCGCTGTATAGTGCAAGAACAAAAACTGCGATGATGATCGACCGGAAATCTCTGCGCCACCAGGCTGATCCCAACAGATACCCCAGTAATCCATAGACGATACCACTTGCCCCGATGTGAAGTGCTGTGCGGCCAAAGCACCATACCAATCCCCCAGAAAAGAGAATAAGCGCCAGACACACCGAGCTAAATTGGCCCCGTCTGTCTCCGCGCCTTTCAAGTGACACCAAACAACCAAGGATCAAAAGAGGAACCGAATTTGATATCAGATGGACATAACCAACATGTAAAAAGGGAGAGACCAGAATACCCGGAAGAGTTTCAGCATGCCTTGGCACAAGACCATATTGGAACAGGGCACCCGACAGCACCCAGTTCAAGGCAAAAACAACCCAGAGGCTGCCAACAAAAATAAAGACATCCCGGAAACGATTAAAAAAATTCATCCCAATTTCTTAGAACTCATATGCTTGTTACCAACGATTAACCCGCCCCCATTTACCCAAAAGCTCTCCTTCAGCACTATGCACGTCATAGTGGGAAAAGCCTGCGCAAGTCATACAGGTATGAATTGGTAAGATACGAAGGCGGCTGCCAACAGGAAATTTGTCGTAAGGCAGATCTCCGGAAACGGATGCAACCAGGCCGTGTTCCTGATGAACGGATTCAACATACAGTTCTTCAATAACATCGCCATCCGGCCAACAGACAAGACCATAACCTGTGTGTGAAGAAAACTCGCTGGCACTTATGTCTTTTGATAGAGCCAAACCACCAGCATCAATCAACAGACGCTTTGCCGTTTTGTTATGCCCGATGACCGAAGCTAGAACTGTTGCTGCAATCTCATTTTGTTTGCAGGCCCCAATAAACATTTGGTCAACATCACCAAACATATAAACACCCGGCCTAATTTCTGTCAGCCCTTCGTAACTTTTGGCAAAAACAGCTGTCGGTGTTGAACCGGCACTGACTACAGGACAAGGAAACCCTGCTTTCAAGAGGCGTTCCGAAGCGCCAACAACAGCCTCCCGCTCCTGCTCAGCTATGTCGGCAATCTCCTCTGGCGTAGAGACATGATACGAATGACCCGCATGGGTCATAACACCTTCTAAACTTAGGCACTGAGATGCTGTAATAGCCTGTGCCAAGTTCAAAAACTCTTGAGAGTTAGCCAGAACGCCTCCGCGTCGCCCACCACTGTCAATCTCGATCAAAACAGGAAAGGTTGTCTCAAGCCTTTTGGCTTCGTCATCCAACAGGGAAATGGCATCAGGATTATCGGTGATCAACGTCAGTTTGACACCTTTATCCTGTACCCGCTGTGCCTGAGACAGCTTCGACGGGACAATCCCTACACCATAGAGAATATCTGTGACACCACCACTGGCAAAGAAATCCGCTTCAGCCAAGGTGGAAACCGTAATGCCACCAAAGCCATCTTTTGTTGCACAGTGATATGCTTCAAGAGCTTTTGCCGTTTTCATATGCGGGCGCAGCTTTATCTCTGCCTCCTGAACACGCTCTTGCATCACCCGGCAATTTTCTTCAAACACATCCTTATCAAGCAAAAGTGCGGGCGTATTCAACGTATCAAAAGGCATGATGTTCTTCCTATGAAGGCTGTTCTGTCGCTGAAATAAGAAATGAACAGGTCAGAACGCTTATTTCGATTTAAACAGAGACTTTACCAGCGATATGCGGGTGCGCTTCGTAATCCAGAATATCAAAATCATCAAAGGTATAGTCAAAGATGCTGTCGGGCTTTCTCTTGATCCGCAGGCTCGGCAGTTTGAGCGGCTCACGTTGTAATTGGGTTTTGACCTGCTCAAAATGATTGGAATAGATATGAGCATCACCAAAGGTATGAACAAAATCACCCGGTTCCAGGTCTGCTTGCTGGGTAATCATACAGGTCAGAAGAGCATAGGACGCGATGTTAAAGGGCACACCAAGGAAGACATCTGCGGATCGCTGATAAAGCTGGCAAGATAGACGGCCTTCGGCAACATAGAACTGAAACAGACTATGGCAAGGCGGCAAGGCCATGTTATCCACTTCTGCCACATTCCAGGCAGAAACAATATGTCGCCGGGAATCAGGATTATTTTTAATCTGCTTCATCAAGCCTGTGATCTGATCCACTGTTGTTCCGTCAGGGGTCGGCCACGAGCGCCATTGGTGCCCGTAGACTGGACCAAGATCACCATTTTCATCCGCCCATTCATCCCAAATCCGGACACCATTATCCTTGAGATACTTTATATTCGTATCCCCGGATAAAAACCAAAGCAGTTCATGTATGACCGATTTAAGGTGAAGCTTTTTTGTCGTCATCAAAGGGAAACCCTGAGAGAGATCAAATCTGATCTGTCGCCCAAAAACGCTTCGTGTTCCAGTACCTGTGCGATCCCCTTTATCCGTTCCGTTCTCCAGGACATCTTTCATGAGGTCGAGATACTGACGCATTAATTTTCCTTCAAAAACTAGAGTGGTAAAAGTTTGGATGGGAAGAATCCGAAAACCTGATAGCAAGATCATATCACGTGTCAGAATATAGTCATCAGTTGAGAAGGTGTCCTTTTGCAAAAAGTACTAATCTCTCATAATTTATCAATATCAAACACGACGTCATCACGCCCATAGAAGAAGTATTCCGAATGAAAACAATCAAGATCCTTCAATACATCTTTCTGTGTGTCGGTTTAATTACCCTGTCTACCACAGGCATTTGGTCGTATACGACTCTTGAATTTGTCAATAATGCACGCTCAACGCAGGGAACAGTGACTGACTTGATCCAGTCACGGTCCTCTTCCAGTTCATCAACCCGCAATTCTTATGTTTACAGACCAAAAGTCACTTTCCGTACGGAAACAGGTGAAGATATAACATTTCAATCGAGTACAGGATCGAACCCTCCGGCCTATGCAAGAGGCGAAAATTTAAATGTTCTTTACGATCCAGAAAACCCGCAGAACGCAAAAATTAGCGATACGCTTTCCCTTTGGCTCGGACCGATAATTTTAGGCATAATAGGTTTTATTTTCTCTGTCATTGGTATTGGTTTCTCAGTCTATTTTTACAAAAAAGGAAAACAGAAAAAATATCTGTTACGCTATGGGACGCCCGTTACAGCCCAAATAGATTCCATTATCCAAAACACGAATGTAAGAGTTAACGGCAAACATCCCTTCCAGATTATAGCACAATGGCAGGATCCGGTAAGTAACACCCTGCACCTCTTCAAAAGTGAAAATATCTGGTTTAACCCCGAACCTCATATTGAGAGTGATATCATCACTGTTTTGCTTAATCAGGCAGCACCACAAAAATATTACGTCGACATTTCCTTCTTGCCCAAAACAGCGGAATAACTCTTGGTTTTTCCTATCAAAAATAACAAACCAGCCTTTTTGGGTAAGAAAAATACTCTTTTTAGACATCTACCCTTGTGAAGTCCCACAGATAGTTACTATATTCAAGGTGTCGGCTTCGGCCGTCTATGGTGCTAAACGGGCTTATGGAATAAGCGTTGTGGACCCGGGGGCGGTACCCGGCGCCTCCACCATCTCTCACATTCTTCGGGATGTGAATTATGGGGGCGAAATAGGATCGACACGCGTGGTAAAGATTTGTTCGGTGCTCGGCATGGTTCCGCCGTTATCGGGCCGTTTTGAGTAATTGCAAATGACAATTCTCGTGGGGTAGCTCTCGCTGCTTAATTGCAGTCTGAGCAACCGCTTTTAAGCCCTAGGCTTTCACAAGCCTAGGCGGGGTTCGGGGGCACCTGGCAACAGAAGCTCCCACTTTTCATGTCTGGACTCTGACTTTGTGTTAGAGTCGCAGATAGATGGTATAGAAAAAATCAGAGCGATAAAACGTTCAGATAGAGCAGCGGCCGGATAGAATAGAAGTATGTCGGGAAATAACGAAATTTCAGAAAGCGAACTTCGCTACGACCACATGGTCGAAAAAGCCCTCTTGAACGTGGTTCGGGAATCTCTCGAATATGCAGCAGAACATGGTCTACCCGGTGACCATCATTTCTACATCACCTTTAAAACAGCCCAGGAAGATGTCAGTATCCCTGACCATCTAAAAGCACGTTACCCTGGTGAGATGACTATCATTCTTCAGTACCAATTCTGGGATTTAGAAGTTGGTAAAGAAGGCTTTAGCGTGACACTCAGCTTCTCGGATGTTCCTGAACGCATGAGCATTCCCTACTCTGCCATTGTTGCCTTTGCTGATCCTTCCGTACGTTTTGGTCTCCAATTTGATATCACAAATGGTGATAGCGAAGACTTGGAAGAAGAGCTCGAAGATCTTTTGGAAGACTTCGAAGAAGACGGCTTTGAAAACAGTGATACAGCCGCCAATGCAGACGACAGCCCGGAAGAGCAAAAAATCAAAGAAAAGCAGCGCGAATCAGGTGATAATATTGTCACATTGGATACTTTCAGGAAGAAGTAATTCTTCGTAACAGGTTCCATCTATCCTAAGTATTTCAAAACTCATTACCCAGATTCAAGTGGTTTAATAACCGCATGAATATCAGGATGTTTTATGCTGAAACGCTTGAAATATTGCTTACTATCTTTGCCCAGTATAAACATTTCGAAGTATAAACATTTCTAACGTTCCATTGCTGCACTCAAGTTTGAGTGACCGAATTCTTCATCCCAGATAGCAGCTTAAATTAAGAATAATTCAATTCCCACCCATATAGAAAATCGTCAATTAAAGATCAGGGGACAGCCTCTCCGACGATAACCGAAATGAATAGAAAGCCCTTCAAACAAACAGGGGCAGCCAAATATGACCGCCCCTGTACAAAAAATTAGCTAAGAAACTTAAAGAGTCTTAGAAATGGGCTGACTTTGTATTCGCCGGCTTTTGTAATGGCGGCGCAAACTTGGTGAGATCAATTCCTTCGACGGAGGCTTTATACTCTTCCATTGTCGGCGTTCTTCCAAGGATAGCGGAAAGGACGACGACCGGGGTAGAAGCCAATAGTGACTCGCCTTTCTTTTCTTTGGAATCCTCAACAACCCGTCCTTCGAACAGGCGCGTGGAAGTCGCCAGAACAGTATCCCCTTTGGCAGCCTTTTCCTGGTTCCCCATACAAAGACTACAACCAGGTCTCTCAAGGTAGAGAATGTTCTCGTATTCTGTGCGGGCCTCAACTTTCGGGGTCGCATCATTGAATTCAAAACCAGAATACTTCTGCAAGACAGTCCAGTCGCCTTCTTCCTTCAACTCATCAATGATGTTGTAGGTTGGGGCAGCAACAACAAGAGGCGCCTTGAACTCAACGCTACCATTTGTTTTTTCAAGATTACGAAGCATCTGAGCCACGATCTTCACATCACCTTTGTGGACCATACAGGAACCAACAAAGCCAAGATCAACCTTTTTCTCTGCCCGATAATAGGAAATCGGTCTGATTGTATCGTGGGTGTAACGCTTGGACACATCTGCATTATTTACATCTGGATCCGCGATCATCGGCTCATCAATTTCATCCAGATCAACAACGACTTCTGCAAAATACTTGGCGTTATCATCTGGTGTCAGCGCAGGTTTTTCACCCGATCTGATCTCGGCAATACGTTTTTCAGCAATCGCGATTAGGCCATGGAGCATTTTGTTATCATTTTCCATGCCCTTGTCGATCATGATCTGAATACGTGATTTCGCGATCTCAAGCGATTCAACCAAAGTTTCATTTTCAGAAATACAGATCGACGCTTTTGCTTTCATCTCAGCAGTCCAATCTGTGAACGTGAAAGCCTGATCAGCCAGCAGAGTGCCAATATGAACTTCGATAATGCGTCCTTGGAAAACATTATCGCCGAACTGCTTGAGCATCTGTGCCTGCGTCGCATGGACCACATCACGGAAATCCATGTGATCAGCCATGCGACCTTTAAAGGTCACCTTTACAGATTCAGGGATCGGCATCGTTGCTTCACCCGTTGCCAAAGCCAGTGCGACAGTACCTGAGTCAGCACCAAAGGCGACACCCTTTGACATACGCGTATGAGAGTCACCACCAATAATAATGGCCCAGTCATCCACAGTGATATCATTCAAGACTTTATGGATCACGTCAGTCATAGAATGATAAACATCCTTTGGATCACGCGCGGTAATCAGACCGAACTTGTGCATAAAGGCCATCAGCTTGGGTGTGTTTTCCTGAGCGTTAAAATCCCAGACAGATGCGGTGTGGCAACCTGACTGGTAGGCACCATCGATTGTCGGAGATAAAACTGTCGCAGCCATAGCTTCAAGCTCTTGCGACGTCATCAGGCCTGTTGTGTCCTGAGAACCAACAATATTAACTTTCACACGAACATCGGAACCAGCGTGCAGAACCGCATCCGGGCTTACACCAACAGCATTTGCATTGAAGATCTTCTCAACAGCGGTAAGGCCCTGGCCTTCATGAAAAATCTCTTTCGAAGGAGCAAAAGCTGACTTCAACTCGATACCGAGAGTTTCGGCTGCAAAGGTTTGAAGTTTTTTACCAAACACGATGGCATAAGAACCACCAGCTTTCATAAACTCAACTTTTTGCGGACTAAAAGACGAAGTCACATCAGCAAATTCTTCATCACCCGCATCGTTAAAGAGCTTCTTGTCTTTTGTGTTAATGGTAAGAACAGTTCCCGTCTCAACAGAGTATTTCTGCTCAAGGATCGGATTATCGTCGTTATTCAGAATTGGCTTGCCTTCTGAGTCCAGCTTTTTGACCCAGTTTTTCAGATCAATGCCGATACCACCCGTCACACCAACTGTCGTCAGAAAGATGGGGGAAATTCCGTTTGTTCCCGCAACAATCGGCGCAACATTTACAAATGGCACATACGGGCTTGCCTGTTTGCCTGTCCACAGAGCGACGTTGTTCACACCCGACATACGAGAAGATCCAACCCCCATGGTCCCTTTTTCGGCAATAAGCATCACACGTTTGTCTGGGTGTTGAGTTTGCAAATCCTGAATTTCGGCTTGCGCTTCTTCAGAGATAAAACACTTGCCGTGTAACTCGCGGTCAGAACGTGAGTGCGCCTGATTACCCGGAGAGAGCAAATCAGTAGAGATATCGCCTTCTGCTGCGATATAGGTAACAACCTTAATTTCTTCTTCTACGTCAGGAAGCTTGGTAAAAAATTCTGCTTTGGCATAACTTTCAAGAACTTCACGGGCAACGGTGTTTCCAGCATCATAAGCAGCTTTGAGACGTGCCATATCAGCGTCATAGAGGAAAATTTGAGTTTTCAGGACATCAGCGGCTTGTTTTGCAATTGATTGCTCATCACCAAGAGCAAGATCAAGAAGAACCTCAATCGAAGGACCGCCTTTCATATGAGAAAGGAGCTCAAAAGCAAAGGCGCAGGAAATTTCTTCAACAACCGCGTCACCAAGAATGATATCTTTCAGAAACTTCGCTTTTTCACCAGCCGCGCTGGTTGTACCAGGCAAGGTGTTGTAGATGAAGTATTTGAGAGAATCTTCTCTATGTACGCTTTTGACATCTTTGATTTGAGATATGATTTTTCTTGTAAGCGCATCATCTTCTACAGGCTTAGGGTTTAATCCCTGTTCTTTTCGCGCTTCAATCTCTTTTAGGTAGGCTGTATACAGGCTCATGGTTATCCCGACGTTTGACGTTAGATAAATTATTAAGCATCAGGTTTTTTAAAGGGACTTAGATAACCCGAAATACTTTTTAGTTGTCGTGGTATATCAAATTCAGGCTGAGTTGCAATATGTTCTACGGCGGCGTGACACGTCCGACCAATCCTCTATCGCACCAATACAGTATCTTTTAGTAACTTATTTTTTAGCTGCACGCCCCATGGTCTTAGGGTCCCATTTTACTACTTTTTTGGGCTTTTCAGGCGTTGCAAGAATAGAGTCATTATTCTGTCCGACCTGGCTGGCAAACTCTTCGAAACGCCGACGCATTTCTTTCTTCTCTTCAGAATCCATGTCCTGAACAGACTTGTCAGATAAATCTTTCTGGCGAATATCACTCATGCTCTATACCGTAGATTTGTGCATAAAAAGTCATAACCTGTTCTAAATATACACGAAAGCATCATGACAAGCATCCATTTTTTACATAACGGTCCAGAAAAAGCCCTCAATACAGACAAAGCGACAATCCTTTTTGCCCATGGATCTGGCGCCCCCATGGACACGGATTTCATGAATCACTTTGCTGAGAAGCTGGGGAATAGCGGTCACCATGTTATCAGATTTGAATTCCCCTTTATGGCAGACCGCAGAAAAACCGGAAAAAAACGCCCTCCAGACAGAGCGCCTAAGTTGTTGGAATCTTGGCGCGAGATTATTGTTCAACATCCCCAGCGCCCTCTTTACATTATGGGAAAATCACTCGGGGGACGTATGGCCAGCATGATTGCGGATGAGACAACCGTTACAGGTACCATCTGCCTCGGCTATCCTTTTCACCCACCTGGCAAACCAGAGAAAACCAGGACAGCACATCTGGAAAATAAAAAAACGCCCTGTCTTATTGTACAAGGAACACGGGATCCTTTCGGAAAACCAGACGAAGTTGAGCATTATTTATTATCGGATAAAATAAAGCTCTATTGGTCAGAAGATGGGGATCATAACTTAACTCCACGGAAAAGATCAGGAAGAACAAGTGAGCAGAATTGGTCAGAGGCTATAGACGCTATTAACGCATTTATCGACGAGACAAATCCATGAACAAAACTTTGCCTAGCTGTGTCGAAGAAACAATAAGCCTCTGCCTTCCATTAGGTGAAGTCAGAGTAAAACCCATGTTTGGCGGACACGGTCTCTACTTTGAAGACATCATGTTCGCCCTGGAAGCATTTGGCAGTATCTATCTAAAAACGGACAAAAAAAGCGAGAACCTCTTTATCGAAGCCGGTAGTGAGCCCTTCACTTATGAGGGTAAAAACAAGCCTATTAAAATGTCATATTGGCTTGTTCCTGAAGCTGCCCAGGAAGACCCAGAAGAGTTTATTCATTGGGCTGAACTGGCAATCGCAGCATCGAAGCGCGCCCACGCCAAAAAGAAATCGAAGAAAAGAACACTATGAGCAGCCGCATGCAGCCTTGTCTTATAAACAAGAAACAAATTTCAATTAAAGAATAACCGCTCATGAGAATAAATAGTGCAGATAGCCTGTTTTTCCATGACGCATTCTGTGTATACTGCGGCGCAACATTACAACTGAACAGGTAACTTTGTAACCTGATCAAATTATCATACCAGCTGCCAGAGAAAGTTAGGGAGCCACCAGCATGTCCGACATCCGTATTGAAACAGATTCCATGGGCGAAATTGAAGTCGCTGCAGACCGTTATTGGGGTGCGCAGACTCAGCGTTCATTACAAAACTTCAAAATTGGTGGTGAAAAAATGCCACCTGCTTTAATTAAGGCACTGGGCACACAAAAGCTTGCCGCAGCCCGTACAAACATTGAATTGGGTGTACTGGATAAAAAACTAGGCGAAACGATTTGTCAGGCCGCACAAGAAGTTATCGACGGCAAGCTAACGGATCACTTTCCTCTCGTTGTTTGGCAGACAGGTTCTGGTACCCAAAGCAACATGAACACAAACGAAGTCATTGCTGGGCGTGCAAACGAACTGCTAACTGGTGAACGCGGTGGAAAGTCACCTATCCATCCAAATGACCATTGCAACATGGGGCAATCATCAAACGACACCTTCCCATCGGCAATGTCTATCGCAGGCGTTAGGCAACTAAGCGAAGAAACCATCCCTGCGCTAGAGAAATTGCACGCATCCCTAGATGCCAAGGCAAAAGCCTACGAAAAAATCATCAAGATTGGCCGTACTCACTTGATGGACGCAACGCCACTGACCCTCGGCCAAGAATTTTCCGGCTATGCCAAACAGATCGAATACGGGATTGCCCGTATTAAAAACACACTCCCGCGTCTGGCTGAGCTTGCTCAGGGCGGCACCGCTGTCGGTACTGGCTTGAACTCTGTCGAAGGCTTTGCCGAAAAATTTGCCGCACAGGTTTCAGACATTACAAAGCTACCATTTACAACAGCCCCTAATAAGTTTGAAGCACTTGCGGCACACGACGCCATTATAGAGGCGTCAGGTGCGTTGAATGTTCTGGCTGCCTCCTTGATGAAAATAGCCAACGACATCCGCATGCTTGGTTCCGGTCCGCGTTGTGGATTGGGTGAGCTTCTCTTGCCTGCGAATGAGCCAGGCTCATCCATCATGCCCGGCAAGGTAAATCCGACTCAAGCAGAAGCCATGACAATGATCTGTGCGCAGGTTATGGGTAATCACACAACAATAACTATATCCGGATCAAACGGACACTTTGAGCTGAATGTCTTCAAGCCAGTTATGATTTATAACCTGTTGCAATCCGCCAAGTTAATTGGTGATGCCTGTGATTCATTCCGTGAAAATTGTGTTGATGGTATCGAAGCAAACGAAGAACGCATCACAACCCTGATGCAACAATCTCTGATGCTGGTCACGGCCCTTAACCCGCATATTGGCTACGACAACGCAGCGAAGGTTGCCAAGAAAGCTTATGTGGAAAACAGCACGCTCAAAGAAGCCGCTGTAGCACTTGGCCTTCTTACTCCAGAAGAGTTTGATGAAAAGGTTCGACCTGAAAACATGGTCGGCCCACGTAAAGCCTAAGATGATCAAAGGCGGGCGATTAAACCTAATCTACCCGCCTTTTTCTTTGCCATAACACGAGAATAAAATGGTTCTGGACTTTAAATCGGAAGAGATTAAAAAACGCTCCGTAACCATATCCGGGCATCGAACCAGCTTTAGCTTGGAAGAAGGCTTTTGGCAGGAGATAAAAATTCTCGCCAAGCGCGAAGGCTTATCACTCAATCAATTTGTTGAAAAAGTCGACGAAGCAAGAACAAGTAACCTTTCAAGCGCGCTTCGGATTTTAGTTTTAAACCATCTAAAAGAACAACTTGAAAACTGCAACGACGATACTGTTTTGGAGACAAAATCAGAAACCTAGAGCGCTTTCCAAACTGGAAAGCGCTCTATCTATATTTATTCATCTTCCGATGCTTTCGTCTCTTCAACTCAAAAAACGACGTTTTAACCACCAAGCTCCTTGAAGAGACCTTTTAGCAATTCTTTTGCTTTTTTCTTTTTGGACTTTTTCTCTTCAACAACAGGTTCGCCTTGCTCTACTTCTGGCTGAGGGTCAGAAGTATCTTCTGCAGGAGCTTCCCCACCAAGAAGTTGATTGATTGTATTAGACTTGTTCGATTGGAGGAATTGTCCCTTCACCCGTGGGTTTGGCTTACCCAAATCACCTTTCAGGTGAACCGTCAAATAAGGTTTTGTTGGATCTTCGCCCTCTCTAAACAAATCACTTTGACTTTCAATCAACCACGCAGGTAAATCGACTGTTGCTGCCGTAAAGACTGATGTTCTGTTGCCATCAACACGAAGGTCTTTGGTAACCAGTACACCGTTGTGAATCGTATAGGTTCCCTTTAACTGGGCAGGGTGTCCGGCAAAGGATTGTAGCAATGTCGTTGTCGCATCCCCGACACCTTGAATTCCTTTTAGCTTGGATCCAAGAACGCCAAGTAAAGCTCCCCCGACAACTTCTTTGGTTTTAACCTTTGCGGTTAAGACACCACTAATTTGACCGTTACCATTTAGGCCCTGAACAAGATCGGCTTCCGAGCTACCTTTGGTTTTGATTTTACCTTGTACTGAAATAGGACCAGATACTCTTTTGAAATCAGCCATGTCCCGAAGTAGTGATCTGCTATCAATGTTCTGACCACTGATGTCCATATCCACGAGGATTTGATCCTGTCCATCAATAGTCCCTTTTGCCGTTACGTCACCACCATAAGCGATGCCAGAGAACTGTGAGAGGGTTAATACCGCATCCTGCAAAGTCACTTTTGCCTGTACATCCGCGATATTTACAGCATCATTTTGCACAGCATCCGATATCAATGATATTTCTGCATTCAGGGAAGACAAAGCAGACAAGTCAATATTTTCTTGAGACCAACGCCTATTCAGCCCCGCGGAAACCGAGCTCCCCCCGCCGCTTGCGTCACCAGAGGCCCCGCCCTGAACTGATTGAGGTAAAAGATTGTTCAGATTCAACTTCCCTGTCATCAAATTAGCGGTCAGTCTCGGCTTTATATCCGCTACGTTTGCAACGACACTCCCTTGAATACGTGTCTTAGCAATCGTTCCATCAAGCTCCGAAAGTTCTACTTCGGCAAATCCTGCCTTTACCATCGATTTAACAGAAACACGCCCCCACCGTGGATTTGTTGAAGCTTCGGGATTAATGCGTTTAACAAGTTGTGCTGCATCCGGGTGATCGATAGCCACCAAACCTTGATAGAGAGATGTTGATCCGGGCTTAAGCACTCCTTTAGCTTGATAAGATCCCCCCATTGCCGCCCCAAGAAGATCTAAAGACAAATTTTCCTTGGTTCCTTTAATATTCCCACTGATTTCCACGGATCCAAGCTGAGGCAATCCATCAACCTTTTCCTTCTGTCCTGCAAGCGTCACGAGCTTTGGTAAATCAACAATCTTGGCTATAATAGTCGTATCGAAAGTAGGCGTCTTCGCCTCAAAACCCCTTATGGTGCCAGACAGGGCTATGGATGATCCTTCAATGTCATCCAAGGAAGCATTTCTTACTTGCAAATTCCCTTGCTGAACTGTGGCATCCAACTTGACTCCACGAAGTGGAATCCCCTGATAAACAGCTTCACCAAGAGTGATATCCAAGTTGGCATCAGCGCGTGTTAATATCGATTCCGTCTTAACAGTTTCTGGTGCCTCTTTTCGTTCTTGGGTATCAGCATTTTTGGTTACAGAAGCATTGGCAGATACGCCTGCACTTTCATTTACATCGGTAGAAGTGCTTGCTACCTGCCCAATGCCATAGGCATCCAAATCAATTCGATCAATGACAACGCGTGCGCCAATTCCCGGACGATCCCGAAGAGCAATTGTTGCAGCACCATCTAAATGGGTGACGTCCAACGTTACGGAAACCGGATTCAGAATCACCTGATCAGGTTTCACACTAAACCGGACCTTACCATCCAGGCGTCGTAATCTATCATTAGGCACATCAGGTACGGCAATTTCAAGCCACGTCAGAAGTCCCCGCAGATCCTCTGTCCGCGCGCTCAATTGTCCATTTATCACTTGGTTTTGGTAATTTGCAGCAAGGACGATTTGACTCCCGCTAGGAAGCTGAGCACTTAAATTTTGTACCTCAAGTAAACCGTTTTGAAGGCGCGATTGCAGCACCAAACCGCGCACAATACGTTGATTGTAAATAATATCATCAACACTTAATTGCGCCTGAAGAGAAATTTCCGGGGAAAAATTTGGCCATGACGTTAATGAAGGCTGTTTAGATACGACATCCGACTTTACATCTCCTGTTGTCGTACTGCTTTGCCTGGTAGCGTTCTCTCGTTTCGTACTCTTCTCTTTTAGCACAGCGTCTTGAACAGCAAGAATATCGTCCAAATTAATCCTCGGGCTTGCCAGATTCATAGAAATTTCGACACCATCCTTAAGATCGACGTCAACATCACCAGTTACTTTTTGTGCACCAACCCGAACAACAATATCACTTACAGCAAGCCGGTTCAGATTACCTTCAAGTTCGGCAGATAATTCAAAATCGCTATCAGCACTTGTTTCAAGATCAACTTTAAACAATTCGGAAATCAAGGATCCAAGATCACTTCCATCGCCTTCAAATTTACCGCGATAAGAGGTGCTGTTTACGTGACGAGAAACCGAGCCGTTAAATTTTAACTTTGCTTGAGAATCAGGCAGGCGAATACCTGTATTAATCGCAGTTGCCCCTTCTTCAGCAAACTGGCCTAGATCCAACTCAACTTCCGTACGTTGTCCTCGCAAAAGGAGATCACCACCTAATGAAAAAGGCCCAGAAAGGCTTTTAGCGGCGACCTCAACATTAATACCTTCAAGTGTTTCATGGGTATTTCCCTCGGCATCGTCATAATGAATTGTACCGTCAATAATCCGAAAACGGTCAAGAACAACGCCCGAGAAAAAAGTACTGTCTTCTTTACCTTGATCAAGGTCTTGGACTGATGAGTTATCAGTGATTTCAGTGGCTATATCCGCAGCCACTTTATTGTTAACCTCTTCGGGAGAGAACAACCAATTCCCCGAACCATCAGCAAATTTCTCAATTCTGATTATGGGTTTTCTTAGAATCACCTCATCAACGCGCAAACGCCCACTCAAAAGAGGGAGCACTGCAACCTTCACCCCTAATTCATCAAGAGAAATCATTGATGAATTAGGGGACATAGGATCATTTGCAAAACTTACATTCGTCGCAGAAAAACTTGGTACAGGTAATATCCTAAGATTAAGATCTCCCTCAATATCCAATGTTCGCCCTGTGTAGGCGTAAACCCGTTCTGTTATATCGCTTTTATATTTGTTCCAATTAACAAATCCTGGCCCGAACAGCACACCAGCAATAACAAGCAGCAGTATTATCGATATTGAAATCGTAAATTTACGCACGATCCAACCTTTTATGATGTTTTATGGTTTAGTGTGAAAAAACACACCCTATAATTGTTAAGAACTAACCTACTCATAAGCTTGTGCTTAATCAATCATTTGCAAGAGATAACACTATTTAAAATCCATAAAATCCAGTAACCTTTACGTATTATCGTTAAAAATAAACCATTACGTGCAATTACATGATAAACTCTTCGTTCAACATATTTAAAACCGGATACGAAATTTTGTTTAGAATACTATTTGTTTGTTTATTTCTGATAACACCCAGCCTTAGCTTTGCAGCAAACCAGCTCTCAAACAAAGAGCTTGCCCAATTATGTAATTCCAAAGATCGATGGTATGGCGGCCTATGTAACGGCTATATTACAGGCACAGTTGAAAGCTTGCTGGAAATGCGAGAACAAGGGTTGATTGCAGAAGCATTTTGCTTCCCTCAAAAAATGGAACGCGGCCAGTTCATTGATGTCATAAGACAGTCTCTTGCAAAAAAAATAGATATCCAACCCGCCTTTGAAAGCATCGTATTAACATTAAGGGAAAAATATCCGTGTGAGTAAAATCTCAGAGGAAAGTCAAAATCTTTCGATACGCCCCAGTAATATCAAGGATTTGATCGCGGTTATCTCCTGTGTATCAATTGCGGGCATCAGTATGGGGTTTACCCTTCCTCTGATGACGATTTCATTAGATCGTGACGGGAGCACTGGTTCTTTCATTGGCCTTATCGGCTCAATGTTAGGAATTGCTATTGTTCTTTTTTCCCCTTTCGTCCCGGCCTGCATTTCCTCTCTTGGCATGAGAAAATTTGTTATTATTTGCATGCTGGGCGAAACACTGATGTTTGTTTGCCTGTTTCTCTTTCCCGAACCTGTTGCCTGGGTTCTCATACGTTTTGTTATGGGAATGGCCGTTGCCGGAATATTCATCGCCAGCGAAAGTTGGATCAATCACCTAGCCATCTCATCGCACCGAGGCAGAATACTCGCCCTGTTTAATATTTCATTAGGCCTAGGCTTTGCATCTGGACCTCTACTTCTCATTATCACCGGAACAGACAGTTGGCTTCCCTTTATAACCGGGGCATGCATTTGTTTTGTAGCAACGATACCCTTGCTACTCGTGCAAGATCCGGACATGGATTTAGAAAGTCCAAGTAGCTTTAATCAATTTTCATTTATTCTCATTGCGCCCGCTTATTGTGCTGCTGTTGTACTCGCATCGGGAACAGAAACCCTAATGGGAACATTCTTTCACTACTATGGTTCCAGAATAGGGTATGCCCAATCTGATATGCATATCATGCTAACCTTGTTTTTCCTTGGCGGACTTATATTCCAATATCCTATCGGATGGTTAGCAGATCATATGAACATCCCCCGGCTGCTTCTTATTTTAGGCTTAGTCTGCATACTCTGCATCATCCTTACCTTCCAATTTGCACATATAATCTTGTTGTTTAAGTTTCTGTTATTTTGTTGGGGCGGCATTTTAACATCAATCTACAATACGGTTCTCACTGCCGTCGGGCACGAATACAAGGGTGCTGATTTAATTGCGGCAAATGCGTCATTCGGTTTTTTATGGGGCGTCGGAGGCTTAATGCCACTCATTGGAGGACAAGCAACACAAGCATTTCAAGAAGAAGCCTTGATGTACGTGTCTCTGGCTCTGACACTACTTTTTGTTGTGCTTATGATTGGCTCACTGACAAAAGCCAAGACGAGGAAAAAGAACTATAATTAACTGGAACTAGCTGGTTTTCTTTTCCAGTTCTTTCCACTGAACTTTTTTGCGATATATGGTCGAGGGATTTATGTCCAACAAGCTAGCAGCTTTTACGATATTTCCATCGCAAGTCTTAATCGCGGTTTCAATCGCCTCTTTTTCAACCATCCAAAGCGGCGTAATTTCAGTTGATTGCGATATTTCTGCAAAGTGATTTCCTGAGGGTAACAATTCGACAGCGTCAAGCTTACTACGATCACGATTACCATCAACATTCCGCCCGGGAACATTACCTTTGTATTCTGAAAAACCAGTGTTCACCCCCCTCAATGAAGGCAACATGTCCGCTGTTAAAACCTGTCCTTCATTCAAAACAATCGAATTTCTGATAACATTTTGAAGTTGACGAATATTACCCGGCCAACTGTAGTTATTAATCAGTTCAATTGCTTCCGCAGAAAAACTTTTAAACTCTTTTCCTTCTTCCTTCGCATAATCAATCAGAAACGATTTTGCAATTTCCAGAATATCTTCATCCCTATCCCTTAATGGAGGAAGGTGAATGGGAATGACGTGAAGTCGATAATAAAGATCTTCACGAAACCTTCCGGCTTGAACTTCCTGCAAGGGACTACGATTAGTGGCGCAAACAATTCGAATATTTACCTTTTCAAGTCTGGTACTACCAACTTTATTAAAAGTACCACTTTGAATAAACCGCAGTAGCTTGGTTTGCAGATCAAGGTCCATTTCACAGATTTCATCCAGGAACAACGTCCCCCCATCAGCCTGCGTAGCTGCCCCGTCTCGATTACCAATCGCCCCTGTAAAAGCGCCTTTGACATGACCGAATATTTCAGATTCCATCAAATCTTTTGGGATGGCACCGCAATTGAGTGGCACAAAAGGTTTCTCTGCACGAGGACTGCATTTATGAATGGCTTCAGCACAAACTTCCTTACCTGTGCCACTCTCCCCAGTAATAAAAACTGTAGCTTTGGATGTCGCCGCAGAATCAATCGTCCGGTAAATAGATTGCATCGCAAAGGAAGAACCAATAAAGCCGTAAAAATGCGTTCGTTCTTTGATGGCCTCGACCATCTCGGATAACTGCATATGCTTCAAGGCATTGCGCACCGTGACAATTAATCGATCAGCAGAAAAAGGTTTTTCAAGAAAGTCATATGCCCCCAAACGCATTGATTCGACAGCGACATTCACCGATGCGTTAGATGTGATGATAACAACAGCAACAGGTAGCTTCTGTTCCTGCACCATCCTAAGGATTTCAATGCCATCCATATCCGGCAATTGCAGATCGAGAAGGATAACTCTGTATCCCCCCTCACCTAACTCATGAAGAGCCTCTTTTCCCGACATTACTTGTGTTGATTCATAGCCAGAACGCTTCAAATAACTTGTATACACAGCAGCCAAAGATGCTGTGTCTTCAACAAGTAAAATGGAGGGTGTCTCTGCCATTAATTATATTACCAAAATCAGGATAGAATACTGAGCTGAACAAGCTTGTTATTGATAATACGAAGGATCATGCGCCTTGCCAAGCGGTTCAAGACAAAGCACACTTTTTAATAAAACTCTGAAAAACCTAACTGCCTTGGTAAGCTTCCATAGTCAAGGCACCAATCTCATCTGCACTTACAGCAAGTTCAATGGCATGTTTATGATCCCCGCACCGACAGGATTCATTGATAAGGCGCATCTGTTCTTGCAACCGAAGTGCACCAAAGGTTCCGCTCACACTTTTTAAAGTATGGCTTTCCCGTTGTAATTCTTCGGCATTATGCATTCGGGCCGCATTTAAAACACCAGTCAAATGTGTTCTCAGATCAGCACAAAACTGTTCGACCAGAAAAGGAATAGTCTCTTCCCCGACTTCATTTGACAAAGCCTGAATGACTAACTCATCCCGAACAGGATAGGTTTTATCTGTTTCTTGTGTATTTAAGTCACTAAACGAGCTAATTGTCCTGTGCTCCCCTCTTAAATCGGTACGGCAATACCGACATTCCAGGATGATTAATCCTGTTATTTAACTCTCTGAACACCTATCCGAAAGAAATCCGTTCACACATAAAGGCAACTGAACAGCGTTTGGTTTCGGACAGTAACGACTATTACAGAATAACAGCTATAAAATATTTACTCACGATAAAAGTTAGGGATTATACATATCCCACCACTTATCAGTGGACCAGTATCAGGGGGCTGTAACATCGTAAGTCGCGAGGATTTTGCCCGTGAGCGCATCTTCACAATAAAGGCTAACGTCATACCCCCACAGTTGCGCTATTCGCCGCATCACCTGCTCTGCCTCTTTGCCATCGATAGGAACATCATCATGGACCATATGACGTAATGTAATAGCTCGATCCCCCTCAAACTCGACATCGGCAACCTGTATATCCAGTGTCATAGCCGAAACAGTGTAAGATTTTGCCAAAGCACTGCGAACTTTTTTGTACCCGCGGCTATCATGAATAGCATCAACCTTTAAATGGGGCAGTGCCGAATTATCGTGGATTTGAAACAGCCTAAATTCTCGAATAAGTTTCGGACTCAAAAACTGCAAAATAAAGCTTTCATCCCGGTAATTAGCCCAAGCATCTTTAAGAACTTCAATTCCATTATTAGACCCTGCGATATCGGGAAACCATAACTTATCTTCGTCCGTTGGCTCATGACATATGCGGTAAATATCCTGCATCATCGCAAACCCCAAAGCGTACGGATTGATGCCACTCCATCGCTGATCATCAAAATCGGGTTGCGCGACCACCCGGGTATGATAATCAATGAATTCCAGCATTGCGCCTTCGGTAATTAAGCCCTTATCAAAAAGCCTGTTCATAATGAAATAATGACAAAAACATGCGCAGCCTTCGTTCATCACTTTGGTTTGCTTTTGCGGATAAAAATACTGGGCGATATTCCGAACAATCCGCAAAATTTCTCGCTGCCAATCCTCTAATATCGGGCTGTGTTTCTCAAAAAAATAAAGAAGGTTGGCTTCCGGTAACCCAAACTTGGCCATGATAGCTTCCTGACGTTGGCTCTTCACCTCTTCATCCTCAATCTCTACTTCTTTAAGAGGCAAAGTACGCCAAATATCTCTGTAATCACCGCGTTTATGTTCTTCACGATCATCAATGCGCTGTTGTGCCATTTCCCGGGACATAGGAACCGGTCTTGAATAATGATCTACAGCGTTCTCGCGAAGTGCATGTGCCGCATCCAGCAGTTCTTCCACAGCTTCAACACCGTGTCGCTCTTCACATTTATTGATATATTCACGGGCAAAATGCATGTAATCCAGAATAGCCTCGGCATCTGTCCATTGCTTGAAGAGATGATTATTTTTGAAAAAATGATTATGCCCAAAGGCAGCATGGGCCACGACCAGCGCCTGCATCGTCATGGTGTTCTCTTCCATGATATAGCTAATACAAGGGCTGGAATTTATAACAATTTCATAAGCAAGCCCGCGCATTCCTTTACGGTAATAGAATTCGTCCTGAACAAAGCTTTTCCCAAACGACCAATGATTATACATCAAAGGCATTCCAATACCTGAATAAGCATCAAGCATCTGTTCAGAGGTTATAACCTCTATTTGATTTGGATAAACACTCAAGCCCAATTCGGTATTTGCGATTTCTTCTATGGCATCATAGACACAATCAAGCTTTTCAAAGCTCCATTCTGCACCTTCATACAGGGGTTCTTGTATCTTTTGCGCTTTTGCCATAGGAATTCCTTTTTATAGCTTTGCGAATCAACAGCTTATCGAGATAGCAAATACTTACTAATTCTTAGCCATTAGAATACCTAGCCATCTCCGGCATTCTCTTTGGAAAACAAATCTTGAAAAACAGGGAAGATGTCATTGGGTTTAACAACTCTTCGCATGGCAAATTGTTCAAAACCTGCCGTAAGTTGTGCATAGATCCGCCAAAGATCCGTCATGTTTTGTTCGTCTTTAAATATCTCGAGTTCCTGTTCATCCATTACTTCGATATAAGCGAAATACTGACAGGCCGGCAGGATCACATCCCCCATAATGGCTAAGCATTTTTCCCGGTCACTGGCAAAGTTGTCACCATCAGATGCCTGCGCCGCATAAACATTCCAATCACCAAGCGGATATCGATCTTTCAGAACTTTCTCCATTTCTTCCAAGGCAGAGGAAACAATGGTTCCCCCCGTTTCTCTGGAATAGAAAAACGTTTCTTCATCAACCTCTTTGGCCATGTGTGTATGGCGAATAAAAACCAACTCAACCCGTTCATATTGGGTAGAAAGAAACAGATGCAGAAGCATGAAAAATCTTTTGGCCAGATCTTTCATGCTTTCACTCATGGACCCGGAAACATCCATCAAACAAAACATAACGGCACGGGTGTTCGGTTTTGGAATTTTTGTAAAAGATTTATACCGAACATCCAAAGGATCAATATAGGGAACAAACCGGCGACGATGTTCTAACTGCTCAAGTCTTTCATGTAACTCTTTTAGCTTTTTAGTTTTACGTCCTCTCGCTTCCAGATCCAGTATTTCTTCTCGAAGGGTATTGAGTTCCTCGCTACCAGGCCGTTTCATTGAAATTCGCCGAGCGAGGCTATGACGCATTGTTCGCTTCAAGTCCATATTGCTTGGCGATCCAACACGTACATATCCAGCACGCTGGTTCTCAAATTCAACTTCTTCTTTCAACGACGTCTTTACAAGATCTGGCAACTCCAGATCTTCAAAGAAGACATCCAAAAACTCTTCTCTGGAAAGAGAGAACTGAAAGCTATCTTCCCCATCGCCATCTTCACTGGCTTTTTTACCACCCTGCCCTTCTCCGCCTTTTGGTGGACGCTTTATCTGATCGCCTGTGGAAAATTCTTTGTTCCCCGGAAGGACGCGATCATGCTTACCTTTGCTGTAATCATACTTAAAGCGCGGTTCGTTTAACCCCTTAGAGGGAATAGTTATCCGGCCATTATGGCCAATGTCGGTGACTTTACCGCCATTTACAGCCTCTTTCACAGCTTTACGTATTTGATTTTGAGCACGACGAATAAACCTCTGCCGATTGGGTAAACTCTTACCCTTTGGATTTAATCGCCTGTCAATAAAATGCATCATGCTGTTCAACCCACCTATTCACTGCCCCTCAAAAACACCAAATTAACCTGCTTTGTTTACACGCATGTACCAATCAACCAATCGGTGGACTTGCCGTTTGCTATAACCACGGTCAACCATCCGATCGACGAATTCATTGTGCTTGGATTCAGTCTTCTTATCTTTTTTAGAACCGAAAGAAATAACAGGTAATAGATCTTCCACTTGACTAAACATCCGCTTTTCAATCACTTCCCGTAATTTTTCATAAGATGTCCAGCGGGGGTTGTGCCCTTTATTATTTGCCCGGGCACGCAGGGTAAATTTCACAACTTCATTTCTAAAGTCCTTGGGATTTGAAATTCCTGCCGGTTTTTCTATCTTGGACAATTCCTGGTCAAGGATACGCGGATCCAGCAATTGTCCGGTGTCTGGATCTTTGAAATCATGACCTTCGATCCACGCGTCAGCATAGGAAATATAACGGTCAAAGAGATTTTGACCAAAGTCAGAATAGGATTCCAGATAAGCTTTTTGAATTTCATTTCCGATAAATTCGGCATAACGAACAGATAGATAACCTTTGATAAATTCAAGGTACCGTTTCTCAATTTCATCCGGGAACTGTTCCCGCTGGATCGCCTGTTCCAATACATACATCAGATGAACAGGATCAGCAGTCACTTCATTCGGATCATAGTTAAAAGTTTCAGCCAAAACTTTGAACGCAAAACGGGTCGAAACACCATTCATTCCTTCGTTTTGCCCCGCTGTTTCCTTGTATTCCTGGATCGGCTTAGCATTTGGATCGACATCTTTGAGATTATCGCCGTTATAAACACGCATTTTTGCAAAAATGTTGGAATTTTCATGCTCTTTCAAGCGTGTCATCACACTGAACTGTGACATCATTTCCAAGGTTGCAGGTGCACAATGGGTCGCACTGAGGTCACTGTCTCTTAAAAGTTTGTGATAGATCTCGGCTTCTTCATTTGCACGTAAGCTATATGGAACTTTGACCATACAAACACGGTCAATAAAGGCTTCATTATTCTTGTTGTTCTTAAAGTTTTGCCATTCAGATTCATTTGAATGTGCCAGAATGACTCCCTGAAAAGGAATCGCCCCCAGATTTTCTGTACCCACATAGTTGCCTTCTTGGGTTGCCGTCAGTAAAGGGTGCAGCATTTTGATCGGCGCCTTGAACATCTCGACAAATTCAAGAAGTCCCTGTGTCGCCATGTTCAGACCGCCGCTATAGGAATAGGCGTCAGAATCATTCTGGCTATAATATTCAAGTTTTCGGATATCAACTTTTCCCACCAGTGTCGAAATATCCTGGTTATTTTCATCCCCGGGCTCGGTTTTGGAGATACAGATTTGACGTAGTTTTGAAGGGAACATCTTCACCACGGTGAATTTGGAAATATCGCCTTCAAACTCCTCCAAACGCTTCAATGCCCATGGAGATATCAGCCCCGTCAAACGGTGTTTGGGAATTTGGTACTTATCTTCTAGCAGATCGCCCATTGTCTCTGGGTTAAACAAGCCAAGCGGAGATTCGAAAATAGGACTGATATGATCTCCTGCTTTCAGGACATAAACGGGACAGCTCTCCATCAAAATCTTCAATCGTTCCGCGATCGAAGATTTACCGCCACCGACGGGACCCAACAAATAAAGAATTTGTTTTCTCTCTTCGAGACCTTGAGAAGCATGCTTGAAGAAACCAACAATGCGTTCCACGGTTTCTTCCATTCCATAGAACTCACTGAAACTCGGATAGCGTTTGATCGTCCGGTTCATAAAGATCCGGCCCATCCGCTCGTCCTGACTTGTGTCGAAAAGTTCTGGTGTACCAATAGCATCCAGCATTCGTTCTGCGGTTGAGGCGTACATAACCTTGTCTTCTCGACAACCGGACAAGTAATCCCTCAACGACATTTCGCTTTCTTGCCGGCTATCATATAGCTCTGAATAAGCGTCGAAAATATCGGTCTTGGGCATTATGACCTCCTCTGTATGTATTGGCTTAACCTGTGATACTTTCCTTCATAAAATCAGCCTGTGTCATTTGTTAAAAACAATGGACGTTTAGAAGGCTGAAACTAAAATCCATCAAAATCGATCTCAAAAAGCGTACTCGGAATTTTACAAAACACTAATCGATTGAAACTGCTCTTATATTTTTTACGTTTCACTCAAGAAGCTGGATTAACTATTTTTCTTTTTATTTTGTAAAAAATGAATTCATAAAAAAAAACCGTAAAATCACAGAGTAAAATCGTGCGGTAAAATCATGGAATAAAACCGAGGTTACGTCTCAAAACAAAAGCTGCTTTATGCCCTATATTGTTTCGCTATTTCCGCAAACCGATCTACATCAGATTGCTTGGAATTAAAGGACATCACTAAACGAACCAATGACCTTTCTTCCCCTGGTAACATTTCGTAAAACTCAAAGCCCGCCTCTTTTAGGGCAACCACCATACCTTTTGGCATAGTCATGAATAAAATATTAGCTTCAACAGGATGAATAAATTCAATCTTTGGGATATTTGACAAAAAATTCGTCATACGCTGAGCCATATCGTTGGCTTGCTGAGCATTTCTTCGCCATAAATCATTGTCTAGATAAGCGGCTAACTGAGCAGATAGAAACCGCATTTTAGAAATGAAATGTCCGCCGCGTACACGTCTGTTTTCAAGTTCTTTCACATTCGGTGTTCCGAAAAAAACAACAAGCTCAGCCCCCATCGCTCCATTCTTTGTCGCGCCAAATGAAAGCACATCAACACCAGAGCGCCACGTAAGATCAGCTGCTGAACAGCCTGTTCCAACAACAGCATTCGCAAAACGGGCGCCATCCATGTGAACCTTGAGATCGTTCTTTCTGGCAACTTCTGTTATCGCCGCAATTTCTTCGGGCTGGTAAAGCGTTCCGGCTTCTGTAGTTTGAGTCAAACTAACCAAGGCAGGTTGAGCGTGACGAGGAACGCCACGGCCAAAAATCGCGTTTTCCAGCGCGGTGACAGAAAACTTTCCATGATCTCCTGCTAACGGAACAAGCTTCGCTCCACCTGTATAAAATTCAGAGGCACCACATTCATCAACATTGATATGCGCCTCTTTATGACAGTATATGCTGCCATACGCAGGGGTTAGTGAAGAAATTGGTAAAACGTTTGCAGCTGTCCCACTAATAACCGGAAAGACTGTGACATCAGTTTCAAAAATTTCGGCCACTTTACTTGATAAACTATCAGTCCACCGATCTGCACCATAACTCATTGTAGCGTGATCGTTATTTGCACTCACCAATGCATCCATAATTTCTGGCGACACACCTGTCACATTATCAGAGGCAAAATTCGTCATATAACTTGTCCCATAGGTTTTTTCGACATCATTTTAGTAAGTATCGATCTGGGTAAACATCAATCCGGGGAATCATCAATCTGCCAACCGCCAACTTTAGTTCCATTGTGACTGTCATAAATATCCACTCGCTGACAGTCACGTGTAAGTTCGCCATCAAATCGAAAGAGAACACGGTCACCTAGTAATTGCGTATCCGCCAAGCGACAACCAGCAGGAATTTTAATCGGCACAGTATCAAATGGTTCACCAGATCTATGACTTAAGCGATCAGACGATTTACCTTCGATGGCCACTTCAGAAAGCATGCCCACTTCTTCATCTGCTTTTTTTGAAAGAGTACCATCGCTTAACCTTGTCGAAATCGTGTAAACCACAACGGCAAAACCTACGACCAGTAGAATAGTCATTATGGCGACGGCTATCTTAATAGCTTTCATCTTATTCAACCCGCGAGTAAAAGGAAGTCATGTAATAAGCGAGCAAGATCAGTTCGGCAAGCCAGAGCAATTTAAAAAGAAGCCTATACGAGGAAGAGATGCCAGATAGCGGCAATAAGAGTAATGACACACAAATATATAATTTGATCGTTATTGACGCAGAAAAAAAACAACGCCTTGATCGCTTTCTCGTGCAACATCTTCCAGATCTTTCAAGAAGCCGTTTGCAGGCCCTTATTATCGAAAAGTGCCTGACAATCGACAAAGCAGTAATTGAAACGCCAAACTACCGCTTAAAACCCGGACAACAAGTTAGCTTAACAGTTCCCTCTGCAGTTGATCCTGAACCTATTGCACAGGACATACCTCTCGATATCGTTTATGAAGACCCTTATCTTCTGATCGTCAACAAGCCATCAGGCATGGTTGTTCACCCTGCCCCGGGCAATAGTGATGGAACCTTGGTTAATGCGTTGCTTTATCATTGCGGGGATGATTTCAAGGGTATTGGGGGCGTAAAGCGTCCCGGTATTGTGCACCGTATTGATAAGGACACCAGCGGCTTAATGGTTGTAGCCAAGACAGACGAATGTCATCAGGGGTTGGTAAAACTTTTTGCTACACACGATATAGAACGAAGTTACAACGCAATTGTTTGGGGCTTTCCAAAACCTTCTGCAAGCCAAATTCAGGGCAATATAGGTCGTAGCCCTAAAAACAGAAAAAAAATGGCTGTTGTGCCTGCGGGCGGCAAAAGAGCTGTCACGCATTATAAGACTCTTGAAATTTTTTCAGACGGAGCAGCTAGCTTAATCGAATGTCGTCTGGAAACCGGGCGCACACATCAAATTCGTGTCCACATGACCCACATAGGCCACCCTCTTTTGGGAGATCCACTCTATGGCAGCCAAAGTCAGGGCCGGATCAAAAATCTTCCTGCAGAAGCTCAAAGCCTCATGAAAGATTTTCAAAGGCAAGCCTTACACGCAAAAACGCTTGGATTTTCTCATCCCATAACAAGAGAAAATCTCTCCTTTTCAAGCGAACTATCAAGAGATTTGAAAGATTTGATTATTAGTTTATAATAATTAAAAATCGCATTTAGAATTAAGTTGCCTCTTGTGCACCGCGGCATAGCATACCATATGTAGCATCACGCAGAGAATTTGCCGTTGTGAGCATTGCATCATAACTAGCTATTAAAAGGGGAACGTAAAATGGTATCATCAAAAATTCCAGCCCTGACACCAGAGGGAAACCTGTCGCGATATCTTCAGGATATTCGCAAGTTTCCTATGCTAGAACAAAACCAGGAATATATGCTTGCCAAGCGCTGGCGCGAGCATGACGATACAGATGCGGCTCATACGCTTGTCACCAGTCATCTGCGTCTTGTCGCAAAAATTGCGATGGGCTATCGCGGTTACGGGCTGCCCGTTTCGGAACTGATTTCCGAAGGTAACGTTGGCATGATGCAGGCTGTAAAACGTTTTGACCCGGAAAAAGGTTTCCGTCTGGCGACCTATGCCATGTGGTGGATCAGAGCTTCTATCCAAGAATATATCCTGCACTCCTGGTCCCTCGTCAAAATGGGAACAACAGCCGCACAAAAGAAACTCTTCTTCAACCTGCGTAAACTAAAAGGACAGATGTCCGCAATCGACGAAGGTGACCTTTCTCCTGAACAGGTAACCCACATCGCCGATACGCTTAAAGTGTCTGAAAATGACGTCGTCCAAATGAACCGTCGTTTGGCTGGACCAGATAATTCCCTAAATGCCCCGTTACGCATTGATGGTGACGGTGAGTGGCAGGACTGGTTGGTCGATGAAACTGAAAGTCAAGAAGTTCAGTTTGCAGAAACAGAAGAGTTAACGAAACGTCGCGCACTACTAGAAGATGCTCTGCTCACCCTGAATGAGCGCGAAAGGCACATCCTTCAAGAACGCCGCTTGAAAGACAATCCAACGACATTGGAAGATCTTTCTCACATCTATGACATTAGTCGGGAACGCGTCAGACAGATTGAGGTTCGGGCTTTTGAAAAACTGCAAAAAGCGATCAAGAACGCTGCTATCGAACAAAAGTTAGCAATTTCGTAACGAGTAGAATAAATCAAATTAAAAGCCAGTTAGATACTTCTCTAGCTGGCTTTTTTATTTTTGACACTCAACAAAATAGAAGTATGAAAATTTTCTGGAAAACAGTCGATTGAAAAGCTAGTTTCCTAAAACAAAACTTCAAAACATCAGCTAGGTAAATCATGACCTCTTCTAATAATGTCTTCGAAGACGACCTTCCCAAATGGTTATGGTTGTGGCTACCTATTATCATAGCTGCCAGCTTACTTGTTACAGGTCTTTTGCTATCAGAAGAAACTTACAGTCATTGGATTGGAAATGAGCGGACAGGAATACTTGAGACATCTCATGCCATTATTCCTGCGATATCTTTCATACTCGCACTCCGTATTATTCTTCACCCAAATGTCCCTACTTTTTCTTTCCTATGGTTTTGGGTATTACTTGCCGCCTTGGGAAGTTTTTACATGTCAGGGGAAGAGGCCAGTTGGGGACAACATTGGTTCCAGTGGGATACATCCGCTGAATGGTCCCAAATTAATGACCAAGGAGAGACCAACTTTCACAACACAAGCTCTTGGCTCGATCAAAAGCCCCGTACAGTTCTGGAAATTGGTATCATTTTAGGTGGTATCATTTTACCGCTTGTTTTGCGCAACAAACCACATCTAAGAAATCATCCTTACGCTATTATAGTCCCAACATTAGTCCTGTTACCAACAGCAATCATTGCAGAAACCACCCGGATGACAGAGCGTCTATTCGCAGCTTTGGACGTTCCTTTTCGCTTTTTCCAAAGAACCAGTGAAGTGCAGGAATTGTTTTTTGCTCTTTTTGTTCTTTATTATCTGATCATTATCTTAAAAAGAGTGAAGAAACTTAACTGACATCTTGTTCATGGGCCTCCATCTCTTCAACAGGGGCAATATTAGTAGATTGTTTGACCCCATTGCCCCAAGCGTCAATCAAATCGTCTTGATAGCGTCGGATAGACTTAATTTTTCCATCTGTTGAAATATTAAGATAGCTAGAAACAAAAATTGGTGTTCCCAGATAAAGAACCCACCCTAATCCAGCAGCACCGTAAGCTATCATCATATTCCATGGATCAGCGATAGCGTTAAAGGCACCGTCAAAGGTTTGGCCTCGTTCCCATAAATCCATCAATGGAGGGAGCACGCCACAAAAATTTGGCAAGCCTATCGTCACTGTAAAATATCGATGTGGATTACGATCAATGACATATACAACAAGACTGGGAACCATCAAAACAGCCATAAGGATGGCTGAGGGCATTAATACCGCTGCCAGCACAAGAATAACGAGAAGAAGAGGTAAGCGTCCCATATTATCCTCTAAAAAACCCAAGCAATTGTCATAAGCACCAGTGCCAAACTTGAACATACGCCGGAAATAACCGCAGATGTTTTATCACTGACATGTCGAACATTTTCATTCGAAACAAGTCCACCTTGCTCCAGCCATGTGGCTTGAGCTTCCAGATTAGAGAAAATAACTTGTGCCTGATCGAACCCAACTTGATCTTGATCCTTGATCTGAGAATTATCCAAAATCGATTGTAAAGTTGTTAATTTACCTTCACCTGTTGCATTTTCAACAGCCTCACGAAGTTGTTTTCGAAAAGCTGTATTATGAAAATTCTCAACAGAATCTATAAGTAAATTGGCCATATGCGCAGATAGAGCGGGTAAATTTGGCGGCCCAAACTGTTTTTGCATGTCCGACAAAATCCTCAATGAAGCACTATTATAAACATCCCGATTAAATGGATCTTCAAAGCGCTTTAACAAAGCATCAAAATTACCACGCATGTGATTCATGGCAAAGGCAAGGACATGCCTATCCACGGGTGCGCCCTCTATACGGCCTTCGGCAACCATACTTTCCAAAGCGGGTAACAAGTTTTTAACGTCGTCAACATAATGATCACCAACCAACGGAGACATGCAGGGCCAGCCTTCATTACCTGCATAAACAGCACGTTCCATCCCATAACCAGGCACCATGCTTTTTACATTCTGCGCCAAATGTTCAATTTGCTTAATGATCGCAATAAACTCTGGCTTCGTTCGTGTTTGCGATGTAACCCAAGCTTGGGATAGTTTCATACGAATAATATCAAGAAGCTGTTCAACCTTGCCAGGCTCAAAAAACTCCAAAGCAGCAGCTTGCGCAATGGCATCGACACGAACCGCTACGTCTTTATAGATAATCGGCGCAGAAGGATCTAACGCCATGATAGAAGCAGACACGGCTCTATCTTCGCCACTTCCCGTTGCAGCCAGGGCATGCGATGTTCGCTCGGCAAGGACGACGAGGTCTCCCATATCATCATTGGAAAGCGCCCGTCGAACCCAGGAATCCAAATGATCAGATTGGATTAATACTTTACTTTCCGACCAATTTAATCGCATCGCATTCGCCAACATTGGCGCCGTTAAATAGTCTTTACCAGCGAACGATATAGATCTTACTGCTTTAGGAGGGAGCGGAACCTGTTTAGGGCTAAGATGCCGCCCATTGGCCCACATTTCAAGATCTTGAATTGTCCATCTCTCATAAGGATCGTCACTTAACAATCCGCGCAACGGTTCCATTAATTTCAGAGGAACACGTGTTTGCCCAACCAATGCTCCATAAGACCCCAGTTTGATTTTGGCTTCGATGATCTGTTCATCCGACCGCCCTTGAAGCAGAGTCCCCCCCATGGAAATTTCAGCTAAAAAAACACCAAAAGAATAGAAATCATCCAGAACACCACCATCTCCGCGTCCGGAAGGTGACGCCATCCCGGAGTCAATTGGCTCATATAAAACGGGTTGAGCATAAGCAGGTGGTGTAGATAAACATTCTCCAAGTGTTGCCCTACCATCTGAAGTGATAAAAATATTTTCAGCGCGAATGGCACGATGCATAAGTGTTCGCGCAGAAAGTTCACTAAGCGCAGGTAAAAGGTTATATATAATCCCGTTGATAATTGATTCTTCATCCATTTTTGGAACCGGATGTCCGGCTTGTGGAATTAACCGTTTCCCCGAAGGGCGTTCATATACAAGAACAAAACGGCGAATATTATCATCTGGAAAAACAACCGTACCGGATCCGACAGGCGTCATCATCACCGGACAGGCAACACGGCTCATTAACCTGATCATTGAAAATCGCGGCGCAGCTTCTTTTTGGCAAATCAGAGCAAAAAGTGGATTATTTCCCTTAAGACTTGCTGCAGCAATCGCCATCGTTCCTGGTGATTGCAACTCGGGCAGACGTTCCGCAGGCAAAAGCCGAAACTTGTCCTCGAACTCTACAGGTTGCTGTAGATGCGCCAATTCATTGGCAATTTCCTTGATATGAGCAGGCATTACTTCCTCAACCCGAGAACAGGCCCCCCGGCCTTCACAACACAAAAGATAAATACAGTTCTAGAGCTATAACAGAGAAAGGTAAAAAAGATAGTTAACAAAGTTTTTCTTTTCGCTTATTCAGACCTGTATTTAGGGTCTGTTGAGATTTTATTTTATCCATTGTAATGCAGCGATAAAGTGAAGGAAGGCAGTTATTATGCGGCGGTATATGCGATTTTATCACGCTTGGCCATGCAAAAGCACGAATATCATCGCTGTCATATCCTTTATCAGCTAGCAGATTTCGAGCCGAAAGATTTTCAGTAAAGGTACGGCCAGCGGTGCGTCATGGCGTTGTCCGGTGGTAATGATAAAATCCAGAGGTTTGAGGTGGCCCAGAAAAACAGGATCACCGCATAAACTACCCTAAGCCAGAAGCGACAACTATAAGGTCAATACTCTCTGTACAAGCAGTGGATGTCATCTAAACGACACTGAAGAGAAAATGTCAGATCAAGTTGTGTCTTCTGCATCTATACATCAACAACGCGTTCTAGAGGTATTTTTCCATTTCTAACTTAAGATCTTCAGAAGAAAACTTTCCCTTTACTAGGTAACCTTTAACAAATTCGAATGAAGATGCTTTTTGTTTATCTTCTTCTCTTTCCGACGAAGTAAACATCATAACTATGTTAGATTTGACATCAAACTGGTTTCTTAGGGAATTAAACCACTTACCGACTGATGTCGGTAGGTTTACTTAAGGAGTGTAACTCCAAGTACTTTAGTATTACCTCATCGGTTACGTTTCCGCTTGTTGTAGAGAAATATCCCCGCCCCCAGAAACGTCGTCCCCCAATATCGTTTTCCGAGTTCAGGATATTCCATCTGAATTTTACGCGATGAACGCCCCCTTGATCCGCTGCATAACATTTGACAGGGACAGATGCGGAAGGACCGACAAAAACATATGAACATGATCCGTAGAGAGAACACCCTTAACTATACTCACTCCCATTTCCTCACAGCTTTGCCGTATAATATCACGTAAGAGTTCGCGCATCTCTCCGCGTAAAATCTTGAAACGATACTTGGTAACCCACACTACATGAAAACGGTGGTAAAAGTGGTATGACTGCCTGTACAATAGGACATCCAAAAAATCTAGCTGAAGCTGACCGGCTAAAAGTCGGTGACTTTAAACCTAAAGCTTGGAAATTAACAGGAGTTAAGCCGGATATTTTCAGGAGAATGATTGATCAGCCTGAGGCCTTCGCGGGAACGAGTTTGCCGCCGCAAAAGGCGTTCGGGTTAAGCTTTAGACATCAAACCCAGCATCATGGTTCCAAAAGAAAAAGCGCCACAGCATTAAAAACGGGATCATTACAACTGAAAATGGACGGATTGTCTCCGTGTCAAAACCAACACCCGAAACAGTGCATGCCATGAGTTTCCTCAGGTAATTGAGCCAATTCCTTCAGGGTAATATCAGGAATAGTTCTGATCTGCTGAACAAGCTTTACCCATGAATCATCTCCGGAAGATAGTGAATCATATATAACCCTGAACGGGAATCCATATTCGACTCAAATCAAAGACAAAGTGCTTTAGCTCAGGAGAATAAGGCGGCAGACACTCACATCATAAAACGCTCAAGCTGAGAGAAATGTTCCGACAGCGGACATATAGTGAAGGTTTTGTCTAGAAGCACGAAACAATAAAAAACCTTGCTCCAAATTACCGCTTCGTAGCTCTCTTTATGAGCGCACCTTCAAGACAATCTACCAGCTTGTGCCCTTCTTTCTCGTTGTGCTCATACGCGAGCTGCTCTGATTTTTTGGCATCTCCCGAGGCAATGGCGTCGATAATCGGAGCATGTTGCGCGATCAACTCGTCCCCATTTTCGACTAGCATATTTGCTTCGTAGATGTAGCGTTGAACTTGCCCACCCATTAACTTGTACATATCGAATAGATGCTTGTGGCCCGAAAGCTGCACTGTGCAGAAATGAAGATCATAATCGGCTACAGCGGCTTCTCGTGCATTGGAACTTTTTGCCTTAAGGCAGAGCTGAGAAAATGCTGCGTTCAATCGCTTTTTTTTGGTGTCGTCAATTGTTTGTGCCACCAACTTCGCTGCTAACGCCTCCAGAGCAGAACGTAGGGATTGCAATTCGAAGGCATCACGGATCGTCAACTCACTGACTGCCCAACCGCGATATGGGAGCTGATCGACCAAGCCCTCCTTCTTGAGTTCCTGAAGAGCTGAGCGAATAGTTCCACGGGATAACTGAAACTGGTCAGCTATCTGAACTTCAGTGAGACGTTCACCCGCACCAAGCTTGCCGGAAATGATCTGATTTCGAAGGAGATCTGCAGTCTGAGTGTCCAAAGTTCTTCTTTCAAGCTGCTCTTCCATCAAATTTATACCCTGCTTAGTTAATTGATAACAATATAGCTGACGCGTTTAGCAACTTCAAGCCATTCCAGTACGCACTAACGAGATATGATTTAACCGGATCGCAGCCACTTTATGAGACTAGGTGTGCTCATCGCCGGCCTCCCATGACTTGTACTTCTTCACAGTACTCGTCGACGATTTCAGTGTCTGGAAGGCCGCCCCCAGCTACTCAGTTTCATCAAAGCAAATAGCCAAGTCCTTTCGCATTAGATCAACTGCAAAACCATGGTCGAAGTCACCCTCCATCATAAATTTGTACCGATTCATCATTTTCCCGCTTCCTGCAGCACTCTGGCTGATTGCTCCCACGACGGTATCGCTATCAAGACCGGCTTCCTCAGAAAATGCAAGGCCTCAGATAGCACTTGAACAAGTCCAGCTATGAGGAATCCGGTTGCGGCTTTTCATCTGCTCTGCCACCTAAATCCGCAACACCGGATCCGGAAAATACAGCCGCATGGTTATTTCAGCATCACTTGAAATCCTCTCAACGACGTGAAGTATGTGAAGCTTAGCTCCGGACATTTGCGAGAATTGTACTGCCTTCTCCATCGCAACTTTTGCATTTTGCGAAAGGTCAGATGCGAACAGAATATCAGTTATAGCTGGTTCCATGCTGGATTTTCCTTTCAGTAGCCAAAGAAGCGCGGCAGCCACAGCGATAGCTCCGGAAAGAACGCGATCACGAAGATTGCTGCGGTATTTACAGCTGCGAAGGGCAGTGCACGAAGGGAAATTTCTTCGATTGAGATTTTGGAGATACCCGACGCAATGAAGAGATTCTCGCCCAACGGAGGTGTCTGGAAGCCAACTCCAAGAGTACAAACCATGACCACACCAAAGTGTACAGGGTCGATACCAACACTGTAAGCTACAGGTAGCATCACCGGAACAAGGATAAGGATGGTGGCCAGAGTTTCCATGAACATCCCTACAAAAAGCAGAAACAGAATGATCAGCGTCCAGATCACATAGACGTTTTCCGAGAAGCTGAGCATCGATTCGGCGATCTGAGCCGGGATCTGGTGCTCAACCAGCAAGCGGCCGAACACAGTGGCGGTGAACAGGATCAGCAGAACCCGCCCGGTCAACCAGGTTGTCACCTCAAGCGACGACATTATCTTGCTCCAAGTGAGCTCTCTATAGACAAACAAGCCGATAACAAAGGTGTAGAAGATTGCGACGATTGCTGCTTCGGTCGGGGTAAAAAAGCCAGAATAAATACCGCCCAGGATGACTATCGGAGCCATCAAGGACCAAAAGCCCTTGTAGATGTTGTCTGCGATATTGGCGAAGGACCAGCCTTCAGAAGTACCACGGTAGCCGTGCTTGCGGCACAGGAAATAATTCAGCAGCATGAGACTGCCTGCAATGACGAATGCAGGTATGAAGCCAGCGATGAATAGCTTGGAGATCGAGACCGTCTGGAAGATGCCGAATTTTTCGATAGCTGCTGCGGGAGGGATCATACCAATACCGGCGATGCCAAAAATCACCATCGGAATTGACGGCGGAATCACAATGCCAAGGCCGCCGGAAGAGGCTGTGATTGCTGAGGCATAACCCTTGTCATAACCGCGCTGTACCATGGCAGGGATCATCAGCATCCCTACGGCAGCTGTGGTCGCAGGACCCGAGCCCGAGATAGCGCCAAAGAAAAGACAGGACAGAACTGTTGCCGCCGAAATACCGCCCGCAAACGGGCCTGCGAAACCTTCTGCGACATCAATCAGCCGCCTGGAAATTCCACTTGCTTCCATGAGAGCCCCCGCCAGAATGAAGGCAGGAAGCGCCATCAGAGGAAAGGAACCAACGGATGTAAAGGCGATCTGGACGAACTTGATTGGGTTCTCGTCCAGATACAGAAAAGATATGAGTGACGCGACACCCAAGGCCACTGTAATCGGCGAACCCAAAAACAGGAGCAGAAGGAAGGTACCAAAGAGGATCAGGATGACTGAAGATTCCATACTTATGTCTCCTTGGAACCGTTTATTGTTGCGCTCTTTTTAGGATGAAAATCTTCGAGATCAATCTTGTCGGGATCATTGATTTCCTGCCGCACGATGAGTTTCAGGTAATTGACCTGCAAGATTCGGATGGTCATCAGCGTAAAGGCGACAGGCAGGACCATATAGATCCACTTCATCTGGACCCCAAGCGTTTGAGAGGACCAGAATTTGTTCATCTTGAAGAAGACAAAATCACAAGCGAGATAAATGAAATAAACGTTAAAAAAGATCCAGAAGAGATCTGCGAACCCTTCGACGAATTTGATCCAGTAGGATGGAAGAAATTTGAACTGAAACGTCACCCGGTTATGCGCGTTCATCTTCGCGGCATAGCTGGCGCCGAAGAAAACGAACCAGACAAACATATAGACAGAAAGTTCTTCAATCCACGAAATTGAGAAGCCGAAGATCTCGCGGGCAACAATCTGCATAAACAGTAGGCAGACAAAAGTGGCCAGCAACGTACGACAGATATAACTTTCAATATTATTCAATAACTTCAGAAGCATTTCCCCCTCCCTTCCTGAAAATGGGGGACGCCAAAGACGTCCCCCACAACAGATCACTTGACGGGATCACGACCCAAAATTTCGAGAGTGGCGTTCAATTTTTCAACACCACCGATGCTGTCGTAAAACTGAGGCCAAACAACCTTTGTAGCGCGTTCAATGAATTCCGCTTCATTGTTTTCCGGTTCATGAATTTCCATACCCAGTTTCTCTAGGTTAGCCTGTATCCGTTCCTCAGATTCACGCAGGAAAGCTGCGGAAGCAGCGGTTGCCTTGCGGCCTGCTTCAAGCAGAATTTTCTGGTCCGCTTCGGACAGGCTCTGGAACACGGATTCGGAGACAAGGATTGGTTCAACCGAGAAGTTGTAGCGCAGGTTCGTCACATACTTTTGCACTTCATTGAACTTCATCGAGTAGATGGTTGAGTAGGGGTTCTCCTGACCATCAACCACTTTGGTCTGCAGAGCGGCGAAGACTTCTGACCAAGCCATCGGGGTTGGGCTCAGCCCCCAGGACTTGTAGGTTTCCAGCAGGATCTCGTTTTTCGGAACGCGAATGACGAGACCTTCAAGATCGGCAACGGAAGTGACAGGCTGTTTGGAGTTGGTCAGTCGGCGGAAACCGCCATAGCCCCACGTCAGAACGCGTACTCCGGCGTCGTTGATTGTGGTGTCCCGGAGTTCATTGCCGAAGTCACCCTGGGTAAGCGTTTCGGCTTCTTCCAAAGACTGAATGACGTAAGGCAGGGTCAGAATGCCCGCGGTCGGCGAGAATGGGACCAGGTTTGGTGCCGCGATTGTGGTCATGTCCAGAACACCGATTGCGGCGTCATTAACAGTGTCTTGTTCTGAACCAAGCTGACTGTTCAGAAACAGTGTAACGCTGTGCTTTCCACCGGACAGCTTTTCGAGCGCCGACTTGAAGGCCAGAGCAGTTGCTTCTTGGGAGCTGCCAGGACCATCACCAGCTGCCAGTTTAAAGGTTTTGGCAAACGTTGGTGTCGACATGAGACTGATAACCGCGGTAACTGCCAGAAGAGTTTTAACAAATTTTGAAAACATTCCTGTTCCTCCTTGATATAACGGGGGAGTATTGATGAAGCGCATATATTCGCTTCTATGCGCCCGTTTTCCCCCGCTGAAGAATAGGCGCCGGGTTTTGGCCGCACCCTCCAATACGTGGATGGCACGGCCTCGTTAGATGACCGTCAAAGAACTATTAGCGAGGCATCACTGCACCTTCAGATGCAGGTGCAACGTGATCAGCGTAGTGCTTCAGGTAACCTCTTTTCACGCGAGGCTCAGGTGCTACATAGGTCGTAAAGCGTTCCTCAATCTCTTCTGCAGAGACATTTAGGTCCATCTTGCGCTCAGTCAGGTTGATAATGATTTCATCGCCATCCTTGACGATACCAATCGGACCTCCGCGTGCTGCTTCTGGCGTGACATAGCCGATGGCAGGTCCGTGAGTTGCGCCGGAGAACCGTCCATCGGTGACAAGTGCGCAAGTCTGGCCCAGCCCGGCACCCATGACTGCGGACGTAGCGCCCAGCATTTCGCGCATGCCGGGACCGCCTTTGGTGCCTTCGTTGCGGATGATAATGCAGGTGCCGTGATCGATGTCATTGGCGCGTACTGCGTCGATCGCGCTTTCCTCATCTTCAAAAACACGGGCGGTGAGCGTGACATCCCACATGGCCTTGGCCACGCCGGAAGCCTTCACCACTGCGCCGTCGGGGGCAAGACTCCCACGCAGGATGTAAAGTGATCCTTCTTCTTCAACCGGGCTTTGAGAGGAATGAATGCACTCAAGGTTTTTGTTCTCGGCTCCGGCAACAATTTCACTGACTTTTTTTCCCGAAACCGTCAGCGCGTCACCGTGGATACGACCGCCAAGCGCTTGCAGAACTGCGGGAACGCCGCCAGAAGTGCCCAGCTCAGTTACTCCCCACGGGCCGGATGGAGCGAGCTTTACCAGGGTAGGAGTGTCGCGGCTGAGGCGGTCGAACGTATCGAAATCGACGTTAACGCCAGCCTCTTTCGCCATAGCGATCATATGGAGAACCATATTGGTTGAACCGCCAACGGACATCCCGACGCGCATCGCGTTTTCGAAGGCCTCTTGGGTCAAGATTTTTGAAGGCCGCAGATCTTCTTCGAGCATTTCCATGATGCGCATGCCAGTGTATTTTGCTGCGCGCAACTGATAATTGGATCCGGCCGGCAGCGTACCTGAGTTTGGAAGCGCTAGCCCCAATGCCTCTGTGTAGATGCCTGCAGTGTTGCCTGATGTTGCGGTGTCGCAAGCTCCGGAGAAGGGGAAGTGATTGTCTTCAAGACCTTTCAGGTCTTCTCGACTTAGCTTACCGAGGAGATGCTCGCCTACACCGTCATAGACGGTTTCCAGGAAAACCTTACGACCTTTGTATATTCCTGCCTCTGTCGGCCCACCGTAGATCATGAGCGCGGGCAGGTCGAGCCGAGCGGCTGCCATCACCATCCCCGGCATGACCTTGTCGCCGGATCCGATCAGCACCATAGCGTCAAATCGGTGGCCTTCGACCATCAATTCGATCATGTCAGCCACTACATCACGTGAAGGCAGAACATAGCGCATGCCTACTGATGCAAAAGTCTCACTATCAGTGACGTGGAATGTGTTGAACTCGCAAGGGGTTCCGCCCCCCATCCGGATACCTGCCTTAACGGCTTCGGCCACTTGCTTCAAATGGGCATTCTCCGGCGAAAAGTCCTGATAGGTGTTCACAACCGCGATCATCGGCTGTTCAAATTCTTCGTCGATCAGCCCGGCGCCCTTGGCCCAGGCCCGCTGCAAAGAGCGTTCCAATCCGGTGTACTGCTTGTTGCTACGCATTTCTTAACTTCCCTTCTTAACCTGTCTGTAACTGAGGACTCGCTTTGGTCTTGATATCATCGAGTCGAAAAGTATATTGCATGCTGGATAGTAAATTAGTCAACAAAAAATTGTTAACAATTAATTGTTGAACATTTGTAATTTATGTACGAACCCGGCAGATGTGATTAGACTTGTTGCAAAAGTGTAATGGCTTCACAAAGGTCTGGAATTGTGATTCAGTGATAAAAAAGTTGGAGGCTCTTTCATTATGCCGATGCTTAACGCCGGGCATCTTTTACACAAGCGCCAATTCCGTTATTTAACAGGAGCTACGCCGGATATTTTCAGGGGAGAGGTTGATCAGCTGCGGCCTACGTGGGAACGAGTTTGCCGCCGTAAGAACTGTTAGGGTCGTCCTTTTGGTGTGGGCGGTTTGGAAGAGCACCTTCTTGTGATACTGATTTTGTACCGCTGCCATATCACGCAGGTTTTTTTTAGTGCTCTTATATGGCGTAGACAAAGCGACGATCAGCCGAACTCCTGGGCGGATGAAATGCTTCCGTATCCTTGCCGATACATACTACTATTCTGGCGACCGACGCAGCATGACATTTTCAGCTATCGCAGGTATTACAAACGTCATCGTAAAATTCTAAAAAAAGATGGAAGCGGGAAATTGTACCCGATGTAATATCCCGATACTTTTGCAACAAGTCTATTAAATAAAAAGCGCTTCCAATTTTGAAAGCGCTTTTTATTATTAAAAATCGTCTTTTCTAACAGATCTTATGCCTTCGGGTGAAACGGGTCCTGAACAAGGATTGTATCATCCCGCTCCGGGCTTGTTGACAGCAATGCAACCGGTATTTCAATAAGTTCTTCGATACGACGAATATACTTAATTGCCGTTGCTGGCAAATCCGCCCAAGAGCGTGCACCGTAGGTGCTGTCATCCCAACCTTCGAGCGTTTCGTAGATAGGCTCTACTTTGGCCTGTTTACTCGGCAAAGAAGGCAGATGATCGTACTCTTCACCATCAATACGGTAGCCGACACAAACTTTAAGCTCTTTGAAACCATCCAGAACATCAAGTTTCGTCAAAGCGATACCAGTGATCCCACCAACTTTACATGCCTGACGCACCATTACAGCATCAAACCAACCGCAACGGCGTTGACGACCTGTTACCGTACCGAACTCGTGTCCACGTTCGCCCAAGCGCTGCCCAACGTCATCAAACAATTCTGTCGGGAAAGGGCCAGAACCTACGCGCGTTGTGTAAGCTTTTGTAATGCCGAGGACATAACCAACAGAGCTAGGACCAACACCCGATCCAGCAGATGCCTGACCTGAAATCGTATTGGATGATGTCACAAACGGATAAGTTCCGTGATCAACGTCCAACATGGCTCCTTGAGCACCTTCGAACAGAACCCGCTTATCAGTTTTGCGGCACTCTTCAAGGCGTTGCCAGACGACATCAACAAAGGGAAGGATCTTTGGAGCGACTTCCAAAAGCTTTTCAACAACACCAGCACCATCAATCTCTGGCTGGTTCAGACCTCTGAGTAAAGCATTATGGTGAAGCAACAGTGCATCAACACGTTCTTTTAGAAAATCAGCATCTTCCAGATCACAAATGCGAATTGCGCGACGCCCAACTTTGTCCTCATAGGCAGGGCCAATACCACGACCCGTCGTGCCAATCTTGGCATCGCCTTTCGCAGCAGCTTCACGCGCGCGATCTACTTCACCATGCAATGGCAAAATAAGGGATGCATTTTCTGAAATTTTCAGGTTCTCAGGCGTAAGTTCTACACCCTGGTCGCGCAAGCGATCCATTTCAGACAACAAAGCCCAGGGATCAACGACAACACCATTACCGATAATGGACATTTTTCCCTTGCGGACGATACCGGAAGGCAAAAGCGAAAGCTTATAAACTTCACCATCAATAACCAGTGTGTGACCGGCATTATGACCGCCCTGAAAGCGGACAACGACGTCTGCTCTTTCAGACAGCCAGTCAACGATTTTACCTTTACCTTCGTCTCCCCACTGGGAGCCAACAACAGCAACATTAGACATGTCAGTTATTTCCTAACTCATGTATGTGGTCATTCTCTAAGAGATGACTACAGGACAAACGCAGCGCTTCCGCGCGATCATTCTCAACAGGTTTAAGACCTGAAATTGTTATCCACCCCTGTGCGCGCAATGCAGCACCCTCGTCACGTCGTGTTCCATGCGGAAGGAAAATACGGCGTGCGACCTTCGGTTTTGGAAGGGCTCGTAAAACAGTATCCATAAAGAGGGTAAAACCAGTGGCTGGCTCAGTAACATTATCTACACTTACAGAATCATATCGTCCGCCACGTCCAAGTTCCCCCCGTACACCTTTGGCAAAAAAGATAAAACTTGTACCTGTGTGATATTCAAAACCGCGATGTTCGACCAGATCCAGCGTTACCGTTAATTTTGGGGCGGCTTCTGTGACTAGCTCGACGACATTAATGAGCTTAGCAAATTCTTTAGCTGCAACGCCTGAAAATTCAAGATCCTTCGCATAATCAATAACATGCTGAGCTGAACCCGCAGCATTGAGAAGCTTTAAGAAGAAAGTTGCGTGTTCCCCGGCAATCTTTTCAACTTCGGCTGCATCCTTACGGTCCAAAGCAACTCGAAGCTCCAAAGCCTGTTCAGCATCATAACCAAACTCTTTTGCAATCGCCGGAACAAGCGTTGGAAGGTTAATATCAACACTCAGATCCTTGACACCGACCGCTTCAAGCGCCGTAACAGCAGCCAAAATAACCTCAGCATCAGCAGCATTCTCGGTAATACCGATCAATTCACCACCTACCTGAGTAAATTGTCTTTCCGGGCGAAGTTGACTGCCCGTCACCTGAAGAACATCACCACCATAACAAAGGCGCAAAGGTCTCGGTGCGTTCTGAAGACGCGAGGCCGCAATACGCGCAATCTGTGGGGTGATATCTGCACGAACCCCCATCATACGATGGCTGGATGGATCCATAAGACGGAAAATTTGATCGGAAAGAGTTTCGCCTGCACCTGAAAGCAGTGCATTTTCAAACTCAAGCAACGGAGGCTTTATGCGATCATAACCTTCGGATGAAAAACTATCTATAAGACGGCGCACTACTTCGGCTTCATGCGCGGCTGCAGGCATCAGCAAATCCTGTAAGCCAGCTGGCAATAAAGCCTGGTTCCCATTTTTTTTCATGGTCTGCGTTCCGGGTCGTTTTTAAGCTCATACGATGCGAAAAAACCTGCCGTGACCGGAAAAGGTCTAACCTTGGGCTCTTTCGGTGATTGACTACAGGTTTTACCCTTCAAGAGCAACCTGATTCCCTGATTCAAGGCTGAAAAATTACACTTTTCTGAAGGGAGAGCTAAAATATGTAGTGAATTCAAAAAGAAGGCTGCGAAAAATACTCACAGCCTTCTGTCGATAAAATCTGATGAAAGCATACTAGCCTTCATTAAAAAGAGCGCTCTCTAGAAATCAAGTTGTACAACCTGTTTTGTCTGCGGAAGCTGTTTAACTTTGTCCAGCTGTATAGCATCCAACGGGCTATCCAGTTCAATAAGAGCAATCGCATCTTGCCCCGGTGCTGTGCGGCCCAAATGGAAGGTCGCAATGTTCACACCTGCTTCGCCCAACTGCATGCCAAGAGCCCCTATATATCCCGGAGAATCTTCGTTGGTCAGATAAAGCATATGTTTGCCAAGCTCAGCCTCGATTTCGATTCCTTTGATATTGACCAGTCGAGGACGCTTGCCACCAAAAAGAGTTCCGGCAACGGAACGTTCACCTTTTTCGGTTGTAACCGTCAAACGGATTAATGTCTGGAAGTCACAATCACGTTCGTGCTTGGCTTCGCTCACATCAATATTACGTTCCCGTGCAATCACAGGTGCACTTACAACGTTCACAGAATCCATAATTGGGGCCAAAAGACTAGCAACAATCGTCTGCGTCAATGGACGACAATTAAGGGAAGCAACAGAACCTTCGTAATCGATCTTGATTGCCTTCAGGCCAGTGCGTGTAAGCTGACCAGCAAAGCTACCCAACTGTTGCGACAAAGCCATATAAGGTTCCAACTTGTTGAACTCTTCTGCAGTCAGAGACGGCATGTTCAACGCATTGGTCACAGCACCAGTCAGAAGATAATCTGAAAGTTGCTCGGCAACCTGCAAGGCAACGTTTTCCTGCGCCTCAGCAGTTGATGCTCCTAAATGAGGTGTCGCGACAAAGTTAGGTGCTCCGAACAAAACAGAATCTTTTGCCGGCTCAACTTCGAACACATCGCTAGCTGCACCAGCAACATGACCACTTTCTAAAGCAAATTTTAGATCTGCTTCAACAACAAGACCACCACGGGCACAGTTAATAATACGGACACCCTTTTTCGTTTTGGCCAGCGCCTTGGCATCAATAATCCCTTTGGTCTGATCAGTCAGAGGAACATGCAATGTGATAAAATCTGCCCGCGCTAGCAATTCATCCAGTTCAACCTTTTCAACGCCCAAATCTTTAGCGCGTTCGGGGGACAGGAAGGGATCAAAAGAAATTACTTTCATCTTCAGTCCCTGTGCACGATCCACAACAATAGAGCCGATGTTGCCGCAGCCAATCACACCCAAGGTTTTCGCCGTAAGTTCAGATCCCATAAAACGAGATTTTTCCCACTTACCAGCCTGAGTTGATTCGTTTGCTTCGGGAATTTGTCGCGCAGTTGCAAACATCATCGCGATTGCGTGCTCTGCAGTGGTAATAGAATTACCATGTGGTGTGTTCATAACGACAACACCTTTGCCGGATGCTGCGTCTATATTCACATTATCAACGCCGATACCGGCGCGACCAACAACTTTCAGCTTCGTCGCAGCTTCCAACACCTGTGGTGTTACTTTCGTTGCAGACCGGATCGCCAGACCGTCATAGTCACCGATAATGGCGATCAATTCTTCTTCGGAAAGACCGACTTTGGTATCCACCTTGACACCACGATCACGAAAAATATCCGCTGCTTTCGGACTTAACTTATCACTTATGAGTACTTTTACCATTTTTCCAACACTCTATTTGAATTCTGTACGTACTTGTTCTATCGCCCAGTCCAACCAGGGCAAAAGAAGCTCGATGTCTGAGGTTTCAACTGTGGCCCCGCCCCAAATACGTAATCCCGCAGGTGCATCGCGATAAGCACCAATATCAAGCGCGGCATTTTCGTCTTCCAACAACGCAGCAAGTCTTTTTGCAGCTTTAGCCTGCGCATCATCGGAAAGAGCTGTGAACCAGTCTGCTGTTACTTTCAAACAAACGGATGTTGTCGAGCTCGTTGATGCATCTTCTGCAAGAAAGGCAGCCCAATCACTTTTAGCCACCCAATCTGCAATTACAGAAAAGTTGGCATTACAACGCCCCACTAGCCCTTCCAAACCGCCAACACTTTCAGCCCATTTAAGAGAATCCAGCGCATCTTCGACACAGAGCATCGAAGGCGTATTAATGGTGGCACCGGTAAAGATCGATTCGTTAAGTTTTCCGCCTTTTGTTAAGCGAAAAATTTTCGGCATTGGCCAAGCAGATTCATGGCTCTCCAAACGCTCGACGGCATGTGGACTTAGCGCAATCATACCGTGGGCACCTTCGCCCCCCAGCACCTTTTGCCAGGACCACGTTGTGACATCCAGCTTATGCCAAGGTAACCGCATCGCAAACGCGGCTGATGTTGCATCGCAAATAGAAAGTCCCGCACGATCAGAACTGATCCACTCTCCATTAGGCACACGAACACCAGAGGTCGTACCGTTCCAGGTAAAGACCACGTCACGATCCCAGGAAACCTTTGATAAATCAGGTAGTTTCCCGTAATCAGCTTCAAAAGTACGTACGTCATCGAGTTTCAGTTGTTTGATCACATCTGTAACCCAACCTTTACCGAAACTCTCCCACGACAGCATATCAACACCCCGCGGCCCAAGAAGAGACCACAACGCCATTTCTACGGCGCCAGTGTCAGAAGCTGGGACGATTCCGACACGATAATCTTCGGGGATACCAAGGATTTTGCGAGACAGTTCAATCACTTCCGCGAGTTTAGCTTTTCCGCCTTTTGCGCGATGAGATCGACCATGCCAGCAAGAGCCTAGTGAATCCAGAGACCAGCCAGGGCGCTTCGAACAAGGCCCGGAAGAGAATCTTGGATTTAAGGGACGTTCACTAGGTTTTTCTTTCATTGGACATTTAACTCCAGTATGGCAGTTTTTTGACTGCACGACACAAACCACCCTGAATTCAGGGTCGCAAACCGACTTTTTCAGGTCGCGGACGCATCATAAACATATTGCACCGCAAAATGCTCCCTTTTATTTGCCTGATTTTAACAGAAATGAAATTTTTGCATAAGCACAGCATTCTAGTCAGTGCTATTCCAGAATATTTTCTATATACTTAGAGGAATTGACTTCGCAAAATTAGGTGAGCCAAAGCAGGGTGGGAATGAATACCGATCAATTTATCGTTTTTGCCATTATAGGCCTCGCATTAATTTTATTTATATGGGGTCGCATAAGATATGATGTTGTCGCAATGATGGCGCTTATTGGATCAGTGATCCTTGGTGTCGTCCCCGCTGACACTGCCTTTGAGGGTTTTGGTCATCCTGCGGTTATAACCGTTGCTGCCGTTTTGATTATCTCACAGGCTTTGCGTAACTCAGGTATCGTTGAGTTGGCGACTCGTTTTTTAGAACCTGCTGCGGGACACCCCACACTTCACATTCTGGCCCTGACCGCTGTCGTTGCGGTTTGCTCTGCATTTATGAACAACGTAGGCGCGCTTGCCCTGATGCTGCCAATCGCTATTGGTAGTGCCTACAATAGCAAAAGACCCACAAGCGAAGTCCTTATGCCACTTAGTTTTGGCTCATTGCTTGGTGGTCTTACTACTCTTATAGGTACGCCACCAAACATTATTATCTCAAGCTTTCGGCAAGCTGAAACCGGGCAAAACTTTGCCATGTTCGACTTTTTACCTGTTGGACTTGGTGTCGCGTTAACAGGTATCCTTTTCATCTCTGTTGTTGGATGGCGTTTGTTGCCTAAACGGGCTGTAAACAACAGCGAGCATGAAAACCTTTTCCAGATTGAAGACTATATCGCCGAAGTTCGAATCCCGGAAAATTCTCCTTATGTCGGGCATCGTCTTGTTGATTTGGAAACATTAGCTCAGGGTAACGTCGCTGTCGTTGCCTTGGTTCGCCGTGAAGACCGTATGCTGGCCCCATCTGGCTATATGCGCCTGAAAGCTGAAGACATTCTTACCCTAGAATCGGATACTGATACACTTCAACGGGTTGTTGATGAAGCCAATCTTGAGCTTGTTGGTTCTGCAGATGAAAGCTCTCAAGAGCTTCAGTCTGATCGTGTTGGTATATTGGAAGCTGTGGTTACGCCTGGGTCAAGGCTTGAAGGCCGGACGGCACATAACATGCAGTTACACACACATCACGGAATCAATACCCTTGGCGTTGCCAGACAGGGCCAACCCGTCAACGAACGGATTGGGCGGGTGCGTTTTATGCCGGGGGATGTGCTCCTCATCCAGGGTATCAGAGAAGAAATGCCAGAAACACTAGCATCTCTGGGGCTTTTGCCACTTGCGGAAAGAGAACTTTCTTTGACACCTAAACGCGGATCAATTATTGCTCCGCTTCTCTTTGCACTCGCAATTCTTCTGGTGGTTTTCGGCATTCTTCCACCACAGATTTCTTTTCTCGGTGCCGTCGGCACAATGGTTTTGCTTGGGGAACTTAACCTCAAGGAACTTTACGAATCTGTGGATTGGTCAATTATTGTGCTTTTGGCGGCAATGATTCCGGTAGGAATGGCCTTGGAAACAACCGGCGGTACGGCAATGATCGCTTACCCACTTGTATCCTTGAGCGAACATTTTCCCGTCTGGGCCATAATGGGATTATTGATTTTCATAACCATGGTTTTATCAGACGTCATGAATAATGCCGCCACAGCTGTTCTTATGGCTCCTATTGGTATTTCCATTGCCAATAGTCTCGGCGTTAATATTGATACCTTCCTGATTGCAATTGCAATCGGCAGTTCATCAACTTACCTGACCCCTATAGGACATCAATCCAATTTACTTGTTATGGGTCCCGGTGGATATAAATTTGGTGATTACTGGCGTATGGGACTGCCACTCGACATCATCATCCTCGTCGTGTCCGTGCCTCTTATTCTCTGGATATGGCCACTTTAAAATTTAGAGAGTATAGGCCATTTTCAGGACATTACTGTCTTCATTAAAATCAGTCTCCCGAAAGCCCAAATTTTCGTACAACTTGATCGCATGATCCATTTGCCCACGGACCGTTTCGAGTAAAATTGTACGTGCCTTCTGGTCTTTGGCAAAGTGCAGAACCGTCGTAATCAAAGCTTGCCCGGTATTATGGCCACGCCCCAATGGTTCAATCCACAGGCGTTTCAACTCGCAGCATTCATCCTCTTTAAACTGAACCCCGACAACACCAACGGCCTCACCATCAGACGATTTTACAAGCCATAAACGACCATAAGGAAGAACATAACGATTCTCGATTTCATCGAGTTCTCTCTCAAATCCTTCAAAACAGGGGCATGCCTGTGCCCACTTCTCATAATTTTTGAAAAGCTTCACAGCAGAGGAAAAATCCTCAGAAGAAGTCGCTGTTTCAATATTCATCGTCATCATCTCTTTATGTGTACGCTCGATGCACTATAGATAAATTCTTCCCTTAAGATAAAGCACTGCCGTACCAGTTAAAAGAATTCGATCTCCCCTATCTTCTAGTTCAAGCACACCCCCTCGTTTAGATACCTGCTTTGCAATCATCTTTGTCTTGCCCAACTGTTCTTTCCAATAAGGCGCACAAACAACATGTGCAGACCCCGTCACAGGATCTTCTGGAATACCGCAATGCGGCCCAAAATATCTGGCAACATAATCATAATCACGGCTGGTTGAAGTAATAATCAAGCCATCCCCTGGCAACACCGCAACCTTGTCAAAATCCGGTTCAATGGCAAGTACGCTTGCTTCATCCTCAAGTACAGCCATAAGTTTGCTTGATTTATAGGTTGCCAGTGGGCGTACTCCGATAGCCTCCTCAACCATGCACACGCCATCAAAAGGTGAAGGCGGCCGAGCCGGGAAATCAAGCGTATATCGCCCATCACCGCACATCACCTTTAGCACGCCACTTTTAGATTCAAACAAAATCTCTTTTGCTGCTTTATCCAACTCTGTCGCAATTACGTGGGCTGTTGCCAAGGTCGCATGACCGCACAAATCCACCTCTGTCGTTGGGGTAAACCACCGCAAATGATATCCTTGTCGTGCCGGCACAAAAAAGGCCGTTTCAGAAAGATTGTTTTCTGCAGCGATTTTATACAGCAAGTCATCCGGTAGCCACTCGGCCAAAGGACATACTGCTGCCGGGTTTCCATTAAAAACCTCATCGGTAAATGCATCGACTTGGTATAAAGGAATTTCCATCATAACACGGATTTCTTTTCTATTTTTGTGCCTCGATTTTTCTCATGGCATCTTCAATTGCTTTCAATGATAGATCAATATCTTGGTGTGTTATTTTCCAGGAAGAAACTGAGAGCCTAAAAGCATTGTGTCCTTTCCAGATCGTTGGGCCAAACCAACAAGTGCCTTCTTGTTGAACGCCTTGAATTAATGCTTCTGTTCTCTCAGCACTATCCCAAGACACCACGATTTGATTAAGAACAACATCATTCAAAATGTTTAATCCTAAAGCTTCCAATCCTTTGGCAAAATATTCAGCCAACTCACAACATCCAGAAATCAAATCATCGACACCATCACGACCAAGAAACTTAAGCGCAGCCCATATATCAATCCCGCGGGCACGTTTGGAAAACTCCGGAATGTAACTCTGAGATGCCCCCTCTCGACCTTTTAAATAAGCAGCAGATACAGACATTGCACCATAAAGAGCCTCATCATCGCGGCACACGACCACCCCACCGTCATAGGGCGTATTCAACCATTTATGCCCATCTGTGGCCCAGGAATCAGCCTTCTCCATCCCTTGAGCTAAATAAGCTTTAGACGACGACGATCGCGCCCAAAGGCCAAACGCACCATCGACATGCACCCAGGCACCAACAGCTTGTGCACGGTCACAAATCTCACTGATGGGATCGAAAGCACCGCTGTTCACGTTCCCTGCCTGCGTACAAACAATCGTTTGATCATTCAATTCGGGCAATTTACCAACATCCATCGCTCCATTTGCATCCGTTGGAATTTTTATAACTCTGCTTTTTCCAAGGCCGAGCATGGACAGTGCTTTCAAGACGGTTACATGTACTTCATCACTCACGATGACTTTGATCTCGGGTGCACCAAACAGGCCATCTTCTTCAACATTCCAGCCTTGCTTTTTCAAAATTTTATGACGCGCCGCTGCCAGAGCTGTGAAAGTGGCCATTGTCGCCCCGGTTACAAAACCAACAGCAGCTTGTCGCGGCAAATCCAACACGTCTAAAAGCCACTGCGATGTTACCTTTTCAATTTTATCTGCAACTGGTGACGTGACAGACGAAGACGCAACCTGATCCCAAGCTGTGGCCATCCAGTTCGCGCCGACTGTAACAGGCAAGCTGCCCCCGACAACAAAACCAAAATAACGACTTCCTGCTGACGCAACCGTCGCGGACGCCCCTAACTCGTCCAGTTGTCCCAGGATATCCTGGGCATTCTGACCTGTTTCAGGAAATGGTTCTTCAAATCCAGTGAGAGCCGTAAGCTCAGAGGCTGCAGGAAAGACCCTTTGGCGATCAACTCCTGAAAGATATCTTTCGCTTCTCTCATAAGCATCACGTAACAATTCATTCGACATTGTACTGACCTTTTCCCCTGAACATGCTGGCGAACTATCACCTAAGCACTTGAAATCAAATAATTACACTCAAATCAAAAGAAACAATTCTTTAAATCCACATGATTGTCACAGTTAAAACTTGATTCATAAGGGGGTCAATGATTACATTGTCACCATGACAAATTGGCTTCCAAAAGTAAAATTCGGGGCAGGTCCTCGCTATATGGCAATCGCTGACGCCCTTTCCGAAGATATTCGAAATGGCTTTCTGCAACAGGGTGATCGTCTTCCGACACACCGTGATCTTTCATGGCATCTTGGCGTCACGGTTGGTACGGTCAGCCGCGCCTATGCCGAGGCAGAACGCCGGGGACTTACATTTGGCGAAGTCGGCCGCGGTACTTTTGTTCATGGTCCGTCCGCAGCCGAACGCCACATGCTAAATCAAACCAGATTTAAAGATCACAACCTGATCCAGATGGATTTTGCCTATCCGCCACCAGGTGACGTTGAAGAAAAAGAGATGACATCAACTCTTCAAAGCATCGCTACAGACCCAGAAGTATCCACTCTTCTAAGCTATCAACCTCACTCCGGACTGCCCCATCATCGTGAAGCCGGGGCCAAATGGTTTGATATGAACGGCTTAACCGTCGAACCGGATAATGTTATTCTCACAGCGGGTGCCCACCATGCCATAGCTGTAACCATGGCAGCATTGGCACGTCCAGGGGATCGTGTTCTGTGTGAAGAGATGACCTATCCCGGTATACAGTCCGTATGCAGAATGCTTGGTCTGCGTCTTGACGGTCTTGAAATGGATGCCCATGGCATTTTGCCAGAGGCCTTTGAAGAATCCTGTAAAGCAGGTGATGTGAAATTTTTATACTGTGTCCCCAATTTCCAGAACCCGACGACGCGCCTGCTTCCTATGGATCGACGGCAAGCCGTTGCAGACATTGCTCGCCGCCACAGAGTATCAATTATTGAAGATGACGTCTTTGGACTTGTCGCGGAAAATGCACTCCCACCCATTACCAATCTGGCACCAGAACGTTGCTACTACATCAGCTCATTAGCAAAAACCATTGCACCGGGCTTACGTGTTGGCTATCTGACAGGGCCTCAACACAGCATTGCCAGTTTGATCGCCGCCGTACGTGCCACATGTTGGATGGCTTCGCCTATCACAGCAGAAATTGCTACCCGATGGATTATGAGTGGCTCTGCCGATAAGATCTTGGAGGGCAGAAAGAAAAGCGCACGTCGCCGTGTAGAAATAACCAGAAAGATCTTTGCCGACTACGAAATGGAAAGCGAAACATTGGGGATCTATGTCTGGCTCTACCTACCAGCACCATGGAGATCCAGTCAATTCACCCATGCCGCAAACAGGGCTGGTGTCACTATTTCTGCCTCGGAAGCTTTCATTGTGGGCCGAAAAGCCCCCCCCCATGCCGTAAGAATATGCTTAGGACAACCGGATTCAGAAGAGAAACTAATCAGAGGTTTGGAAATTCTTGTAGAAATTCTTCAAAAAGGGCCTGATGTTGGCACATCTGTGTTTTAGGTAAGCAACAAAGACTACCTACCTAAAACATTGGCGTTACATAATATTAGAGCAACTCACGAAATATTAGCGATAGTATCAGAAATCTCTGACACAACAGTGCTGACAAGATCAGAATCTTCACCTTCGGCCATGACCCGAATTAGAGGTTCAGTACCAGATTTCCGGATTAAGACCCGGCCGGTCCCGTCAAGCCGAGCTTCTCCTGCCTTTATGGCATCTTGTACCTTGCCCATCCCCAAAACATCATCCAACGGTACACCACTTGTGATCCGAACGTTTTTTAGTAACTGTGGTAATGGCGTAAAACCGCGAACAACCTCACTGGCCGGACGATCAGCCCTAATAACCGCAGCCAATACCTGTAGGGCCGCAATCAAGCCATCCCCGGTTGTTGTATGATCACTAATCACCATATGGCCGGATTGCTCACCGCCTAGGTTATAGCCCTGTTCACGCATTGTCTGAACCACATAGCGATCACCAACAGGTGTACGAATAAGCTCTAACCCAAGATCCTTCAGATAAGTTTCCAATCCCATATTGGACATAACCGTAGCAACAACCCCGCCACCTTTGAGAAGTTCACGGGCATGAAGTGTCTTGGCAATAATAGCCATCACCTGATCACCATCCACGATCTGACCATGCTCATCAGCCAAGATCAAGCGATCTGCATCTCCATCAAGCGCAATACCTATATCAGCACCATGTGCAACAACAGCTTCCTGCATCAAACTGGTCGCTGTCGCGCCACAATCCCGGTTAATATTAAAACCATCTGGTGTAACCGCCACAGGAATAACTTCAGCGCCCAGCTCATAAAGAACTGTCGGGGCAACCTTGTAAGCAGCCCCATTGGCACAGTCTATAACAACCTTCATTCCATCCAGGCGTAAATCTTTCGGGAAGGTGTTTTTCACGAACTCAATATAGCGTCCCGATGCATCATCAAGACGTCGTGCTCGGCCTAATTTTGTACTGGAAGCAAGTGGAATAGATTTATTGTCTTGAAGCCGTGATTCGATTTTGGCTTCGACATCATCTGACAATTTAAAACCATCCGGGCCAAACAACTTAATCCCGTTATCTTCAAAGGGATTATGTGATGCAGAAATCATCACGCCCATATCCGCCCGCATGGAACGGGTCAACATACCCACAGCCGGTGTTGGTACAGGCCCGAGAAGGACCACATCCATACCAACCGAGATGAAGCCAGCCGTTAAGGCAGGCTCCAAAAGATAACCTGACAAGCGTGTATCTTTGCCGATTACAACGGTATGACGATGGTTACCGCGAAGGAAGTGTGCCCCCGCAGCCTTTGCAACAGCCAGAGCAATTTCTGCTGTTACCGGTTCTTCATTGGCCTTGCCACGGATACCATCTGTTCCAAAGTATTTACGGCTCATCTATTTTTATAACTCCAACACCAACAATATTATTTTTTGTTTTTTACACAGCCTGCTTTATTGCCTGCCCAATTGCAAAGGCCTGACTTGTTTCAGCCACATCGTGAACTCGGTACATCTGCACTCCACGATCCAGCCCCGCCAACGCACAGGCAAGCGAACCAGCCACACGATCTTTGGGTTCTTCGCCTTGTGACAGCTTTCCGATGAAATTCTTTCGACTTACACCAAGCAAGACTGGACATCCAATGCCATGTAAAAGAGACAAAGTATCTAATAACCTAAGATTATGATCCACAGTTTTGCCAAAGCCAATACCCGGATCTACTGCAATCATATCTTTTGGAATACCGACATCCAGGCAAGCCTGAACGCGCGATTGTAAATAGTCATATATGTCCAGTGCGACATCTTGATATTGAGGGTTCGCCTGCATGGTTTCGGGTGTGCCCTGCATATGCATCAAGATAACAGGCACTCTTGCCTTTGCAGCGGCCTCAAGGCTTTCTGCGTCACCTTCCAAGGCCGTGACATCATTGATAATGGCTGCGCCCGCCTGAACAGCCTCGGTCATCACTTTTGCATGTCTGGTGTCGATAGAAACCAAAGCACCAGCCTCGGTAAGTTTCTCAACAACCGGAATAACACGTCTTAGTTCTTCGTCCAACGTAACAGGATCGGCACCCGGACGGGTTGATTCCCCGCCGATATCAAGAATGGTTGCGCCCTTCTCAATCATATGCAAACCATCTTCAACTGCGGTACGTGCGGCATAACGATCACCACCATCAGAGAAAGAATCAGGTGTTACGTTAATAACCGCCATGACATGCGGACGTGACATATCCAGTCCTGCAAACGACGGCCTTGATTTCCCTAAAGTCGCCAAAAGATCAGATGCCAAAGAGGTTAAATTCACATGCTTATTATCCGTCAACCACGGTAGAATTTCCGTAGTTGGCAGAACGTGACGCTCCCGAATATCACCAGACGAAGACCTAATTGTAACCTCGGCAGCAGCAAAGCTGCTTCCAATCCCCATAAAGGGTAGAGCCTTGCCAACTGAGTTATGGCTAGGCGATATTCCAACCGGGCGAATATAGAGTTTATCTGACATGAGATACCTGTGGATATCTGTGAAACCATCAAGGCCTCACAGAATGCGAGGCCTTGGTTTGATTAATTAGTAAGAACAGATGAAACCGATCAGCTCTCTGGCTGAGGCTCGGGCGTTGCACCGCCCTCGTCACCTTTCTCATCATCGCGATGAACTTTGCCACTCTTAGGAACAGATGCACGTGGCACATCAGAACCATGGCCAGAACTACTATCATCACTACGATCTATCTTGCCATTTTTCAGAAGTTGATCAACGTCATCACCTGACAAAGATTCGTATTCCAACAACGCTTTGGTAATAAGCTCCAGTTGATCACGGTGGTTTGTCAACACATCACGAGCCTGCTGTTCAGCCGTCTCTACAATGCTGCGAACTTCATCATCAATCATTTTCTGGGTAGCACCTGAAACATTCAGGCCGTTATCGCCTCCACCGCCATAGCTAAATGGATCATCTTGACGAGATACATAGCGCAAGCGGCCTAGCTTTTCGCTCATACCATATTCCATCACCATGGCACGGGCCATATTTGTCGCCTGCTGAATATCATTCCCAGCACCAGTGGTAACATTATCAGGGCCATAGATAAGTTGTTCAGCTTCGCGACCACCAAACATCATAGCAAGGCGCGCTTTCAACTCCATAACCTTATACCCAAGGCGATCCCGCTCTGGCAGGTTCATGGTAACACCCAACGACTGACCACGAGGAATAATTGTCACCTTGTGAAGAGGATCATTGCCTTTGATATGAATTCCGACAAGAGCATGCCCAGCTTCATGATAGGCAGTCATTTCTCTTTCTTCATCCGTCATCACCATGGACCGACGTTCTGCCCCCATCATGACCTTGTCTTTTGCATCTTCAAAGTCAGACATAGTAACCACACGCTTACCGGATCTCGCAGCAAGCAAGGCTGCTTCATTAACCAAGTTCGCCAAAGCAGCACCAGAGAAACCAGGTGTTCCCCGCGCAACAACACGTGCATCAACATCAGGAGCCAGAGGCACTTTTCGTAGATGAACCTTAAGGATCTTTTCGCGCCCAAGAATATCAGGATTTGTTACCGTTACCTGTCGATCAAAACGTCCTGGACGCAACAGGGCAGCATCCAACACATCAGGACGGTTTGTCGCCGCAATAATAATCACGCCTTCGTTTGATTCAAAACCATCCATCTCGACCAGTAGCTGGTTGAGAGTCTGTTCGCGTTCATCATTACCGCCGCCCATGCCTGCTCCACGGTGACGGCCAACAGCATCAATCTCATCGATGAACAGAATACACGGCGCATTCTTTTTACCCTGTTCAAACATATCGCGGACACGGCTGGCACCAACACCCACGAACATTTCAACAAAATCAGAACCGGAAATGGTAAAGAAAGGAACATTCGCTTCACCGGCAATCGCCCGTGCCAGTAACGTTTTACCTGTACCAGGAGGACCAACAAGCAGACAGCCTTTTGGAATTTTGCCACCCAAACGCTGGAATTTCTGAGGGTCCTTCAAGAACTCAACGATTTCCTGAAGCTCTTCTTTAGCTTCATCAATACCGGCTACATCGTCAAAGGTTACACGACCTTGTTTCTCAGTGAGCAATTTCGCCTTGGACTTACCAAAACCCATTGCTTTACCGCTATTACCTTGCATTTGACGGAAAAGGAAAATCCAGACACCAATCAAAAGAATCATAGGGAACCATGAAATCAGAATCTGTATCAAAGTTGATCCTTCTTCCAATGGAACAGCCTTCACGACGACGCCCGCATCTTGCAGTTTTTCAACCAATCTGGGATCATCCGGCGCATAGCTGGAGAACTGACGACCATCGCTGGAAACACCTTTGATCTCGCGGCCCTGGATAGTGACAGAGGTAACTTGTCCAGATTCGACCTGAGTTAGAAACTCAGAATAAGCTACCTGTTGTTGTCCGCTTTGAGACGACGGCCCCTGAAACAAATTGAACAGGGCAAACAAAAGCAGGGCCACTACAATCCATAGGGCTGCATTACGGCTGAAATTCAAGGTAACGACCTTCCAAAAAATCTGTGCTGTACCAAAACAGGTACAGCGAAATGAATCACTTCTTCTTAGAAGATAATGCGCTTACGCGCCTAAGCAACCGTAAAGGGCAACTGAATCAGCATATTTTTTGGTTCGAATCGCATTTTCATATGAATTTTGTCGATCCACTCCGGATTCAGGTACTCCAAATGGGGAACGGTTATGATTTTATCCCCAAGATAAACCGCTGGCAGACTATATCGAACGAAACGTGAAACTCCGACATTTTTCACTGACGGATGCAATACACACAGATTCTGCCAACCTCTTTCACCTAATGTTTGTAGCATTAGGCTATCATCATTCATTTCGTCATTAACCTGTACAAAAAATCTATTATCCCAAAGGCATTCCTGTCCAGGGGTTAACAACAGCTTTGGTACCAGTCTGTTCTCGCGAACAATAAAGATAACATCGTCTTTTTTTATAATCTCACAGCCAGCAAGTGTCACCTTAACCAGATTTTGACTCATCAACGATTGAACCAAACGGTCAAGCTTCTTGGTTTTAGGAGAATAATTTCCTCCGCCAATCGTCAAAAGCGTACGCTGAAGAACCCGTTGGAATATTTCAATTTGAATTTTTTCCGATTCGCGAAAATCAATCTCAGCATATCCGACTGGATTCAGCCGCACTCTCTGATCAATAAACGCATCAGCCCTTTTTTGTAGTGAGCGGCGAATACGACCCAAGCTATGGGTAATGCGTTCTAAACTACTCTTTCTTATTCCTTGCCGATCCAAACTGGGAAGCTGCTGTCTTATCCGGTTTCTTAGATAATCTGCCCGTTGATTACTCGGCTCTTCGATCCAGCCCCAGCCACAATGCCTAAGTGTTCCCACCAAACGTTCTTTTGGGAAACGAAGCAAAGGACGAATAAGAGTCATAGCACCGTCTTGCCGTTGCATGGAGATACCAGCCAAGCCATCAGATCTACTCTGCCGGACAAGTCGCATTAAAAAAGTTTCAATCTGGTCATCGAGATGATGCCCAAGGGCAAGAAAGAAAATTTCCCTCCTCTTGCACCACTGGGCAACGAGATCATGTCGTGCTTTTCGCGCCCGAACTTGTGAGCTTCCTTTTTCCTCGTCATCACCAACAAAGGTGCGTGTGAGAATGTCATGTTCAATTCCCTCAGCCACAAGGCGTGCATGTACCCATTGGGCTTCAATACCGGATTCAGGGCGTAGACCATGGTCTACAGTCACGGCAAAAAGTTCGCCGCCCTTTGTTTTCACCCAATCCCTAAGCAACAAACACAGTGCCATACTGTCCGCACCGCCAGATACCGCAACACCGATCCGAAAAGGATTGCGGGGAAGAGCTATCACAGACATCAACTGCGCAAACTCTTCCTCTGCAATAGGTCTAGATTTGTTACCAGGCTTTGGTTGAAGCACCTTTTCAGGCGACAGGTCACTCACAGGAAACCCTTTGCTTATGGCAGGACTATGGGCAGTTCAAACGCTGAGATTCCTGCCCTGCACGTTGCTTAACAATCGCACTTGCATTTGGATAGCGGTTGATCAGCTCACCAAAAGTACCACAGGCATCAGATGTATTACCCAGAGAAGACAGGGAAAGACCAAGCTTCAAAAGATTATCGGGTGCTTTCGAAGAATTAGGATAGCGTTGGAAAGAATCAGCAAAGGTTATTGCAGCTTGTTGATAATCACCACGGACATAATGGGTCTCACCCAACCAATAGGTGGCATTACCTGCAAGAGAATCTTCAGGGTGGCTCTCAACAAATGTAGAAAAAGCCTGTTCAGCTTCGTCATAACGGGCTTGGCGAAGTAAACCAAACGCATAGTCGTACTGTTCCTTTGGCGTATCACCAGGAAGCGTATAACTTGCGACTTCGTCAGAACGTAACCCACCCTGAATCAGGCTCTGTGGTGATGTACTATCAACAGCCGTGTTTGGTGCCGTTGCGGCCTGTTGCTGTGTATTAAAATTATTGAGGTCTTCAGCAGGAATCGTTCCCAACACACCAGGTTGCCCGGATATAGGCGGTTGTCCTGTTGTTTGCTGAGCCTGCGTCACTCTATTACTTGAAAGAGATGTTCCCTGCTGTCCTGCTCTAGGTTGGACACCAATTTGAGTGCCATTTTCCAAATTCTGCAATCGCAAATCGGTATCAGCAACAAGCTTGTCCAGTCTTTTACCAAGCTGATCGAGACGAAAATTCACCTCTTCAAACTGTCCGGTTAAGCCTCTCATCTGGTTTTCGACTTGGGAAAGACGAAGTTCCAATCGTCCAGCATTGGCACCGCCTGTATTGGTTCCAACAGCGGCGAGATCTTCGGCAGATGGCGTTTTGCCTTGATAAACGTGTTGTTGTAGCGTCACCAGCTCACGTTGTAGGCGATCAATTTTATTAACCAACCCCTGTACCTGTGAATTTTGCGCCCAAGCACTTGCTTGCATTGCCATAACAACAAACGCGGCACCGGCGCCTAAACGAAGCGTTTTCAAACTTACAGCCATCAATGACATTTTTTCTTGCACCCTTAAACGGTAATAGGTCCTGATTTTATATAGCCTTATATTGGTGAGAATATGGCACACCAATTAACCAGCCTACAGAAGCAGTAATTTAACAAAAAAATCCCGCTTGGTTTACACAACCAAACGGGATTTTTAATAAGGTCAGTCTATGCGCTTAGTTTACAACGAAGACTGCACGACGGTTCTGAGCCCATGCTTCTTCGGTAGAACCGAGAACTGCTGGACGTTCTTTACCGTAGCTTACGACCTGAACGCGGTTTGGATTTACACCAAGAGCAACAAGGTAATCACGTACAGAGTTTGCACGACGCTCACCAAGAGCCAAGTTGTATTCACGTGTTCCACGCTCATCAGCATGACCTTCAACAGTCAGTGTCACAGCTGGATAGCTGTTCATCCATACTGCAAGAGCTTCAGTTGTTTTCTGACCTTCAGCTTGAAGGTCACTTTGGTCATAACCATAGAAAACACGGTCACCAACGTTAACAACGAGGTGCTCCAGAGTACCAGGCTGTGGCCCCTGAATAGAAGAAGAACTTACAGACGAGGACTGGTCAGTTGTACCAGTTGTTGCAGATGAACCATCGTTAGATCCGTCTGCATTGTTATCAGAATTGCTGGCACAAGCACTTAGGAACAGTGCGGCTGCAAACATTGTGAGCAACTTAAAGCGCATAATTTTTTCGCCCTCTCGAGTAATACCCGAATACTAAAATTGTTAGGTGACCCATCTGAAACAACAGATCAACGAAGAAACTCAATAAACCCCCAGTTACACCGATTAAATCGGGAAACGTCCCCGACTATAACGATATAGCTGTTATTTATCAAGCATACAGCTTATTGCAATAGTGGAGACCAAGCCGGATCAACTCCATCAAGAGGCGTGACGACCTCTCTTTCGTTATATCCAGACAGATCTACTGTATAAACTTTGCTTTTCACCTTACCGCGACTATCGGACTTACCCTGTTTGTAATAGGACAGAACTCGCCCATTAGGGGACCACGTTGGACCTTCAGCATGATAACCTTCAGCCAACATACGTTCTCCTGATCCATCCGGCTTCATCACACCGATAAAGAACTTTCTACCGGAAAGACGCGTGAAGGCGATCAAATCACCACGAGGAGACCACACAGGTGTCGCGTAACGTCCTTTATTAAAAGAGATTCTCTTCACGTTGCCACCGTTAACATCCATCACATAGAGTTGCTGGCTACCACCTCGATCAGAGTTGAATACAACCTTAGATCCATCCGGTGAATAAGAAGGCGATGTATCAATAGCTGGATGATTTGTCAGACGAGAAAACTTTCTGGTCCGAAGATCCATAGTATAGATTTCAGTATTTCCACGATCAGCAAGACTCATCACCACAGAGTTGCCATCCGGTGAGAATCGTGGCGCAAAGCTCATTCCCTTGAAGTTCCCAAGGGTTTCTTCGCGCCCTGTTTGCAGATCCAGAAGCTTTACCTTTGGAACATTTCCCTCAAATGACAAATATGTGATCTCTTGCGATGTTGGTGAAAAACGCGGTGTGAATACATCAAATCTACCATTCGTCAGGAATTTATGATTGAATCCATCCTGATCCATAATCGCCAAACGTCTTTGGCGTCGATTCTGAGGTCCCGTTTCAGACACATATACAACGCGGGTATCAAAATACCCCTGCTCCCCCGTTAAACGCTTATAAATCGCATCAGAGATCCGGTGAGCGATGCGTCTCCAGTTGGTTCGTGTCGATGTATAGGAAAAACCAGTCATCATGTTTTCCGCATAAACATCCCATAAACGAAATTCAACACGGACTTTACCATCCCCCTGAACTTGCGCAGATCCAGTCACCAAAGCTTGTGCATTAATCAAACGCCAGTCACCAAAACGAACACCAACCTGAAGTGAATTCTGGTCTTGAATAAACGCTTTGTCGTCAATTGGTTTAAACAAACCTGTACGTTCAAGATTAGCTGAAATCACCTCGGCAATATCACGACCAATTAACTGTGCTTCAGGCTGTCCGCCATTAAAGTCTGCAACAGCAACGGGTAGAGGTTCCACAAAACCTTCGGTAATATTTACATTGATTTCAGCCTGAGCAGGAAAACTGCCAATCGCGATTCCCAACATACTGACCGCGGCAATCAGCAATCCGCGCGTTGCCTTTATTAACATCACTGTTCTTCTCCCGTTCATTGCCCGACCATTTTTGACGGATCAAATCAAATATTAATCACTTTCCAATCGTCATAAAGTTCGACTGGTAATTTGTAAGGTTCACACTCAACGAGTGCTTTACTCAGTTCGCTAGATACAGAATTAGAGACATCATCATGATCGAATCTCTCACGATCAACAACGATAACCTCTTCAATTCGACCATCCCTAGACAACTTCATTGTTAACTCAACAATAGTATCTAACGAAGAATTAGGGCTAAAATTTGTTTTCCAGCATTCACCAACAGTTTCCATAAACATAGCTGGTTGAGCGACTGTCAAACTTAGTGAAAACAAACAAACTCCTACGAAAAAATATGGCAAGCTAGATCTGCATGAAACTTCGAGATCATTGTCCAAACATCTTTGACGGATCAAATTTCAAATTTAACGTTTGCCAATCGCTATACAGATCGGTTGGAAGTTTATAGGGTGCACAACTTATTACAGCACGCCTTGCATTTTCAGCAGCGGTTCTAAAATAAGCGTCTTTGTTAAATCTGTTCTGATCAACAATTTTTACACTGTTAATACTGCCATCTTGACGCATTTGCATAGAAATTTCGACGATCATTTCGTCAGCTTGCAATGCACCCGCATCGACACGCCAGCAACGTTTCATCTGTTGCTGGAGCGATCGTTGAATATCATTGATCTGCGCTGCAGAAGCCCGTTGTCGGGTCGGCGTTGTTGGAGCCTTGCCCTTCGTCGTCGTTTTCTTCTGTGCCGACTTCAGCTTATCCACATTTTTCAAGATAGACGTAAGCGCATCAACTTTTGGCTTTGGCTCTTCTTTTTTCACGACTTCCGGTTTAGGCTCAGGGCGCTTAGGTGGCTTTGGTCGCGCCTTTGGCTTAGGCGGCACAACCTTTTTCACCTCTTCAGGTTCAGGCTCAATATTTTCGATAATCTCCGGTTCCGGTGCTTCGACCTTTAAAGGTTCAGGCTCGGGAACTGGTTCCGGTTCCGGAATTGGTTCAGGAGCAGGTTCGGGCTCAGGGATCGGTTCTGGCTGGGGCTGAGGCTCTGATTCAGGAATGGGTTCAGGTTCTGGCTGTGGTTCCGGCTCAGGAGTTGGCTCTGGTTGAGGTTCTGGTTCTGGTTTGGGTTCTGGTTTGGGAAGTTCTTCTGGCTCAGGTTCAGGAATATCCTGTTCCGGTGCCGGCGGTTTTTCCAGATCAAGCTCTGCAAGTACGACAAACTCAACAGGCACGACCTGCTCAGCAAGAAAAGGCTTGTTAAAGCGTGGTAATCCAAAAATTACAAACGCCAACAACGCCATGTGCATTAATAAAGAAACAGCAATGCCTGTACGCATATTCTTAGCGACTACTTCTTTTCTTTGGGTAATTCAGCAATCAAAGCGACCCTGTCATAACCCGCACTGTTAACAAGGCTCATCACCTGCATGACCCGCCCGTAATCGATAGCTTTATCGCCACGCACATAAACCCGCGTATCCGGTTTATTCTCTGTAATTGCATTCAGACGAGGAACCAGCTGTTCTTCTGTAACCTTCGTTTCTTGTAGAAAAAGCTCACCTGTGGCGTTTACAGAAATAACCAGAGGTTCTTCAGAAGCATTCAGCGTTTTGGCTTGCGCTTTTGGCAGATCAACAGGCACACCGACAGTCAACAGAGGTGCTGTGACCATAAAGACAATCAGAAGCACAAGCATAACATCCACAAAAGGCGTTACGTTGATATCACTCATCGGTTTGCGGCTGGAACGTTTCCAGCGGCCGCTGCCTTTGGATGCCCCACCACCAAGTGTCGGTGCTGCCATTCTAGTGCTCCTCTAACTGACGAGAGAGAATCGCGCTGAATTCACCGGCAAAAACTTCAAGTCGCGCACCATAACGACCGATATCACTGGATAGTTTGTTATAGGCAAGCACAGCCGGAATAGCAGCGACAAGACCAAGAGCTGTTGCAAAAAGAGCTTCTGCAATCCCTGGGGCAACAACCGCAAGACTTGTGTTTTTAGAAGCAGCAATAGAGGTAAAAGCGTTCATAATTCCCCATACCGTCCCGAAAAGACCGATGAAAGGGGCGGAAGATCCGACAGAAGCCAAGAACACCATGCCTCTTTCCAGAATATCCATCTCTCGGTTAAGGCTGATATCCATCACTCGATCAATACGTTGTTGCAAACTGACACGGGCATGATCACTACGACTACCATTGCCACGGCTACTGGCACGGCGCCATTCACGCATAGCAGAAATAAAGATACTGGAAACAGGATCAGAAGGCCGTTTTTCAATGCGGTCATACAGATCATCCAAAGATCCACCAGACCAGAAGGCTTCGTCAAACTGATCCGCACGGCGGCGCAAGCTGCGCAATTTCACGATTTTATCAATCATGATTGCCCAAGACCAGATCGAGGCAATAATGAGAATAAAGATAACGATTTTTACAATCAGATCGGCTTGAAGAAATAATCCCCATACACTGAGATCGTGGACGGCTGACGCCCCACTCAATGCGACAGAATCAACAACTTCTCCACCAAGACCAACTGTCTCGACTGTTTCTACAACTTCATTTGCCATCCGCTTTGACAGCTCCTTTTAGCACCCTAAACTCATTCCCCAAACTTACGTTCCAGGCTTACACCCCGAACTTACTTAAAGTCTGACTTATTTCTGATGGGATCCTTGCGGGTCCCCCCTTTTCATTCACACAAGCAATACGAATATCGCAGTGAACCAATGGAACATCGTCCCGATAAATAATCTGTTCAAACGAAAAGCTTGCACCCTTCATTTGGGTAATTCTGGACTGAACAACCAACAAATCATCAAGATACGCTGGCTGCGCGAACTTAAGAAAGCAATCTTTTACGGCAAAAAAAAGGCCAAAACGCCTACTTAGATCTGTCTGTTCAAAATCAAGGAGCCTCAAAATCTCGGTCCGCGCTCGCTCGGCAAACTTCAAGTAATTGGCGTGATAGACAATTTTAGCATTATCAGTGTCTTCATAATAAACACGAACGGGATAGTAATGATTGCCCTTTTCAAAGACCCCGGTAAGGGGAAGGTCACAAATTTGTTTCATCTCACCCTCTGATCACCCGGTTTCACTACTACCATCTGACGCTCCAGCACCAGAGAGAAGATCCATTTGTGACGACCTTCTTGCTTTAATCTCAACGGGTTCATTCAAACCTAAATATTTATACCCCGTTGAACTGAGCAACCGGCCACGGGGCGTTCGCTGTAAAAAGCCTTGTTGAATCAAATAAGGCTCAATGACATCTTCGATGACATCCCGTTGTTCGGATAAAGCAGCCGCAAGAGTTTCGGCCCCGACCGGACCACCGCCATAATTTTCCGCGATAACACGCAGGTATCGACGGTCCATGGCATCAAGGCCCTTCTCATCAACATCCAGACGGCGCAAGGCGACATCGGCATCAGCGGCTTCGATCAATTCAACCCCCGCGACAGCAGCAAAATCTCGAACTCGACGTAACAACCGGCCAGATACTCTTGGTGTTCCCCTTGCCCGGCGCGCGATTTCATAAGCGCCATCGTCACTCATCGGTGCTTCAAGAATTTTGGCCCCACGAGCCACAATTTGCTGTAGTTCCTCTGGCTCATAAAACTGAAGCCTTAGCGGAATTCCAAATCTTTCTCGTAAAGGCGTTGAAATCAACCCTGAACGTGTGGTCGCACCGATTAAGGTAAAGGGCGGCAGATCGATCTGTACCGATCTTGCGGCTGGCCCTTCACCAATAATCAGATCAAGCTTAAAATCTTCCATCGCCGGATAGAGAATCTCTTCGACCACAGGTGAAAGGCGATGAATTTCATCAATAAAAAGAACATCGTATGGCTGCAGGTTCGTTAAAATCGCGGCTAAATCACCGGCCTTGGCAATAACAGGGCCCGATGTTGCCCGAAAACCAACGCCGAGTTCACGGGCGACAACCTGAGCCAGTGTCGTTTTCCCAAGACCTGGAGGTCCAAAGAACAACACATGATCCAGTGCATCACCACGCTGTTTCGTGGCCTCAATAAAAATATGTAGATTTTCGCGTAACTGGCGCTGTCCTATAAATTCCCCAAGGCTTAAAGGACGTAGCGATTTTTCTGCACCGTCACCTTCGGAAAACTCATTGGATACTAATCTATCGTCACTCACCGCATTAACTCCGCAAGACCGCCACGAATAAGTTCTTCAAGCGGCGTATCAGCCCCTTGCTCACTAGATATTTTGGCAACGGCACTATAGGCTTCAGATCGTCGATATCCTAGATTAACCAGCGCAGAAATAGCATCTTCTGAGATTGCCATCGGCGTTGTCGCAGGTTTTCCCGCAGCCGCAGAGCTATCAACAATCTCACCTGATGTCCCCAGCGAAAGCTTGGCAATCTTGTCTTTGAGCTCATTCATAATACGGATAGCCAGCTTGGGTCCGACACCATTCGCCCGGGTCAACGTGGTTTTATCCTGAGCAGCAATGGCAACTGAAAGTTCATCAGGCGATATGGCCGACAGGATCGCAAGGCCAACTTTTGCACCGACCCCCTGAACTGTTCCAAGCAAGAGATACCATTCTTTTTCAGCCGCCGTTGCAAAGCCAAACAGGTGAATATGATCTTCTCTGACATGAGTTTCGATCAACAGGCTCGTTACTTCACCTTCGCCGGGAAGAACAGAGAGCGTGCGGCTGGAACAAAAAACAATATATCCAACGCCACCGACATCGAGCATAACCCAGTCATCCCCAGTGGAATCAACCTTTCCGGTCAGCTTTCCGATCATCTAAATTTCTTCCCCCACGCTTTGCCTGTCTTCTTCACTGTTCTTGGATCTTCTATGCCTGCTTTTTTCAAAGCAGCACTGATTGGATCTTCTGTTCCTTCTGCCCATTTTCTGCCTGTTGTAACATTATGAGCATGACAGATTGCAATAGCCAAGGCATCCGCTGCATCTGAAGAGGTAATTTTACACCCCGGTAACAGGCGTTCAACCATCATCTGAACCTGATCTTTCGTTGCGTGACCAGTCCCAACCACTGATTTTTTAACAATCATCGGCAGGTATTCACCAACGGGCAGGCCAACCAATGCCGGGGTAATAAGAGCAATGCCACGCGCCATCCCAAGCTTGAGCGTTGAACTTGGGTTTTTATTAGCCAGCGTTATTTCGACAGCCGCTTCGTCGGGTTGATAATCAGCAAGAACAGTTTGAATACCGTCGTGGATTTCCACAAGACGTTTGGGTAATTCGTTCGTCGAAAGCGTTTTCACAACACCGTTAGCGATATGGTGCAGCCGACTGCCTTCTGATTCGATGATTCCCCACCCGGTAAAACGAAGGCCGGGATCGATTCCAATGATCCGCATTATTCCAGGACCCGGCCTCCTTTAGAACTTAACCAGCCGTAAGCTTGGCCATAATTTCATCGTCGATTTCAAAATTCGCACTCACGTTCTGAACATCGTCGTTATCATCAAGCGTATCGATCAACTTCAACATTGTTGAGGCCTGATCTTCATTCAAGCTGATGGTATTTTGTGGTTTCCACTGCAAACCAAGTTCTGTTGGCGGACCAAATTTTTCAATCAAAGCATCACGAACATCCGCAAAATCACCGGGATCACAAATAATTTCGTGATCATCATCCGTGCTCTCGACGTTATCTGCGCCCGCTTCAACTGCGGCCTCGAACATCGTATCAGCATCAGCAACTGAGGCCGGATAGGTCAATGACCCAACACGGTCAAACATGAAAGAAACGCTTCCTGTTTCCCCCAAATTGCCACCAAGCTTGGAAAAGGCTGTTCGAACTTCCGATGCTGTTCTGTTACGGTTATCCGTTGATGCATCAACAATCACAGCTACGCCAGCCGGACCATAACCTTCGTAACGAACATCTTCGTAATTCGCGACATCTTCCCCACCAGCAACACGTTTAACAGCGCGATCAATATTGTCTTTCGGCATGTTTGCAGCACGTGCAGCCATAATAGCATTACGTAAGGTCGAGTTTTGTTCTGGATCCGGTAGTCCAGAACGGGCTGCAACCATAATTTCGCGTGTGTGGCGTGCAAAGATTTTCGCACGTTTTTTATCCTGAGCACCTTTACGGTGCATAATGTTCTTAAATTGTGAATGGCCTGCCATGAGCAGAATTCCTAGCTCTCGTATTATTAAACAGTATTTTTAATTGCCTTCTAGCAGGATTTCGCGGGCAGAAGAAGCCCTAATAGAATTGTTTTCTTTTTTCAATCACACTCACACCAAATGATCAGCCGATTTTATCATCTTGAAATTTGGAAAATTTTGCCAAAATCATTAACTAAAGTTTAAGTTAAAATGCCTAGAATAGACTATCGTCAACAGAAGAACGTGATATCTGGATCGGGTACACATCATGGCAGAGAAGTTTCATATCCTCGATTTCCCCGAGGACAATCAACTTGACGCAAAAGAGTTTTCAAAGCTTGCAGAACAAGCTGCTGATCTGACAGAGGACTACGCGTTCTATTCAAATCTGGACGCCTTGAGTACACTTATCGAAACAGCGAAACCTTCATCGAATCAAGGATTAGAAGCCACGTCACAGGCAACGTCTATCGCCAAAGATACGCTTCAACAAACCAGCATGATGATTGACGAGGTTGGCCGCTTTAAAACTTTATCAGAAAAAATCGCTAAACACTCTTAACGCAAAAAACGTTAATCAATCTGTGGAATAGTCTGGGATAATCGCCCACCGACACGAACAGGCTCTACCCGAGTAGCCAAGCCTGTGGCATCATCGGTCTCTATGTACAACGCGCACAAAGTCGCCTCGCCAACCGCTGGGCTCATTCGTTCTGTCGGCAGCTTTTTTGTGAAGCGGGCCACGGGCACTTCTTTTTTCATGCCAATAACCGAATCATAATCTCCGGTCATACCGACATCGCTCTGATAGGCTGTTCCATTCGGTAATACTGTATGATCAGCGGTTGGTACGTGAGTATGAGTACCAACAACAAGGCTAACCTTGCCATCCAGGAAATGTCCCATAGCCATTTTCTCGCTGGTCGCTTCCCCGTGAAAATCAACCACGACAGCAGAAAGCCCTTGCTGCCCCATTTTATAACGATCCAGTATTTTGAAGATCGCGGCAAAAGGATCATCCAGCGGATCCATAAAGACCCGCCCCATGGCATTCATCACCATGATCTTGCGTCCACCCTGCACTTCATAGAGTGCAGCCCCACGACCTGGTGCACCTTCCGGATAATTCAAAGGACGCAACAGACGATTTTCGTTGTTGATATAAACCATGCAATCCCGCTGATCCCAACTGTGATTACCGCCAGAGACAACATCCGCACCATTATCAAAAAACTGCTTACAGATTTTTTCTGTGATTCCAAAACCCGATGCCGCATTCTCGCCATTAACAATCACGAAATCCAGCTTCAAGTCCCGGCGAAGCCCTGGCAGGTGCGCAGCAATTGCATCTCGACCGGAACGCCCGACAACATCACCACAGAATAATAATCTCATAACAGTCTCTTCATAAATGGGGCCACTATGGAAAAGCAGCCTTCTTTCAATACATCGTCCTACTACCCTGTGCAGAGCAGATTGGCAAAGAGTTTACCCGGACGAGACCCATTCTCGATAACATCACGGCTTAAAAACCAGATTTAAAACAAAGGGATTAATGAGAGCTTGAATCAAGAGAGATCAATGACTTCCTGTTCAGTTACAATATAATCCAACGGCTGATCATAAGGCCCACGAATAACAGCTGGCATTTCCTGTCCTGCATAGGCAATACCAATCGCTATGACCGATTTTTTAACCCGTAGTTTATCCAGTGTCCGATCATAAAAACCCCCGCCATAGCCGAGGCGGTAGCCTGCGCGATCAAAAGCAAGGAGCGGAACAAAAAGAACATCAGGTTCCAGTTCTTCCTTGTCACCCCCCGGCTCTTTGGTGCCAAAACCGGCATCATCAAGGGTATCATCCGGTGCCCAGCTTCGAAAGATCAATGGTTTTCCAGTCCCGAGCATAACAGGCAGTACAGGCTTGAAACCTTTAAGATGTAACGTTTGTAACAAAGGCATCGGGTCAAGTTCATCACCCAAGGGCCAATAGGCAGAAACAACAACCTGACCAGGCAAAGGAACCGTTTCAAACAAACGTTTACAGAGTTGCTCAGCAGCGTCAGGATTGTGTTTATAGGCTTCGGCACGATTCTTCTTGGCTTCTTTACGAAGCAATTTCTTGCGCTGGTCTATCTCATCAATATTCGATGTATTCATTATCCCCTCCAAATCCATATCTATTCACCCCGATTAGGGCTCAATAAACCAGAGAGGAAAACGTGGTGCCGCGGTAACCGTCGGCTCAAAGTCCTCTTGCGGCCTGCATAAGCAGGTGGGCGCCATATGCCGAGACCACGATCCCGACAGGGACAGCTCCCTAAAGAAGATTATTGGCCCCAGGGATTTTACCAGCCTAACGCGCCCCGCAGCACCAGTGAGATCTTTTACTGATTTTCCAATCGGGCGGCAATAGATTCCAAGCGATCCGCACAACTTTCCAGCGCGCTTGCGACTTTCTCTGCTTCAACTTCGTCAGCAGCGATATCTTTTTTGCCGTTTCCGGATTTACCATCATCGATTTGGATATAGGCTTCGTGCAACTCATCCGCAAGAAGTAAACTTGCCATAAGCATTAAATGAGCTTCACTTACCTGTCCCATTGACCCTTTAAGCTCATCAATCTTTTGATTGATATACTTGCCCAAACCTAAAAGGTGATCTTCCTGTCCATCCTGACAACCAACTGAATAGCGGCGTCCGTTCACATTCAGAGTTACTTGCGCCATACTCTTAGTTCTCCAGTGAGGCTGAAAGCTGCCCGATCACTTTATCCAAGCGATCACCAACTTCCTGTTTCGTATTTTGAAGCTCGGCATTCTCTTTCAAACTCTGATCGAGATTTTTTTGCAACTCTTGAAGCGCTCCATCGGATTCGTTTGATGTTGCTTCAATGTTTTTCTCAATTGTATCCACTGCAAGGGCAAGACGCTCCACAGCTTTCAGTAATCTCGTCATATCAAGAAACAGCCATTTGCTGAAATTTTATCCCCAGATCAGTAACCCAGTTCAATTACAGGGTAATATAGATATTCACCAGAATAAGATGTCCATCTTACATAGGTCAACCGCCTGTCTTACAAGTCTTTTCATTGTGTCCTTTATAGGATCATTTTTCCAAACATGACAGGCATTCCTCAGATCACTGTTGACCTTGGCGGTGCAAAGGGGCATTTTGCCGCCGTTAATGGCCCCCTGTCTTAAGTATTACAGACAGGATAATCTGAACCCAACTGGGGACCTTGAATATGACTGCACTGCGCCTTCCCGTATCTGCTGCGGACGCCGCGCCAGGTAGCAACCACACTGATATGGCAAATGCCATTCGTGCTCTTTCCATGGATGCCGTTCAACGCGCGAACTCTGGACATCCAGGAATGCCAATGGGCATGGCTGATGTAGCTACCGTACTTTACAGCCGTTTTCTTAAATTTGATCCATTACGCCCTGACTGGGCAGACCGCGACCGTTTTGTTTTGTCTGCTGGTCATGGATCAATGCTGATCTATTCCTTGCTTCATCTCACTGGTTATCCAGACATGACAATGGATCAGATCAAAAACTTCCGTCAGTTGGACAGCATCACAGCTGGTCACCCTGAATTTGGTCACGCACCCGGCATTGAAACAACCACAGGCCCTCTTGGTCAGGGTATTGCAACGGCAGTCGGCATGGCCTTGGGCGAGCGTATGATGAATGCCCGTTATGGCGATGAAATTGTTGATCACTACACCTATGCAATTGCCGGTGATGGTTGCCTGATGGAAGGCATCAGCCACGAAGCAATTTCAATGGCCGGTCACCTGAAGCTCAACAAGCTGATTGTTCTTTTTGATGACAACGGCATCACCATTGATGGCTCAACGGATCTATCTGTTTCTGATAACCAGATCAAACGCTTTGAAGCGTGTGGTTGGGATGCCGTCGCAATTGATGGTCATGATCCCGAAGCAATCGCTGCGGCAATCGAAGCTGCGCGCAACAGTAACAAGCCGTCTTTGATTGCCTGCAAAACAGTCATCGGCTTTGGTGCTCCGACAAAAGCGGGAACATCTAAAACTCACGGCGCGCCCCTCGGCGACGATGAGATTGCGGGCACCAGAGAGAAAATTGGCTGGCCGCACGCCCCGTTCGAAATTCCTGAGAACATTCTCAAAGCTTGGAGATCCGCGGGTGAACGTGGTGCAGAATTCTCTACTGCATGGGATGCTGAACTCGCAAAAATTCCAGCGGACAAGCGTAAGCTTTTCGAAGATCAAATGGCAGGTAAGTTACCCGACGGTTGGAAAGAAACCTTCCGAGCTTACAAAACCAAAGTCAGCGAAGAAGCACCAAAACTGGCAACGCGTCAGTCTTCTCAAAATGCACTTGAAGAACTTACAGCACTAATCCCGCAAATGATTGGCGGTTCTGCTGATCTCACAGGTTCGAACAACACCAAATCCGGTATTCAGGGGCCTGTCAGTGCAGACAACTACGGCGGCAGCTACATTTATTACGGTGTGCGTGAACACGGTATGGCAGCAGCTATGAATGGCCTAGCTCTTCACGGCGGTTTTATTCCTTACGGTGGAACGTTCCTGGTCTTCACAGACTATTGCCGGCCCTCTATTCGCCTTTCAGCCCTAATGAAACAACGCGTTATATACGTTATGACGCACGATTCTATCGGCCTGGGCGAAGATGGACCAACACACCAACCTGTAGAACACGTCGCCTCTCTTCGTGCTATTCCGAACCTCAATGTCTTCCGCCCGGCTGATGCCATTGAAGCTGCTGAGTGCTGGGAACTGGCGCTTGAAAGCGAAGAGACACCGTCTGTAATCGCTTTAACTCGTCAAGGCCTTCCTGCACAGCGTAAGGATATATCTGTTAACTATTCCAGTTACGGTGCTTATATCCTTAATCCTTCAGTATTGGATCGTCAGGTCACATTGTTAGCAACCGGATCAGAAGTAGAGATAGCAATTGCTGGTCAGAAACTTCTTGAAGAAATGGGCATTGGTACAGCGGTTGTTTCCATGCCATGCTGGGAACTGTTCAAACAACAGCCACAGCATTACCGTGATGAAGTCCTCTCCCCCGGCACACTAACAGTTGCCGTTGAAGCTGCACTTCCATTTGGATGGCACGAGTGGATTGGATCACAGGGTGCATTTGTCGGGATGACCGATTTCGGCGCTTCAGCCCCAATTGATCAACTCTACAAGAAATTTAAAATTACACCCGAAGCAATCGTAGACGCAGTTAAAGCGCGTCTATAAAACTTGGGATCTGTTAAAGGATTTTAAATATGACTGAATCACTTGCAGATATTGCACAAGCTCTTGTAACCAGCGGCAAGGGTATTCTTGCCGCTGATGAGAGTACGGGCACCATAAAAAAACGCTTTGATTCTATAAATGCAGAATCAACCGAAGACTCTCGCCGCGATTACCGCGAGCTTTTGTTCAAAGCAAAAGGCGGGAATGATTTTATCAGTGGTGTCATTCTTTATGATGAAACCCTGCGTCAGAATGCTGCTGATGGCACACCTTTAAGCAAAGTGCTTCAGGATCAGGGCATCATTCCCGGCATTAAAGTTGATCTTGGCGCCAAGCCACTCGCCGGACATGACATTGAAACGATTACCGAAGGCCTTGATGGTCTGCGGGATCGTTTGAAAGACTATGCAAATCTTGGTGCTAAATTCACCAAGTGGCGTGGTGTTTACAAAATTACCGAAGAAACGCCAAGCTTTGCAGCTGTTAGCGCCAATGCCCATGCTTTGGCCCGTTATGCAGCACTTGCGCAAGAAGCAGGAATGGTTCCAATCGTAGAACCTGAAATCCTCATGGACGGTGATCACGACATCAACGTTTGTCAGGCCATTAGCGAAGAAGTTCTGCGTTCTGTTTTTGCTGAACTGGCCAATCAGGAAGTCGAGCTGGAAGGGATTCTTCTAAAACCAAACATGGTGATTGCCGGACAGGATTGCCCCGAACAGAATTCTGCTGAAGAAGTCGCAGAACGCACAGTTGCAACCCTCTTGCGCTGTGTACCTGCCGCTGTTCCTGGCATTGTTTTCCTTTCCGGTGGTCAAAGTGACGAGTTGGCAACAAATCATCTCAATGCCATGAACAAAATAAGTAGTAATCTGCCATGGAAGCTCAGCTTTTCTTATGGCCGTGCGCTACAAGCAGCCCCCCTCAAAGCCTGGGCTGGTAAAAAAGAAAATGCTGATGCGATGCAACAGGCATTTTTGAAAAGAGCCGAAGATAACAGCAGGGCGTCGACAGGCACCCTCGATTAATCTTCACCTTAATAAGCACCCCATCCGAAAGGTTGGGGTGTTGTACTAAGAGGCAAAAGCCTCGAACACGTGTAACTAAATAAAGAAAATAGGTTCCAAATCATGACAGTCAAAGTTGGAATCAATGGTTTTGGTCGCATTGGTCGCCTCACACTTCGTGGAGCAATAGAAACCAATCGTGACGACATCGAAATCGTTGCTATTAACGCATCTGGCGATCCCGCTATTCATGCCCATATGCTTAAATTTGATTCCGTTCACGGTACCCTCAATGCAGAGGTCGATGCGGATGAAGAAAACATCATTATCAACGGCAAAAAAATCAGAATGCTGCATGATCGTGACCCGGCTAAGTTGCCGTGGAGCGATTATGACGTCGATATCGTGCTGGAATGTACCGGTGCCTTTAACAATGTAGAGGGATCTTCTCTGCACATGGTTGGTGGTGCAAAGAAAGTTTTGATTTCAGCCCCGGCCAAAAAAGGTTGTGATTTAACCGTCGTGTACGGCGTTAATCACAAGCAACTTCAAACAGGCCACAAGATTGTTTCCAACGCTTCTTGCACAACAAACTGTCTGGCCCCGGTTGTTGATGTTCTTCAGAACCAAATTGGTATCAAAAACGGCTTCATGACAACCACACATGCCTACACAGGTGACCAGACAACGGTTGATTCAAAACACAAAGACCTTCGTCGTGCGCGTGCTGCTGCTGTTTCAATGATCCCGACATCAACTGGTGCCGCCCGGGCAATCGGCGAAGTTCTACCAGAACTGGAAGGCAAGCTGGAAGGAAATGCGATCCGCGTTCCTACTGCCAATGTAAGCTGTATCGATCTGACCTTCACTGCTGAACGAGATACGACAGTCGAAGAAATCAACAACGCTATGATTGATGCCTCCAAAGGGTACCTAAAAGGTGTTCTTGGTATTAATGCCTTGCCGCTGGTTTCCTGTGATTTCAATCACAACCCTTCATCATCTGTTTTTGATACCACACAAACCCAGATTATCGGCGGCAACTTTGTTCGCGTTCTTGCTTGGTATGACAACGAATGGGGCTTCAGCCTCCGTATGCTGGATACAGCTGTTGCGATGGGCAAACATTTATAAGCGGCAGATCTTACTTCTGTTTTGAATGGGGTTCTTTTGAATCCCATTCTCTTTTCCACTTCTTTGATTCATCATTTTACTGGGATTCATCATTTTGCTGGGATTTGTCCTTTTTCTGGCACGACCTATTCGCTTTTGTGATATGAGCTATTCTTTTCTATCCATTGCCAGCCACCATCCGCTTAGGTATGAAAAGACATGAATTCTGAAATTTATCTCCTTACCCCCACGGACTTGTTGTCTGATGACAAAGACGTCGAACAGTTCAAAGCCTTATATATTCAGGCTTTGGATGGAGGTGGAATTTCCTGTGTCCTGCTTAGTGGGACAGCTAACAGTACTGAAGCGTTGAAGAAAGCAGTTGAGGCACTTCAACCTTTAACGCAACAACGTGATATCGCTTTCCTCATAGAAGACGATTATCAAACCGCCAAAGCATTGGGATGCGACGGTGTGCACCTGAACGATGCAGCTAGCTACAAAGAAGCGCGCGAGTATCTTGGGGCAGATTATATTGTCGGCGTTGACTGTGGTATATCGCGACATGATGCAATTCTGGTTGGAGAAGCCGGAGCCGACTACGTTGCTTTTAATAATAGACGTCCTTTACCGGAAATCGAAGATCCTGACGTTCGTGAATTTGAAGAAGGTGGTCCTAAAGGCTTGGAACTTTTGACCTGGTGGCAGACGATGATGACACCGCCTTGTGTCTCTATGGACGACATCCCGATTGAAGCTGTAAAATCACACGCAGATGCCGGGGCCGATTTTATCGCGGTACAAGCGGCGATATGGAACCACTCGGATAATTCGACAGCGGCAATCACAGAAGTAAACGAGGCGATTGCCTGAACGCCAAGGAACTGATAGTTTCCCCAGCGAAATAAAAGTACACACACTAATTAATGTTATTTGACAACTGAAGACGGGCACAGATCATGAAAATTAACGGTAATGCCATTCGCCCTGGCAATATTATTGAGCATAAAGGCCGCCTGATGCGCGCCATGAAAACTCAACACACGCAACCGGGCAAAGGTGGAGCGTACCTGCAGGTAGAACTAAAAGATATCCGCGACGGTACAAAAATGAACGAGCGTTTTCGCGCCAGTGAAGATGTTGATCGTGTCCGCCTTGACCAAATCGAATATCAGTTCCTGTTCCGTGAAGACGACATGCTTACTTTTATGAACAATGAAAGTTACGAGCAAATCGCTTTGCACGAAGACATGGTTGGTGAACCTGTTATCTTCCTTCAGGACGGCATGACCGTTTCCATTGAACTTTATGAAGAAGAACCAATCTCTGTTGTTCTGCCCGATACTGTCATCTGTGAAGTCGTCGAAGCGGATGCCGTTGTCAAAGGGCAAACAGCTTCATCTTCTTACAAACCTGGCGTTCTGGACAATGGCGCACGTATTTTGGTTCCACCACACATCGCAGCTGGCACACGCATTGTTGTTAATACTGCGGACGGCAGTTATGTGGAACGCGCCAAAGACTAACTCGTTTATCACAGAGAGGCTTTATTAGCCCCCTCTTAAAACACGGAAAGTAATTTCGATGGTATATCGCTCTCCCCGTATAACGGTTATGATCCGCGCTGCTGAAAAAGCTGCCCGTAGCCTGAAACGCGATTTTGGTGAAGTTGAAAATCTACAGGTTTCAAAAAAGGGACCTGCCGACTTCGTTTCGACAGCCGATCTTAAAGCTGAAAAAATCCTCATAGAAGAGCTGAAAAGAGCACGTCCTGAATTTGGCTTTCTGACAGAAGAAGCCGGGGAAGAAAAAGGCGAGAGCAAAGACGAGAGATGGATCATTGATCCTCTGGATGGCACAACAAACTTCCTCCACGGTTTGCCACACTTCGCTATTTCCATTGCACTGGAAGTACGTGGCGAAATTGTTGCTGCACTTGTATATGATCCAATCAAAGATGAGATGTACACTGCCGAAAAAGGCAACGGTGCATATCTCAATGATCGCCGCCTGCGTGTTTCTGGCCGTGTTAGCCTAGACAGCACGATCATTGCGACAGGAACCCCGTTCCTGGGCCGTGGAGACAGAGGTCCATTCCTTCGTGAAATTAACGCTGTAATGGCTCAAACTGCGGGTGTTCGCAGATGGGGCGCGGCAGCCTTGGATCTCGCTTATGTCGCTGCCGGACGTTATGACGCTTTCTGGGAAAGAGATCTGTCGTCTTGGGATGTCGCTGCGGGCTTGCTTCTTGTGAAAGAAGCTGGTGGATCTGTCACAGAAATTGACGGACGCGCATTCAAGCTGAAAAGTCAGAGTATTCTTTGTGCAAATATTGACTTGCACCCTAAGATGGTAAAATTGTTCAAAGAGTCCGGTAAATACTAGTTTTCTGCTCTCTGAGAACTTCAATTTAGACTATAGCACAAAGGCTCATCTTGTATGAGCCTTTGTTTCTTTTAGCCTTCCCTATTGTCGTATCCCTCTATGAGCATTAAGCTACGGACAAAGATTCACATTTGGGAATCATCCTGGGGGATGGAAATTGTTCAAGCCTATGAGCTATATGCATAAAAATAGACACCAAAATCGCTCAACAATGCTACAGGCAAGCTGCGCCACACTAGCACTACTATGCAGTGCATCAGCCGCAGCTGCACAGAACACAACAATCATTGGCGGGTCCGGAAGTTCTGGTGTTTACATTAATGAGCAACTGATTGGTTCAGTTCCAGCCTATTCCAATGGGTACTCCTATGGCGCGCAAGCAACACCCTCTGGTTATCCCGGTGCTGGAAACAATCAGTACCTCAGTAGGCCTGGCAACCTGCTTTTTCCACCAGCAAGCTTTCCCCATAGCCAAGTTACGATAAACAATTTCGCTGATTTTCAAGGCTCTGGATATAACCAGACAACCTATTCAGCACAGGATAATCCACAGTCTTATAATTCTTGGCAACAACGCTACGGGCAAAATTCCTATGCTCAAAGTGGCTACCTGCAACAACCCGGACAGGCGACAGGATCAAGTCTCTATAACCCCTACGGACAGCCACTTGTTCCCTTGTCTCAAGTATCCAGCACACACGTAGCAAGTACCGGGCAACAACCACAGTATCCATCACAAGTACCAGCGTTTTCGCCGCAATCACAGCTACTGGTTCCTCCACCTAGTGGCGGAAACCGTGTTGTACAAAACGCACCAGACGTAAAAAGATCCGCCCCATCAGCGCAAGCACCTGTAGCACAGACAGCTTCTATAACACCGCCTGTTCCCCCTAAAGTGACAGCAAAAAAGGCTGAACCTGTCAGTCAGACACAAGCACCAAGTTCGATTATTCCGCCGGCCCCAACTGTCGAAGAAACACTGCCAACCAAAATTGAACCCGTTGCAACACCACAAGCTGTTGCCCCCAAAACGCCAAAGGTAGAAGAGACTGTAAAGGCAACAACAGCAGCGGCAGAGGGCACAACCTTCTCTGCTCCGGCACCAACTGTCACTGCCCCCTCTGTTACAGCTCCGGCTCCAAAGATTGAAACCGTGACGGCAGAGCCCGTATTAACCCCACCACCAGTGCCTGAACCAGAAGCGCCTATCGCAGAAACAGACATTCCAACAGCGCCAACAATTGCAGGGACAGCATTAACAGAAAGCACAGAGGCACTTGCACCACCACCGCCTCCACCTGTTGCGGAGATCCCACAAGCCGAGACCGTCCCTGTTGAAATTCGACCTGCAACAGAAGAAACAGCCGCGATTACACCTTCGGGTGAGCTTGGTCCTATTCAGTTATTGTTTGAGCCAAGTGAAGCAGATTTGAGTTCAGAAGCAAAAGCACAGTTAAACACGCTTGCAGATCAACTTTTGGCGGATCAAAGCAAGATTGTTCAACTTTTAGCCTACGCTGGGGACAACGAGAGCAATGCTCAGGCGCGTCGTATCTCTCTTTCCAGAGCACTTGCTGTTCGTGGTGTGTTGATGGAACGCGGTATTCCAAGTACGCGAATGCACGTCCGTGCCTTGGGCAATAAAGCTAAAAACGGCAACCCAGATCGGGTAGAGATTATTCCAGTACAGAACTAATTCTTCGACCTACTCTCCGGTGGGAAATAGCTGTCTTAGTTTTGCCTAATAAAAGCTGTAGCCTGCGGAGAGTTTCTAAACACCAGAAGGCGCTTAACGCATGAAACGGCCAACACGCTACCTAATCCGGATGGGGATTTTCTTAGGAATAGTTAGTCTCGCTGTTGCAGCACTGGCACCAAGCCTTCATGAAGCATTCATAGCCAATGCAGTTATGAATGGCATGATTCTGGGCGTTCTTTTCCTAGGAATTATTTATATATTCCGACAGGTATTATCCCTTAATCCTGAGCTTGCCTGGCTAGAACATCTAAAAAGAGAAACAGAAGGTGGTTTGGTCTTCGCTGGCTCAATGAACGAGATCAGAGAACCAAGACTTCTTGGCCCCATGGCAACGATGATTGGAGAGAAAAAAGGAAAATTAAGCCTCTCTACTCTGTCCATGCGAACACTTCTTGATGGTATTCAAAGCCGTATAGAAGAAAGCCACGATATTTCCAGATACTTGATAGGCCTACTAATTTTCCTTGGGTTACTTGGAACTTTTTGGGGCCTGTTGGAAACCGTCAATGCCGTCGGCGATACCATCGCCGGATTAAGTACGACAGCAGATGATCCTTCTGCTATGTTCGATGAACTTAAATCGGGCTTGGCGACGCCACTATCCGGCATGGGAACAGCTTTTAGTTCATCGTTATTTGGATTAGCAGGTTCACTCGTACTCGGTTTTCTAGAACTCCAGGCTGGGCAAGCACACAACCGTTTCCTCAATTATCTGGAAGAATGGCTGTCAGGCATTACCAAACTTTCCAGCGGCGGCCCTGGCGCTGAGGGAGATCAGTCTGTTCCGGCCTATATATCCGCATTGCTGGAGCAAACGGCTGAAAGCTTGGAAAAGCTTGAAAGAACCATGGCTCGTGATGAAGAAGAGCGCGTTCGGGCAAATCAGTCTTTGATTACGCTAACAGAGCGCATGTCCACACTGACCGATCATATGCGCGCAGAACAAAGCGTTATGCTCAGCATTGCAGAGACACAGTCACAGTTAAAGCCAATCCTCGGGCAATTGGCGCAAAAACAGATCGCTCCTGTAAACGCAGGTATCGACGAAGCCTCCAAAGGCCACCTGAGAAACATGGATCTTCGACTGGAACAGCTTTCAGGGGAGATTGCCAATGGCAGGGAAAGCTCTGTTCAGGAAATAAGAAGCGAAATCCGTCTATTAACACGCACATTGGCAGCCATGGCAGAAGGGGAATAACCCCGCATGTTTTCGGCAAGTCGTAGAAGCAGCAAAAGATCAATCAACATCTGGCCTGGTTTCGTTGACGCCTTGGCAACGCTGCTCCTTGTAATCATTTTCGTACTCATGGTCTTTATGGTTGCACAATTTACCCTAAGCAATGCGCTAAGCGGTAAAGATAAAGCGCTATCGAACCTGAACAGGGAAATAAGCGAACTTGCCGAATTACTCTCACTCGAAAAATCTGCAAATACCAGACTGCGTTCCAGCGTTACCCAGCTTACGACAGAGCTACAGAGTTCAATATCTTCACGTGACAGTTTAGCAAACCAACTGGCCGCTCTTTCAGAAGACAAGGAAAACCTGGAAGGTGAGTTACTTTCCGTCAGTAAAGAATTAAAAGATATTATCAGCGCACAGTCCTTACTACAGGAAAATAATGACCAGCTTGAAGCAGAGAAACAAAAGCTTCTAAATGAGCAAAAAACTATTCAAGATCAGCTTTCAGCACTGGAACTCGCTGCAGCAAAATTATCGGCGGAATCTGCACTCGTGAATGCAGAACTGGAAGATGCATACAAGGTTATTGAAGCCGACAAAGAGAAAGTCGAAACTCAGCTTGCAGAAATAGCCTTATTAAAAGAACTCCGCGATAATCTAACCGAAAAGCTAGCGACAGCAGAGACTGATATTTCCGGCCAAAAGGCACTTACAGAAGAGGCCCAAACCGAAGTCGTACTTCTAAATCAACAGATTGCTGCACTTCGCAAACAGCTTTCAGATATCTCGGCGACCTTGGAAATAACCGAAGCCATCAATGCCGCACAGGAAACCCAGATTATTGACCTCGGCAAGCGTTTGAACGTTGCTCTCGCGACCAAAGTTCAGCAGCTTGCTAAATACAGATCAGAATTCTTTGGCAAGCTACGCGAGGTCCTTGGAAACCGACAAGACATACGTATTGTTGGCGATCGCTTCGTCTTTCAGTCAGAAGTTCTCTTTTCCAGTGGAAAAGCAACATTAGAAGCTGGCGGTCAAGAACAACTGGGGCAACTTGCAAAAACGCTCCGAGAGCTGTCTGGCAACATCCCTGATGATATTGATTGGATTCTACGTGTTGACGGGCACACTGATGTTCAACCAATCTCCACTGCCGAATTTCCCTCTAACTGGGAACTTTCAACAGCAAGGGCTATATCGGTGGTCAAGTACCTTATAACTCAGGGCATACCAGCATCAAGACTAGCGGCCACTGGCTTTGGTCAATTCCAGCCCCTGGATAGCAGTCGTGATGAAATAGCCTTCAGACGTAATCGCCGAATCGAACTTAAGCTGACACAGCGATAAAAAAGGCTCCTGAGATGAATTAGACATTCTCAGCAGCCTTTTTTAATTTTTCAAAACCTGTGTTTATTAAAATAATCTTATCAATGTCCTCTTTTCCCCAGAAGACGAAATTAAAAGATTACAACAATATCTCAGCTTGCAGCTTGAACCGTTAGTTCAGCTTCCATATCCGGACCGAACTGTAACTCTGCCAATCGTGCATAGAGGCCGTCCTGCTTAACCAATTCAGCATGCGTTCCACTTGCGACAATACGCCCTTCGTCCATAACGAGAATACGATCCGCTTTTAAGACTGTCGCCAAACGGTGAGCAATCATCAGTGTTGTTCGACCATCCAGAAGGTTATCCAAAGCCTTCTGAACCGCCACTTCACTTTGAGAATCTAAAGCTGAAGTAGCCTCATCCAGTAGTAAAATCTCAGGATCTCTCAAGATCGCCCGGGCAATAGCAAGGCGCTGTCTCTGCCCACCAGAAAGGCGTACGCCCTTTTCGCCAAGATAGGTGTCATACCCGTCAGGAAGCTTTTCCAAAAACTCATGCGCAGAAGCCGCTTTAGCTGCATTGACAATCTCATCGCGACTGGCATCTGGACGGCCATAACGAATATTTTCGTAAGCAGTGACCGAGAAAACCACAGGCTCCTGAGAAACCAGACCGATATGTTTGCGCATTTCCACAGGATCAAAGTTAGGAATATCCACACCATCAATCTTCACCCCCCCCTTTTGCACATCATAGTAGCGGAGCAACAATTGGAAAACAGTGGTCTTGCCAGCTCCTGAAGGGCCGACAATCGCGACCTTCTCACCCGCCTTAATATCCGCAGAAAAACCGATCATCGCCGATTGCGTGGGCCGCGATGGATAATTGAAACTCACATCAGAAAAAGAAACAGCACCTTTGATCTTTGCCGGCAACGGCGTTGGCACTTCTGGTGCCGCAATATCTGTTTCAAGAGCCAATAAGCTTAACAATCTCTCTGTTGCCCCTGCAGCACGTTGCAAATCACCAATAACCTCGCTAAAGGCCCCGAGAGATCCAGCAACAACAATTGCATAGAAGACAAAGGATGACAGCTCACCCGCAGTTATACGTCCCTCCAAAACGTCGCGTCCACCAACCCAAAGAATCGCGCTGATAGAGCCAAAAACCAAAACAATCACAATGGCCGTCAAAAGAGCACGAAAACGGATTCGCGTTACAGCTGTTGTAAAAGCATCTTCAACCCGGCTAGAAAAATATTGGCGATCAAGGTCCTCGTGACTAAATGCCTGAACCGTTCGAATCGCTCCGATTGTCTCATCTGCATAGACACCGACATCCGCAATCCGATCCTGACTGTCTTTACTCAATGTCCGCACTTTGCGCCCAAAAAATAGAATCGGTATTAAAACAAAAGGAATAACAAGCGCAACAAACCCTGTTAATTTCGGCGATGTGATAATGAGAAGAACTAAGCCACCAAAAAACATCAATAAATTACGAAGAGCAATCGAGAAGGATGATCCGACAACCACCTGTAGAAGTGTTGTATCCGTTGTCAGTCTCGAAAGGACCTCTCCGCTCCTGGTGACTTCGAAAAAGGCAGGTGACATTTTGATTATATGCCCGAACACGGCTGAACGAATATCAGCAACAACCCGTTCCCCAATCCACGAAACCAGGAAATATCGCGAATAACTGGCCAAGGCTAAAAGCACCGTCACACCAAACAAAACAAAAACAGCCTGATCAAGTAATGCGCTATTACCACTAGAAAATCCCTGATCAATCAAGGCTCTAAGCCCTCTTCCAAGACCAAGAACTGTACCCGCAGCGATAACAAGCGCAATCATCGCACCACAAATCTGAAGTTTATAGGGGCGCACAAATTGCCACAGCAGCAACAGGTGTTTTAACTCTTTGCTTTTAGGTGCATCTTCTTTTGATGCGACAGCTAAATTCTTTTCACCGTTGCGGCTCATACCAGACTTTCCTGAAAGGGGACTCCATTTCTGGGTCCCATAAAAAATAATTACTTAACCTAATAACGGAATTGACCTTTCCACTCCAGTGTGAGAAACCACAATTTATTAACGGCTTCAATGCGACCCTATGCCTCTGACAGGTAAATTTCAGGTAAATTTTTGCGATTCGTGGAATTAACTTGCCTCTTGGCGCAGGTTCGGTTAAATAGCCCCCGCTTCCTAAGGGGATACGGACTATGAAAAAAGATATTCATCCAGAATACCACACCATCAAAGTTGTAATGACAGATGGTAGTGAATTCGAAACACGCTCTACATGGGGCAAAGAAGGCGATGTAATGCGTCTTGATATTGACCCTAAGAGTCATCCAGCTTGGACTGGCGAACACCGCTTGGTTGATACCGGTGGTCAGGTTGCTAAGTTCAACAAGCGTTTTGCAGCTTTTGGCATTAAGAACTAAGCCAAACTGTGTAAATGTTAAAAAAGGTTCCGTTTTACGGAGCCTTTTTTTTTGCTCGATCCACCCTGTCCAACTGAGAATCCAATCGAGTCACACGCATATAAAGCTGATGACTACGCCCCATCAGATCAGCCATCCTGGGATCGGCACCATCCGGTAGCTCATCCGGCGGTTCACACACATTCTGGCCGGATATTCGGTTATCAGGGCCTCTGGCTTCATCTACGCTGATTTCACCATTAAGAACAGCTCTCTGCACCAATAGCCAAGCCATAACCTGTGTCAGGCGCGTTGTAAGACGCATACTCTCACAACAGATTTGTAGTCGATCCTCTGGCTTTAGCCATGGGTGACGGTTACGGGTTCTATCCGCCAGATAGTCTCTTGCCTCTTTTGTCAGAGACAAAGCTTCCTGATAAGTCGAATCCAGATACGTAACCATAAGCCGCCTGATAGTCTTTGTTCTTTGCACTTAAAACACAGATTCGTGCAAAGTTTTCACCAGTCTATCATAAGGGCCTTAACAAATTCTTGGCCAAGCAACAAAGCTCATAATCATTCACATCCTGTTGATCAGGAGATTCTAAATGATCACTCTTCCCTCAAATTTTTTCGAGAATTCGTTTTCAATGAATTATTTTTTTGCGGACATATCTTGAAAACAAAGACAGCCTCTCTTAACTCAATCAGTACAAGAAGTGCCAATCGGGCTTCTCTGTATTCACTGGCCTGACCATGAAGGTAGGCTAACTGTTAAGCTTGTTGCTCAAAGGGAGAACACGCAATGCACCATCGTGACCTAACACCATTACTACGCGCAACCGTCGGCTTTGATCGCATGATGAACATGCTTGATGCATCGACTCGACCAGACACAGCGTCATCCAGCTATCCCCCTTATAATATAGAAAAAACAGCCGAACACGATTATCGTATCACAATGGCTGTTGCGGGATTTGCTCAGGAAGAGCTTGAGATTACAATCAAAGAAAACTCTCTTCACATTGCGGGGAAGAAAGAACGTGATAAGGAAGATAAGGTAACTTATCTCCACAGAGGGATTGCAAACAGGTCTTTTGAAAGAAGTTTTGATCTTGCAGATCATATCAAAGTTACGGGCGCAAACCTTGAAAACGGACTTCTAATCATTGAGCTGGCACGCGAGATTCCTGAATCAAAGAAACCGCGTAATATCCCCATTTCAAATGGCACACCAAACGAGCCAGAGCTGATAGATCAGCAATAATCTACTCAGTAGAAACGCCAAGGGCCGAGCTTACAAAATAAGCTCGGCCCTTATTATTTTTGGCAATATATCTAACAGACATTACGATCTATGTCGTTTGGTCTGTTCGTCCACCCTGTCAACTTGCCTTTGTTACGCAAGAGGTTATGAAGACTCGAGCCTCTCGTCAAGGACTTGTTTTGTTTTTTGACATTTTTACGACAAATTTCGCCTTTTTTCAGGCGCTTTTCTTTGTTCCAATTTAAGCATAATCAAATAATATCAAAGTATTAAACAAAAAAAATCCGCCGGTAAAAAACCGGCGGCAAGTCAACAGGGAGGCATCAAAAAAAAGATAAATAGTAATAAAGGAACTAAAAAACCCTTTTTGACATTACAAGATTATAACAAATCAACTAAAAAAGAGTTAACAGCATAATGCTTGCTTCTACTCTTAAAGATTTAAGGTCTGATTTCTCATTTTCAAGAGGCAAAAACAAAGGGAAGCATAATAAAAAACTTCCCCTGTTCTTCTTGATTTATCCAAACAGGAATAAATAACAATAATAATAGCTTGCAAAGCTATTGTGCCATCCAACCGCCATCAACCGAATAAGGCGCACCCGTCATTTGATCCGCAGCATCACTACACAAAAAAGCTGCAAGTTTTCCGATTTGCTCTGGTGTAGAAAAATCCTGAGTAGGCGTTTTCTCTGAAACTAAAGCCCGTTTTTCATCATCAAAAGTCTTGCCGCTCTCCTTTGCACGCGCTTCAATCTGCGCACGAACCAGATCAGTTAAAACCCAACCGGGGCATATCGCATTCACAGTAACGCCCTGTGTTGCAACTTCCAGGGCAACAGCCTTCGTCAACCCAACAACACCGTGTTTCGCCGCAACATAAGCTGATTTGTTTGGCGAAGCCGTTAAACCATGCGCAGAAGCGACATTGATAATACGCCCCCACCCCTTTTTTTTCATCTCAGGCAATGCAGCCTTAATACTGTGAAAGGCCGACGAGAGATTAATCGCAATAACCGCATCCCAACGATCTTCGGGAAACTCATCCACAGGCGACACATTTTGAATACCTGCGTTGTTTACAAGAATATCAACACCACCAAGTGTTTTCTGAGCCTCGGCAATCATGTCTCTGATATCATCAGGCTTGCTCATATCTGCAGATGAGTAAGCCACTTTAACACCATGAGCATGAGCAATTTTTTTCTCCAGATCTGCAATTTCAGATCGATCGCCAAAACCGTTCAACATGATATCAGCACCTTCAGCAGCAAGGCATTCAGCAATTCCTTTGCCAATACCACTGGTCGATCCTGTAATAACCGCCACTTTCCCTTTGAGGCCGGGCATTTATTTCTCCTGTAAAACAAACGTTGAGGAATATTACTTAGGTAAGACGTTCACATAGTATGCGATCAACAAGGTTACGGTGACAACAGATAGAATCGTAGAAGACAAGACCACAGATGCTGCTCTGGCTGTGAAAACCCCATATTGCTGGGCAAGGATAAAAACATTCACGCCTGTCGGTTGGGCGGCCAGGATGACGGCAACAGCAGCCCACAAAGGCGGCACGTCAATAACATTAAAAACAAGAAACGCAACAATGCTTGGGTAGATAATTGTCTTCAATACCACAATTAAAAAACTTTGTTTTAAGTCACCCGCCAATTTGAATTCAGTCAGAGAAACCCCTAATGAAAAAAGAGCGCAAGGAACAACCGCGCCACTTAATATGGATGTAAAACGATCCAGAACGGATATAAATTCAAGGTTAGAGAGCTGAAAGAGCCCCCCCGCAATCAACCCGAGAATAATTGGGTTACTCCAAATTGCTTTTGCCAGCGAAAGAATAATGGCTTTAACGCCCTGCCCTCCATCCCCCTCTCTTGAGAGATCATATTCCGTGAGCATTGAGGTCAGAGCCATAAGGATCGGTGCCTGAAAAGCGATCAGCATGGTCAAAGGAACCATACCCTCGTCGCCAAAAGCTGAATAGACCAAAGGAAAACCAAGTAACAATAGATTTCCATACGTCGCCCCCATTGCCATAACAGCCGCCTCTTTAAGTCCGTGGCCATATAAAAAACGCCCCAGAAAAGCACTGCAAATGAAGATTGTCAGGGAAACGCTATAGAACGTAATGATAAGAGAAAAATTGATATCTGCAGATAAATTACCCTGAGCCATTGTGCGGAACAAAAGAGCAGGAATAGCCAAGTAGTAAACAAAGAATGACAATCCTTTCAAAGCAGAAGGCGAGACCCACTGCTTTTTGCCAACCGCATATCCCGATAAAATAACCGCAAATACAGGTATGACGATTTCTAAACTGCCAAACAAAAAAGCCCCCTTGCCCCTAAAAGATACCTACTGATTGAATTCAGACTTTAAACAGACCATCCAATCCCTGACGATGTTTTTCTTTTCTGTCAATTTCAGCACGGGTTCGAAGAATCTCGCCTTCCAATATCGAAATATATTCCTGTAATTCTTCCAACCCCATCGGCTCCAGATTTTTTAGCTGAGGCTTACCCTTTCTGGGCTCTAGATCATCTAGGTCCATATCATTACCCTCGTTACATCATTTTTCACTATTAATTCCCCGTTTCAATTTCGGGCAATTCCATTGTTGCCATTGGCAATAGTCTAGCCAACATACTAGACTGAATATCAAAAAGAAAAACAGTCGATTAATAACTGACAGGGCAAGCGCGTGGCACAAAATACTATCGGGCAAATTCCCGAACAAATGACCGCAATCGAAATAAAAGAGTACGGCGACGCAGACCAACTGTCGCCAACACATCGCACCGTTCCGACTCCAGGTGAAGGCGAAATCCTTATCCAAGTCAGCTATGCAGGCGTAAATCGGCCTGATGTTATTCAGCGTAAAGGCCTCTACCCACCGCCACCTGGAGAATCCGATATTCCCGGTCTCGAGGTTTCAGGAACAGTCGTGAGCTTGGGCGCGCAAGTAACTCAATATACAATTGGCGATCAGGTACTCGCACTGGTTGGCGGCGGAGGTTATGCGGAATATTGCACGGCACCAGCAGGACAATGCCTGCCGGTGCCTAAAGGCCTTTCGTTGGAACAGGCCGCAGCTTTACCAGAAACCTATTTCACCGTCTGGAGCAATATCTTTGACCGTTGCCAACTTAAATCTGATGAAACAATTCTTATCCACGGCGGAACTTCGGGTATAGGCACAACGGCCATTCAACTGGCCAAAGCTTTTGGTGCCAAAGTTATTACCACAGCCGGAAGCGATGAAAAGTGCCAAGCTTGCCGGGATCTCGGTGCCGACCTGGCGATTAATTATAAAACACACGACTTTGTGGAAGAATCTAAAAAATTTACCGCAAAAAAGGGCGTTGATGTCGTTCTCGATATGGTCGGTGGAGATTATATACAACGCGATATCTCCAGCCTGGGAACAGATGGCCGCCTCTGCTTTATTGCTTTCCTTTCCGGGTCCCAGGCAGATGTGAATTTCATGCCTGTTATGCTCAAACGATTAAAGATCACAGGCTCGACGCTGCGTGCGCGTTCCAGAACATTTAAAGCCGAGATAGGTAACAACCTGACAGAAAAAGTCTGGCCATTAATTGAAGATGGAAAACTTGGCCCTCTTATTTACAAGATCCTGCCATTGGAAGAAGCAGCAGAAGCTCATAAATTAATGGAATCATCCAAACACATTGGCAAAATTGTTTTAAAACTTGAAAAATAGCCCTGAAGTCGGCTAATTAACAAAAAAAACACCTCAATCCTTTATTTACTGCTTGGCCTCGCGGTATATTCGGGGTAAGCCACCCGTTGGATACGTATTACCGTAGCCGAAGGACCATTAGCCGACGGCACGATTAGGAGAACCAATGTCTCAACCACTAATGCCAAAAGCGACCGCCGTTTGGTTGGTCGAGAACACATCGCTAACCTTTGAGCAGATTGCTGAATTCTGCCAACTTCACACACTCGAAGTGCAAGGAATTGCCGATGGTGAAGTCGCTGTAGGTATTCGGGGTATGGACCCCATTGCGAATTCCCAGATCACGCGCGCGGAACTAGAACGCTGCGAAAAGGATTCGTCAAAGGCTCTGCGTTTTTATCAACAAGATGACTTGCCGCAACCTTCCAAGCGAACAAAAGGACCACGCTACACACCAATTGCAAAACGTCAGGATAAACCAGACGGGATTGCATGGCTGGTTCGTCACCACCCTGAGCTCACAGACAACCATGTTTCAAAACTGATTGGTACAACAAAGAAAACCATTCAGGCAATAAGAGACAGATCTCACTGGAACATCAGCAATATTCGTCCTCGTGACCCGGTATTGCTTGGCCTTTGTAAGCAGGTAGATCTGAACGCGACAATCGACAAAGCGATCAAAGAAGCTGAAAAAGCTGGCCGCATCATTCCAAAACCAGAACCAATGGAAGAGGAAGTTGTTGCAGCACCAGTTAAAGAAGAGCTACCAGAAGATCCGTACGAAGCCTTCACACGAGCTTTCAAAAAGACTGATTAGTATTCGTATATCACTACTAATTGAAAAAGGCCTCTTGCTTAAGAGGCCTTTTTTATTGAACAAAATATCCGAGTCTATAAAGACGGCATTACGCCTTCACGCCATAACCAATCGTTTGAAGTGCGGTTCTAATCTCATCAAGAATAGCCGGGTCATCAATGGTCGCAGGCACTTTATAATCTTCATTATCTGCAATTTTACGCATCGTCGCACGCAGAATTTTACCTGACCTCGTCTTGGGCAAACGTCCGACAACCACCGCGAGCTTGAAGGCAGCAACAGGCCCAATATCATGCCTGACCTTTTGCACAACTTCAGTGACAACATTACTATGAGATTTTTCCGCTCCGGCTTTTAGAACCATAAAACCCAGCGGTAGCTGGCCTTTGAGTTTATCAGCCACGCCAATTACCGCGCACTCAGCAACATCTTCATGAGCCGCCAAGACTTCTTCCATCGCCCCTGTAGATAAGCGATGTCCTGCGACATTGATAATATCATCTGTCCGGGACATGACGTAGATATAGCCATTTTCATCCTTATACCCAGCATCCCCTGTCTCATAAAACCCAGGGAAGCCTGATAAATATGCCTCTCGATGGCGCTCTTTAGCGTTCCAAAGAGTGGAAAAGGTCCCTGGAGGCAAGGGAAGCGTACAAACAATCGCTCCAATATCCCCTGCAGACATTTCGCTATGGTCTTCTGCATCAAGAATGCGAACATCCCATCCCGGAACAGAGCGGGCCGGAGATCCAGCAACAATGGGTAATTCTTCGATTCCAAGACAGTTAGACGCGATAGGCCATCCGGTTTCCGTTTGCCACCAGTGATCAATAACGGGAACCTTTAGCTTTTCCAGCGCCCAGTTCAATGTATCCGGGTCACACCTTTCGCCAGCCAAGAACAAGGTCTTGAAGTGGGATAAATCGTATTTATCCAGATAAGTTGCATCCGGATCTTGCTGCCGGATTGCCCGAAAAGCCGTAGGCGCCGTAAAGAGAACAGAAACATTGTGTTCCGATATAACGCGCCAAAAAGCACCGGGATCAGGCGTTCCCACAGGTTTGCCCTCGTACATGACAGAGGTCGCCCCATAGATCAGAGGCCCGTACACTATATAGGAATGCCCAACAACCCACCCCACATCCGATGCACCCCAGAAGACTTCACCGGGTTCAACATTGTATATATTCTTCATTGACCAATGCAGAGCAACAGCATGCCCACCATTATCACGGACAATACCTTTGGGCTGCCCCGTCGTCCCAGAGGTGTAGAGAATATAAAGCGGATCAGTCGCGGCTACAGGAACGCAATCAACACCAGATGCACTTGCTTCAGCACTCTTCCAATCAACATCCCGGTTCGCCACCATAGATGCTTCAGCTTGCGAGCGTTGCCAGATAACACAGTGATCAGGCTTATGGGTTGAGAGATCAATCGCCTCATCAAGCAAAGGCTTGTAGGAAATGACTTTGCTAACTTCGATACCACAAGAAGCCGAGACAATAACTTTCGGGCTACAATCATCAATCCGCGTCGCGAGTTCATTGGCCGCAAATCCACCGAAAACGACTGAATGAACTGCACCAAGCCGCGCACAGGCCAACATTGCAACCGCAGCTTCCGGGATCATTGGCATATAAATAATTACGCGATCACCTTTTGATACGCCAAGTTCGGCAAGAGAACCTGCAAATTTCGAAACCCGCGTAAGAAGGTCAGAATAGGTAATATTTTCTTTCGTATCTGTAACCGGGCTATCATAAATCAATGCCGTTTGCGTGCCGCGGCCCTGCTCGACATGTCGATCAAGTGCATTATAACAGGTATTTAGTTCTCCCCCGCTAAACCATCGATAAAAAGGTGCGTCAGTATCATCCAACACTTTCCTATATGGTTTATACCAGTCAATTTCGGATGCGGCTTCAGCCCAGAAAGCTTCTGGCTTTGCCAAAGAACGCGCTTGCACGTCATCAAATGAACCCATGATGTGTCCCAACATGATTATATAATTTTTTTCTCCAGCCTCCCTGACCGGTTCGAATAGCTTGCTGTATATTGAATAGCGGATCAATTTTCCCTACAGACCGAAACCGCTATTAGATAATTATTTTACAAATTTTTTACAGGCAAGATAACAAAAAAAACACCCGCCAAAATATAATCAAGACGGGTGCTTTCTTTTATTCAAGTGCAAGCATTAGGTACGCAAATACCTTAGCATTTATCAGTGAGGGTCACTCAACATTTGCATTTCGTCTTTAACGCGAAGCTTTTGCTTTTTAAGTGACATCAATAGGGATTCATCGGGATGCGGGCGCGTACTCTCCTGATCAATAGCGCTCTCTAAAGTAACGTGTTTTGTACGCAAGGACTCGATGCGTTCGGCAGTGGCCATATTCGTCTCCCTCTAATACCAAAGTTTCAATTGCTACCAATCACACTTAATGTCGTGAATATTGACTTCAATTAATTTTCTCAAGAATCGTTATTGCACCAGAAATTTTAATGAAAAATCTCCATTACAATACTTAAGAAAATTTTTGGGAAGTACTGATCGTGTTTGAGATGGCGTAACCAAGACCGCTGGCCGTTTGTTCGGCTTTCGTGTATGGGATATTTCCAAAGCGTCCCAACCGCAGTTATCTTGTATATTTCGTACCAACCCAAACCCACAACATTGTTGAGAAGACAGCGTATGTATATGGTAGACCTGTCAGGTGAACTTGCCAAGGGCCAGCCAACATATATTTCATTTTTCCATCACAAATGTGAAAGATAATTACCCATGACCAAGAAGAGAATTATTGTCGGAATAAGTGGTGCAAGCGGTGTCACCTATGGCATTCGGCTCTTGGAGCTTTTAAAATCTACTGACATTGAAACTCATCTAATCATGAGCAATTCTGCTGAAATTACACTAACTTACGAAAGCAATCTCAAAGTAACAGATGTCAAAAACCTTGCGGATGTTTCCCATAACGTCAAAGACATTGCTGCTTGTCTTTCAAGTGGTTCCTACAGAACGCTTGGTATGGTCATAGCGCCCTGCTCTGTCAGGACCATGTCTGAAATATCAAGTGGTGTGACCTCGAGTCTCTTGACCCGTTCGGCGGATGTTATCTTAAAAGAACGCAGAAAACTTGTACTTATGGTTCGGGAAACACCACTTCATACCGGGCATCTTCGTACCATGGTCAACCTCTCCGAGCTTGGAGCTATCATCGCACCACCCGTGCCCGCTTTTTACGCCAAACCCGAAAGTCTAGGCGAGATGGTAGATTATAGTTTGGGTCGCATTCTTGATCTATTCAATATCGAACTTCCGGGTATGAACCGATGGGATGAAAATAGTAAAAAACGCCCAACGTCTTAAATTAAGAAGCTTCATTGTGACCAGACTTCACAGCAAAAAGCCTGTCTCATAAATCCAATTCTGTAGGGCGCGACCGAAAGAAATCGCGCAAAATTTACAGGATTGATTTTACTGAAAAAGCCATACAGCTTCCAAGGGTGGTAATTCAGGAAATCCGCCGCGAACAATTGCGGCCAGATCAGCGCAATCGACTGTGCCAATAGCATCAACTTCACAGAGCTCAAGATACAGAACCATATTTTTTGCAGCCATTTCCGATGACGGTAAAAGAGCTGGCCGAAGAGTCATATGAAGATGCATGAAGTTTTGTTGTAGTGCTTCGGCCCACAATTCGGAATCTTTGACCAAATTGCGCAAACCTTCGGTATGACGGAAACCGTTAATGGTTTCCGATTTCATCCAGGTCCTAATATCCCGTAAAGGCTGGATCACGTGATCTCGCCATTTTTCTATACCAGAAATCAATCTGGACATTTCTTTTGTGCTCAGCTGTTTACCGCAAAAGCCGGCCCAACAACAAAACAGCAGTAAATTCACATCCAGATCATACTTTTCTTGCAAAACCAAACAGGCAGGTGCAACCCCTTGTTGCCCATAGACATCAAGCGAAAAATTCCAAAAAGGGTTTATTGGCAACTGGTTTTGATCAAACATTTTCACACCAGCTTATAGCGTACTGTGAATAAAGAACAAACTATCGAATCGCTTCTATTTGCATTCTAAAACGTCATTTAGTGGCACAAAAAAGAACCACTTTGGCCGATCAATATTGATCTCTCCTCTGTGAATTCGGGAATTCCGAAATAAAACTTACACAAAAACTATGTTTATTTTTAAAGTCAGCGTATAAGTAACTCCTTCAGTTAATGTGAGTTTAAGAGATCCCGCACGTGGCAAATACAACAGGCAGCAGTAGAAAAGAGCTAATCGAAGAACTCGAAAGGCTCAAACAGGAACATCGAGACATGGATGATGTCATTGCCCGCCTGCAAGAACACGCGCCTTTTGACCAATTACAGCTCGTAAGACTGAAAAAGAAAAAGCTTAATATGAAAGACAGCATGAATAGAATTGAAAGCCAGCTGCTACCAGATATTATTGCCTAAGGCATTATAGCCGAAAATTACGGCTGAGACATTATTGCCAGAACATTTTTTAAAACATAACCGACTCAAATTTGCGCTAAGAAACATCTGTTTCTTCTGAAGCCTGTTGCTTGGCTTTTTTCTGCTCATACATTGCCATATCTGCCGCCTTAAGAGCAGAATCAGCATCCCCGCCCTGAAAGTTGTGGACGCCGTGGGAAACGTGAACATTCACGGAATTTCCCTCGTAATCAAAAGGAATTTTGGCAACTTCACCCGATAAAAATTGAGCCTTTTCAGCAGCTATATCCGGTGAGGCCTGGAGCAAAATCACACCGAATTCATCCCCACCCAATCGGCCAACAATATCTGATGAACGTACATTCCTAACCAGTGTTGATGCGACATGTTTAATTGCTTCATCACCCGCTTCATGTCCTAATCCGTCGTTAATTTCTTTCATGCCATTAACATCAATATAAATGACACTACCAGGGACTTCATAACGTTCGCTGTAGGCCATCATTCGATCAAGCTCGCGTACAAAGGCACGGCGATTTAAAACAGGAGTCAGAACATCCTGATCCGCAAGTTTCTCAAGGTAATCAACCCGCTTTTTTGCCTGATCCAATTCCTGCCGGACGTCTTGAACTTCTTTCATAAGCTTCTCAATCGCAGCACGAACTTTTGGCGTAAACTCGGCTTCGGGGATACCGCCAATTGAGGCAACATCTACAGGAGCTGTCGCATCGGACACTCCGTCAACTCTTTGTGCAGGCTTTACACTCGGTGCGGCTGAAACACGCCCGACACTGCTAACAGAGCCGGTTCCACCAGTTGGTCTTTGGACCTTCATTCCACAAGCAATCCCTTTGCTTTATTTCTCATTCCGGCTTCCTGCCAGAACATCTGTTATTTTAAGGCGATCTCACAAAACGAGAAGGCACAAAAATAAGTACTTTACGGACTTTATATAGAATCATTTTACATAAAGTTACTAAAAAACGGTAATTCACGGTCAAAACTTAGTGTTCTCTTTACTTGCCTTCTTTTCTCACACGTCTTAATAATGCGCTCCAATACACAGCTAAATCAGGATTAAGCAATGTCCGAGAAGTCTCCGCAAGTTGGTATAATCATGGGTAGCCAATCCGATTGGCCCACGATGAAACATGCGGCCGAAACCCTCGAAGCCTTGGGTATATCTTACGAAAAGCGTATTGTATCTGCTCATAGAACACCGCAACGCCTTGTCGAATATGCCACGACAGCACGGGATAGAGGCCTGAACATTATAATCGCAGGTGCTGGTGGTGCCGCGCATTTACCCGGAATGGCAGCCGCGATGACTCCATTGCCTGTATTTGGCGTACCAATTGAGAGTAAAAGCCTAAAAGGACAAGATAGTCTGCTCTCTATTGTTCAGATGCCCGGTGGCGTACCTGTTGGAACACTTGCAATTGGTAAAGCAGGCGCAATTAATGCCGCGCTCTTGTCCGGTTCTGTACTCGCGCTGCAAGATAAAAACATTGCAAAGGCTTTGGATAACTGGCGACAAAAACAAACTGATGCTGTTGCTGTCGAACCAATTGATACCCTTTAGTTAAGACGCCTATTATTAAGGCAACGTTTTACGGACATCCGTGGAGACAACGATTATGAGCAAATCGCTTTCAGCCCCACTCGCACCAGGTTCCATCATTGGTATTCTTGGCGGCGGACAACTCGGAAGAATGGCTGCGTCTGCAGCCGCAGAGTTGGGGTATCATTGCCACATCTATTGCCCCGACGCTGATAGTCCTGCCAGTGAAGTTTCCAAATACGCAACAACGGCTGCCTATGATGATGAAAAGGCTCTTGCTGCCTTTGCCGAACACGTTGATGTTGTTACTTATGAATTTGAAAATGTTCCAGCAAAAACAGCCGCGTTTCTAATTGATCGTATCCCTGTCAATCCCGGACCAAATGTTCTGCACATTTGCCAGAATCGCTTACGGGAAAAAGATTTTTGTAATTCCATAAATGTTCCAACGACACGCTATATGGAAGTCACAAGCCCTAAATCACTTGATCGTGTGGTCAGGGACATGGGACGCCCTTGCATTTTGAAAACCACTGAAATGGGATATGATGGCAAGGGGCAAATCTTCATTGCTGCAGACACGAATTTAACCGACGCATGGAATGCTGTTGCACCAAACCTGGATCAGGCTGAACTGGTTGTAGAAGCTCTTGTCGATTTCCGCATGGAAATTTCGGTTATTGTCGCCCGGAGTATTCAAGGTGACTGCCAAGCTTACATTCCTGTAGAAAATCGCCACAAAAATCATATCCTTGACCAAACGATCGTTCCTGCACGTATCTCGCAAAAAATTAGTGATCGCGCAGAAGCTTTGGCACGACACATGGCCGAAGAAATGGAACTTGTTGGCATGATGGCGGTGGAGATGTTTGTCACCACTGATGATGAAATCCTGATCAACGAAATGGCACCACGCCCCCACAACTCGGGCCATTGGTCCATGGATGCTTGTGTTACATCCCAGTTCGAGCAATTCATTCGCTCCGTTGCCGGGTTAAACCTGGGATCAGTTTTCCGCCATTCAGATGCTGTTATGACAAATCTATTGGGTGATGATGTTGAAAAGTGGGAAGAGATACTCTCTGACCCCGCAAGCAAGCTACACCTCTACGGCAAAGATGCAGCAAAACCCGGGCGAAAAATGGGACACTTTACCCGCATCATTCCCCGGAACTAATCAACATCATAACACGATGCGTGTTATCCTGAGCCGGAAAGGATTTGATGCCCAATATGGGGGCGGCCCAAGTCCCATTATGCCGAATGGAAAAATGTTTTCTCTTCCCATTCCTCATCCAATGGGCCCAAAGACCTATCAGGATATAGCATCCCCTATAGGAAATCTTGGAACGGTTATCGAGCAGCTAAAGCCCAAAGCTGCTTCCCCGCAAGATAGAGCGCATCTGGACCCGGATATTTACCCCGAAAGCCTTCCCCGCCACCACGATTGGAATTGTTGCTTTGGACAGTATGGAGCAGCTCAACAACACCTTGCCAATCAAGGTGTTACTGGTGGAGACCTCTTTCTGTTCTTTGGTTGGTTCAGGTATGTCGATGAGAACCTTCAGCCTTTACCAAAGCAGCCTGATTTGCATGTAATCTATGGTTGGTTACAGGTTCAAAAAACACTCAATATTGGCACAGAAATTGACGCCGCTGCGAAACAGTATCCCGCCTATGCCAACCACCCCCATCTGACACATTCCTTTGGTGCAAACAACACTCTCTATATTGCCAAAGACACATTACAAATCGGGCGACAAGAACTCGACATTCCCGGTGGAGGTATCTTTTCTCACATAAATCAAGACAGAGTATTAACTACAGCAGGTGCAACACGCTCTGTCTGGAATTTACCAAAATGGTTTGCTCATCCAACGCCCGCGCTATCTTATCATCTGAAGTCAGAAAAATGGACGGCCACATCCAAAGGGTGGAGATTGAAATCAGCGCCTAAAGGGCAGGAGTTTGTCATTAATACTCGTGCTCGTAATCGACAAGCCAATCACTGGCTCAAAAGATTATTTAGCGATCAAATTTTCTGATAAAGAACAAAGAGGTTCAAATTTGTTCTTAAGTGCTCTTTTTAGCAAAAGGAGAGCAGACATGAAACTTGTTCGCCAACGCACTTATCTTGCCGACTGTCTTTCCAAGGGTACCACCGATTTTGAGCACTTCAGCAATACGTCGGTCAAGAAAAGTCCAGGTTTTTTCGAAATCTTCAGAACTATCGTCCAACCAGAATAGAAGGGTGAAACTATAGACACCCGCAAGCAAGAACCGTTTGCTATAGAAATTATAATCGGTAGATTTATCGCCCGCAGCTAACCACATTGCATCGACAGTATCATAAACGTTATGCATACCTTCGGTTGCCTTAAGCGGCATTGTGAAAAAACTGACACCTTTGCGAATAGCTTCACGATCTGGCGTCATGAGTTCCAGCTTGGTTCGCACCGCCAAGGTGATCCGATCGCGCACCTTCATATCAACAAGGCCGTTATTTTCCAAAGTTTCCATAACTTGATGATCAAGCTGCTGATTATAAAATCGCAACACATCGGTTATGCCCCTTGGAAACAGAATAGAAACCTCTTGGGATGAAAGGTCACATTTGCCTCCTGCTTCAGCAAGAGCCGCCTCACACCACCCTTCAAAAGGAACAATGGATAACAGAGCTTTCAACAGTTGGGCTTTTTTTACTTCGCTCATATCACAATCCTTTAAAATTCCTGGCTCACGTCCAAATTCATTCTGCTTAATTTACTCTGGCGAATTGGTGCTAAGAGAACATCCCAAATAAACCAGAAACATATTCATCTATCCTGCATCAGTTTTTTGATACCCGACTTCCGATGAAAAAATAAGTGATTTAATGTCCGATATTCGTTCAGGATAGAGAACACCGTCTAGATGATCATATTCATGCTGAACAACACGTGCATGAAATCCCGTGGCTTCACGCTCAATAAGCTTACCATCAAGCCCCAAACCGCGATAGAGGATTGATCGGTGGCGAGGAATTTTTCCCATCAACCCGGGAATAGACAGACACCCTTCCCAGCCTTCATCAATTTCATTACCAATAAACTCAATTTCCGGGTTCACGAGAACCGTCAAAGGCACCCCAGCCTCTGCTTCCTGTGAAAGCCCCAATCTTTTGGCTTCCGCTTTGGCACGTTCTTCGGAAACAAAGAAGACAAAAATGCGTTTCGACTCGAAAACCTGCGGGGCCGCTATACCTGTGCCACCAACCTCTGTCATGGTCTCAACCATATTTTCAACCAACTCGCGAATTTCCGGTGCTGACGGATCTGAAACAGTCTCGGCAACTTGTCGTAAAACAGGATGCCCCATCTTTGATATCTTTAGTAAGGTCATGTTTATACTATGGAACTCGGGTTACACAGGGTCAAAATAAAACGCCGCATTTTGATAGAAACTATCACACTATTGCTCTAAAGCGCAGAAATAAGGGAAAAACGAATCTCCAAAGAATATCAGGTACGCCATATTCTTTCCTTCACATTCATAAAAGGCTGTGATAGGTACTGCCATGAACCTGTTGTGCCATTGGCTCAGCGGATGTTCTTTATGTGTTCAACTCGGGTAACCGAGAAAACTCTGTCAGACCAATCATGGACTGACGTTAGAAAGGAGCTGATCGCCCGTGCAAGTACACGTTCGTGATAATAATGTTGATCAGGCTCTTCGCGCGCTTAAGAAAAAGCTGCAACGCGAAGGTGTCTTCCGTGAAATGAAGTTGCGTCGTCACTTCGAAAAACCATGTGAGCGCAGAAAGCGCGAGGGTGCCGAAGCAGTTCGTCGCTATCGCAAACTTCTTCGTAAGCGTATGGAACGTGAAGGCTATTAAAGTCTGATCGACGTTCTGTGAACGTCGCTTAAGGCGAGATATCTTCCTCTAGGAAGAAGAATGGGCTGCCCTCTAACTCAGACGGCGGCCCGTTTTGCGTCTAAAACAAATTTAACTAGAATTTTCTATTGAGTGAGTATCCTCTTTAAGAACCTCGTTATTCAGATAAACGACGACCAGCTAGACAGCCCAGTTTTGGGCATCAGGATCCTGTCCGACTAAGGCAAGTCCGTAAGCAACGGATTCAAGTTGTTTCCCGCTTGCCAGCTTATCTCGGCCAAACAGCTTGGCAAAAAGAGCCTGCACAGCAGGAACATATGATGTACCACCCGTCATAAAAACCTTATCAATCTGGGACAGAGGAATCTTACTTTCCTGCAACAAGCCATCGACCTTTTTTTCGATAACAACCAGATCCTTGGCAATCCAACTTTCAAAATCTTCCCGCTTAATCGTTTTCTCAATTTTCTTATCACTAAAACGGACTGAAAAATCGGTTTCGTTAGAGTTGGTCAAGGCCATTTTTGCTTTGGAAATCGCGTCATAAATGTCCATACTCCAGTCATTATCGACCACATCAATAAAGGCTTCGATCATTTCCGGGTAAACTGCTACCGACTTTAGTTCACGGAGTTCGCGTAGCGTTGTCGGGCTTTTCAGCACTCCAAGTTCATGCCATTTGGAAAAACGATTATAAAAGCTATTGGGCATGTCCAGGACCTTACGATCTAAAGAATAATATCCACTGCCCTTTCCAAGAGACGGCGAAACCACATGGTCAATCAACCGACTGTCAAAAGTATCCCCCGCAATACCAACACCAGCATACCCCAACGGCGTAGATCTTAATGATGAACCGGATCTTTCAAACTTGATAAGAGAGAAATCGCTCGTCCCTCCGCCGAAATCAGCAACGAGAATAGTTGCTTCCTTCTCAATATTTTTTGCGTAGTAGTACGCTGCCCCTACAGGTTCATAGACATAATTTACATCAGAAAAACCAACGCTTTTATAAGCCGCATCATATCTCTCGCGTGCCAAGTCTTCATCCGGGGAATGTCCTGCATAGATAATCGGGCGTCCTGCTATGACCTTGGTCTTATCGTCAGGGATCTGGTCCCCAGCGTCAGAGACAAACTGCGTAAAGAAATCAGCCATGATATCTTGCAGCGTATAGCGCTTGGAAAAGATTTGCGTTTCCTGAAACAACTTACTGGCGATATGACTTTTAAAAGATTGTAAAAAACGGACCTCGCCACGTGCGGTAAGATACTGCTCCAGCGCCCAAGGACCACCGGCCACATCTACTCGGGAATTTTTAGCCGGGCTATGCTTTTCGTAACAAAGTAAACTACGATAGACATCATGCAGAATATCATCATGTTTGAATTTTACGGATTTTACCACTCCCTTTGGGTCAGCCAAAGCAATCACAGTATTCGTCGTACCGAAATCAATACCAATTGAGATATCACTCATGGCTTCATCCTCGTCTATATAGGTTGGAAAAAGGGACGCGATACATGATCCCTTTCAAGCCAAGTATCAAGCAATAATTTGTAAAAACACTACTATCTATTGCTTCTTTTGTGCGGAATTCGCTCCTCTCCCTTCAAACAAACAAACAAAAAGGGCACCCGAAGATGCCCCTTTCTAAAACGTCAGCAATAATAGGCTCTTAGAGCTGCTCCAAAGATTTCACAATCTTCTCGCACATTTGCTTTGCATCACCGAACAGCATCATGGTGTTGTCACGGAAGAAAAGCTCGTTCTGAACACCAGCATATCCAGCAGACATACCACGTTTCACAAAGAGAACGGTCTGAGCCTGATCAACTTCCAGAATAGGCATTCCATAAATTGGCGATTTTGGATCAGTCTTCGCCGCCGGATTTGTAATATCATTCGCCCCAATAACAAAAACAACGTCCGTTGATTTGAAATCACGATTGATCTCGTCCATCTCCAGCACTTCGTCATAGGGCACAGATGCCTCAGCTAAGAGCACGTTCATATGCCCGGGCATACGGCCCGCAACAGGGTGAATAGCATAACGCACGTTCACACCGTCAGCTTTCAGCAAATCAACCATTTCACGCAACGTATGTTGGGCCTGTGCAACAGCCATACCGTATCCCGGAACAATAACCACTGATCCTGCATTTTTCATCAAGAAGGCAGCATCATCACCAGAGCCGGATTTGACCATACGGTCATCATCACCACTGCTTCCGGCGGGGCCATCATCGTCCACGGCACCAAAACCACCAAGGATAACGCTGATGAAAGAGCGGTTCATAGCTTTACACATGATGTAACTGAGAATTGCTCCTGAAGACCCAACCAAAGCACCTGTAATAATCAACAGGTTGTTTTGCAGAGTAAAACCAATGCCACATGCGGCCCACCCTGAATAGGAGTTCAGCATGGACACCACAACAGGCATATCGGCACCGCCAATTGGTAAAATCAGCAGGAAACCAAGCAGCAACGTAACTGCGATTAATATCCAGAGATAAACAGGTTCCTGTGTTGTACAAAGCAGGACAATCAGAACAACAACCAAAGCCCCTAGAGCAGCATTAAGCATATGCTGCATTTTGAAAACCAGAGGTGCCCCTGAAACAAGCCCTTGTAGCTTGGCAAACGCGACCACTGACCCCGTAAAGGTAATAGCACCAACAGCTGTACCGATTGTCAGCTCGACCAGGCTTGAAATCTGAATATCGCCAACCCGCCCGATACCATAGGCTTCTGGCTTATAGAAGGTTGCCAAAGCAACACAAACAGCGGCCAGACCAACAAGGCTATGAAAGGCAGCTACAAGCTGAGGCAAAGCCGTCATTTGGATGCGAAGGGCGATAACGGTACCAATTGCACCGCCGACAAGCAGCCCCAGAAGAATGGTTCCAAAACTCACCACTCCAGGGGCCATCAGGGTTGTTCCGATTGCCAGAACCATCCCGACGATACCAAAAATATTTCCCTGACGACTTGTCGTTGGATGTGAAAGCCCGCGCAGTGCCATAATAAAGCAGACTGAAGCAGCCAGATATAACAGAGCAGAAAGATCTGATGACATAGTAAGCGCCCCCTATTGCTTTTTCTTGAACATTTGCAGCATACGCTGCGCAACGATAAAGCCACCAAAGATATTCACTGCGGCCAATACAATGGCAATGAAACCCATGATTTCGCTAAACCCAACATCAGCTGGACCCGCCGCGATCAATGCACCGACAATAATCACCGATGAAATCGCATTAGTTACCGCCATCAAAGGCGAATGCAGAGCAGGTGTCACATTCCAGACAACGTAATAACCAACGAACACAGCTAATACCAACACAGTAAGCCCCATGATAAACGGGGATCCAGCACTCTGCCCGGCCGTATCCACAGCAAGGCGGCTGGCCTCTGATGCAAGGGATGCAACCTCGTCAGATAAGGCCCGCGCTGAATTAGCAACATCAGTGGCCTTGTTTATAAATTCCTCACTAGACATCAGGCATTCCCCTCATCTTTAGGTTCGGTTTTCGTACCGGACTTGGTTGCCGCTTTTTTCGGTACAGCTTTCGTCGTTGTTTTCTTTGCTGGTGCCTTCTTGGCAGGTGTTCTTTTTGCGGTTGTGGATTTCGTCGATGAAGAAGTACTTTCAGCTAGTGCCTTTGTTTCTGATTTAGAAACCGGCTTCTTTTCAGCATGCGCCAAGGCAGGATGAACGATTGAACCTTCGTGAGTTACGCAGGTTCCTTTTATAATTTCATCATTCCAGTCGATTTTTAAATCCTTGGCTTCTTTATCGAACAGAAGCTCAAAGAAATTAAAGACGTTTTTGGCATAGAGCGAAGATGCATCCGTCGCTAGACGTCCGGGAACATTGTTATAGCCAACAATAAAAACACCGTCTTTCTCTACGACTTTTCCGGCAACAGACAGTTCACAGTTACCACCGGTTTCAACCGCAAGATCAACAATAACAGATCCCGGTTTCATTGATTTGACCATTTCTGCTGTGACCAGAACCGGCGCAGGGCGTCCCGGTATCAATGCCGTGGTAATAACCATATCAACCTTGGCAATGGTCTCCGCAATCAGGGTTGCCTGTTTTGCCTTATAGGCATCCGACATTTCTTTTGCATAACCGCCAGCAGTTTCAGCCTGTTTAAATTCATCATCTTCAACAGCAACAAACTTTGCCCCAAGCGATTCAACCTGCTCTTTCGAAGCCGGACGGACATCAGTCGCCGACACAACAGCCCCAAGACGCCGTGCCGTTGCAATAGCTTGCAATCCAGCAACACCAGCGCCCATGACAAAAACCTTGGCTGGAGCAACGGTTCCAGCAGCCGTCATCATCATTGGAAACGCCCGATTGAATACTCCGGCACCATCCAGAACAGATTTATATCCCGCTAGGTTTGACTGACTGGACAGAACGTCCATCGACTGTGCGCGAGTAATACGTGGCACAAAATCCATCGCAAAAGCTGTTAATTCTGCCTTTGCATAGGCGTCCAGTTCTTTCTCGGAACGATAGGGATCTGCAATAGAGATAACCACGGTGCCTTTGGATAAGACTTTTAGTTCGTCATCTTTGCTGCCCGCAATGGGTTTTTGAACCTTGAGAACAGCTTTCGCATCCTTGTAGGTCGCCGCCGCATCTTTCCCAATAGTTGCACCAGCATCTTTAAAAGCTGTATCCGTAAAACTGGCAGCTACACCTGCCCCTTTTTCAACAAAGACATCACACCCCAAAGCAACAAGTTTTTTCACTGTCTCTGGAGAAGCAGCGACCCGTGTTTCATTCGGGCGACGCTCCTTGGGAATAGCAATTTTCATATTATCTCCCCACAAGAATGGTCGTTGGATCAGAACGCCCAACAAATTATCACTGTTATTAAAGCGGGATTAAAATCAAAGCTGCAAGTGTGCACTGCACAAAAATGTTCTAAAACCGCCATAAAAAGAAGAAAACACCTGTGCCAATGGGGAAATAATACCTATGAAGAATTACATTTTATTGCTGTACTATATGCAAAAGATCGATTCGTCTGTATAGACAGGTGCTAAAAGCACTTTGATTGAAATTTTCTAGATAGCCGTCGGAATTGGAACATCAAACTTATTCAAAGCTGATGTTTGTCTTTCGAGTAAAGCGAGGTGATCAAAATCTGAAATCAGATCATGGAACAGTTGATGCCAGTTGATTTCTGCTTTCAAATGCATGAAAACGGATCCTAAGCCGACGGCAGCCCGGTCCATCAGAACGAATTCTCTCGGTGGCTTCACGCCGCCTAAACGACGTAGTTTCTGATGAACTTTGTTAGCAACTTCAGCACCATAGGCGCCTCCCTCATAATCATCAACAATGGTTCGCTTTCGATCCTGAAGCAAAGGACCATAAAGAAAATGCGCCCAGATATTCAGGGTATCCAACATCTCGCGGTTTTGAATTTTAAAGCCCCAGCTTTCATAGGCCTGCACGGCGAGGTCTTCGTCATCCCTTTCAAGCCCGAAATAGAGATCAATAACGCCTTTAACAAAAGAAGCATCAAAAACACGAATACAGCCAAAATCCAATAAATTGACATCACCATTTTCACGTATCGAGTAATTACCTAGATGTGGATCACCGTGAATAACGCCATATTTATAAAAGGGAACATACCAGGCTCGAAACATATTCATAGCGACCTGATTTCTGATTTCCAGATCACCTTCATGAGATTTGATGTAATCCAGAAGTGTCACACCATCGAGCCAGTTCATGGTAATCAAACGATTTGTCGTCAACTCAGGAACAGCCCTCGGCACACACACATGCTTTTCATCGCCAAGCATCTGTTCATAAAGCCCCATATTTCGAGCTTCACGTTCATAGTCTAACTCTTCGCGCAGACGGTCGGTCAATTCCTGTAAAATATTTGAAGGATCGATTGCCTTGTCATAACGCCGGTAGATACCAAACAGTAAAGCAAGTTGTTTTAAATCAGCCTCGACTGCTGAAATCATATCCGGATATTGCAATTTGCAGGCAAGCTCTTGCCCATTCAGATCAATCGCACGATGGACCTGCCCAAGTGACGCAGCTGCAGTTGCCACCTGCTCAAAAGATTGAAATTTTTTCTGCCATACCGTTCCAAGTTCGGTCTTCATCCGGCGCTTCACAAACAGCCACCCCATAGACGGTGCATTTGATTGGAGCTGTCGGAGTTCTTCGGCATACTCTTTTGGCAGTGCGTCTGGAATTGTTGCAAGAATCTGCGCAGCTTTCATCAAGGGGCCTTTAAGCCCTCCCAAAGCCTTTTTTAACTCAGCAGAGTGTTTGGTCGAATTAAGACCTGTTCCCAAAACACGGTTTCCGACAACCTGTGCAGCAAGTCCGCCGACAGAACTTCCAACTTTTGCATAACGCTTCAAACGTCCGGACAAACGTGACCCTGAATCGCTTATATCCTTAAGATCTTCGTCATCCTGCATCCTGCGGATCTCTCATACAATTTTTGCAACCGGCTTATCTGATAACTTCAAACCTTTATATGGTGGTTCAACACCAAAAGTACCAACTCAATCTTTCCTCAACAGATCACGATTAAAATTTGAGAAATTATCCCAATAAAATTGAAATTAAGCTCATATTTGAGAAAATATAACGCCTTTGTTCATATACTTTCCCCTAATAAAGACATCATCAGGATCAAAGTTTGTGTTATCCTGATATTTTAAAGAACAAAGATTTTTCGGAACACGTAATGAATAAAAAACTTTGGGTTAAGCAAGCTCTCAACAAAATAGAAGCGGACTATAACCGATCTTCCGACACGCACCTTATTAAGCTGGACTTACCAAGCTGTCTCGGTGTGGACTTATATTTTAAAGACGAAAGTACCCACCCGACGGGTAGTCTGAAACACCGCCTGGCAAGATCACTCTTTCTTTACGGCCTCTGTAATGGATGGATCGGACCAGATACAACCATTATTGAAGCTTCATCCGGAAGCACGGCAATATCAGAAGCGTACTTTTCAAGATTACTTAATCTTAGATTTATTGCTGTTGTCCCCAAAACCACAGCCCGCAGAAAGCTTGCGCAAATCGAATTTTATGGCGGTGAATGCCATCTGGTCGATGCCAAGGACATCTATACGGAATCGGAACGTCTGGCGCGAGAATTAAATGGTCACTACATGGATCAATTCACTTATGCAGAGCGTGCAACAGACTGGCGGGGCAACAACAATATTGCCCAATCTCTGTTCTCTCAAATGGCTCTGGAACCTCATTCCTGCCCGGAATGGATTGTTGCAAGCGCAGGTACCGGTGGTACATCAGCGACACTCGGTCGCTACATCAGATATGATAAATCCTGTACACACGAAACGAAGCTATGTGTGGTTGATCCAGAAAATTCAGTCTTCTATGACTTTTACAAAACAGGCGATGAAAACCTGACAAGCCCTAAAGGTTCAAGGATTGAAGGTATTGGGCGACCAAGGGTCGAGCTTTCTTTTGTCCCAAGCCTGGTTGATCGGATGATCCAAATTCCTGATGCAGCATCTATTGCCACAATCCATGTTTTGGAGAAATTACTGGGGCGAAAATGCGGCGCATCCACAGGGACCAATCTTTATGGCGCCTTTCTTCTCATGTCGGAAATGAAAGCCCGCAAAGAAAAGGGCAGTATCGTTACGCTAATCTGCGATTCTGGAGATAGGTACCTCGATACCTATTACAGCCAGGAATGGCTTGACCGTCACAACATTGATACTGCACCTTACATTAAACAACTGGAATCGTTTCTTGAGACAGGCTCACTGTCTTTAGCGGATTAGAACCGATATCCAAGGCCTACACCGACAATCCAGGGGTCGACATCAACGTCACCCTTGATTGCGCCACCATTAATTGACGCATCAGTATTTAACCAAAGACGCTTTACATCTAGGTTGAGAGACCACGCATCATTAAGCTCATAATCAACGCCGACCTGTGCTGCGGCACCAAAATTGTTATCATAGTCAACATCAAGACCGTTTGCGCCATCAGCGTTATAGAAAATAGTATAATTAACCCCTGCACCAATATAGGGCTTAAATTTACCAAAATTCGTGAAATGGTATTGAAGCGTTAGAGTCGGCGGCAGTAACATAACATCACCAAGATCAGCAGTTCCACCACCATTAATATTTTCAACCTTCGCGTTATGTTTTGTTGTTGCAAGAATCAATTCCACGGCAATATTTTTGGTAAAGAAATAACTGATGTCCAATTCAGGAACATAGGAATTGCTTAAATTAGGCTTGCCACCAATCGTCGTATTCCCACCGTCATCCGGGATAACACCAATACCACGTAGACGAATAAGGATGTCCCCCGCTTCACTGGCCTGAGCAGGAACATAAGACAATATTGAACCTGCACTCACGGCCAATATTGCTAGAGATCTTAAAATTTTACGCATGGCAAATAGCTCCATTTCCACAACATAGAGACACGGAATATCTCGTCATGGTTTCAAATACTTAACTTTATGAAGTACTATTATTCCTAGATTAAGATCAGAGCATTGAGACAGATCAAAAGATAATATTATTGTAAAAAAAAGACCTCCCTAAAAAGGAAGGCCTTATAGATAAATCTACTTGTGCAGTTCTTATTCCATATCTTCGAGCTGATCAATAAAGCCAGACACAACTTTGAGTCCCTGTTTCCAAAAATCCGGGTCGCTTGCATTCAGACCAAAAGGAGCAAGCAATTCTTTGTGGCGTTTTGAACCGCCGGCAGAAAGCATATCCAGATACTTTTCCGCAAATCCATCTTCACTTTGCTGATAAACAGCATAGAGAGAATTGACCAGACAATCACCAAACGCATAGGCATAAACATAGAACGGCGCGTGGATAAAGTGTGGTACATAAGACCAATAGGCAGCGTATTCATTTTCAAAACGAATGGCAGGCCCCAAGCTTGCTTTTTGTGTCTCCATCCAGATTTCACCGAGTTGCTCGGGCAAAAGTTCCCCCTTGCGACGTTCGTCATGAACCCGTGTCTCGAACTGATGCATGGCAACCTGTCGCACCACAGTGTTCAACATATCTTCGACCTTGGAAGCCAACATAATCCTGCGAGCCTTGGCATCCACCTTCTTTTTCAAGACAGACTGGAAGGTCAACATCTCACCAAAAACAGAGGCCGTTTCAGCAAGGGTTAGCGGCGTATCCGCCATGAGCGGGCCTTGAACACCGGCCAAAACCTGATGCACACCGTGCCCAAGCTCGTGGGCCAGCGTCATTACATCCCTTGTACGTCCTTGATAATTAACAAGTAAATAAGGGTGGGCACAAGGAACGGTCGGATGAGCAAAAGCACCAGGAGCCTTCCCCGGACGTACAGGTGCATCAATCCAAGGGTTATCAAAAAACTTTTGCCCCACTTCGGCGAGCCTCGGTGAAAATCCGGCGTAAGCCGTTAATACAGTCTCTGTCGCATCATCCCAGCTAATAACATCATCATCATCATCTGGCAGTGGTGCATTTCGATCCCAGTAAGGAAGCTGTTCTACTCCAAACCACCTTGCTTTTAGTTTGTAATAACGGTGCGCAAGGTCCTGATAAGAATCAGAAACAGAACTCACCAATGCATCGACAACTTCGTCTTCGACAACGTTCGCCAAGTTTCGAGAAGAAACTGGTCGAGCGAAACCACGCCACTGATCTTCGACTTCTTTATCTTTGGCCAGAGTATTGGTGATATGGGCGAAAAGTCGTTGATTTTCGCCAAGTACTTTACCCAAAGATTGAGCAGCTTCCTTACGTGCTTTCGGGTCGCGATCACTGAGTTTATTCAGGATCTGTGCAGAACTGAACTCTTCCCCCATATAAGGAAAACGAAGGCTCGCCATGGTTTCATCAAACAAGCGTACCCAGGCAGAGCGGCCGGAAACGCGCTTTTCATGGAGTATTTTTTCGACATCATCAGACAGCTGATAATCTTTCTGTGCGCGTAAATCTCTCAACCACGGCGCATATTTGGCAAGAGAGCTACCACCGATCTTCGATTGCAGTTCCTTATCATCCAGCTGATTCAATTCAAGAGTAAAGAATAAGAGGTGCGACGAAATCCCCGTGCTACGTTCTTGCATAGATTGGAAGAACTTTCCAACTTCAGGATCGCTCATGTTTCCTGCATAGACCAGATAGGCATAACTCATTACCTTGCCCATGATCTCTTGAGAATCCTCATATGATTCGATCGCAGCGCAAAGAGCATCTCCATTAAGATCAGCTAACTTGCCTGCATATTTGCCATTGAAAGCAATCGCTGACTTTTCGACAGCAACCAGATCAGCTTCCAACTCGGTAGAATCTGGTGCAGGATAAAGATCGGTCAAATCCCAGGCAGGTAAAGTACCAAGCTTTTCATCAATAATGTCTTTAGGGTGAGCAGCTTCGGTCATAAAAATTCCTCTCATTCCGCACACGCGGTCTTCAAATACAAGCGTTGTCTCTATAAGTTAGGATCTAGAAATTGAAAACAAGGCGTGAATCGCCAAATATTACAATGCATAATGATAAGAAATCACAAGAACAGGTAAAGGCCTAACAAGGAACATGGAACAAACTATTTCTCCCCCGCACTACAAGAACCTTGTCAGTCTCTTTTACACGCACGCAAAAGAGAAGAAAGAACAACCTTTTCTCTGGTTTAAGGAAAACAAGCAATACTGGCCCATTAGCTGGGAAGAAACATCTCGACGCATCACCGCAATGGCCCGTAGTCTTAAAAAGCTGGGTCTCGAAAAAGGTGATCGAGTTGTTCTTGTTGCCGAGAACAGGCCCGAATGGTTTATTGCTGATCTCGCCATTATGGCTGCCGGGGGAATATCTGTTCCCGCCTACACAACAAACACCCACGCCAACCACAAGCACGTACTGGATCATTCAGGCGCCATAGGAATTATTGTTTCCACTGCGGCACTTTGCAAAAAATCCCTGCCCGCAGCACAGGAAGCATCTGGCTGTCAGTGGGCTATTACGATGGATACGATCAACAAAGAAGATATAGACACCAGAGATATTGGTGGGGGTGACATTAATTTGCCCCTACATGATTGGGAACACTTAATCGCCGAAGGTGATAGCCTACCAGGAAACATCGAAACCGAGGCGCAAGAACTCACCAGAAAAGATATTGCCTGCCTCATTTATACCTCTGGAACCGGGGGACTTCCCAAAGGAGTGATGCTTAGCCACGGTGCAATTCTATGTAATTGCGAGGGTGCCTGGGATGTTCTTTATCATCTTGGGTTGGGGGATGACGTCTTCCTGTCCTTCCTTCCCCTTTCCCATGCCTACGAACATACGGCGGGACAATTTTTTCCTTTGTTATTAGGGGCACAGATCTATTACGGCGAAGGGGCAGAGCATCTATTACGCAATATGGCAGAAGCGCGCCCAACCATCATGACTGCCGTTCCCAGACTGTTTGAATCCATGCACAGCCGTATCACCCGTGGCCTTGAAAAGGAAAAACCTCTCAAACGTAATCTGTTTTACAAAGCCGAAGCTCTTGGGCGCAAAAAATACTACCAATCTGACAATCTGGGGCTGATCGAAAAACTCCAGGATCACCTTCTGGAAAAATTGGTCCGTAACAAGCTTCGTCAGCGTTTTGGCGGGCGACTAAAAGCCATGGTTTCCGGCGGCGCAGCCCTTAATGAAGACATCGGCCTTTTCTTTCACGCACTTGGCTTGCCAATTTTACAGGGTTATGGACAGACCGAGGCGGCTCCTGTTATCGCCGTTAACCGTCACGATAAGATAGACATGTCGACCGTAGGCCCTCAGCTTCGGGGGGTTGAAATCAAGATTGCTGACGACGGAGAGATTCTGGCGTCCGGTGAGCTTTTGATGTCCGGCTACTGGAATGACCAGAAATACACCGATGAAACCATCAAAGACGGCTGGCTTCATACCGGGGACATTGGTGAAATCGATCACCGCGGACGCTTGAAAATCACCGATCGGAAAAAGGATATTATTGTTCTATCGGGGGGAGATAATGTTTCCCCGGCGCGGGTCGAAGGCGAATTATCTCTACACCCCGCAATTCATCAGGCCATGGTGTATGGCAACAAACACCCTCATCTAACGGCTGTTATCGTGCCGGATGATGAATTTCTTGACCGTTGGGGCGAAGCCAACGGAGTTGCCGCTGTTCTTGCCTCGGTACACGACAATGCCTCTTTAAAAATCTCTATCGCAAAGGCTGTTGATCAAATCAACAAGCAGCTCTCTCCGTTAGAGAAAGTGCGAAAATTTGTGATCGCCAGGGAACCATTCACAATCGATAACGAAATGATGACACCAACCCTGAAGGTCAGGCGTCATAAAGTGTTAGAGGTATATAAAACCGAAATAGAAGCCCTCTATCCAAAAATCTCTAAATAAAATCCCCAACAAAAAACGGCCCCTAACACATAGGCAGGGGCCGTTTCATTTAGTGCTGTATGTCTAATCGATCAAGCTACCGCTAACACGGTCACCCCTTTGTGCGTAGGCAATCCCCAAATCTTCCTGACGAAGGGATTTAACCAAACCAATCATCATAAAAATCATGATAATTGAGAACGGCAATGCCGCCGCAATTGCCGCCGCCTGAAGCGCTTTCAAACCACCTGCCATTAATAGTGCAGCAGCAACAAAGCCTTCACCGAGTCCCCAGATAACACGGTGTACAGTTGGCGGGTTTTCATCGCCCATGGATAAAAGCGTATTAACCACCAAAGTCCCGGAATCAGATGACGTAATGAAATAGGTCGCAATCAAAATTGTCGCAACAATTGCTGCGATTGATCCCATAAAGCCTGCATTCATTTTTGCAATCGTCACATAAAGAGCAGAGGTAAGGTCAGCCTGAACGGCTTCGACAATACCACCATCACCAAATAGTTCGATATGCAACGCCGTTCCACCAAACGCAGTCAACCAAACAGCACCAAGCAATGTTGGCACCAAAAGAACACCGAGAATGAATTCCCGAATTGTTCTACCCCGTGAAATTCGGGCGATAAACATACCGACGAAAGGCGCCCATGACATCCACCAGCCCCAATAGAAAGCTGTCCACCAACCTTGCCATTGGCTAGCTTCGTCATTTGCATTGGTCCAGAGGCTCAAAGGAATAACCTGCCCCATGTAATCACCAATGTTCTGCAGGAATGAGCCAAGAAGATAGCGTGTTGGGCCAAAAGCAATAAAGAATGCCAGAATCGCAATGGACAACCACAGGTTCACTTCGGAAAGGATCTTAACCCCTTTGCCAACACCTGACACAACCGAGATTGTTGCCAAGCCAGAAATAATGGCAATCAAAACCATCATGGCTACCAAGGCTGGTTCAGTTTTAGTTACCCCGTCTGTGACAGTTTCTGTGATCCAAAAACCCCATCCTGTAATCTCGTACAAGCCGGTTGCCATTTGCTGAACACCAAGACCAAGGGACGTTGCGACACCAAAGACTGTACCATACACAGCCAATAGATCAGCAAGATGCCCAATCGGACCATAAATCCGGTCACCAATAAGCGGATAGAGCGATGAACGAATGGTCAAAGGCAAATCTTTGCGGTAAGCGAAATAAGCCAGTGCCAAGGCAACAATTACGTAGATTGCCCAAGGATGTAATCCCCAGTGAAACAGTGTGATGCGCATGGCGACTTGTGCCGCTTCTGCTGTTTGCGACGCATCTTCTGTTATAAAGGGGTTTGACTGGAAGTGGTAAATCGGTTCGGCAATGGACCAGAAGACCAGACCGATCCCCATACCAGCGCCGAACAGCATTGCAAACCAAGAAAAATAACTGAATTCCGGTCTGTCGCTGTCTTTACCTAAACGTAGATTACCGTATCGACTAAACAGCAACCAAATAACAAAAAACAAGAACGATGCAACAATTCCCAAGTAGTACCATTTCATGGTGCCAACCAGGAAATTATTAATTCCTGTAAAAAAGTCACCTACCCCTTCGGTGGCAACGAACGCCATAACCACCAAAGCGAAGACAAGAAACTTCGACCATATTGCCATGGTCGGATTCAAGCCTTTCAGAAAGCCTGATTTTGCTCTCATATTTAATCCTCCCTGAATGAACCCGAATTGGGCCGAGGATATAATGGGAATGCGGAAATCCTTTTCATGGTTATAAACGACCTTTTCTCGAAAGGTTCGGGAACAAAAATACCAATTAGCTCATGTGAACATGAACTCGCGTTTCCCCAAAAACTTTCTTTCCCCTCGAAAAAACTCAATAAAAACAACCGCAGCCGCAAATTAAAAGTTAGCACCGTCAAGTTTTACCCGACTGAGAAACAGTTTATTTATGACATTTCTATTAACGACTATTTTTATCTAATAATTGTAATTTTTCATTCCTTCTATACTCACTTTCATGTCACCTGCTTGACTTTTATCAAAAATATTTCTAATAATAAGTGATCACTCACTTACTATATAAATTAGTAAAATCACAAAGTTAGTTTATATCAACGAAACAATTCGGCACTATACAACAAAAGACGACAACGATGCGGAGTACCAAGAATGTCATCAGAAGATCAGATCAGGGAAGACAAAACTTTGGGAAACCAAGATCCTGAGAAACAAGCTGGTGGCGAAAACCTTTTGCATCTGCTGCAAAGCAAACGCTTTCTGCCTCTTTTTCTCACTCAGGCACTGGGCGCTTTAAACGATAACGTCTTTAAAAATGCCCTTGTTCTCTTGATTACTTACAAGATGCTCCACCTGTCCCCGGATGAAGCCAAGGCAATGGTCACTCAGGCTGCGGGCATCTTTATTCTTCCCTTCTTTCTCTTCTCTGCGATCGCAGGTCAAATTTCGGATAAATTTGAAAAATCACGGTTGATCCGACTGACAAAGTATCTCGAAATCATCATTATGGGGCTTGCCAGCTATGGCTTTCTGACGAACTCCCCCGTCTATCTGATGGTTGTATTGTTCCTGATGGGAACACAGTCAGCCTTCTTTGGTCCTCTTAAATACAGTATTCTTCCTGATCACATGCGCGATGAAGAGCTTATCGGGGCAAACGGGCTGGTCGAAGCAGGAACATTCTTGTCCATCCTTATCGGCACAATCATCGGCGGCATTGTCATTATGACAGAGGATGGCTTGATGACTGTCTCCCTCCTCATCATAGCGTTATCCCTTATCGGCCTTGCCACAAGTTACTTCATTCCCAGAGCCGAAGCGTCAGATCCTACGATAAAAATCAACCCTAACTTTCTGGCAGAAACCTATAATCTGGTTAAACACAGCGCGGGCAACCGCCCTGTGTTTCTCTCCATCATGGGTATTTCCTGGTTCTGGTTTTTTGGCGCAACGTTTCTTTCTCTATTCACGCCATTGGCAAAGCAAATCATTGGCGGAAACGAGTTGATCAGTGTTCTCTTCCTCACCATGTTTTCTGTCGGAATCGCTCTCGGCTCGCTGATATGTAACAAATTACTCAAGGGCGAAATTACAGCACGTTACGTTCCCTTTGGCGCTCTGGGTTTATCGCTTTTCAGCTTTGACCTGTATCTCGCATCTAACACAATAACACCCGCGTCATCCTCGTTAATTGGCCTAGTAGAATACTTCCTACGCCCCGAACTTATCCGTATTTTGGTCGATCTGCTGCTAATCTCCATCAGCGGTGGCCTTTACATCGTACCGCTTTATGCCATCCTTCAACATGAAAGTAGCGATAGCCATCGGGCAAGAAATATTGCCAGCAACAATATCGTCAATTCCCTGTTCATGGTTGTCTCTGCCATCGGGGCAACAGGCCTGTTCATACTTGGCTTTACCATCCCCGAAGTATTCCTGATCGTTGGGGTACTCAATCTGGGTGTTGCTCTCTATGTCTGCAAACTTCTGCCCGAAGTTCCGACAAAACTTTTCTTCAGACTCCTGCTAAAGATCTGCTTTCGCGTGGAAGTCAGAGGCGAAGAAAACCTTGACGAACTGGGGCCAAAAGCCGTTATCGTCATCAACCATGTTTCCTTCCTTGATGGCGTCCTCCTTGCAGCTTTTTTACCCGGTCGCCCCACTTTTGCAATAGACACCTATGTTGCCCAGCGTTGGTGGGTAAAACCTTTCCTCTCTGTCGTTGATTTCTACCCGATTGATCCGACCAACCCCATGGCAACCAAGACCATGATTAATGTGGTCAAGTCCGGCAAGCGCTGTGTGATCTTTCCCGAAGGCCGCATTACCGTCACCGGAGGCATGATGAAGATATTCGAAGGCCCCGGCATGATTGCAGATCACGCAAATGCGCCTTTGCTACCTGTTAATATTGAAGGGGCGCAATATACCCCCTTCTCACGTCTGAAGGGTAAAATACACCAGCGCTGGTTCCCCAAGGTTATTATCACTATTCATCCGCCCAAGAAGCTTCGCCTCAGTGAAGATATTCGTGGCAGAGAACGTCGTTCAGCCATCAGTGTCGGTCTCCACGATCTAATGAGTGAGACAGCTTTTAGCTCATGCCCGCCCGAGGGCGGCCTGTTCAAGAACCTGTTGGATGCCCGTGATATTCACAGTGGTGACGCCGTCGTCGTCGAAGACATTCAACGTGCGCCGCTTTCCTACGACAAACTGATAACATCCAGTTTTGTTCTCAGCGACAAGTTTGCCAGCTTTACAAAACCGCAAGAGATTGTTGGCCTCTTACTCCCCAACTCTTCGGCAGCAGCGGTGTCCTTCTTTGCCATACAGGCCATCGGACGCGTCGGTGCCATGCTCAACTTTACCATGGGCGAAAAGAACCTGTTGTCCTGTTGTAAAACAGCCGAGATCAAGACCATCATCACATCCCGCAAGTTTATTGAACTGGGACGCCTTGATGAACTCGCTGATGCGCTAGGCCGTAATCACAAGATTGTCTATCTTGAAGACCTCAAAGAAGAAATCTCTCTCGGTAACAAGCTATGCGGCTGGGTCAAAAACCACTTTGCCAGATCATTCCACAATAAAACTGCACCAGAGAGTAACGATGCAGCTGTCGTACTGTTCACATCAGGATCAGAAGGGGTGCCAAAGGGTGTCATGCTCAGTCATAACAACCTTCTGTCCAACAGAAACCAGCTTGCTGCCGTGGTCGATTTCAACTCGACAGATACCGTTTTCAATGCCCTGCCCATCTTCCACTCATTTGGCTTAACGGGCGGCCTTCTCCTGCCCATTCTTTCAGGCATTAAAACCTTCCTCTATCCGTCGCCCCTTCACTACCGTATCGTTCCCGCCCTTGTGTACGATACCAATGCAACTATTGTCTTTGGCACAGACACCTTCCTGACAGGCTACGCCCGTGTTGCCCACCCTTACGACTTCTATTCAGTCCGACATATCTTTGCCGGGGCAGAAAAGGTCAAGGACAGCACCCGAAAAACATGGTCAGAGAAATTCGGCCTTAGAATTCTGGAAGGCTACGGCGCGACAGAAACCTCGCCAGTCCTGTCCACCAATACCCCGCTTCAATACAAAGCGGGTACGGTCGGACGCTTCCTGCCCGGCATTGAAAGCAGGCTGGAACCTGTACCCGGAATCCCCACAGGCGGACGCCTCTTTGTCAAAGGCCCCAATGTCATGAAGGGATACCTACGCGCCGAGGCCCCCGGACAGCTTCAACCACCCGAAGACGGCTGGTACGATACCGGGGACATTGTTGTTATGGACATTGATGGTTTTATCTCTATTCAGGGCCGCGCCAAACGCTTTGCCAAGATTGCAGGTGAAATGGTTTCCCTGACCGCCGCAGAAGATCTCGCCAGTAAAATCTGGCCCGGATTTATGCACGCCGTCATCGCACGCCCGGACGTCAAAAAAGGCGAGCAACTCATCCTCGCCACAGAATGCCCCGAAGCCACCCGTGCAACTTTGTTAAAAGAAGCTCAGGAGCAAGGCATCAGCGAACTGATGATCCCCCGCGAAATCGAAATTATGGATAAAATCCCTGTCCTCGGCACAGGGAAAACCGATTACCAGACACTCCAGAAGGAGCTAGTGCCTGAGGAGGCTTGAGCTAGAAGTTGCAACACTGGAGAGCTTTTACAAGTCTAAAATTTGTTGTTTAAAAATAACTAATTTCTGCACTAGCCTTTAAAACAATATAACGACTGTTTAATAAGCTCTCGCCCTTCTTTTTCACCTCTATAATTAGAAAAGATTTTTTTAATATCAGGGCACAAAGATTTAAAATCTTGATCAATTAAATCCAGCTCCATAGCCCTTTTCCTGAGAAGCACTCTATCGTCTAGCCTTTCTAGTTGATTTTTAACTTTTAAAAGGCTTTGAAAAAAAAGTTTAAATTCCTCAGGAGAGAGATAAGACAATAAAACGGTGACTCTTGTTATAACAGGAAGGCATTCTAGTGAAGAAATGCATATATCCGATATAGAGTATGCAAACAGGCTTCCGTTCAACAAGCTTAACCTGCATCCTTTTGATATTACTTCTGGGAATGCAATAATTTCTATGGTGTAAACTTTAGTATACGAACAACCACTAGATTCAAAATATGCATCGCCAAGCGATTTAAAGAGTGCATTATTGTTTTGTTTCGGTCTAGTTTGGATCAAAGCACTTAAATGAACAATTCTTTCCGCAGAACTAACTGAATTTTTGATTAAACTTTTTTCAAAAGGAATATAGTTCTCAGGAAGAAGTAAACTCTCATTCTCGAGGTTTTCAGCACTAGTTTCAAAACGTGTTTCAAAAATATCACCCTTAATTCGCACGATATATTTAACATAGTTGTTTGCGTTATCTGTTCTTTCCTTGCAATCAGAGCCTTGGCAAATCGTAACTGTAGAGTTTGGATCTAAAGAAAGGATTTGACGTTGAAATCTTGCAGCATGTTCTTCAGCATTTTCAGCATACTCAATGATAATTTCATTAGCTGCCGCTTTCCCGACTCCGCCCACAATGACAAGCCCAAAGCAAACAAATAACAAAATAGAATTAATAGAGTGCATTAACCAAAGCATATAATTCTTTTTCTTTTCAAATAAACTATTGTGATGTTGATTTTTTAATTCTCACTATGTGGCTTTATATTACCACCTCCAAAGATAACGTAATGATCACAACACGACACCCTTAGTTTTACTCAAATACAATCAAAATCTTAAACAAATCAGTAATCACAAAAAAGCCCGCCGATTGGCGGGCTTTTTCTTCAACAATGTGCAATGTGGAATTACACCATACCAAGAGCATGCTTATAGACGTCGATAAGCTCTTCCTGCTCCATGCGTTCTTGTTGTTCCAGTTTGCGAAGAGAGACGATCTTGCGCATGATTTTTGTATCGAAACCAAGCGCTTTAGATTCGGCATAGACTTCCTTGATATCGTCGGCGATGCCTTTTTTCTCTTCTTCCAGGCGCTCAACGCGCTCGATAAAACCACGCAGACGGTCCGCCGTTATGCCAGCGATTTCACCTGGCACGGGCTCTGCGCTAGAGGAACTTGTTGTTTCTGTTGCCATATCATCTGTCTGGCTTTCGTCAGAAGTATTTTCTTCATAGCCTGATTCGAAATCGCTCATGCCCGGGGCCCTTTTATAAAATCACGTGTAATGAGTTGTCTCATAAATTGTCTGAGCGGAAATTAACGCCCTGCTTCTGCTTTGGCAATGCCCTGCATTAGGTAGGGAAACTTTTTTATCAAATGTCTCTCGCTTACCACAGTCTGCTTAATGGCTGGCTTAATTGACAAGCAAAGGATTAATTGATTGGCAAACTAGTTGTGCGCAGGTTTGCTTTTCTCAAAGGCAGCTTTTTGTTCTGCGGTTGCTTCCAGCTGGTGTTTCGCTTTCCACTCGTCATAAGGCATACCATAGACAGTCTCGCGTGCCTGTCCATAATCCATTGTCTCGCCTTTTTCTTCGGCAGCGGCCATATACCATTTAGATAGGCAGTTCCGGCAAAATCCGGCGAGGTTCATCATATCAATATTCTGAACATCCGTGCGATCTTGCAGATGTGAAACAAGGCGTCTGAAGGCGGCAGCTTCCAGTTCCAGTTTGGTTTGTTCGTTCATAATTTTCTTCTCCCAAAACAAGGTATCTCTTTATGTGCTTATCCTTACAGGTAGCACTTTATTTCTTTGAGTGACGGGCAATGCAATACCTCTTCAAAGGCATTGATCATATGTGTCGTCCATTGATCTATCCCTGCCTGATCAGAAATCAGGTCCTGACGAATTTCGATCAAAACATTGGGCAGGCCTCGCCGATCCGCATGGATTTCCATTGTATGTCCATGATCATCCCGTCCAGAGTAAGGGACATTATCCCCGCAATTAAACCCCTGGCGCTTAAAAGTTTCAATCAATGGTACCGGAATGCGCGGATCCTGGTTCCATAGCACACAGACAGGCCACGGGCGTTCAACACCCGCCATTTCATGAGTCATGCTGTGCATGGACACGACAATCGGCACCTGTCCCTGTTCAATCATGCGATCCAGCGTCATCTGAATTTGGTTGTGATAGGGCCAGTAAAAAGCGTTCAGGCGGGCTTCACGTTCAGCCTCGGGCATATCCAGATTGGCTGGCACATGGCACCCGTCGCTGACCACAGGCATCAGACCCTCGTTATCCAACTTGCGGTTTGGATCAACCAACAGGCGCGAAAAGTTACTGAAGATCGCACGGGATTTAAAGTGTTCGGCAAGGCCCTCTGTCACGCCCTTGATGCCAATATCATAGGCCACGTGGCGCGTCAGATGGTGATCTTCAACACCAAGGCTGTTGCGGGATTTAGGAATAAAGGATGTCGCGTGATCGCACAGAAAAACAAAAGGGGTGTCAGCATCTTCATTAATAACGTTCACCGGGCTTGGTTCATCCGAAGCCAGAATTTGGATATCCATTATCTTCCTATTACTTTTAACTTAACACAGCCCAGAGCAAGGTGTCTCAACTCGAGGCTTTAACTTTGCACAATATTTATTGACCACTACATTAGAGCGCAAGACTTTGGGCCTCTCTCAATATTGTAATGGCTTGGTGTGATTTCCATAGGAGCTTTTTCCATGACAACTGAAAGCCATTTCATGTAAAGCCCGACAAGCTATCTACCATCAAAGGCAAAAACCGACCAGATTTTTCATCACAACGTCAAAGAAAGACGGGAATCACCTCTTTTGCACAGGCTTCTCTTGACGAAAGGCCCTGTTCATTTCCATAAAGGCATCTTGGTTATGACACTTGATAAGCGAAGGCCCTGTAGATGAACGCGATATCCCCTCAAAAGTTCCTACGAGATCTCTTCCAGGCTGGTCTGGATGCAGCAAATCCCCGATTGGCTGTCCCGGATTATTTACCAAAACCTCCCAAGGGAAAAACCGTGGTGATTGGTGCCGGAAAAGCCGCTGCGGCCATGGCCAAAGCGGTCGAGGAAAACTGGGAAGGCCCCATCGAAGGTCTTGTCGTCACCCGTTATGACCACGATATGCCAGAAGGCGAAAAATGTACTCGCATTGAAGTTGTCGAAGCCGCCCATCCCGTACCCGATGCAGCCGGTCGTGAGGCTGCAAAGCGGATCCATGAAATGGTTCAGGGTCTCAGTCCCGATGACCTTGTTCTTTGTCTTATTTCCGGCGGCGGTTCGTCTCTGCTGGCCCTGCCCGCCGATGGCCTGTCCCTTGAAGACAAACAGACGATCAACAAGGCCTTGTTGAAATCCGGTGCAAACATCATCGAAATGAACACGGTGCGCAAGCACCTGTCAGCCATTAAAGGCGGACAGCTTGCCGCCGCTGCGGCCCCGGCACAGATGGTCAGTCTATTGATTTCTGACGTTCCCGGCGATGACCCTGATGTCATCGCATCCGGCCCAACAGTTCCGGACCCCAGCACCTTTGCAGATACCCGCGCCATTCTGACCAAGTACGATATTACGCCACCAGCATCGGTTGTCGCCCATCTTGAAAAAGCCGAGAAAGAAACGCCAAAACCAAACGATCCAGTTTTTGCCAACTGCTCAATGCATATGATTTCCCGTCCGCAAGATTCCCTTGATGCGGCCAAGCTTGTTGCTGAGAAGCATGGTTTTACACCTGTGGTCCTAGGCGATTCAATCGAAGGGGAAGCCCGTGAAGTCGCCAAGGTTATGGCCGCCATTGCAAGACAGGTCACCAACCACGATCAGCCTGCGCAAGCCCCTTGTGTTCTGTTATCCGGTGGCGAGACAACTGTAACGGTCAAAGGAAATGGTCGCGGGGGCAGAAACGCAGAGTTCCTGCTCGCTCTTGCTGTTGAATTGGATGGTGCCGCGGATATCTATGCCCTTGCCTGTGATACCGACGGCATCGACGGCAGTGAAGACAACGCTGGTGCGATTTTAGGTCCCGATACGCTTGAACGTGCAGAAAAACTTGGTATCAGTGCCAAAGAACATCTTGCTAATAATGACGGTTATAGCTTCTTTGAAGCTCTTGACGACCTCATCATCACTGGGCCAACACGTACAAACGTCAACGATTTCCGCGCTATTGCGATTATGCCCAAGAGTTAATGACTGCGAAATAAAGTTACGCTAATTACACGACCTAAGACAGGTTGCCTAAAGAGCAACCTGTTTTTTTGCGCGTTTCATATCCACAAATGACTGTGCAGAAAACAGAAAAACCGCGAACCAGATCAACCCAAAAGAAATCGCGTGTACTTCGGTAAAGGCTTCACCAAAAAGCAACGTTGCCAACAACAGATTAACCGTTGGTCCCACGTATTGAATCATACCAATTGTTGAATAGTTCAAACGTCTGGCAGCCGCAGCAAAACAAACCAGCGGTACGGTTGTCACGACACCAGCCAGCATCAACATCAAACTGATCTCAGCACCACCAGCTATATAAGTCATCTCGTTCTGAGCACCAATCCAGATCAGATAGCCCAAAGCGATCGGTGTTACCATTGCCGTTTCCGCAAAAAGCCCGACCTGTGCCCCCACGGGCAAACGCTTTCTGATTAGCCCATAAAACCCGAATGACATTGCCAAGATCAAAGAAATCCAGGGAAATTCGCCCCCGATGTAAGTCAAATATCCCACAGCCACGGCGGCTAATCCCACCGCAATCCCCTGTAGCAACTTCAACCGCTCACCAAGTATGACAACGCCAAGAACTACGTTGACCAAGGGGTTGATATAATAACCCAAACTTGCTTCAACCAAGTGTCCATTGGAAATTGACCAGATAAAAACCAACCAATTCACCGCCACAAGTACGGCACTCAATAACAGCCATCCCCAGATTTTTGGCGAACTGAACGTCTCTTTAATCTCGGACCATCTTTTCCTTGCTAATAGCAGGAGAGTCAGAAGAACCAAAGACCAGATCACGCGATGACTCAAGACTTCCATAGGTCCTGCAGCTTCTACCTGCTTAAAATAAAGCGGCGTCAGCCCCCACCATAAAAATGCTGTCAGGGCGAGAAATACACCCTGAAGAGTATCACGTGTCATTTTGGAAATCCTTACCAGAGAATTTCAGACTACTCTGGGTCTATAAACTTTGCTAGTCAGATTGCACCTTAAGATCATTATTTTATAAAATATGCTATAAGAGGTTTTTCAACATTATCAGATGCTTCATTATTGGTGGGCAAGACCTCCCCTTATAGCTTTTGAACACAGTTTCAGGTTATTTTATTCTTAATTTAATAGCTTCTTGTCGGTTTCAGGCTTTCCCAAACGTCCTTCGCTTAATGACACTCAATGAAGAGGAAACATAATGCTCTATTCATTCCTAATTTATTCTGCCGAGGGTATTCACGGACGCCTTTCCCCCGAAGAACAAAAGCTGGCTTTCAAACGGCATCGCCTACTACAAGAGAAACTCGATGAAAGAGGGACTTTTGCATCAGCGAGGCTTATGCCCGTCAGCAACGCAGTCACCCTGAAACCCACAGTAGATCAGGACCAGAAAACATTGGTAACAGATGGTCCCTTTGCCGATACCAAAGAACAGTTCGTTGGCTTCTATGTGGCAGAGTTTTCAAATCTCGACGAAGCCATCAACATGGCGGACATGATCTCTACCCCCTATCACAGTATAGAAGTCAGACCGGTTTCATGGTCACGCGGTATGCTATCAAACTTAAAAGATGATTAATCTCGCGGTCAACCAACCGGAATAATCCAACATGCCTCATCATCCTTGGCTTCAGGCCAGATTTGCAGATATCCGTCCCAAGGCCATTGCCGCACTGGCCCGTTATTTCCGGGATATTGATCTTGCCGAAGAAAGCTTTTCTCTCGCCTGTGTTAAAGCGCTGGATGTATGGCAAAAGCAAGGATTACCCGATGATCCCTTTGCCTGGATTTTAACAGTTGGTCGCAATGCCGGGCGGGATATCATTCGCAAGAATAATACTCGTGACAATCACAAAACGCTCCAAGCTCAAGAAAGCACAAATCACGACGCTTTCGACGATGTTCCCCAAGAAAATGAATTCCGCGACGATGTTTTACGTCTGCTTTTTATTTGTTGTCATCCAAAGCTATCCATTCAGGATCAATCAGCACTCGCCCTGAAAATCGTCATCGGCTTGTCCGTCGAAGAAATTGCCTGTGCATTTCTTGTAAAACCCAAAACGATGGAACAGCGGATTACCCGGGCGAAAAAAACAATCGCAAAAGATAACATTCCTTTTCAAAGTCCGGATTTGATCGAACGTGCAGAACGCCTCAAAACCGTATCCCTGATGCTTTATCTGCTTTTTAACGAAGGTTGGTCCGCCAGTTCCGGCGAAGTACAGATAAAGGTTCTGTTGTGTGAAGAAGCAATTTATCTCACCAGACTTCTTTTAAGCCTCTTCCCTTCTCAAACAGAGACTATGGGCTTACTGGCCCTTATGTTATTTCAACACGCCAGATATCCGGCTCGCACTGATAATGACAAGCTTATCCTTCTAGAGCATCAGAATAGAAAACTTTGGAACCAGTCCATGATCGCCGAGGCCCACGTACTGTTGGAAAAAGCACTTCGGCATGGCACCCCGGGGTCCTTCCAAATTCAGGCGGCTATCGCAGGTGTTCATTCAAACGCAAAGGCATATGGGGTGACAGACTGGTTCGAAATTGAACGCCTTTATGCCGTGCTCTATGAATTTGAACCCACCCCGATTGTTAGGCTAAATCACGCTGTCGCCATTGCTAAAACCAAGGGAGTGGGAATAGCCCTAGCAATACTCGATGATCTTGGCGAAGAACTCCAGAACTACCGCTGGTTTCATTCAACCCGTGCTGCTTTTTTATTTGAATCTGGACAAAAAGAAAGAGCCAAAACTGCCTATCAAACAGCTTTGACATTAACGCCTACAGAACCGGAACAGGCCATTCTTCGGGAAAAAATTCTCGAGTGTGAAAAATAATTACTCCTCTTGTCGGTATTCACCTCTGTCATCCGTCCTTGGTTTATCTGCATCAGGCAGAAAGCATAAATCAAAGGATGAAACTATGTCACAAACAGCAATGACAACACCCGGCGCAGCTGGATGGATTGGCTATTCAGGTCCTAACAGAGACGAAGCTGTAAAATTCTACCGCGATGTTATGGAATGGACCTTAACTGATCTACCTATGAAAGACGGATCAAGTGTCCCTGGTATTCTTGTCGAAGATGAACTGATTGGCGGCTTTTCACCAGAACCTGCCGATCAAGGAGTATGGACAGTTTACATCACCGTCATAGATGTCGACGGTGCCACGGATAAAGCCCGTGCTGCAGGAGCTAGAATCCTCAGTGAACCCACTGACGTGCCCGGCGTTGGTCGTATTGCCGTCATCAATGATCCCTGTGGCGCTCGGATTGCCATGGTCACATACGAAAGCATGCAGAAATAGTTCTCAGCAATCTGCTCCATTCGCAAAGCTGCGGGCAGAAATGTTGGCAGCTTTTACTCCTATATTGTTTCTAAGGATTTTAAGATGAAACACTTTCTATCCCTGCTTGCCTTTGTGATCATCACCTTCGCAACTCAAGGCACATCACATATGTTGATCAATATCGAACATTATGAAGCTTTGGGTTTCCTGCGAGCTGAACCGATCTTTCTGCTGGGTTTTATTGCCATGCTTATCCAAGGGGCGATCATGACCGGGTGTCTCCACCTTTTGGCCCCCGAGGGCGCAACGATCAGATTGGGACTGATTGTTTCCCTCGGTTTCGGCCTATTCCTCTCGTCCTATATAAGCTTTGCTTCGCCCGCGAAATATGCCGTGCCCTTAATCTGGGAATGGATCACCGTCGAGTTGTCGGTCAGTGCCATCCAGTTCACTACTTTTGGCATAGTCCTTGGTTTCATTCACTCACTTTTCAAAGCTAAAACGAGATCAGAACTTAAGCAGGCACTTTGAATTTCGTTAATCCTTTTGCAGAGGGTAAGTTGTGCGATACAGAGCTAGTTGGCTTCCTGCTGTTTCAACCACTTTAGAATTGCTTGATTGGCCTCTTCCGGCTTTTCCTGCTGGATCCAATGTCCGCAATCCAGATTAACCACGTCAACATTTGGCACGAACTCTGATAGCTTTTCTGACTTCGCAACCACATCCCTGTCACCGTATATCATAAGAGCAGGTTGCTGAATGATAGGGCTTATATTCGCCAATAGATACCAGTTGCGGTCAAGGTTCCTGTACCAGTTGATACTACCCGTGAACCCTGATGCCTCAAATGCAGAGACAAAAACAGCAAGATCGTTGTCACTCATGATTGCGTCACCCTGCAGTGTTTCTGTTCTAGCCAGATTGATCATCATCATACCCGGTTGAGGTGGGGCTGGAGGTACATTTTTGCGAAATATATTACGAAGAAACCGGGATGTATTTTTATCCAATACAGCGTCTGCGACACCTGGCTGTCGATTAAAGTGCACAAAATAGAAATCCCTGCCAAAGATCTCTTCCATCAATTCGATCCAGGGCTTCTCTCCACGCTCCTGATAAGGCAAAGACAGGTTTATGACTTTATTTACCCGATCCGGGTGTAACAAGGTCAGGCCCCAAACGACCATTGCCCCCCAATCATGCCCGACGAAAATGGCATCTTCGTATCCATAATGATCAAGAAGTCCAACAAGATCACCGGACAAGTGTTCAATGTCATAGTCAGATACTTCGACCGGGCAGGATGAATTACCATACCCTCGCTGATTGGGGACGATGACGTGATAACCGGCCTCGGCAAGTACAGGGATCTGATGGCGCCATGAAAAGGCGTGTTCTGGCCACCCGTGACAGAGAATGATCGGGTTTCCTGCATTCTGCTGACCAGCTTCAAAGACTTCCAACTCCACGCCGTTAACAGAAACAAAGGTGGGTTTTGGAAAGTCGGTTGCAATAGACATTGTATTTCCTTTTAGCTTTTGTTCCAGAGTCTTACGGACGTGTGGGGTAACCACAAAACTTCCTTATCGACCTCTGCACACATTGATTAAAAGAAAATGGTGCCAGATAATGGCACTATTTATTGGTAATCTCACAGAATGAATGTACGCCTTCGACATGACACTATTGTGCGCAGTCTTCGCCGCAACGGGACCTCGACAATCGCAGACTTAGCAGAAGAGGTTGGGGCATCAAGACGAACAATACTGCGTGACATTAGTGCACTGCGCGACGAGGGCTTTGTCATTCATTCCGAGCCTGGCCGTGGGGGCGGCTTGCAACTTGATCCGCAATCAGTTCAGACCACTGCACGGCTTTCTGTTGATGAAATTTTTGCACTTCTCATCAGCGTCGCATCCATGCGTGCAGCCGGAATTTTACCCTTTTCGGCCCTCGCAGATGCCGGGCTCGCCAAAATAGAAAAGGCCCTGCCATCAGACAAAATACGCGACTTGCGGCAGTTTTTGGATTGTCTGTACATCGGAAAACTTTCACCGCTGGTCGATATATCAGATATGAAAGCTATAGATCCTGAACTATTGCCGGCATTCGAAACAGCTTTTCTCCAACGCCTGCACTTAAGTTTCCAATACAGTGACGCAAAAGGGGCTGTAACAGCACGAATTGTTGAACCACAAGCTATGCTGATCTTACCGCCGCTGTGGTATTTGGTCGCCTGGGATCCTGAGCGTGAAGATTTTCGTCACTTCCGAATGGATCGCATCAGCAAACCAGAATACCTTCCAAATACAACATTTCGACGACGACATGTCCCCTTCGAAAATCATGTCTCCCCAATTCGTGATTTATCTCGCTAACTTTCAGAAGACTTATTCGTTTATCACTCCAAAACCTCCGGCTTCGGTCCACCTGTGGCCCAGTCGAGCAGTTCGACGTTATGAACAACGGGGATATCTGTTCCTGAAGATATCTGACACTGACAGCCGATATTACCAGTAGCAATGATATCCGGTGTCAGTGTTTCAATGTTTTTAACTTTGCGATCACGGAGCTTCTCAGCTAACTCAGGCTGCATAATGTTGTAGGTTCCTGCTGAACCACAGCACAGATGCCCCTCGGGTACATCGCGCACGACAAAGCCAGCACCCGTTAAAAGTTCTTTTGGCTGCTTGGTAATTTTCTGACCATGCTGAATTGAACAGGGGGCGTGGTAGGCAACAATCTTTGCAGGTTGATGCTCCTCCTCTTTATCTACCAGTGTCAAAGGTTCAAGCTCGGCAAGGTATTCTGTGATATCTTTTGCTAGGCCAGAGATCTTCGCCGCACGTTCTGCCCATTCAGGGTCATTGCGAAGCATAAAGCCATAGTCTTTGATAGTCGTCCCGCACCCGGACGCATTGGTAATAATGGCATCCAGTCCCGCACCCTCGACTTCGGCCATCCAACCTTGAATAGCAGCTTTCATCTGCGGCTCTGCCATTGTCTCTTTGCCCATATGGTGAACAAGCGATCCGCAGCACCCCACACCTTTAGCAACAACGACTTCGATACCATGCCTGGTTAAAAGCCTGATCGTTGCTTCATTTATAGAAGGCGCAAGAACAGTTTGAGCGCATCCCGATAACAATGCCACACGTCCTTTCTTTTCTCCGACAGCTTTGAAGGTTTGAGGCTGATCAACAACACTTGCAGCGGGGAGTTCCTTTGGCGCAAGATCAACCAGCGCCTTTATCCTTCCAGAGACAAAGTTCTTCACCAACGGTTTTGTCAAAGAGGCAATGTTCAATGCGCCGCGAAACCAAAAGGGTCGAGGGATAAGATAACTCAAAAGATTGCGCAATATCCGCTCGAACAAAGGGCGCTTATAGGTATGTTCCACATGGTTTCGGGCATGGTCCACCAGATGCATATAGTTCACCCCCGACGGACAGGTCGTCATACAGGACAGACAAGACAAACAGCGGTCGAGGTGCTTTGTCACCTCTGCTGTTGCTGCTTCTCCTTTTTCCAACATCCCCTTGATCAAATAGATCCGCCCGCGAGGACTATCCAGTTCATCCCCCAACAACACATAAGTCGGACAGGTTGCCGTGCAAAACCCGCAGTGCACACATTTTCGCAATATGTTCTCTGCTTCTTCAATGTTAGGGTCCGCCAACTGCGCGAGAGAAAAATTGGTTTGCATTTGTCTCTCCTATAGATCTGCGTATAAGCGACCGGGGTTCAGGATCGCCTTGGGGTCAAAGTTATCCTTTATCCGCTTCATCAGAGCATGCTCTCCCGGTTCAAGAGGCTGTTGGGGGTTTTCAGCGTCTTCAACACCTATAGCCGACCTCACTAACGTCGCATGTCCACCAACACTCTTTAGCTTATCCCGAAGAAGAGAAGCATTATGATCTCCTGTAAGTGACAGCCAGATAAGTCCCCCTGCCCAGTCATAATAATACTCAGCCTGCTCGTTGAACTTCAAACAGCCCATAAAAGCATTTCCTTGTGCTGGCGGTAGTGATATACGCCAAATAGATCTTTCCTCTGACTTTGATAGAACCTCTGCATCACGAAGCTTTTGCCATAAAGATCGACTTTCCGGATCGGCAACCAAACTCCCTTGTCCAAAATCGACCAAAATCGATGCCAGTTTGTCTACCCTGTACGCAATTGACGGACCATGCCCCTCTAACCTGAACAGTGTCATCGCCCGCTCTTCAGCTTCCTGAGTAAGCTTATTGGAAATTATTTGCGGTATATGCGCAGCCGAAGAAACTTCGCACGAAGAGTTCAAGGCGACTGACATAGCCCTATTTGCCTCTTCATCTGAAAGCTCATAGAGAACATAACTTTTTTCTTCTGGAGGAGCAGGCAGAACCTTGATGGTAATGTCACTCATTACAGCAAGAGTTCCATAAGATCCCGCCATAAGCTTCATAAGATCATAGCCGGTCACATTCTTGACCACTCGACCACCGGATTTGAATGTTTCTCCTCGCCCGGAAACACCGGAAAAGCCGAGGAAATGATCTCTGGCAGCACCAGCCTTTAATCGACGTGGGCCCGATAGGTTACAAGCGATCATACCGCCAATCGTGCCAGCATCAGCTTTTCCCTTTAAAAGCGGGCCATAATCCATAGGCTCAAACGCCATGTACTGGTTATGCTTGGCAAGCTCTTCCTGGATTTCCATAAGCGATGTGCCTGCCCTAGCAGATAACACCAACTCTTCAGGTTCGTACAGGGTGATACCAGTTAACGCAGATACATCCAGTTGGTGATCAGCCTTCACAGATCTTCCAAGCTTTCGCTTACTTCCAGAACCGATAATCTCCATAGTCTCTTCTTGAGACAAAACCCATTGAATGGCCTCTTCCAATTGAGCTGCATTTTCTGGCTTGATATGACTCATAAAAACTCTCGTGACGTTTCTTATTATTCTTTTTTAATGGTCTGATTTTGTATTCTTCACTAGATAGCTTCAGAGCAAATCTAGAAACGAGGGATATCAGGAAAGGGTAATTTCCCTTTATGAATGTGCATGCGTCCCAGTTCGGCACAACGGTGTAGTTCTGGAAACACCTTACCCGGATTTAAAAGTGCCTTGCTATCAAACGCACATTTCACCCGTAACTGCTGCTTGAGGTCAATCTCGTTAAACATTTCCGGCATCAGATCCCGTTTTTCAACACCAACACCGTGCTCTCCGGTAAGGACGCCACCAACTTCAACACAAAGCTTTAGAATATCCGATCCAAAATCTTCGGCCTTTTCCAACTCTCCTGGATTATTCGCATCGTACATAATCAAGGGATGCAGATTGCCATCACCAGCATGAAAAACATTGGCAACACGTAGACCGTAGTGTTCGCTCATCTCTCTCATACGTTTGAGAACAAGGGGAAGCTTGTTACGAGGGATTGTGCCGTCCATACAATAATAATCCGGCGTCAATCGACCTACAGCCGGAAAAGCAGCCTTACGGCCAGCCCAAAATAGCTGTCGTTCGTCTTCATTCTGGCTAATACGACTGGTAACAGCCCCACATTTTTTAGAAATCCGAGAGACCTGAGCAATAAGGTAATCAACTTCGGCCTGAGGGCCATCTAGCTCAACAATCAGAAGCGCCTCGACATCCAGAGGATATCCTGCATTCACAAACGCTTCCGCAGCCTCAATGGCGGGCTTATCCATCATTTCCATACCGCCAGGCACAATACCTTCGGATATGATTGCGGCGACACAATCCCCCGCGCTTTCCGAGCTGGAAAAACCGAGCAAGAGTGCTCTTGCTGTTTCCGGTTGCGGCAAGATACGAACGGTTACCTCAGTGACAACCCCGAGAAGTCCTTCCGAGCCAGTCATTAATCCCAAAAGATCATATCCGGGACTATCCAGATGTTTACCCCCAAACCTTAAAACCGTCCCGTCAATAAGGACCATTTCAATACCCAGAAGATTGTTGGTAGTCAGACCGTACTTAAGACAATGTACGCCACCAGCATTCTCGGCAACATTACCGCCAATAGAGCACGCAATCTGGCTGGAAGGATCAGGGGCATAATAGAACCCTTTGCTCTCTACAGCTTTTGTAATCCCCAAGTTAGTGACACCGGGCTGGACAACGGCACAACGGTTATCATAATCAACTTCAATAACCTGATTAAACTTGCCCATACACAGCAAAATAGCATCTGCCAGTGGCAAAGCTCCACCCGACAGAGAAGTTCCTGACCCACGAGGAACAACTTTAACCCCCTCGGCATGGCAATAGGCCAAAACCTGGCTCACCTGTTCAACTGTTTGAGGAAGGACAGCCATCAAAGGAGGTTGACGATAGGCTGTTAGGCCATCTGATTCGTATACCTGTAATTCCCGATCACTTAATATCACGCCTTCACCGGGAACAATCTCCCTCAGGGTTTCAGCAATCTCATCTCTTCGAGCCATGATCGACCGATCAGGATCAGGCATCTTCATCAGGTTTCTCCCGGATTTTTCGTTCTGGCTTAGCCTCGCTTAACTTTTCAATAAGAACAAGCCTGAAGATAAAGAGTTTCTGTCACAGTATTTGAGACAGATAGGCATATCTAAGATTTATCTGATTAAAAAAGAAAAAAACCGCTCTCTCTAACGAGAGGCGGTTTTTTTCTTAAACTTCATTCTGACCAAGCGGCCAGACTGAACAAGATTAGCCCTGACGCGCTTTAAAGCGAGGGTTCTTCTTGTTGATGACATAAACCCGGCCGCGACGACGAACAACACGGCAGTTCTTATCGCGCAGCTTGGCAGTCTTCAGAGAGTTTACAACTTTCATGGTCCTACCTTTGGCAAAAAATGTGCCCGCTGATCGGGCTGTCGAGAAGCCCGGACAATATGTAAGGACCTCTAAGATGTCAACCGCCTGATCAAGCAGTGTGAAAACTGAGCGCTTCTATACGCAACTTTTCTGAGAAACAAAAGGGAAAAGAGACTCTTTTTTTGGATTCTTTACCAATCAGACAGCATTTGGGTCTGAGATTGCCTGATTGCGAGGAAACGATAGAGTCTTATCGTTCCCGATTCAAGGGCATGCGTCCGACGCGCCCACAATTCCATCTCGCTGACCAAAACTTCTTCCATCTTCTTGTCGGCACCATTTTCTTTCATTTGGCTCAAATAATTTGCCCAACCTCTTTTGACCATCTCTAGATAGCGATCTGTCATATCTTCAAAAATTCGACTTTGAACGTTACCTTCCGTAAAGCCTTTTTCGTATTCAAGCTTTGTCCAAACTTGAAGGTTCCCCCCTTCACCTTCTTTCCACGATTTCAAGATCTCTTCGTCAGGTTCACCATCAACAATGAAGTCCGTGAAAAGAAACTGGCCGCCGTCTTTCAAGGCACGACAGCTATCTTTGAAAAACTGCTCTTTATTTTGAATTGTGTAGAGAGATTCTTTCGAAAAAATGCAATCAAATGATTTAGGCTTGAACTCAAATTTTTCGGGATCGAAAGTCAGAACAGGTGCTTTTTTAGCCATCCCTGCCATGGTCGATATTTCCATTCCAGCCTCAACCATTTCGTGTTCGCGCTCCATACAAGTCACCCAAACACCAAACTTATCGGACATCGTCCGACCCACGCCACCAAGGCCTGCGCCAATATCAAGCACATTTTTGGAAGGATCTAACCCAAACGGCTTAATCAGCTCTTCAATGTACTCTTCGTCGCCAGGGCTTCCGTTCCCCGCCCCCCATACATCTTGAATAAGTTGAATACGAAGATTTTCCCACTCATGACTATCCGCCCGAACGTTGTGTTCTTTTATAACAGGCATCGGCGGCGCTTTTGGAACGATGCGTAACTCATAGCCGAACCACCAGGCCTTCAATCGATCGAAGAACGATATCTGGCCTTTCATGACTTGTGTATTGGCTGATTTTGCCATCTAAGCAGTGCTCCTCATGCCCAGAAGGCTACCGTACTGATATGCAAACCACAAACGCGAACAAACTCATCTCCTACACTAACCACTGACGTAGTGGTTACCCCCCCAGGTACTTATAGCGTCAGTCATTTAAAATATAATGATTTTTGGTATAATAACACAATCACATCGAATATTTACAGAGATGATAATAACAGCACTTCGCTGTCAGGGGCAACCATCCGTTTGTCCGGGATCACGCTGAATTGATATTAAGGCTGATATACGTGGACTATAGATTGCCGCACGTGAAATCTGAGTATCTTCAACAATATTATCAAATATCAAAGGTTTATAATCGTAATAAACCTCTGCAATAATAATATTGTCCAACGGGTCAACATCTAAAGCATTCGGAATTGTTGCTGTCGTTCCCGCGAGACCAACAGTACCTGCCACAGCTAAATTACCTGCTCCACACTGTTTCCAATTCACCTGTGGAGGATCTTCGCCGGTTCCACTTACCGATGAAACAATGATAATCCCGTTCGCCCTTAAGTCAAATGGATGAATAATATAATCCGCTGCATTAAAGAGGACATTCATCTCTGTTGCGGACATATTTCTGGATTGCGTCACAAGGTCACTAATTTCTGCAGTTAGCCTCAATATCTTATGTTGTATCCATATATACCTGCTCATTTCAATGGCACCAGACAATATGATCAACAGAATAGGGAGAATAAGCGCCAATTCGACAAGTGCAACACCACCATCGCACTTTAGAAGGCGTCGTAAGAACAAACCGCACCTGGATACATACAGAAAAATAAAACGCTGTATTGAAAATATATTTTTCAACAAGAAGCACCCCCGCCATAGGGTTCATTTCTAACGGCAACACTTGCCCGGAGTTTAACCTTACCATTCTGCCCAACTATATGAGCAATATACCCCGTAATGAGTTGTGTCTCGTGCTCAACAGAATAGAGCACAACTTCTGAGCCATTCCCGGCACCATCAAAACCGGCATCCTCATCCCAAGAACCGTTACAATTCAGATCGGTAAAAACTTCACCAACGTCATAGGCATTATTTCCATCAGCATCGACATAAGGTTCAGGGTCTCCAATGGAATCAAAATCCTTATAAACCAACGTTGACAATTCATCAGCTTGAACCTGAACAAAACCTGCCCCATGTGCGTTGATCGTCTCCAGTATTTTTTCTTCTTTTGTTACGCCTGGCTCTAAATTTCCGGTAACACCATAGCGAGCCGCTTCCCTTAATCCGCCTTCCAATAAAATTGTGGCAAAATAAACGCCCCCCAGGTCAAAAATACCCAGAACGAAGGTAAGGAAAATTGGTAAACCAAGCGCATACTCCAATGCAACAGAACCTCGGTTGCACATTCGGAGCCTTTGTATTCGGCTTTTTCGAAAAAGAGTTTTCATCAAAGTCATTTTGATAGTCGAAGCTCGGATAGTTCTGTGCCAATCTTCTCAAATGCCTTTTCCAGCTCTGCCGCACTATCTGCTTTAAAATAATACGGCGCTGTCGTTGCACTTGCGACACTCTTCATTAAGTTTGTTTCAACATGATACTCGACAACATATATATCTACACCCGTTGCTTTAATCTGTGCAGCAACTGCCGATAACCGATCATTCATCTCGGAAACATTCAAATCACCTTTGTAGGCATCTCTATACGAACTGGTATTTAATCCATCTGTCATTATGACGATTGCTCGACGCAGATTGCTTTTAATACTTGCTTGATTATAAGGTTCTCCGGGCATCAGAGTACGCCAGGCCCAGACTAATCCCTGAGCAATCGTTGTCGTACCAGTTGGATTGGAAAGTTCTTCAATAGCATCTGTCGCATGACTTTTTGTACCTGAAAGCTTCGAAATTCCCCACTCAGGACAACGAACAGTATATAAATTACCATTACTCGGATTAACCACACGACGGGGCATTGGCTCCCAAGCTTCCCAGATCGTACCCCCGACATCAGCATCATACAGAAGATGGTCAGCATCATCATCATTACTATTGTCGGTATAACGAGCATAGGCGCATCCCTGCCAATCACTATCAGGCTCTGTTATAAATGGTACCGGAGAATTGTTTGTATACCAGTGTCCATCGACAAAAGTATTTAAGCCAGAGTCATAAGAAACACCGCGCTCGGCAACGTTTACTGCCGCAGACCATGGCACTAGACCAACTTGTAAATTATCACTCTCGGTTTCATTACCGAAAAGTTTATTAACAAGAATATCAGCAGCATCCTTGGCAGAACTCAAGCGTGTACCAGAACCATCAGAACTCCCCATTGACCCTGTAGTATCAATAGAAACCACCACATCAAGTGGCGTGATAAGTCGAGTTACTTCTGAACTGGCGGAAACAGACATTGTGTCTTCCCCAAGAACACTCATCAATGTTGTATCTAAAATTGCCGAAGCTGAAACAGTTACTTTGGTTCCGTTGTCACTAATAACAGGCGGCGCAAGTGTAATATCCACACCCATAAAACTACTAGGGAAGTTAGCATCAAAATACTTAGTGAACTCAGCCTGCAATTTAACGACATTGTCAGCATAAGGTGCTGCAGCCAAGGCAGAAGCATCCAATGCCTGGCTTAAGCGTGCTTTAACAACATAACCTCGCCCCACATCGACACCCAAACCAACCACGGCAATAAGAGGCACAACAATTACACCAAAATTAATGAAGATAGAGCCTTTCTCGCAGGCATAAAACGTCCTTGCCGCTTGATTAATGCGGATCGTACGTTCGACAAGTCTTGTCGCTATCACAGAAAAAGGTTTTATCACTAGCTCGCCCTATTAATTTGAGCACCAATGGCTATTTAATGCATCGCTTCTGATGCTTCAGCTTAATTCAGACACATGGAATTAACTCATCATGCACTTTTACCAAAAGAGCAATTAAAAAAAGATTAACGCTAACCCATTAAAACAAAACGATAATTTAGATAAAATTTGAGCTTTATTTTCAAACAAAAATAAAACTAACGATAACAACCCTGTACCTCGCCAAATTAATTTTGACCAAATTAATTCCGATAAAACAATTTGCTTAAGCACGAGAAGTTTTGACTTCAGAAATAACGTGGGTAAGTTTACTCATTTATTTATCTTATAAGACCTCCACAAACGACGAAGGCAGTGGAATGGAGCCCTATATTTTTCTCATTATAGCTTTTCTAGACTCCCTGATCTCCGCCGTATTTGGCCTAGGTAGCGGATTTATTGTTCTATCCTTCGGATCACTCTTCATCCCCATAAAAGATTGTATCGCGCTGACCACAATCCTTTTTATGGCATCGACATTCACGAAAACAATTCTATATCGTCAGCATATAAATTGGCGTCTCTCTGCAACAATAGCTTTGGGAAGCCTACCTTTTTCCTGGTTAGGCGCTGAAACGCTGGCCACAATCAATCCGGAACCGCTACGCCCACTATTATCAGGATTTATTATCCTCAGTGTTATTATTAGCACCCTTGGATTAAAGTTATCTCTCCCTCAAAGAACCTCCATCGCTCTCGGTGTCGCCGCCCTATATGGATATGTATCCGGATTACTTAGTAGCGGAAATCCCATCAAGGCATTAGCACTAGACCGCATGGGCTTTGAGAAACAGTCTTTTATCGGTGTAATGGCGGCAACCGCACTTGGCGTAAACACCACCAAATTAATCAGCTATTCAGATAACAGCATATTACGGGCAGAGCATTATCCAATTGGCACAGCCTTAATAATCATCTCAATCGCTTCAGCTCTGATCGGAAAAAAACTAATCTATAAAATTGAGAACCACAGATACAAACAAGGCCTGTCTATAATTCTTATTTTCTCTGCGATCATCTTGCTATTTAAATGACGGTGAAAAGGGTAGGTAAAAGAAAACCCCAAGGTTTCCCTTGGGGTTTTCATGGTGGGCGTAACTGGGATTGAACCAGTGACCCCTTCGATGTCAACGAAAACGTAGTGCTTAAATGTCAAAGCTTTAGCCATTCCGTTCACAATGGAGATGTGAATGGCAAGCATTAGACAGCTAAAAAGCGGTAAGTTTAACGCTCAGATAAGACTAAAGGGACTTAAGCCGATTTCAGGCACCTTTATCACTAGAGAAGAAGCAGAACATTGGGTCGCACAACAAGAAAGTCGACACACACTTAACGTCAATGAACTCAAGGAAAATCATCTAACATTATTTGAGCTAGGTTCAGCATACAGCGAACAAGTACTCAAAGGCCGTAGCTCATACGAAACAACAGTTAGAAGACTAGAGAGATTTAGGAAACGACTGCCACATCTTCTTACTGAGATCACGAAAGAGCATGTAAATAACTACAGACTTGCACGCTTAAAAGAAGTTGGGTCTGTAGCTGTAAGAGATGAGTTGCAACTCCTCAACAGGTTCTATCGGTGGGGCTACGGAGAACTCTTAATTGATAAGAAGACTATCCCTAATCCTGTCAAACCAGTTAAGCTTCCCAGAGCTTCAAAACCAAGCACAAAGATAGTCAGCAGAGAAGAGCTTAGAGAGCTATTAGACGGTCTAACGGGTGATTGTAAGATTATTGTCGAGTTGCTCTTTGAGACGGCTTGCAGACGCTCTGAGATCGTATTTATAACGGCTGGAGCAATAGATCTAACTGAGCAAACAATCTTCTTAGAACAAACGAAAACTGATGTTGAGCGATATGTCCCTCTCACCACCAGAGCAGTAACAATTTTAGAGAAATGTATCGCCAACAAAAATCATAACGACAGACTCTTCAATATAACACCAGCCGCAGTTACACGAGCCTGTGCACGAGTTAGGAAAGCAAAGAACCTTCACCCCCATGTAAGACCACATCAGCTTAGACACAGTAGAATCACCGAAGTAGCGAGAAAAGGCTTTAATCAAGGACAGCTAGCCTTAGTATCTGGCCATAGAGATGCCAGATCTTTAACTCGTTATACTCACTTAAGCGTAAAGGACGTAATTAAACTTATAGAATAAGATACCTAACTTATTTTATATGATTTAAACAGCTTTCAACCCCAATTGGAGAGCTAACTTTGATGGCTCTCCAACGTTTCGTTTAACTTCTTTTGATCAATCCAATTTATCAACTGGAATAACTCGCATAGCTTTAACCCACGTTTTGATAATGAATAACTCAGAAGCTTATCCTCAGTACTATCGTGACGTACAGCATGCTCAGGTAAACTTTTCAATGCACGGTTGGTATTATATTTTCGAACGGGCTTTATCTCTTTAGATGAAGAAAATTCAATTCTTTTAATAGCATCAGATATTTCTTCACAAGTAGCGATTTTTCCTAAACTCTCCAACCCCACAATACATCTCGGTAACTCGCGATGAAAAACGTCTCGATCACTTGTTAAGAAGTCAAGTTTTCGAAAAATATTGCTAATTTTTTCATGATAGTCCCTCATAGATCCTTCATTCGAGATTGTAATATCAGCGACGACCTCAGCGACACGTAACAATCCAAAACTAGCTTCCAGCTCATCATTGTTTTGAAAATCTTTAGGAGTACTACTAGCTGATGAGCGTGCTCTAGCAACATTTCTTCCGTACCTTGTACGCATATCAGCAGTCACATGAACAACTATTGTATTTGGAAATACTTTTAAATACTCCAAGAGCTCTTCTGTCGTTCTTAACCCTGTCACTACAGTTATACAGTTATCACTCTCTCTACTGGTGTGATACTCAATAATTTCCTCAGCAACAGCTGCAAACCCTATACTTTCCAAAAAGTTAAAAGCATCTTGTCCATCGGCTATTTCGTACTCTGCTTTACTTGCTATTTCCCTAAGAACTGTAGATGCCTCAATATGCTGAATTATCAAGTTAGAGCCTGCGGAATTAAAGCGATGAAGATAATCACCAAACGTTGTTTTACCTGCACACTTCTCTCCAATAACAACGATATTATGATTTAGTTGTTTGAAGACATCTAATTCAAGTTGACTGGATTGAGAAGGCTCTTCATCAAAAGCCAACGTAGCTTCTGGTTGTTTCCGTAAAGAATAGTTTGTGGGCTTCAGGTTCATAGCAGCATTAAATTCATTTATGCGTTCTGCCAACATTAGAAGAGATTTCGCTCTAAAATCGTAATTTAATGACTCTTCAAATTCCATTTCCCCCAATCTTTTATCAGCTTCATCAGGGATCACCCAACCATTGAAAGTATCTGGTGTTAGCCAAGGGTATTGAGCATTAACGTTAAATCTAGGGGGTGTATCTGCAACCACGCCTCTCGTCTCGCCATAAAAAAACATAGGTTCTGAAAGCGTTGGAATATGTAATGCTATATCAGACTTCACCGTAGCACTTCTATTGTTACCACGCTCTCTTAAAATTGCGTCTAGTTCTGAAAAGGATGTATCTTTAAACCACTCTTTAACTAACATACCAGGCACATCATCTTCACAGCTTAAAGCATCAATCCTCAAGGAAGTATCTTCGATAAAGAAGGCAGACTTCAACTCAACTTCTTCTTTTAATTGCTTGATTGCTTCTCTAAGAAGGTGCTTGGTGTTCTCTGAATAAGTCTCATCATATGGCTCTCTATGTGTAGAGTAATGACTGACTGATTGTCCCATTCTCCCAAAAACAGTTGTCGCTTGTAAAAATTTCTCAGGATTTGACGTGTAAAAATATACTTTCAACACCTTCTCATGGCGGTATGTATCATTATATGTCGGACGTATATTACGCAATTTTGAAGCCATCGTTGTTAAATTCAACTACTTGGAAAAAATTTAAATCTTGAGAAGAAGCAATCTTATTAATACATTCAAAAGCGTCCCAATTCTCCTCCTCAAAGATAGCATAAATCAATGGCCCCATACTACTCATGCCACTTGCCACACCATCAATTTGATTTAGTTTTTTGATCAACAATCCAACTTGATTTGGCTGATTTACGATTTCTCTACGCTTAAATCCTGTTGTTGATATCGTCGTAAGAGCTTCTTTAAATGTATCTATATCACGATTAATGATCGCCGGAATCAAACCATGATATACAGACGCCATAACATCTAATACGTCACCTTTTGGGATAGGTGTATTCTTTTCAAAGAAATTTTTTTCATACTCTCCATAAATACACTCACCTTGCGCTGGTATCAAAAGTGCTACTCGCCATGAGGATGGAGCCAAAATTGTCTGAACCTTCAATGAAGGGAGAGCTTTTTTAGAAAAACTTGACGGAGAAAAAGTACTATCAGTTGTCCTTTTCTGACCTGCATCAACTACAACCCCTCCAGAGAAGAAAGAGTGTATTCCTACACCAGACGTCCCACCTCGTCCGGTCAGTTTTTGTAGCTCCTCAATTTCGAGATTCAATGAGAAGAACTTGTTGATCAGAAGTCCAATACACAAAGCAAGAGATGTAAAAGAGCCAAATCCTGAATGCGGGACAGGCGCTGAACAAAACTTAATATTAAATCCAGCAAGCTGTTGATCGATTGCAAACTTCTCAACCAATGTATTCAGATCTTGTTTTTGAAAGTTGTCTAAGTACTCAAACCCCTGAAAAGAAATACCATCTCTACGATGAGAAATTTCAACTTCAGTACAAGGAGAGTTCAGAGCAAAGCCAATACCACCATACTTTCTCTGAGTTGCATCCCCAAGATCGATAAGAGAAACATGCACTCTACTTGGTGCTATTATTTTCATTATATTTCTCGGGAAAAATCTTTACTCGTCCATATCGTCTCAAAATGATCAGCTAGTTGTTTATAAACAAAGCCTCCTTTTTGGGCCACGAAAGTCATAGTGTTTCTGCTTTGCTCTCCAATTAGATAAGGTCCCCAGAAAACTTCATCATCCATTTTGAAAATATTCACTGATGGTAGAGCTCTCATATATCGTACCTGAAAATTTTTTTTATCAACCCCTTTAAGCCCCTGAAAATCAGAAACAAATTTATTAATATCAGGTATAATCGTGTCAGTCGGGTTAGATTCTTCTATATCTCTTTGTTTGGCATAAGCTTCATCACACGAGGGCATCTTTGGATCCAACAAAAGTATTCTTATTTTTTTCGTCTTTGACCACTCAGCAAAGTTTTTCAAATGATCCTGTCTAAATTGAGAAAGTCCAAAGCCGATTACATCAATTTTATGGCTTTCCTTTATACGATTATCATACTCTTCTCGAATTCGAGTAGATCGCCCATTAAATGCATGAGAAAGCCCCGATAGACGAAGCGTTTCAAATTTATTCTTAAGATCATCATTCAAAAAAATATACAAGAATAGCACTACCCCAGTAGCACCAGTCGCTATGAAAGAAGTACCTATCCCTGATGCTAGTGCTTCCCCCAAGAAAGCTTTAAGTTGAGGAATATGCAGGAAAGCTACACCAGCAACAAAGATCAATGTATGAAGACTAAACCAGATATAACTAGTAGGTGATTGAAATAATCTTTTAAAAAATCCCATCAAACTCCGCCCAACTAGAAAAGTCTTCGAAACGAAACTACACACTCAGGCACGCCTTATTCTCCAAGCACACTGAACCTAATTAAGTAAGTTTTATGATGCTAAAGAAACACAATTTTTGCTAGAAAATTTTTTGCGTTTTCGATTCGAGCATTATTCAGCTACGACTTTTAAAGCTTTTATGACCTCTTGAGGATCAAGATCAATAAACTCACATAAATTTATCAGCTCAATTGTATCAATACGCCTTTGGCCGCTTTCTAATCGAGCAACAAAGGATTGATGTTCGTTTAATAAGTTTGCCAAATCTGCCTGCGTCAAACCAATTCGTTTACGTTGCTCGACAAGCAATTCAATCAATGCCCTATGTCGTTTTGAGTTTATCGTTTTCACCCAAGCACCCTCTCAAAGAAGGGGCTTTAAATAATCTACTTTTTAGATTATCTTAAAATCAGATATTTTGATTCCCTATTAATCACAGGTGCTAGAATGACAACAAAAACGATTTTGTTTATTGCAGGTTTAACCTTGCTCACAGGATGTGCAACACAGGCTAAATACAAGCAAATAGTTAACTCATGGATTGATTACTCAGAAAGCAGCCTAATCAGTGAATGGGGGCCACCAATATCAACATACGAAAGCGGCGGATATAAATACCTCACTTATTCCAATAATCGTAATTTGCACTTGCCGGGAACATCTCCTAGCTATCAAACCACACTCATAGGCAGTACTGCCTACACCACCCCAATAGGTGGCTCTGCACCTGTAAACCTAGCCCTGCATTGCCAGACAACATTTCAAGTAGATAACAGAGGTATAATAAAAAGTGCACGTTGGCAGGGGAATAATTGCGTAGCAAAATGAAACACACGACAACTTAGAAATAGATCGTTGATTACATCATGGAAAAATTAATTTTAAAAGCTCTAGAATTCTCATGATTATAATTGCAATTACTCTCTTCATATTGTCCATTCTTTGGTATGGACTTGATGGCTTTCCTTACGCTTTAGTGATTACATTTCTGTCGATTACCATAGGCATGCAACTATCTATAAAAGCTTTGGAAAGGCTCCCTCCTTTGGTTGAATATTTTATCGAGTGTTTTTTAGTGTGGGCTTGCCTTCTCTGTTTAATCTTCATAGGAAAATTTGTAATAGCATTTCTAAACCTTTCAATTATAACAACTACCTAAACTCCATCCGCCCAAGCAAAAGCTATAAATGGTAGTAGTATTGATGACATTGATTCAAAAACCGCTAGATATCATCTCTGCGAGAAAAATCGCAAAAGCCTTTAGAGTAAGCTTCATGGAGACCGATTTATCGGATGCTGTAGGATCATTACCACACTTCCCTGAAGGCTGTTGCAATTGGAGCTCTTATATAATTGGACATTATTTAAAATACAAAAAAGGTTTAAACCCTCGCGAAATCATAGGTGAACGCTTCTATCCAGATGATTCCCTAGAGCACTCTTGGTTACTCGTTGATGATATCATTATAGATATTACTTCAGATCAATTCCCTGATAGCAATGCGGCTACATTAGTGAGCTACTCATCCTCGTGGCATGACAAATGGAAAATCGTTGCCGACTATCCTATTTATAAAATCCACACTAAAGATATTGAAAACAACACAACGAAAATGAATGCTTCGCAGGCATATGAAGAAATCATAAAGCACCTCAGATACCTAACTTAGTAAATTTAAATTTTAAGCTGGCAGTTAGAGCATGAAACTATAGGCACCACATATGCATTTATTTGATTTCATTTCCGTATCCTTCCCTCAAGCCACACCAGATACAACAAAACTGCACTTAGCTGTAAGAGATAATTATGGGCAAGATCCTTTAGATATCTATTTAGCTGGAGGTTTTGAAAAATGGCAAAGCTGGCAATCAAAGAGAAACTTTAACAGGGAACACATAGTTTCTCTCATACAACTAACTGAGACGAATTCGTGGTTATTTGCTGGCGCTTATAGATCAGTAAGCTGTATTTGGAATACTGATCACTTTGACTACAAAACACAGCCAATTGAACAACTAAATGAATACTCTGGTAGATTAAAAATCGATTTCAATCGTCCTGGGCGACAATCCTATTTGAAAGCCGAGCGATGGGTTGACAGTCTATGTCTAAAAGAAATGTTACCCAAAAAAATGACTGTCAGAGAGTTCAGCGGATATTCTACCACAAAACTAAGTAAAGCTCATTTAGATATCATCATCCAACAGCAGATTAATAGCTGGTATAGCTCGTTATCTAACGTATCTGGAGTATATTTAATAACTGACTTAAAAACAGGTAAACTCTATGTAGGAAGCGCAACAGGAGAAGAAGGCATTTGGCAACGCTGGACTGATTATTCAAAGAATGGTCACGGCACAAACACAGATCTAATAAAGATTTTAAATGACCATGGCTCGGATTACGCCAGTAATTTCCAATACACCATATTAGAAATTGCTGATACTCACATGACATCTAAAGAAATCAAAAATCGTGAAACCTATTGGAAAGAAGTTCTTGGATCTAGAGAATTTGGATATAACGCTAATTAGCTGCCATCATCGACATTACTACTAAATCAAAGCTCCTAAAACACTCATACATCTGTTTATGTAAGGAAAGAATATGTTTTACCAAGAATTACTTGAAAACATTTCTTCTGACTTCAAATCTAAATTTAATGCAATTGAGGCTGAACATAATTTTGATTCAGGTCCAGAATTTGAAATAGCTCTTTGTGAAGTGCTCCAAACCTATCTACCAAATAAGCTAGGAGTATGCCGCGGGTTTATAATGAACTCTATAGGTGAATGTGCTGGTGATGACATCATTATTTACGACAAGAGTACACACCCTACACTTAGAAACTTGGGACATGATAACTTTAGTAGAAAACAGAAAATCCCCGTTGAAGCTGTTTACGCATACATAGAAGCTAAAAACACACTCTACCTTAAGGGTAGTAATAGAAACAATCTAATAGATACCCTCAAGCAAATCAATAAAGTTAGATTGCTTCTCGAAAGTAGAGCCCCCTTAAAATTAAATACGTTTAATGGAGCGACATTAAACGGCTTTGAGGTTAGCAGTAAACCAGGATGGCCTAATATAAAAAACCCGCCATTCACAACAATATGGGCACGACAGGTAAAGCTTGAAAAAAGCTCAAATCCAATTCTCGAATACACTGACATTCTTAAGTATACCCACGAAAGTCTAGCGGAAGAAATAACTAGACGAATATCTTTAGGTGATGTCCCCAATAGTATTGGAGCAAAATTTGAGACCGATTTGTTGCAGTCTATTTTTGTCTCTATAGATTGCATTGTTTTAGGTAACGACGCTATAGCGTTACCTATAGAAGGAGATGACTATCAAAGCCCCTTCTATTTAGATGGAAAGAGATACGTCTTAAACAAAGTCTCTCACGGAACAGCATTTGGAGTAGGCTTAATAGCTATCAATGAAGCAATAAATTGGATTGAGTTAACGCCGATAAACTGGGGTACAGTAATTGCCCACGGTTTAGGCTGGAACATCAAACCTAAGGATTAGCTTACATATAATCGCACTACTCCAAAAGTTCACATAGCTAAGATAAAATAGATCACATCCCACCTTACAAGCCCACACGTCAAAAGGGTAATTATCTTGACACAACCGTAAAAAGTGCATTCAAATCTCTCATAGAGATAAAGGAATGAAAAATTGAAGAAATCACTTATTGCCTGCAGCTTAATCCTAGTAACTCTTCCCAGCTTTGCAGCTCAAAGCAAAAGCTATTCGATGTCCTTTGATCAGTGCCTAAAATCCATCCGAAATATATCAAGTAAACTGGGTATCGCCCCTATCAACATAGTTGAAACAAACGAAGTTCGAGTTGTTCGTTTCCTTACATCAGATGGATCAGTATTAGTTACATGTTCTCGACCAGACCAAAAACAAGTGATAACAGTTAGCGACTAATTGACATCGCATCTTAAATAATAGCTCTCACGTGCTAACAATCTCATTTCGCGAATATGCAAACAACCAAATCAGAAAGTGGGCTAAGCAACCATACACAGTAAATTTCGTATCATCCCAAAGAGAAACAGGATCAGTACAAATAGGTGGGAGCTATATGGAGAGCTTTGAAGCAGTCGTAAACCCAACAGTAATCAACACAGCAATCTAAGACATCAATGGGTTGAAGTTTGTCATTCAAGAATTGAGTGGTGGAGATGAAAACTTCATATACATAGCCGTTGAGAATAAAACTAAAGCTGGCTATAAATTCTCACAGAAACAAGCATCAAAGCACATAGGTGCTGTCATTGAGAAGTGTGAGATAAAACTATAAATAGAATCAAGAAAAGATTTAAAAAGCGCAAATAGGACCGTAATTACTTATTACAATCAAGTCTCTCTTTCAGAAAACCTTCTCAAAAGGAGCCTAGCAGTAATTAAGGTTATATGTAATCGAAATGTACAATCATCTTTATCAGATAACCCAGGGTGACTCCCCTCAGAATGCATCCGGCTCATAAGACCTGATATAAATTGTGGACTGTTTGGACTTTGTTTCCACTCACCCAAACTCTCAAATAAAAATGGAGGATTAACCTCTCTGCCTAAATAATTATAACATTGATTATTTTGGAGATTGTTCCCACTTCCTAACGTATGGGCTACTTCTTTTAGATATCCCTCAAAAAAGCTACGTAATTGGCTATTCGCCGCTGCCCATTCTCCCCTCGAAAAGCAATTAATCGCTTGCCTCAAGTGCCCCAAAGAAGTAGCAAAATTTTCCGCGTTAAGAATACTAAATATTTCGGTTTCAGCTTCTCTAAAATCAAGTTCAGGAATATCGTTCGGATACATCCTTCTCAATTCATATTGGACTTCTCGATGCCACCATTGCTCTTCTGGAGAAACAAAATTTTCGGAAATATAAAAGCCATCAAACTCTAGACCTGCTACTAGTTTCAGCCAAGCTGCTCCACTTCGATAACGTTCAGGACAATTAATTGTTTTTAAAAGGACTACTTTACTTAATTTAACTCGTCCCCCCTCAGTAAGAACAATAGGATCTTCATCTCTTATTATTCTCGCCAAGTCATTAACACGAGCTTGTATTGAGTTAGTACGACATCGGCCATCGATGTCCCACTCTATCTCGTAACTTTCCAACTCACTATGAGAACTGAATGCACCTAATAAATTACATGCCGCAGTTATAGTCATCAAACTAAAAGAACACATAGCAATATTCCCACAGGAAAAACCATAAAGAGTTCACTCATTACAGATGTAATTACTGGTGTGTAATAAGCAAAATCTCATTTACTTTTACTGATCTAGTAACAGATTGTTATAATCCTGACATTCCCGCTTTAGAATTTAATGTAAGACCACGCCAATGCCATGTCTGAAGAAAGAAAAAGTTAGTCCCCCATAACACCAATTAGCCATGTTAAATCCTCACAAACATGAATACATATTAGTAATGGAATACTGTATATACTAGGTTTAATATATACTGTCTTAGTTAGTTACTTAATTTACTGCTGCGCAATCCATTCGTTAAATTCTTCAAGTTCTTTAATATATCTGCCTGATCTTGGCACCCTTACTCTGTCTAAATATTTCCTCTCCATCTCCTCCTGATATTCTTTGACTTCATCATAAGGCATCCAAGACATAAGGCTTCCTTCTAAATCTTCAATTCTGTCTGCCTGTTCGACGACTTGAGTAGGTGGAAAGCGATCGAGAGGAAGTTTCATAACATGTCCAAATGCTTCTTGCATGGTTTCGATAAGCCAATCTTCGTAATCGCAAGGAACAATATAACTATCGTGAATTGATAATATCGGGACATCATGCGCAACAAATTCTTCAATAATTTTTTCTGTGATTTGTGAATCATAATTCATAAGCGTTACACCAATATCAGCACCGAAATACTTTGAAACTTTAGGATGTTTATCTTCTAACGCTTTCTGTATTACCTCAAGCTGTGCGTTAGTAAACTTCTTCTCTGGTGTTCCTGTATTTGCTTCATCTCTAAAAGCATTATAAGCCTCCTGAGGACTGCTTGCATTTATCAGCATAAGAGTTAATGCTTTAGCAATTGATCGCTTATTCTGAGCATCTGGGATGAATGCTATTTCAGGTAGCACATAAGGGTCATCATTATTCATTTCCTCCCAATAACTAAAGCCCTCTAAGGCATAAAGCATAACCAAGTGAAGGCCTGAAAAATCAATTTCATTTGTTGGCCTATCATTTAAATGGATTTTCTTACGTATCTCTTTCTTACAGTATTGCCACCAACCACCAGAGAAACGCCCCCCTTTATCAAAGGACTTTCTATTGAAGACCCGTCTTGTAAATCGATGGCTAAGGTTTATACCTCTTACATCCTCCAGATCAGGAACATCAATAAACGTCTTTTTAAGAAGTAAATTATAGGCATGTACGACAGAAGACATCCTTTTTGTTTCTTCTGTTTCATCATATTCAACATCAAACGCTTTGCCTGTTTCAGGGTTTTTATCCCTTAAAACTACAACTAATCGATCTTCAGAATAATCGACATCGTATTTACTAAACTTAGCTTCCCTAAATAATGCAATCAAAGCTTCAGTTGGCCACATCCTCGACAACAACCCAGCTTTACGATCTCGATCAAAAAAACCTTTTGCATGCTCAACCAGCCCTGCTGCTTCGAGAGCATCAACTACATTAATAGTAAGGTGTGAAATATGAAGTTCATTGTAACGACTCCCTGCTTTATAATCATTTACATTCCGTGAATAGGTGACCTTAAGAGCAGGGTCATCTCTCCAGGCCACATAAAGATCCAGAAGAACCACCTTTAAGTGTTTTTTCCGTATTCTTCCTTTACGCCCTTTGAAATACTTTTCGTAAATAGGAGTAATAAAATTGTTAACTTCTGGATGCTCAGACCACTTGTGAATATCGAGTGGCCTTGAATGCTTCAATGCATCGCCTTTGGCTCTAGCCTCAAGTGCTTCGATCTCTTCAGGCCAGAGATCTTCTTCATCATTACCCCGGTAGGGAGCAGGTATCGCACCATCCCGCATGCCGAAATCCTAATTTTAATTATATATAGACAGATAGCTCATTGGCTTTAGGAAATTAAATTCAATTAAAACACACAGAAATTGGCACATAAACCAGCAATAGTAATACACAATATTCTCTGCTCAATTGTATTACATTACGATACAAAACAGCTACATATTACCCCTTACATCGTCTCTCTTATATCCACTTTAACTATGTTCTTTCAGGTATATAATCTCTAATTCTATATTACTTGATTTACAGATAACCTAATCAACGCCCTCAATAAAGGTTTCAACAAAATCACGTATCTTACCTATTACGCGTTCCGCTACTGTACTGCGTTCTCGTAAGGACGGACGTGTTTCCATGATCTCAATGATCTCGTCTCGCATTGGCATTTTCTCTGTAAACAGGTAATTACCCAACACTGCTTCCAAGCCATCAGGATCAAGTCCTTCTTCTTCACTAAGAGAAGCTAGAGCCTTCTGCTTTTCTTCAGTCCAGTAAGTCTCAAACTCCTCAGCAACGTTTGCACTTGCCGACATATCCGCGAAGTGATCCGCAATAAAGCGTTCAATAAGTTCTTTCTTACTTCTGAGTTGCGTTTCAGTATCCAGAATATCCGTGATTGTCTTGCGTGTTCTGGTCTGTTCTTCTTCGCTCTTGCCCTTCATATTCAGCAGAAGGTTTATAATGTAGCTGACATTGATTCTATCACGGCTAATAAGCTCTACTTCAAAATCAATGTCATCAAGAATAGATACTTTCTCTTTCTGCGTTTCACTCCGCACCTTGTCATAAAGATCAAGGTACTTACTGCGGAAATCAGCAAAAAGCTGTTCGTCCAATGGCAAATCATCAAAGCTGAACTCAGTAAAGCAATCTAGAACATTCTTAATTCTGATAACTTCTCGGAAGGCCTGAATAAATCTTGCTTCATCTTCTTCAGTAAGCAGGTCATCAACGCTGGCAACATCCGGTGTGATGGTCAGCAGGTTCTCTACAGCACCTTTGAACTTCTCAACATAATCCTCATAGGGTGCGAGAATGATCTCTTCCTGTGCGTCCTTGTTAGCAAAGAGTTCGATAGCCTGATCAGTAGCAGGTTTAAGATTTCTGAAGCACACAACATTACCCTGTGACTTCTTTTGCCCCTGTATACGATTAGTACGAGAATAAGCTTGAACTAACCCGTGATACTTGAGGTTCTTGTCTACGTAGATTGTATTGAGCGGCTTACTATCAAATCCAGTCAAGAACATGTTCACGACAAGCAATATGTCGATTTCTTTTCGCTTAACTCGCTTCCCAATATCTTTATAAAAGCTGTAGAACGCCTTACTATCCTTTGTAGAGTAATTCGTTCCAAACATTGCATTGTAATCGTCAATACACTCGTCCAGCCTTTCACGACTATGCTTGTTAACAGGCGCACCATCCTCGGGCATGTCGTCACCTGTTCCCATACCATCTGCATCAGTGTCTTCTTCATTGGCCTGATAAGAGAAGATAGTCGCTACTTTTAAATCATGTTCTCCTGCGTCTTTCTTGGCCTTAAACAGCTCATAATAGCTAAGCAGTGTCTTAATATTTGAGACACAAAACATCGCTGTAAATTCACGGTTATGAGTCTTGCGATTATGGTTCGCGAGAATGTAATTAGTTATCTTTTCAAGGCGTTCATCCGCCTCCATCACTTCGGCAGTATCAATAGCCTCAACTTCAATATCAACAACCTCTTCTTTCTGTTTAAAGGTACGGATGTATTCAACAGAGAATTTCAGCACATTCTCATCACGAATGGCATCGGTAATCACATAGCTATGAAGTTTCTGGTCAAAGAGGTCTTTTGTTGTTCGCTTACCCAGTGCATTTTTCGCTGCGTTGTCTCGGAAAATCGGTGTACCCGTAAATCCGAACATCTGTACATTATCGAAATATTCTTTAATACGTTTATGCGTTGCCCCAAACTGTGAACGATGGCATTCATCAAAGATAAAGACCATCTTTTTGTCTTTAAGATCTTCCATCGTCTTGAGATGACGATCTTTACTAATAGCAGCATTAAGCTTTTGCAGCGTCGTAACGATTAACGGTGTATCATCAGAAAACTGCTCAACCAGTTTCCCAGTGTTATTCGTTGCATCAACGCTACCTTCTTGGAAGCTATTGAACTCCTTAATTGTCTGGAAATCGAGATCTTTACGATCAACAACAAACACAACCTTATGAACATTGGGATGCTGTGTAAGGATCTGTGCTGCCTTAAAGGAAGTTAGTGTCTTTCCTGAACCCGTTGTGTGCCAGATATAACCGTTCTTATTTGTCGTCAGTACCTGTGCGACAATCGCCTCCACCGCGTAGAACTGATAGGGACGCAATGCCATAAGCATATTATTGCTCTCGTTAAGCACTACATACTTAGTTATCATCTTTGAGAGTTGACACTTCTCTAAAAAAGCATCCGCAAACTCGCTAAGCTGTGTAATTCGTTTATTGCGACGATCAGCCCAAAAGAAGGTTTGTTTAAAGTCACGATCTTTCACTGGGTTATTGGCGTAATATTTGGTGTTCACGCCATTACTGATAACGAAAAGCTGTATGTATCCAAATAACCCATATCCACTGGTAAAGCTGTGTCTGTGGTATCGATTTGTTTGATTAAATGCCTCTTTCATCTCAAGACCACGACGCTTGAGTTCTATCTGACAAAGAGGCAAGCCATTTACCAATAACGTCACATCATAACGATTGGTATATTTTCCTGTCATGGTGATTTGATGTGTGACTTGATATTCGTTTTTACACCAATGAATTTGATTGATTAGATCAATATACCCAGTTGTTCCGTCATCTCTGGTGTAATCGATCTTATCACGCAGGATTTTGGCCTTCTCAAAGATATTGCCTTTTGCGATCTTGTTCAGGATTTGTGAAAACTCAAAATCCGAAATACTAACCTTGTTATGCTTTTCCAGTTGTGCCTTGAGATTAGCAACCAAAGCCTCTTCATCGGTGATAGAAACCTTTTCCCAGCCCAGAGTTTGAAGCTGAGCGATAAGAGCATTTTCTAGCTGTTGTTCAGTTTGAGTATTCATCACTACCCTTGTACAAACATTTGTTGCAGCAAACCCTTTTTGAAGATCTGAGTTTTATCTAACTCTTGAGCTACTAAAGCTATCTTGCCATCAATCACAGAGAGGAAATTAGCGATTTTTTTTTGTTCATCCAGTTGGGGAATTGGTAAAGTTACTTCTTTAAGAATACTAAAATGTCTTTTATACCCTTCTGCTTCCAAATTAAAAAAGTACAATGCGTAGTACAGATAATTTATGTAATCTTCTTTGCTACTTAATATTTTTGTACCATCAGCACCGACAACAAAATTAAAATCTATAAATTTAACTGCAGTCGTGTGATCACCAAAAATCACCACAGGGATCTCTTTTATATTAAAAACTTTACTTTCCTGATCAGTATAACCTGCAACTAGTGCTTGCCCTTGATCGACTACGGGAATAGCGCCAACCTCAAAAATTTCATTACTTTGTATTTGAAACTTCTTAGTTGGGATGGGATCAAACGCATCCAAAACAGTTTTTTCTTCCCAATCAGGAAAAGGCTTACCGTTATCATCAGTGAACCTGATCTCTTGCGAGAAGATTTTTTGCATACACCCCTTTTTGTAATCTTCTAGAAGATCTTTCTTTTTCCGGAGCTGCATAATCTTCTCATCCACCGAACCCAAAAATGCAGCGATCTTTTGTTGCTCTTTCAGTTCCGGCTTATGATGTGGGATTGAGGAAAAGTCACTAGGATAAAGCCTTAAACGGTCATTTGTTAGACCGTGAGAAAATGCCCAAAGAAGATGCAGCATATGACCAAATTTAAACCACTGTTCATAGAATTTAGGACACGTATCTTTATACGGTGCAATCACTACGTAGGCTGGACTAACCATGCAATCCTCATCGGCATAACCTACAGCTCCTTGCCACATGCGCATCATATTATAGACCAAATCTTGGCGGTATACCTTAAGGTTGCTGTCATATGATGCATTAAAGGTAATTTTACGCTCTAGCTCGCTACGCTTAATCAATCCCTGACCTTGAGTAACAGAATAAATTGGAAGATGCTTTTCTCCTCTTTCTCGCCGACTAAAAAAACTATCTCCTAGCTTTACCTTGCGCCATTCATCAGTAAATTCAGGAAATCTTAGTTCAGGAACAGTTTGCTCTTGCTTTTGCATCACTAATCCTTAGACCCAAAGGGAGAAGCGATTCCAAGCTGTTCACAGAACCCTGCAATTATTGTGTCCGCCTCAGCCATTTTACCCTCTAATGCCACAAGCTCTCGCGTTATGGCATCTAGATCAACAGGCTCTTCTTCCTCAAATGTATCGATATAACGTGGGATGTTGAGATTATAGCCGTTCTCTCTCACCTCACTGATCGGTGCAACAGTTGCGTATTTTTCAACATCCTTGCGCTCTTCATAGGTCTGCATGATCTTTGCAACATGCGAATCAGTAAGAGTGTTCTGATTTGCTTTTTTCTCAAACTCCCGAGAGGCGTCAATGAAGAGAATATTCTCCTCATGTACACGGCATTTTTTGAGTACCAAAATACAAGCAGGAATAGATGTTCCATAAAAGATATTAGGAGGTAGACCGATTACTGCATCTAAATAATTTTGCTCTTTGATAATATATTCGCGAATTACGCCCTCTGCTGCACCACGAAACAAAACACCATGAGGTAGAACAATCGCCGCTGTTCCATTATCTGCCATTTGATGAATCACATGTTGAACGAACGCGAAATCAGCTTTTGTTTTTGGCGCCAGTTTCCCATATTGAGCAAACCGATCATCCGTTTCATTTAAGGGATTATCATCGCCTTTCCATTTTGCTGAGAAGGGAGGGTTAACAACAACTGCTTCAAATTCCATGCCCTCATGCTGGGGCTTTTCAAGCGTATCCTCTTGCTCAATACTAAACTGACTAAAATGAACGTCATGGAGGATCATGTTCATACGACAAAGGTTGTATGTCGTTCGATTTAACTCTTGTCCGTAGAACTCACCAACCTTCGCCTCTTTCGCAATACGCAATAACAAGGACCCAGAACCACAAGCAGGATCATAGACATTCTTAACCTGCCCCTTACCCAATGTAACAAGCTTGGCAAGGATACGAGAAACTTGCTGGGGAGTATAAAATTCTCCAGCCTTCTTTCCAGCACCAGATGCGAATTGAGAGATCAGGTATTCGTAGGCATCGCCCAAAACATCTGCATCAACTTTATCCAGTTCAAAATCAATCTTATCAAGATGCGCCAGAACTTTCGCGATCAAATCGTTTCTGTCTTTTGGCTTCTTGCCCAACTTACTATTGGACAGGTCAAGATCTTCAAAGAGGCCGATAAAGTCATCTTCACTTTCATGCCCCATCGTGCTCTGTTCAATGGCATTGAGGATGCTTTGAAGGTCATCAAGGATGAAGTTTCCAACTTCTGCCTCGTCGTCTTCATCAATCTTGATATTGCCCTTAGCAGTGATAGCACTAAACAATTCATCAGGTGTTAGAAAGTAACCCAATTTCTCAAGGGATTCTTCTTTGATTGCTTCTATATCTTCCTGATCTTGGACTAGTGCATAGTCTTTGATGCTCTCCGTCTCGAGAAGTTTGTTCGCAAAGATATATTGTTTCTCTGAAAGGTATTTGTAGAAAATGAAACCGAGAATGTAATCGCGGAACTCATCGGCACTCATCTTACCGCGTAATTCATTTGCGATATTCCAGAGCTGTTGTTCCAGCTTTTTCTTCTGTTCGTTAGTCACACTCAGCCCCCAAGCAAATCTTTATTGTGTAAGAAGATATGTCATATTGAACTTGGTGCGAAAAGCTAATTCACGTGATTTATTTTTGGATTTGGCAGATGCCTTAAACTTCACAACCCAGTCCCCACACCCTCATTTTACAGTGCCCAAAAATCATAATTTTTGATAGAAAATATTGAGGCGTAATGCAGAGATAGAACAAAGGGGTATCCCCCCCCTCCTACCCCCATCGATAAACTCCCCTATTTTTCGACTCGTATCCACACCATGAGGGCGTATAGCTCAGCGGGAGAGCATGCACTTGTGCAGCAAGTGCCACTTCGTTCACATTGACGAGTGTGAACAAATGTGAATAGGATTGTTTTTTAACTAGGAATGGTTAGGCCTTGAAAGCACAAAACCCCAAGGTTTCCCTTGAGGTTTTCATGGTGGGCGTAACTGGGATTGAACCAGTGACCCCTTCGATGTCAACGAAGTGCTCTCCCGCTGAGCTATACGCCCTATACCCGAAAAACCGGTCGATAAACACGCTTTGTTCGGTGAGACAGGGAAGTATCAAACTGCTATATGTTTGACAAGCCCTTTCACAAAAGTTTTCTGCTACAAAAGCACTTTATTCACTTCAGTAATTAAATCTCTTAGATGAAATGGCTTTGACAAAACCTTATCGCTCTTGAAAGAAGAATCACTCTCTTCCATCAAAATCCCTGAAAAACCAGTGATGAACATAACTTTAATCTCTGGTTGATGAGAACGGGCAACTTTAGCCAACTCGACACCACCCTTTTCGGGCATAACCACATCAGTAAGCACCAAATCGAAACGATGAAAAGATAACGTTTCTTCAGCTTCCAGACCATCCGCAGCAGCGATCACATTGTGTCCAGCCCGCTCCAGAGCACGGCACAGATAATATCGTAAATTATCGTCATCTTCTGCTAGAAGAATGTCAGCCATTAAACGGTGCATCAATCAAATAAAGTTCAAAAAAACTCTCGACACCTCGCCATCATAGCATCAAGAATGGATTTAAGCTTATACAACAAATCACTGCCCATAATCAAAAGAGCGTTATGATAGTCGCATCGCACATGAAAAAATTAAAATCCATATTATTTACAAGACACTTGACGATCACATCATGACTTACGATTTTAATGAGATGGGTGAAAACATTTCAACAACACAACACAATATATCTACAGACTTGAAACAGGGCACCGTCAGAGAGACTGAATCCTATCGATTACACCTGCCCAATCAGCATACCTTACCTGTTGTTCTGTCTTCCCCTCACAGCGGTAATAACTACCCAGAATCATTTATCGAAGGTTCCAGACTAGATAGTCATAACCTCCGTCGATCAGAAGACTCTTTTGTAGATGAACTATTTCAAAATGCTCCAAAGTTGGGTGCTCCCTTACTCTGCGCACTCTTTCCCCGTGCTTTCGTTGATGCAAACAGAGAGCCCTTCGAACTCGACCCCCATATGTTCGAAGATGAACTACCCAGCTATGTAAACACAAACTCGCCCCGTGTTGCTGTTGGCCTGGGGACTATTGCTCGTAACGTCACCAGCGAAACGCAGATTTATAAAGATAAACTGACCTTTGCCGAGGCAAAGGACCGCATAGAGCGATTTTATTGGCCTTACCATCAAGTTCTTCGTCAACTTGTTGACACCACAAAACGCAAGTTTGGCTATTGTATTCTGATTGACTGCCATTCCATGCCCAAATTGACAACACGTGCTAACGGCATCAGTTCACGACCTTCATCGATCCACTTTGTTTTGGGGGATCGTTTTGGCAAAGCCTGTTCAAGGGCCGTCACAAAAACAGTGGGAGATATTCTTGAACAGAATTCCTATCGTGTTCTTAATAACAATCCCTACCCCGGCGGTTTTATAACCCAACATTACGGCGAACCCGCCTTGGGCATAAATTGCCTTCAAATCGAAATATCCCGTACACTCTACATGGATGAGGATAGGATAGAACGCAGATCTGATTTTGATGATATCGCCTCATTGATGGATGAAATCATTCTCGCAGTCGGTTCAATCCAAGCAAACGTACTCGATTATTAGAAACCGGGCTTAGTCCAGGTATTTCCGCAATCGACATCCAGGACATAAAGGCAGGAACGACCCTTTTCTCTTTGGATCGTTTATGAGCAGGATTGTTCGGTAAACATATTTAATGATTCTTCTTTAACTCATCTTCTATTCTTCAACATTTTTTCTCGGGTATTTTTTGCCGCCTTACCCTTCCTCCGAACGTAACTTTATTCCTTATTTAAAAGTACCTTGGTCCGAGTTGATCAGAGTCTATTCGGTTGCCGATATATTAATACTATCAAATAGAATTTCCATTCAATCCCCAACATCCTATTGATAACAAAAGAAATATCATTGTCTCTAAATATCCCGCCATGTAAGTAGAACACTTCATAGTTCCACGAGGATCCTGGGAAAAAATTCTTTCGCCATCCAACAATAAAACTGGCCTCAAAATTGCTTACTATATTTTCAAGAGTAATTGGAAACTGGAGGAGAAAATGTTCGATCATGAAAGACGTCAGGATTTTCTAATTCGCAAGAACCACGAGCCGGTTAAAATTTTGGCAATGAAAGAAGAAAACGTCGGCAAGTTTATTAATCGCGTAACACGCAAATTCCCGAACGAACGCTGGGAAATTTTGCCTCGAATGCTGCCAATTCAAACTGATTAAAACAAAGAGCTGCATAAAACCAGCGTTTCATCAAATGACGCGACAAGGAAAGGAGTAAAAGATCATGCCACGCAATCTGTTAAAATCGCTTGCGTTTGCTGTTGGTGTTTTCGCATCAGCCAATGCTTTTGCTCAATCCCTTACCGCAAAGAAGAACAGTGATATCTGTGCGGATATCATTACAGAAACTGAAATTCAGAAAACAATTCCTCTTCATCTTCTTAGAGCAATCTCACTTGTTGAATCTGGCAAATGGGATAAAGAAAAGGGAAGCAGGGTGGCATGGCCTTGGACAGTGATGGCAGAAGGAAAAGGGCGATATCTTCCGACAAAACAGGCTGCAATCGCGGAAGTCCAGAAACTGAAAGCAAAAGGTGTCAAAAATATCGACGTCGGTTGCATGCAGGTCAATTTGTACCATCACGCCAAGGCATTCAAATCATTAAACGATGCTTTTGACCCTCACAAAAACGTTGCATATGCGGCCAAGTTTCTTGTTGAGTTGCGTGGCAAGTCCCCATCCTGGACATCAGCTGTCGGCAGGTATCATTCCTACAACCAAAAATACAGCACTCCTTATCGCCGTAAAGTTTTAACCGCGTGGCGCGATGAAAAACATCGTATCAACAAAGAGATGCGTCTCGCAGCTCTTGAAAAAAGAGCGCAAGACAAGATCGCGAAACAGCAGGCGAAAACCAAAAAACATGCCGAGATTCACGCGCGCAATCCAGGCGGCGTTGCTGCCACCCACCTAAAGACAGAGGGAATCACATCTACCTTGGGCTTAAATCTTCCACAATCTAGCTCGCGAAAAAAAATCACTGCTACTACAGAGGCATCGCCTAAAATTACGCAAAAACCCAACATAACAAATCCAGCAAAAGATCAGGCGACTTCAGTTCAAGCTACAGGGCGTTCAATTGCTACCAGAATTCTTTTTGAAAAATTTGATGTGCAATCTTAAAACTTCGTTGAAAATAAACGTAATCAAAACATCAGATTCAAACAAATTGACACATCCCCATCTTCTAAAGTAGCTTGATTTTAAATCGCGAGGTTCCCCCTATGGGATGAAAAGGGAATTTGGTGAAGTTATATGGCGAACACCCATGTGACTAACTCCAAAGCTGCCCCCGCAACTGTAAGTGATGAGATATCATCTTGTGACCCACTGGCCAGATAATCGGCTGGGAAGGAAGGATAGATATTTATGATCCACGAGCCAGGAGACCTGCCATCGCATTTATCAACCATTAACCCGGGCGGGGTGCACCGGAGGAGAAAATGCTATGACGAATTACGCCTCTAATCTATCTTTTGCTTCTGCGATTGTTTCTTCCAATTCTACTAACGATCCCAAATCGATCATTCACCAGATGCTTATGATGGATGAAGATACAAATACACCACCGGAAGACATTATCCTTGCCTGGGTCTTGAGCCTTCCCAATGAACTCGACCCCGCTTTGGCCGCCACACGGTTATTATCTCATTATGAAAACATCGTTGACCAGGCAAAAAAAAGCAACTTAAAGACCATAATGTTTCTCAAACAAACAGCTGAATTCCCAAGATCCCGTCTGGCAGCAACATCACGACGGAGATCAAGATACAGACACAGACTGCATTCCTGAAATTCACCAATTGCCTGACACACTCAAAACTGGCTTAACGTTTTGAAACTCGAAGACCAATATATCCCGAGTTCTACCATTTCATTGAACTCAAATATTTCAGGGCATTAAGCTTTGCATATTACGTAAAGCAAAAATAAAGGTACGAGAACCATGGGGCTTGGGATATAAGTCAATTCCGTTATTTCATCCCCATCATTTCAAAGTGTCGAACTATTGATTAAGTTGCCTGCTCACTACAAACACATTCTGGCTTTAGCGACCCCGCTGATACTATCCAACTTAACTGTTCCTCTGTTGGGGGCCGTTGATACAGCTGTTATGGGGCACTTACCTGATCCCGCCTATATCGGGGGTGTCGCTGTGGGTGGAACAATCTTCAGTTTTCTCTTTTGGGGCTTCGGCTTTTTGAAAATGGGAACAGTGGGCTTCACATCTCAGGCATTTGGCGCAAAGAATTTACCTGAACAGCAGGCAGCTTTCCTACGTCCCATGTTACTTGCCCTCTTGTTTGGGTTAATACTTATCTTGTTGCAAGCTCCTCTGTTACAGCTATGCGTAACGCTGATTGACGGTAGCGCAGAAGTACAGCAACTTGCATTTCAGTACAGCACCATACGTATATGGAGTGCCCCTATTGCCCTGTCCAATTACGTCATTATTGGTTGGTTAATTGGTAAAGGCGAACCTAAGCTTACTTTTATTTTACAGGTCATAATAAATTCAGTGAACATTTTCCTCGATCTAATTTTTGTTCTTGAATTTGACTGGGGGGTCGAGGGAGTTTCTTTAGCAACAGTAATTGCAGAGAGCATTGGTTTTGCTGTAGGTTTATGGATCATTCTGAAAAAATCTGATTTCTTCATAAAGCAAATCGATTGGCAGAATGTCTGGCTCCGCTCTCATATTCTTGCTCTGTTTACAGTAAACAGGGACATCTTTATTCGTACTTTATGTCTTATTTTTGCCTTTGCCTATTTCACTCGGTTAGGGGCAGGCATGGGCGATGAAATCCTAGCTGCCAATGCGGTATTAATGCATTTTCTTTATTTTTCAGCTTACGGTCTGGACGGCTTTGCTCATGCCGCAGAGATTACTACCGGTCATGCAAAAGGGAGAAACGACAACAAAGAATTTAGAAATGCTGTACAAGCCAGTAGTGTCATGGCGTTACTGACGGCAGCTGTCTTTGTGATACTCTTTTATCTATCCGGGCAACTTATTGTTAATTTGTTCACGGATATTCCCAGCGTTAAATCAATAGCAACAAACTTTATTTACTGGCCCATCATTATGCCTTTGATAAGTGTTGCAAGCTTTCAGTTTGATGGCATTTTCATTGGCACGACGCGCACCGCGGATTTACGGAATGCCATGATACAATCCTTGATCATCTTTTTGATCAGTACATGGCTTCTTGTTCCGGTGTGGGAAAATCATGGACTCTGGCTTGCAATGTCCATTTATATGGCCGCACGCGGCATAACACTTCTGAGATATTACCCAGCCCTTGCAAGATCTATCGGCTCCAAATCAGTAGAGGCTAAATCTGTTAAAACATAGCCCTCTGAAAACCGCGCAGATCGTCGAAGTAAACGTTTTTTTATTCACCATTTTGCGGAAGTGAAACAATAATAGACAGGCCACCATCCTGACGGTTTTCAGCACGGACATAGCCACCAATAGCCTCAACATTTCTGCGAACAATCCATAACCCGATCCCCATGTGATGAGAGGATCCAACGCCTGCACTTTGTTTGACACTCTCATCAGCATCATGTCCGACTTTTTTGGGGCGATAAGAAACGTATCGCTCGAAAATACGCTCCAATTCACTTTCCGGCACGCCGGGCCCGCGATCACGCACTGCTAATTCAGCTGTTTTCTTGCCATTGATTAAATCAACGGTAACCGTCGTACCACGAGGAGAAACTTCAAGGGCGTTATCAATAATGTTCTCAAGAATGGTTTCCAGCATGTCTTCGCCAGCAAGGATTGAGATTTCATGATCTATCGAGCTTTGCAGAATAACACCTTGCTGAGAGAAGCTCACATTATAAGCCTCGAGCATTCGCAGCAAGAGAGCCGAAAGATCAATGTTTTCTCTGGGCGGGTTCAAGAGCTCAGCTGAGGTATGCTCAAGATGGCGAGCTGTCGAAACCAGGTTTTCCAAACGATCGAGAGCTTCTTCAACCACCTGAAGAGCTCGGCGGCCTCTTTTGTTCTCGGTCTCGACCGTTTTGTTTAACGGCTCAAGCGCTTGTCTGATAATTGCCAGCGGCGTTTTAAAGGCATGCGCGTTATCTTCCGCTGCACGACGGATTGAATCAGATGACTCACGCAGAGTATGAGTCATTCGATCAAATTCATGAGCAACAGGTTCAAGTTCCGGAACTTTGTTACTCATCATAAAGCTGCTTTTATCCACGCTGCCTTCACGGATTCCCCGGGCGAGATCCCGAAAACGCATCAAATCGCGCCAGACCGTAAACACAAGAATGGTAAGAATAAGCGCCATGCCGAGATAAATTGCGGCGGCGATCTGAACTTCAAGTGTTTTCCAATAGGGTTGTCCAATGGACGATCCAAGAAAGACTTCCGCCGACTGTGTCGCAATAACCGCCCAACATCCTGCGTCCGTTCTTATTGCAGTCATAGAGGTGAGAAGCTCTTCAATCCCGCTTGGGCGCAAATGCCTTATCGCCATTGGGCGCTCGATCAAACAACTGGCCGTCAAATTATCAAAGACACCCTGAGCAACCAGTGTTTCGCGCTCTTTACGAAGCTCGTCCGCTGAAAGCCTCGGTTCGGAAGCAACAAAAAACACCCCCTGTACACCCTCTTCACCAGCAGGACGGAAGAGAACTTTAATACCATTTCCTTTGGTCGCAATACGTTCAATTTCTTCTGGTAAATCCAATAGAATAGATGGATCTGCACTCTCAAGCATTGGCCGCAAACTTTCGGCCATCAGACGTCCTTGTTCACGCACGGCGGTCAAAACAATGTTTTGACGATCAAGATCTGCTTGGCGGAATTCTTGATACAAAAGGGCTGGAACAGCAAAAAACACTAAAAGCATAATAACAAATTTTGCAAACAAAGAGTGTACAGCTCGGCTCAACCGCGACCGCCGAACTTTCTTCTGTTCACTGTTATTTATAATCACGCTCTGGTGCTTCACGATCTAACCTTTGGGTAAGTTAAGCCGTGCCTGACGGACCATCATTCCGCCAGCGATAGCCAAATCCGGGATAGTTTTCAATGTGCTCAAAATCATCATCAATTTCGCGGAATTTTTTACGTATGCGTTTAATGAAAGAACGCACATTGGCTTTGTAGCCATCTGTGCCATAGCCCGCGACAAAATCTTTACCATGAACAAGATCATATATCTGGCGATAGCTAACATCGTTACCAATGCCTGTAGCAAGAAAGCAGACAATTGCAAACTCTGTTAGTGTCAAGTCGAGTTGTTCGCCTTTCCAATAAGCCCGCATGATGTCCTCGCGGATTTCAAGATCGCCAATCCGAGAAGATAACGGATTGCCAGAATCACTTTCATCTGCTTGAGAAGAAGAACTACCTTTTGTTCCTTCGGCAATCAGCCGCAAACGCTGTAGAATGATTGGCAAGCGTCTCGACTTATCTATAAAATCAACGGCCCCCCAACGAAGAGCAGCTTCTTCATAAATTTCATCGCTCAACATCGTCAGGAAAATAACCGGATTGTTCATCCGCGCTTCGCGTAAACGCCGAAGAACAGCCAAACCGTCCAATCCGGGCATACGCCAGTCCAAAAGGATTGGATCAAGCGAGGGCTCGTTCAATAAGTAGCTCAACACATCAGAACCATTATCAAAATCAATAACATTAAACCCTTCCTCGGAAAGGTTCAGCCCAAGTGATTCCCGGAAAAGGTCGTCATCATCAACTAAAATAACGCGCGGACTTACCGTCTCAACTACCGTCGTCGCTGCCATCATTTTCTATCTCCTGCATTCACATTCATTACTTTCGAGTGGTCACACACATCATAACTTTATTGAAGAACTCACTGTACATATCAATTTGCCTCATGAATCAGGCGACAAACTGTCAGGAACATCCTTTTTTAAAGAATTGGTATCTTCCATAATTTTTTGAAAACAAGCCTGAACGACAGCATGATCTTCATCACTAATTGTACCAGGTTTTAACGGAGAAGCGCTTTCGGCCAACTTTTCATCATCAGCCTTAAGCGATGTAACTTTTGAAACGCCATCACCGTTCAAACCGCTTTCATAAGCCAGAACCCGATAATCCCCGGCCTGATCCAGTTTCGGATAGAAAAAAATTTGCAGGCTACAGCTTTCAATATCATATCCCCAAACGCGGGCGGGATAGACATCCCTAATCCACACAGGTTGCCCTAATTTTTCCCGAACCTGAAGAAAAGACATACCAAGCAAGTCGCTGATTTTTGGCGTAACCAGCAGCGATCTTTCTGAAATGCTTTGATCGGATTGCGATGCCAGCAAGTCTTCTGCTGGTTCCGGCCTATTTGGAATATCTTTCGGTTTCCATTTTGGTTTCGGCACCTCGTGCACGGAAGCAACTTGTGGTTCATGCTTTGCATTACCGCGCGCGGCAATCTGAGGTTCAGCAGGCCTCTGTGCATCACTTGCATTATTTTTGTCCGCAAAGAAGCCACCTTTACCTGGAAAATTACTACATCCAGCCAAAAGAAGCATCGTTACAAAGAAAAATGGATAACGAAGCGATCCCCCGATCCTGTTCATTCCTAGATGACATCCCAGCATAATTGTTTCGTAGCGCGAACGCTGACTATCCCTTATCGACACAAACCTTCCAAGGCTTGTGTTCATTTTGTGGTCAAGGCTTAATCGGTGTTACAAATAAACATCCAATAAGCAATAAAAGCAGCCCAATATCAGAGCATGTAGAGCGACTTCCCCCCTTCAGAAACCTCAGCAAGAATCTCGTCAGAAGATTGAAGGCAACAAAACCGTCACTGTAATCATAAACGATAGAAGCATCGATGACCACGGAAAGGCGATTCCGCTCACATTTGGTTATAAACCTGAAAAAATGTCATTTTAAAGGAAGCTCTGCACCAAATAACAATTATTTGAGAAAGGGCAACAAATAAAAGCCTATAGAATTAACGGCTTCAAGCATTGCGTCACCTCAAATAAGTCGGTATGTCAGACACTCATTTTTGGAAATAATTTTACTAATACATTTCCGTATGAGCCCGACAACTATATGATGCCCATGTCTGGGTATGTTTTCTTAGAATTAATCAGCAGGAACCGAATGAAAATCTGCCAAATTTGCGCTGTCGATTTCTCGCTTTACCATATGCTTCTTCCCCTGATGAAGGGAATGCGGGATGCAGGACATGAAGTTGTTGGCGTATGTAGCGACGGCCCTTTGGTCGAAAAAATTCGCGCTGAAGGCTTTCGGGTAGAAACCATTGAGATCGAACGATCTTTTAATATTCTTTCTCATACCAAATCATTTGGGAATTTAACTCGTTTTTTCAAAGATGAAAAGTTTGATCTGGTTCACGCCCACACACCAGTAGCATCCCTAATTGCCCGCTTCGCAGCGCGTGTAGCCAGAATTCCCCAAATCGCCTATACAGCCCACGGTTTTTATTTCCACGAAAACATGCACACAGTAAAGAAAAACATTTTTGTCGGACTGGAATGGTTTGCAGGACGTTTTACAGACACCCTGTTCACACAAGCGCAGGAAGATGCGGAAACAGCAAAAAAGCATAAGCTTTGCAAGAATGGAACAATCGTTGCCATAGGCAATGGCATCGACGTCAATAAATTTTATCCTGCATCTCCCAAATCCTACCGAAAAGCTCTTAGGACAGAATTGGGTGCGAAAGATGACGAAACCATTATTTTGATGGTTGGACGCTTGGTCAGGGAAAAAGGTTATGTTGAACTTATTGAAGCCATGAAAAAGGTTAATGCAACGTTGTGGATTGTTGGGGATCGCCTTGAAAGTGATCATGCTACCGACATTGACGATGCAATGGCACAAGCCAAAACAGATGGAAAATTAAAAAAGCGCATCCGTTTTTTGGGGTATCGTGATAACGTAAACCAAATAATGCGCGCAGCCGATATCTTCACACTTCCTTCTCACCGAGAAGGAATGCCAAGATCAATTATCGAAGCAATGATGACTGGCCTCCCTGTTGTTGCAACAAATATCCGAGGATCCCGGGAAGAAGTCGATGACGGAAAGACTGGTATCCTGGTTCCTGTGAACGAACCCGAGAAACTGTCCGACGCCCTTTGTAAACTTGTGAACAGTCCCAAGCTACGTGAAACCATGGGCACAGCAAGCAGAGAACGTGCTTTAGCTCTCTATGACGAGCAAAAGATAATCGAAACCCAGCTCAAGATCTTGAATCTAAACTAAGGCAAAGTGCATGACGACACTACGCACAAAAATTGCCATGGGTTTATATGCCTCTGTTGCGACGATCATGACACCGCTCGTCAAATACCATCTAACAAAACGTATAAAGCGCGGCAAAGAGCATCCTTCCCGGTTCACAGAAAAGCTCGGGCATACTTCACAAGTAAGACCCAAGGGCAAGCTAGTGTGGATACACGGTGCATCTGTCGGCGAATCTCTTTCAATACTCCCTCTACTTGAAACTTTTCACGTCCTTCAACCTGATTTAAAGTTTCTGGTCACGACAGGTACGGCAACGTCAGCGCGATTGATGGAAGAGCGGCTACCTGATTACGCTATCCATCAGTTTGTACCAGTTGATCTACCTCTGGCCATTGGCAATTTTCTAAAAAGCTGGCGCCCAGATATCGCTTTGATTATTGAATCCGAGCTATGGCCCAATATGATTTTTCAGACAAAAGCCAAAGGCATTCCTCTTGTACTCCTCAACGGACGTATGTCGCAAAAATCCGCAAAGTCTTGGGCGAGAGCATCATTTTTCATCCAGGACCTACTCAAACAGTTCGACCTGATTCTCGCCCAATCCTCTACGGATGCACGACGTTTTACAGAATTAGGAGCACCACACGTCAAGAAACAGAGCAACCTTAAGTTTGCTGCGTCTCCCCTAGCTTATAAGCAAGATGATCTCGAAGAGCTTGTTACACGCATCGGAACACGGCCAGTCTGGTTTGCTAGTTCCACGCATAGGGGCGAAGAAGTTTTTTTGGCAGAAACGCACGAAAAATTAAGAGAAAAAATTCCTGATCTCCTGTGTATAATCGCCCCAAGACACCCGGAACGGGGGGCTGAAATCTTCAATGAATTTCAGGGAAAAAACCTTCCTCTTAACCTCAGAAGTGAAGGTAATCCCATTACAGAAGATACCTCCATCTATCTCGCGGATACATTAGGGGAACTCGGGCTTTTTTATGCGCTCTCACCTGTCGTCATTATCGGGGGTTCACTATTACGCAAAGGGGGGCAAAACCTTCTTGAACCAGCTAGACAAAATTGCGCCATTATCTGTGGGCCTGATATGCAGAATTTTGAAGAGATTTGTAATGAAATGGTCGAGAATAACGCGATTATAAAACTCTCCCAGACAGAGAATATTACGGCACAAATGGAAGAGCTTTTACTCAATAAATCACATCAACAAAAATTAGCACAAAAAGCAGCCGCTTATGTAAAAGACCGTGGGCAAGAAATTAACGATGTGGCTAACGAGATATTGCAAAAGCTTCCTGCAGAACCAATAACAGAATAAATAACGGCCTTAAGCAATTCGATCCAATTTATGTGACAGATCCACCAACTCTTCCAATGTCGGTGGCGTCATATATCTTTCCAAAATCAGTAACTCTGTTACAGGATCTTTTTGCTTCATCGTATTTACGGCCCGCCTACTCATCAAAACAGCAGAACAGCCTGCTTCCTTTGCAAAGCGAAACGTATTTGGATTGATATCTTTTGTGCCACCAAAAGGAACTGCAAACGAAGATGTTCGCCTATATTCTCTACTGTTCAACCAAGCTTGACCGGATACAATCTCTTTCCGTTGCTGATCTGGCGTTAAAGAAGATAGAACATAATGAGACGCACTATGGTTCCCATAACTCACCAAGGGATTATCAATTAAATCGTCTTCGGTCGCGATAACTTTAGTAAGAGCGTCTAACTCATCCTCAAGGTTGTTCTCCACAAGAAAAGTATCCAACGCCTGATCAACAAACTGGCTATTTAACTCAACTTTTTTACTGTCTTTATAAAACCGTTCGGTCTTTATGCTCTGAATCCATTTTTCATGCTCAAAATATTTCAGGAAAGCCTTTTCGAGCTTTTTCGATAGAATAAGTCGTACTTTATCTCGCCAGAAAATGGCTCCATCAATGAGGTTACTGTTAAGGAATATCGTAGATGGCAATTTTTCTTCGATTAACCAAGGTATTGCATTGGTGAATAGATCTGCATAAGCATCATCAAAGGTAATCGTTGCGAGGCCTCGCTTGTCCGGCACAGCAATAAAATCATTCAAAGAAACGACTTCAAACTGCCCCCGTAACCACCTTATCTGTTCCCGAAAATCAACCGGGCTGACGTTATGTAACCGGCTTTCCAAGCCTGTTGGAATGCTTTCAAAAACACCATGATATAATAGGATGTGGCCACCCAGATATTCAGCCGACATTTATTTTTCCCAGTATAGCCATTTCTCAAATGCCATTATTGTGCAGACATCAGCCATAAAAAAAACTGGTGCCTCATTCTTTATAGGCAATGACTTCCACACGACGGTCTTCATCTGCTTTTTCTCCAGACCCCCAAAGAGAAAAGCTTCCATAGGCTTCACCACGGAAAACAGTCTCAATTCTCTTTTTGGCAATACCTTTTTTAATAAGGTAATTCTTGGCACTTTGTGCCCGCTTAAGAGACAGTTTTTTATTTGCGTCAGGATCGCCTTGTTTATCAGCTTGGCCAATAGCACAGATTTTAAGCGAAGGATGGCCATCAATAACGTTAAAAAGGTCGTCTATTTTCTTTTGCGCTTTCTTAGAAAGACTGGATTGTCCAACTTCAAAATAAATCACTTTGGTCACAAGAGGGCTTTGATCAACAGGCACAGAACAATCAACCGGGCTGGACACTGCAGATGAAATACTGCCCCCCAGCACAAAGACCCCGGAAACAAAATATTTAACAAGAAACCTAACCATGACAAGTCCCCCCTTCAAATGTGATTTCTGTAACCAGTTTAACTTACTGACGGCAGGAAGACCACCTCAAGCAACTTCGCGCGCTTGCCCTGCGTCCAGGAACTCTTCATAGGCTTGTCGAATTACACTTTCATCAGAACCGGGCTTAAAGGCATTTTGGCTCAAACTTCTTCTCCAAGCACGGGCACCCGGCAGACCGTTAAAAAGACCAAGTACATGACGTGTTATTGACTTTACAGGCACGCCTTCGGCAACTCTTTCTGCAGCATAGATACAGAGTTGATCAACAACCTCACTACGATCTTTGATCTTCGTTTCCCCATAAAACCTCTGATCAACCTCTGCTAGGATATACGGGTTTTGGTAAGCTTCACGGCCAATCATCACGCCATCCACATTTGCGAGATGGCCTTCAACTTGCTCAAGCGTTTGCACACCACCATTGAGGATGATTTCCAGATCTGGAAAATCCTGTTTAACACGATACACGACATCGTATTTCAACGGAGGGATCTCTCGGTTCTGTTTCGGGCTCAAGCCCTCTAGCCAAGCTTTACGGGCGTGAACAATCAGCGTTTGGCAACCTGCATCTTTCACCTTTGTCACAAGCTCGTGCAAAAATTCATAAGAGTCTTGTTCGTCAATTCCGATGCGTGTCTTGACTGTCGTTGCAAGTCCAGATTGAGCCATTGCAGACACACATTCTGCAACCAAATCAGGCTCAGCCATTAAACAGGCCCCAAACCGCCCCTTTTGAACCCGATCACTGGGACATCCAACATTAAGATTAACTTCGTCATATCCAAAAGCCGCAGCCTTAGCCGCGCACGTTTTGATCGCCTCTGGATCACTTCCCCCAAGTTGTAATGCGATCGGATGCTCTTGCTTATCAAACTTCAAAAATCGCTCAGGGTCTCTACCATGAAGCAATGCGCCTGTTGTTATCATTTCTGTGTAGAGAACCGTATGCTGCGAAATCATCCGCAAAAAAGAGCGTTCATGCCGATCAGTCCAATCAAGCATAGGGGCAACGCATACTTTTCTGTTCAACGCTTTATTTCCCATCAAACTACCCAGTGTTGGCCTCGTAAACCAGTGTTACCTAGAAAAGGGGTAACCTTCGTTAACCCTACAACACAATATTCAATATATTTAAAGATACAGGCCTTTTAACAGCAATAACACAAACATCAAATGATTGATGCTTCAGAGGCTATATCGACAAGTCGGCATTAACACCCTCACCTTCAAACAATCTATAAAGTCACATTTTCAAACAAATAACTCGCCACACACATCGCTCAAGCCAGACCACTCAGCACCACAAAAGTCGTTTTTAAAACAATCCAATCCTCCATATTTGACAAATTAAGATCAAATAAACCACACACAATACTAAATAACCACTATTATCCCACTTTAAACTTGTTCAAACCGATAATCCATTTTATGATCGGCACCATAAGTCAAAAATGACACAAACACCTTATTAACTCTGCGTTCTAAACCACGCACAGAATTGAAAGAGGAAGCCCGCAATGATCAAGGCCATCACCTTTGACCTATGGGATACAATCGTTGATGACGATTCAGACGAACCTAAACGTGTTGCTCAGGGATTGAGAAGCAAAAGAGAAGAACGTCGCCATATTGTCTGGACAGCTCTGAACGAAATCGCACCCATTGATATGGAAACAGTCACTCTTGCATACGATGTCGCCGATGCCTCTTTCAATATTGTCTGGAAAGAACTCTTTATAAACTGGACCGTTGAACAGCGCATTCGTGCTATTCTCAACGGCCTGGATCGCAGCCTTCCAAAAGACCTTTTTGATCGCGTAGTCAAAGAGACTGGCGATATGGAAGTAAACATCCCTCCCAATGCAATTGATGGTGTCAAAGCAGCTCTGGCTGATCTTTCAAGCCGCTATAAACTTTGCATTGTTTCAGATGCGATTGTTACACCAGGAACAGGTCTTCGCCAAATTCTTGAAGATTACGACCTAAAACAATACTTCAGTGGCTTTGCTTTTTCTGACGAAGTCGGACACTCAAAACCCCATCGCAGTATGTTTGATGCAGCAGCAAAACAGCTTGGTGTTCAGGTTGAAGAAATGTTGCATATCGGGGATCGAGACCACAACGACATCAAAGGTCCGCATGCATTGGGTATGAAAGCCATACTTTTTACCGCAACACGCGATGCGGACCAAGGGCACACGACAGCTGATGCGATTGTTAACAGCTATGCAGATTTACCTGCTGCAATTGATGCCCTCGCAGATATCAGTAAATAACACTTAGAGTCCAAACCGGAGAAAGACGACATGTCTCAAAACCCACGTTTCCTCGTTGTCGATGGCTATGCCAAAGAAGGACGAGACGGCCTGAAAGAAGGCGGAGCCTCTACTGCAGGCGACCTTTATGTCAAGATGCTGGAAACACAAAGCCCAGGCGCCAAATGTGATATAGTTTACCCCGCAGATCCGGGGGCCAGCCTTCCCTTTGGCGCTGACCTAGAGCAATATGATGGTATTGCCTGGACAGGATCAAGCCTGACCGTTCACTCTGATGATCCAAAAGTTGTCCCTCAGATCGAATTTGCCAAAGCCGCTTATGAGGCGCAAGTGCCAAGTTTTGGTAGCTGCTGGGCGGCACAAATCTCTGTCGTTGCCGCCGGCGGTGCCTGCGCGGTTAACCCTAAAGACAGAGAAATGGGCTTTGCTCGCAAAATCTCCCTGACACCTGAAGGTCGTGCCCATCCCCTGTTCGAAGGTAAAAAGTCAGTCTTTGATGCCTTTATCAGTCACGATGATGAAATCACTCATCTTCCCCCCAATGGACAAGTATTGGCTTCTAACGACTGGACATCAGTTCAGGCCGTATCCGTAACCCACAAGGGCGGTGTATTCTGGTCCGTACAATACCACCCGGAATATGATCTCCACGAAATGGCCAGGCTTTGTTATTGCCGCAAACAAAAGCTTGTGGACAAAGGGTTCTTTACAAACATCGACGATGCTCAAAAATTTGTGGACATGCTCGAAGCACTTCATCAAGATCCAAGCAGAAAAGATCTGTGGTGGTTACTTGGTATTGATCATGACATCATGAACGCCGACATTCGTCAGGCAGAAGTTAAGAACTGGATTGAACGCCTCGTCATTCCAACGATGGCCCGCAGACGCTAACCCGCTGCAGACGATTTACAAAATCAGGTCTGTGGCTCGCACTGAGAAACAGACCTGATTTATGAGCACACCCAAAAAAGAGAAATTTGCACCCGCCCCTCGTGCATGGCAGCGTATGCTAAGCGGGCGACGGCTGGACCTTCTCGATCCTTCACCTCTCGACATTGAAATAGAAGATATCGCGCTCGGTCTTTCACGCGAAGTCCGCTGGAACGGACAAACGATTGGCGAATGGGGCTACACCATTGCCGAACACTCTCTATTAGTGGAAGAAATTGTTGGTCTGCTGAAGCCTGATTCAAAAATAGAAATCCGTCTGGCCGCCCTGCTTCATGATGCCCCCGAATATGTTATCGGCGACTTGATAACTCCCTTTAAATACGCGATTGGCAGTGGGTACAAGTATCTAGAAAACAGATTGATGCAGGCCATCCATGTTCGCTTTGGTCTCCCCGCCAATTTACCAGACACAACCAACAAACTCATAAAACGTGCAGATCGTATGGCCGCTTACCTTGAAGCCACCCAACTAGCCGGTTTCAGCGACAAGGAAGCCAGCAAGATATTTGGCAAACCGCGATCAATGCCGAATATCCGCATCACAGGCATATCCCCACAAGAGGCAAAAAAGAATTTTCTAAAGCGCTTTGAAGAACTTAGCTAAGTCAGCGACGCACGAGAAATGGCTGCACTAATTTCCAGATTGAACACGCCGTCAAAACAATCGCGATAGCGTAAATCATAACCAGCGGAACATTATACCGGGGAATACTGACAGAAACGAATGCATTAAACCCGACCATAAAGAAAAACGGGAATGCAAAAAACATCACAGGTGCAGTACCAGCAATTTTTTTCAACTGTATAAACCCCGGGATCAGGGCAAGAACACCAATCAACCCGAAATACTTTGCCACCCACATTCCACGAAGAGACAATGACAAAGTCACCATGATATGTTTCACAATATCCGGTAAAATATAACCGTTAAGCAAAAGACTGATACGTTCTTTCTCGGTCGCAGCCTGCTCATAAATTTCAGCTCTCATAACAGAATTACCATATTTATAATACCCTTCCGGATAGCCAAAATCGAGCTTCTGATAGAGTTCTGCCGGGAAAAGGCTTTTACTTAGTGAATCACCAAAATCCGGCAACCAATAGATAAAGCTGACAGCATACTCCGTCCAACTCATCATATTATAAGCAACTCGTTCCGAAAGAATATAAGGGCCATAGCCTGCACTTACCCCGAAAACACCGTGGTATGAATAATTTCGAAACATCCAGGGAATAACAAACAAGATAAAGGGAAGTAGAAAAACACCTGTCTTAAATAAGATTTCCTTTGCCCCCTCTTTTTTAACAAAAAGCCAGTAACAAGGAATGCCTAGGATCAGAAAATACACCAAATACAAAAAAGATGGTCGAGTCAAAACAGCAATGCATAACCCAAGCCCCATCAATCCAAAGACAATAAAATGGTCTTTGACTTTAAGGGCATAGGCCAAACACGTTATAAAACTGATGAAGCCGAAAAAAGCCCATGTTTCTGTAATTAACCAAGTTGTGTATTCTGACATGCGACCAGCGATAAGAACCAGAATCATCACTGATAGAGATAGCCAAAACCGTTTTGTCAAAAAAAGAGCGGCGAGGTAGCAAAAATAAGTCTCCAGGGCAATCAATACAGTCTGAACAGTATAAACAGAAGCCAACCCAGAAACATCACACCCACCTTCGCGAGCAGCATAACATTGAATAGCCTGCTCTACTCCGGGGTCAATCGACATCATAAAGCTAAGAAAACCAGGATATAACGGTGCTACAATTATACCATTACTCGTTTCAGCAAGAGGAAGGAATGCAAAATTTATGGCCCGATCTACATACCCCAGAGCGTCGGCAACAGGTTCCTGATATCCAATTTTCATTGCCTGAACAAAAGCAATGAGACAACAAAGTATTAAAGGAAGTAAATATAAGTTTATTTTTTTTGTCACAAAAATAGCCACTCAAACAATTTTAACATCTCTGAAAAATTTAATTATCACGATCAATATCAGATCTACGTTTTAACCGTTTATTCAAAGGTGTCTTTGGTTCATTCGTGATATCAAAATTCAAAGCTGATAACACAAGCTGCAAACCAACTATCATAGGTAAGGCAGCAAGCATAACCTGCCCCGGAGTTGCCTGTTGTCCTTGAAATGCAGACAAATACCAATGCCAAACCCCAAATATCGCCCCATAACAAATAAGCATTGGCCCTATTATAAATTCCAATGATGCCAAGCTAAAATCTCTGAGAAAATAGCTATATACTAATCGTTTCACAGAGTTCCGAACATGCCCACCTAGAAATGGTAAAATAACCCTACTAATTTTCAAATTTGATATTTCATCACCATATTTGGCTTCCATAGGAATATCTAGAACAACTGCTCGTATCAAATTTAAGCGAAATAGCATATCACTTTCAAAAAAGTAACTAGAGGCAATTTTAGACGTATCCAAAAGCTGAAACACCGAAAGATGAATTGCTAGAAACCCATTTGTTGGATCCATTATTCGCCAGTAGCCTGATGAAAATTTATTGATGAACCCGAGAATAGCATTCCCGAAAAGACGAACTTTCGGCATGGCGACGAGACTACGGCTATCCCAAAAACGATTACCTTTTGTATAATCGGCTTCCCCCGTAAGAAGCGGGTCAATAAACCCTGAGATCAAGCTTGGATCCATTTGTCCATCACCATCAATCTTAACGGCAATATCGTGACCGGCCTTTAGTGCAGCATCAAAGCCGGTGATCATTGCACCGCCGACACCTCGGTTATCAAAATGCCTTAAAACCGTTATACGATTGTCCTGAATATTCGCTTCAATAAAGTCACCAGACTTTTCAGGACAAGCATCATCAACACAAATAATCGCATCAACGAAATTTGGAATAGCCTCAAGCACATCTTTAATGTGAGATTTAACTTGATAACAAGGGATCACAACAACAATGGATGTCTTTTTATCTTTCACCGCATCTCTCATCGTTATGCTACTTAAATTTCTTTCACAGAAATAATAACAATCCCTGCAATAATAAATATGGTTCCGACAGCATTCTGCCACCCCAAACTTTCCTTAAAAAGAATAGACGCTGCAACAGGAACAATAACAAATGCCAAAGCCGTAAACGGGTAAGCAAAGTTTAAGGGAACTGTTTTTAAGATCCACACCCAAACTAACGTTGCTATTCCATACAAAATTATACCTGTAATCAGCCATGGGTTAAATAAACCGAGAAGTCCTTCATTCCAATTAATATCCAATGATGCTTTTTTAAAAAGAAGCTGGCCAGAAGACATCACTAAGGTGAAAAGAAATAAAATAAGAATTTTCATAAACAGAGTATTTCTCTATATGACAATAAGGACTCAACATAATAATTAGATTACAACAATCTCAATTCTATATATGTTAAAAGGCGCAATAACAATATGAACTAAACACATATAAGTATATAGAATATAACATACGTTAGCTCTAAAGCCGCTAGACAAATAGAGCTGATTATAGATATTTTAAACAGATCAACACACACTCACACTTTAAATTAGAGTATCAACTTTGAATTTCACTCCAGTTGAATCATCCTTAGATCTCATTAATGAATACAGCAAATTGTTCGGGCTGTGCTTTGACAACGCACCTCACCTGACAACCCCAAACAAAGCCGTGAAATATCTTCTCTGGCTTTACCATAAAAATCCAGAAGGTAAAGTCGTTGGCTTTGATGCATGGGATAAAGACACCTTAGCCGCGCACTACTCTACAATTCCAATTCGTTGGTCCTTTGCGGGAACAGAACGAAAAGGGCTACTCTCTCTTAATACCGCAACCCATCCTGATTATCGTGGTAAGGGGCTTTTTACCAAACTGGCAGACGAGACATATAAAACAGCTACTGAACTTGGCTATGAATTTGTTATCGGCGTAGCAAACAACAACTCAACGTCTGGCTTCATTAAAAAGCTTGACTTTACTCTTGTCACTCCACTAGACGCCCGGATAGGTATCGGTACATTCCCTCGCAAAACCCGCCATACGCTAAATCATTCTGAATCGTTGATTAGACACTGTTGGACACAACAATCTTTTTCCTGGCGGATATCCAACCCCAACAACCCAGCCCTCATTACTAGGAAATCTGACACTTTTTCACAGGTAGAAGCCTGTACAGATAAACCTGCAATTAAAGCCTTTACTGAGATCAGCTTGGATAAAAATACAGAAATAGTATCAAATTCATTTGGAGTGGGGCTACGCTTGATGCTCGGAGTGATTCCCCAAGGAACTGCCTGGGGAAGCTATATTTCCATTCCACAAAGGCTGAAGCCTTCACCACTAAATCTGATTTTTCGCGACCTGCAAAATCGTAATCTAGAGATAGATAAGCGACACCTTTATTTTAACTTTCTAGATTTTGATGCCTACTAAATAGGATTATGTTGCGATGTCACACGTGTTTTTATTTTCACACCAAGATGATGAGTTTGGCGTATTCAAAGCAATTAGCGATCTTACAAATTCAAAAAAAGATGTTCACATCATTTACCTGACAACAGGCACTCTTGACGGTTCAATATCTAAACGAAGAAACAAAGAAAGCACCGATGTTTTATCTAAGTTTGGAATTGAAAAAAAACAAATTCACTTTATTGGATGTGAAAACAAACTCTGTGATGGAAAATTATATCAAAATCTCCATATAGCAGAGAAAAGCCTTGATACCCTTTTTAACCTTATAGGTCCTCCAAGCACACTTTACATCCATGCTTGGGAAGGCGGGCACCAAGATCATGACGCAGCTCATATCCTTGGCCTAGCCATGGCACAAAAACATGCCTGCATGGGACAAACTTTCCAATTTTCTCTTTATAATGGGCATACTCTACCTTGGGCTTTATATCATGTTCTCAAGCCAATTCCAGAAAATGGTCCAATTCAAAGGACGCAGATGTCATGGGGCGACAGAATACGATTTATCACCTATTGCTGCCGTTACCCATCACAATTAAAAACTTGGATCGGCTTACTCCCTTTTACTCTGATCAATTATTTATTCGATGGTCATCAAAAGTTGCAGTTGTGCAATATCAATCGCTTACAGCTCCCGCCTCATACGGGAATACTTCTATACGAAGCAAGAAAGGTATTGAGTTATGATGAATTCAAAGCAGGCGTAACGGCATTTTTGAAACAACATTTCAAGTGTTAATAAACAGTTACCTTCGAAATCGCTCCGCAACATCATGAAAAGCTCTTACAATTCTAAGTTCTCTCCGGCGCTTCAGAGTTAAAAGATATTCTATCGTTTCCAAATCAACATCTGCAATATTAAGCACGTGAACACGTTGATCTTTTGGTAGTTCATGGGAAGACACAATTCCAACACCCAAGCCAGCTGCTACCGCCTCAAAAAGGCTTTCCCGACTTGCAATTTCCATGGTGGGTTTAATATTGAGCGATTTGGCCTGACAAGCTTTTTCAAAAACCTGGCGGGTTATTGATTGAGGTTCACGCCAAATCATTTTCTCTCTACTTAACTCTGATAACTTGATTTGTCTCTTGCCGGATTGTGACCAGGGATGGTTTTGACAACAGAAAACAACTACACGATGCCGATAGAAAGGTATTGCTTCAACCAACGGATTTTCTTCCCACCCGGTTTGTAAAGCAATATCCACTTTCTCGGCCAAGAGGTCGGCTGTTACCTTTTGCGAGTTACCAATGTTCAAGCCTATATGCACTTCAGGGTATTTTTCTTGAAAGGCAGCAATAATTGGAACAATGAAATAGGGACTACCAGCCGCTATCCGACATGTACCGCTACGTAACTCCTTTGTCGCGCTCAAAAGCTCAGAAGCTTTATCTTCAAGCGCAAAAATCTGCACTGAAATTTTCAAGAGATCCTCGCCAACCTCGGTCAAGGTAACGCCACGGCTGTTTCGGCGAAAAAGGCTAAGTTCATACCTTTCTTCCAAGGCCCGGATATGTGCCGTTACTGCTGGCTGACTAATGGACAAATATTCTGCGGCTTTCGTCAAACTACCTTCACGCGCCACAACGTTAAATGCTCTTAACTGAGACAGATTCATTTCGTAATCATAACTTTTAATTATATCTAAAATCAAAACATCCAATTGGACTTATATCATCATATATTTCATAGTTCATAACAAATCAATAAAGCCCGCAAAGGTCATGGCGCGATGAACAACAACAACATACAGCCAACAAATCAAAGAACCCCTCAAGGTGCTGAGGGGGACGTAAATCATTCTCCTAGACGGAAAGACTGGCACGACAGAAATATTAATTCTGATGCAAAAGATCTCCTACGCAGAGACGAAAAGGTCTTTCTGCATCAATCCGTTTCCACCCCCTGCCTTTCGGTAATTAAAAAAGCCGAAGGTATCTGGATTGAAGACAATCGTGGACATCGCTTTATGGATTTTCATGGCAACAATGTGCATCATATTGGCTATGGTCACCCGCGTTTAAAACAAGCGATCAAACAACAACTGGACGATCTTCCCTTTGCGCCGCGACGCTTTACCTGTGATCCTGCAGTAGAATTGGCTGAAAAACTAACCGACCTGGCCCCCGGCGATCTAAGCAAGGTTCTCTTCGCAACCGGGGGATCAGATGCCATCGAAATTGCCCTCGCCTATGCCCGTGCAAAAACAGGACGTTTCAAAACAATTTCGTTCTGGGACTCATTCCATGGCGCAGGTTTCGGTGCGCGCTCTATTGGTGGTGAAGAAATGTTCCGCTCTGGCCCCATTGGCCCTCTCCTACCCGGCACAGAACATGTGCCTCCGTTTGGGGACTATCGCAACGCATGGGGCGTCAAAGAAGGTTCCGCTGAGCTTTGCGCAAACACCATCCGGTATGTTCTGGAAAAAGAAGGAGACGTTGCCGCAGTCATTGCCGAGCCAACCCGTGCAATACCTTATATAGCCCCGCCCGGATTTTGGAAAAAAGTCCGTGAAGCCTGTAACGACTTTGGTGCCCTTCTGATTTTTGATGAAATTCCTACAGGATTGGGTAAAACCGGCAAGATGTTCTCTTGCGAATACGATGATGTCATCCCGGATATTCTTGTTGTTGGCAAAAGTCTCGGGGGTGGCATTCTTCCTATCGCGGCAACAATTTGCCGCCCTGAACTGGATATTGCCGACCGTTACGCCTATGGTCACTATACACATGAAAAGAACCCGGTAACGACACGGGCTGCGCTGACCACATTACAGATTGTAGAAGAAGAAGGTCTGGTCGAAAATGCAGCGAACGTCGGGACCTTTGCCTTGGAACGTCTGCAAGAAATGCAACAGCGTCACCCCTTAATCGGGGATGTCAGAGGACGAGGTTGCTTATTTGGCGCAGAACTTGTCACAGATAGAGATACGCGTGAACCAGCTAATAACGCGGCAGATATGGTGCTCTATCATGCTCTGGACAAAGGGCTGAGCTTCAAGACCACTATGGGGAATGTTCTCACCTTCACCCCAGCTCTGGTCACAACTCAACAAGACATGGAATACGCCATGAACATCATTGATATATGCCTGGATGAAGTTGAGAAAAAACTGGGATACCGCTAACTTTCTCTTTTTGATGTAACGAACACGTTGATGAAGGCCCAAATCAACTTTATCTTCATACGATGACAAATATTTCTTTCAGACCCGCACAGGAACTGGATCTTCCGGTTATCATTTCCATGCTGGCAGATGACAAACTCGGCGCGAAGCGTGAAGATGCTTCGCTGCCAGTGAACCCAAAGTACAGTGCAGCCTTCGAAGCCATTGATAAAGACCCGAACCAGTATCTTGCCGTTGTTGAGCAAGAGGAGGAGATTATTGGTTGTCTACAGCTAACATTCATTCCCGGCCTTTCTCGCCTTGGGATGTGGCGGGGACAGATTGAAAGTGTCCGTATAGCTTCCAGTCATCGTGGTTCAGGTCTTGGCAGCCAAATGTTTGAGTGGGCTATTTCAGAGTGTCGGAAACATGGTTGTGAGTTGGTCCAACTGACAACTGACAAAGCTCGTCCTGATGCCTTCAAATTTTACGAAAAATTTGGTTTCAAGGCGAGCCACGAAGGCATGAAACTCAGCCTAGATTGAGCCAGCCTTTTCAATCACCAAAACACGGGCAATACCAACGGGATGAGCAACATGCTCGTCTCCCTCGCCAGCGTAAAATATATTACCTGCATCAATCAGTTGCTCCAGTTCTTGTCCAAATTTTTTATAGAGCATTCTTACCTTACCATTCAGAACGACAAAAACTTCATCCCCGTCATTCTTATGCCATTTATACGGCTCGTCCGTCCAATGAAGCCGAACGGTTGCTCCTTCAATCTGTGCAATGTCCATCGCATCCCAAGCAGCATTACCGATAAACTTTGCTGTTTCTATAAACTTCATTTTGAACCTCATCTCTTAACAGTTATATTTCTATTTATGGTAAGAGCTTGTTCAAACTGATGATATAGGCATGATGTAAGGCTCAGCCTGTTATTTTAACTATGCCATTCTTAACAACATGTCCCGATCTCTTGATCACAAAGATCTGAAAATATTAACGCTGTTACGCAATAATGCGCGCGCTTCAATCAAAGAACTGGCTGCAGGTGTTGGGCTTTCACGCACAGCCCTTATCGAACGGGTCAAGCGCCTTGAAAGAGATGGCGACATCGCCGGATACACTTTAAAGAAGGCACAAAAAGAGACACCTCTGACATTTTACCTGATGGTAAAAACGCATCACCCATCATGTGAACTCATTGCACCTCGCTTGGCTGAAATCCACGAAATAACGGCATGTCATTCACTTGGTGGAGATATTGATATGATCATTCAGTTATCAACGGATCATCTGCAAAGAGCAAACAAGATTAGAGAAGAGATATCCTGTTACCCCGAAGTTGCCCACATAACAACCTCGACACTTTTGAAAACCCATTTTGAAAAATAAAAGGCCACCTGTTCAGATGGCCTTTTAATCACTGCATATCAGGAATCGTTTTTACACTATCCTCGAATTGCCTGTTCCAGATCTTCTTTCAGATCATCAGCATCTTCAAGACCGACAGAAATGCGTAAGAAACCCTGTGTTATACCCACCGCCAGACGCTCTTCTTCGCTCAAACGCTGGTGCGTTGTCGAAGATGGATGGGTAATCAGTGTTTTAGAATCCCCAAGGTTATTTGAAATATCGGCAACACGGAGACGATTTAGAACTTTAAAGGCTGCTTCTTTACCGCCCTCTAGTTCCAGACCAATCAACGTACTTCCCTTCCCTGACATCTGTGCCATGGCAAGGGCGTATTGCGGGTGTGATTTCAGCCCGGGATAAATCACCTTCTTAAGTCCTGGCAGACCTTCGATATGGCTTGCCAGCGCCAAGGCATTATCGCTCATCCGGTCAACGCGTAGGGCTAGTGTCTCAAGTCCCTTAACCATCGTCCAGGCATTGAAGGGGCTCATGGACGGACCAGTGTGGCGCAGAAAATCTTTGAGGTGATCGGCATCAAATTCCTGAGAACAGAGAATGGCACCTCCCATGCAACGTCCTTGTCCGTCGATATGCTTAGTTGTTGAATAGACAACAATATCCGCACCATATTCCAATGGTTTTTGCAACATTGGCGTCGCAAAAACATTATCCACGATGACAAGCGCGCCCGCTGCATGTGCCATATCGCACACGGCCTTGAGATCAATGATATCAAGTGCCGGATTAGACGGTGTTTCCAACAAAACAGCTTTTGCACCTTTGGCAAGCGCAGCTTCCCAAGCGCTTAAATCCGTTCCATCAACAACCTCTGTCTCGACGCCATAGCGTGGCAGCAGTTCGTTCAAAATAAACAGGCAAGAACCAAAGAGAGCTTTGGCACCCACAACACGATCACCTGCTTTAACCTGCGAAAGAAGCGCTGCATTAACAGCGGCCATGCCGCTTGCCGTTCCACGGCAGACTTCTGCACCTTCCAGCAATCGCATACGCTCTTCAAACATGGAAAGCGTCGGGTTTGCATAGCGGGAATAGACGTAGCGTTCACGATCACCATTAAAAGCTTCTTCGGCTTCTTCTGCTGAACTGTAAACATAGCCAGAGTTCAGGTACAGCGCTTCACTTGTCTCATCAAAGCCACTGCGCATGAGCCCGCCGCGCACCAGTTCAGTCTGGGGGCGAAGCTTGCGTGCTGAAGCATTTGAATTGCTGTCCGTCATCTTTCTATTCCATTTACTCTTTTCAATCCCTTTGGAAACCATTCCCATGGGCATCACGATGTTGATTTAGATTAATTTTGCTTCCAGGGGATACCAGCAGCTTTCCAACCCGCAACTTTTCCCCGATGGCCGCGTTCATCCGCAGGTCCTTCGAAACCGTGCAGAATATTGAAACAATTTTTATATCCCTGTGCCGTCAGGGCGATTGCGGCTGAAACAGAACGCACACCCGATCGACACAGAATATAAAGGGGTTGTTCTTCCTTAATCCCCAACTGCTTTACTGTCGCTACAAAATCAGGATTAACCTGCATTTGTGGGTAAACTTGCCAGGGCAAAAGTTGCGTATCTTTTCCCAAAGCTGATAAATCCGGTACACCTACGAACTGAAACTCCGGGATGGTCCGTACGTCGAGCAAAACGGCATCAGAATCTTTTTCCAAGACATCCCATACATACTCTACAGAGACATCACCAGCATAGTTTTGTTCCATTCCGATCTCCATTTGCGCCCGACATTTGGTTAATTGGCGCTTATTAATATTGAGAATTAGGGATTTTAAAACCTTTTTCATCAAATACTTTATTCAAATACTTTTGAAATAGGATTCAGGCATGTCTGATTTAGAAGAACTTCGTACCCGGGTAGAAGCAGCAGAAGAACATTTTGGTCTCATCGCTGATCAACAAAAAGGCTACAGCCAACGCTTGATTGCCCTGCTCAACATTACCGAGCAAAAGGATCAGACCATCGGCAAACTAGAATATGAAAACGAACAACTACGCACGATGTTGTTCTCTCTTTTGAAATCCATCGAAAAGGGAGATACGACAAATACCCTACAGGATATGGATGTCCGCATCTCGGCAATGACAAGTGAAGCTGTTGAAATTGAAGATAAATCAACTAACGCTGATTTATCCCTTCCCGCGCCTGAGGAAGAAGTTACAAACGAAAGCGAAGCTTCTGACATTAACGAAGACGCAGCTGAACTAAACAGCTCTGACGCCTCAGAGAGTGACGATGAAAGCGACCTCGACGAGATTGAAGAACTTGTCGCTGATCTGGAAGCCACTGACAGCGATGATGGTATGACAGCGGATGAAGACGATCTCTCAATAGACGATTCCGAGGGAGGCACTGATGATGGGGCAACCGAAATTTCTATGGACGATGCCCCCGAATCTGAAGACGTTCCCGATTCTCTAGAATCCGCAGCAGACGAAGTTTCAACCGAAGACGCCTCAGAAACATTAGAAGATATTCCAGAAGTCGCACTGGAAGATGAGGCTGGAGACGATTTAACTGATGACGATATAACCGGAGAAGATGGAATTGAAGAAGCAGAACTTGCTGATGTTTCGGAAGACGACATTATCGCCGAAATCGCTGACAACCTTGAAGAGGTTCTCCCTGCAGAAGATAGCCACGAACAAGCCCCAGCTACTGAAGATACCGATAGCCCACTAGAAGGATTGGAAGATCCACTCGAAGATCAGATTTTATCACAGGATTCCACGCCAGAACCCGCCGTAGCAGAAGATGAATCAGATATCGAGCCTGAAGCTGTGGCACAAACCGCGCCTGACATAGGAACACCTACTGAAGTAGAAGCCGAAATCAGTGCGGAAGAAATTCCCTTGAGCGAAGATACCGATATTGACAGCTTCTTAGACGAAAACGCTGATGAAGAAGAAAAACCAGCCAGCCCGGAAATCGAAGATATAATGGAACGCATTTCGAAGCAGGCACTGTCACAGGGTGAGTAAAGAAGAGGATCATGCACATGAAAAATCGGTTTTATTTTCCCTAGGTGCCACCTTGATTTAATCCCTGTTCCTACGTCTTTCTCTTTCGAAAAGCATCCTTGCCCGTGATTTCGGACTATTTAAAATTATATCTGCCGCCTATTCTGCTTGTCACTGGGGCTATTTATCTGGTCGCCTATCCGTATAGCTATCCGGCACCGGTAGACCTGTTACTTGATATTGCACCGACAACCCTATCGGTTTTGGGCGCAGGACTTTGCCTTTGGTTCAGAAAATCCAATCCTGTTTTTTGCTTCGCCATCGCTGTTGCCCTTGCTTACTTCGGCACCAGCATGTCTGAAACCCAGTCAGCTGCGGCCTTTATTTTTATACCATTGGCTTGGATGGGATTCGCGCTTAGTGAAGAGCGGGGTCTTCTAACACCTTCCGGTTTTACAAAGGGATTATTGCTAATCGTTGTGGGCGGCATGATCGCGACACTTGGTTATCCCGCCAATGATCTGGGCATATTTTCCAACCTTTGGATTGATTTGAACTACGCAATGCAATGGCGTCCTGCATGGGGAAGCTGGATGCCTTTACCTGCCCTATCCTTTGGCACGTTCAGCCTTGCCGCGCTGGTATTGACCGTTCGCCTGATCATCAAGCACAGGCCAATGGATGCAGGGTATCTTGGCGGCCTCATTGCCCTTTTTGGCGCAGCCCTGCGGTACGGCGATTTACCCGCAACCCCCATATTTATAACACTCGCATCGCTTCTGCTCATTCTTAGTCTTTTCCAGGAATCCCACCGTATGGCCTTTCTGGACGAGTTGACCCGCATACCGGCTCGACGGGCTTTGCTTGCTGATATGAAGAAGCTCGGTCGCCGCTATACACTGGCGATGGTGGATATAGATTTCTTTAAAAAATTCAATGATACCTACGGACATGATGTTGGCGATCAAGTCCTGAGAATGGTCTCTTCCCGTCTTAACCAGACCGGGGGGGGATGCCGCGCCTATCGGTATGGCGGCGAAGAATTCACATTACTTTTTCCGGGGAAATCCATTGATGAAACCTTCGATTATCTTGAAGAAGTTCGCGAACGAATTCAAGGAACGGTCTTTGTTATCAGAGGATCAGATCGCCCCACAAAAAAGCCCACAAAATCAAAGAAAAGTACACGAAAGAACACAGGAAATAAAAAGGTCAAAGTAACCGTATCTATTGGTGTTTCAGAACGAACAGAAAAACATGAAGACCCGATGGATGTAATGAAAAAAGCCGATCGAGCCCTCTACAAAGCAAAAGACAAAGGCAGAAACTGCGTTATCGAAATGTAAATGACAGCGATCAACCCTAAACGCAAAAGAGGCTCTGAATTTTTAATGAAATCAGGGCCTCTTTATTATTTATCTTGCGCGTACTCGTCAGTTAACGAGCTTATTCCTGCCCGCCCAAAAGAAGCGCATCATTGTCATCAATTGGAACCCCCGGAATATTTTTAGATGTTCTGATGACCTGAATGGTTTGCACGGTTGCAACATGCGGCGCAGCCGTCAGCTTTTCCGTTAGCTCATTTTCATGGCTGGTATTCCGGGCAACCAATTTTAAAACAAAATCATTTGAGCCACGGGTCATGCTGCATTCGCGCACTTCCGGCCATTCATTCATATAGTTATCAAATTCAGTCAAAACCTGCTCGGACTGACCTGTAAGACCAACCAAAGCATAAAAGGCCACTTCATAGCCCAAGGCTTCTGCCTCTAGCTCTGCGTGATAGCCTTTGATAAAACCGGCTTCTTCCAAGGCCCGTACCCGTCTTAGACAAGGAGGAGCTGAAATACCTGCTCGGCGGGCGAGTTCGACGTTGGTGACACGTCCATCTTCTTGAAGATCCTGAAGTATACGAAGATCTATACGATCTAACTTTACGCGGCGCATGCAAACGTCCTGTACAGTGTTTCCGGTAACACCCTAAGCTTTCATGCTGTCACATGATAAACAATTAGAGCGAATCGAGTGATTTTGAGTAACAATATTACTCGTGACCTCCATCTTTTCAAGATCCAACAAACAAATTCTATTAGGTAACTGTCTCAATGGTGGTCTTTTCCTTGCCTAGATCCGCTTGTCGCGCGATATTCCCAGAACAATGACAGAGATTAAGAAAAACCTTGTTTGCTGGGCTGTTAGCGATGGACGCGCCGGTATAGAAGCCAATTGTCTGGGCCTTGCAGCAGCTATGGGATTGCCCCCTGTCATTCACCATGTCCAAATGAAATCCCCCTGGAAGTGGTTGCCACCAGCCCTGATCCCTCTGCATTCTAGCATCTATGATACCTCTGCCCTTCCCCCAAAAGATGTGCCCAGAGAAAGCTGGCCGGATATTATTATCGGTTGCGGACGTCAGGCGGCTCTTTTCACAGCCTTGGTTCGGAAGCTCAGCAAGGGCAAAACCTTTGCCATCCAGATCCAAGATCCCAAGGTATCATCCAATCTCTATAATTTCGTTATAACGCCTGAACACGACAGGTTAAGAGGCGCCAATGTCCTCACGACCTGTGGTGCCCTTAACAAAATCACGCCAGATCTGCTTGAAGCAGGCAAAAAAGACCTTGCCCCCCGTATCAAAGATCTCCCCAAACCATTGGTTGCGGTTTTGATCGGCGGGAAAAGCAAAGCTTATGATCTCACAGCCGACATCATTCATCAGCTCGGAAATAAACTCCAAAAGCTGCATCAGGAAACAGGGTGCGGGTTTCTCGTAACAACGTCACGTCGTACGGGCCAGCAAAACGAAGCCTTACTATTAGGCTATCTAAAAGATCTGCCCGCTTTTGTATGGGATGGACAGTCCCCCAACCCCTACTTTGGTTTTTTGGGATCAGCCGATGCTATCATTGTCACTAGCGATTCAGTAAATATGGTCACAGAGGCTGCGAGTACCGGTCGCCCCGTCTTTACTGTTGATCTTGAAGGCGGCACCAAAAAATTTGACCGATTTCACAAGAAGCTCAGGGATGATGGCATTATCCGTCCCTTTGATGGCACGCTGGAAACATGGCATTATCCGCCGCTTTGCGAATCACAGCGGATAGCCAAAATCATATTGAAAAAACTGGATGATTCCGGGCGTCTATAGCTGAAAAATAAAAGCCCGCGGATAAAGCTGAAAAGATATTGATCTGCCCCTTGTAGAGAGCGCCAAGGCACTCTATTTTTCACTCAAGAACAAGACGATTCTATCGTGATTTTCGCCCGAACTTTTGTCGAGACTTTTACGACCACTTTCGTAGCGGGTCCTTTGAGTGTCTCTGAGAACGTCTCTGGGAGTGTCCTGGGCGAAGCCAATACGATAAAGATATAACGAGAAAGATACAAAGAGCATGTCCGAAACCCACCGTACCAAAGTACTGATTATCGGCTCTGGCCCCGCGGGCTATACCGCCGCCATCTATGCTGCGCGCGCAAACCTTGAACCGATATTGGTTCAGGGCCTCCAGCCCGGCGGCCAGTTGACCATCACCACCGAGGTCGAAAACTATCCCGGGTTTGCGGACGTCATTCAAGGCCCATGGTTGATGGAACAGATGCAAAAACAGGCTGAGCACGTTGGCACAAAAATGCACTTCGACATTATCAACGAAGTCAATTTTGACGAACGACCCTTTGTCTGTACAGGCGACAGCGGTAACAGCTATGTCGCAGACACCGTGATTATCGCCACAGGTGCTCAGGCACGCTGGTTGGGCCTACCGGGTGAAGAAACATACAACGGTCGTGGCGTATCCGCCTGTGCGACCTGTGATGGCTTCTTCTATCGTGGCAAAGAGGTTGCTGTTATCGGGGGCGGTAACACCGCGGTCGAAGAAGCTCTTTATCTGGCAAATATTTGCTCCAAGGTGACATTGGTTCATAGAAGAGACGCCTTGCGCTGTGAAAAGATCCTCGAAGATCGCCTATTGAAGAACGAGAAAATCGACATTCAGTGGAATAAAGTTGTTGATGATGTCTTAGGCACACCGACAGACGGTGTAACGGGTCTGAAGCTTAAAGACACACAGGATGCGTCTTTCTCTGAGCTTGATGTCAACGGTATGTTTGTGGCAATCGGGCACGATCCCGCGACCGCTATCTTCAAGGGTAAGCTTGATCTGGATAATGAAAATTACATTCTGGCGACACCCGGTACCGCAACAACCAATGTCCCCGGTGTTTTTGCAGCCGGTGACTGTGTTGATAAAATTTACCGACAGGCTGTGACAGCGGCGGGCATGGGCTGCATGGCCGCACTCGAAGCCGAACGCTATCTGACAGAAATGAACGACTAGAACGTTCACGGACCCCAAAATAAAGAGCGGAGCTTACACGAGCTTCGCTTTTTATTTGGCCTACATAATATAGGTTAGAATTTTATTTGATTTTGGCCTTCCAAAAAAATATACGCTTAGGCACAATTTGTTAAGAAGCTGTAATTACAGTAAGATAACGATAATTTACGAATCGCTGTCGCGAATTCAACGCGCAGACTAAGGGAGAAGTGGTTTGTCAGAGGGCACAAAACGCCGGAGCGGCCTTAAAGCGTCCATCATGGACTGGGATAAACTGCGTATTTTTCACGCCGTTGCCGAAGCCGGAAGCTTTACCCACGCAGGGGAACAACTCAACCTCAGCCAATCTGCAGTCAGTCGTCAAATCTCTGCTTTGGAAGACAGTCTCAAGGTTTCACTTTTTCACCGCCACGCGCGCGGTTTGATTCTGACCGAACAAGGCGAACTCCTCTATAGAACTGCTCATGATGTCTTTGGCAAACTCGCCATGACAGAAGCACAGTTGACTGAAAGTAAAGATCGCCCCAAAGGCCCGCTTAAGATCACAACGACCGTTGCCTTTGGTTCGACTTGGCTTTCCCCACGCCTACACGAATTTATCGACCTCTATCCAGATGTAGAAGTTCAACTTATCCTGTCGGACAAAGAGCTGGATCTTTCCATGCGCGAAGCCGATGTCGCCGTGCGCCTGCACCCGCCAAGACAAGCAGATCTGATCCAGCGGCACCTCTTGACCGCTCAGATGCATATCTATGCATCAGCGAGCTATATCAAAAAGTATGGTATGCCGCGCACAGTGAATGAGATCTCGGATCACAGGCTCGTTGTCTATGGGGATGATACGAAACCGCCTCTTCCAGATATCAACTGGCTCTTGCATGTCGGGACTGAAGGAACCGGCTTGCGTCGCGCATCCATGGCCATCAATAACATCTATGCCATCATGAAGGCTGTGCGTTCCGGGGCAGGTCTCGGCGCACTTCCTGACTTCATGACACAGGAATCCAGTGATCTGGTACAGGTCTTACCAGAGGTTGAAGGGCCTCAGTTCGACGCCTATTTTGCCTATGCCGAGGAAATGAGATCTTCCAAGCGAATTGCCATTTTCCGCGATTTCCTATTACGCAAGGTCGCAGAATCAAAATTCTAGGACAAAAGATTCGATATTACGCTTTTATTACAGAACCTTAATAGGTATGCACACAATGCATATCGGCACTGTAATAATGTAAATCGACATCCTCAAAAAAAATGCTACATTGATTGTCATCAGATGTTGCGTTGCAATATCTACTTTGACTGACTGTTGAGCTTGCTCCGGTCGGTCTGTTTCCAGGCTTCGGCCTGGGGGTCTTCGGACCCCACGTCTCCCAGACGTGAAGCCTCCCTGTTCAACTTGCCTCCAAGCTTCGTGCTTGGAGGTTTTTTTTCGCCTAATCGATTCTTAAAAACTCTCATTGATCTCCGATTTGATAGTTATATCGTCAAGGGCATCTGCAATAGCAGGCATTGTACATACGGATAGAATTAAAGCGAATAAGAGTTGTTATATTGAATCTCCCCTAGATAAATTAAGTGTGAGCCGCTTCCATTATTCTCGCAATAGTGTTATAAATTCTTATTGGAATCATATTGGATAAAGCAATGCTCATCTGTAGGAATCCGCTTTTTATTATCATATTGATAACTCTAACTTACCTTAATCCGTCAACCTCCTACTCATGGGACCCGATTAAAGATCTGACAGGTGAGCGATTAGATGAACACATGCAAAACTTAGCTAATTCAGGGGAAGCATTTCGACAAAAACCCATCGATTATCTGATTAATAGGCCAGGTAAATTATTTAATGAAGCATGTGCGGCCCCAATTAGTGCCTATGCTTCCCAGTTACGGAGAAGAGCAAATGGACACTGGAGAAAACTACCCGATTTCTTTGCTTATTCGATGCAAAAACATTTTCCCGAGCAAAACCTTCGCACTGTACGATATGCCGAAGGAATAAGAACAAGTAATGGGTCAGCACAGACTTTCACTAACGAGATATATTTTCCCAGAAGAATAGATTTGAGAAACAAAAGAGACCTTGAATGGATGCTCCATGAACTGGAGCATGTTGTTCAATACTCAACGAGAGGATCTCAAGCCTCACTTTTATGTGAATACCAATTCAAATCAATTGGAGAAGGGTTTCAACATATAACATTTAACCCTCACGACTTTATCGATCTAGAAGTAGCTGCCACTCGAAAAGCTCGGCTTTTGCTGTCAGAAGCACATGATATAATGCTTGCAGGAGGTCGCGGCATCAGACAACCTCTGGCCCCCGGTGAAGTTTTTCGAACTGATCTACCTCCTCCTCCTGAATTCCCCATTATGCAAGCCCCTCCGCCTGTTGTAAGGTCCAGATAGCTCGTTGACCTGAGCCCTGAAAGTTCTTCCATTTTAATGTAGAGTCGTTCCAAGCAATGGAGACGGACGATGCGTAAATCGCGTTTTAGCGAAGAACAGATAATAGGAATTTTAAAGGAACAGGAATCTGGAGTGAGGACAGCAGATGTCTGTCGCAATCACGGGATTAGTTCTGCAACGTTTTACAAATACAAAGCCAAGTACGGTGGTATGGAGGTTTCCGATGCCCGTAAGTTACGGGTATTGGAAGACGAGAACAGTCGGCTCAAAAAACTTCTGGCTGAGAGCTTGCTTGATAATGCGGTGCTAAAAGACATCAACTCAAAAAAATGGTAACGCCCGAAGCCAAGCGAAAAGCGGTGACACATGCCTGTTGCGAACACGGGGTGAGTCAGCGTCGGGCGTGCGATGTTTTGGAAGTTGATCGTTCAAGTGTTCGCTATCAATCCAAGCGCTCCGATAATGGTGATCTTCGTGCAGCAATACGTAAGGCTGCCACAGAACGCCGTCGCTTTGGCTATCGTCGTATTCACATTATGTTGGAACGAGATGGTGTTTTAGTGAACCACAAAAAACTTCGCAGAATTTACGGCGAAGAAAATCTGCAAGTCAAGCGTCGTGGCCGTAGGAAACGCGCTCTTGGCACACGCAGGCCTATAGTTCTACCGAAGGCCCCTAATCAACGTTGGAGCCTGGATTTCGTATCAGATGCTCTAAGTGACGGACGACGTTTCCGTATGTTAACCGTTGTTGATGATTTTTCACGCGAGAATATAGCCCTGATTGCAGATACCTCTCTATCAGGATCACGGGTCGTGCGAGAACTTAAACAGGTCATTGTAAGTCGAGGGAAACCAAAGACAATTGTCTCAGATAATGGGACGGAGTTTACGAGTACTGCCATTTTGAAATGGGTACAGGAAGCTACGATTGACTGGCATTATATCGCACCTGGAAAACCACAACAAAATGCATTCATTGAAAGCTTTAATGGTAAATTGCGAGATGAATGTCTGAATGAAACGCTGTTTAGTTCTTTGAAACACGCCCGCGAGGTGCTCGCAGATTGGAGAAAGGATTACAATCAACACAGACCTCATTCTGCAATTGGAAACATCCCACCATTGGAATATGTAAAGAAATTCAAGGTGGACAAACTGGCCGCATAAGGCCAACAATTATTTAACCAAGGTCTCTATTTATAACTGGAGGGAACTTGGGGCGCAGGTCACAACGCAAACAGGTTCGGCGCTTGTGGAAAACGAAAACAACAAAAAGATTACTAATAAGATTCTCACAATCACGCCCCTAAAAGTAGTATATTATAATACATTCAATTAATAAAAGTTGTTTATCTCATTGGGTTCGCTTGATACCAGCGTGAGATTTTAAAGAGCATGAATTAACTGTTTGAATTGTGCGTTGAGAGAATGAGAACTAGAATTTGAGGGGAAAATAATGCTGGATAAATGCTATATCTGTCACGCCGATCTTACTGCTGAAAGTAATTTTTGCAGCTCATGTGGAGTGAACCTGAATAAGCTAAATGAATCAGGAGCCCACGCTTTAGCTGATCAAATACAATCAATAATAATGTCCAAAGTAAAGAATATAGGCATACCATTTGCCTTAGCTTTTACTGCAATAGGCTGGTTAGGATTAGATAAATACCTTGAAATTAAGGCTAACGATATACTTTCCACCAAATACTCATTAAATATAGAGAAAATAATTAAAGAATATAATGACGCACAAAAACAAACTTATTTTTTGACCGAATCCTCAATAGAATCTCAACTCGAATATAGGAGATTGCTAGCACAAAGGACATTGTTATTAAACGAGGTCTTGTTCATACAAGAGAGCAATTATAAGGTTGGTGAAAAATTTACTGACCAGAATAAAGTAACGAAACATGACCCATTCCCTAAATACACAACTAAGCAAGAAAACCCAACAATTTCATTTCAAAGACGTGCCTTCAAAATATTACTCGAATATGATTACTTGATACACAAGCTCAGCACCCAAGGTAACGATAAAAAAACGTATCAACTAGTCATAGATTTCTTCGACAAACTTTCAATAGCACTGACTTTACGCAACCCACTTAATAGACCAGTAATCTCGGCCTCTAAATTGGACTCTATTGGTGTAACAAGCCAAGTATTTATAGAAATATCGTCTCAACCAATCGAAAATCTTATCAACATTCTCTTGGATGATATTGAAACCCATTACCAATTAAGAACAACTCTTGCAGATAATGATTTGATCTATGAGACATATAATTTCTTTTCTAGCTTTAAGCTAGCTTTAAACATTATTTCATCAGCAAACCCATCAAATGACAACAATAGCAAGGAAGTAGATTTCTACACTAAAAAGATAAAAACATTATACGATAAAATGGCCCCTTATACCCCTGACCAGAAAACTTTTGAGCAGCATCTTAAATCCAGCAACATAAAAATTAAAAACGGTACACTCGCAAGAGTCGATAAAATTGATTTGCTAACCTTAATTAGAAGTCTAGAAGTCAGTATCGAAAAAACAGAAACGACTATAGAATCAGTAAAGACATTTAAAGCTTTAATGGAGAACTATCATGACTTCCTGAAAGCAACACATAATAACAATAAAGAAATTGCCCTTATTAGCAAAAATTTAAATGATAAAAACAATTCTGATATCGAAAAAAGATCTTCTATAAAAAAAAGAAATTTGAAATACATCACACAATTAAAAATTATTACACAAAACATTGAGGAAAGTAATTATAAGATGCAAAAAGCTATTTCTGAGTATCGATTGCATAAACATTATTAATTTTTTACTCTAATCACCTTCCCAAGCGGCCCTACTCCGCAGCCTGCGGCAAAGGTTTTGTTCCCCCTATGACAACCTCATTACCCGGCCTTGGGTCTCTCGGCACATTGAAGGCGAGGATCAGGGATATCACCGCCATGCCGGCACCCGCAGCAAAGACCATCCACATGGCTTCGTCGGGGAAGGCATGGCCAAAGAGGACAGGAATAAAGACAGCCGGGATGTGGTTGATGGAAAAACTGACGCCAGAGGTTGAAGCAATATCTTTGGGATCGGCGATTTTCTGAAGATAGCTTTTCTGTGCGATGGCAAAAGAAAAGAACAAGTGATCCAGTACGTAGAGAACGGCCCCTATCCAAGCTTCAGCGACCAAGGCATAGCCGGAAAACACCAAAATAAGGCCGATGTATTCACAGATCAGGGCACGGCGTTCGCCCCAGCGAGAGATAAATTTCCCGATCTTGGGTGCGAGCCAGAAGTTAATGGCCTGGTTCACCAGGTAGAGCATGGTGATTTCAGCAACGGAAAAATCAAACTTCACCACCATCATAAAGCTGGCAAAGGCGACGAAAATCTGGCGACGCGCACCGCCCATAAAGGTCAGGGCATAAAAGAGCCAATAGCGTTTACGCAAGATCATCTTTTTGTGTTGCACTTCCTTTGGTGAATAGGACGGGAAGGCAAGCACAACAAACAGAACCATCAGAATGGTCATCGTGCCGCCCGCCAAATAGACCCATTTGTAATCAAGACCAAAGAAGGTGAAGATCACCCAGATCATACCGTAAGCAATGATCGACGCGATGGACCGTGCAGACAGTTGCCGTCCCATGGAAAGAGGCGCTCTTTCTTTATCAACCCACTGCAGGGTTAGCGACATCTGGACCGTTTCGTAATAGTGAAACCCGAACGACATAATCACCGTGGTCACATAGAGGCCGAAGGCGCTGGGGTAAAAGCCTGTGACGGCAACACCCACACCCAACAGGATCAAAGCCATCAGACCAAAGGTGCGCTCTTTGATAAAGAGCAGGAACAAAAGGGCACTCACCACGAGGAGTCCCGGGATTTCACGCACGGATTGCAAGATACCGATTTCAGCCAGACCAAAGTCGGCCTTTTCCACAACAAAGTTATTCAGAAGGCTCATCCATGTTGCAAAGGCCAAAGGCATCGCAGCAGAGAGAATAATCAGGCAACCTTCGGGTGTGCGCCAGACTTCCGGTTTGAGATAATGACCGAGAGGTTTCATATGTTATTTTCCATCAAGACCTTTTTTATTGTCGCTACAATAGACATAGCGAATAAGACTGTCTTGCGCTATCATGCCATATGGTATCGACAAACGGACAATAATTTACAAAATACCATGAGAATTGAACCGCCCACCGACCAACCACTCGTATCCAAACCAAATGATGTGCCAGAGCAACTGGTACGCCCTGTTATGGTTCGCGCTGCCAATATGCGCCCCGGCAGACGTGTCTTGCCACACAGTCATACTTGGTGTCAGCTGGCCTATGCTGCCGAGGGTGTTCTTGCAATCTACACAGATCAAGGCAGTTGGGTTGTGCCCCCACAACGGGCCGTGTGGATTCCACATGAAACAGACCACGAAGTCTATTCACCTCATGGTTCGAAATGGCGAGCGCTGCACTTGGACAAAGAATTTTCCCAAGGTATGCCTGATAACTGTTGCGTTATTTCGGTCTCTAAACTGTTAAGGGAAATGTTGATTCACGCCGCCACTCTACCCGTCGAATATGATGAACAAGGCGCAGACGGACGAATGATGCAGGTCCTTATGGATCAGATCCGGGCAGCCAGAACGGTTCCCCTTCACTTACCCCTTCCTCAGGATCTCAGATTGCGCCGCGTTACCGAGTGTTTGATACACAGTCCTTCTGATCCGCGGGGATTGGAAGATCTCGCCAGCGATGTGGGGGCCAGTAGCCGTACACTTGCCAGACTGTTTTCCAAGGAGCTTGGTATGACCTTTCGCCAATGGCGCAGCCAATGCCGCCTGATGGCATCCATGGAACGCCTGGCCCTTGGTGAACCCGTGACCTCTGTCGCCATTGATCTCGGCTATGACAGCCCCAGTGCTTTCATCGCCATGTTCAAACGGACTCTGGGAAAACCGCCTGCCGCCTATTTTGCAGCTCAATAAATCTGCAGAAAAACTTTGATGAACTTAAACAACATCAATCCAAATTCAAAAAACATTTCGATTAACTACATATACCCTAGATCAACAAATTGATCGTATCAGCCAAGATTGTAATACTAGTATATGTTAGCCATAACGGATTACGATCATCGCCCTCTATTATAGCTATTGGACTTCTTCTGTACGTGGCGGAACTAACATAGATTGAAGAGTCTCAACTCTTATTTGATAAGTATTCAAAACTTGAGAGATCTCCTGCTGTATTTTCACAAGTTCATCTTTATCAGGCTGTGTCGAGCTTGAATTAACTCCACCTGACATTTTAGAAATTTGAACCCAATCGGAAACACCAACCTCTATGATTTCAGGTCCCTTTCCAGAAGCGTGCGCAATCAATTCAACAGATGAATCATGTTGATTTTGTGCATCAACATCGACCAAAGAAGTTAAAGTATGATCTTTTTTAAGTGCATCAGCAAAAGACTTCATCGTTGCAATCATTTTATCATTATTACTCTTTCCAGCCACAGTATCTATTTGGATTTCGTTTACTACCGATGGAGAGATCTTAAAAGTGTATACAGTTCCGCGAACAATTACACGATCACCATCCTCTGGTAATTTATTGAGAGAAAAAGTTGCTGAAGCTTTTTGACTTTCATCAGGTTTCCCCTCTTTCAATGGTAATTCAACATGACGTTTTCCTCCCCAGCTACCAAAAACAGACGCGGAAAGAGGAAAATCATTTCCTGAAGCACCCAGTGTTTTATGTTCCACCATCATAATTCTTTGATCAGAAACACTAAGAGATACTTGGTGCGATGTATAATCCGAGGGTAAACTTTCAACTGCCACTTTAAGATTGTTCAACGTTGCAGCTTTATCCCCATCTGTAATCAATACTTTGGTGATTTCATTTTCCGCCAGACTTTTAGCAAACACCATACGAGCATTACCAATTTGTATGCTTTGACCGTCAGTTGGCATTTCATTGAATTGAATACGCCCCATCGAAGCTTTGCCGGTCGCAGTTTCTGCAGCAACCTTATGAATTTCTGTAAGCCGCTGTTTAAGTGTCGCTAATTGCTTGACTGTATTATTACGAAAGCTCTGCAATCCTCCCCTATTTCCCACAGATGGATCGTTCTCTAAGGCATCGTTCCCAAATGCCATACGGCGCCCTGCTTCAGCAGCTTCCAAAGCTTGTCGATTTGATGCTACTGCCACTGCGTTTGCTCCCAGAGCATCACCTTTTTCTAACAAACTCAAAGCGGCTCCACCTCCGCCAGATGCAAGAGTTACAGCCGTTTTCAAAAACGCTTTACCTACTTGGCCATAGGAATCAACCAGTTCAGCGGGGTCATTAGAAAAAGTTTTCAAATTCCAGTTCCCAATATCATCTTTGATAAAGGCCATAGCAACATCCCCCTGACCACTTGCATAGGCCGTATTAATTTTTGACCAATTGTGATCTGCATAAAGCCGCTGGATACCAACGACTCTGCTTTCTGCTGATCCATTGGTGAAGGCATCATACAGATGTCCAATAAATGGCCTGTTCCAGACTGCCAAGTTGATAAAGTCCGTTGAAGAGGAAGCGCGTAAATATGCACTCAGGGGCTGATAACGACGATTCACAGACAATTGTTTTTCCAACACATCTGCTTTTGATTGTAGCTGATTGCTCAATTCAGCAGCACCCGTTGCATAGCCCTGTAAAATAGATGCTATGGCTTCTGAATTCGTCATTACCACAACCTGGCTTTGTGCCCAAAAGAAAGAGGATGCTTTCATTGCAATCGCAAGCTCTGAAACCGCAGCAATCGTTTTTCTCGCCTTCCCTTGGAAGTCTCTTATCTTCTGTTCGCAGGCTGCCTTTTGACTGGCATCATCATTACAAACTTGAGCAATGCCGCCATTTCCATACAACGCGTCATCAGCAATTTTCATGGCTTTTTGAACAGCATGTACCCAAACCAAAAACCTTTGAATATCTTGATGAATTTGAGCAGCATGGAGACAAGACATATCATCTAATTTACTAAACGCCCCTCCTCCTTGTTTCATTAAATTGGGTGAGGAACACCAATGCCCCTCATCTTCTGAAGTTGGGCTAGCATAAGATCCCCAAATAACGCCACGTTCTATTTCTTGAGTGTGATTAAGATCAAGATCCGGTCTAACCTTCACAGATTTAGGTTTGACCGGATCTGAACTGGGTAAATATCCCTGTGAATTCGCAAGCGTCAAAAGAGTATCGTCAAGGTAGGACAAAACAACGGACGTCTGTTTGGTTAACCCCATCAACTCGCCCCACTGCACATCAGGTTCTTTCGAAAGCGGGCCTTTATAAACTTCAACCTCAATCCGCATTGAGGCCCCACCTGACAAAAATCCATCCGCTAATGATATAAAGGGAAATGTAATAGCAAACAAACCTAGTATTAATGACATAATCAAACACTTTAAGCGCTCTATACTCTCTGACAATTTCCTCATTCTTTCTCCCCCCTCAACAGATCAATCAATATCTGCACGGTATTACTATCGAGCTTTTCAACTGAGGTCCTGTCCACAACTCTTTTCGCTTTTGAAATATTCAGTTGCTCCTGAACAAGTGGCAAAATTTGAGCACTGCTCGTAGCTTCCTGTTTCAGCACTTGATCCGACACTTTTTTCAAAGAAGAAATAAGCGGCTTGGCACTACTCGTCATTGCCATGATAAGGCGCTCATCCTGATCAAAAGTACGCCAACCTTCAGGGCCTAAAACCTGGAATCCCCGACGCCGTTGAAAGCCTTTCGAACAAACATTATCCGAGGCATTTGATAATTGAGAAGTAATTTCTTTTTTAAGTAGATTACTGAGCCCCTGAGAAGAACTTGCCCCAATAGCCATGTTAGTAACAGCCTTATCCGTAAGGACACCAACCGCCTTCAAAACAGCTTTGTCTGGCCATCCTTCTTGATTAAGACTCATCTGAGCAGGACTTGATGCTTCCGGCAAAGTATACACCAGATTGAAAGCTCCCCCCTGTTGCATTTCAAATGGAATAATCCAGATACTTTCATTGTCAGGGTCCGTATAAGCAGCGAAACGTTTTTTGAAATCAGCATCGTGATTCATTGTCTCAACCAGCTTCATAAGCGTTTCATCAAGATTGGAACCCGTGACCACCTGCCTACCAATCGGTGTTTTATCTTTAGCTATAAATTCGAATTCAATTTGATCAATTTTGAATTTTGGTAACAAAAGGTCCTGTGAAGGAATAGGATTAGCAGAGAATTTTATTTTTGCTTTCTTCAAAGAAAGCTTTTCTAACTCTTTCTTGATTTCCTCTGCATTACTCTTTAGACTAGCTATCTGTGTCGTGATACTTTTCATTTCCGCCAAATACCAAGATCTATCAGATCGATTAATGATCGAGGCAAGATTATTAAGAGATCGTTTAGCAGAATCAAGACTACCATGAGATTGGGAAATAAGAGTTAGAGCATCGCTGTACGCTGTTTTTGCCTTTTTCTTCGCTTCTGCAGTAGGAACGTCAGGAACAGAGGTAACAACCATCTTGGCCGCTTTTACCTTTTCTCCTAGATTACCCTGCACTTTAGAGGCGTTAGCTGCCAGAGCTACACTCTCATCCGCTAATCTCGCTAGCGAATTCTCAGTATCTACTAAATCAGGAGTCTCTGATTCAATAGGGGGCTTAACCATCTCTATGATTGTTTTCTTTATTTCTTGTTGAATTATCTTTCTTATAGTTACGGATTCAGCTGGTTCTGCATCTATATTCTTATATGCAGCTTCTCCATTCAATTCTTTATATAAAGCCAGCAATTTATCCAAACGATGCTCTGCATCTTTGCGGAAAGATCGTGCCTCGGCTTGCTTCCTTGATACAAACTGAGGCTGACCTGTTTCTTTATGTGTTTGAATAGTCGCACCGAAAGGGTCTATTTCTTGTTTTCGTAAAGTACCAGATTCAAACTTAACTTCTGAAGCCAAAGCGTTTGCTTTACCTGTCATACGAAACCGATAAAGAGAATCTGTAAGAATTCTTCCTCCGACAATCGGATTAACAAAAGGAGAGCTTGTTTTGGCTCCGTTTGAAATCAGTTTCGAATCATCAGGTTGTAAGCCACCGCAAACATCAAATACTCGGAAATAATAGGTTGTACGGAAACGGACATTCGTGTCTTGATTTTCCGGATTAACGCCCTTACGCACATGAATAAAATCTGGAGTTCCGCATGCATTCAAGCTCAGAACAATTAGAACCGCACAGCTGGATAATAGTCTTTTTTTCATGACCACCCCCCCCTTTTTTACGTTCACCGCCCCTACAAAGCTTGATACATAATCGCTTCTAATGTCAATAAAATTCAACCCAAGGTTATTGGGAGCAAAATTATAAATCGCAATAGTGAAAGAAAGGAGGAGTACGAAATGTATTCTGAATTCCAGGCCCAAAACGCACAAATTCAAAGCTCACACGGCCAGGCATGAACACACATGTTCAATAAAAAAAGCCACGCATTTCTGCGTGACTTTTCTTTCATTAGGCTTAAATGCTTATTCAGCTGCTTGCGTCGTCTCTGCGATCTTCTCTCTGTGATTATCTCTATAGAGAGCTTTGGCAAGAGAGATCACCATCAGAACCATGACCATGGTAAAGGGCAACGCCCCAATGATCATCGCATTCTGTAGCGCCCCAAACGGGTTGGCTTCTGCACCGCTATTACCAGCAATAATCAAAGCACCGATTACACTGGTTAGAATAACACCCCAGATAATGCGGTGTTTGATGCCTGTATCCTGCTCACCACCAGACATAATGGTATTCATCACCAAAATACCAGAGTCAGCAGATGTCACCAGGAAGGTCATAATGAGCACAACACACATAATGGTTAAACCGGATAGTGTGCCACCTGAAAGCATCTGACCAAGAGTCACAAACAGCTTTGCAGTATTGGATGCACCAAGAATTGCGCCATCAGCACCACCTGTTAGCTCCAGATCAATTGCTGTTCCACCAAGAATCGTCATCCAAAGGAAACAAACAATGGCTGGTGCAATTACACATCCGAGGATGAATTCGCGAACGGTACGACCTTTGGAAATACGCGCAAGGAAGAGACCAACAAATGGAGAGAATGCAATCCACCAAGCCCAATAAAAGGTTGTCCAACCAGCTTGCCATCCGAACTGACGACCTTCTGTACCCGCAGCATAAAGAGCCGCAGCAAGTTCGTCTGAATTTTCAAGTGCCGTTACGGATGCAGGTAAAGTCTCTTTGAAACCATCCAGAGATCCCCATGCGTTGGTCGCACCACTAAAGATAGAAGCAATATCTTCGGCTGGCAGACCTTTGGCGACTTCCGGTAGTGCCATGGCAAACTCGTCAGCAGACAGTGGACCGTAAGCACCAAAAGACATTTGGGTGAAGTGAATGATATAATCTACCAGGCTTGATCCAAAGGTTGTCATGGCAAAGGCAAAGGAGCCAAAGAAAACAAATGTCAAAAGCAGGATTATTGACAGCACCAGATTGAGGTTCGAGAGGTACTTGATACCACGACCAACACCGGAAACCGCAGACAGAATTGAAAGGCCCATAATAATGAACAGGGCCGCAAGCAAGCCAACAACACTTGGTTTTGGCGCTTCGGCATCACCGTTCATGAGCCAACTCATATCAGTAACGGCGTAAACGCCATCAACAAACTGACTAACACCAAATCCAATCGTTACAGAAACACCAAGAATGGTCGCAACAACACCTAGAACATCAACAATATGACCAAAAGGTCCATTGATCATCTTGCCAAAAAGCGGTGTAAGTGCTGAACGGATCGTCAAAGGCATATCCCGCGTATAGGCATAGTAAGCCAAGGAAAGCCCTGTGGTCACATAAATTGCCCAAGCATGGAAACCATAGTGCAGGAAGGTATAGCGATAGCCGGATTGAACTGCTTCTTCGGTATTTGGAACAACAGTACCATCAATGATAACCGGGTTTGAACCCCAGAGACCAAGAGGTTCCGCGGTCGCGAAGACCATCAAACCAACACCAAGGCCAGCACCAAACATCATCGAGAACCATGAAAAATTAGAAAATTCGGGCTTAACACCTTCAGCGCCCAGCCTTTTCCTGCCAGTTGCTGGTATCAAAGCAATAATAAACAAGAAGAAAGCAAAACCGCCTACGGCGATAATGTAAAAAGTATTGAAGCTATTCAGGACGTTAGAGTTCAGGGCAGATAGGACGCTATTGGCATTGCCGGGCCAGACCAACGCCCATATAACAAGCAAGGCCATACTGATCTTACTGATTAGGGCAATGGGGACACTGTATCCCTCATAAAAGCCGCCCTCGGCCTTCTTGATCTCGAGATCAGTGAATGGTGGTTTGATTGACATTATGTTTCCCCGTTTAGTTTTTTATTATCGTTTTTCGTTGTAACAGCATTATAAACTCTGATTACTCAAAACAATTTTTGGCAAAAACGGGTGCAGTCGAGTACACCGAAGTATTTTTATTATCTATTTATGTCTTTGCAGAAAGCCCAAGTACGATTTCACAGAGTTCAAACAGATAGCTGGCACAAGAGTACTTCATTTTTTCTGATAACGTTACATAAATATTACTTTAACTTCTCTACAAAGCTTCAGTCAAATTCAAATTATTTAAGTTTTTTACAGTAAAATTGAATTAAACTTAAAAATTATTGACCTACAAATCATGAATATATGAGAACAAAAATAAGGCAGAGCGATTTTCATTTTCGCCCTGCCTTATCAAACTTTACCAGATGTTTTCGTACTTAAGTATAGAGGCGTTCACCCTTAATATCTTTATAAAGGTCAGCAACTTCATCAGCATAGCCATTGAACAACGAAGTCGGCACTCGCTCGCTCTGCCCAAGTGGCTGTTCCGTTGCCTGGCTCCAGCGCGCGTGGGCAACTTCTGGGTTCACATTCGCCCAGAACCCATATTCAGATCCCTGGATTTCTTCCCAGAACGAAACAGGTCTTTTATCGGTGAAAGTAAATTTCACAATCGATTTGGTTGATTTAAAACCGTACTTCCAAGGTGTCACGAGACGAAGCGGTGCTCCGTTCTGTTTTGGCATTGGCTTACCATAAATCCCGGTCGCAATGAATGCCAGATCATGGGATGCTTCTTCAATCGTCAGCCCCTCAATATAAGGCCATGGATACCAATGCGCTTTTTGCCCGCTGGCAATATCCGGTAGATTGAAAGTCTCCATACGAATATATTTCGCACTGGATAGCGGACGTGCAAGTTCAACCAACTTCCTTAATGGAAATCCGGTCCAAGGAACAGCCATCGACCAAGCTTCGACACAGCGATGTCGGTAGAGGCGCTCTTCGAACTCAATCTTGGCAAATAGGTCATCCACATCCAGCTGCATCTCTTTCTCGACCATTCCATCAATGGCAATTGACCATGGGCGCAAGGGTAAGGCCTGAGCTTTTTCATGAATGTTTTTTGAAGACCCAAACTCATAAAAATTGTTATAGGTCGTTGCAAGTTCTTCAAAGCTCAGATCTCGATCAAGCTTATAGCGATCGTTTCTCTTTGCTGGATAGTATTTGGCGCTTGGGTCCAAACTGGATTGCTCTGTTGTTTCTTTGGATGGCGCAGTTGCCTCTGCCGAGGGTTCATCACACCCTGTGACGAGGCCGGCAGATAAAACAGCCGATCCTAAAGCAGCCTGTTTCATAAAATTGCGTCGATTCAAATATACACTTTCCTCGGTCAACTGACTTTCTTTCAGCTCCCAGGATTTGCGAAATTTCAATAGCATTATAAATCCTCTGTCATGTTCCAGTTACAGAGATACTACTTGTCCTTCTCACAAACAAATCACTGCTGCGTTAGTGATCTGTGTTGCAGTGACAAAAAACCATCACCTCACATAAAGAAAGGGTGCATGGAATGATGCACCCTTTCTTTATTTTAAACCAGATCCTCTCGCCCAAATATTTCGCGGAGAATTGATCGTATATTTAACTCATCTTCAGCTCAGAGCTTCGCACGCACGTTTGATACGCTCACAAGCTTCTTTCAACGCTTCTGTTGATGTTGCATAAGAAATACGGAAATAAGGGGACAGACCAAAAGCCTCACCCTGAACTGCAGCAACATCAAAACTTTCGAGAAGGTAAGTCACAAAATCACCATCGGAAGAAATCTGTTTTCCATCCGGAGTTGTTTTGCCAATGGTACCCTCACAAGACGGATACACATAGAAAGCACCTTCAGGCTTCGAACAGTTAATGCCCGGACAGTCGTTGAGTAAATCAACAACCATATCACGACGAGCTTTAAAGACTTCGTTGTGCTTGGGAATAAAGCTCTGATCACCACGAAGAGCTTCGACAGCCGCTGCCTGGCTCACAGAGCAAGGATTTGATGTACTCTGAGATTGAATTTTGGCCATAGCTTTAATCAACGGCACGGGACCACCCGCAAAACCAATACGCCAACCAGTCATACAATAGGCTTTGGAAACACCGTTCATGGTCAGCGTACGATCATAAAGGGATGGCTCGACTTGTGCCGGTGTTACGAACTCAAAATCGTCGTAAACAAGCTTTTCATACATATCATCCGTCAGAATCATGACGTGTTCATGACGTTTAAGCACATCTGTCAGAGCCTTCATTTCGTCATAGGAATAAGCCGCACCCGTTGGGTTTGAAGGACTATTCAGCAATACCCACTTTGTTTTATCAGTAATTGCTTCTTCCAGATCTTCGGCTTGTAGTTTAAAGCCGTTGCTTTGCATACAAGGCACAGCAACTGGCTCACCATCAGCTAGAAGAACCATATCAGGGTAGGACACCCAGAAAGGTGCCGGGATGATCACTTCGTCACCGGGGTTCAGTGTTGCCATGAAAGCATTGTACAGAATCTGCTTACCACCAGTACCAACCGTAATCTGCTCTGGCTTGTACTCAAGACCGTTGTCTCGTTTGAATTTTTCACAGATTGCAGCTTTGAGTTCAGGTGTACCGTCAACAGCTGTGTAGCGTGTGTCTCCACCATTGATGGCGGTAATAGCGGCTGCTTTGATGTTATCCGGCGTGTCAAAATCCGGTTCACCAGCGCCAAGGCCAATGACGTCACGCCCAGCAGCTTTCAGCTCACGGGCTTTTGTAGTTACAGCAATAGTCGGAGAGGGTTTGATTCGCGAGAGGCGATCCGCAAGTTGCGGCATGACCTTATGCTCCTGTTGTTTCGCCGAATCTAGACAAGATAGGTCTGATCGGACTTACGAGTTTCAAGACGGGGTGTTGCACAGCGGCACCGTAATATAACCGACACAGACATCGCAACAGTGAATTTGAATTATTGTCACTTTGCACGCGCATTAATTAAAGTACAGTCATCCCTGCTAAAAAAATTTAGCTGATCTACATATTACGAGCACAGCATCTGTCAGGGACATGTCAGCTTAGATCAGTATAAACACCGAATTGCCTCATTTTATCTAAACAACTGTCACACTTGACCTCTATTTAGGTAACTTAGCAGAGCTTATTTAAATCAATTCTCTATCGAAATAAGGAATGTGCGGGATGCATAGAATGGGTTATGTCCGTGATACACACAAAAGAAATAATCGTAAAACAGGCCTTGTGAGTCTGTCGGCTCTTTTGGCCTTATTAATATCTCTTTCTACCGTTTCTGTTTCCCTAGCTGCAATCCTGTCGCCGGAAAGCTTCCTTGCGGAACGAATGACCGAAGAAAAAAGAAATGAAATAAAAAAAGAGGCCCAATAGCCTCTTTCCTTAGATACTGCTTAAGCGCTGCAGGCACTGTATTTATTAGCCCAAAGCATCTTCACCGTCAAACGTGCCAGCAAGGGCATGCATTACAGACGCAATACGAATAGCATCCTGAATACCTTCTTTGGAGATTCCACCTGCTGCAACTTGCTTTTCGTGGGATTCGATGCACATACCGCAGCCATTAATGGCTGATACCGCCAAAGACCAAAGTTCAAAATCGACTTTATCAACGCCAGGGCGACCAATGATGTTCATGCGCAATCTGGCAGGAAGTTTCAAATAATCTTCATTTCCACTAAGGTGTGCAAAGCGGTAATAGATATTATTCATCCCCATAATCGATGCCGCCGATTTTGCTGCTGTATAAGCTTCAGCGGATAGCTTTTCTTTTGCTTCAGCATTAATTACCTTGATGACAAAAGCATTTCGACTAGAAAGAGCGGACGCAAGCGCGGTTCCCCAAATCTGTTGGTCATTCAAAGATGTCGATGTCAGAACGTTGGTAATATTCAGTTTAAGGTCCTTGGCATAATCAGGAACTGCTGACTTCAAATCACTAATAGACACGATCCATATCTCCCTTTAATCGCGGAATGTTATTTCCTTGGTGCAAGCCAAATCTTCAACCATCAAGTACAGGTTAATAAATTAGGTGAGCAAAAATTTCATACTAAAAAGGGCGGGCTCGGTTTCCCGGACCCGCCCTTTTCTAAAGCACACGATTCTTAAGCAACTTTAAGAACGTCGTCGCCTTTGTTCCAGTTACATGGGCACAGCTCATCAGTCTGTAGCGCATCAAGAATACGAAGTGTTTCCTGTGGGTTACGACCAACGTTCAAACCATTTACGCCAACATGCTGGATAATACCATCCGGATCTACAACAAAAGTAGCGCGAAGTGCGACACCAGCTTCTGCGTCCAGGATACCCAGGCCTTCACAAAGCTCGCGTTTGATGTCAGAAACCATAGGGAAAGGAAGATCGTTAAGGTCTTCGTGATCTTTACGCCAAGCCATGTGCACAAAATCACTATCAGTGGAAACACCAAGAATCTGTGCATCACGATCTTCGAATTCTTCGTTCATTGCGCCAAAAGCAGCAATTTCAGTTGGGCAGATAAATGTGAAATCTTTTGGCCAGAAGAAAACAACTTTCCATTTTCCTTCGTAGCTTTTGTCTGTGATTTCAACAAAACCATCCGCTGGGTTATTAGAAACAACAGCTGTCAAAGCGTATTCTGGAAACTTATCACCAATCGTAAGCATGCTTACACGTCCTTATAATTATGCCCACTTTGTGAGCGCCGGTATTAATGCAAATTTTAATTCGCCAAAATCTAATTGCGCAAGGCCCTGCGCAGAGGGTATTTTCATGCGCCTACTTAATCTCTAGAAATTCACGAAGTCAAGATGTTTTTAGAATAATTCTAATTAACAACTAACTTTACATTTTTACTCTCTTTCCCTCTCTTTGGAAAAAAGCTTAACTAGGTGCAACAAATACGTTTAAACACTTTAGATTAAGTCAAATGGATCGTTATTTATCAATCTGGAAAAGATCTCAATTCAACCTTCTTCCTAATCCTGACGCGTCCAGCTCTTTGATTTATGGAGAAGATCTCAAGCAAATTCTCTCCCGAGAAAACTGCCAATTAGCACTTGATGAAATAACCCGTTGGCCTGAATACGAGGTTAGCCCCCTAACCTCATTACCTGGCCTAGCTAAAGAACTTAATCTCGTCGATGTCAGTTTCAAGGACGAAAGTAAAAGATTTAATCTTGGCTCTTTTAAAGCACTCGGCGGAGCCTATGCTGTTTTCAGGTTTTTGAAATCAACGATTGAACAAAAACTTGCTATAGAAATAGGATCTGACGATTTAAGAAATCGTATTTACGAAGACATTACCTCCCAATTGACCGTCACTACTGCGACCGATGGCAATCATGGGCGTTCGGTTGCCTGGGGGGCTCAAATCTTTGGATGTAAAGCCACGATCTATGTTCCTACCAGCTGCAGCACATCACGGATAACTGCCATAAAAGAATTTGGCGCAACCGTCATCCAAACATCCCTGAATTATGATGAAACAGTCGAACACTGTGCCAAGGAAGCTAAAAAGCAAAATGCTCAAGTCATCTCAGATACATCCTGGGATGATTATCGCGACATTCCTGCCCAGATAATGCAGGGATACAGTATAATCGCAGAAGAAACTCTAAAGGAATATTTCACACGCCGTTTTCGACAAGCGATTCCTCCATCGCATATATTCATTCAAGCTGGCGTTGGCGGTTTGGCCGCTGCGATAACTGGTTATTTCTGGACTTATCTCGGCGAAAGGCGACCAAAGATCATCATTGTTGAACCAGAAACCGCAGCCTGTTTGTACGCATCTGCTGCAGAAGGCACATTAACCAAAGCAAGCGGAGATAAAGAAACAGGTAAAATTCACACCGTAATGGCTGGACTGGATTGCGGAGAAGCATCGCCCATAGCTTGGGATATTTTATCCCATGGAGCAGATTTTTTCATGACCATACCCGATGCGATAACAGGTCCGACCATGAAGCTAGCGGCGGCCTCTCCTTTTGATGATCAAGCAATAGAAGCTGGTGAATCCAGTATCGCCGGACTTGCAGCATTAATTATGACAGCAACACATGAAGACACGCGTGAAGTACTTGGCTTATCGCCTGATTCACGTATTCTTCTTATTAACAGTGAGGGTATTATGGATCAATCTTTGTACCAAGAACTGGTTGTAGAAGATCAGCTTAAGTGATCCCACATAACTTTCTCCATCTCCAGATCAGAGAACACGCATGACGTCTCCATTAATTGAACGCATCTCGGACAGCTTTTTTAAAGATGACTCAAAGCCCTTTCGCCTTGATTCAGAATTCTCTCCATCAGGGGATCAACCACAAGCGATCAAAGAACTCTGCAGCGGCCTAAATGAAGGCGAACGGAGTCAAGTTCTACTGGGCGTGACCGGTTCTGGTAAAACCTTCACCATGGCACAGACAATTCAAGAGTTGCAAAGGCCTGCTCTTATTCTTGCCCACAATAAAACACTCGCGGCGCAGCTTTACACAGAGATGAAAGGTTTTTTTCCTGATAATGCCGTCGAGTACTTTGTCTCTTATTATGATTATTACCAACCCGAAGCCTATGTCGCCCGCACAGATACTTACATAGAAAAAGACAGTTCGATCAATGAACAGATTGATCGCATGCGACACTCTGCGACCCGCGCGCTTTTCGAACGAGATGATGTGATCATTGTCGCCTCTGTATCCTGTATTTATGGTATTGGGTCCCCTGAAACCTATGCACAGATGACCCTGAGCCTTAAGGCAGGGCAAGAGGTCGACATGCGCGATATCCTGAAGTCTCTGGTCGAGCTTCAATACGCCCGTAACGATATTGCATTTGGTCGCGGTACATTCCGAGTCCGTGGCGACACGCTAGAGGTTTTCCCTGCGCACTATGAAGATCGCGCCTGGCGGATATCCTTTTTTGGTGATGAAATTGAAACCGTCCAGGAGTTCGATCCGCTGACTGGGGAAAAAACAGCTGATTTGGAAGGCGTCAGAATATACGCCAACAGTCACTATGTGACCCCTCGCCCCACACTCTTACAGGCCGCAAAAGGGATTAAATCCGATCTCAAAGTTCAGTTGGAAAAGTTTAATCAGGAAAATAAACTGCTTGAGGCTCAGCGCCTGGAACAACGTACAATGTTTGATCTTGAAATGATCGAGGCAACAGGGGCCTGCGCAGGTATTGAAAATTATTCGAGATACCTCACCGGGCGCGCACCTGGCGAACCGCCGCCCACACTCTTTGAGTATCTCCCTGACAATGCATTGCTATTTGTCGATGAAAGTCATGTGACCATAGGTCAGCTCAATGGCATGTATAATGGTGACTTTGCACGTAAATCTAACCTTTCGGAATATGGTTTCCGTCTGCCATCCTGTATAGATAACCGACCTCTGAAATTCCAAGAGTGGGAAGCTATGCGTCCGCAAAGCGTTTTTGTGTCGGCGACGCCGGGTCCTTGGGAGCTTAATGAAACGGGTGGTGTTTTTGCCGAACAGGTTATTCGCCCAACAGGCTTGCTTGATCCGGTTTGTGAAATCAGGCCGACAGAAACTCAGGTCGATGATCTGATCAAGGAATGTAAAGATGTCGTCAGTCGTAACATGCGGGTACTTGTCACCACACTGACAAAACGCATGGCAGAAGATTTGACAGAATATCTGCACGAAGCACACCTTAAGGTTCGCTACATCCACTCTGATATCGATACCTTGGAAAGAATGGAGATCATTCGCGACCTTCGTAAAGGCGTGTTCGATGTTCTTGTTGGGATTAACCTACTCCGTGAAGGCCTTGATATTCCAGAGTGTGGTCTCGTCTGTATCCTTGATGCCGATAAGGAAGGCTTTTTGCGCTCAACCACAGCTTTGGTGCAAACTATCGGGCGTGCCGCACGCAACGTTGACGGAAAAGTTATCCTATACGCTGACAAGATGACACGTTCGCTAACCAAGGCCCTTGACGAAACAAATCGCCGCAGAGAGAAACAGCAAGCCTATAACGAAGAACACGGCATCACACCTGCGTCTGTCCGCAAACAGATCGGCGATATACTCGGTTCTGTGTACGAAAGCGACCATGTTACTGTTGATCTCAAAGACACAAGTGATAGTCATCGAGTTGGGCATAATCTCAAATCCTACATCGACGATCTGACGAAACGTATGCACGAAGCTGCCGCAGATCTGGAATTTGAGGAAGCGGCCAGAATTCGCGATGAAATTAAGAAGTTACAGGATGATGAGCTTGGCCTCTCACACACTTCTAGCGGCAATCTATCTGATCGTATGGCAATGGCTGAAGCAAAATCCAAAAGCAAGAAGTATCGTAAAGGTAAAAAAGCTTGAAGACATAACCATGCTAAAAACATCGACCGCCCGATGTGCGGGTTAAACTTCCAAACTTCTTCACGCGATGATATCCTGCGATTAACTACTGGGTAGAATATATGACTTTGTCTATGACTGACAGCCTTCCAGAGTTCGAATTCTGGCAGGATTTATCAGCCTTTAACAGGCTAAGTACGGCCATCTGGGTCTTTGACATAGAAGACCATAATATCTGGTGGGGGAATGAATCCGCGCTCAAATTCTGGGATGCCGATACTCTTGACGATCTGGTTCAGAGAAATTTTTCAACGGACTCCAGTTCGGTAAGAAGACGTTTGCATGAAATGTTTGAAACGTCTGCACAAGGAGATCGAGTAGAAGAAAACTGGACGCTCTATCCAAATGGCCAACCACAAATGGCTATTCTAACCTTCACACCAATTTTGATCGAGAACCGGAAAAAAGCTCTTCTTATCGAAGCCACGCCACAGATAAAAGACGAACCGGATCACAGAACAAAAAGAATCTTAGAAGCGGTCAGACATACCCCTCTGATGATTACAACATTTGATGGTGACGGCAGTTTATTGGCGCAAAACCCTGCCGCGGCAAATACTTATAATATTCAGGAAAAATCAACGACGATAGAAGACCGTTATAACGACCCTGAAATCCGCAAACGTATTCTGGATCGCCACGACACCCCCAAGCGCTTCAAAAGAGATATAAAAGTATACACTGCCTTCGGAGAACGCTGGCATACATTGACGGCAGAAATGGGCCTTGATCCGGTTTCTGGACGACAGGTTATTGTCGCGACAGAAGAAGATATAACAGAGCGCGTTAAAGCACAGGAAGAACTAAGAAGACTTAATTTGAACCTGGAACAACGTGTTGCTGAACGCACACATAAATTAACTATCGCAAGACAAGAAGCCGAGAATGCCAACAAATCCAAGGGAAATTTTCTGGCGACAATGAGCCATGAACTCCGCACCCCTTTGAATGCAATTATTGGCTTCTCTGACATGTTAGAGCATCAGATTTATGGCCCTGTAAACGCGAAACAAACAGCCGCCTTGAAAGACATTCATTCCAGTGCCCAGCATCTATTGGAATTGATAAACGAACTACTTGATGCCTCTACGATTGATAGTGGAGAACTAAAGCTATTTGAAGAATATTTTCAGCACGACGATATCGTTGATTATTGTCATGCCGCCTTTGAACTTGAAGCAATGAAAAAAGATCAAACTCTCATTGTTGAAAACAATGCAAAAGACATATTGATCAAAGGTGATTCCAGGCGCTTTCGCCAAATATTGATCAATCTACTTGGCAATGCCTTTAAATACACTCCCGAAGGTGGATCTGTCTCGTTACATATAGATTATGATACGGACAACAATCTTCTCTTCCAAATCAAAGACACTGGTATTGGCATCGAAGAAGCCCGCCTTCCAGATATTTGCAAAGCTTTTACCCAAGTAGCCTCTTCTTCCTGGGCAGCAGGAAAGGGGGTCGGGCTTGGTTTGTATATTGCATCACGCTTAATAGATGCCCATGACGGGACGCTCACCATTGCAAGTCAAATAAACCAAGGAACAACCGTTAAAGTCTTAATCCCCAATACCCGCCTGAAAGAAACTTAATTGGCGTTCTCATCCTAGTCGCCACAAGAATTTTATCTTTATTCATGATCATCGAATACAAAGTAATTTTTTTCCTCGTGAATAAACAAGCAATTGATTTTTCCCTTGCCCACCTCACATAGAAGAGAAGCTAAGGAGGATCGTATTTTGAGTGGAACAACAAAATCAGACGGAGATAACGCTTGGGCAAGCAAACTGGACGAAGAAACGTACCGGATTGCACGTCAAGGCGGAACGGAACAGGCTTTTGCCAACAAATATCATGATTGCAAAACACCAGGAACCTATCACTGCATCTGCTGTTCAGAACCTCTTTTTCATTCAAGTTCAAAATATGATTCTGGAAGTGGCTGGCCCTCATTTTATACGCCCATTGGTGACGGCTATGTCAGTGCCAAAGAAGACCATTCGCATGGAATGCACCGAGTAGAAATTTTGTGTGCCAAGTGCGATGCTCACCTTGGTCACGTTTTCCCTGACGGACCAGAACCCACCGGGTTGAGGTACTGTGTCAATTCAGCCTCTCTAAACCTGAAAGCTGAACCAAAACCCGATAAATAAGGCCGAAATTTGACAATCCTTTAGATAGGCTATTGAAATACACCTCAATGAGGGGCATTTAATGGCCTGTATTCTCTCGCTGTATAGGCCGAGAGAGATCCGGCGCGTACATTAAAGAGTGAAATACATATGACAGCAACAGCATTTCTGGCAGCAGGCGGTGGCCTCGTCCTATTAGCAGTAGGCGGTGAAGTCCTCCTCCGTGGCGCTCTGGGAATTGCTCGGAAGCTTGGCATTTCACCTATGCTTATTGGCTTGACCATTGTGGCCTGCGCAACTTCAATGCCAGAGCTTATGGTTACGCTAGTTGCTGGGCTTGATGGTGCGACCGATATCGGGGTTGGTAATGTTATCGGATCAAACATCGCAAATATCCTTTTGATCCTCGGGGTTGGTGCACTGATATCACCACTGGCGACAAAACCCTGTGATGTCATGCGCGATACAATCGCAATGTTGATTGCGACTGCGATTTTTATGGGGTTTGCTTTTCTTGGCACTTTCACCCTTTGGCATGGTGTCTTTATGCTCGCCGCTCTTACATTTTACATCTGGCGAAGCTACTATCGCGAAAAAAAATGTAACCCAAAGGAAGAAGCTGATCCCGAACTTGCCGAGGAGCTGGAATCTGCCCCTGGTTCAGTGCCCGTTTCAATCCTGCTTCTTCTCGTGGGTGTAGCAGGCCTTATCATTGGCTCTGATTTACTTGTTGATGGTGCTGAAACCATCGCACGGGCGGCTGGTATCTCTGAAACAGTAATTGGTGTGACCCTTGTTGCCTTGGGAACATCACTTCCTGAACTAGCAACCGCCATTGTTGCTGGCCTACGCGGACATACCGATGTTGCCTTGGGTAATGCGCTAGGTTCAAATATATTTAACCTGCTACTGATTCTGGGTGTTCTGTCAATTGTATCCCCTTTTACGGTATCCCAGGCGGTTATAGAGTTTGATATGTGGGTTATGGCCGGTGTTAGCCTGTTGATTATTCCTACCATGTTCCATGCTGGTAAGATCTGCCGCTCAAAAGGCATCTTCTTTATCGCCCTTTATGCGGCTTACATTCTCTATCAATTCAAAGACAAGCTCTTCTTTGCTTAACGTCTTTCTGACTTAACGATGAATACTCTATCTATCTGTGCAAGAATTGCTTTTGACCAATAGAAGCACAAAGCGTAGATTGCGTCCGAGAAATTGCCCCTTGATACGGGCTTGAATAAGACATTTTAAACGAAAAGGAATGTCGGGATGACATCCGAAAAATCAGCGATTTCCGGAAGCCAGTTAACAGAGCAGAAACTAGCTGTGCGAGACCTTACTCTCAGCTGCAACATTGGACTAACAGAAGAAGAGAGGCTTCGCCCTCAGAGGCTGAAAGTTAATCTTGAGCTAACATTAAATCCTTTGCCAGTCCTGAACGACGAGATTGATGAGACCATCAACTATGGCACTCTGGTGAAGAAGGTTAGAAATGTATGCCTGCAAACCAAAGTGAAACTCTTGGAAACTCTTGCCAACGACATCTCTGAAACCTGCTTCTTTGATGACCGTATTAAAGCAGTTCATATGCGCATCGAAAAGCTTGATCGCTATCCTGATGTCGCTGGTGTAGGTATTGAAATTACACGGCGCCGATCCTGATCATAAATACTTTAAAACACGCAAGGCCAGAAGAAATTCTGGCCTTTTTCATATCTGAAATTGTTCGAAACTTTAATCTTTGGCAACGACTCGCGATGCGATAGTTTTCTCCTCTGATTCAGCTCTTATTTATTTCCACTTTGAATAAAACCTATAGGAATCAAAGAGATTTAATTCTGAGAATCCCTGACTTGTGCACAGGAGAAATCTTTCTGTAACCGTCAAGCCATAAAAAAGAATTTTTTTTATACTTTGAAGCGTTGACTTTAAATTCAACAACAAAATCAAATAGTTACAAAATATGCCTATTTTTTAAGCAGCTTATTGCAATGCTAGTGTTTTCAAGGGGTATACGCTTAGGCCCACAAGATAGCCACAAAGTTATCCACAGGATCCGTGGATATAATTTATCGCGGATTCACTACGAAAAAACAGTATGTGATACGAATCCTATAGGTTCTAAAGAGTCCCTCTCAAGTGTTAATAAAGTGTTCTTGACCTGTTCCGCTTTAAAGGTCATCTAAAGTATCGTTTCTTACTCATTCTCTTCTTAGGTTATCGGTAAACTGTTACATTAAGCCTGAGAGAGTCAGATCAGTTCATCAATTAAATCGGCCATGACAAAAATACCTTCACGCAAAGCAAGAAAAAAAGACCCTTCACAAGGCGGAAAACGATCCGCAATGGCCGCGCGTGAAGATCAGGAGCTGACATCCTCCAGCACCCCGCTTGATACAATGCCAGGTTTGTCTGAAGACACCATTAGTTGGGAAGCAGGCACACAGTCAGAATCTGAACAACCTTCTGGTACCAAAAATATCGAAACCGGAATCAGCATTATTGCTGATGTTGTTAAAACCCTGCCCGGATCACCCGGTGTTTACAGAATGATGGATAGCGAGGGAAATCCTCTCTATGTCGGCAAAGCAAAGAATCTCAAGAAACGTGTTGTTTCCTATACTCGGGTTGATCAACTTCCTTACCGAATAAAGCGTATGGTTTCTGAAACCCGATCGATGGAAATCGTACAGACCAACACCGAAGCCGAAGCCCTCCTGCTGGAAAGCAACCTGATCAAACGGCTTGCCCCGCGCTACAACGTCCTACTCAGGGATGATAAATCATTTCCCTATATCCTGATTACCGGGGATCATGAGGCACCACAAATCACCAAACACCGTGGTGCTCAGAAAAGAGACGGTCAATATTATGGCCCCTTTGCTGATGCAAGGTCCGTAAACCAGACCATAACAGCTTTGGAAAAAGCATTTTTACTTCGCTCATGCAGTGACGGTGTTTACACCAACCGCACACGACCTTGTCTGATGTATCAAATCAAACGTTGTTCCGCTCCTTGTGTTGGCCGTGTTTCCTTATCCAATTACGCATCCCATGTGCGTGAAGCCGAGAGTTATCTGAGCGGTTCATCATCCGAATTTCAAAAGAAGATGGCTATGAAGATGCAAACCGCAGCTGAAGAGCAGGATTATGAACAAGCAGCGGTATATCGTGATCGCATTCGCGCCCTTACAGCTATTCAATCCAAGCAGGAAATAAATATAACCGATCTAGATGATGCTGATGTTTTCGCGCTTTTCGAGAAGGCCGGACAATCTTGTATTCAGGTGTTTTTCTTTCGCGCGGGCCGAAACTACGGAAACCGTTCCTATTTCCCCAAACACGATAAAACCATTGAGGCAGAAACGGTTCTCACATCATTTATTGCCCAGTTCTATGCCAACAAGCCTGTTCCTAAGCTGGTGATGGTTAGCCACAAGCTCCCCGAAGCACCTGTCCTTGCCGAAGCGTTGGGCACAAAAGCCGGACGCCGCGTGGAAGTTACACAACCATCCCGGGGGCCGAAAAGAAAACTAGTTGAAAATGCAACCGTCAACGCCCGCGAAGCTCTTGCTCGTCGCATGGCAGAAAGTGCTAGCCAACGCCGACTACTAGAAGGCTTATCGGACATGTTGTCTCTAGAGGCAACACCAGAACGGATTGAAGTTTATGATAACTCACATACACAAGGATCCGAAGCTTATGGTGGTATGATCGTTGCTGGCCCTGAAGGCTTTATGAAAAAAGCCTATCGGAAGTTTAAAATTCGCGGTGACAAACCACAGGACGATCAAGGTGACAAGGCACCCGCGGCTTATCAAGCGGGTGATGACTACGCAATGATGCGAGAGGTTTTGACTCGCAGACTATCAAGAAGTTTGAAGGAAGACCCAGACAGACAAACTGATCAATGGCCGGATCTCTTGATACTCGACGGAGGGCAAGGGCAGTTAACCGTTGGCATAGAAGTTCTGGAAGAGTTGGGATTGACCGACATTCCAATCGTTGCCATTGCAAAAGGACAAGACAGAAACGCTGGCCGCGAAAGAATTTTCCTTCCTGACCGCCCTTCCTTTCTTGTCGATCCCAAAGATCCCGTTCTCTATTTTATCCAGCGGTTGCGTGATGAAGCCCATCGATATGCTATTGAAACCCACCGTAAGGGACGAACCAATGCGCGTTTAAAGTCTGTTCTTGATGGTATTCCCGGCATTGGGGCCAAACGCAAAAAAGCACTATTGTTTCGCTTTGGTTCAGCAGACGCAGTTGCCCGGGCAGGTGTGGAAGACTTGGCAACGGTCGAGGGGATCAGTCGTGTGGTTGCACAATCAATTTATGATCACTTCAACACCGAATAAATTCCCTATTCCGCTACTTTTTATTCCGTAACTTTCTATTCCATAGTCGCCATCACCTTATTTGATCTATAACATAGCAACAGCCTTATCTGGGCGTTATATAGCTTGTAATAACTTACCAATACGTCAGAGGATTTATTATGAAGGTTTTTGGCCTTGCAGGTTGGAGTGGTAGCGGCAAGACAACTCTTCTCAAACAGTTGATCCCGGCTTTGGTCAAGCGTGGTTTGAAAGTCTCAACATTAAAACATGCGCATCACAAGTTTGACGTCGACAAGCCAGGTAAAGATTCTTACGAACATCGCGAGGCCGGGGCCAGTGAAGTGATGATTTCATCGGGAAATCGCTGGGCTCTGATGCATGAACTACGAGATGAAAAAGACCCCACACTGGAAGAGTTAATTCCCCATATGACGCCCGTGGACATTCTTTTAATCGAAGGCTTCAAACGCGAAAGCCATAAAAAGCTGGAAGTTTTTCGCCCTGCCCTTGGCAAGCGAATGCTTCACAAAGATGACCCTAACGTTATAGGTGTAGCTACAGATGACGAAGAAATAGATACTTCACTGCCTGTCATTAATCTCAATGATATTGAAGCGATTGCTGATTTTATCTGTCTGTCTTGTGACCTTCATGACAAAATCAGAAAGGCTGCGAACTAATGGCTCAACTTTCGGATGATTGTTTTGCTCATGGCGGCAAGTTAATGACAACAGCCGAAGCTCTTTCCCTGTTGGAAGAAAAGCTTCAATGCATAACGGCAACAGAAACGGTATCCATTGTTGAGGCTTTGGGTAGAGTATTAGCTGACGATATTATCTCTCCTTGCAACGTACCGCCGCATGATAACTCCGCCGTTGATGGCTATGCGGTATATTTTGAAGATTTAAATGATGCATCTGCAACCACTCTGCCAATTAGCGACCGTATAACCGCCGGAAGCCATGTCAGGGAAACACTTCGCAAGGGTACCGCAGCACGAATCTTTACAGGCGCCCCCATGCCACTCGGTGCAGATACCGTATTAATGCAGGAAGACTGTGCGCTTGAAGAAATCGACAAAGTCTCTATCCCCGTCGGTATCAAATCAGGATCAAACAGACGGTTTGCTGGTGAAGATGTAGAAAAAGACTCTATCATTCTCGAAGCAGGGCGCACAATACGACCACAAGACATGGGCCTGATTTCCGCAGTCGGCATAGCAACCATAAAGGTACGCAAATCTCTGCGCGTTGCTTTTTTCTCGACTGGCGATGAACTCCAAAACCCAGGCCGTCAGCTTGAAAGTGGTCAAGTTTACGATTCAAATCGCTATACAATTAATGGCCTATTAAAAAATTCAGGATGCAATGTAACAGATCTCGGTATTCTTCCTGACAACCCAGACCTGATCCACAAAGCTCTGGAAGGTACGATCAACCAGTACGACCTTGTATTGACATCAGGCGGCGTGTCCGTCGGCGAAGAAGATCACGTGAAGCAAGTTGTCGAATCTTTAGGCTCGCTTCATGCCTGGCGATTGGCAATCAAACCCGGTAGGCCAATTGCTCTGGGACAAATAGGTTCAACAGCGTTTGTAGGTCTCCCCGGTAATCCGGTGGCTGTCATTGTCACCTTCTCGAACTTTGTCCGACCCCTGATAAATTTGCTTTCTGGTGCAGATAATACGCCCCCCAAGACCTTTCCTGTTGTTGCCGCCTTTTCTCATAAGAAAAAGAAGGACCGTCGGGAATGGGTACGTGTCCACCTGAAAGAAAACCTTGCAGGACATTTGGAAGCACATAAATATCCCAAAGAAGGTGCGGGCATTCTCTCATCAGTTTGCCATTCCGATGGCTTTGCTGTCCTCAGTGAAGATATACTATCCATCAAGCCGGGAGAGATGATTTCCTATTTGCCGTTTAACGAGGTTGCTCTATGAAAATTCTCTATTTTGCCTGGTTAAGAACAACAATTGGTAAACCTCTCGAAGAAATCACACCTCCTGAGACAGTAAAAACAGTAAAAGACCTTCTGGATTGGCTACCTTCTCTTGGCGAGAACTATTCTATAGTTCAGGAAAAAAGCGACCTGCTACGTATTGCCATTAATCAAGAATATGCCAATCTTGATCAGGAAATTAAGCAAGGTGACGAAATTGCTCTCTTCCCGCCGGTAACGGGGGGATAAAAATGATCAGGGTGCAAGAACACGATTTTGATGTCGGGCAAGAAATCAAAAATCTCACCAATGGAAATCACGCCATCGGTGGCGTTGCTTCTTTTCTAGGACTTGTCAGAGATATCGCCAGCGACGCAGAAATATCAGCCATGACCCTTGAGCACTATCCTGGCATGACTGAGAAGATGCTCACGGAGATAGAGGCAGAAGCAAATCGTCGCTGGGAACTGGATGCCAGCCTTATTATTCATCGCTATGGACGCATGGAGCCTGGCGAACAAATTGTGTTGGTCATCACCTGTAGCAAGCACCGCAAGTCAGCTTTTGAAAGTTGCGAGTTCCTGATGGATTTTCTAAAGACAAAAGCCCCCTTTTGGAAGCTGGAAGAAACACCTGAAGGAGGCAAATGGGTTGATGCTCGCGATAGTGATGACACAGCCGCTTCTCGCTGGATAGAAAAGTAGCCTTGTTTCCTCATCCATAAGAATAGCACAGTGTCTGCATAGAGCACGGTGCTATTCTTAGATTTACATAGCTATAACTATTTTACGGGACCTACTCATCGGACGCCTTATAGTACTGGTTCACGAACCAATTGGTCATAGGCAAGCAAGAGATCCTTTGTAATGTCTCCCGGGGTAAATTTATACTCACCAATTTCAGAAACAGGGGTCACTTCAACCGCTGTACCCGTCAAAAAGACTTCCTGCGTTTTTGCGAACTCTTCTGGCATAATAGCCCGCTCAACAACATCATAGCCTTTTTGCTTTGCCAGCTCGATCACTGTACGTCGCGTAATACCATCGAGAAAACAATCTGCAATTGGTGTATGAATTTTTCCGTCTTGTACCAGGAAAACATTCGCCCCTGTCGCTTCAGCGATCTGCCCACGATAATCGAGCATCAAAGCATCATTATAGCCTTTGGCTTCCGCAGCATGCTTGGACAGTGTCGCAATCATATACAATCCCGCAGCTTTGGAATGAACAGGTGCTGTGGCCGGATCAGGACGACGCCATTCAGCAAAATCCAACCTTATCCCTTTCAAGCGATCTTCAGGAGAAAAGTACGACGGCCAGTCCCAAGCGGCAATAGCGACATGAATTCGGGATTTTTGCGCCGACACAGCCATCATCTCACTCCCCCGCCATGCAACAGGTCGAAAGTATCCATCAACTATGTTATTGGCATCCATGACTTTTTGTGAAGCCTGATGTAACTCCTCTACAGAATAGGGAACATCAAATCCTAGAATTTTTCCAGAACTAATCAGACGTTCATGATGCTCCTGTCTTTTGAAAATACGACCATTATAGGAACGCTCTCCTTCAAAGACACTACTTCCATAGTGAAGACCATGACTAAGAATATGAACCTTGGCATCTCTCCATGGGATAATTTCACCGTTGTACCAAATAAAACCGTCGCGATCATCAAATGGAAGCATAGCCATAGCTTTCGTGTTAAAGGTGGTATAAAGTTCGTTTTTGCGTTGTTTCTATTTTTTCACTCAAAACTCTTTTGTGTAAAAAAACGGGCTCATCGCAATTTTATTGCAAATAAATATAGATAAACAAAATTTAAAGTTAACTATATTTAAAATCAGATAATACTAATTCGATAGATAAGTCAACATGACTGACATAAAATCCGGCCCGAACCCTCTTTTCCTCCGCACAGATGAAATCATGCAGGCAATTGAATTGTTGTTTTTTGCATACAGAGATTTCACAGGAGAACCCGATGAGTTATTGGCAGAATACGGCTTTGGACGTGCTCACCACAGAGTTATACACTTTGTGGGCCGTCATCCCGGCATAACAGTTAGCGAGTTATTGTCGATTCTGCAGATAACAAAGCAATCATTATCCCGAGTTCTTTCGCAGCTCGTCACAGAGGGCTTTATCAAGCAAACACCCGGCGAAATTGATCGTCGCCAACGGCTGCTGGAATTAACAGAAAAAGGGTTAGAGTTGGATGAAAAGCTATTTAATGTCCAGCGCCAAAGAATCGTGAAGGCTTACAAAGAGTCTGGTGCAGAAGCCGTTGCGGGCTTTAGATCCGTATTAATGAATATGATGGAAGAAAGTGATCGCCCGCGCTTTACGAAAAAGCTACATTCCCCATCTAGCCGGCGCTAGAGATCGTTAAAACTTGAATTCCAATATGTTAGGTTACAGAATTAAGATCTGTGAATACGAAAGCGTCGCGTTATACTATAAAGCATGAATGACATTTGCACCCACTTACTGGTCGTCGATGATGACACCCGGCTTCGAGAGCTTCTTCAGAAATTTCTGACTGATCAGGGCTTTATGGTCACTGCCGCTTCCAGCGCAGAAGAAGCAAGATCCAAATTGGCATCTTTATCGTTCGATCTTTTGATTCTCGACATAATGATGCCCGGAGAAAGTGGACTAGATCTCACCAAATCTCTACGGGAAAAGGATGATGTCCCCATACTACTTCTAACGGCTATGGGCGAAACAAGTGATCGTATTAGTGGATTGGAAGTCGGGGCTGATGATTATCTATCAAAACCCTTTGAACCAAGAGAGCTTGTCTTGCGTATAAATGCTATTTTAAAACGCATGCAAACGACTGCCCCCATCACTGAATTTTCAACAGAAAATGTTGTTTTTGGGTCTTTCAGGTTTGACGTTCGCAAATCCCAACTCTGGAACAATGATGAGTTCATTCATCTGACCGATGTAGAGGCCGCTCTTCTGAAAACTCTGGCTCAGCAGGCAGGTACAGCAGTCGGACGCGATGACTTGATTGAGGATGGATCAGAACTTTCCAATACACGAAGTGTCGATGTACAGGTAACTCGTCTTCGCCGTAAGATTGAACAGGACCCGAAATATCCACGGTTTCTTCAAACAATCCGCGGCGTCGGATACATTCTGAAAACTGATTAATGAACAGCACCCCCACAGAAGAAACCTTTCTTGATGAAGAAGAGGCAGTTCCTCAAAAAAGAAAACGCCCTTTCTTTCTAAAACGATTTCTTCCCAAGTCCCTTCTTGGGCGTTCCCTTATTATTATTATCACCCCTCTGTTACTGGTACAGGCTATTTCAGTATGGGTGTTTTATGATCGACATTATGAAACGGTCACCAAACGTTTGGCTCAGGGTATAGCTGGTGACATTGCAACAGCAATTTTACTTCTTGAAGATGCGCAAACGCCTTATGAAAAAGCCAATGTTTTCCAACTCATGCAAAAAACGGCTGACCTGTCCCTGACACTCCATCACGGAATTGAGTTGCCACCCGTTCACTGGCAACCGGGATGGTCCGTTCTGGAGCGTCGACTTGATCAGGCCATTAACGATCAACTTATCAAAAATCTTAACGCAGACTATCAATACGAAATTGATACCACCAGTTTGGCCGATCAGGTAAAGATACAAATTGAATTGGACAATGCCGTATTACTGGTCCTGGTTCCCAGCAAACGACTTTTCACCTCAACAACTTATCTCGTTATTCTCTGGATGGTTGGGTCATCTGTTATCACCTTTGGTGTTGCCGTTATTTTCATGCGCAATCAGGTCCGTCCTATCCAGCGTCTTGCCCGGGCAGCAGAAAGTTTTGGTAAAGGCCGTGATGTGAAGGGGTTCAAACCCGAAGGCGCAACAGAAGTCAGGCAGGCGTCCGGCGCATTTATCCGCATGAGATCACGGATAAAACGACAGGTGGAGCACCGCATGGCAATGCTGGCTGGTGTAAGCCACGACCTAAGAACACCGCTCACCAGGATGAAACTTCAGTTGGCCATGTCAGGACAGTCAGAAGATACTAAAAATCTGCAAACTGACGTTTCTGAGATGGAGAAGATGATCGATGGCTATCTCGCCTTTGCCCGCGGAGAAGGTCGGGAACAAACCGCGTCTTGCAACGTTTCCACATTGTTAAAAGGATTGATGCAGCAACTAAGCTTCAACAACAATCCGATTGATTTACATATTGAGCAGGAAATTAACATTCAGCTTCGGCAAGAAAACTTCAAGCGCGCAATTAGTAATCTGGTCACAAACGCACAACGCTATGGCAGCCATGTGATGATGTGCGTCAGAAAAAAATCAAACGATAATGACGAATTTCTTGAAATAACCATCGATGACGATGGTCCAGGTATCCCCGAAGAACACAGAAGAGATGTCCTCAAGCCATTCTTTCGATTAGAGCAGTCCCGTAATCAAGCAACTGGCGGTGTCGGATTAGGGCTTTCAATCGCCAACGACATTATCAGTAACCATGGCGGCGATCTCTCATTGGAAGATGCTCCTGGTGGTGGATTACGCGCAAGAATTACTCTTCCGTTTTAGATCTCAGTATATATCAGAGCCTAATGCATCCGACTTCCATTTGGCACTTTATGATCAGGGGATAACAAAACAATTGCCTCTTCTTCATCTGAAGCACCAAGAATCAGAATTTCCGACATAAACTTACCAATCTGGCGTGGCGGAAAGTTCACAACGGCCATGACTTGTCTTCCGACAAGAGTTTCAGGCGTATAATGCTCTGTAATTTGAGCAGATGATTTACGAACACCTATTTCGTCGCCAAAATCCACCCACAATTTAATCGCGGGGCGGCGAGCTTCGGGATAGGGTTGCGCATCAACAACAGTTCCAGCTCTGATATCAACTTTAAGAAAATCATCAAACGTCAATTCGTTACTCATAAAATTTATCCCTCTATAGACAGAGCGAAATAATTATACGTAACACATTAAAAGGCAAGAATAGCTAAGCTGCTTTTGATTTACAGGGTGTCCTAGCACTCCCCGAGCAACGCCTTGCTATTGTGTCTAGTCGTCCTAAAACCTTATCAAGCTTAGCCATGGTCTTACCCAAATCATCGCTGTCATCATTCAACCAGATATAGAGTACAGAGAGGTAAGCAAATGAAAAAGCTTTTACTCTCAAAACACCCCGAAGTCCCGATGTCGAGAGACCTGCAGCTTCCAGCATTAAAGGCATTGATCGCTTCAAATTACAAAGAAACAGCAATGCCGAAACAGGGTCTCGGCGACCATCTTTGGCGATTGCTTTCAAACCTTCTTTATATGGTGCAAGTGCATCAAACCTGTTCATACAAAGCTCAAACAGCCTGTCTTTCGCTGGCTGTTCAAGGTAATCATTATCATGTTCTTCGAGAACACCTTGGTCCGCTTGCCCAGATACAAAGCACAAAATAGAGTTTTTGGAAGGAAAAATCTGATGCAAATCAGACAAAGATACTTTTGATGCAACAGAAATTTCGGCAAGAGACAAACTTGTCCACCCCCTTTCAACAGCCAAAGACATGGCTGTTGAAACAATATGTTGGGGTATTTCTGATTTTTTCATCACTACTCTCCCCACAATGAAGATATCTTTATTATATAGGGTGAAACGCAGAGATTAAAAGGCAGCTTACTTACTCATTGAGTTCCAACTCAAAAGAAATATTTCCAGCCTAAGACAACTCTTCACTACGTCTTGCCGCAGCAGCCACAGCCTTGCTCATAACAGGCTGTAAACCATCATCGGCCATAAGAACCTCCAGTGCAGCTTGTGTCGTTCCATTGGGACTCGTGACGTTTATACGCAGTTGACTGGGGCTGTCATCAGAAAGCCTGAGAAGCTCACCAGCACCAGATACCGTTGTATCGGCCAATTTACGAGCCAACTCTTTCGATAACCCCGCATCAACGCCAGCTTGAGCCAAGCATTCGGACAGATAAAAAATATAGGCCGGTCCACTGCCTGAAACACCCGTAACCGCATCAATCTGATCTTCGCTGTCAAGCCAGGCAATTTCACCAACAGCTGCCATGAGTTCCTCGCACACGCTAGCCTGTTCTTTACTGACATTTTGATTTCCATAAAGAACAGTCATACCACGAGACACTGCAGCAGGAGTATTTGGCATCGTCCGCACAATTGCAGTCTCTGCCCCTAGATGTTCTTCAAAAAATGAAATTGTTTTCCCCGCAATAACAGAAAGAAACACGGCCCCGTGTTTTGCATAGCTTTGATAATCGGCAATAGCTCCCTCAATCATCTGTGGCTTAACAGCAAAAAGAACATAATCAGGATGAAATGAGTTTCCCAGGTCAGTCAGGGTCTCTACTGCGCGAACACCCTGTTCGGCAAAGGGCCGCATGTAATCAGCTTGAGCAGAGGGATCAATAATAGAAACCTGTGATCCCTTCAAACCACGATCCAGCCATCCTTGTAGCATTGCGCCGCCCATCTTGCCACAACCAACAAGCAGCAAGGTACCATTGTTAAGCATATTCAGCGTCCTGTTCTAAGCCTTAAGAAACAGAACTCTACGCTTCTCCTGCCGTATCCATCAAGGCAAGATCAACAGCATTTAATTCGGAATCCCCCCCAGAGGATACCAATTGGATCGCAGGGATAAGACGATCCCACTCTGCAACTGCGGTTGCGACCAGATCTTCGGTTTGATCTTGAGAGAAACCATCTTGCCCTCTTAATGGCACAGTATGCCGATAAGCAGGCCCCCCGGTTTCGGGAACCAAATCAAAATGCCCAAGCCAGAGCTGGTTGTTGACAGAAATCAACAGTTCGCAAATACGGCTTTTGGCCAACTGAGGAATAACAACCTCACCATGGCAGGCAAAAAACATCGCCTGTAATTCGCTTTGCCATTGAAAATGAAGATGAAGTGGTCCCCAATGTCCTTCAATCACTGCCAGAAGCTCGAAATCACTTTCGCGCTCGAAATCCCAGTTATAGTCCAGGATCCATTCTTCGATAGCATCAATAGGATTGAAAGGTAGTCGCTCATTCGTAGTTTCTGAGTTCATTGCACTAACCCCTCACTAAATATAGTTGAGCAAGATACAATAGTTACCGCCACAATCCATATATTGAATCAATGTGACAGAATACTACCAAATGTAGTGTGACACAGAACGAATCTTGGGATCAAGAAAAAACGTAAAATAAAAGCCCGAACACTGCCCGGGCTTTTACTTAATACATAAAGCTGTCATCTACTCAGAAATAGAATTCAAGCCAAGCCTGTCAGCGTCATATTTACGATAATCTAGTCAGCTTTCTTGGGCCCTGTTTTTTTAGTTGAAGCAGCCCGAGGTGGCGATTTTGTTGCTCCTTCCAGCTTAGCCAGTCTTGCTTCAAGCGCAGTGACTTTTTCGGCAAGGTCTTCGCTTTCTTCACGGGCTTTGACGGCAACTGCTTTCATAACATCGAACTCTTCTCGAGGAACAACATCCATCTGTGTGATAATGCGTTCAAACTGCTCACGAATCCGAGCTTCGACCTCTCCTCTCATGCCTGCGGCAGCACCCATGGCACTGCTGGCAACTTTAGCCAGATCATCGAGGATACGATTTTGAGTTTGCATGTCTTTGCCTTTCACATTGTAAGTCTTCGCAGGGTCATCCGATTTCGACTCACATTTTTGACTTTATTTGAGCCTAATATGGCGCTTTGATCACTCGGCTTCAACCTTGTTCCTTATCGTTTAAGCAAAGTTCTCAAAAAATATCCTTAAAATATCGATGCAAAAGCTTCTCTATAGCTTCTCAAAAGCATATATAGGGAATCAGAAGATATATCACGAAAGGCTTCAAGCATGTTTCTCGTTACTGGCGGCGCTGGTTTTATTGGGTCAAACCTCGTTGCATCCCTTGTTGAACAGGGTAAATCCGTTGTCGTCAGCGATTGGCTTGGCCATGGTGACAAATGGCGTAATCTGGCAAAACATGAACTTGAAGACATTATAAAGCCCGAAACACTTCCCGAGTTTTTGGCTGAAAATGCTGATAAACTTGAAGGTGTTTTCCACATGGGGGCCATTTCGTCGACGACCGAAACCGACGGTGACGCTCTTATGGAAAACAATTTTAAACTCAGCAAAGACCTTTGGCATACCTGTGCCAAACACAAAGTGCCTTATATCTATGCGTCATCCGCAGCGACCTATGGTGATGGAGAGCACGGCTTTGATGACGAAGAAGATATTGCTCATCTCGCCAGACTCCAGCCTCTAAATGGCTATGGCTGGAGCAAGCAACTCTTTGATCGCTGGATAGCACGCCGAATAGAAAACAACGCCCCTCAACCGCCACAGTGGGCCGGCCTCAAATTTTTTAATGTCTATGGCCCAAATGAGTATCATAAAGGTGGCCAGGCAAGTGTTGCTTTTCACCTTTTCAACCAGGTTATGTCGGGTGACGCTGCAAAATTATTTCAGTCCCACCATCCTGATTATTCTGATGGCGGACAGTTGCGTGACTTTATCGCAGTTGAAGATTGCGTGCGCGTTATGATGTGGCTAAAGGACAATCCAACCGTTAGTGGCCTGTTTAACGTCGGAACAGGTCAGGCAAGATCTTTCGTCGATTTGGCTCGGGCTGTATTCTCGGCAATAAATCGTAATGAGAATATCAAATACGTCCCAACGCCAGAGAATATCCGTGATAAATACCAATATTTTACCGAAGCCCGTATGACTAAGCTCAAAGAGGCTGGGTACGATCATTCCTTCACATCTTTGGAAGAAGGTGTTCAGCGTTACGTGACAGAATTTCTTGCACAGGAAGACTCATACAAATGACACAGGAACTGGTCTTCGCGGCACTCACCTATCCGGAAATTGACCCCATAGCGATTAGCTTGGGCCCCTTGGCAATACGCTGGTATTCCCTAGCCTATATCTTCGGAATTATGCTGGGTTGGCGCTATTGCCGCTGGCTTTGCTTTCAGGCCCCGAGGCAGTTGCGTCCGATAGCGATGGATGATTTTATCGTCTGGGCAACACTCGGAATTATTCTCGGGGGCAGACTGGGCTACGTACTGTTTTATAACTTCACCTATTTCCTTTATAATCCATTGGAAATTTTTGCCGTCTGGCAAGGTGGGATGAGCTTCCATGGAGGGTTACTGGGCGTTATCACAGCCATGGTACTCTTTGCCCGCAAAGAGAAAGTACACTTTCTTGCCCTGGCCGACATCATCGCCTGTGCAACACCAATTGGTCTGTTCTTTGGTCGTCTCGCAAACTTTATCAACGGCGAGTTATTTGGACGCGTAACAACAGCTGAAATTGGTATGGTCTTTCCGAATGGGGGACCTCTGCCTCGCCATCCAAGTCAACTCTACGAAGCAGGTCTCGAAGGACTGACCTTGCTTCTAATCCTCTATCTCGTTGCTCGCACAGGGGGTCTTCGTCGCAGAGGTCTAACAGCTGGCTTGTTTCTTGTTGGGTACGGCCTGTCCAGAACAATTGTTGAATTTTTCAGAGAACCAGACGCCCACATCGGCTTCCTCTTTGCTGAAATAACAATTGGGCAGCTTTTGTCATCACCCATGATACTGGTTGGTATAGGTCTTATTGTGCTGGCTTTCCGGCAACCACTCCAAACAACCGGACCTGAATTCAAGCCGGAAGACATATCACCCAAAGAAGCGGATAAAGCGGCAAAAAAGAAAGCTTCATCGAATAAGAAATGAATACAACGCCAAAAAAGAGATCACTTTTTGAAAGCTTTCGTCGACGCATAAAGCTCGAAGGTGCAATATCTGTCGCCGACTATATGGCTGATGTTCTGATCGCCCCCACGCATGGTTATTATATGTCGAATGAGCCTTTTGGTGTATCCGGAGATTTCATTACCTCCCCGGAAATAAGCCAGATGTTCGGCGAACTGATTGGCTTTTGGTGCGCAGATACATGGTACAACATGGGTGGCCCGACTGAAATCCATTTGATTGAGATGGGTCCGGGCCGCGGCACACTCATGAGCGACCTCATGCGGGCCGCTGCGATGGTCCCCGGTTTTCACCAGGCTGTGAAAATACACCTGATAGAAGTAAGCCCAAAGCTGAGAAAAAAACAAAAAGAAGCCCTAAACGGATACAACGTCAGTTGGTATGATGATTTAACAGACCTCCCTACTGGACCCTGCATCTTTATTGCCAATGAATTCTTTGATGCCTTGCCCATTCGGCAATTTGAACGTTCTCCCAAAGGTTGGTGCGAGCGGTTAATTACTTTGAACGAAGGTGAAACAGGTCTCGTCTTTACGCTTTCGCCCCCCGCAAAAGCAATTGAAACGATTATCCCCAAAGAGTTAGTTGATAGTCATGAGGGAGCGGTCGTCGAGCTTTCATCCATAGCCGCCAATGTTTCAGCCCAGATTTCAAACCATATTACCCAATATGGCGGGGTCGCCCTTTTCGTAGATTATGGCTGGGGAACGCCAACGGCAAAGCCAAGTTTACAAGCTATCCGCAATCACAAAAAGCACAATGTCTTGCTGGAACCGGGTACAGCCGACCTTTCCGCCTTTGTTGATTTCCCCACGCTGCAAAAATCAGCCAAAGCAAATGGTGTCTCTGTTCATGGCCCCCTCAACCAAGGGGATTTTTTACGAAGTCTTGGGATTGAACAACGCGCCGAGATGTTACGTCTAAATGCAGATGAAAAGCAGGCCATTGATATCACCGCAGCGGAACATCGTTTAACTGATCCCAGCCAGATGGGGGATCTCTTTAAAGTGATGGCGCTTACGAGACCAGATCAGCCAACACCAGCTGCATTCCCAGAACAAAAGGAAACACCATGATTAAAAGCCCTGCGCTGGACCAACACAACGGCATCAAACATGGTTTTCTCACCCGGCAAGATGGAGTAAGCCAGGGCCTGTATTCATCACTCAACTGCGGGTACGGTGCAGATGAAGCAAATGAAAACGTAACCAGAAACAGAACGATTGCGCTTGAGCGCATCGGGTGTTCACAAGCAAAGCTTGTGACGGGCTATCAAATTCATTCCGCAAATGTAGAGATTGTCAAAACGCCCTGGAATTGTCCCGAGGATGCGCCCCAGGTCGATGCCTTGGTCACCAACCAAACAGAGATCGCATTGGGCATTATGACCGCAGATTGTGCACCTGTGCTTTTTGCTGACCCTGATGCACGGATAATTGGTGCAGCACACGCAGGCTGGCAAGGTGCTTTCAAAGGTGTGACCGACAGCACGATTGACGCGATGGAAAGCCTTGGCGCAACCAGATCAAATATCTACACCGCAATAGGCCCTTGTATTGCGCAAGCCTCTTATGAAGTAGGTGCCGAATTTGCACATCGTTTCTTTGAGGAAACTGATGATAACATGGCTTACTTCATCCCCTCCCCCAGAGAAGGAAAATTTCTTTTTGATCTTCGCCAGTATGTGGGAGACCGATTGAAGAAATCAGGTGTAAAACAGGTGTCCATTTCCAAAAACGACACATATGCCGAAGAGAACCACTTTTTCAGCTACCGCCGCTCATGCCACAGAAAAGAAGCTGATTACGGCAGAGGCATATCCATTATATCACTTGAAAGAACAAGCTAATGCCTCACCTAATTCTCTTCTTTCTAATGTGTATTCTCGGAATTCTCGCGACCTGCAGTTTCATGTGATTACTGATTTGGTCCAGATATCTATGCCTCCACTTCATCGCTCAATCATATGATAAAGTTTCTCCCTCTCCTCTTCATCTTGGTGATAGCGGCCTGTGGTCCTCTGCCGCGTCCTTTCATGGCACAGGAACCAGATAGTAATCCACTACTTCAGTTAGAGAACACGCGTCCTCTTGCGGTTGAGCCACCGATCTTTCAGCTAAAAGAAACAAATTTAGAAACAACAGATCTTACGCTTTGGGCACAGGACAACCTAAGCCAGGCTTTAAGAGATCAAGATCTACCTGCAGCAAACGATGCCTTTGCCTCAAATAGTTTGCATCTTTACAGCAGCTTTGAAACAGAACGTGTTGCAGGTAATCAAATTTTACTAAGCCTCAAAGTCAGGATTACGGAAACAACAGCGCCTGATCGTTTTCTGATAGAATTAGAGGAAAAAACAAAGATACCCAGGATACACTTGAAAAAAAATCCGAAGTCTGTCCTGACCGAGTTAATAAAAAGAGCATCACAGAACGTTAGCCATAAGATTGCACAACTGGATCAAGAAACAGGTCCACAGCCCCAAACAGCAGATTATGTCTCTATCCAACTCGCGTCCCTGCCTGACGATCTGGATACAAGAACCAAAAAAGTTCTGGAAAACGAGTTAAGAGCATCATTTCAAATCAGAAAGCTTTATTTGACCCGCCAGACAACGGAAGCCTTTGTTTACAAGCTCAAGCTAAAAATTGACCTGTCAAAACAAAACGAACAAGGCTTTTTGTCCCTGCTTTGGAGTCTTGAGGATAGTGCAAACGGCGAAGAAATCGGCCAAATCAGCCAAACAAATCCAATTCCCAACCTTCCTCTTTCGCGTATACTGATTCCGGCCTCCGAGGCAATCGCAGAGGGAACCGCCATGGGAATCAAGGATCTACTGCAACAAAAGAGTCTTCAAAATCAAACTGTTCTGAAATAACAAAGAAATGAATCTTTATGGGCGTTTACAGAAAAGACTGAGATTGCTAAGTTCCGCCCGTCCAATATGAAAACTGCCGACAAGTCGTGTGTTACGGCTTGTCCAGCCTAGCCGGGGATTTTGGCGTGAAGATCTTAACGGGTAACAGCAACCGACCATTGGCCGAGGCCATTTCTGCATATTTGAACCTTCCACTGACAAAAGCATCAGTACGACGGTTCTCTGATGAAGAAGTTTTTGTGGAAATCCACGAAAACGTGCGCGGTGAAGATGTATTTATTATTCAACCGACATCCTATCCTACCAATGACAATCTTATGGAACTTTTGGTAACGATAGATGCACTAAAACGCAGCTCTGCAAGCCGCATAACAGCCGTTATGCCGTATTATGGCTACGCGCGGCAGGATCGTAAATCCAGCCCCCGTACACCGATTTCGGCCAAACTGGTTGCAAACCTAATCCAAACTGCCGGGGCGGATCGCGTTCTGACCATGGATCTCCATGCAGGACAGATTCAAGGTTTCTTTGACATTCCTACAGATAATCTTTTTGCAGCACCCGTGTTTATAAAAGACATTCAGGAACGCATGTCCAAAGGACCTCTGACAATCGTATCACCTGATGTTGGTGGTGTTGTGCGTGCCCGTGCTATTGCAAAGCGTCTTGACGCTGATCTTGCGATCATCGACAAACGTCGTGAAAAAGCAGGTGTTTCAGAAGTTATGAACATCATCGGCGACGTCAAAGGTCAACGGTGTATTCTTATCGATGACATCGTGGATTCGGCTGGTACGCTCTGCAATGCGGCTGGTGCTTTGAAGGATGCTGGCGCAACAGCTGTTTCAGCTTACATTTCCCACGGAGTTTTATCAGGTGGCGCCGTTGCACGTGTTACTGCTTCTCCGCTTGAAGAACTTGTAACAACAGACTCAATCCAAGCGACAGAAGCTGTTCGTGTTGCACACAACATGCGTCAAATTTCGGTCGCCCCGCTAATGGGTGAAGCAATGCGCCGCATTAGTGACGAACAATCCGTATCCTGTCTGTTTGACTGATTACGGCTAATTACTGCGGATTGATTTGACGAATAGTTCTCGCCCGTATACAAGACGGGCGAATTCTCTGGCACAGCACCCCTGGAGGCTGGCCAGTTACTGCATCGGCGGAGCAAATGCTCTGCCGCTGTCATTTTACTTTTGGAGACTAAAATGAGTGATATCACAAAAGTGAGCGCTGAAGCTCGCGATAGAGCCGGCAAGGGGCCCGCTCGTGCCGCTCGTCGTGCAGGCCTTGTTCCTGCCGTCATCTACGGTGCTAAAAAAGACCCTGTCATGATTAACCTGGACCCACGTCCAATCACGAAAGAGTACAACTCTGGCCACTTTGGCACCCGTCTTTGGGAAATCGAAGTTAATGGCAAAAAAGAGCGTACACTTCCACGTGACATTCAATTGCACCCTGTAACAGACATGGTTGAACACGTTGACTTCCTTCGCGTTTCTGCGAAGACATCTGTTAACGTTATGATTCCTGTAAACTTCATCAACGAAGACGACTGTCCAGGCCTTAAGCAGGGTGGTGTTCTTAACGTTGTACGTTACGATATCGAACTTTCTTGCCGCGCAGACCATATTCCAGAAAATATCGAAGTTGATATGGCTGGTATTGAATTGGGTGACAGCGTTCACATTTCTTCCGTTAAGCTTCCAGACGGCACAGAGCCAGTAATTTCCGATCGTGACTTCACAATCGCAACAATTGCTGTACCAAGCTCTGTTAAATCTGCGAAAGCTGATGAAGAAGGCGACGCAGAAGAAGCCGCTGGTGAAGAAGCAGCAGCACCAGCTGAAGAATAAGATATCTCTCTTTTGATCTGAACCGAGAGGTTAAACTGACATGCTATTGTTTGTAGGTCTCGGTAATCCAGGTCAGAAGTACGAGAATAACCGACACAACATCGGTTTTATGGCGGTGGACGATATTGTCCACCGCCATAATTTTTCGCCTTGGCGTTCCCGCTTTCAGGGAAAGACCTCAGAAGGCAGAATCGGTTCGGAGAAAATCCTGATCCTCAAACCTGAAACCTATATGAACGAATCAGGCCGGGCCGTTGGTGAAGCAATCCGCTTTTTTAAAATTGATCCAGAAGATGTTTTTGTCTTCTATGACGAACTTGATCTTGCCCCTGGTAAACTTCGTATCAAGAAATCGGGTGGGTCTGGTGGTCACAATGGCATCAAGTCAATTGATGCACATATAGGGAAAGAATATTGGCGCTTGCGGATGGGTATTGGTCATCCAGGCAGCAAAGAACGCGTCACAGGCCATGTTCTTGGTGATTTTTCAAAAACTGATCATGATTGGCTCGGAAAAGAAATCGATGCTATTTCCCGGCACATAGATCTTCTTGTGAAGGATGACACTCCAGGCTTTATGTCTAAGGTTGCTCAGGACGTTGCGCCACCGAAGCAAAAGAAAGCTCCGGCACAAAAGGCATCCCCAGAAGTGTCCAAAAGTGACAAAAATACTTCTAAAGTAGTAAAGCCAGAAACAACCAAAGCAAAAGATCCTGCCAAAAATTCCAAAGACGGATGGCAATCGACCTTGGCTAACTGGTTCAGTAATAGTAAAACCCCCCAAGATTAGTGATTACTTCCAGCCACAGGCTGATTAAATGAACAACTGTTCTCGGCGTTACGCATCACGCTTTTACGAGAACCATAGTGAAAGGGAATACCCATGGGTTTCAACTGCGGCATCGTCGGCTTGCCGAACGTAGGCAAATCCACGCTTTTCAATGCGCTGACGGAAACAGCAGCAGCAGAAGCGGCTAACTATCCTTTCTGCACCATCGAACCAAACGTTGGCCGGGTTTCTGTGCCCGATCCACGTCTGGATAAGATTGCAGCCATTGCTAGCTCACAAAAAATTATTCCAACGCAGCTTGAGTTCGTCGATATCGCCGGTCTTGTTCGTGGCGCCTCCAAAGGCGAAGGCATGGGAAACGAGTTTCTTGGCAACATTCGTTCTGTTGATGCAATCGTTCATGTTCTACGTTGCTTTGACGGCGAAGTAACACATGTTGACGGCTCTGTTGATCCTGTGCGGGACGCCGAGACAGTAGAGACAGAACTTCTGATTGCTGATCTTGAATCCGTTGAAAAGCAGATCGCCTCGAATGCAAAACGGGCAAAAGGCGGCGATAAAGAAGCCAAAGCCAAGCTTGAAGTTCTAAACATCGTTGTGGAAGTCCTCCAGGAAGGCAAACCAGCGAGAACAGCCGACATCTCTTCTGATCAGCTCTCCATGTACAATCAGCTTCAACTGCTAACTGCCAAGCCCGTTCTTTATGTTGCAAACGTTGAAGAAGAGAATGCTGCAGGCGGGAATGATTATTCCAAGAAGGTTGATGAAATGGCCGCTGCATCTGGCGGTGTTAGCGTCATTATTTCTGCAGCAATCGAAGCGGAAGTTGCTTCTCTCTCCGATGCAGAAGAAAAAGCAGAATTTCTTGCGGATCTGGGTTTGGAAGAAACTGGCTTGAAAAGAATTATCGCGGCAGGTTACGGCCTCCTTGGCCTGCTAACATTCTTCACCGTCGGCCCCAAAGAAGCACGGGCATGGACAGTTGTGGAAGGATCTACAGCTCCCAATGCCGCGGGCGCTATTCACACGGACTTTGAACGTGGCTTCATCCGTGCGGAAACAATCGCCTATGACGATTACATTGAATGCAATGGTGAACAAGGCGCTAAAGATGCCGGGAAAATGCGCGCTGAAGGAAAAGAGTATACCGCGAAAGATGGCGATATATTCCACTTCCGTTTCAACGTGTAGAAGTCACCTTACCCCGAGCGTAGATTCAAAAAAGGCGGTATTTAGTACTGCCTTTTTTATGTCCGACTTATAGAATAAATATTATCGTATCTACCAATACTCTGGATAGGAGCGATTTCTGGACAGGTTATTGGTTATCAGTCCTACGCACAAAATAACAAGCGCCCCGCTCAATACAGGCGTAAAGATAAAAGTCCAATCCGCCCCTTCCAACATTACCACAAGCGGTGTCGCACCTGCCGGAGCATGAAGCGTCCGTGTTAGCTGCATCAAAGCAATTGCCGTTGCAACAGCAACCCCCATGGCAAACCAGTCGGCACCAAATAACTCCAGGACAACCAGCCCAACCAAAGCAGCAAGCAAATGACCAAGAACCAGACTGCGTGGTTGCGCCAAAGGACTATTGGGAACACCAAAGACCAGTACACAGCTTGCTCCAAAAGGTGCCATAAAGAAAGGCGCACCCGCTTGATCTGACAACCAGGCAATAGCGCCAATCGCCACCAGAGCACCTAACCAACTCCACCAGATATGGCTTACGCTGGGGACAACAGGAACAGCCGTTCCTTTACCCAAATATTTCACGAGATAATTTTTCATCCTATAGTCCCAAAGCATAAACCCAGTTTGCGTCCATAAGACGATATAAGTTAAACATACTGATCGTTCTATTTTTATATTATTATCTTATCATCAGCTTTATGGATTGAACCGCTCGAACACTGTTCAAGCTTCATTTTAACTTTCGTTCGGAACATCAAAGGCCACAATCACACCACAAGCATCGTTTCCCTGTACGCTGATGCGTGAATCACCTTCTTTTTGATAACCAACCCTGTACTGATCAAAATAAGCCTGTGTGGCGTTTAAATCTTCTACCCACAAGTGGAAAGCAATCATGTAGCTATCAAGACTCAAATCTTTTGGTTCAATTCCCGGATAGAAACGACTGATATCTTCAGGGGCAATGAAGCGTAGAACCTGTTTTCGCTCACTCACCAGAACATCAATACACCCATCGGCGACGATAACAGCATCTTCACCAAAAAATTCCGAGTACTTTGTAATGACATCACTTGGATTTACGGTAGCATAGACAACCCGCCTGATCCCACAAGCACCATTGGCATGCTCAAGCCATTGCTTTTGCCATACAACATCAGGCGTTTTGTGGTCGCACACAAAAGAAGAGACCTTGGGGCTAACCTGACTGTCGTATCGCAGAAGCTCGAAGGCAGGCATAACATCACCATGTTCGAGTTCCAAGATTCGCTTCAAATCTTTGGGGCCATCAATAGGAACACCTATTTTTTGCAGACAAGCTGCTGTCTGACCGATGTCTTCACTTCTGAATGCAAGCCCTAGCCCCCCCTGCCCGGTTTCCAGAAAAACATCCAAACCGTTAGTGTCCTGGCTTTTGTCCACGATGCCGATAAGTTCCAGATAATCGTTCGGAAACATGATGCAATAATTGGCCGTGCCCCAACCGATGTGACGCCCCCTAGGCGTTAGGCGAAACCCCAGGCGCAGGTAGAGATGGCGCGCTTCTTCCAACTGCTGCACCCCAATCAAGAGATGATCAATCCCCTTGAGAGATGAACTAAAAAGCATTCAATTTTTCCTTTAGTAATCGTCGGCAAATACAGCCTACTCTATCCAGAACGATATAGTAATCCCCGATATTCACCAGAAATACTCGCAAACATATTACAGGAGAAAAGATCCCTGAAAACGGCACAAAAAAAGGCTGCTCAAATTGAGCAGCCTTTTTCGTAAACCAAGAGAACGTCTTAGTGAACTTTCGCAAATACCTTACGCTTTGCAGCATACATAACCAGTGTGAAGATGATCAGAAAGATCATAACTTTCACGCCCGTATTTTTCCGTGCTTCAAGCTTAGGTTCAGCTGCCCACATCATGAAATGACTGACATCAGCTGCCATTTGATCAACAGTTGCCGCAGTACCATCACCATATTCAACAGAATCTTCTGAAAGTGGCGGGGCCATAGCAATCAGGTGTCCTGGGAAATATTTGTTGTAGCTCAAATCACCAGTTTCAAAACCTTCTGGCGCATCTTCGTAACCCGTCAACAGAGCACGTACAAAGCTTGGTCCACCAACACGAGCTTTCGCCATTAGAGAAAGATCAGGTGGTGCCTTCCCGCCGTTTGAAGCTGCTGCAGCTTTTTCGTTGGGGAATGGTGATGGGAAATAATCGGACGCGATAGCATTGCGCTCAAACATTTCACCTTCATCATTTGGTCCATCTTCAACTGTATACTCGGATGCGATAGCTTTGATTTCATCAACATTGTATCCGAGATCAGCCAAGTTACGGAATGCAATCAAGTCAAGTGAATGACATGCAGAGCAAACTTCTTTGTAAACTTGAAACCCGCGTTGCAGCGAAGCTTTGTCATAGGTGCCAAAAACACCGTCAAAGCTCCATTCATATTTAGGCAATGGCACAGCGTCTCCAGCTGAATAAGCAGGAACTGTTGCAAAGCCCAAGGCCGCAGCAAAGAGGCCAGACAGAATTTTCTTCATTAGTCGTTCCTCTCTCAAGATTTCAATACAGCTTCATGAATAGAGCTTGGTAATTCACGCGGACGTTCAATCATCGGCAGAATTACAGGAAGCAATATCAAGAAGTGGAAGAAGTAATATGCAGTCGCAATCTGGCTTGCAACAACGTACCAACCTTCGGCTGGCTTACCGCCAAGGTACCCAAGGAAAAGGCCGTTAAGAAGGAAGATCCAGAAGAAAACACGCGCAACAGGACGGAATTTACAACTGCGAATTTTTGAACGATCCAACCACGGTAGAACAAACAGAACGGCAATCGCACCGAACATGGCAAGAACGCCACCAAGCTTATCAGGAACGGCACGCAAGATCGCATAGAAAGGCAGGAAGTACCATTCAGGAACGATATGCGCTGGTGTCGATAGTGGGTTCGCCGGAATATAGTTATCCGGGTGCCCCATATAGTTTGGTGCCCAGAATAAGAACCCAGCAAACAGTATCAAGAAAACACCAAGACCGAACAGATCTTTAATGGTGTAATAAGGCTGGAATGTCAGGCTGTCCTGAGGACCTTTCATATCGATACCAAGCGGGTTGTTCGATGTGACAGTGTGAAGAGCCACAATGTGAAGAACAACAACAGCGACGATAATGAATGGCAACAGATAGTGCAGCGCAAAGAAACGGTTCAGTGTCGGGTTATCAACAGAGAAACCACCCCAGAGCCAGGTAACGATACTTTCACCAACAACAGGAATAGCTGAGAAAAGGTTCGTAATAACCGTTGCACCCCAGAAACTCATTTGCCCCCATGGAAGAACATATCCCATGAACGCAGTCGCCATCATCAACAAGAAGATAACAACACCAAGCTGCCAAAGAAGTTCACGCGGTGCTTTATAAGATCCGTAGTACAATCCACGCATAATGTGGATATAAACGGCAATAAAGAAGAACGATGCCATATTCATGTGGATATAACGGATCAACCAACCGTTATTCACATCACGCATGATACGCTCAACAGAGTTAAAAGCCATATCGACATGCGGTGTGTATTGCATCGCAAGGATGATACCCGTTACGATCATTGTCACCAGAGCAAATCCGGCAAGCGATCCAAAATTCCAAAGATAGTTCAGGTTCTTTGGCATTGGGTATTCGTAAAGGGTGTGATGTCCCATAGAGATTAGAGGCAGACGATCCTCAACCCACTGGACGACTTTATTATTCGTTTTAAAACTCATGACCTGTTCCCCCTAGCCGATCTTGATAGAGTTGTCAGTCAAGAAGACATAAGGCGGCACTTCCAGGTTTTTCGGAGCCGGTCCCTTACGAATACGTCCGGATGTATCATAGTGCGAACCATGGCAAGGACAGAACCATCCACCATAATCACCCCGTGATTCACCAGTCTTCTGACCCAGTGGCACACATCCCAGGTGTGTACAAACACCAACAAGAATGAGCCATTCAGGTTTTTCAACACGATCATCGTCAGTTTGAGGATCTGGAAGATCAGCCAGCGGAGTTTCCTCTGCAATTGCGATCTCTTCTGCCCCACGACGTCTGATAAACACAGGTTTACCGCGCCAGGTAATGGTTACGGACTGACCTTCTTCGATCGGTGACAAATCTACCTCGGTAGAAGATAGAGCCAGAACATCAGCCGAAGGATTCATAGAATCGATCATCGGCCATATTGCACCAGCAGCCCCGACAACGGTCATAGCCCCGGCCGTCAGGTACAGAAATTCACGCCGGGTCTCGCCGGACCCTTGGGCGGAACTTTCAGGATTCGCGCCGTCTGCCATTTGTGTAATCCCTATTTTCATCTCTCAAGCTTACAACTCTAGAACAAAGAGTTGCGATACGATACAGGATTTTTGGGCCATTGCCCTTGCCTAATCCTAATTGCGCCCCCATCTAAGCATCGCTGGATGCAAGAACGGATGTGACATCCTGTCGCACTTAGGACTAGTCCCATATTTAGTGACAGGGATATAAAGGATTTGTCATAGAAAGGCAAAGACTCTAAGTGTGAGTCGGACAGGAAAATAACGTTTTTTCCGTCACTTCCGTATTTATGGTCAGAATTTACGACCATATCACTGCCTCATTTTAGAGATGAACAACATGCGTCTTGCTCTTTACCAACCGGACATTCCACAAAACACAGGAACCATGCTTCGAATGGCTGCCTGCCTTGATGTTGCGGTCGACATTATCGAACCCTGTGGCTTTGTTCTCAATGATAAACGCATGAAACGATCAGGTATGGATTATCTGGATCAAACAGAGTTGGTTCGCCACACATCTTGGGACGCTTTTAATAGTAATCGCCTAAAAGATAACTATAACCGGCAACAAAATTTACAACCAAGACGCTTGATCCTGCTATCAACTAAAGCAACAGATACTTATGTGAATTTCAACTTTCAACCCGACGATATACTTATGGTTGGCAGAGAATCAGCCGGTGTCCCCGATGATGTTCATCAAGCCGTTGACCATTCTGTCCTTATTCCAATGGCAGCTGGTGTGCGTTCGCTGAACATTGCTGTATCAGCAGCTATGGTGCTTGGCGAAGCTCTGCGACAGACAGGTGGATTTCCAGTCCCAAGCACCGTATAACATTATATATTATTTTAATTCACTTCCGTCCAAGAACACCGCAACCACACGAGCAACAGATGTACCAACGGCAAGACCCAACAAACCCTTTCCCTAATCACGGCGCGCCAGAGGACCATAAAGAACAGGCACAGCGTTGGTTCAGACAGCTTAGGGATAGCATTTGTGCTGAATTTGAACGACTGGAAGATGAACTTTCCGGCACTGTGCTGGCAAAGTTAGGCGAACCTGCTTCAGGCCGCTTTGAACGGAAACAGTGGGATCGTGAAGGCGGAGGGGGCGGTGAAATGTCCATCATGCGTGGACGCGTCTTTGAAAAAGTGGGCGTGAATATATCCACGGTGATGGGAGAATTCAGCGAAGAATTTTCAAAACGTATTCCCGGCGCTGATAAAGATCCAAAATTCTGGGCCAGCGGTATATCCCTTGTCGCGCACATGCATTCACCACTTGTACCAGCGGTACACATGAACACGCGTCATATTGTTACGACAACCAGTTGGTTTGGCGGTGGTGGTGATTTGAACCCTATGTATCCTGTTGATCAGGACACTCATGATTTCCATAGGGCCTACAAAGATGCCTGTGACAAACACAATCCGGGTTTCTTTCCTGTCTTCAAAGAATGGTGTGATGAATATTTCTATATTCCCCACCGCAACGAAGCCCGTGGTGTCGGCGGTATTTTCTATGACTACCTGAATACGGGTAACTGGAACGCCGACTTTGCCTTCACTCAAGATGTAGGCAGAGCGTTTTTAGATATCTACCCCCAGATTGTGCGACGTCACATGCACAAAGACTGGAACGACGAGCAACGAAAACATCAGCTTTTCCGCCGTGGCCGCTATGCAGAATTCAACCTGCTCTATGATCGCGGTACCATGTTCGGCCTCAAGACAGGTGGCAATGTCGAAGCAATCCTTATGTCCATGCCGCCGGAAGCAGCCTGGCCCTAGCTTTTCGCTAATACACTCCAGAAAATAATCCGACAAAAATCATCCAAGGACCTGTAATATGCCCTCGGCACAGCAAAAGATTATATTGGAAACGGATCGCCTGATCATCAGGGAACTTGGTGAAGGAGATGCGCCTTTTATTTTACGTCTTTTGAATGATCCTGCCTTCATTAAAAACATCGTCGATAAGGAAGTCAGAACGCTTGATCAGGCCTGTGGATATATTAACTCCGGACCTGTTACCAGCTATCGCGAAAACGGTTTTGGCCTTTACGTTGTTATTCTAAAAGAAGGTAAAGCATCAATTGGTATGTGCGGACTGGTTAAGCGCGACGGATTGGACGATCCCGATATTGGCTATGCTCTTCTTCCGGAATACTGTTCAAAAGGCTATGCTGTCGAGGCCGCAAACGCCGTTCTCAAATACGGCCACGATCAGCTAGGGCTCGATAAAATCGTCGGCATCGTAAACCCCGATAATGTTGGATCGGCCCGAGTGCTTGAGAAGATTGGCCTCGCGTTTAAGAAAATGATCAAAGTGTCTGATGACATTCCAGAAACAAAGTACTACGTTTCCAAGAAATCAACCTGCTAATCAGAACGAAATCTTCAAAGCGTAAGCCAAACATTTGTCCTGATCAGGCTTAAACGATTGTTCAATCCACCAATTTTCAGTTGCCTTTAAAAGTCGTCCCATTTTAGGCCCAGGCTGGATACCTGATTGAATGAGATCTCGCCCTTGAAGCGGAAAGAAAACCGGACTCCATTCTTCTATCATCTTTGCGCGAGATTTAGATTTTTTGTCATTGAAATCAACATCATCCCTTGCCATTTGTAGCCGGAGGAGATCAGAAACCAATCCTGCGCCAATACGATAGAGTGCTTCTTTAAACAGCATTTCTTCTGTTGACGAATCAATTTCATATTCCGGCTGTATCAACGAGAGAAAATGTTGCTTTTCTGCTGTCGAAAAACGTAAACGATCAGGAATAGATCGTTTTTCTTTCGCCTCACCGCCTTCAAGTAAAGCGATCAATCGGACAAGAGGGTCCCTCCGCCCTTCGAGACTTATAAATGCTTCTAAACAATCAACGGTATGAACTTCGGGCAGGAAGGGAGAGAAAATTTGCTTATCAAGCATCACTTTCAACACAGGTATCGGGTTTGGTGCAGCCAGAAGTTTCATTAATTCGCTATGAATACGTTCTGCCGACAAACCTTTCAGCATAGGGGTTTTTGCTTTCGCCGCCGTTACCCCTTCCTGATCAAAAACATCAGTGCCATACCAGGCTTGGAAGCGGAAAAACCGTAACAACCTCAGCGCATCTTCTTCGATACGTGTTTCCGCCTTACCGACAAACCGGATGCGATTTTCCTTGAGATCCTGAACCCCGCCAAAGGGATCGAACACAGTCCCGTCAAGACGACAGGACAGCGCATTCATTGTTAAATCCCGGCGGGCAGCATCTTCTTCCCAATTATCTGTATAGGCCACAGTTGCATGGCGACCATCCGTCTCGACATCCACTCTTAATGTAGTGATTTCAAAAACCTGATGATTGCAGACGGCTGTTATGGTCCCATGATCAAGCCCGGTCGGGATCGCTTTGATCTTTCCGGCTTCGAGTAACTTGATAACGGTTTCTGGATGATCCGGCGTCGCGATATCAATGTCCTTGATTTCACGTCCGAGCATAGCATCACGCACACAGCCGCCAACAAACCGGACATCTTGCCCCTGCTTAGACAGCGCCCCGATGACCCGTTGCGTTTCCTCTGCCAACATCCAGGGCTGGCTTTCTAACTGATAAGTCGTCGTCATGAATCAGTATCAGTATTTTCCAGAACTTTAGGTTGATAACTTGGAGACACAAGACTGTCACCTGGCGCAGGACCGGAGTTTGAGAAATAAGCACCCATCGCAATGCCAGCCATAACAACACCGCTTAGAAACAACCAGGCCCAAGGACCTCGTTCGACCCAAGGCAAATCTTCTTCACGCATTTCTCCTTCCGCTTCAGAACGGGGTCTGCGAGTTACAAGATAATAGGCAAAATAAAGAGCAAACGGCAGCAGAACTGGTAAAAGAATTAGAAGGAATCTGGTTAGCATCCGTTGTTATTCCCCATTACAAGTTACATCGTTATCAGAGATATTATTATCTCTGTTCAGGCTTAAAACTTCGCACAAATTAACCAACATGCCCGCTGTTGCGCCCCAGATAAAATAATCGTTAAAAGGAAAGGCGTAATAATATCGCCGATAGCCTTCAAATTCACGAAAGTGTCGCTGGCGACTGTCCGGCCTTAGAAAGAAGTTCAATGGAATTTCAAACACTTCTGCAACTTCAAAGCTATCCGGTTCAACAGGAAAAGGAGGTTTAATAAGTCCGACAACAGGCGTGATCACAAATCCAGTACGGGTGACATAGGTATCCAGTTCGCCAATAATACTGACATGTTTTCGAGGAAGACCAACCTCTTCTTCCAGTTCCCGCAAGGCAGTATCACAATGATCTTTGTCGGTTGGATCAACGCGACCACCGGGAAAGCTGACCTGTCCCGCATGATCGTGAAGATGATCTGTACGTTTGGTCAAAAGAACCGTGAAACCATTTTCGCGCTCAACAAGCGGAACAACCACAGCCGCTGGCGTTTTATCGCGCGCAGGATCAAAAAAGCCAGGATTCAAATCGTGATCGCCGCGCAAAGCACCTTGCCTAGATGACAATACTTTTTGCTGTGCGAAAACCTGCATCAATCTTTGAGATGTCCAATCAAACCCCACGCTTTTTTCCATTCCATTTTGTATTGATGCCTCTCAAGCTCCACTTTTACGTATAGCCCTACTCGACGTCTCCCAGCACGTGAAACATGCCGGAACTCCAGATCCCAGCCTTGTTATCTTTTTCTTCAGCCAAGTCCATCAACTGATAAAACGCCGACCGTACAATACGGGCCTCAAGGCCTTTTCTAATCAATATATAGGGTGATGGTTCATCACTTACATCTTTAAAATCAATTCGAATCGGATGCTCGTTATCAAGGTTCACCCATTGATCCATATTGTTTCGAAAAGAGATAACCTGATCTGGCCCTCGTCCTGTGTTTTTTAATTCCACAACGGTAAAAGGGACATCCTCAACGACGATTTGTGCCCTTTCTACTGGCGTGACCAGCCAGTAGGTGCCCGCCTCTTCACGCTGTAAAACAGTCGAGAACAATCGGGCAAGCGCTTTTCGCTCAATTTCACGGCCTTCGTGGTACCAGATGCCATTACGATCAATCCGCATATCAACTTCGCTGGTTATCGGCAGCATGCGAGTGGCTTCCGCTAAGTCTTCTTTTTCTGGTGTGCCCTGACAATCTGTCATCTTTTTATGGCCCTATCAGCAAGTGATCACTGTTGATTGATCGGATATCGCTATGCAAACGCTCGTTTTATGTTCATTATAACCAATGTGTTAACCAACATGTCAAAGAACTGATGTATACTACCACAGGATATATCTAAACAATGGCCCCCAATTACAAGCCATAAAAACCGTTACGCACAATACAATCCGGTCAATGACATAAGCCAACTACTTAGACCCAACTACCTAGACAGCAACACTAGCAGTTACGTCAAAAGAGGAAGCAAAATGGACACTACGGATAGAAATCCGAGTACTACATTATCCAAAGATCTCACTTTACAAGCAGATCAACTCTGCACTCGTCTTGCGCAACTTCATCAAAATCTGGGAAAAGTCGTCTTCGGACAAGAAGGCGTTATTGAACAGGTTTTAATCACACTACTAGCTGGTGGGCACGGCCTTCTTGTCGGTGCTCCCGGCCTCGCCAAAACCCGTCTCGTCGAAAATCTTGGTATTGTGTTCGGCCTACAGGAAAAACGCATCCAATGTACACCGGATTTGATGCCATCAGATATTATCGGCGCAGAGGTTCTGGAAGAAGACGAAGATGGTCGGCGATCTTTTCGCTTCATTCAAGGGCCTGTTTTCTCTCAACTTCTTATGGCAGATGAAATCAATCGTGCTAGTCCCAGAACGCAATCTGCTCTTTTACAGGCGATGCAAGAACATACCGTCACCGTCGCAGGGCACAGCCACAAACTCCCCTCTCCCTTTCACGTTCTAGCAACACAAAACCCCCTTGAACAAGAAGGTACCTATCCGCTTCCAGAAGCACAGCTAGATAGATTTTTGTTGGAAATTTACGTCGGTTACCCTGATAGAGAAGCTGAGAAACAGATGCTTCTCGCCACTACGGGAACAAGCGAACCTGAAGCCGAAGGAATTTTGACATCACAGGAACTTTTGGCGGCTCAACATCTGGTTAGAGAAATTCCGGTTGGGGAAGATGTGCTTGAAGGCATATTATCTCTGGTTCGAAGTGGTCGCCCCGAAGAAACAGATGATGAGTTCGTAAAACGGTTCGTTGCCTGGGGTCCAGGCCCTCGCGCCAGTCAGGCTTTATTGATGGCAAGTAAAGCACGGTGTCTGCTTCAGGGGAGATTAAGCCCTTCACTAGACGATGTGATCGCCTTGGCCGCCCCTGTATTACGACACAGAATTCATCTGGACTTCACCGCCAGGGCAGAAGGCATTACCATACAAAAAATCATTAAACGCCTTATCGCCCCCCTGAACTAGAGGGATAAGATGAGCAAACGAGCATCTTCTATAGAAGCTTCTGCAGAGAAGCTTTCGGCAACACTCCCTCCGCTTTTAATCGAAGCAGAACATGTTGCGGCAACGGTTTTCCAAGGGGCGCATGGCAGACGCCATGTCGGCCAAGGCGATGAGTTCTGGCAATATCGACGCTATAGTCCGGGGGATTCACCAAGAAAGATCGATTGGCGTCGTTCTGCAAAATCAGACCCCAATTCCGAAAACGCCGGCATTTTCATTCGCCAGAAAGAATGGGAGTCAGCACAAAGTTTGTGGCTTTGGAATAGCAATGATCCCGGGATGGATTGGGCTTCGGACAAAAACCTTGCAACAAAAAAGCATCGGGCTTCAGTCTTAAGTCTCGCACTTGCCCAACTTTTAATTCGTGGCGGAGAAAAAGTAGCCCTTGCCGGATCAGGTACAGCTCCTTCAAACTCCCGAAAAAATCTGTACACCATCGCGCGGCAATTGGAAGCCCAACGCTCCGCAAGTATAACCACACAAGATAGTAGCCAGAAAAGTCAGCACCTCGACCATGAATTACCTCGGGAACACCATTTCTCACAAAATTCTGCGCTGGTTTGCTTTTCAGATTTCCTCACACCATTATCCGAACAAAAACAAATCTTTGCCAGCCTTGCACATAAAAATCTTCGTGTTTGGTTGGTTCAAGTACTAGACCCTGCGGAACTGAATTTGCCCTACTCGGGAAGAGTGAAATTTCAACTCCCCAAAAGCGACCGAGAGCTTTTACACTCTGATGTTGCATCTATACGCGACCTCTACATGGATCGCATTAGAGGCCATAACAAGGACCTATCACGCCTCGTCAAAAAATGGGGATGGAATCATATCCTCCACACAACAAATAAATCACCTGAATCAACTCTTCTAACTCTTTATCGAAGTATTTCGGAACGCCAAAACACCTTTGCGCACGCCCGGGAAGAAAACCTGAGCGGAAACGATATAGGTCAAGAGCATGCTTAATTTAGGGATTATAGGCTTCTTAAATCCATGGCTCTTATTAGGCCTCATAACCCTTCCTGTGGTCTGGCTTATTCTACGTATAACACCCCCCTCACCAAAAAAAGTTACCTTCCCTGCCCTACGGTTGCTCTTGGGACTACAAGGGGCAACATCAAGACCTGAAAGAACATCATGGTGGCTTATTTTCTTAAGGGTAATGATCCTGCTCATCCTTATTCTCGCCTTGGCAGAACCGATTTATGCACCAGTCAAAAGAACTGACACGACATATAATACTTTGGTTCTACTGGATAACGACTGGGCTTCAGCGGGTAGTTGGACCAAACAGCTTGCAACTTTACGGTCTGTACTTGAGCAAAACAAAGGTAATCGTAACCAGATTGCCTTTCTGACAACCGCAAAAGGCACAACCGGACACTATGATTTTTCAGGTTTTAAAACATCTCAAAACCTTTTGATCGACATAGAACAATTGCCCACACCCCAAAGCTGGCAGTCTGATCCGCAAGGGGCATTAAAATCTATAGAAAAAGAACTCAACCACTATCATCCTTTAAAGGTTTTGTGGCTTTCCAATGGACTTCTTTCGATACCAGTTACAAATAATTCCTCGGATCTCTTCGATACTTTTGCTACGTCAGAAATTTACCTTCCCTCAAGTGACCAACTTCCCTTGTGGATTACGGGCGTAAAACCTGAAAGTAGTGGATTAAAGGTGTCAATCTCGCGTGGTCACGACAGTGCTGAAAACGAAGAGAGAGTAGCAGCCCTTTCCGGGAAAAACGAAGTTCTCGCAACAGGACAGATTAACTTCGGTCAAGGTCAATTAAACGCATCAACAACATTAAGTATGCCAAATGAGCTCTATAACAAAGCACAGAAAGTTATTGTCGTTGGCAAGAATACGGCTGCAACAACCTTCTTGCTTGATCAAAGCAACTATCGTTTCCCCGTCGGCATTCTGACCGCGGCCGGACAGGAAGATAATAAATCCCTTCTTGGGGAACACTATTACCTTCAACGGGCTTTAAGTCTTTTCACCGATGTCAGATATGGATCTGTTAAAGAGCTCTTGTCTCGAGAGCTTTCTGCTATTGTCGTAACCGATAAAGAAAGCATTCCACCTGCCGATCGAGAAACACTTAATGAATGGATTAATCAGGGCGGATTACTGTTACGATTCTCCGGTCCCAATCTCGCGGAAATAAGAGATAGCTTTATCTCTGTTCCTCTCCGCAGTGGCTATCGAAACCTCGAAGGAAATTTAACATGGGAACAGCCACTTACGCTTGAAGCATTCGAAAAAGATAGTCCTTTTTTTGGTTTACCTCAAAACCCGGAGATCACGGTATCAGGACAACTATTGGCACAACCGACACCGGAACTGGATAACCATACCTGGGCAAGGCTTCAAGATGGCACCCCTCTTGTCACAGCCGCTGACCAGGGTGATGGTATGATCGTCCTGATACACACATCATCGAACACACGCTGGTCAAATCTGGCACTATCGGGGTCATTTGTCGATATTCTTAGACGTATCTTACAGTTTGGGCAGGGTGTGGGTGGTAACACATCAGACGGCAAACTCCCTGTTCATGACATTCTGGATGCATATGGCAACCTTATTCCCATGGAAGATGCGGCCATTACGCTAGATGCCTCTATGGATAAAAAGGGTACACAACAGAACATTGATCACAAAACACCCCCTGGATATTACGGGAAAGACAAAAGGCAAAAAGCCATAAACCTGGCGGGAAATTTGCCGGATATTAAGAAGAATGATTTTCAAGCCGACAGTCAGAAAATCTATAACGCAAAAGAGGAAAGTCCCCTCCAGATTCCACTGCTTTTTATAGCTCTAATCTTATTTCTTTTTGATCAGGCACTCACTCTATGGCTCAGAGGATTATTTTCAAATGTAGCTATAGGGAAAATGACTGCTGTCATTCTACTTTTTTTACTTCCTCTTACCCTGATATCTCCTAACAGAGCTACTGCACAAGAAATTGAAGAACCTTTAGACACCAAGGGTATCGAAGCAACACTCAATACCTATTTAGCCTATATCATCACCGGGGATAACAAAGTCGATTCCGACAGTCATTCAGGCTTGGCAGGTCTCTCGCTTCAATTACACAGACGCACGGCTGTTGAAAATGTCAGAGTAACTGGTCTTGATTTGGATAGGGATCAAATATCACCCTATCCATTTCTCTATTGGCCAATCACAGCGATCCAAGAGCCACTGACCGCACGCGGAAAGCGTCGCTTAAATGAATACATCAACAATGGCGGTTTGATTTTGTTTGATCTTCGCGAAGCATCAAGCACCTTGAACTCTGCCTTGGGATCACAAGGCAACGCGCAATATCTGCAAATGCTGACTGACGAAGTTAATATTCCACAGATGGAACCTGTCCCAGCCGGACATGTGATCACACGATCCTTTTATCTCCTGGAAAGTTTTCCCGGGCGCAATAACAACCGCGACTTTTGGACAGAGAGTACCGACCCCTATCGAAATGACGGAGTTGCAAGAATATTAATAGGATCAAACGATTGGTCCCGATCCTGGGCCATCAATGAGCAAGGTCGTCCTCTTTATGCCATGGTACGCGGCGGCGAACGCCAGCGAGAACTCTCGTATCGCTTTGGCATCAATCTCGTAATGTACGCCTTAACTGGGAACTACAAAGAAGATCAGGTTCATATTCCTCATATCCTAGAGAGGTTAGGCCAATGATCTCTAGTTACGGTATCGAATGGCAACCTCTGGTTCCGATGTGGATGATTTATATAATCATCGGCTTTGCCTTAACATCGCTGCTGTCACTCTTTTTCCTCAAGAGTAAAGGCGGAGAATTCAGAGCAATCTTCCTTGCAATAATTGCTGTTTTTCTAGCGAACCCCAGTCTCCACAAAGAAGTCAGCGAAGCTTTACCAGAACTCGTGCTCGCCATTGTGGATAACAGTCCATCAATGGACTATGGCAAGCGCAAAAGTCAGGCAGCAAATGCACTGACCTCTCTACATGAACAGGTCAATCAACGTTCCGATCTGATCCTTAAAACCATCCAAATAAATGGCGATGCCGAAAATGGCACCAAACTCTTCGATGAAATTTACCTGACAGCAGAAGAAAAAGAACGTTTGGCCGGGATTGTTATTATATCAGACGGGCAAATCCATGACATTCCGAAAGCGTTAGAAGGAACACAGTTTCCTCAGGACATTCCCCTTCATCTGTTCTTGGCCGGAGATCCCGACAAAGGCGATCGCCGTATCGTCATTGAACAGGCCCCTGCTTTTGGTATCATTGACCAGAAGACTGAGCTGTCGTTTAAAATCATCGATGAAAACATCAATGAAATCGGCGTGCCCGCAGCCATAACCCTACGGAAAAATGGTAACACTGTTGCAGAGTTTCAGGCCCCGATTAACCAGACAATTACTCATGAGCTAACACTGGAGAACAGAGGCGAAGCAATTTTTGATATAACAGCTGAAGTGCTGGACGAAGAAATAACCCCGATAAACAACCAAGCTGTTTTCAGTGCAAACGGCGTCAGAGACAGATTGAAGGTGCTTTTGATTTCTGGTGAGCCTCACCCAGGAGAGCGGGCATGGCGAAACATCCTGAAAGAAGATCCATCCGTTGACCTCATCCATTTCACAATTCTTCGCCATCCCACCAAACAGGATGGCACCCCTATCAGAGAACTTTCCCTGATTGCTTTTCCTATTCACGAACTCTTTGAAGTTAAACTGGCCGACTTCGATCTTATTATTTTTGATCAATACCAGCGTCAAGGTTTTCTTCCCAGTCACTATCTAACGAACATTGTCAGGTACGTTAAACAAGGGGGTGCTCTATTGGAAGTCGGTGGCCCCGGCTATGCTTCTCCAGCTTCTCTTTACAATACCTCTTTAGGCAGCATCCTTCCTGCAGAGCCTTTGGGAAAAGTATCTGAACAAGCTTTCCACCCCCTGATTACTCAGTTGGGGTTGCGCCATCCCGTTACTGCTCGTTTACCAAAGGCAAATCTTTTGCCAGATGAAAAACCTCGGTGGGGACGTTGGTTCAGACAGGTTGAAACAGACACGCTCGGTGGCTCAACCCTGATGACTGGTAATAACCTACTACCATTACTTATTCTAGATCATTACGAAGAAGGACGAGTTGCCCAGATTACCAGTGACCATATATGGCTGTGGGGGCGTAATATTGAAGGCGGCGGGCCACAAACTGAATTAATACGGCGTCTTGTTCACTGGCTTATGAAAGAACCAGAGCTGGAAGAAGAAACATTAAAAGCCCAACTCAGAGATCAGCAACTCTCTATAACACGACAAACAATGTCAGAGGATGAAATTAATCTAACGATTACAAGCCCGTCGGGAGAAATAACAGAAACAGCCCTACAGGCAGATACCCACGGCCATGCTTCGACTAGAATTGAAGCAACGGAACCCGGACTTTATACAATTAATGACGGTCTCAATACCGTTGTCGCTCAACAGGCTCTCAGTGGTCCGGAACATGAAAGAGTCCGGACGGATCCCATACCTCTCGCACCCATCATCGAAGCCAGTAATGGCGGGATCTATACGCTAAAGGACCTTAGTCCAAAACTTAGATTGGTACGGGGAAAGGGCTCACTTGCGGGAAAAGAGTGGGCAGGATTACTTTCGCAAAAAGCCGAAAAGCTTGTTGGATCGACACGAACTCCACTATTACCCCCATGGGCTTTCCTTTCTCTCTTGCTAATGACCGCATTTGGGGCTTGGTATCGCGAAGGCCGCTAGATCTACCACTAAATTTCCCGAGCAGCCTGAGATTCATAAACACTTTCCCAAGGCGATATAAAACCTTTCGGCAGAGCAAGAAAAGCATCACTTTGTAGTGATAGAACTTGAAATTTCTCGGCACTCACGGGGACTGGCATATCAAAGCCAAGAGGTTTGGCGAGCTCAAAACCATAAGGCGCGTAATAGGGCTGTTCACCAACAACAAAACACAGACGGTATCCCATTTTTTTTGCCTCATTCATCCCATGTGTTACCAGCGCCTTTCCGATCCCCTTGCCCTGTAAATCAGGCTGCACAGCTAATGGCCCCAAAAGAAGCGCGGTTTCACCACCTATCAATACAGGCCAAAACCGAAGAGTTCCAAGCAGTTTCCCAGAAGAACAAGAAGAAGAAGAAGATCGTACAGAAAAGCTTAAATCTGGAACAGCAGAGACATCTGCCCGGAAAGTATAGGAAGGGCGAGATTTACGCTCCTGACCAAACGTCAAATCCAATAAAGTTTCAATCTGCGCTTCATCAGCAGTATTCTGGAGGGTAATCGTATAGTCACACATGGTACATCCTGCATTAGTGCCAGCTCAGAGAGCCTGTACTTTTATTCTTCAAAGACATTGATGCTAACTGTTGTCTTTGGTTAGTGCAGGTTGACCTGATATTCAGGCCGCTGAACAATCCGTTACGACACACAGACTAACAGCCCAGCGAACAGCAGTTCGAGGGCAGGTCCGTCGTCGTCGGAGATGTTCACAATAGTTGGGCATATAAATGACCAAGCCTTAAATAGAGTAAGTACGATTTACCCATATTCGATATCACGATTTTTATAACTGTCAAAGCAAGAAAAACATCAAAGCTATTTTTTCAAAAACGACCCCTTCTCGAATCAAGATTCAAAAGTCGGGATTATTTCCATAATAATCTGTAATAAAATCAATAAAAACACGCGCTTTGGGCGGAAGATTACGGTTTACTGGGTACACCACATATATGGCATTATCCGTGTCCACTTCCCAATCCGGCAGTATTTTTACCACACGCCTTTCTTTAATAGCATCATGGCAGATAAAATTAGGCATACAGGCAAAACCAATCCCTTCCTGAACAGCCGAGAGAATAAAATCACCATTGTTAGCTGAGAGATCACTCGTCAAAGGCACCGCCACCGCTCCGTGTTTGCCACTCAACTTCAATCCGGATATCCGATTCAGATTTGAATAGTGCAAAAAGTTATATCCGGAAAGCTCTGCGGGTATTACAGATGCATGTCCTTTTTTAAAATAGGATGGAGCAGCAATTACACTCATCCCGCAATCAGATATTTTCTTGGCAATAAGCCGTGAATCCATCAAACGACCAATACGTACGCCGACATCAAAGCCTTCTTCAACCAGATCAACCATTTGATCATTGAGAATAAGATCAATTTCGATTTCAGGATATTGCACTCTAAAGTCAGCAAGCATCGGGGCCATACATTTAATTCCAAAGGACATCGGCGCATTAACTTTCAATAATCCCCTCGGTGTCGAAGATAGGCGTGAAACTGTATACTCAGCTTGCTCGGCGACATCTATAACGGCTTGGCATTTTTCAGAAAACAATCTCCCCGCCTCAGTCAGAGAAAGACGTCGTGTTGTTCTGTTTAACAAACGTATTCCTAGCCGATCTTCGAGACGGCTTACCTGTTTTGATACGGCAGATTTACTTATACCCAATGCCTTGGCAGCAGCCGTAAAGCTCTCGTGCTCAACCACAGAGGCAAAAACTGCCATTTCATTCAAATTCATTTTCTACACTCACCACACATTGTTTCCATATGGAAACAATGTTGTTCTTAATTCATGCATTATAATAGTAAAGTGACATAACTATCTTTAGCTGAATAGTCATTTTTGAGAGTACAGGACATCCCGATGATTGATATCAGACCTTTTGATAGTTTGGGCAGATTCCAGAATGAATGGTTAAACGCGCGCTATCACTTCAGCTTTGCAAATTACATGAACCCGGAACGAACAGGTATTGGACCACTACTGGTTTGGAATGATGATGAAATTCAGCCCGGCGGTGGTTTTCCAATGCATGGACACCGCAATATGGAAATCATCACCTACGTACGATACGGTGCAATTTCTCACGAAGATCACCTGTCCAACAAAGGAAAAACACCTGCGGGTGATATACAGGTCATGACGGCTGGCAAAGGTATTCTGCATAGTGAGTATAACCACGAAGCAGAAATAACCGGTCTTTATCAAATCTGGATACACCCTTCAGAAACGTACCTCAAACCCCACTGGGATCAGAAAACTTTTTCCGAAGCTGATTACGCTGGCGGTTTTCTACCACTGGTGTCCGGAGAGAAAAAACATCCCAACGCACTGCTCATAAATCAGAATGCCACTCTTTACGGAACACACCTGAAAGAAAATGAAGAGATAAATCAACCCATAGCAAAAGATCGCTTAGGGTATCTTGTGGTCTCCAAGGGATTGATTAATCTCAACGGTCAACGCCTGAACGAACGGGACGGTGCCATGATTGTGAATGAAGAAAACTTGAACATCACAGCCCTTGCTAACGCAGAATTAATTTTCGCGGACTTGCCAGATACCGTTCAATAAACAACCGCTTACAGAAAGAGAACACAAAATGGGAAAACTCGTCGATGGCCAATGGCATGATGTCTGGTATGACACCAAAAGCAGCAATGGTAAGTTTCAACGTAAGGACGCTCAGTTCAGGAACTGGGTAACAGCAGATGGATCTAACGGCCCTAATGGCGAAAAAGGCTATCCCGTAGAAAGCGGACGCTATCATCTCTATGTAAATCTTGCCTGCCCCTGGGCGCACAGAGCCATGATTTTCAGAAGTCTTAAGGGACTGGAAGCAACAATCTCAGTCTCCGTGGTTCACTGGGAAATGAAAGAAAACGGTTGGGAATTCAACCCCGGAGATCTTGGCTCTACCGAAGATCTCCTTTACGGGTCAGATTATCTCTATCAAATCTACACAAAGGCAGATCCAAACTATACGGGCCGCGTGACCGTTCCTGTACTTTGGGATAAAAAAGAACAGACCATTATCTCAAACGAGTCTTCTGAAATCATCAGGATGTTCAACAGTTCCTTTGATGCCTTTGCAACAAAAGATGTTCCAGATCTTTATCCGCAAGACATGCGTGAAGCCATCGATAGTGTGAATGAGCTGGTCTATCACAACATCAATAATGGTGTTTACAAAAGCGGCTTTGCAACAACTCAAATGGCCTATGAAGAAGCTTACCACGCGCTTTTCGACACCATGGACAATCTGGAAGAGCGACTGAATTCTCAGAAATACCTGGCCGGAGATCGCTTAACGGAAGCTGACTGGCGTCTTTTTACCACCCTGTTACGTTTTGATCCCGTTTATTATGGTCATTTCAAATGCAACAAAAAGCGGCTTGTTGACTACATCAACCTATGGGCCTTGACACGCGAGCTTTACCAATACGAAGGCGTCGCAAAGACCGTCAACATTCCCCACATCAAGGCCCATTATTACGGTAGCCACGGGACAATTAACCCAACGGGCGTCATTCCTGTTGGGCCTGATATAGATTTCGCCCAACCTCATAACAGATAAAGAGTTCACAGGCCCATGATATCGGTTCAATCCAGAGCCGATATCAACACCTGTTTTTGTATTTTAGCTATAGAGAATTAAATGCATTCGCTAATTTGGACATGAACTAATTTGTGATCATTTTAATTAGCGTAATTGACTATCCTTGCAACCACGACGATTGATGCCCAGATCAGCATGCACAGTATCATGAGCGGACTGGCATTCAATACAGGTTCTTATGCCTGGTAAGGCGTGGCGGCGGGCCTTGGGGATTTCATCGCCACATTCCACACAGTATTTTTCACTTTCCCCGGGTAACAAATTGCTCCGTGCATGTTTCACTGCATCAGCAATTGTATCGTCAATCTGATCCTGTACTGCACCATCACGAGTCCAACCACCTGCCATAGGACCTCCATATATTATGACGTGTTCTCACATTCATATGGTAATTGAGAAAGTTCTTTTCAAATTATTGTAATTTACTTTTCCAGGAAAAGATTCATTTCTAACCATGAATGATCTTATTTTAAGGGGGTATTACTGATTTTTGTATATATACCCAAATCAAGGCTCATTATTATGGCAACCATGGGACAATCAAACTAATAGGTCCCCATTCCTGTTGAGTCAGATATCTATTTTTTAGTCTGATAACAGATAGCTTGAACATCAAATATGTCGAGAGAAAGCCTGAAACCAAATACACAGACTTCCTCTTCCAATCCATAAAAGCTTACTCAATCAACGTAAGTTTTTCATGAAGTTTAGTAATAGATATACATGCGTCAGCAGCTTCCTGCCCTTTGGTTTTAAAGTGCTCGGAGAAAAAGCTATGATGCTCATCTGAATTATGGAAATGGTGCGGAGTTAAAATCGCGCTTAAAACAGGAATACCCGTATCCAGTTGTACTTGCATTACACCATCAATAACTGCATGAGACACGAAATCATGCCGATAGATACCACCATCAACAATAAGTGCTGTAGCAACAACAGCAGAATATTTGCCCGTTCTAGCTAACTTCTTTGCAATAAGAGGAATTTCCAAGGCACCAGGGACATCAAAAACGTCAACGTTGGACATTCCATCTGTCTGCTTATTAATTTCGGCAATAAAAGCTGCCGTACAATTACCAACAATATCTCCATGCCATTTTGCTTGAATCATAGCAAAAGACATATTGCCTTCTTTATTTTTTACATCTTGATTAGTTATCTGATTCATCGTTTTCCATCCAAATTTAAAGCGAGAATCAGGGCGCACACAACAACAAGACATCTATCAACATAGATATCTTACCATTCTGTTCTCTACCATCCGGACTTTAACCGTCGGCTTTGGAGTTTCACCAAATCTGCTGACCTTTCCAATAAACAAACTGAGAAGCGCTCGCGGGCTAATGCCAAAAGCAATCACCGCCGGTGGGGATTTTCACCCCGCCCCGAGAACGTGTCCTTTATAGAAAGAACAATAAATTTTTACCTGATATTATCAACAACTTCTAATGAAAAGTTCACTTCAGGCAAAGATCAATATAGCAAGCGATGAGATAGCTATACCTTATACTCAAGACAGAACTAGAAAGAAGACCCGGGTTGTTGCAGGAACTCGATTTCCTCGGGCGTACTTTCCCGTCCAAGGACTTGGTTACGATGTGGAAAGCGGCCAAATCGGCGAATAATAACTTCGTGCTTTTGCGCATAAGTTAGCCAATCTGGGTTTTCATCCATATCCTGATAAAGCGCCAGAGATTTTTCCTGCATGGCAAGATCTTCGCTGTGCTCAAAGGGTAAGAAAATAAAATTACGTTCCCGCTGTGATAGCGTTTTATGCCATCCCTTACTGACAGTTTTTTGCGCAATTTCCAGCGCCTTTTTATCGGTAGAAAAGGTCTTGGAATCATTTCGAAACAAATTACGCGGGGCCTGATCAAGCAAAATACAAAGCGCCAAACTACCCTTCGCGGTATCAGCCCAGTGATCCAATTCACCTGCACTTGCCTGTTCATAGAGAGACCCTAATTTTTCGGCAACTTCGCGATCAAATGCAGGATCTTTAAAGAACCACTTCCGGTCCATACCCTCAGCCAACCAAAAATCCAGAACATCATCAATCACGGTGAATTCCCCTCAGAAACTTGCATTCATTATTAAGGTTCAGAACCTGTAAAAATCACATCCAAGTATGAATAATCACAAACCCTGAACCTTTTATACCAATGCTTTATCCGTGCGCACCAATACTATTTGAAATCCCCACAGAGATCCTGCGACAAAGATCATACAGCTCTTCAATCGGCTCAAAGATATTCTTATGCTCATCTGAATAATCACGGGCTTCATCATCGCTATAGTCGCTGGGTTCGCCATACTCCTCAGCAGTGAATACCGTTTTCCCCTCATGCACAGGGAAAGTCGCTTTCAGCTCCTCTAATGCAGCAGGAATTTCCATTGCGATGATATCTTGAATCAAATCTTCCAGCGTTAAATCATCACGGTTCGCAAAGGCAGGAATGCGCATCGCCAGCAGGAAAATTTCCTGAATAAGACAGAGACGAACAACGTGAAGAATGATCAGATTGATACGCCGGCGGGTATCAAAAGGGAAGACCTTCTCTTGACCGTCAGCTGTAAGCGCATCCAACCCACGATGGAGATGGATTGCATCCTGACGGAAGATTTGCAGCATCCTGTTCATGCCGTCATAACGCTGGGTATCGCCAACAAGGTTGGAAAGACGAAGTTGATCACGAGCCCGCTCCGTATGTTTCACGGCATAGGCCTTTGCCAACCAGTATCTGGGATTGAAAAGCGCAGCGTAAGCTTCAGGTGTGTTTAAGCTACTTAGACCTTTTGCATAGGACACCATATCCATGAAACGTCGAACTCGATCCGATTCACCATGGAGTTTTACAAAAGCATCCAGATCGCTGGCTATCGCGGTACCGAAACCACCCGCAGTGTTAGCCAAATAGCCCAACTGCTGAAGAATTGCATTATGCGGAATTGCTCTGATCTGAGACGGATGCCCACGATCAATACCATGATGTTTGTCGTGTTGACGTTTGCTCTTTCTAGACCCTGTCTGGTACAGCAAATTTGTACTAAAAGACCCAAGAAGAGCTGCATAGTCTTTATTTTCCAGGGTATTCTCGTGGAAATCTTTCAGCGTTAAAAAGAAATCCAGCGAATAGTCTGTGTTGGTGTAAAAAGCATCCTTGTCATCCGCAGTCGATTTACCCAGCGCATGTTCCAGCAACCGCGTTACAGTCGTCAACGCAAGCTTAGGTGTTCCGAAGTAAAGATATCCATCCCCGCCCTGAAAGCTGACTTCCTGTTTCAAAGGAATATTGTTCTCCGCGAACAATAAGCGTGTCATCGGGGAAGACACATATTTAAGGCGGTCATTAAAGCTCAACGGATGCGCACCACGCCCCATTGATTCACCATGGGTATCGAAAATAACTACCTCGACACCTCTGACATTATAATCGGCGAGCAATCGGGCCAGTTTCATGTGCAGCCGCTCAATCGCAAGCGATGCAGAAACCTGCCCTAAATAACGCCCTGCATCTGAGAAACCGGTCTGAATGCACAGACGTCCACGTTTTTCGACATAGGCTCGATAATGCTCGTTCTCCAGAAGTTCGGCAATAACCTCACTTCCGCGTTCGAGCGCCGTCCCCGTTTCAAACAGCGGAGAGATATCGAGTAAATCATCAACACCAAACAGCTTTGCGTAATAAAGAGCTGTCAAAATGGTAAAAGGCGTGTCGCACTCAGCAATCAAAAAGCGGATCGGACGTGATGCATCAACATACTTGATCATCTGGGCAATCAGCATAAACATGCGTTTTGCTGTGGTATGTTCAGCAGACAACGAGCCAAAGTTTATACGGATTGGTTCTACTTCATCTAACAAGCCGGAAAGCGCACGGAAATTTCCTCTGCGACGCCCCGGATCATCCGGCTCCCCTTCCATCCCGATATTCTTACGAATAGCGTTATGAAGCTGTGCAGAATTGAGCCTGACGTGCATATGGGATGCGGCCAAACCATAGTTTGCAATTTCAGATCTCAGAATAATGAGAGAACGCTTCAGATCAGCTTTATCAGTTAAGTTCAAGGCACGATTAATTGCTTCAATCAATTCAGCCGTATGAACCAAACGTGCGCCATCGTCGGTAACGATAGAACGGGATACGTCTTTTAGTGCTTCTTCTGATGCATTGTTATCACTGAAAAACTCAGTTTCTTTTTCAGCCACATGCAAGGCAAGGGTTACCCGGCTTTTTATCAAGGCAAGCGTAGTTTCCAACTCGTCCTTCTCGCCCTTATGTACTGCGATGATCTCGTTCAGTTTGGAAATGTAGTAGCCAAGCTGGATGACCTGAACCTTCATACGGGTATGAAGTGTGGTTGCCCATGTAATGTCCGTCCGGCCATCGAGATCATAACCAACCCAGCTTGCCACAGATAAAACTCGTGGTGAAAGTTCAGTCCACTTTTCAGGGTATAGCTCTTCTGCCACAGCCAAAGCAACGTCGTATACTTCCCTCAGGGCTTGCTGTATCGAAGCAATTGCTTCCATGGCTTGACCGTGTTCAGCCAGCAAATCAATTCCTTGATCAGGCTCATGAGAGCTACCAATGACAAGCTGATTAAGAATTTCTATCGCCTTCGCATCAAGTGCCTGTCCATCAGAACTTTCATTGGCTGTAAACTGTGCCAAAGCCTGATAAAGCTCTTTTGACAAGCCAAAGGTCGGATGCGCGGTAATCACTATCCCGAAGGCTTCACGTTCCAGCTTATCTTTAAACGCCTCGAATGATATCTGGGTGTCGGCATCATCAAAAGCCAATGCTTTGAAAAGCTCTGACAGTCTGGATTTATTATCCGCAATGCTTTCCACACCAACATAATCTGAAACTCGTTTAGCTCTGTCCCCAAAGGCTTCCACAGATAGATATTGTACCAACTGCGAAAGTATATCGACAGAAAGATCACCCGCAGCCAATCGTTCGGAAAGATCGTGTGCAAGCTCCAGAACGGGATTACCCAGCGGATGGCTCGTTGTTTGCTGCCGCATCGCAATCAAACGAGATTCCAATTCATCACGCAAAGTGTAAGCTTCCGTAAACTGTTTCTCACTTTTGACCTGAGAAAACAATGCGTCCAAAGCGAGCCCCTTAGAGGCTTTAGGTTTTGCCATTAATTTCGACCTTCCCATTCACGACATAATTGCAGGTATCCCAGACGCAACTATGTCTTTCATACCTTCTCACTCATGGTCACTTTTATATGTTTATTTCCCGATTTTTCGGGTCTGTCGTGCTGGAGGCTTTTATGTGACCAGTTTTAATTTTCTGTGTTTATAAGAGAAAGTTACAAAACTGGCAAAGAGAATTCTTGGATCAACTCATAATCAAAACCGACATATCGTATTTTTTTCAAATAATTAGATCCTATTTGCCCCGTAAAAAGAAAAAGACTTTTGAATAATAGTCCGCAATTCGCTGATTATTATGGTTAATTTACATTCAGTCACAGAAAAGCCACTGGAATCACTGGAAAAAACCGTTGCATCACGATTCATAAAGGAATAAAACTAAGTTATGAGCGATTTTTTTGAAAATGACGACGAACTTGTCTTGCAATTAGGCGATCTTTTACCTGACGATGCAGGGGAAGTGGTTCTGTTCGCGCGCGATGAACCGCTCAAAATTGAAGCTGACACACCGTTGATTGAAACAGGTGTTGTTGAAGATTCGCACATCACAGCTTCCGGTACAGATGTTGGCGGACTGACATATAGTCAGTTTGCAAATGGCATGACGCTCTACCACGACAATGATCACATCCTGATCATTGCTCCTGACGTATAAAAAATCCATTCTTTAAGCTGCGTTTACATCGTTAAGATACTCGGAAACTTTAATTTTCCCTGTAAGTATTCTTATGATTACGACTATACTGTAATCCCTGAGTTTACTGGCAGACAAAGATATGATGCGACGTCTTTTTATAACTGTTTTATTTCTTTTTTCCCCTCTTCAATCTCTTGCGGAAACGTCTCTTGGATTAGAAGCTTATAATAATGGTGACTTGGAAACTGCTTTGTCTGAATTTAGGCAGCCAGCTAAGCTGGGTGATACAACGGCACAGCTTTATATGGGGCATATTTATCGCGAAGGCATAAACGGTGAACTAAACTATAAGCAATCCGCTTACTGGTATCTAGAAGCAGCAAAACAGGGCGATGTACAAGCGCAGAGTTTTATTGGCCTGTATTATATAGACGGCATTGGCGTTGCTCAGGATTTTGATCTGGCTGTTCACTGGTTAGAAAAAGCAGCCAAATCTGACGATCCTGCGGCTCAAAATAGCTTGGCTGCGATTTTCAAAAATGGCCTTGGCCAAGACGTAGATTACGAAAAAGCTGCACTATGGTATAAAAAAGCAGCCATGCAGGGGCACCCCATAGCTCAAAGAAACTTGGGGCGCTTTTACGAAAAAGGACGGAGTGTTCCGGTCGATCTTGTGAAAGCCTATGCTTGGTACAAAGTCGCTTCCGTTCAGGGGAATACATATGGCACGCAATCTCTGCGACAAATAAGCGCGAAAATGTCTCCTGAAGAAGTTCTTGCTGGTGAAGATCTTGCCAAGACACTTCCCAGAAGGTAAGCATCAAGTATGATAGCCCTTACGATATAAGGGCCGCATTTGAAATATACTTGAGCATCGTATGTCCCGGCGCACCAAACAGGCAGTACAACAAGATCGGCAAAGCATCGCTACGCTTTCCATCTTTGCACTTTGCCTTAAAATGCTGCTGCCAATTGTTACAAGTTTCTTTGTTTCCTATCAGGCAACGGCCTCAGTTGCCGATAACTCGAACAATGCGCAAACAAGTTTAGAACAATCGCTAAGTTTTATCTGTACACCAGGTGGCATTCTCCTAAATCAGAACGGAGTTTCAAGCTCAACGAACCTGACCGATCATTGCGACTTTTGCATAACAGGTGCGTTTGTCTCACTTCAGCGAGACACAGGAAATTTAGCTGCGTACACATTAAATCAAAGCTCTTTATCCTGGCCGATTATTCGTTCAAAACAGACCAAGTTGCTTTTTAACGGCCACCGCCACTCATCAAGAGCACCACCCCGCGTTTAATCGCGAAACAAGTTACCTATTCCATATACATTTTCTCTTTATTTTCAGGTCATTTTGGCCCGGAAAACAATATGAAAAACAACATGAGGTCATCATGAAAAAAATTCTCGTTACTCTAACAGCTCTGCTTGCCCTTACTTTTTCTGGCTTGGCTGCTGCAAAAGATTACAAAACCGGCGATGTCATGGTTAAACAACCATGGGCGCGTGCCACTCTCGGTCAAATGAAAAACGGTGCATCTTTCCTGACACTACACAACATGGGCGCTGAAGATGACAAGCTTGTTGCTGCTGCCGGTACTGTTGCTAAACGTGTTGAATTGCATTCTCACACCATGGTCGATGGCGTTATGAAAATGCGTGAAGTTGAAGGTGGTATTCCTGTTTCAGCAGGATCAATGGTAGAGCTAAAACCGGGTAGTTTCCATATCATGATGATGGGTCTTAACGCGCCCTTGAAAGAAGGCGAAATGTTCCCGCTAACGCTAACTTTCGAAAAAGCTGGCAGCGTTGATATCATGGTTCACATTGAAAAAGGTGGTGCTTTGAAAAAGACAGATGACCACAGCAACCACTAGAGTGATCACTAAAAAAACCACTTAGCTATAATAGGTTCAAATTATCAAAAAGCCGAGCTTTTAAAAGCTCGGCTTTTTCTTTGCCCACAGATAACAGCTTATGCACAGGATTGTTGCATAACCAATTCGAAATCTTTAATTCCCAGTGACTTTCCATTTGCAATAATTTCAACTTGATGAAGTCCCGGGTAATACTTGCGCGTGGTTATCGGCTTGATGCTATGCCGCTTCTTGGCATTGTGCTTAGACCTCGCAGCAAGGTTAAATGTTTTCCATTTAAAAACTTTCGGCGACGTCCCTCCATTGGCTTTTCGATGGTGAATAACAAAATCAAGAATAAGTGCCTGATCCTCATCACTTACAGAATTCATTGTCACTTCGAACTCCAATCCTTTGCCATAGATCACTGATGGCGTCAGCATACTAAAATCGGCAAGCTCCACTTGAGCATCTTTATAACCCAAAGCTTCCAAGCATTTCTTATGCCCCGACTTAATAAGTGTTCGACAAGCATGACGAATGAGCTTTTTCCGTTCCTTCGACGCACCTTTCATCCATTTCCTCGCGATATCAGCCACGAGATCAGGGTGATCTTTTGCGATATCATTTAGATTATTCGCAACTGAGCGTCGTACATACTCTTCGGGATCATCCCGAAGCTTTTCCAAAAGAGGAAGCAGAGGTGTCGGGTCTTTGATAAAACCAGGTAACTGCATGGCCCAAGGTAACCGGGGACGTGATCCTTCTGATGCCAACCGACGAACATGGTAATTCTCATCATCAGCCCAAGTCAGAACTTCAGCCATCGTTTCCTCTGGTGCGGAAAGTAAAAAATATCGAATGGCAAATTCAGAACTTGACCGCTTTGTCATTTCCTTTAGCAATTCCATCGACAGATGAAAATGACCTTTGCCATAGAGTGCAACATAGTGGCACATTGGCATCACCAACCACCCGGATACACCTTTATCTGACGTTCCTTGATCACTAATAGAAATATTCTCTTCCGGATTCAATATCGCTAGCAAGATTTCAGCCGCACGGCAAAACTCATCCGGTAGATATTTATATAGCGCCTCCGTAATACGTTCAGATCGTTGCTTTAGCTCAAACTCACTCAAGCCTTCCGTTGCGAAGGCAATAAACCCCTCTTGGTCAAATCCGCATTGCCGAGCATTTAAGTGTTCAGCCATTTTAGAAATAGATTGGCGATTAAAAACTTCTTTAAACGGCTCCATAATGATCCTGCCTGATGCGTAAATTTCTTTTCTACGCTTCTTTTAAAGCACCCCTACTGACAGCATTGTGTCAGTAGGTCTTCGCAGCACCAATTCACAACAAATTGAGTATAGTTTGCTCGTCATTACAGGTGGCTCCTGTAGGATGATATAAGAACCTGAACAGTCCCTAGATATTGCTGGAAAACAATGATGCTCAAACCCTACCTACGACATTCAACCGTGTATATGATCGCTGGCATCCTTACTGGAGCGATGAGCTTGTCTGCGGCTGCAAACGACGCCTTAAAGCATGTAGACCATGTCATGACTCACTGGGCGGACACGCCACAAGAACAAGGCTTATTGCCCGTTGCCACAGCAGAAGCTGAAGTCGCCAAAACTCATGCTGGCTTCGCCACATCAGATTTAAAAGATCTCAGTTCCATGCAACTCCATACCCGTCACGTTTTACACGCCCTTGATCCTGCACAGGAAACAAAGGGCCCCGGACTTGGTTATGGCTTGATAAAAGCATCGGAAGGTGTTGCGACACATGCTGAGTTGGCTTCAGATTCAGAAGACGCCAGTGATATTGTCCGCGTTTCCGGTGTTATGGTTGCATCAGTTGGGCGCAACACAACACGCCGCGCAGAAGAAGCACTAAAGCTTTCAAAGTTAATACTCGCCAGCAAAACGAGCGAAGTAGCAGCTCCTCACGTACTAAAACTACAGGAATTAACCAAAGCATTCTTTATCGGACAAGACTTGGATAAAGACGGACGTATAGTCTGGTATCATCATGAAGGCGGTCTAAACATTGCCACAGAGCAGATGGATTTAATTATAAAAAGTACTAAGTAGTAAAATCATACTCCAAGCCCCCCTCCAAAAGATAGAAAGGCCGGTATTAATACCGGCCTTTCTATCTTTGCACGATGCAATATTATCTCTCACCTATACACGGACAACACTGCCGCTTTTCTTATTCCACAAGAAAAAGAGAGCAAATACAGCCAAAACAGCAAGATGAATTTCCCATCCCAAAGGCCACAGTAATCCGGCCCCCAGAGCAAAGACCACGGCTCGTTCTATCCAGTTCAGCTTCTCTTCCAGATAGCCCTGTAGTGCCCCGGTAAAGGCATAAAGGCCAACCAACGAGAAGCCAAAGATCATGAGGACCTCGTGCCATTCGCCACCCAAGAATGGTGTGTAGGCAAAAAGCAGCGGAACGATATAAAGGCCTTTAGCCACCTTCCAAGCTTGAATTCCAGTTGCCATTGGCGGCGATTTTGCAATTGCTGCGGCTGCAAAGGCCGTCAAACAAAGCGGAGGTGTGACGTTACTATCCTGTGATAACCAAAATATGATCATATGAGCAGATAACAACGCATAGAGCTTGGTATCCTTATCTAACACCATTTCTCGCAAAGTTTCCGACATATCTACTGGTACCAATGCAAGAATCTCTTTAGCAGCCTCTGTGGACATCGGTAAGCCAATTTCAGCAAGACGTTCAGGGGCCGCCAGCATAAAAATCGCCTTGGCTTCGTCATTTAAAGAACCAGAAGCAATGATATCAACCAACATACCATCAGCGATAAGGGCAAAAAGAGCTGGAGCAGATATCGTACCAAGAACAATATAAGATGCCGTTACTGGCAATCCCATCCCGAGAACAAGAGAAGCTATCCCAATAAGTACCATTGCAATAATAAGATTACCACCTGACCAACTTGCAATCATCAAAGAGAAGGTACTACCAATTCCAGCTGTTATAATCACATTTACAATCAGGCCAACTGCACAAAGCAGTATTCCAGTCATAACCATGTTTCTTGCACCCAAAGCCAATGCTTCTAAAACGGCACGAATTCCCATTTTGTTGGGTGTAACCCAAGATGCAACAATAACGCCGAGAATGGCATATCCCGCAGCGTAGGTAGGGGTGTAGCCAATTGTTAGTAACGTGATCAACAACGTTATTGGTAAAAGAAAAGGAAGACCGCCTCGTTTCAAAACTTCCTTCGCTGTCGGTATATCTACTTCGGCAACCTGTACATTACTCCGCTTTGCTTGCATTCGGACAAAGAAAGCCACGGTAGCAAAATAGAGGATTGCTGGTAAAAACGACACAGCAATAATCGTTGTGTAAGGAATTTGAGTATAATTTGCCATTACAAAGGCGCCCGCCCCCATAATCGGTGGCATAAGTTGCCCCCCTGTGGAAGCAGCCGCTTCGACTCCCCCTGCGAAACGCGCGGGAAAACCTGCCTTTTTCATTAAGGGGATAGTAATCACCCCTGTCGATGCTGTATTGGCAACGGCTGAGCCAGAAATAGTTCCTGTCAATCCAGAAGCAAAAACAGCAACGAGTCCTGGAGCACCCACACTACGCCCCGCAATCACACGAGCAAGGTCAATGATAAAATCTCCAGCACCAGAACGAACGAGAAAAGCACCAAAGAGAATAAACATGAAAACAAAAGTTGACGAAATTCTTGCTATATTACCGAAAAGAGCATCATCATTAAAAATACTCCTAAAGAGAATAGTTTCGCCACCTAAGCCTTTAAATTTGAAAACCCCATCAATCAAAGCCCCCCACCAGCCAAGGTAGGTAAGAGCTAAAATAATCAAAATTGGGATAATCCATCCTGTTGTTCGACGTGTAAATTCAATTGTTACAACAATAAGAATGCACCCAAATATTATTTCTGATGTATCTAGATGTACTCCACGTTCATAGATAGCATCTTCCTTAAAAATGATATAAAGCGCAGCAAAAGCACCGAGTAAGCCGATTAAAATATCAATGAAAAGCAGGCCTTTGCTCTTCCCCTTTCCGACCATGGGATAGATTAAAGCCCCCATCAGAACGAAACCGGCAAAGTGCAGCGCATTTTGCCAAAGCCCGGGTATCACGGCAAAGACGTTAAAATAGATATGCATCAGGGAGATAAGCACCCCTAGCCCAAAAACGACCTTGCCAATCCATCCATCTTCACCACGAACAATAGCTTCGTGTTCGCCCAACTCGACTTCTGGTGCGTTTGTTTCTTGTGACATGATTTCCCCGAAAGAAAAGCGTACTTATAAGACGGGCGCCCGAAATCTCGAGCGCCCGATAAAGCATTGAAATATTACAATTTCAGCTGATTATTTCGCAATTAGGTTTGCGGGAATATCAATGCCGATTTCCTTGTAGTACTTAGCAGCACCAGGGTGCAGTGGCACTGGCAGACCAGCCAAAGCAGCGTCTGTACTCATTGCTTTGGTCGCTTTGTGGATCGCGTTAAGGAAAGGCAAGTTTTCGTAGATTGTTTTTGTGATTTGATACACAGCATCTTCATCTACGTCATCCCGCACAGCAAGAAAGTTTGGCTGGGCGATGGTCGTGATATCTTTTTCCTGACCAGGATAAGTACCTGCCGCAATTGTGTATGGCGTCCAAAGACCAAGACCACCATCAGCCTGCTTTGCCTGTTCAGCAGTAAAGCCCAGAAGTGTAATCTTGTCGCCCATAGCGGCCATTGCTTTGGTTACAGCACCAGTTGGTGGACCAGAAGGTGTCCCCATACCAGCAACCTGGCCATTTTGAAGCGCATCAGCTGACGGGCCATATCCAACATGGACAAGGCTGTAATCAGTTTCGGCATCAACGCCCAGATTTTTCAGCAAAACAGTATTGGAACCGATCGTACCTGAGTTCTTTTTACCCAGCGCCATGCTCTCGCCCTTCATACCGGCAAGATCAGCAACGGTTCCTGTTTTCGCATGCTCTGCCAGAACAGTGAACTGCTCAACATTCTGCCATAACATGGAAACAGAACGCATTTTTGTTTGCGGACCGTCTTTTTCAACAGGACCTTTGCCGTTCCAGGCATAATACCCATAAAGTCCTTGAAGAATAGCAAACTGTGCTTCGTCTTCACGAAGTAGTTTCACGTTCTCTCCAGAACCTGCAGAGTTAATCGCAGACAGACCAATCTTCTGTTTTGGCTGCAATTTAACTTTTACGAGAGTGGAAATAGCAACACCTACTGGATAATACGTTCCCCCAGTACTCGCTGTCGCCAACAGATAGTCGCGTGCTTCCGCGGCTTGAGCAACAGCACCAGCAGATAGCGCACTGCAAATCGTTGCAGCTGCAGCGACACCCTTAATTGCTTTCATCATTTTCATTAGAGCCTCCCTAAGACATTTTATTATTAATATGACTGCACTTATTTGAATCTACGATAACTTGATCAGTCGGAACCAAGCCAACATTTTTCTTATTGCACAGTGAATCACAAATAAATTCAAGTTTAATATGGCAAGGAGCATGCCACATTTGACTTTTCTCAAGCTGCTGAAACAAAAAGAATTTTCAATTAACTCAAAGAAACTTAAGCGAAGAATTGCCGAACAGGAAGCAAATGATCGGCAATTTTCCGCGCACAAGAGTGCTTTTCATACTCATAAATGAAATGGCTCTGAAATCCGCGTGTAAACAACGGGCATTCAGAGCCATTCCTTATTCTAACAATCTACGCTTTCTTAACCAAGAGAGGCTTATCCGTTAAATGCCAGATCACGAAGAAATAACGATATCTCTGGAACAAAAATTAACAAGGCCGACATTCCACCCAAAATAAGAATAAAGGGCAAGGTTCCTCGAATAACTTCCATGTAGGGTCTTTGGAATATCGCTATCGCTGTAAAGATATCACAGCCAAATGGCGGCGTTGCCGAGCCTATCGCCATCTGAAGCGTGATCATCACCCCGACCAGTACAGGATCCAGCCCCGCAGTTGCAACTATCGGCACAAAAATTGGCGTCAAGATAACCAAAACCACTAAGGAATCAACAAACATGCAGCCAACGAAGAAGCTCAATGCGATAATGAAAAGGATGTATTCCTTTGAGGCAGCTTCAAGATCAAGTGGAGCCAAAAGCTCTTGTGGTATCTGTTCAAAAGAAATGTACCAGGAAAAAGCCTGTCCTGTGCCAACAAGAATAAAAACAACTGCCGTAATCAAACCAGTGCTCAGAGCTGCATCAACAATATCTTTATATCCAAGTTCGCGATAAATCAGACATTCAACGATAATCGCATAGAGCACAGAAAAAGACGCAGCTTCGGTTGGCGTCACGGCACCCGAATAAATTCCACCAACAATCAGAGCCGGAAATCCCAGAGGTAACAGCGCTTTTTTAATTGAATGAAGCTTTTCCGTAAAAGACGTTTTCGGGACTAGAGTAATCAAATCCCCCTGATAAACGCTATAAACATAACAATAGGCAGAAAATAGAAAAGTTAGAACAAGCCCCGGACCAATGCCCGCGATAAAAAGCTCTCCGACAGAGGTATTAGCCAAAGTTCCATAAAGAATAAGGCCGATGCTTGGTGGAATAAGAAAAGCAATATCGCTCGCATTTATAATAAGTGCCATGACGAAGCTGTCTTTGTAACCAGCTTGCAATAATTTAGGTCGCATAATCTGACCAACAGAGACAACAGTTGCCTGTGTAGAACCGGATACAGACCCAAACAATGTACAGCTAATACAAGCTGTAATAGGTAAACCACCTCGCATATGCCCAACAAATGCCTGAATCAATCCCAACAGATTATGCGCAGTGTGCCCCCTGGTCATAATATCAGCAGCCAAGATAAACATAGGCACTGCAATCAAAGCACTTGGCGAAATGCCCGTCACCATTTGCTGGATAATAACACCTGTATCCACACCGGAAAAATGCACCAACCCAATAAGAGTTCCAACAACCAAAGGAACAATCATTGGAAAGCTCATAAACAACAAAACAATCATCGCCAAAACGATTGTGAAAGTGATGACATAAATGTCTAATTCACCAGCAATAATATCTGAAAGAAAACCCATTAAAGAACTCATAGCGATCCACCGTAAATCTATCGTTTAACTGTCTGTAACGTCGTAGGAGAGATAGATCTCTTTATGAGTAACGTTCATCAGAAATGCGATTAAGTATTGCAACCCAGCAACACTCAAACCCAGCGGAATGATGGCGTAAATAATATACACAGGGAATTGTAAGGCCGGGCTTAATCGATTGATTTCATGCAGTTCAATCACGTAAAACACAGCCTTGTAAGCCAAATAGAACATCAAGATGCCTGTCGTGAGTGAAATCAGAGTGGATATCACTTTTTTCACCACAGCCCCAAGGGTGTCATAAAGGGCAGTCATTCGGATGTTACGGCCCATGCGAACCGCATACGCAAAACCAATGAAGGTAATAGCAACAATCAAAAACTGATTGAGTTCTTCAGAGAAGTACAAACTTTTATCAAAGGCATATCGCCCAATTGCATTAGCTGTTGAATTCACCATCATCAACAATATCGAAGAAAAAACGACTAACTTTTCTAGCGTTTCTGTGAGCTTATTAATTTTTTCAAATAAGTATTTCACAAGCTTTTACCCCTGGGTTCTGATCACCCGAAGCGATCCAGGCGTTAATATTTCAAGACAAAAAGCGTGAAACCAGACGATACAAGGTGGTTTCACGCTTTTAGTATCATTGCCTCACGATCACGAGGCTTCTTTTACTTCCTGGATCAGGTTCTCCAGAATTTTCTTCGCATTATCACGCGCAGCTGCTTTTTCTGCGTCGCTATAGGCATTTTCAACGATGTCATAGTAAGTGCCATGCAAATCTTTGCTTAGCTCCTTGAAACGGGCACGCTCTTCAGCATTAAGCGTTACGATCTTCATGTTTGGACGTTCTGCGATGATCTTGTCCATGTTTTCTTTATTGATTTTTAGTTGATAATCATGTGCAGCTTGCTCAGCAACTTTAATGGCTTTAAGGACCATTTCCTGCTTATCTTTGGATAAATCGTTAAACCATTTACTATTGGTAGAAACAGTACCGACGTACGGCTGTTGCCCAGGGAACATAAGAAAATCCTGAACTTCATGCCACTTCGCGTTATAGATGAAGTAAATCGGGTTCACCATGCCATCAATCGCTTTGAGTTGAAGTGCGCCATAAACTTCACCCCACGATAGTGGTGTTGGTGTTGCCCCAAATGTTTCATAGGTTTTTACCGGGATGGTCGATGTAAAGGTGCGGATTTTTTGACCTGCGAAATCCTCAGGGCTACGGATCGCTTTGTTCGCGCCCCAAGCCATTTCACCTTCGGAAATCATCGTCAGCAGCTTTAGGTTTGCCGCTTCGAAACGATCCGCCAAATCATTATAAATTGTTTTACTGCCGGTCAGTACTTTTCGAACCGTGTCTGTATCAGTTCCCAAAACATAGGGCACACTCAAAGCCTGTACTTCAGGAATATAAGACCCCAAATGTCCCGTCCCGACAGATACGAATTGCACAGTACCGTTTGCAGTTAACTCAACAATATCGTTTTCTGTGCCCAGTTGTCCGTAATAGTAGATTTTGACACGAATATCCCCATCTGATTCTTTTTTGAGCGTATCCGCAAAAGTTTGCGCAAAAATGTCCTGAACATCATTTCGATCCTCTTCTGAAGCAAACTTCCATGTCTCTGCGCTTGCCCCAAAACTAATTACAGTTGAAAGCAGCCCTGCTAATAATATTTTCATTTTCATTCCTCAAATTTGGCCCATAGAGTTAAGGTGTTTATTTCGGATAAACTCCAACTCGCCACACCCAAAGTCGGTGCGAATTGAATCAAAAGAATCAAATTTGACGCTGTAAAATAATCAGGAATTAAATATAACTTTGGAAAAGCATGTAACTATTTTCCTAAGTTATCTGCCTCGCCCTTCTCTCCCAGCTCAAATACAAATCCATAATTATTTTTATGATTGGGATCTGCGCATGATTCATGCAGAGAAAGAGTAAAGCTTTACGAAGATTTAATTAGTAAAAAAAATGATTTCTGAAGTTCAATTTACGCAATATTGAACTCAATTGAGCCGAATATAATCTACAAAGAATAGGTTTGGTTAATTGCGTGGAAATTTACAAAAATCTAAATTTCTGCCGATGTAAGAAGAAAATCGACACTTCACCAAGATTTCAACCTTTTTATAAGGCAAGCGCGGATGAAGGAACAACAGCCTCAAACTCAACAATAAATCTGGCCCCGGCCTTTTCCGTATTTTCTACACGTATGCTGCCACCAAAATCCTGGATGATGCCATAGCTGATCGACAGACCTAGACCAACGCCTTTCCCAACTTCTTTAGTCGTAAAAAAGGGGTCAAAAATTTGATCCTTATTTTTAGGATCGATACCTGTTCCATTATCTTCGACAATCACAATCGCAAGCTGGTCAATATGCCGGAGATAAACGGAAATTTTCTTCTCTCGTTGACCTTCCATGGCATCCGCAGCATTACGCAACAAGTTTACAAAAACCTGCTCTAAGCGAACAAGGTCACCTTTGACAAAAACCGAAGCACCCAAATCCTGATAATGCAACTTAATTTCGCCCGGCTTCCAAACAGTCTCCATCAAATTAATCGCGTTATTTAAAGCTTCTCTCAGATCGACTTCATGATACTCAACAGGTGCCTTCTGAGCGAAACTTTTCAGCTCGCCAGTAATGTTACTCATTCTTTCGGTCAAAGAAGAAATCTCTACCAAAGACTCCTTCACGCTTTCTTTTTTCCCCTTGGCAAGAAGTAAGCGGGCACTCGCAGCGAAAGTCCTTATTGCCGCCATAGGCTGGTTAATCTCATGCGCAATCGCAGTAGACATCTGCCCCAGAGCCGCAAGTTTCCCTGTCTGGACTAGGTCTTCCTGTGTTTTAAGCAGTTGTGTTTCCGTTCGCTTTCTTTCGTCAATCTCTAACTGTAGCTTTTTATTGATAATCTGAAAGCGATCTGCCTGACGCGCCCGTTGAGCTGATCTCAGTTTTTCCCGACGCTCACGCAAAAAAAGGCTTCCCATAAAAACCAACGTCAACAGAACAGCCCCGATAATCCATGCGGTTCGCTGCTTCTCTTCGACAAGATTCAGGGGAGTCAAAAAATGCATAACCCATCCAGGTTTCCCTGTATTCCGTTTCAGAGCGAGGTACTTTTGTCCTCCAACTTCGAAAACATCACCATTAAAAACTTTATGAAGTCTTAGATTAAGGGGTAATAGTTCTGCGCCACCAAATTGACGGTTCCCTCTGATATTGGCCAAAGCCACATCATCTACGGGGGAAATAGTTCGATATCGCCAGTCATCCCGGCTAGAAAGAAAAACAACCCCGTTTTCATCTGTCACAAAGACATGCTCACCCCCATCATGCCATTGTCGCTGTAAGGGCCTCATATCAACCTTTGCAACGATAACACCTCTGACCCCGGTTTTATCGTGAACAGCGTGGGACATGAAGTAGCCAGGCACTCCTGTTGTTGCGCCAACAGCGAAGAAACCGGACTCACGGCCTTCAATGGCGTCTTTATAGTAAGGACGAAAGGCATAGTTATGCCCAACAAAAGATCTATCCTCTAGCCAGTTCGAAGCGGCAAGTGTGGTACCTTTGCTATTCAAAACATAAAGGACATCTGATTCTGCTTTTTGGTTAGTCGCTCTCAATGAACGGTTAACTGCTATTGCGACACCTCCTCGCCCATCGTTCTCACTCAATAGCTTTTTTATCCCCTCATCCCTCGAAAGAACAAAAGGAAGATAGCGATGTTTTTCCAGCGCAGAGCGTAATGTTCCTTGATACAGCGACAACCTTTCCTGCCCGACGATAGACAAATCACGCGTAGCAATAAGGCCGACCCAGTACCCTGCCCCATAAACAACAGCAACCCCAAATACCAAAGCCCCTAACCAGAGTAAGAATACTTTCCATGAGATTTTTTTGGGTATTAAAGACATATCATTTCAAGCGGATAGCAACATGCTGATCAAAGATCTTAGTTTTGTTACAGTTTTTTATGAATAAGCTGATCAAGGGATGATAGAAAACGCGACCGATCCTGTTTTGTAAAAGCAGGTGAATAGCTTTTCACTTCACCGCTTTCGCGTAAGTTTGTCATTAGATCCCTGACAGCCAATGTCATTCCGATAGCATCTTCAGTAAAAATTTTTCCTTTTGGGTCTAACACCTTTGCACCTTCTGCCACACAGCGGGAAGCGAGCGGAATATCCGCCGTTATAGCGATATCCCCCTGTTTAATATTTTCTGCAATCCAGATATCAGCAGCATCAGGCTCTTCGGGGACGACGACTGATGTGACCAAAGGATGCCGACCATATCTGAGCCAAGTATTGCTCACCATATGAACCTGAAGGTTATGCCGTTCGGCAACCTTCACGATCTCATCTTTTACCGGACAGGCATCACCATCTACATAAATTTCCACCGCGTGCTCCGTCTTAAACTTCTATCTCGGGCATTAGATCTAAATAACCATACTGAGCTTTGATCAGAAGCAACCATTCTATTTAATTCATCAAATTATTGATTCTTCTTGTCAAAACCCAGTTCATTCTTCCACCAGTTTGGAAGAGCAAAAGCACCTTTATGAACCGCTGCATTATAATGTTTGCCATCATGCTCGGCATAGGGGTTTGAATAATTATAACCATCTTTACTATAGAGGAAAAAACCGAATTCGGCTCCAGGATACATCGGAACAATCGAACGATAGACATCCAAGTGGGGAAAGAAGCGACCACTGCGCATAATCTCGAGTAAACTGTGATCTTCTTCACTAGAGGCTTCCTGCAAGAACCTGATACGATCTTTCCCAATAAAGACGCTATCAGAATCGATGCAAACACCGTCATCTTTAAGAATGGCAACCAAGTTATCCAAAAATTCTTCAGTAAAGAGACTGGCTGACGGTCCCACTGGCTCAGTAATATCCATGAAGATAAGATCAAATTGTTCTTTTCGATCCAATGCCTCGATGACATATCGTGCGGCATCATCACAGATCAATTCAACCCGGGGATCATCATAATCCCCGTTAATCGCCAAGTATTCGTTGCTAAGTTCAATAACACGGCGATCTATTTCAGCCATAACAACCTTCTCAATATTGCCATGAACCAGGAGTTCCCGAAGCAGCCCTCCATCACCACCACCAACAATTAACGCGCGCAAGTTCTCCCGCTTACGTCCCAGCACGGGGACATGAACAGCCATCTCATGATAGATAAACTCATCCGCTTCTGATGCCTGGATTAGATCATCCAAAATCAGAACACGTCCGAAATCCTTGTGATCATAAATTTCAATTTTTTGGAACGGACTTTGCTCGCTGTGCAAAAGCTCCATCTTCATAGCATGCGTAAAGCCAATCGCCCCGGGATCTTCATGCCACCATGTACTAAAATCAATTTTATCAGCCAACTGCTCGCCCCCATTCAAAAATATCAACGACGTATAGTAAAGCACGACCAGCTACACAATCATAGAGAATGTATCAGGCAATATTAATGGTACTCTCAGCTTATAAAGCGGCTCTATTATTAATTAACAAATGGCCCTACAAGCCAGATCCGTTTTATGGGATCCGTTTCAGGACTAGTTACAGGCAACACCACCATACGGATGACAAAAAATGTGTACGAATTCTCTCGGCCAGCCAATCGGCCCAATTGTGAAAAATTGGACAGAACCTAAGCGACCGATTCTCATGATAATGGACGGTCATTACTGTAAACTGGAGAAACTAAATCCTCTTCGCCATACAGAAGATCTCTTTGAAGCAAACTCTCTTAGCAAAGAGGATGGAATATGGGCCTATCTTGCCTATGGTCCATTTGACAAACTCGAAAGCTATCAAGAGTGGGTTATAGATATGGCAGCAAAAAGCGATCCGCTTTTTTATGCAATCGTTGATAAAAAAACGGACAAAGCACTTGGTGTCGCAAGTTATCTTCGTATCACACCAACAGCAGGCTCTTTAGAAGTTGGCCATATTAACTTTTCCCCTGCGCTCCAAAAAACGGTTATGGCGACAGAGGCAATGTATCTAATGATGCGTCATGTTTTTGTTGAACTTGGTTATCGGCGCTACGAATGGAAATGCAATGCATTGAACGAAGGTTCAAAAATTGCTGCAAAACGTTTAGGCTTTACCTACGAAGGCACTTTCAGACAAGCAGGAGTCGTCAAAGGAAGAAACAGAGATACAGCCTGGTTCTCTATTCTTGATCACGAATGGCCCATCATGGATCAGGCTTTTTCTCGCTGGCTTGCTAAAGATAACTTTACAGCTGATAGTCAACAGCTCACCAGCTTATCCGATTTTGTCAAAGAGATCCGGCAAGAACAGGCTGCGCAAACGACTAAATCCATAACTTAATCAAACCAACTTGAAATAACATTGAGGCTTTTTTTATTTAAGGCTTCTTCGGGAACAGTTGCTGTCGTTGATGGGTGCCCTGCAACAATGATCATAACTGGTTTCTCATGCTTGGGCCGGCCTAATAATTCTCTCAAAAAACCCATCGGACTAGGCGTGTGGGTCAGGGTTGCCAAACCGGCATTGTGCAAGGCCGTGATCAGAAAACCACACGCTAGTCCCACTGACTCCTGTATATAATAATGTTTGATTTTCTCGCCCGTATTGGCATCAATGTCATAATTCTGCTGGAAAACAACAATCAGATAGGGTGCAATTTCTAAAAAGGGTTTATTGGGGTCAGTTCCAAGCGGCGCCAAATCCTTTAGCCAGACTTCACCAGCCTTTCCGGCATAGAACTCTTCCTCTTCAACTTCCGCAGCTTTCCGTATTTTTCGTTTCATCTCCGGATTACTGACAATAGCAAAATGCCAGGGCTGCTTGTTAGCTCCAGATGGGGCCAAGCCGGCTGCCTGAACAGCATTTTCAATGATCTTCCGGTCAACTGACTTTGACGAGAAATCCCGGATCGTTCGACGCCCCTGCATCAACTGAAGGAAGTCACGAGAACATTGCAACCTTTTTTCTTCTGAATAGTCAGGTAACCCGGCAAACGGTACGACTCGAAACTCTGCAGACATAACGCCTATCCCCAATCTCTTTATCTTGAAACGATAGAAACGATTCCCCCTATATCCAATACTCAGAAAGATGCTTAGGATCGCTTCCTCAATAAGATTTTTCAAAAGACTAACACAGTTAGGAAAAATGACCAGATCCCGGCATGTATACCTAGGAGGAGATCAAATCTGTATCAATACAGAGAACAAGTTAAAATCGATATGCAGTTAGTTATGAAAAATACACCCGTGAGCATCATTCTAAAAAAGAAAAAGACCCCTAAAAAGGGATCTTTTTCGTTGGCTGGGACGGCAGGATTCGAACCTGCGAATGCCGCTACCAAAAAGCGGTGCCTTACCACTTGGCGACGTCCCATCAGATGTGGGAGAGAAAATAGCGTTACTTCCGAGGAAGTCAATGGTCGAATGCTATTTTTTATCACATTTTTTTAATTATTTTTTTTATCATTCTTTACGGATATTTACCTCTTTTAAACCTGAATGCTTTACCCCTTACCCTGATATTGATTATCCTTATTTAAAATAGTGAGGGGTGATCAGATAAAACATGCCAATTAAGGCACCCACCCGGAGCAATTCTTGCTCTTGAAACGCCGAATCTAAAACACAGGGAACTGGAATTGATGAGCGACGATAAGCTTAAGTCAGAAGACGAAAAGCCAACCAGCCGCAAATCGCGCCAGCAGACGACACGCAAGACCACTGCGAAAAAATCATCTGCCAAGTCGAAGCCTCAAGAAAAAAACACGTCAACTTCGACAAAGAAGCTTGCTGCAAAGAAAGCAACCACAGCAAAAAAAGCAGTTGCGAAAGCGAGCACTTCTGCAGATTCAAAATCAGCAGAGAACGAAAAAGCGTCTAACTCTCAGAAAAAGACAGGCCCTGTCGCTAAAACAGTTACGACAAAAGCAAAAAGAGTTCCGGAAAAAAGCAAGTCCGAGCCCACAAGCGCATCCACAAAAGGTGCACCAAAAATAACTGCACCCTCTATGTCAGGAACAACAAATAAAACAGATACAAAAATAGGGTCAGCAAACTCTGAAAAAAATATCCGTACCCCCAAAGGAAACATCAAATCCCCAACAGCGGATCCCAAAAACGCCATAACACGCCCAAAGAAGGGCTATTCACTTGCAAAAATGATCACGGTTGCGGCGGTACTTTTCCTTGGCGTACTAGTGGTGTTCTTGATCGGTAAAGATTCAATTCTTACAGAACACACCGACGAAACTCCGCCGACAGTCGTAAAGGCGACAGATGATCCAAATCCAAATGCCAGCTCACCCTATGGCATGCGTGTTGAACAGTTAAAGGAAATTGAAGGATTGCTTGCAGACCTGAACTTTGACCCAGGCCGGATCGATGGTGAGATTGACCACGAAGCTGTAGCTGCAATTAGCCTATTCCAAGAAATTTCAGGTCTTCAGGTGGATGGAAAACCAACGCCAGATTTACTTGACGAGCTAAAAGCAGTCGATGAAATGCTTAGCAATTAACGAACAAATCAACTCGAAATAAGTGAGGTGTGTTCCCTCTCGGTAAGAACACACCTTGTTTACCACTAACTCAATACAGCGGGCTGTACCCACCACTCCTTGCGAGTGTTTCTAATTTCTGCCGCAGCCATCCTGGCAGCAACTTGACCTTCATAGAGACCATAACAAGTCGCACCACTTCCGGACATCCCTGCAAAAAGGCAATCTGGTCTGTCTTTTAAGGACCTGATACTATCAGAGATTATTGGCTCCAATCGTTGTGCAGGAGCCGCCAAGTCATTACCAGAAAAGTTCAGATAATCTATTAACTCTGGTAGATAACATGTCTTAGGCAATTCGGGCACAGCCTGTGAGAACTGGCCTTTCAATTCTCTAAAAATTTGCGGTGTGGACACCGGACATCCTGGATTAACGAGTACACAGAAAAGATCAGGTAACCGAGGTCCTGTTTTTAAAACGTCCCCCACACCTTCCATCCATGACGATCTCTCCCTTAAACAGACAGGAACATCGGCTCCGATTTCGAGTGCGAGATTATCAAGATTATCAATCGCCTCGGGATCAACATTCCACAACCTCAAAAGCCCTCTAATGGTTGCAGCTGCATCTGCCGATCCGCCACCAATACCAGATGATATAGGTAAATTTTTCTCTAGCGTTATGGTCGCACCTTTATCAACGCCTAAAAACTTTTGAAGTTTACGTGCAGCTTTGATGACAAGATTATCATCATCACGACTGATCCAATAATTCCTAGCCTCGTGATCACTCGCTCCAGCCAAATCGCTGCCGAAAGGCCCTGTAACTTGGAGAGAGAAATCAGAAGATGGCTCTATAAAAAGTTGGTCGCCAATGTTGGCAAAAACCACCAAGCTTTTCAGAAGATGATAGCCATCCCCCCGTTGCCCAGTAACCTGCAAAGATAAATTTATCTTTGCAGGGGCAAATTCGATAATCTGTTTCATCGAAACGGATCTATCCCATTAAATCTCAGATGTATCGCCAACGATGCCTTGATCGATCTTGATTCGAATCAACTCGACCTGCTCTTCTTCAGGTTCGAAGCTAAGAGCACGCCGCCACTGGAATCGCGCTTCATGCTTGCGTCCAACCTGCCAATAGGCATCCCCTAGGTGATCATTTATTACAGGATCTTCAGCTTTAAGTTCAATGGCTTTTTCCAGATACTTAACGGCCTCATCAAACTTCCCGAGGCGGTAATATACCCACCCCAGACTATCAACGACATATCCATCATCAGGACGAAGTTCCACCGCCTTGATCAACATGTCTTCGGCTTCTTCCAGATTTTTTTCCAGCTCGACCCAGGAATAGGCCAGATAGTTCAACACATGTGGTTGATCGGGTGACAATTCCAGCGCCTTTAGAAAATCAGCTTCAGCCTTTGGCCACTTCTTAATACGCTCGTACGCAATGCCACGGAAATAGAACAATGACCAATAGCGGCTATCATTTTCATCAATCCGATTAATGGCTTCACCATAAGCGTCAGCCGCTTCCGCATACTTTTCTGATGCCCGTAGCATATTGCCTTTTCGAAGGTGAGGCTCAAAGCGTTCCGGACGAAGGTCTTCTAGCTGCGCCAAAGCAACAAGAGTTTCTTCTTCCTGCCCCAAAGCATCCAATTCATCCGCAATTCTCAGCCCTATTGTCCAAGCATAAGGAGAATCCAACGGGATCGTTTTATAGAGATCAATCGCCGCACGACTACGGCCTTGTGTTTGCATAATTTCGCCCACGAGAATCTTTGCTTCTTCGTAATCCGGACGTAGTTTCAAAGCCTGATTTGCATAGACTAGGCCAGTATCATAAGCCTTCTCCTGCGCATGCAAGCTGGCAAATCCAAAAAGGATTTCAGCAAAAGCATCGCCGGGCTTGGAAATGATTCTTTGTAATTCTTCATCAGAATCCAACCGGGTCAACGCATGAGCAGCAATCGCATTTTCCGGATCTTGTTCCAGATAGGTTGAGATTAGTCCACGCGCAGCTTCTTTATCACCCTGGCGACTGAGGAAATCAGCAACAATGTTAACCTGTCTCAGTGTTGGTTGCTCAGATGCACCCAACAACGCCAAATAATCTTTACGCGCATCATCCGGGCGTCCGCCTAAGTCCTTCAAAAGCGCAATTTGAATCCCATAAAGAGATTGAAAACCTTCTTTTTTTGAAAGTGGCTCCAAATTCTCCAATGCTTTATCAAGATCATTTTGCGCAAGATCAGTCCAAGCCGAGAACATTGGCTCTAGAATCGTATTAACACCAACATCCGGCGTTGCTTCAATTCGCTCTCTTGCAGCATCCCAATCTTCACGTTCGACCGCATCTATCACAAGGACCAAATGAGCTAGAGATTGTTGTGGAGAGACATCGAGCAACCGTTTTGCCAAATCTAACGCCTCATCATCACGCCCGGTACTTGCCGTGAGCAAAAATGAACGGGCAAGGAGACGTGGATCCTCTGGTGATGCTTCTAATGCATGGAGCATAAGCTCGGTCGCAATCTCATAATCACGATTATGACCCGCGACAAGTCCTGCCAAATAAGTTCCCGATGCAGAGCTATTGGCCCGCACAATAGGATGTTCAGCACCAAGATCAGCGTAACCTTGCTTACCATCGGTATCACTCTGAGCAGTTGTACACGCGCCAAGAATAAGCGCTGTTCCTGCAGAGAAAATAAAGCGTTGTAAATATTGTTTTACGAACATAGAGCCATGGCGAGGCAAATTGTCCTCCTCTTCGCCAGACAAGAAGTGACAGCAGTCTACCCCTCTAAATGCCTAAGGCCAAGCACCTGCTGCACAATATAAAGTGACTACATAAAAAAACTGACCACCTTATCTATTAAAGTGGTCAGTTTTTCTAAATTTAAAGGACTCTTATACCGGATAAGAATCCGATTACCTTAGTATCTTTGGCCTACATATTCGGATAATTTGGTCCCCCAGCACCTTCTGGTGTGACCCAGTTAATATTTTGGGTCGGATCTTTGATGTCACAGGTTTTACAGTGCACACAGTTTTGTGCGTTGATCTGTAGCTGCGGATTATTGCCATCGTCATCCCGAACGATTTCATAGACACCTGCCGGGCAGAACCTTTGTTCCGGTGCATCATAAATTGCCAGATTGTGGGAAATCGGCACAGAAGTGTCTTTTAGCGTTAAATGGACCGGTTGATCTTCCTCATGATTTGTCCCTGATATAAAGACAGAAGAAAGGCGATCAAACGAAAGTTTCCCATCTGGTTTCGGGTAATCAATTTTAGGCATGTCAGCGGCGGGTTTCAGACATTCATGATCATGATGTTTATGCTTGAACGTCCATGGTAGTTTGCCGCCAAAGACCTTGAGATCAATACCCGAGTAAAGCATCGATCCCCACAAACCAAACTTGTTGAAAGCTGGTCTGAAATTTCGGGTTGCATATAGTTCTTCGTAAACCCACGACTTTTTATATGCATCAGGATAGGCAGAAAGAACAGGCGGCGTTTCCTCACTAGCAGTCACCGCATCAAAAGCAGCTTCCGCAGCAAGCATACCCGTCTTCATTGCGTTATGACTTCCCTTGATTTTGGCAACGTTCAGGAAACCAGCCGAACAACCGATCAAAGCACCACCAGGGAATGCGAGGTCTGGTACAGATTGTAAACCACCTTCGTTCAGAGCACGCGCACCGTATGAAATTCTCTTACCACCTTCGAGCATTTCAGCGATTGCTGGATGCATCTTGAAACGCTGGAATTCACCAAATGGAAACAGATGTGGATTTTCATAATCCAAGCCAACTACATAGCCGACATAAGCTTGACCATTTTCAAGATGGTAAATGAACGACCCGCCCCAGGTATCGCTTTTCATCGGCCATCCGGCGGTATGAACAACAGTTCCAGATTTATGCTTGGCTGGATCAAGTTCCCAAAGCTCTTTCATGCCGATGCCGTAGGTCTGAGGATCACAGTTTTCTCTCAGATCAAACTTTTCCATCAAACCTTTGCTGAGGGATCCACGACAACCTTCGGCAAAGAAAGTGTACTTGCCATGCAGTTCCATGCCCGGCATGTAAGAATCTTTTTGCTCACCCGTTTTACTGATGCCCATATCACCAGTGGCAACACCTTTTACGCGACCATCTTCATGATAAACCACTTCTGAAGCTGCAAAACCGGGATAAATTTCAACACCTAGTTCTTCGGCGCGTTCACCGAGCCAGCGACATAAGTTACCCAAAGAAATGACATAATTACCATCGTTATGCATTTGGCTAGGAAGCAAAGCAACAGGAAGATCTACTGATCCCTTTTCACTGAGAAGCATAAATTTCTCGTCAGAAACAGGAGCATTAAGTGGCGCACCTTTGTCTTTCCAGTCCGGAATAAGCTCATCCAACGCTCGCGGTTCGAACACAGCGCCCGAAAAAATATGCGCCCCGACCTCTGAGCCCTTTTCCAACACACAGACCGAGACTTCTTTTCCCTGTTCCGCAGACAACTGACGTAGTTTAATTGCTGCGGACAAACCAGCTGGCCCCGCCCCGACAATAACAACGTCGTATTCCATAAATTCGCGTTCCATAGCCCTCTCTCCAATTCGAGCCGTGAGCTTTGCGGCTTATCTCGCCGCTTCCCCTCAAATTACAATCAGCCACATGATTCAACAAAAATCCACAAGTAGCCACATATTTTTATTATTTTGCGATGAAATTATCACCTGCACATAGTTTTCAGCATCAATTTATAGATATTATCGCGCTGCAGCAATTTAACAATAACGACACAGAACAATCAAAAACTACGAAAAGGATTTGCAAAAATCCATAGGCATATGAAACGAGGCACAATACAGGCAAACAATTATTACAAGAAAAGTCATACATTTTACAAACATCCATGGATCAACAGCAATCTTTGCTTTAAATAAAATCAATCCGGCAATAATAATTAGTCAGCATGTCTTCCATGCTCCGCTGGATATTGGGCCACGAATCAAAGAATTTTAATTGGCCGAAGAATTTTAATTGGGACGTTTGATAAAGAAATATGACCGCCGAAGATTGGACGCGAGACGAATTATTAGCAGCTCTAACCTGGCAACTTGATGCCGGGGTCGATGAAGCTATTAGTGATATCGCCATAGACAGCTATGAACTCAGTCAGGAACAAACTCAGGCCGCAAAAAAATCCCAAACACCTAACACTTCCTCCCAGATCACAAAGCCTGGTGTCCAAGCCGCACCACCTGTCCCACCAAAAGCAGCAGCCAAACGCGTTCTTCAATCGCTTCAAAAAACATTAAACGAAGCTCAGAAGATCGCGAGTAGCGCCAACAATTTACCCGATCTGGCAAACGCCCTCGCTTCCTTTGATGGCTGTTCATTGAAAAAAACGGCAATTAATACTGTCTTTGATCAAACGCCCTCTAAAGCAAACTTAATGATTATTATGGGTGCTCCTCGTGCCGATGAAGATCGTGAAGGTAAAACCGTAGCCGGATCGAACCGCAAGCTTATGATAAACATGCTCAAGGCAATCGACCTCAACATAGAGGACGTTTATCTGAGTTCCTGCGTTTTCTGGCGCCCCCCAGGTGATAAAAAACCAACCGTCAATGACCTTGCCTGTTGCAAGCCTTTTATTGATCGTCAGATAGAGCTCGTCGCTCCCAAAGCACTCGTTCTTATGGGGGAAAGTACTTTGAGAGGTTTCATTGATCCCGATGCCAGTTTGCTCCGTCAAAGAGGGAAGTGGCTCGAATACAGCACACCAAAAGGTGAGATCATTCCAACCATTGCGACTTTTGCGCCCCATATGCTACTCAACACCCCTCGGCAAAAAGCTCTGGCATGGCAGGATCTGCGTGAAATCAAATCTAAACTTGCATAAATCACCTTAACTCCTTCTATAAAGAGAGAAATTAAGTGCAGCTTCTTCACTCTTTCGTAAGGAGAACAGGTGTAATTAAAATTCTAGACAAATTTTTGACGTAATTGAGAGCTATTGCCCCAGAAGCCACAATTAACTATTTTCTATTATGGTTAACGGGGACATCACTAAGACGTAAAAAGTAGCTCTGCAGATTTAGTTCACCTAGCTTGTCAGGGGAACTGGTTTTGTTGGGGTTTCACTGGGGGAATTTCATTTCGTTATGACAACATTCATGCGCGCACTTTTCAAAGCAGCGAACCATTGTATAGAAGCGACGAAGCTTTGCTGTTTGTTGTTATTACTTCCGACCACAGCCCTCGCCTCTGCTAAAGTTGACGATAAAGTCTCTGGTACTCAAACCCAGGCGACACAAAACTTTGTGATTCCAGAAATCCTCAGTGACGAGGATATAAAACACTACACCAGAATATTTGCCCGCCAAGAACAGGGCCGCTGGAAAGACGCTGACAAGCTAATCCCCAAACTCGATAATAAAATCTTACTCGGCCATGTTCAGGCACAAAGATATCTACATCCCACGGCCTATCGGTCAAAATACAAAGAACTCAAAACGTGGCTCGCACAATATGCTGACCATCCTCAAGCTGATATCATCTACAAACTAGCCCTGCAGAGACGCCCCAAAAATTACAACTATCCCCAAAAACCCGTCCGCTTTAAAAGCGCGCCTTATCGCGCCTATGGTAAAAACTACAACTATCGTTCAAGTAAAAAGCTATCCAAAGCGGATAGAACCAAAGCAAACCGTCTTAAAAGACAACTGCGCCGCAATGTTCTGAACACACGCCTGTCGATTACCGAAGATGTCCTCAAATCAGCAAAGGCAAAGCAGCTTCTTGACCCCATAGAAATCAATGAAACTTATGCACAACTGGCTGCCGCTTGGTATTACTACGGAAAAGATAAAAAAGCTTATCAACTAGCCCAAAAGGCAACTCAGTCCAGAAAATATGTACCTTCTGCAGATTGGATTGCAGGGCTCGCGGCATGGCGTTTAAATAAAACCGAAGAAGCGCGCGATCATTTCGCCCACCTTGCCAAAGCCTCACGTAGTAATAGTTGGATGCGCTCATCGGGTGCCTACTGGGCGGCCAGGGCTAACCTAAAGTTGAAACAGCCTCAGGATGTGAGTAAATATCTCTATCAGGCAGCAGAATATCCGCGGACATTTTATGGCATTCTCGCACGCAGAGCACTAGGCTTGGAACTCACCTTTGACTACCAAGCACACCAGTTAAACGACATCACGGCTAAAACACTGCAAAGTCACACACCAAGCAAAAGAGCACTGGCTTTGATACAACTGGGGCAAACAAAAGAAGCAAAGGCAGAATTAAGCCGTTTGGTCGGCAGCATCGAAGGAAATGAGATACCCGCATTTTTACAACTCACCGAACACACAGGCATGCCTGAACTCGCCTTCCGGCTTGGCGCCAGATTGGCAGCAGAAGAAAAACAGGAAAAGCAAAATCCCGCAGAGAACCGGGGCGTCATAGATGCAGCCCTGTACCCAATCCCCAAATGGGAACCAGAAGGGGGTTTTGAAATAGATCGCGCTCTTGTTTTTGCCTTCATGCGCCAAGAATCATCGTTTAATCCCAACGCAAAAAGTCCTGATGGCGCCCGCGGCCTGTTACAATTAATGCCTCAAACAGCAAGCTACATATCCCAGGGACAAAGCTTTCGCGGCAAAACACGTAACCAGCTATTCGATCCTTCGCTAAATCTGGCTCTGGGACAGAAGTATTTAAGCTATCTGCTTAACCACAACTATGTCGAAGGTGATCTCTTTAAATTGGCTACAGCCTATAACGGCGGCCCGGGCAATTTAGGTAAATGGGAACGGAAGATCACCTATAATGATGACCCCCTACTATTTATTGAAAGTCTTCCCTCTCGTGAAACCAGGTCGTTTATTGAGCGGGTTTTGACGAACCTTTGGATCTATCGTGCACGATTGGATCAATACTCTCCCTCGCTGGATACTCTTGCTGCTGGGCAGTGGCCTAGATATGAAGCACAGGACCAATACAACGAAAACTCTGAATCGGATGTAGCAGAGAATGCCAAAACTAGATGAAACCCGCCCGTTCCTTCCCGTTAACATTGCAGTTATGACCATCTCTGATTCCCGGACGGAAGCTGATGACAAATCAGGTGATGTTCTGGAAAAGATGATCAAAGAAGACGGACACAATGTTTCTGCACGATCCATCATCAAAGATGACATCACTGCTATCACATCGCAGCTTCAAAGCCACATTAACAATCCGGAAATTGATGTAATCATCACAACGGGTGGAACAGGTGTAACAGGCCGCGACACAACCCCAGAAGCATTCAAAGTTGTTATGGAAAAAGAGATCGAGGGTTTTGGCGAGCTCTTCCGGTGGATCAGTTATAGTAAAATTGGTACATCAACAATGCAGAGCAGAGCAATCGGCGGCGTGGCAAAAGGCACATACCTCTTTGCTCTTCCCGGATCACCTTCAGCTTGTAAAGATGGCTGGGGAGAAATTCTGCGTTCACAACTGGATAACCGCCACCGCCCGTGTAATTTAGTCGAGCTAATGCCCCGCCTACAAGAACACCTGCCCTCAAGCAGTTAATCAACACTGGAAACGACAAACTTAGCATCTAAAAACTCAATATGATGTGCTAAGTTAAAATCCTCTATAAACCGCCAGATACATGAAGAGTACATCAAAGCATAATGGAACATCACAGCGGTAGTTTAACTGGTCTCGCAATCGTTGTTGTTGCTGCACTTGCCTGCGGTATTGCCATGCGAAAATTCAAGCAACCGCCTGTGCTTGGCTATATTTTGGCCGGCGTCTTTTTAGGCCCTTCTGGTCTAGCCCTTGTTGAAGACAGAGATAACATCTCGACCCTTGCCGAACTTGGTGTGCTGATGCTGCTCTTTGTCATCGGCATGAACTTGTCTTTGCGCGGCATAAAAGAAGTCTGGCAGGTCGCCGTTATAACCACAGCCGCACAAATAGGTGTCGGTGTCGGCGGGATGTGGTTGCTCGGACAATTCATGGGTTGGGACTTCGAATTAATCCTTTTCTTTGGATTTGTTTTTGCCCTCTCGAGTACGGCTGTCGCCGTCAAGATGCTCCAGGAAATAAACGAATACGGCACACGAATTGGGCAGGTGACCATTGGTATTTTGATCGCGCAGGATCTTGCCGTGGTTCCCATGATGCTTTTTGTCAGCTCTTTTGGCTCAGAAGGCGGTATAGGCACATCCGCTTTTATCAAGGTTGGCGTTTCAATCGGCATCCTCATTCTCCTCTTTATCTTCTTAAGCAAAAAACGAGGATTACAGATCCCCTTTGCCCGTTCGATCGGAGACAATGAAGACCTCACTCCCTTGGCCGGAATGGCCTTTTGCTTTGGCGCCTCTGCCTTTTCAGGTCTGATTGGGCTATCTGCTGCCTACGGTGCATTTCTAGCCGGGCTGATACTCGGAAATTCGGCCAGTCAGAAAGTCATGTCGCGTCAAGTGGCCCCGATTCAAAGCATCTTACTGATGGTGTTTTTCCTATCCATCGGCATGCTACTGGATGCCCAATACATATGGGACAATCTGGGCCTCGTCTTCTTCCTTGTGCTGTTTGTCGCGCTCTTTAAAACAGCCCTCAACATTACCCTGATCAGATTTCTGGGCGAAACCTGGCCGCGTGCCTTCCTGTCAGGCTCTATCCTTGCACAGCTAGGAGAGTTCTCATTCATTCTTGCTGCTCTTGGTGTCGGGGCCGGGGTTCTCGACGACGAAAACTATCGGCTGGTTGTATCCGTTACTGTGATATCACTTTTCACCAGCCCCTTTTGGCTTTTCACCGCCAGAAGGCTACACCAGATCACCCAGCTTGGAATCACCTCTGGTGCAGAGACCATGCGCCTGACTTATGGTCCTGAAGTTGGGGCTATCATGCGCACATCCAGTCTCGCGGAAAAAATACTGATGCGTACAGGGCAAAGCGTCTTGTTAAAATGGTTTCCAAAATTTCAGGAACGCTTACTCCGCCCTAGAACCAAAGATAATACAAACAATGCTGCTCTTGCACCAAGCGGAGAAAACCCTTCGGATCTCTCTGAAAATGAAACCGAAGCAGGTAAAGACCAGAACCCCACAGAAATCAAAACCTAATGCCTGATTTCTCGAGAGAACAAAACTTCGACCAAGAACTCGGCATAAACAACGCTGTAATTGCCGGTGTTGACGAAGTCGGTCGTGGCCCGTGGGCTGGACCAGTGGTAGCGGGAGCAGCATGGCTGGATCGCGAGAAAATACCATCGGCTCTCATCTCAAAGCTTGATGATTCAAAAAAACTCTCGATAAAAAAACGTGAAGATATAAACGATGAGCTTTATGATTTGCATCAACAGGGCGTTATAAATCTCGCCTTGGGCGAAGCCAGCTGTGAAGAGATCGACGAACTGAATATTCTTCAGGCATCCATGCTTGCTATGCAACGAGCGATCTCAAACCTGGCCGTAACACCACAGGCCATTTTGGTTGATGGCAACAAAATTCCAAATTTTCCCTGCCCTGCACAAGCTGTCGTCAAAGGCGATGGTATTAGCCTGTCCATTGCTGCCGCATCTGTCATCGCAAAGGTGAATCGGGATCATCAGATGTTTGAATTATCGATTCAGTACCCAGGTTACGGTTGGGAAAAGAATCAGGGGTACGGCACTGCTCAACATCGAGCCGCACTACTAGATCTTGGGGTTACCCCTGCACACCGCCGCACATTTCGCCCAATTAGAGAGCGACTCGAGCTAAACGACTGACTCCAATGACTCTTTACTTGACTCTTCTAACAAAAAATACTTGACCGCGACTCCACGGTGACTCAATATAGGGGACTCGAGTCAAGAGGAGTCTGCTTTAGTGAAGAAGAATGTTGTCCATCTCGGTGAGTGCGTCGAGATCATGAACAGCCTGCCTGAAAAGTCTGTTGATGTGATCTTTGCGGATCCACCGTACAACCTGCAATTGGCGGGTGAACTTACACGTCCGGACAACTCTAAAGTTGATGCCGTCAACAATGACTGGGACAAGTTCGATAGTTTTCGTGCCTATGATGAATTCACCTGGAATTGGCTCAAAGCAGCCCGCCGCGTTCTGAAAGAAAACGGAACACTCTGGGTTATTGGCAGTTACCACAATATATACCGTGTTGGTGCCCTCCTCCAAAATCTTGATTACTGGATGCTGAACGATGTGATCTGGCGCAAGTCAAATCCCATGCCGAACTTCCGTGGCAGACGCTTTACCAACGCGCACGAGACAATGATCTGGGTCGCCAAATCTAAGACTTCAAAATACACCTTCAATTATGAATCAATGAAGGCCCTGAACGACGACATTCAAATGCGGAGTGACTGGTTGCTGCCAATCTGTAACGGTGGAGAACGCTTAAAAAACAGCGAAGGTGACAAAGCTCATCCGACTCAGAAACCCGAATCACTGTTACATCGCGTCATCCTTTCTTCGACAAAACCCGGAGATGTTATTCTCGACCCCTTCTTTGGCACAGGGACAACAGGCGCAGTTGCCAAGAAACTCGGCAGACAATTCATCGGTATCGAGCAAGATCAGGAATACGTCAAAATCGCAACGAAACGTATTTCTCAGGTCAAGCAGTTGGATGACATTAACCTTGTCTCCATAGAACAAAAACGCGAACAGCCACGCATTCCTTTTGGAACGCTTATTGAACGCGGATTACTTGAACCCGGCACGACACTTTACGGTCCAAAAAAGAAATATTCGGCGAAGGTTCGTGCCGACGGCAGCCTGATATCAAATGAATTTCAAGGCTCTATCCACAAAGTCGGCGCCATGGTGCAAGGTGCATCAGCCTGTAACGGCTGGACCTATTGGCATATGGACGCAGAAGGCCGAGAGGTTTGCATTGACGTCCTCCGCCAACAAGTTCGTGCTGAGATGACCAACTAAAAATCCTTCTCTGATCAAATAAAAAAGCCCGCAAAAGTGGGCTTTTTTATTTTTGATACACTCGAAGAAGAGCTTATAATAATCAAATCGAAAAAATTAATGAATTCACAGATACAAGCTATAAAAATTCAAAAGCCACTAGCTCAAATTGATAAATTACATTCATCTATTTCATTTCAAGTTTCTTTTTCACCAGCAAGAGGCGTGCAATCATCTCGGCTTCATCATAAAGAAACTTGCCACCACCGGGGCAATAAGACGCCAACATAACAACAGTGTCTTGCATAAAATTGTCATCAGGAAAGCAATCATCCAAAGCTACCTCTATCTGATTAGCAAACTTTAGAGAAATATCCTCTCTCCCAGTAAAGCCTTCAATTAAATTAATTATTCTCCCACTTTGCTCGTCCAATTTCATCTTTCTCTGCTTAAGCCTACATATAATCCGCATGACGAAGGATCTTTTTCATCACCGTAGGTAGTGCCAACCCAGCAAATTCAGATTTGTGCGCCCATTTTCCCTGCACAGCCTCTGCCACAACATCAAGATCTTGCGAAAGTTTTGTCGTCAGAACAGTGATTTCGAAATGAAAATGTGTGAAGGTATGCTTCACAATGCCGTCCAGTTTCGCCCATTGCGCCAATTGCTCGAACTCGGGATTACGCTCTGCGTCACCCTGCTCTATCCAATTCCCCGTTGGCACTTCTGTCATCCCGCCCAATAATCCTTTCTCAGGTCGCCGTCTTAATAGAGCCCCTCTTTTCTCTGACAATAAAAGATAAGCATAGGCACGCCGGGTTGGCTTTTCTTTTTTTGGCGCTTTCTTGGGCAAAGCCTCGGCAATCCCAGACTTTCTGGCAAGGCAAACCACCTGAATCGGGCAAATTACACAACCGGGCGATCTCGGCGTACATATGGTAGCGCCCAAATCCATCATTGCCTGCGCATAATCCCCAGCCCGATCAATCGGCGTTTCCTTCTGGGCAAACTTTTTCATCTCGGATTTTACACCCGGCAAGGGATCTTCAAGTGCATAATAACGAGCAATCACACGTTCCACATTGCCATCAACGACTACCGCCGAGCGACCAAAGGCAATCGCCGCAATTGCAGCCGCAGTATAGGGACCAACGCCAGGAAGCTTTAATAACGCCTCTTCTGTGTCAGGAAAAACGCCCCCCAGTTCCTCTGCAATAACTTTGGCACATTTATGTAGATTGCGCGCTCTTGCATAGTACCCAAGACCAGCCCAGGCACTTAGGACACTGTCCAATTCTTCTTTGGCCAGATCCTGAACTGTAGGCCAGGAAGTCAGAAACTTTTCGTAATAGCCCTTAACAGTCGCAACAGTAGTCTGCTGGAGCATTATTTCACTCAGCCACACACGGTAAGGATCTGCAAAAAGTATTTCAGGATTGGCACGTTTCTGTCGTGGCGACAGACGCCACGGTAACTCACGGGCATGCCTATCGTACCAAGGCAAGAGTTCTTCTGCGATCATTTGAACCAAAAAAGTAACCTGTATTCACTTATCTGAGCTAAGGAAATATGCCCCAAGCCGCTTTTAAGTCTAAAACTTACGAATCGGTTCTGTTTTACCCGATCTCTGAGCTATACTCCTTCCCAACCGCGATTAGATCAACTAAAGAAGACCTTTAGCACGACAGAAATACGACAAACTCCGCGATCAAGGCACACTGACCAGCCATGGCAAAAGCAACCAAGCCTCAAAAAGCAAAAAAATCGCAGAAGAAAGAAACCAAAATTCCAGAGGTTTCAAGCCGTCGGCGCAAATCCATGCAACCTATCGCCGCCACACTTCCCCGACTTACAAAACGTATTACCGGAAAACGTGGTTTTGCAGAAGCGGGCCTTATTGAAGACTGGAGTGTCATTGTCGGTAAAGATCTGGCGAACCAATGCCTGCCCATAAAGTTACGGTACCCAAGTCAGGGGATCAGGAACGACGGGACCTTGCTCATCAAGGCTGACCCAGCTTTTGCGCTGGCTATCCAACAGCAAACGCCTCAGATCATCGAACGTGTTAACAGTCACTTTGGTTACCGTGCAATTGCACGCATATCTCTTCAACAAGGGCCTTTATACAAACCAGAAACAAAGCAGGCGCCCGAACTCCCCAAGCTATCAGTTAAAGAACAGCAGGACATAAAAACAGAGTTCTCCAATGTCGAAAATGAAGCCTTGAGAACATCTCTGGAAAGGCTTGCCGCAACTACCCGCGCCAAAAACAAGATCAACAAATAGTGAGCGAGGCACATTGCCCTATTGCCGCCATAGTTGTCTCTAGACTAGGGTAAGGACAAATTTACATAGATTTTTATATCGACTTCGCAGTTCAGGAACATTACAGACAATGAACAGACGGCTTTTTATCCGCAACGCAGCGGCTTTTGCATTCAGCTTTCCGCTCGCCGCTTCCCTTACCAACATTTCTTCAGCCCAGGCTGCTGGCGAAGTAACAGAAAATGATCGTATTCTCGGCGATAAAAATGCGCCTGTGACAATTATAGAGTACGCGTCACTTACTTGCCCTCACTGTGCGAACTTCCACACAGACACAATGCCAGAGATCAAGAAAAACTGGATCGACACAGGAAAAGCGCGTTTGGTTTTCCGTCACATGCCATTGGATGGCGTCGCCCTTCGCGGTGCAGCCGTTGCCGAATGCCTGGAAGGTGATCGTTATTTTTCCTTCCTTGAGTTGCTCTTCCAACAGCAAAAAACCTGGGCCTTTGGTGGTGCAGCAAAAGAAGAACTCCAGAAAATGGCACTTCTTGCAGGCATGAATAAAGATCGTTTCGAAGAATGCTTTAATGACGAAGCAACCTTGCGCCGTATCGTGACACAAGCACAAGAAGGCAAGACATCGTTCGGCATCAACTCGACACCAAGTTTCGTCATAAACGGTGAAGTCTTCCCTGGTGGTCGTGATTACGACGCCATGAACGATCTTCTGGAAGATGCTTCATAATAAATAGAAATCAAATTTCAAAATCCGCAAAGGCCCCATGGTACACCATGGGGCCTTTGTTCTGCTTCTTAGCATCAGTCTATTAACCTGAAACGGTTGTATCTGAGACTGTTGCAGAAGACCGCCCATAGAGTTACAGTTTCTCCTATGATAACCGAAAAAACGGTGCTTACTCAGGGACTCAGGATAGTAACTTCAAAGATTAACCTGACCTTGCGGGGGGACAATAAACCATATCAGGGATTCGCGAGCGTTGGTTCAGTTTAACAAACTACGACTCAGCGGATTTAAGTCCTTTGTTGATCAGACAGAACTTCTGATCTCTTCCGGCATGACTGGTATTGTTGGTCCGAACGGCTGCGGAAAGTCCAATCTCGTCGAAGCCCTGCGGTGGGTTATGGGCGAAACATCCGCCAAGCGAATGCGCGGCAGTGAAATGGATGATGTTATCTTCGCCGGATCTGCCACGCGCCCAGCAAGAAATATTGCTGAGGTTTCATTGTTACTCGACAATCGGGACAGAACCGCCCCTGCCGCCTTCAACGAATACGATGATATCGAAGTGGTTCGCCGGATATCACGAGGAAGTGGCTCCAATTACAAGGTAAATGGCAAGGACGTACGTGCTCGAGATGTTCAACTCTTGTTTGCCGATGCCGCGAGTGGATCTCAATCAACAGCCTTGGTCAGCCAAGGACGTATTGGTGAAATCATCAATGCCAAACCAACAAGTAGACGTGGCCTACTGGAAGAAGCCGCTGGCATTACCGGCTTACATTCCCGCCGCCATGAAGCAGAGCTACGACTTAGAGCAGCAGAAACAAATCTTGAACGCCTTGAAGATGTGATCACAACACTGGATACACAGCTTCAAGGATTAAAAAAGCAAGCCAGACAGGCGAATCGCTATCGAAATCTTGCTCAACTTATTCGACAACACGAAGCAATCCTACTCCATTATGAATCAGTCGATGCAAAAAAAGCTCAAGGCGATGCCCTTGATATATTGAAAGCAGCCCAAAAAGATGTTTCAGAAAAAACAACGATCACGGCACAAAAATCACGCATCCAAATCGACGTTGCCGCCAAGTTACCCATCTTACGAGAGACAGAAACATCACATTCTTCAAAGCACCAAAGACTGCTGATCAATCAGGAAGCCCTGCAAAGAGAAGAACAACAGGCCATTGAAGCCCTTAACAAATCCACAGAACTCTTATCACAACTAAAGAAGGACCGAGAACGGGCCACAAACATTAACGCTGATGCGCTGGAGGCTGAAGAGCGGCTGAAACAAGAAAGAGCAGCCATAAACGAAAAGAATAAATCCGTACATGCTGATCAACAGGATCTGGAAAGCGAATGCAAAAAACACGCACAGACTATTTCTGAAATTGATCGCTCGATTTCTGAGATCAACAGTCAAATAGCAGCAAATGAGGCCCAATCAGTGGCGCTGAAAAGACGACAAAACGAACTAAAAGAACTGATTTATCGTCAATCCACTCAGTTACGCCAACAGGAAGCTCAACACAAACACCTTGTTTCTCAGCAAGAAAGTCGCGCTAGCCTTATTGATGCAGAACGCGATTTGAAAGCAGCCGAACAAAAACTTGACCAGACAAAAGAAACCTCGGCCAAACTAGAAAAAGATGTTCTGTGCAAACGTCAGGCAGAGGAACAAGCCCGCGACGCCAATCAAGATGCTCAAAGTGAACTCAATCAAATTTCGGCCGAGATTCGCGCCCTGAATGAACTGTTACGAGGCGCATCATCATCTGCTGCCCACCCCATCCTTGACGAGCTTTCCGTTATAACCGGCTACGAAAAAGCTTTGGGTGCTGCCCTTGGTGAAGATCTGAATGCAGGATCAGAAGAAGAAGCCGTTGCCCATTGGCACGATATCCCCATGCGCACAGACCTCCCTTCACTTCCTGAAGGAATACAACCTCTTCTCAATTTTGTGCAATCACCGGATCGACTTCACGCCAGGCTCTCGCAAATAGGTCTCGTTGAGACACGCAGTATTGACGAAGAACTTTATAACCAATTAGCCCCAGGTCAAAGACTGGTGTCGAAAGAGGGAACTCTATGGCGGTGGGACGGATTGACCGTCAGAGACGACGCTCCCTCAACAGCGACCGTAAGACTGGAATATAAAAACCGTCTAAAGGGACTAGAGAGAGAAAAAGCGAGAATTGAATCCCACACTATAAAGGCAAAAGAACATTTTATTGCTGTAAAGCAGGCGCTTGATGAAAGCCTTGAAGACGAAAAACTTGCTCGACAAGCCCTTAACAAGGCGCATAACGACGTTTCAGCAACCAATAATCGCCACACAACACTGGCGCAAAAACACGCAAAACTCGCATCGCAATTGTCCGCCGTCGAAGAAAATTTACAGCGTTTGATACGCGAAAATCTCGAAACCAATGAACAGCAAAAAGCAATCACTGCTGAGATTGAATCCCTACCAAATCAAAAGCAAGAAAAAGAACAGCTTGTCTATTTACAAAAGAAGCTTTCTGGGGAACGAGGCCTTCTGGGGGCTCAGCGTGGCAAGCTTGAACAAGTTAAAAGAGATGTAACAACTAGACGCGAGCGGCTTGTCAGTATTGAAAATGAATTGAATTCCTGGTCGCGCCGGACAAAAGAAGCCAAGCAGTATCTGGCAGAGATTGATGTCAGAATAAAACACACTGAAGCTGAAATCGAGATCTGGAAAACCAAGCCTCAGGAAATCAAGAAACAAAAAGAAGCCCTGGCAACTGTAATTGCTAAATCAGGCGTAGAGAAAAGCAAAGCATCCGAAACACTACGCTCTGCAGAACTGGAACAGGCCGAAGCAGATAGGCAACTACGAGAATCCGAGCAACTACTCGCTCAGGCAAGAGAAGCAATGATCCGTGCAGAATCTACTGTGGAACAAAATAAACAGGCTATGGCGATTTTAATCGACCGTGTCCGGGAACGTTTGGGGTGTTCCCTAGAAAAGGCACTTTCCATTGCAGACATTCAAATTGGCGAAGACCTGCCGCCACGGAATGAAGTCACCCGCAAACATGATCGTCTGACAAACGAACGTAACAATATGGGGCCTGTAAATCTACGCGCAGAACAGGAAGCAGAAGAACTTGATTTGCAAATCAAAGGTATGCTCAACGATAAAGAAGACTTGCTGCTGGCAATCGGCAAACTAAGACAGGGCATTGCCAACCTAAACAAAGAAGGGCGCGAAAGGCTCCTGAAAGCCTTTGATCGTGTAAACGCACACTTTTCTGACCTCTTTGTCAGGCTCTTTGGCGGCGGTCGCGCCCATCTTACACTCACCGAAGCAGAAGACCCGCTACATGCTGGCCTGGAAATTATGGCAAGCCCCCCGGGAAAACGCCTACAGGTCATGTCACTTCTATCAGGAGGAGAGCAAGCCTTAACAGCTTTATCTCTTCTCTTTGCTGTTTTCCTGACAAACCCCGCGCCAATTTGCGTCCTGGATGAAGTTGACGCTCCGCTTGACGATGCCAATGTCGATCGCTTTTGCAAATTGGTTGAAGAACTTGTTCATAGCACATCAACCCGCTTCTTGATTATTTCGCACCATCGTATGACCATGGCGCGTGTCCGTCGCCTTTTTGGTGTCACCATGAGCGAACGTGGTGTTAGTCAGCTTGTTTCGGTCAATCTGGAAGCCGCCGATGACCTGATGGAAAAGAAACAGCAAAGCTGATTCTTACCATTTAAGTTGGTTATTTTATTGTTCGGTTCTTTCGCGCGTGCACAATAAAGCCATTCTCTTTCAAAATCTTATGACAAGCAGACTGGTAACAAAAACCTTGATCCATTTAGCTCTGAGAGGATATGAAGAAGGACACGCAGGAAATAGGTCAAAATCATGGCTGATTCTTTCTTGACATAACTATGATGCTCCACGTATGTTGCGCCCGCGTTTAACAGGTGCTACTTCAGCTCAAATGGTAGCCATCAGGGAGGCTTAATAAAATGCCGGAACCTGAAGATCGTTCGTCTTTGACGGACCTGGATAAAAGACTGCGCGCGGCTCGCGAGCGTCAAAATCAGGGAACCAAACCTGAATCCAGTAACCGAGCTGATGCAGCAAGCGGTATGGCGGTAGGTTTCCGCATATCGGTAGAAATAGTTGCAGCCCTGATAATGGGGTTCGGGATAGGATACTATCTCGATCAGTTATTAGGGACAAAACCTTGGTTGATGATCATTTTCTTCTTCCTTGGTATCGGGGCAGCCTTTGCCAATGTGGTCAGGGTTGCTAAACAGTTAGAAAACAAAAAGCGTTTTCGTGAAAATCACGAAGATCGCGCAGAGTAAAATTAGAGGGGAAGGCTCGTGGCATCAGGTTCAATCGACCCAATGCACCAGTTTGAGGTAACAACTCTTTTACCAATCCAACTAGGTAATTACGATATCTCCTTTACAAACTCAGCACTGTTTATGTCGCTGAGCGTTCTACTCGTAACAATTTTCCTTGTGGGATCAACTCGTGGACGTGCACTCGTCCCCGGTCGTTGGCAAAGCATGGCAGAGATGAGCTATGAGATGGTTGCCAACCTTCTCCGGGATAACGTCGGCTCAGCTGGACGTCAGTACTTCCCGTTTGTCTTCACTCTGTTCATGTTCATCCTCTTTGGAAACGTAATCGGTCTCGTACCGGGTACCTTTACTTTCACCAGCCACATTGTCGTTACTTTTGCGATGGCAATTATTATTTTTCTGGCTGTGACTGTAATCGGATTTGTTCGCCACGGAGCAGGCTTCCTTCGCCTATTCTTCCCACATGGTGCGCCATTGTGGACGGCTGTGATCCTGATCCCGATCGAACTGGTTTCTTACCTTTCACGACCCATCAGCCTTTCTGTTCGTCTGTTTGCGAACATGGTTGTTGGCCACGTTCTTTTGAAGGTCATCGCTGGCTTTGTCATCATGCTCGGTGTGTTTGGGTTTATCCCACTCGGCGTGCTTGTTGGTATTACAGCGCTGGAATTCCTGGTGGCGGCTTTACAAGCGTATGTCTTCACCATTCTGACTTGTATCTACCTGCATGATGCGATCCATCTGCACTAAGATCTTTTTGGAAATCGTAACTTTTTTATCTATCTAACGCACAAGCGTTATAAGGAGCTCGAGAATTATGGAAGCAGAAGCTGCAAAACTGATTGGTGCTGGTCTTGCTACTCTAGGTATGATTGGTGCAGGTGTTGGTGTTGGTAACGTATGGGCTAGCTACTTCCAGTCCATCGCTCGCAACCCAGCGTCTAAAGACGAAATTGGTGCGAACATCTGGATTGGCTTTGCTGTTACAGAAGCGATCGCACTGTTCTCTCTACTAGTTGCTCTGATCCTTCTGTTCGTAGCTTAATTGGAACAGATTGTTAGGCCGATATTCTCGGATACCTTTTCAGGTGTTTGATCTTATGTCGGCCTATCAGACTTTTATCTGATCCGATTTTGATAACAGAACAAGGCGTGTAGCACGATGCCACAATTTGAACAAATCGATACGTTCGTTGGCCAGATTTTCTGGCTTATCGTTACCTTCGGTGTGCTCTACTTCCTGATGGCCAAGGTTGCTTTGCCTCGTCTGGCCTCGATTTTGGAAGAGCGCGAAAATAGAGTTTCTGGTGATCTGGAAAAAGCAGAACGCTTGAAGCAAGAAGCTGAAGAAGTCCTTACGGACTATCAAAAAGCAATTGCTGATGCACGTGCTTCTGCTGTTGCCGCTCTGAAAGAATCTGCGGATGAAATCGCAGCCACTAGCGCCAAGCGCCAGGCTGCGTTTGATGCCCAGCTTTCGGAAAAGGTTCAGATTGCCGAAGACAAAATTAATGCAGCTCGTAGCGAAGCTATGGGTCACATTAAGAATGTTGCCAAAGACGTTGCCGCTGCCGCGACAAGTAAATTGCTTGATACTGATGTAACTGATGCGAAACTCAGCAAAGCTGTTGACGAAGCACTAGGGGAGCAGAACTAATCATGGAATTACTTCAAAATCCTACATTCTGGGTTGGCGTCGCTTTTGCAATCTTTATACTTCTTGTCATTACAAAAGGCGGGAAGGGCATTGTTGCCGGATTGGACGCACGCGGTGAAGCCATTCGCAAGACACTTGAAGAAGCTCAAAATCTTCGGGAAGAAGCGCAGAAAACACTGGCTGAATACAAGCGCAAACAACGTGATGCTCTAAAAGAAGCTGAAGAAATCATTGAACATGCAAAGCAAGAAGCAAAGCGCGTTCAAGAAGAAGCAGCTATTGATTTGGAAGAATCACTGAAGCGTCGTGAACAGCAAGCCATGGACAAAATTACTCAGGCAGAAACAGCCGCACTGAACGAAGTTCGTGATCAGGCCGTTGATGTTGCAATCAAAGCAACCAGAAACATTCTGGCTGGCAGTATGACCAAGGCAAAAGCCAAATCATTGATGGATAATTCCATCAGTTCACTTGGTGAAAAATTTCATTGATCACCTTTGATCAAACTAATAAAAAAACCGGCTCAGTTGAGCCGGTTTTTTTATATCAATATTGGCTGTTTACTCGCTCAATGGTATTCACTCTGAGCACTTCGTCCTCAATCTGACGCAGAAAGAATATGCCCAAATATCCAAGTGTCTAATATTTTTGCCCTTGAGCAGCAAAGATACTGAATATTACCCTTTAAGAGAAACGATCTCTTTAACGCTAGATCTTTCCGCGACCAATACATGAGATTCAGGAACCTTGTTCCACCCCTCTTGATCATCAGTTAACGGCTCAGAAACCACCACCAGATCACCATCTTTGTATCGCCAGTACAATGATGGCGCAAAACGATCATTGGAATGCCTAAGGCAATAGAGATTGTCTCCGTCCGTTATCGCCATCGTACAGCGAAATGGCTCGGTGATGTTTCTTTCAGCCTGTAATGATTCAACAGTCGCAACCATTTTTCGGATTGCATTAACTGGATCAGACTCCAATCCAAAATTAAAGAGCATATAGAACAACGCTTCACTGTCGGTTGTCCCCATGCGTTTTGCATAATGTTCATCAGTGATAAAAGCCTCCAGTGGCCGTCTAAACTGCTCATAGCCACCAACCTGGCCATTATGCATCCCCATCCAGTTCTTGTAGGAAAAAGGATGACAGTTCGCCCGCGACGTTGCCGTACCTGTAGATGCCCTTACATGCGCAAAGAAATGTGATGATCTGATTTGTGATGCAAGATGTTGCAAATTACAGTCATTCCATGCTGGCATGGTCTCCCGGTATAAGCCCGGCTCTTCCTTTTGTCCGTACCATCCAACACCAAAACCATCCCCGTTTGTCGCAACCTTTGCTTCTGTTGCGTGTTGAGATTGCTCAACAAGTGAATGTTGTGGTTTGAAAAGTAACTCTTCCAAGAAAATTTCTTGCCCGGAATAGGCGAGCCAGCGGCACATAAAATCGCTCCAAATTGTAGGGTTAGTGAAAACAAACCTTTTGATATCCATATCAAGTAAACAAGATACATCAAAAGATGAACGGTATGTTACTCTCATTAATTAGATCAGCAATAGACATCCTGCATTTTATAAAATAAAAAAAGGAGTTCGTGTTTTCACACGAACTCCAGTCCCAGCAATGGGCGGGAACAGGGTGCGGCCCTATCCCAAGTATGTTAAGCCGTCCCTTGCCTAACATACACGCCCTATGAGGACGGAGAGATCAGATAAATGAGACACCCAGCAATGGTCCCATCTGGTCTCTCCGCTTCAGCGGCCTATTCAGCCGCGTCTCGGTAGCTCTCGATTGAAGGGCAAGAGCAAATCAAGTTACGATCACCATAGACGTTATCGACACGTCCTACTGGTGCCCAATATTTACCATCACGAAGACTTTCTACCGGATAAGCTGCTTCTTCGCGGGTATAAGGATGATCCCAGCTTTCAGATAGCATTGATGCTGCTGTATGCGGTGCATTACACAGCATGTTGTCTTCAAGAGGCAATTCACCAGAAGCAACCCGACCGATTTCTTTACGAATTGAAATCATCGCATCCGCAAGACGATCAATCTCGTACTTGGATTCTGATTCAGTAGGCTCAATCATCAAAGTACCTGGTACCGGGAAAGACATCGTCGGTGCGTGGAAACCATAATCGATCAAACGCTTGGCGATATCATCAACTGTAATGCCGATGTCATCCTTAAGCGGGCGCACATCAATGATACATTCGTGCGCAACCATGCCATTCTTTGATGTGTAAAGAACCGGATAATGATCAGACAGACGCTTTGCCAGATAGTTAGCATTCAAGATCGCCATCTGTGTCGCTTTTTTAAGACCAGAGGCCCCCATCAGCTTCAGATAAGTCCAGGTAATCGGAAGGATACTCGCAGATCCCCAAGGCGCAGATGTCACAGCACCCTGCCCTGTCTCTGGACCAGCCTCTGCAACGAGAGAGTGATTCGGCAAGAAAGGCGCCAAGTGCTTACCAACACCAATCGGCCCCACACCTGGTCCCCCACCACCGTGTGGGATACAGAATGTTTTATGCAAATTAAGGTGCGAAACATCGCCACCAAATTTACCAGGTTTAGCCAGGCCAACCATCGCATTCATGTTCGCGCCATCGACATAAACCTGTCCGCCAAAGTCATGAACGATGCCACATGTTTTACGAACTTCTTCCTCAAACACACCGTGTGTCGAAGGATACGTGATCATAATTGCAGCCAGATTTTCCTGATGCTTTTCGGCTTTGGCATAGAGATCGTCGTTATCGACGTAACCTTCGTCATCACAGTTAACGACAACAACCTTCATGCCAGCCAAAGCAGCAGAAGCAGGGTTCGTTCCGTGGGCAGAAGCCGGGATTAAACAAATATCGCGCTGCGTATCACCACGGCTCTCATGGTACTTACGAATAGCCAGAAGACCGGCATATTCGCCCTGTGACCCAGAGTTAGGCTGAAGAGAAACCGCATCATAACCGGTTACTTCAACAAGCATATCTTCCAGATCTTTAATTAACTCAATATAACCTTCGGCTTGATCCAGAGGAACAAAGGGGTGAATCTCACCAAATTCAGGCCACGTAACAGGGATCATTTCCGTCGCAGCGTTCAGCTTCATGGTGCAAGACCCCAATGGGATCATCGCACGGTCAAGACCGATATCTTTATCACAAAGCTTACGTAGATAGCGCATCATTTCTGTTTCAGAATGATAGCTGTTGAACGTCGGATGCGTCAGGAAATCCGTGCGGCGGGCCAGAGCTTCTGGAAGGTTACTCGGCGCAGACTTATCCAAAGCATCAACACTTTGACCATCGACACCAAAGACGGCCCAAAGGGTAGTAATATCATCACGCGTCGTTGTTTCATCAATCGAAACACCAAGGGTATCAGCATCAACCACACGAATATTCATTTTGTGTTCGCGTGCTTTGGCTGCAATCGCCTCTGCTTTCCCTTTCACGTTGAGGGTCAACGTATCAAAGAAGGCATCGTGAACAACACTGACACCACCAGCTTTCAGACCAGCTGCAAGAATGGACGCAAGGCGGGATACTCTGCGAGCAATCGTCTTCAAACCTTCAGGACCGTGATAGGTTGCATAGAAGCCAGCCATGTTTGCCAATAATGCCTGCGCAGTACAGATGTTACTGGTCGCTTTTTCCCGGCGGATATGCTGTTCACGTGTCTGAAGTGCCATACGAAGAGCGGGCTCACCATGCGTATCAACAGACATACCGACAAGACGCGCAGGAATAGAACGCTTGTATTTGTCATGTGTCGCAAAGTAACCAGCGTGTGGTCCACCAAAACCCATTGGAACGCCGAAGCGTTGCGCAGAACCGATAGCAAAATCAGCACCGAGTTCACCCGGGCTTTTGATAAGTGTTAATGCAAGAATATCAGCTGCGATACCAGCAAGACCTTTGTTCGCCTGAACAGCGGCAATCAGATCGCTGTAATCTTCGATACGACCAGAAGTACCTGGATACTGGAAGAGCGCACCGTAAACAGCTGCAGGATCCAGATCTTTACGAGGATCTCCAATAACAACTTCATAACCCAGAGCTTCAGCACGTGTCTTAATAACGGCGATGCTCTGCGGTAAAAAATCCTGATCAACAAAGAAAGCTTCTGCTTTACTCTTCGCAACCCGACGGCAAAAAGTCATTGCTTCAGCAGCCGCAGTCCCTTCGTCAAGCATAGAGGAATTCGCCAATTCCATGCCAGAGAGATCACTGATCATTGTCTGATAGTTCAGAATAGCTTCAAGGCGACCCTGAGAAATTTCAGCCTGATAAGGTGTATAAGATGTATACCAACCCGGATTTTCCAGGACGTTTCTCAGAATAACTTTAGGAACGTGTGTACCGTAATACCCCATGCCGATGAACGATTTGAAAACTTTATTCTTCGTTGCAAGAGATTTAGCATGCGCAAGAACATCAACTTCGGTCTGGCTCTCGGCCATAGAAAGCGGTGTCGTCTCACGAATAGCTTCTGGCACAGTTTTGTCGGAAAGCTCTTGTAAAGAACCGAGTCCCAGAAGCGCAAGCATTTCAGTCTGCTCTGCATTAGTCGGCCCGATATGACGACGAACAAAATCTGTTTTTTGCTCTAGGTCTTCTAGAGACACATTAGTATCAGACATGGCGAATTCCTTATTAGAAAATCAATGCGCAGCTTCTCTTGAAAGAAGCTGGCATCAATCAAACGTACTTAACTGAGTTTACAAATACCCGAGACCTCAACTACCTCTAGATCACAAGTATGAGAGTATTAACCTTGACCTTCGATGAAGGTTTTATAACCGGCTTCATCCATCAACTCTTCAAGCTGGGAAGCATCTGTAATCTTCACTTTGTAGAACCAGCCGTCACCCATAGGTGCAGAGTTAACAAGACTTGGCTCATCAACAAGTGCTTCATTGCCTTCAATTACTTCACCATCACAGATAGCAAGAACTTCACTAGCTGCTTTCACTGATTCAACAACCGCAGCTTCATCGCCTTGTTCCAGGTCTTTGCCTTCGTCTGGAACTTCAACGAACACAACATCACCCAACTGTTCTTGAGCAAATTCTGTGATTCCAACTGTGCCGATATCACCGTCGACAAGAATCCATTCGTGGTCTTCACTGAATTTAAGTTCGCTCATAATCCTGATCCTCTAATAAATTGTTTTTATTTCAGAGCTTCGTTATTGGGACGTTGCTCTGCATTATCGTGGGATTTCCCACTGTAAATATTTCCCAAACGTTCCGTTTCTCGGAACTATCCTCGGAAATAACTCTTCTGCTCAAACGGCATCTTCACAACTTTACACGGCATTTCTTTGCCACGTACCAGCGCGTTCACTGCCGTATCGGGTGTCTTGTAATCAGAAGCGACATAGGCAATCGCAATTGGCCCGCCAACGGAAGGTCCAAAGCCGCCACTGGTGACTTTACCAACAACTTCACCTTCGGCATTGGCAATTTCAACACCCGGGCGCAACGGAGCACGTCCTTCGGGAAGAATACCAACCAAGCGTCTTGGGGCTCCGTCTGTGATTTGTTTCAGAATGATATCATCACCGGGGAAACCACCCTCAGCGCGGCGACGTTTTTGAATGGCCCACAACAAGCCAGCTTCGATTGGAGTTGTCGTCGTATCAATATCGTTCCCATAAAGGCAAAGACCAGCTTCCATGCGTAGCGAATCACGCGCACCCAAACCAGCGACTTCAACTTCGGATTCATCAAGAAGGCGACGAACAATGGCAACAGCCTTATCCGCAGGAATTGCAATCTCGTAGCCATCTTCACCCGTATAACCGGAACGACTAACCTGACAATTAACGCCATCAATTTCCAAGGTCATGAAGGTCATGAACTTCATATCGGCGCACCGGGCATCAAAACGAGCCAGTACATCAACAGATTTTGGTCCCTGTAGTGCAATCAAAGCGTTGTCATATTCAACTTCGACTTCAACCTGATCACCAATTTTGGATTTGATGTGCGCGATATCTGCATCTTTACAAGCAGCGTTAATCACTAGGCTCAACCCGCCAGGAACCTTTGTGATCATCAAATCATCAAGAATGCCACCGTCGTCGTTTGTGAAGAAACTGTAGCGGATAGAATTTTCCGCCAGATTTTCCAGGTCAGCAGGAAGAAGGCTTTCTAATGCCGAGATTGCATTTTCACCCATCAAGCGAACTATACCCATATGCGATACATCAAAAATCGCCGCAGATGCACGTGTATGTTTGTGCTCTGTCATAATACCTGCCGGATATTGAACAGGCATGGAATAACCCGCGAAAGGTACCATCTTGGCACCAAGTTCCACATGCAGATCATAAAGAGGTGTTTTTTTAAGGTCTTCCGACATAACCAAGCTCCAGAGCACAAAAGGAAAAACACAACGGCGACTTAACCATTGCATCCCCCTCTGTCTTCGAACCTGAGAGATTCACAAAAGATGTTTATCATCTTTTGCTTACTCCGTCGGTGTCTCGCGGTACGCGAAACTTTCCAGAGTTGCCTGCCTCTTGCGGTCCATGTGCCTGAGAGTTTCCGGGGCGGTTGCTCCTTCGGCGCTGCTCATAATGTTTCTGTTAAGAAACTTTACAACAATCTCTCCCGCGAGAGGTATTTCAGCAATAGTCAGATTGTATCATAACAACCTAACTTGGCTAGAGATTTACGCTCTTTTGAAAAAAAGTCAACCGTAGACGACATAAATTCTAATGAACACGACAAATCACAAACAAATACAACCACTTATTTCCGATAGGAAATTTTCATCAGAACAGAGTCCCAGATAAATGCCATCAGAACCACAGATATTTGATTAAAGATGATGTATTAAAGACCCTAATCTTGCGCAGGAAACCGCCCTATCAAATACAAGTCAATGATCTTGGTCTTAGAGATCTTATATTTTCGTGCGGTTATAATAAAGCTCACTACGCGTAAGCTCAAACCCGATGAAAATAATATAGTCTTCACCTGTTTTACCATTACGCAGTGGTATCGTTGGGAAGATATTATCTACCAATGCAATGGATGTTCGATTACCTTCAAACGGTGCAACCAGATCAAAAGATTCTCTGCTCAAAATTTTACGATCATGCGTGGCAACCGCGACAAAGTAATTGAATTTAGCACCACCATCATTGGCGGGGCCTTGTGTAAGTTCAAACCGCACAACAACCTGATTGTTCAGGTTGTTTGTTTCTTCATCCAGAACACAAACATTCGCAAAATTATTGATCGATGCTTCAAATGCCACATCAGTTAAGTCTCGCCCTTGTCCCTGAAAGCGAGTCATTTCCTCTGCTTCTTTAAGAACAATAATTTCAGGACAAGCTGGGGGCGCTTCTTCCGGTTCAATCAAACCACAGCCGGAAAGGACTAATGATGCAAACACAAGTGCACCTGACCGGGGAGAAATACGCGATAAGACTTTAGAGAACAGGCGGCCCATAAAATGTTTTATCCCTTAATTTGACAAGGATTAAAATAACTTAACTAGCCAAACTATGATATCATAGTTCCGCTATTGATGAATATCTTTCATATAGTTACTTCTAAATACAAAGATACCAAGATAGAAGCAAGCTGAACGATGTTTAAGATCATACTGATTAGCTCTTTTCTCATCATCCGCACTGTATTAGTTTCGCCATAATGATAGGTGAGCTATTCTCATCAACAGCTGTATGGACAAAAACGATGAACAAAAGCGATCTCACAATACTACTTGCCAGCCCAAGGGGTTTTTGTGCCGGGGTAGATCGTGCCATAGAGATTGTCGAGCGGGCCCTCGTAAAACACGGCGCACCTGTTTATGTTCGCCATGAAATTGTTCACAACAGATACGTTGTTGAATCTCTGGAACAAAAAGGTGCTGTATTCGTACAGGAATTAGATCAAGTCCCCGAAGGACTTCCCGTGATTTTCTCAGCTCATGGCGTACCCAAATCTGTACCTGCAGCAGCACAAGCGCGTGAACTGTTATACTTTGATGCAACATGCCCCTTGGTAAGCAAAGTCCATAGAGAAGCTGAACGCCACGAAAAAGATGGACGTCAGGTCATTCTCATTGGACATGCTGGACATCCAGAAGTTATCGGCACGATGGGACAACTAAGTGATGGTTCCATCGTACTTGTCGAAACTGAGGAAGACGCCGAAAATCTTATTGTTGAAGATCCAGACAATCTCGCATTTGTAACCCAGACAACGCTCTCAGTGGATGATACAGCCTCTATCGTCAAAGTATTAATACGCAGATTTCCCAATATGCTGGAACCTAAAAAAGAAGACATCTGTTACGCAACAACCAACAGACAAGAAGCCGTTAAGGCAATCGCGACAAGATGCGATGCCTTATTGGTAATCGGTGCGCCCAATTCTTCAAATTCAAAACGTCTTGTCGAAGTCGCCTACAAACAAGGTTGTGAAAAAGCTGCATTGGTACAACGGGCAACAGACATTAAATGGGATGCCCTTAATGGTGTAAAAACTCTTGGAATTACAGCAGGTGCCTCTGCCCCGGAAATTCTTGTTGAAGAAGTTATTAACGCCTTCAAAGAACATTACAACGTATCAATCGAAGAAATTAATATCCGCAACGAGAACGTTGTTTTCAAAGTTCCTAAAACGCTGCTTGATACACCTACAGCAAAAGATATTCGCTAAAGTATCGATAAGATCTCTTTACTAGAACACTATTTTCATTGAGACAATAATGGCCGTTTACACAGAAGTTCCTGATGATGAAGTAGAAAGCTTCCTCACTGAATATAATATTGGTGATGTGCTTTCCCTCAAAGGTATTGCGGAAGGCGTGGAGAACTCAAACTACATTCTCCACACAACCACAGGACATTACATCCTCACTCTCTATGAGAAACGTGTGGAGAAGGCCGACCTTCCTTTCTTCCTCGGTTATATGCAGCATTTAGCAGCCAAAGGCATTTCCTGTCCCGTCCCGATTGCGGGTAAAGATGGCAATAACTTAAGAGAGCTCTGTGGGCGTCCGGCAGCAATCACCGCTTTTTTGGATGGGATGTGGCCGAGACGAATTCAACCGTTTCATTGCCGTGCCTTGGGAAAAACTATGGCTGAAATGCATCTTGCAGGACAGGATTTCTCTCTTACCAGACCCAACGCGCTATCGGTCAAAGGCTGGAAAGAAGTGTTGGATGCCTGCGAAGACAAAGGTGAGCAGGTCAAGGCTGGCTTAACAGATACACTCAATAAAGAATATGAGTATCTGGAAAAACATTGGCCAGGAAACCTCCCTCAAGGCGTTATCCATGCTGATATGTTCCAGGATAATGTTTTCTTCATTCACGAAAAGCTCTCTGGAGTTATTGATTTCTACTTTGCGTGTAACGATCTTTTGGCATATGAGCTCGCCATTTGTCTGAATGCCTGGTGTTTTGAATTGGATAATTCTTTCAATATTACAAAGGCTCAACTCATGCTTCGGGCCTATCAAGAGGTTCGTCCGCTTACACAGAACGAACTTCAAGCCCTGCCTCTTCTTGCCCGGGGAGCATCTCTGCGCTTTTTACTGACAAGACTTTATGATTGGATAAATCACCCCGAGGGTGCTTTTGTGAAGCCAAAAGATCCAATCGAATATTTGAATAAATTAAAATTTCACCAATCCGTTAAAAGCATTGCTGATTATGGAATAGCTTTATGAATCAAAGAACGCCTGTAGAAATTTTTACTGATGGTGCCTGTTCAGGTAATCCTGGTCCTGGAGGGTGGGGCGCATTACTACGATACAAGGATACTGAAAAAGAACTTTGCGGTGGTGAAGCAGAAACCACCAACAATCGCATGGAACTCCAAGGGGCAATATCCGCGCTGAACGCCCTTAAGAAACCATCTTATATCATCTTGACGACTGATAGTGTGTACGTGAAGGATGGTATTACAAAATGGATTTTTAACTGGCAAAAAAACGGTTGGAAAACTGCGAATAAAAAACCGGTTAAAAATGCTGAACTTTGGCAGGATCTAGTTGCAGCCTTGAAACCCCACGACGTGGAATGGCGATGGGTTAAAGGGCATGCAGGACACCCCGAAAATGAACGCGCTGATGAACTCGCACGCCAAGGCATGGCCGAATATAAATAAGGCCATGGCCGTCTCGGCAACCTTAGAAAACCTGGTTTAATTCTCCAAAATCTTCAAGAGAGCTTGCGGATTCTTATTTGCTTGAGCTTGAACAGCAAGTTCAGCTTCGTTTAACACCTTTGAAGTGACCAAGCTCGTTACCTGCGCAGCGATATCTGCATCAGCCAAGGCTGAATTAGCAGCAGATACATTTTCAATTTGGCTCGCAATATTTTCGCCCGCAACTTCAAAGCGAGAAACCGTTGCTCCAATTTCAGCTCTGGCATTGCTCACTTGATTGATAGCACCATCAATCGCACTAATTGCTGTCGTCGCATTTGCTGCGCTATCAACGGTTAGGCCTGATATTCCAAGAGAAGCGCCGGTAACATCGACACCATCAAGAGAGATTGTATCGCCGACATCAGTGCCGACAAGGAATTCAGAACTGTCAGTGTTATCAAGAAGCCCACGACCATTAAAGGTTGTCTGATTTGCAATTTCAGAAACTTCATCTCTAATCTGAACAAACTCAGCATTAATCGCCTGTAGACTAGCAGGGTCCTGCGTAGCCCCTAAAGCTTGTGCAGCAAGCTCTTTCATACGCATCAGGCCATCAGATATTCTTGCCAAGCCACCATCAGCAATTTGGCCGATACTGGCCCCTTGCGCAGCAGTGGCTGCATTTTGGTTAAGAACAACAGTGTCTGATTGTAAAACCGTGGAAATTGCTAAAGAAGCTGCCGCATCGGAAGCTCTAGGGATATTAGATCCACTTGCAAGTTTGTTGATACTATTTTGCTGCAAACGTGAATTTTGCAGTGACGTCGCGCTAAACGACGCGCCATTAACGGTAGGCATTTGACCGTCTCCAATACTTAGAGAATGTTACGCGCATACCTGCGCAGTGCACCGATACTAATTTATTTATTCTGAGCTGTATTATGAAAAAAATCAATATTTTACACATCAAAATAACATTGAATTTAAATAAAATTTTAACTAATTTTTACACGCCATCTAAAACAAACTATTTATCAGCGACTTGAACGATTCTTATAAACGCAACGGATCAAAAGTCTTAGATATAAAGTACCATATCAATAGAGTCGATTAATCATTTAAAAGCATTACGAATTCAAAGAAATAGCAAAAAGGAACATTAAATTCCATTTTGCGGTACTATGTAAAAAGCTCATCTGTCAGAGGTTCATATGTACTTTGAAAAAGCTCAGTCAAAACTCTCCCTCTTAAAAAAAATGCTCTTCATGATCTTTATGATGACGGCAGGCAATATAAATGTCAGCCGAGCAGAGGGTTTCGCTGTAGATATGGAACTTATACTAGCTGTCGATTGTTCCTATAGCGTCAGCGATGCAGAATACCAACTACAAATGAACGGCCTGGCACGTGCAATACGTTCATCTGCAGTGAATATCGCTATACAGGCTGGACACTATAAAAAAATATCAATTGCACTTATTCAATGGTCAGGAACAAACAACCAAATCGTCTCTGTTCCTTGGACAGCAATAGGGTCCTCCAACTCCATAGCCACTCTTTCAGAACGAATTCGCAAACTCCCCAGACACGTTGCTCTCGGACCCACGTCAATCTCAGCAGTTATTGCCAAATCTCTCCATATGTTTAGCAACACACCCTATCGATCTTACAGAAAGGTGCTGGATATATCTGGGGACGGACGGAATAATGATGGCGTGCCCGCCCACTTCCTGCGGGACGTTGCCATAAAAAAGGGTATCACGGTCAATGGTCTCGCAATAATCAACGAAACTCCAACCTTACATCACTACTTTCGAAATGCCGTGATCGGCGGACAGGGAAGCTTTGTTATAAAAGCAAATTCCTATGAAGCATACGAATATGCCATCCAGAAAAAACTTGTACGGGAAATCGCTCCCCTGCCTATCGTGCAAAACACTCTTTAGAGATCGTTTAGCATAACTTCTGCTGCAGATGCTTCATAAGCACCAGCTTCTTCGACATGAAGCGAGGCAACTACACCGTCTTTGATCAGCATAGAGAATCTGGCTGCCCGTTGCCCCAATCCGACACCAGAAGCATCTATAGTTAACCCTAGAGCCTTTGCAAGCTCACATAATCCATCCGCCAACATCACAATATCCCCTTCAGGATCAAGCAAATCCCCCCAAGCTTTCATAACAAAAGGATCATTGACAGACATACAGGCGATAACATCGACACCCTTATCCTGTAATTTTTGCGCATTTTCTTTATAGCTTGGAAAGTGCTGTTCTTGACAGGTCGGCGTAAAAGCACCAGGAACGGCAAAAAAAGCAACTGTTTTACCTGCACAAAATTCGGCAAAGTCTAGTTTGTCGATACCTTCTGCATTCTTATTCCAAACGGAAACCGAGGGAACTTTATCTCCAACTGAAATCGTCATTTTATATCCAATCAATATTTTAAGTTTATTTTCCAGACGCCTGTTCAAAGACACTTAAAACTTCATCAATGGTCAAAAGCTCAGACAACACTATCCCTTCGGGTGCACCGGGGCCATAGATAATATTAAAAGGAATTCCGTACCGATTATAACTTTCTAGATAGGCAGTGATCGTTTCATTTGGCAGTGTCCAATCGGCTTGCATTGGCAAAACATCTTCCTTTTGCAACAAGGATTCTATTTCATCCTGTTCAAGAACAAGCTTCTTGTTTACCTGACAGGTAATACACCAGTCAGCAGTCACATCCACAAAAACAATCTTACCGTTATTAACCTCTGTAGCTATCTGTTCCTGAGCAAAGGGTAACCAATAAGCTGAAACAGATGCCTTTTCAGAAGAGACAGAGAATTTGTAGGGAACAGCCAAGGATAGGATCGCTAACAAAGAGATAGCAACAGCCCGCTTTCCGATTGTAAGCGATTTAACCGCTAGAATAGCCATACCAAGAGCTAACAGAACTGTAACAAGAGTTGTCGCTACCCACCCCACCTGAACAAAAAGAACGGACAAAAGCCACGCAACGGTTCCCAACAAAAGCAATCCAAGAACGCTTTTCAACCAAATCATCCAGGTTCCTGGTTTAGGTAAAAAAGAAGCAAGCCTTGGTTTTGCCGCAACAATCAAATAAGGCAACGACATACCGATGCCCAAAAAAGTAAAAATCGCAAAAATTTCCCATGTCCCTCTTGCTAGCGCAAAACCAACCGCAGTCCCTAGGAATGGTGCAGAACAAGGGGTCGCCAAAAGCGTGGCAAACATCCCCTTGAGAAAATCACCGCTAATTCCCTTCTTATCACTTGCATTTACGGCACGGTTTATTACTCCACCCGGGACCAAGAACTCAAACCATCCAAAAAGATTTGCCGCAAATAGCGAGACAATCCCGCTCATCGCGATAAGAAACAGCGGTTGTTGGAACTGTATCCCCCACCCCACAGAAAAGCCTGCCACTTTCAACAACGATGCAGCAGCGGCTAAAATCCAGAAAGAGGTTAAAATACCAAAACTTGTGGCGACAAAGCTACTACGAATGCCTTGATAATCACTCTTTTCATGTTTGATCACCGACATCAACTTCAACGATAATACTGGTAAAACACACGGCATTAAGTTCAGAATAAAGCCACCAACAAGGGCTAATCCCAAAATTGGTAAAAATGCTAAAATCCCCGAACTTGTGCCAATAGGAACGTCTTTATATTTGGAAACAGTTTTAAGCTCTGTGCCCTTTGCCCCATCCACAAGGGAGAGTGTTATTTGCTTACCTTCCAGAACACCTTTGGCTTCCTTGGCAATCGAAACCGGAATGATAAATTCTGCTTTGGCACCACCATCATCGATAATAACTTCTGGAGCAGAAAACGAAAACCCCGGGGGCCCTTCGACAATAACGTCCGGTTTTTGAAAACCTTGATCCTTGGCAGATCCATAAACTTTAAGAACGAGGTTTTCACCATTACCCACTAGAAAGCTATCTGTAATATCAAAACCGACCTCCGCGCCTAGTCCCGGCACTCGATTTACATAGGTATCAACAATCCCTGCTTCCAAAGAAGGGAATGCTTCTCCGGCTGGAATACGTATCGTCACGTCGGCATCAAACGGAATACAAATTTCCTTACAAAGCAAATAACTTGCGGTTCCCCGCAAAGTAACGTCCTTCTGCGGATCTTCCGCCTGAATTTCAAACGGAAAAACAACTTCTTTACTATAACCAAATGTTTGCAGACCAAAGAGCATAAAACGATGAGGAACCGGCCAATAAAATTGCCAGGATTTCAGATTATTACTTTCAGCCAAATCAAGAGAAACAGGAAATCCAGCATCGCCCGGTGACCGCCAATAGGTTTTCCAACCCTCTTTTAACTCGAACTGGAGGCCGAGCATTACTTTGCCAGTCTCGCCCAGTGTTTCTTGTCCGGTCACCATACGAACACGGGAAAATTCTTCTTCAATCCAAGGTGACGAGGACCCTTGGGCCGTATAAGGCAAAGTAAATAATCCAAAGAAAACAAAAATTATTCCCTGCAGCACTCTGCATAGATTACCGTTTATCTTTTTCCATAAAAAACGCATGTGTTCCTAATTTCTTGTCCGGACCAACATCTCTCAATCAATGTTGTATTTCTGTTTTTAGATTTGCTCTTTTATAAATATTAAGATGTAAATCTATATAGTATATAATAATTATGACGATGTGGCGGAATGCCTCGGCTTATAATCACAATAAGACCTTGAGGTAACATAACCATCACCCTCTCAATATCTGCTCAGGAGGAATAAAATATCAATGACAAGCTTTCAGAGTAACGGTTATTTGACCGGCAAGTTACTAATCGCCATGCCACAGATGACAGATTCACGCTTTGTAAAGTCAGTCATATACATCTGCGTCCATAACGAAGATGGCGCCATGGGCCTTGTCGTCAATCAACTCATTGAAAATTTTTCTTTCATCGATCTTCTCGAACAACTGGAAATACCACCGACAACGTCCTCTTCGCAGATCAAAGTGCATTTTGGCGGCCCTGTCGAATCTGGCCGCGGATTTGTTTTGCATAGTAACGATTATCAGCAGGACGGCACCATGGTCGTGGCCGAGACAATTTCAATGACGGCAACGATTGATATTCTCAACGACATCGCCAATAATAACGGGCCAGAAAAGAGCCTACTTGCACTTGGATATGCAGGATGGGGTCCCGGACAACTTAACGACGAATTACATCAGAATGGCTGGCTGGTTGCCGAACAGGATCATGAAATTCTATTCGGATCAAATCTGATGGATAAATGGAATCTCGCCATGTCTAAAATCGGTATAGACCCTGCTCTATTGTCCAGAGAAGCTGGCCACGCATAAAGGTTCGAAAAAAGATCAAACCTTCACTTGGGTAACAGGTGGTACATTAATCCAGCCCCGACGTGACAGCCGCGGGTCATTCTGTAAAAGAGCATAGGTTATATGATCTTGCCACATCGCATTGATCTTCAGATAGCCACGGGCTTTGCCTTCTTCCTGAAAACCAACCTTTTTCAAAACTGACTGGCTTGGGCCGTTATGTTCCAGACAAGCCGCTTCCAGACGGTGGAGTTCCAAATCATCAAAAGCATAGTCAATTATGGCTGACAGAATTTCGGTCATATACCCCTTGCCTGCATGGGCTTCGCCCATCCAGTACCCGATGGTCCCCATATAAGCAGCTCCCCGGCGGATATTTCCAAGAGTAATACCCCCGAGCATCGTATTATCTTCGCGTGAGAAAGCATAGAAAGTATAGCCAACATCACTGCGCCAATCCAATTTATACGCCCTAAGCTTATCCCGAAAAGAAGATTTGGTTAGATTGTCGCTTGCCCAGGTTGGCTCCCAAGGAGCCAGAAAATCACGACTATTACGGCGCAGGTTGGCCCATTCTTTCCAGTCACCAGACTGGGGGGCACGCAGGTAAATTCGCTCGTTCATCAAGCGTAATTTCCGCATATCCCAATGGCTCATCCCACTCAAAAACATTAAGCAACAAACCTCTTTTGCAGTTGCTCTTTACTTTCCAAATTACCAAGCGGCCCCATTGCAGCAAGCGTCATAGGACTTTTCAGAACCTGCTGCGCGAAGCCTTGAACCATATCCACGTCAACAGCATCAATCTTGGCAACAGTTTCTTCTACCGGAATAGCCCGATCAAAAATCAAAAGCTGTTGAGCTAGCTGTTCACAACGAACACCCGTACTTTCCCGTCCCATCAGGATCGACGCTTTTAGCTGCGTTCTCGCTCTGACAATTTCTTCCTCGGTCACAGTTGAAGAAAGCTCCATCAACATATCCGACACAACTGGGACAAGTTCGCTGACTTCCTGTTCGCCAGTTCCTGCATAGATACCAAAAAGACCATTATCCATGAAACTGGAAGCAAAAGAATAGATCGTATAAACAAGTCCCCGTTTTTCACGGATTTCCTGGAACAAGCGCGAAGACATCCCGCCACCAAACAAAGTAGAAAGAACGTTAGCAGCATAATAGTTCTCGCCAGCAAACTCTGCACCTTTGAAGCCAAGCAGCAGATGGACCTGTTCAAGGTCTCTGTTTTCCCTGAATTCTCCTCCGGTATATTCAGATTGCGGCAAGGGATTAAGGTTTGCTTTCCCAAGATTGCTGAATTGCTCTTCCGCAAGCGTTACAAAAGCCTGATGATCAACATTGCCGGAAGCACAAACCACCATGGTATCATTACCGTAATGACCCGATAGGTAATTGCGAAGATCGCCAGCGCTCAAACGATTTACAATTTCGCCACGTCCAAGAACCGGGCGCCCAAGAGGTTGAGCAGCAAAGGCTGTTTCCTGGAAGTGATCAAAGACGATATCATCAGGTGTATCATTTGCCTGACCAATCTCTTGCAAGACCACATGGCGCTCTTTTTTGAGCTCGTCTTCGTCAAAAAGAGGCTTCTGTAAAATATCAGCAACAGTATCCAATGCGAGCGGGACATCATTTTTGAGTACCTTCGCATAAAAGGCCGTATTTTCCCGAGAAGTATAGGCATTCAGCTGACCACCAACCGCTTCAATCTCTTCAGCGATATCAAAGGAACTACGTTTCTCCGTACCCTTGAACACCATATGCTCAAGCAAGTGAGCAACACCGTTGACGTCGGCACTTTCATTTCTAGCGCCAACACCAATCCATGCCCCCAGAGAAACGGATTCTACTGCGTTCTGTCGATCTGTCGCAACACGTAGGCCATTTGACAGCCTAGAGATTTCAATCGTCATTATTAGCTGTTTCTCCGGCGAGACAGAACCATGTCTTTTAATTTACTCAAATCATTTTCCATAACTTTATATTGCTCTTCTCGATCAAAAAGATCGGCCATGTGTTCCGGCAACTCAGGTGTAATACCCGAAGCCTTGTGGACCGCATCCGGGAATTTAGCCGGGTGTGCCGTTGCCATACAGACCATTGCGGGCACATCATCACGTACTTTGGCAACAGCAGCAGAAACCGCGATCACAGAATGAGGATCAAACAGCTCCCCCGTCTGCTCATGGTACTTTTTAATTTCCGCTAATGTTTCATCATCATTCAGGCGATAGGCATCAAACAATCTGAGGGCACGTTGATGGCGCGCAGGTTCCAGGTCAAAATTCCCCTTCTCACGGAACGATGTCAGAGCAGCTTCAACAGCTTGACCATCCTGATCAAGCAAATCAAACAACAGGCGCTCAAAATTACTGGAGACTTGGATATCCATAGACGGAGACAAGCTTGGCTCGACCGGATTCATTGTCATTGAACCTGTTTCAAAGAAACGTGTAAGAATATCATTTCGGTTCGAACCAACGATTAACTGGGAAATCGGAAGCCCCATTCTACCCGCTGCATAGGCCGCAAAAACATTACCAAAGTTACCTGTCGGCACAGAAAAACCAACCGGACGATCCGGCGCACCGAGCGCAACCCCTGCAGCAAAATAATAGGCAATCTGGGACATAATTCGTGCCCAGTTAATGGAATTTACCGCAGACAAGTTCACTGTATCACGGAAATCTTGATCATTGAACATTGCCTTCACATGATCCTGGCAATCATCAAATGTTCCCTCGAGAGCAACATTGATAACATTATGCGATGTTACCGTTGTCATCTGACGTCGTTGAACTTCGGAAACGCGCCCATGCGGATGCAGAATGAAGATATCGATCTGATCTCGATCCCGGCATGCTTCAATCGCCGCAGATCCGGTATCACCCGATGTTGCCCCAACAATCGTAATTCGCTCACCACGTTGTTTAAGGACATAGTCAAAAAGACGTCCGAGCATCTGCAACGCAAAGTCTTTGAACGCAAGCGTTGGCCCATGGAAAAGTTCCATGACCCAGATACGGCCATCTATTTGTTTCAACGGAGCCACTGCTGAATGTCTGAAATCAGCATAACTGTCTTCGACAATTGCCTTTAGGTCTTGATCAGGGATCACACCGGCAACAAATGGCTTCACGACGCGAAAGACAATTTCCGTATAGGGTTTGCCAGCCATATCCCGGATTTCTTCTGCAGAAAACTGAGGCCAGCTTTCAGGAAGGTAAAGTCCCCCGTCACGGGCTAACCCGGCAAGGAGTACGTCGTCGAAGTTAAGGGCTTTTGCTTGCCCACGTGTGCTGATGTATTTCATGATTTCCCAGACCGTCACTTTTGCAACGTAATAAACTCACGGGGCCAAAGCCAAAAACCTTACTTCGCCGTTACCATAGCAGCAAGTAAGATCAATTTTACTATGGCTTTCTTTTCACACAATCAAGTATGAAAATCCGACTTCCAGATTAAACATCCAAATAACGGGCCTTCAAATGCGCCTTGAACACCTGTGGATCAAGTGGATGTCCCGTAACGGTTGTCAGTAATTCATCTGTTGAAAGGAAAGATCCCCAAGCATGAACATTTTCATTCAGCCACCCCATAAGAGGTCCAAAGTTCCCTTGAGCTAAAGCAGATGGAATTTCAGGCACAGCCGCTTTAGCCGAAGCAAATAATTGAGCCGCAGCCATGGCACCCAAAGTATAGGTCGGGAAATATCCCCAAGCACCATCATACCAGTGAATATCCTGAAGGCAGCCAAGGGTATCATTTGGTGGACGTATGCCTAGTAAGTCCTCTAATCCGTCATTCCATGCGTGTGGCAAATCTTCAAGGCCCATAGATCCCTTGATGAGTTCTTTTTCCAGACGATACCGGAGAATAACATGAGCCGGATAGGTAACTTCATCAGCATCAACCCGAATAAAATCAGGCTTAACCTTATTATAAATGCGCTGCATGTTTTCAGGTGCCCAAGCAGTACCTTGCCCCCCAAAAGCGACTTTTGCTTTCTCAGCAACAAATGAAACAAACTCTTCACTTCGGCTGGCTTGCATTTCAATAATAAGTGACTGACTTTCATGCATTGTCATACCGCGCGCAGAGCCAACAGGCTGAAGACGCCAATCCTTTGGAAGGTTATGCTCATACATCGCATGTCCGGTTTCATGAAGAACGCCCATAAGCGATGTCATAAAATCGGCTTCGTCATACCGGGTTGTTATTCTAATATCATCAGGCACACCGCCACAGAATGGATGAAGACTGACATCAAGGCGACCATGGTTGAAATCAAAGCCCACAGCTTTGATCATTTCTCGTCCAAGAGCTTCTTGCGCTTTTAAAGAAAACGACCCATCGGGCATCACGGCTGCCGTTTCTGACGCCTGTTTTTCCAGCACTGCCTGTGTGAAGTCCGGCAGGAATGCGGCCAAATCATCAAAAATCGCATCGATGCGCATTGATTTACCACCGGGCTCGAAATGATCCAGCAAGGCATCATAGGTATCACATTCGAAAAGCTCGGCTTTGATCTTGGCTTCTTGCTGCGTGAGGTTAAGTACTTCTTTCATCGCAGGCAGAATTGAAGCGAAATCATTATTCGGGCGGGCTTCACGCCAGATCATCTCACAGCGTTTTCCCGCTTTGGTTTGTGCTTCAACAAAGTCACCATCAAGTGCCGTTGCATGTCGCCAGATCCGCTGCATCTCACGCAAGTTGGCCAACTGCCAGCTACCCAGATCTCCTTTATCCTCCAGTGCTTGCGCAAAAAGGTCTTCTACTTCCCTGCTGGTTAGAATTTCGTGTTGAACACCACTTAAAGCAGCAAGTTGTTCCATTCTGGCTTCGGCACCACCGGCTGGCATTACTGTCGACATATCCCAACCGAGAACACCACTGGCCTCACCGATGGCATTCATACGACGGAATTTTTTTTCAAGAGCAAGATAAGCTGACATTTCACATTCCCAATCAAGCAACAAAACATTCACGCGACGAGTGATCGTAGTTTATTCGTCTTCCAACTTCCCAACAGGGCGATAATGATAGATGAAATAAATCACGGCAAGGATCAAAGCCATTGCATACCAAGTAATGACATACTCCAGATGATTATTCACCAAGGCAATACGCGTTTGCCCCCCGAGCGGATAACCACCGGGATTAACCGCAGGTCCCGCATCAAGATAGATACTCATAACAGGATTAGACAGGCCGGTTTGCAGGCTCATTTCCTTGATATCGGTATAGAACCAAAAATTGTCTTCCGGGTCATTTACCGGGCGCACAAACTCATAGCCTTTCCATCCGTCGACCCTTAGAAGACCTTCAATTTTAACAACCCCTTCAACCTGACCTTCCGGGCGTTGAACCGGGTCTTTTAGTTCAGATGGCACAAAGCCGCGATTAATCAAAATCTGCCGACCATCCGTCAAGGTAAAGGGGGTAATAATCTGGATCCCCAACTGGCGATCCAATGACCGCGCCCCCATAATCAGTTCTTTATCGTGTAAGAACTCGCCCTCGACCCAGACATTGATAAACTCATCAGCCTGTGGGTCTGCAACTTCGTTGGGATAATTTTCTGCAAAAGAAATCGCAGACGCAGAGGCACGATCTGTACGCAACGCAATTTGCTCTTTTTTCCATTCCATTCTCGACAGTTGCCAGGTCCCCAAGGCAATCGCGATCAAAACAACGGGGATGCTAAACATTGTAGGCCAAAAAGTTGGCTGGAAACGGCGTTCTATGCCTTTAGTCATAATCGACAAATCCTGTGTCGCTTGCTTTATAATAATATTCGAGCGCCACCATAAGACCTTTGCACGACGAGAGCAAAACCATTGGTCTATAATTAATGAGAAAAAATCTGTTACTGAGAGATACACATAAGATAATTATCTCAGTCTTTTCCTCTGGTTTGCCCCGGCCGATTAAAACCTAGCCTTTCAAAAAACGTAAAAACAAAGAAGGCCGTGTCTTAACGGGTGAAATTTAAACTCCACTCTCGTATCAAACACGGCCTTCTTTTAAACCAAAACGGTATCAGGTTCCCCTGATTGAACAGGGTTTATTAGCCACCCCACCAGTAAACAGCCACAAACAGGAACAACCAAACAACGTCCACGAAGTGCCAGTACCAGGCCGCAGCCTCAAAGCCAACGTGGGCTTCAGGTGTGAAGTGACCTTTTTTTGTACGGATCAAGCATACAAAAAGGAAAATAGTACCAACGATAACGTGGAAACCGTGGAAGCCGGTCGCCATGTAAAAGGTAGAAGAATAGATGTTATCTGTGAAACCGAATGCAGCGTGGCTGTATTCGAAAGCCTGAAGTGCCGTAAAGATCACGCCAAGACCAACAGTAATCATCAAAGCATGCACAGCCTGCTTCTGTTGACTGTTCAGAATGGCATGATGCGCCCATGTCACGGAACAACCGGACAGCAGTAGGATCAGCGTGTTCAAGAACGGCAAATCAAATGCATCGAACGTGACAACATCAGCTGGCGGCCAAACACCCCCGATAACTTCGCTCGGATAGAAAGCCGCCGTGAAGTATGCCCAGAAAAATGCAACAAAGAACATTACTTCAGAAGCAATGAATAGCACCATGCCATATCGCAGACCAATACGAACCACAGGGGTATGAAGGTGACGAACATAAGCTTCGTTCACCACGTCACGCCACCAGCCATACGTACAAATAAGTACCGATGCGATACCCGCATAGAGAACTATGTTTGTATAGTCGTGCATCATCAGAACAAGACCTGTCGCCATCAAGCCGGCAGCAAAAGCTGTCAGCAAAGGCCAAGGGCTTGGATCAACCAAATGATACGGATGTTTTACTTCGTCGTGCCCTGCACTCATGATATCCCTCTTAACCAGACGCTGTTGCGTATTGTTAATTGACCTCTACAACCGGTTTGTTTCCGGTGTCATTACCCAAACCACCCATATCTATACTATCTTCGCCTTCTGTATCCCGAAAGAACGTATATGACAGAGTGATTGTTTTTACGTCACTGAGATTCGGATCATTCTCTATTTCCGGATCGACATAGAAAGTAACAGGCATGTCAACTTCTTGTCCCGGTAACAAAGTCTGTTCGGAAAAACAGAAACAATCTACTTTTACGAAATATTGACCGGCCTTCAGTGGTGTCACGTTGAAAGTGGCAACACCTTTGACCTTATCATCAGACGTATTTTTTGCGCGATAAAACGCAATTCCTTCTTCCCCGACTTTAAGATCAACTGCGCGTTGCGCAGGTTTAAAGTTCCAAGGTAGATCCCCGTTCACAGAGGAATCAAATCGAATGGTTACATCACGATCAGTCATAACCAGATCGTCTGTTGCTCCTGCTTCTGAAACCTGTGTCGTCCCTCCATAGCCAGTAACCTGGCAGAACAAGCGGTAAAGCGGCACCGACGCAAAAGCCAACGCCACCATTCCACATACGACACCGCCCAGAATGATTGCAACGCGTGCATTTTTACCACCGGCTACAGACATGCTATTTTAACCCCATCTTGACGATAGTTACGGCATACACAAGAGCAATAAACCCCAGGAGAACACCTAGGATAGCCCAATTACGGCGCTTTCGTTGTTTGTGGATTTCTTCTGAATTTTCCACAGTTTCATATTTTTCTGTTTTGCTTTCAGACATGTTAACCACCAATCAAACTCAAAATACCCGGCGTTCGATCAATAATAAGAACGGCAAAGAGAACAAAGAGATATAGAATAGAATAGAAGAACATCTTACGGGCATGACGATCTTCTTCGGAGCGTAATACCTTAATGTTCAGCCATAGGAAATACGAACTCGCGATCAGTGCGACAGCCCCGTACAAAAATCCGGCAACATTGAAATACACTGGCGCTAACACAATCGGGAAAAGCGCAATGGTATAAACCAGCATCTGCCACTTTGTATTTTCACGGCCAGAAACAACTGGAAGCATCGGAACTTTAGCAGCAGCGTAGTCGCCATCTTTATAGAGCGCCAAAGCCCAAAAATGAGGCGGGGTCCACATAAAGATAATCAGGAAAAGAACAATGGATTCAATGCTGACAGTTCCTGTTACAGCCGCCCAACCAATCATGGGAGGGAAAGCGCCCGCCGCACCACCGATGACAATATTTTGTGGTGTGCGTCGTTTCAGGAACATCGTATAAACAAAAACATAAAAACCGTTGGCTAAAGCCAGAAGTGCTGCTGCGGTCCAATTCACAGCCAACCCCATAATCATCACTGAAAACAGGCTAAGGATGACTCCAAAGCTCAAGGCAACGTCCGGCGCCATACGGCCAGCCGGGATCGGGCGTTTTTTTGTCCGTGTCATGATCGCGTCAATATCGCGGTCATACCACATGTTAATTGCTCCGGCGCCACCGGATGCAATTGCAATACAGAACAACGCAATAATCCCAAGGAAGGGATGAATCGCGCCCGGAGCAACCATCAAACCGGAGAACCCAGTAAAAACAACAAGATACATGACACCCGGCTTCATCAAAGCCCAGAAGTCAGCAACCTGCGCAACACCGCTCAAAGACGCAGTATCGGTTGTTGTTGTATTTTCCATAGATGTATCGGTCACAAATTTACTCCTGATTAAATCCGGCCATTATCATCGGATAACGCGATGAAATGGCCGGATTTATACATACTACCGTTATTTGATTTTTGGCAGTTCGTTAAAGCAGTGGAACGGTGGAGGAGAAGATACTGTCCACTCCAGTGTTGTAGCACTTTCGCCCCATGGATTAGCTTCAACTCGGCGACCGAATTTCATTGTCCATACAGTCATGACAACAAAGAAGATCGTCGCAGCAAAGGTAATATAAGCACCATATGAAGAAATCGCATTGAAGCCAGCATAGGCATCAGGATAATCAACGTAACGACGCGGCATTCCCTGTAGTCCTAAAAAGTGCTGAGGGAAGAAAATCATGTTCACCCCGACAAAAGTCAGGAAGAAATGCAGATAGCCTGACCATGCCGGATAATCGCGACCGGACATTTTACCCATCCAGTAATACATGCCAGCGATAATTCCGAAAACGGCACCAAGACTTAGAACATAATGGAAATGCGCAACGACATAATAGGTGTCATGCATTGCCAGATCCATACCAGAATTGGCAAGAACAACCCCGGTCACACCACCAACAGTAAAGAGGAAGATGAAACCAAGCGCCCAGACCATTGGCACAGAAAAGCGAAGTGAACCACCCCACATTGTGGCAATCCAAGAGAAGATTTTAATCCCGGTTGGCACAGCAATAACCAGCGTCGCCGTCGTAAAGTAAGCACGTGTATTCACGTCCAGACCAACAGTGTACATGTGGTGCGCCCAAACAACGAAGCCAACGAAGCCAATCGCACACATCGCATAGGCCATACCGAGATAGCCAAACACAGGTTTACGACTGAAAGTCGAAATGATGTGAGAAATAATACCAAATCCAGGCAGGATCATGATGTACACTTCGGGGTGACCAAAGAACCAGAACAAGTGCTGATATAGGATCGGGTCGCCACCTTTAGCCGGATCAAAGAAAGATGTTCCGAAGTTACGATCTGTCAGTAGCATGGTGATCGCGCCACCAAGAACAGGTACAGCCAATAGTAACAAGAAAGCAGTAACAAGCATGGACCATACAAAAAGAGGCATTTTATGCAGGGTCATGCCCGGTGCACGCATGTTAAAGATTGTTGTAATAAAGTTCACAGCACCAAGGATGGAGGACGCCCCCGCCAAGTGAAGTGCAAAGATCGCCATATCAACCGACGGTCCCGACTGCCCAAAGGATGAGAGCGGCGGATACACCGTCCACCCGGTACCGGCACCTTCACCAACCAGCGCAGAACCGAGCAACAGAAGGAAAGCAGGAACTATCAACCAGAATGAAATGTTGTTCATACGCGGGAAAGCCATATCCGGCGCACCGATCATCAAAGGAACAAAGTAGTTCCCGAAACCACCGATCATCGCGGGCATAACCACAAAGAACACCATGATGAAACCATGCGCCGTTACGACAACATTCCACCATTGACCATTTGGTTCACCATCAGTCAAAAAGTATTGTACGCCTGGTTCTTGGAGTTCCAAACGCATGTAAACGGAAAATGCGCCACCAATCAAAGCAGCAATTACTGAAAAGACCAGATACAAAATACCGATGTCTTTATGGTTGGTCGAACAGAACCAACGGGTAAAGAATCCCGGCATGTGATCATGGTCTTGATGGGCTTCAGCAGCAGTACCCATATCTCATATCCTCATTTCGTTTCTTTAAGCGCTTCTCTTGGCGCTATAACCGATTAAACGGCGAAATCCAGTTCAGTTTCTCAGTTAAGCTGAGCAACCTGTACGGAACGATTATCTTCAATCGCAGCAAATTCGTCCTTGGCAAATTCAACCCATTTGGCGAACTCTTCCTTGGAAACAGCCTTGATCATGATCGGCATATAGGAATGGCCCGTACCACAAATCTCAGAACATTGACCGTAGTAAGTCCCTTCTGCAGTAACTTCGAACCAGGTTTCATTGATACGACCTGGTACACCATCAAGCTTCAAGCCCATAGATGGCATTGCAAAAGAGTGGATAACGTCATCGCCAGTCACCAAAAGACGAATTTTGGTATTAACTGGAACAACAATCGCATTATCTGTAGCCAGCAAACGTGGTTCGCCAGGCTCTAGCTCGTCTTCTGACTTCATATAAGCATCAAAGGTAAAGTCACCTTGATCTGGATACTCATAAGACCAGTACCACTGTTTTCCGATCGCTTTGATCGTCATTTCGGTATCAGGATTACTATCCGCCGCATATAGGATCTTGAACGAAGGTATCGCGATAATCACCAAAATGATCACCGGTACAGCAGTCCAGATAATCTCAAGAAGCGTATTATGGCTTGTCTTGGATGGGACCGGGTTCCGTTTCTCTGAGAAACGGAACATCACATAAAGCATCAGAACCAAAACAACGACACAAACTGCAACGATGATATAAAGCAGTAGTTCGTGGAATTCTTCCAACGCAACAGCTGTCGGAGAAGCGGCATCTTGCAGACCAAGGCCCCACTCAGTTGGCTGAGAGGCGTGGCCAGTAGCAGCCAAACCGCCGAAAAGTGCAACAGCACTAATTAGATAGGCAATCCGTTTCAGAAACGTCATGTACTCAACATCCTGTTTTTTTTATTTCAACTTTTGTTCCTGAATTGATCAGGATCAAAGTATCTTCCCGATTCCAAGACTAATATCCAGAATGGATAATTCTGACACTAGCCGGACTCCAAAGTTATTCTGGCGCAACCTACCCTATTGAAACCCGAGAGGACAAGCCCCAGATACAGAAGAATTGCGCATATTAGACGCTTTAAGCTACCAAAAGATAAACATTAAGCGAACTATACCCTTTCCTGAGGGGTTCGTCCTCGGGTTGCGACCTTATGACGCAGCATGCAATTTGTCGCACAAATTGGGGCTTTTACGCTTTTTTCTTACCGCTAATCCTGACTTTCCCGCTCAACTATTCTGCGAACACGGCGCACACCCAACCACAAAGCAGCAACCACAAACGGGATAGATACAGCAGCGACAACCGATGCGTTTATATCGACTCCGCTTGTCTTTATTCCCTTTGCCAAATAGTAAATCAAACTAACGACATAGTAGCTGATTGCTGCCACAGAAAGACCTTCAACGGTCTCTTGCAATCGAAGCTGTATGCTTGCTCTTTTATCCATAGATTTCAGAAGTGCAGAGTTCTGTTCTTCCAGCTGAATATCAACACGTGTTCTTAACAACTGTCCAGCACGCGCGACTCTTTTGGACAAGGTGTCTAAGCGCAAGGCCATGGCTTCACAAGTTCGCATTGCCGGCGTCAAACGTCGATCCAGGAAACTTTCCATGCGTTGAAAACCGTCCATGTTTCCTTCTTTCAACTTCAAAATGCGTTGCTTAACCAACTCATGGTAAGCTTTTGAAGCAGAAAATCGATAGTTCGTCGCCGCAGCAGCCTGTTCAATTTCCGCGGATAACTCGGTCAACTCACTCAACAGTTCTTTTTCATTATCCACATCACGACGATCCGTCATCCGCGTTGTAATGTCCTTGAGTACACGCCCCGCTTTCGCTAGGCGATCCCCATATTGTTGAGCCAAAGGAAGCGAGAGGAGAGCCATCATTCTATAGGTATCAATTTCAAGCAATCGCTGAACCGCACGTCCTATTTGCCTTGGTTTCAGGCCATAATCCTTGATGAGAATTCGACCATACCCATCCTCATTGATGCTGAAATCCATCCAGACGGCAGCAAGTCCGCCTCTTAGAGTACAAGCAGATAAATTTCCTATTGGAAAGAAAGCAACCTGTTCCTGCATCGTGCGTTCCGGCGCATCGTGCCCTTCAAGTTCAAGATGGACTCCGACCAATCGGTGACCAGGCACAGCATTGAGCCAATCCACCGGAACCAGTTCTATAGCGGTTTTAGAAAAAGGCTCATGATTCATCTGCTTGGCTTGAACAACAGTCGACGCCGTATCATATTCCTTACGATCCGGGTCTTTTCTGTTGCGGAAAAAAGTATAGGTGGAAAATTCTGTATGCCGTTCCCAAACCACATAAAAATGCCCTAGGTCGGCCATAAAGTGCTTCGTGCCCGGTGCTGGTGCTGCCACGTTAAAGCGCTGGCACAGCAATCCAACGTGGGCTCTTTCATCTTCTGCTTTGTCTTCTCCTGATAACATTCCTATGTGTGTAATAGTTTCCGGGCCAGTAAGCTGGGTAAATGGCCTTGCATGTAACTCGTTACAGAGCTCAACCCGCAAGGGATGATCGCGCAACATTTTTGTTCCTTATATCGACCTTAGTTCTGTATTTTTACAGAGTTCGTTTTGTCCGCTTTCTTGCTTTGAAGCGTTTTTTGTCTTTTGACGAAGTGGAGTGTGGCAAGATTCTCTTTAATTTGGAAGCCAAGATCATTGGCCTTCTCACTTTGAGCACCTATATTGTCTTCAAAGGTATATTTAAGGAATCCATTTATGAGCTACATTGCCACAACCGACGATCTTTTTTTCAACCGTACCAATTTGGATCAAAAGCGGCTGGAGAGTATTGTCAATAATGCACTAACGGGTGCCGACGATGGCGAGCTCTATCTTGAATACCGCCAATCCGAAGGTATGGTTTTCGACGACGGACGCCTGAAAAACGCCAGCTTTGATACCTCCCAAGGATTTGGATTGCGTGCGATAGCAGGTGAAAGCGCTGGTTACGCTCATGCCAGCGATCTAAGCGAAGAAGCAATCCAGCGCGCCGTTAATACAGTCCAAGCAGTACACAGTGGACATTCAGGCACGATGGCTGGCTCACCTCAGGGCACAAATTCCGCGCTCTATACAGAAGACAACCCGCTATCTGCCTGTGCCTTTGAAACCAAGATCAAGGTACTCAGCGACATCGATGCCTATGCCCGCGCAAAAGATTCGCGCGTGGTTCAAGTCAGTGCGTCTATTTCTGGCGAATGGCAGGCTGTTCAGATTATTCGCGCAGACGCACATAAAGTTGCTGATATCCGCCCCTTGGTACGCCTGAACATTTCTGTCACCGTTGCACAGGGCGATAAAATGGAAAGCGGATCTTATGGCGGTGGCGGCCGCTTTGTTTACGACAGCTTGCTTGATCCAGTCTATTGGCAAAAAGGAACTGACGAAGCTATCCGTCGGGCACTGGTCAATCTTGATGCTGTTCCAGCACCTGCAGGTGAAATGCAGGTTATCCTTGGACCTGGATGGCCCGGAATTCTGCTTCACGAGGCTGTCGGTCATGGTTTGGAGGGTGATTTCAACCGCAAGAAAACCTCTACCTTTAGTGATCGCATCGGAGAACGCGTTGCCTCCAAGGGCGTTACCGTTGTTGATGATGGAACCATCGCGGATCGACGAGGATCAATTTCGGTTGACGATGAAGGCACACCGTCTCAGTGCACCCCCCTGATCGAAGACGGCATTCTTGTCGGCTATATGCAAGATCGTCAAAATGCCAGACTGATGGGTGAAAATTCAACAGGCAATGGTCGTCGGCAAAGCTATGCCCACATTCCGATGCCACGCATGACAAATACAGTCATGCTAAACGGCGAGCACGACCCCCAGGAAATGCTTAAATCTGTAAAGAATGGCATTTATGCCGTGAATTTTGGTGGCGGCCAGGTTGATATCACATCCGGCAAATTCGTTTTTGCCTGCACCGAAGCCTACAAAGTAAAAGATGGTATTGTCGGCGAAGCCGTAAAAGGCGCGACCTTGATCGGAAATGGTCCTGATGCCATGCAAAAAATTTCTATGGTCGGAAACGATATGGAAATGGATGACGGCGTCGGTACCTGCGGTAAAAACGGCCAGGGCGTTCCTGTTGGCGTTGGGCAACCAACACTTCTTATCGACGGCATTACGGTTGGTGGAACGGCGTAAACTAGAAAAAAATACGCCGAGTTGTAAATTAACACTTCCTTAATGCAATCTGAAGTAGTATTTTACTTACAACCTCCTATCGACCCTTGTATCGATATCTTTACGCCCCGGTTTTTACCGGGGCTTTTTTTTTAACCATTTTCTACCAAAAAGCTGACGCCCCTCGAAAAAGAGGCGTCAGCTTTTAAATACAAATCTGGTAAAGCGCTTAAGAACCGTACTTAATAAGCATATTCAACAAAGGCAGGATCAACCGATTCATTCCAGCGCTCATAATAAGCTTTAAGCTTTTCTTCAGCAGGTGTAACACCACTTTCCGCTGTCTCCATCAAGGTGTTCAGGAAATGCACTTCATCACGTCCCTGCACATCAGTCCGACCTCTATTCTCCAGACCACTTGCCGCAATTTTCACAACTTCCCGTGCTAAATCCTGCAACTTCTGGCCACGAATTACAGCAGACAACCCCTTTGCAGGAACTTCAGCCCTAAGAAGTTGACGCTCTTCATCAGTCCAATCCTTCACGAGATCCCACGCTGCATCCAACGCCGACTGATCATAAAGCAGGCCAACCCACAAAGCTGGTAGAGCGCACAGAGATTTCCATGGACCGCCATCAGCGCCACGCATTTCCAGAAATTTTTTCATCCGGACTTCGGGGAAAGCCGTGGTGATATGATCATCCCAGTCTTTTATCGTAGGTAGCTCACCCGGTAGTATTTTCAATTTTCCCTGCATGAAATCACGAAATGATCCACCACTGGCATCCAAGTATTTACCATCGCGATAAACAAAGTACATCGGCACATCAAGAGCATAATCAACATAGCGTTCAAAGTTCATACCATCCTCAAAAACAAAAGAAAGCATGCCACAACGATCAGGATCAGTATCGGTCCAAAGGTGACTTCTATAGCTCAAAAATCCGTTAGGTTTACCATAACTAAAGGGGGAGTTCGCAAAAAGAGCTGTTGCAATAGGCTGCAACGCCAAGCTGGTTCGGAACTTGTGGATCATGTCCTGCTCGCTGGAAAAATCCAGATTAACCTGAACAGTACAACTCAATGTCATCATATCCAGGCCAAGATTACCGCGCTTTGGCATATACTCGCGCATAATCTTGTATCGCCCTTTAGGCATCCAGTTAACGCCCTCTTGTCCCCACTTGGGATTAAACCCCATACCTAACATGTGGATACCAAGAGGTTCGGTAATTTCTTTTACCTGATGCAAGTGCGCGTGCACTTCACGACAGGTATCATGCACAGTCTCCAAAGGTGCACCGGAAAGTTCCAGCTGTCCGCCAGGCTCCAATGTGACAGAAGCACCGCTATCCGTAAGCGCAATGATGTTGTCGCCTTCGTATCCAGGAGTCCATCCAAAACGATTGGCGAGACCTTCAAGAATCATCTTGATTGACTTTTCACCGTCATACTTAAGGGATTTAAAACTTTCATCGCAAAAGGCGAACTTCTCGTGTTCAGTCCCAATACGCCATTGGTCTTTTGGTTTGTTGCCACTTTCCAGATAGGAAATCAGTTGGGCTTTATCCGTAATTACGGTTGATGAGGAAGAAGCGTCGGACATGTTTTACATTCCATAATATCGGTCATAGTTTACAAAAATAAACTCAAAATCATCTGGGTTCAGATAACTTTGGTTCAGGCAACCGTGACCGGTGTTGTACCTTTTGGTGGGCGCATACCCCCATCTCCTAATATCGCCTGCCAGCAAGACAGGGCTGCAACAGCAGCAGTATCAGCCCGAAGGACTCTCGGACCAAGACCTATTGGTGTCACATAAGGAAGGCGACGAAGAGCTTCAAGTTCTTCTTCAGCAAAACCGCCTTCCGGACCGATTAAAACTGCCCAAGGGCGTTGACCGGCATCTGGCTCCTTAACCAGTATTTCTGTTAACGTTTCTGCAATCGGCCTTGCATCACCAAATTCTGCACAAACGATTAAACGCCTGTCATCAGGCCATTTATCAATAAGCTTGTCCAATGCTACGGCATCATCGACTTCCGTTACCGACAAGCGCTCGCATTGTTCAGCAGACTCTTTTGCATGTGCCGCAAGCCGATCTCTATTAATGCGCTTAACATCAGTATAACGGGTAAAGACAGGCAAGATACGCGAACATCCAAGCTCCCCAGCCTTCTCGGCAAGGAAATCAATTCTTGAACGTTTGATCGGCGCAAAAACCAGCCAGATATCAGGCTCTGGCGCAGGTTTTCGACGCTGTTCTTGAATCTGTAAAGAACACCATCCTTTACCTAATCCTTCGATCACACCCAACCATTCACCGTCCTTTTCATTAAAAAGGCCGATTCGTGCTCCTGTGTTAAGTCGCAAGACAGAGCGCAGGTAATGCGCACCAGCGGCATCCAGACCGACAGTTGCCCCTTGGCTCAAGCTATCCTTGACATAGAGTCTGGTTACGACACGTTCCATCTCTCGAACCTACCTTCACAAAGCAGTACTTCAGGTGTATCACTCATAATTAAACAAGTAGATAACACCCCCTAAAGAGATAATACAACGCCGATATGACCAATAATGCCAGTGACATCGCGAATGATCACATAATCATCAGAATTTCCCCCGCATGGATACGGCCATACCTGCGCTTGGCAAGACTGGATCGCCCAATTGGAACCTGGCTGTTACTCTTTCCCTGTTGGTGGTCCATGTTATTGGCAAGCAGTGCGCCGGGCTATCAAATTGGCAGCCCCTTCGCACCTGTTTATTTCCTGGCTCTCTTTGCTATTGGCGCCCTCGCCATGAGAGGTGCCGGTTGTACGATCAATGATATGGCAGATAGAGAGTACGACAAAAAAGTAGCCCGCACGGCCACTCGCCCTCTAGCCAGTGGCGAAGTATCCATGAAACAGGCGATGGCTTTCCTCGCCGTTCAACTTGCTATTGGTTTGGCAGTAGTCTCACAGTTCAACAGCTACACTATTATTCTGGCTTCATCCGCTATACTTCTGGTGATCTGTTATCCCTTTATGAAGCGTATAACCTATTGGCCACAGGCATGGCTTGGCTTAACCTTTAATTGGGGCGCTCTGGTTGGGTGGGCTGCAATACGAGGTGACCTTAGCCTCCCTCCCCTGCTGATTTATATCGGTGGAATTGCGTGGACACTTGGATATGACACAATCTATGCTCATCAGGACAAAGAAGATGATGCACTCGTTGGCGTAAAATCAACTGCATTGAAGCTCGGCGACAAAACAAAACACTGGTTGGTTTTCTTTTACGGCATTTGCTCTCTTTGTTTTGCCGCAGCTGGTTGGATTATGGACTTGCAATGGCCTTTTTGGCTTGGCATTGCAGCCATGACTTTTCATTTTTTCTGGCAAGTAACCACGGTTCGTATTGATGATCCCGTAGATTGCTTGAACAAATTTAAATCAAACCGAAACATCGGCTGGATCTTCCTCGCTGGGATCTATCTCGCAGCCACGATTAAATAAATTTCGTATTAAATGACGCCGATATCCGACCCAAAAAATTTTATTGTCCAAAATACCAGACCAGCAGGCACACCGCTTCTTGGGAATAAGATTGAACTTTATCTTGCCAGTAAAGATCTACCGCTGTGGCAACTGGGCGAGGAAGAGCTCGACAATCTACAACTGCCTACACCATTCTGGGCCTTTGCCTGGGCTGGCGGACAAGCCCTTGCACAATACATTCTTGATAATCCGAATATCGTCCACGGCAAAAACGTTCTCGACTTCGCCTGCGGATGCGGCATAGAAGCAATTGCCGCAAAAATGGCCGGGGCAAAGACTGTCCTTGCAGCTGATATAGATCCCTTTGCCATCGCCGCTACAGAACTGAATGCTGAGCTCAATAAAATAACACTCGCAACCACGACAGAAAATTTGGTGGGAAAAGACAACCAAGGCTGGGATGTCATTCTGGCTGGTGACGTTTGTTATGAAGGACCGATGGCCAAAGAAATTACATCCTGGCTATGGCAACTTTCCACCGTAGGCACAATCGTTCTTATGGGAGATCCGGGCAGAACGTATCTTCCTAAATCCGGTTTAAGAAAATTAATCGCCTATAGTGTGCAGACTTCATCTGCTTTAGAGGATACAGATGTCAGAAATGCCTGTGTTTGGAAATTCACAGAGAATTAACAGGCGGGCCTAATATCGTTACACTTTTTCTTATTGCGGTTTCGTATCATAATAAGGCGCTATCTAACCCCCAATGAAATTAGATTAAGATTACATCTTAATTTTTGACGATAACGTCTGATAAGTACGCTTAAAACTGGACCTTAATGAAAGAGCACGCTAAAGCTCTCTTGCTACATTGAACCAACTGTTGACCTGATGAACGAGTACTTACAAAAACAAGAAAAACCATTTGTCTTGCTGGATGACACTCTCTCTGGCAAAGGTTCAATCTTGTTCATTAATCCCGGTAAAATTATTACCTGCGATAGTCCAGAAAAACTGGCTACGACTTTCTCTTTGATGGAAAAGGAAAAGCAAACCGGGAAACATCTGGCTGGTTTCTTATCTTATGAACTCGGTTATCTTCTCGAAGACAAGCTATCTTCTTTACTACCATCCGATACGGATCGTAATGTTCCTCTGCTATGGTTCGGATCCTTTGAGAAAGCCATCACTCTTAGTCCGGCAGAAGCCCACAAATTCCTAGCAAAACAGCGTTCTGGGGATTACAGCCTTACGAACCTGAAACCTTCGATGGATGAGCAAAGCTATTGTACTGCTATTCATAAGGTTCAGGACTACATTGCAGCCGGAGATACTTATCAGGTCAACTACACCTTCAAGCATCATTTTGATATCTCAGGAGATCCAATCGCCCTGTTCCAAGAGCTAAGGCAGCGTCAAAATGTAAGCAATGGTGCCTATATCGAAACGGGACACCACACAATCCTCTCCCTATCGCCGGAAATATTCCTATCAACGCAGGGTATTGAAGCACGAACACGACCAATGAAGGGAACCGTTCAGCGCGGCAAAAACCCTAAAGAAGATAACGAAAATAAGGTCTGGCTAACCAAAGACGAAAAATCACGTGCTGAAAACCTGATGATCGTTGATCTCCTTCGAAACGACATGGGACGTGTATGCGAGGTCGGCTCGGTTAAGGTTACGGAACTCTTTACCGTAGAAACCTATCGTTCTCTACACCAAATGACCTCAAATATAATTGGGAAGCTTCGCCCCGAGATAAGCCCCGTTGACCTTATCAAACAGCTTTTCCCCTGCGGCTCAATTACTGGTGCTCCTAAAGTACGCACAATGGAAATTATTTCCGAATTGGAAGAACAACCCCGTGGTGTCTATACTGGCAGTATTGGGCACATAGCCCCCAATGGTGACACCAGATTTAATGTCGCTATCCGTACCCTGATGATGGACAAAAACGGCAAAGGTGAAATGGGTATCGGCAGTGGCATTGTGTACGATTCCAGCCCCGAAGCCGAATATCAGGAATGCCTCCTTAAAGGGCAGTTCCTGTCAGGTAACCTGGCCGGGTACGCAAAACCGCTTTTTGATCTGATTGAAACGCTCCGTTGGGAAGAAGGCACAGGGTATTTCCTGCTCGAAGAACATCTGGAACGCTTGGAAAATTCGGCAGGCTTCTTCGCTTACCCTTTCGAACGGGAAAATGTGTGTTCAGCCCTGCAAAGTATAGAGCTTAAAAACACACAACGCGTTAGGCTTTTACTCCATAAAGATGGATCAACAACCATCACAACCACACCCATGGAGCAGCCTGATCCACAAAAAGCCATAAGCTTCTCTGTTTCAGATAAAATTGTCGATAGCAGCGATATTTTCTTTTATCACAAGACAACGCGTCGAAAGTTCTACGAAGACGAACTTGCCGAACAAAGTAAGTCCACGGGTTGCGCAGAAGTTTTATTTACCAACGAACATGGTGAAATTACCGAAGGCGCCCGGACGAACATCTTTATTGAAATTGATGGCAAACTCTTTACCCCCCAAATATCCAGTGGCGTATTGAACGGCACCTTCAGAACACATCTACTTAAAACAGGCTACAAAGGCCTCACAGAAAAAGTTCTGACCCTTGATGATCTCCATAACGCAGATGCAGTCTTCTTTGGTAATTCCATTCGCAATTTAATGCCAGCCAAACTCATTTCGTAAAGAACGTGATAAAAAGGGAGCTAAAAAAGCTCCCTTCATCTTTAGATCGAATAACCCACAAGCAAGAACTGTTTGTTAGCTTATGCAACCAGTTTCTGAACATATCCAGGCAGGGCAAAAGCAGCCCGATGGATCTCAGGTGTATAGTACTTCGTTTCAATAGCAGCAGCCTTATAACGCGCTTCTAATTGATCCAAAGGAATATCCTTCAGTCCCTTCTGATCGGTGCCCCACCCAAAAGCCATCGGGCCACCAACATATGTTGGCACTGTGGCCAGATAACATGTCGCTTCAGCAAAAATAGGCTTAAAGAAACTCAATGTGGATTTCAGCTCATCAGCCTGCAAGAAAGGAACTCCGTTCTGAGTAACGAGAATACCGCCCTCTTCAAGGCATGATTTACAATCCGTGTAAAAGTTATCTGTAAAGAGAACTTCACCCGGGCCAATCGGGTCTGTCGAATCAACGATGATAAGATCATATTTCTCCGAACATTCCTTCATAAAGAGGCAACCATCTTTGATCACAAGGTCTAATCGCGGATCTTCAAATGCATTGCCACAAATCATGGGAAGGTGCTTTTTACTGAGTTCAATAACAGTGCGGTCAAGCTCGACCATCGTTACCTTCTCAACAGTTGGATGCTTAAGCACCTCTTCAAGCATGCCCCCGTCACCGCCGCCAACAATCAGAACCTTTTTAACGGCTCCGTGGGCAAAGATCGGAAGATGAGCAAGCATTTCATGATAAATGAATTCATCCCGTTCGGTAATTTGAGTTACGCCGTCCAAGGCCATAACCCGACCATAGATCTCGTTTACATAGATAACGAGATTCTGATGCTCTGTTTTATTATCGAAAAGAACTTCTTTGACACGAAAACGAGAATGAATGTCTGCGTGCAGTTCTTCTGTCACCCAGCTTTTCATTCCACGCTCTTTCCATCAATCTCTTTGCCTCGTCGAATCTCGTCAACGAGTACCTCGTCTGGCCCAAAAGCTTCTTTCAGAACATCAATTGAATTATGAGGTTCTGAATCACCACACATAAACACATCCAATGCCGCATAGCCTTTTTCAGGCCAGGTATGAATAGAAATATGTGATTCAGCCAAAACCGCGACACCAGAAACGCCGCCGTTAGGGGTAAAGTGATGTAAATGTATGTGTAAAAGTGTCGCTTTGGACCTTTTAACACATTCGATAAGGGTATTTTCGACAAACTTTAAATCATCTAACCGGCTAGCCCCTTTGAGATCAATGATCAAATGAGTACCGGCAAACCTCTCACCGTCACGCTCAATGAAGAAATCCTTTGGTTCTTCATCCAAGCCAACGACATTCGAAGCTTCGACATTTTTAGTTTCAATACCAGTCCGACAAGCGGATCCGTTTTCTTCCGTTTGGGTGGTGCTTGAACCTTGATTCAAGTCCATCCCCAATTGGAAGAGGGCGTGTGCAGTAGACACTTAGCGTCCTCCCCAACCAGTAGATGACTTTGGCTCAATCGCGATTTAATGCCGAATGCAAAAAACCCCTGTAAAGCCACGATGTTGCGCGGTCTTAAAGAACCTAGTTTTCAAATGCAAGGAAAAAACTCACCTGCAATAAATACGTGTATTAAGAGGATATACTATAGGAAGGATGGAAAACATCCAATGATTGTTTTCTGACCGCTTTCACAACTTGCTTTCGATATTGAGATGATTCAATGGATTTCAAGATCGCTTTATCCAGATTGCCAGCGTCACCATACTCTTTATGAACCAACCGAAGAACCTCTTCCTGTCCAAGTGAATTATAACAACGGTTTTTTGCTGGCAATGCCCTTAGGGCGAGTGGTTCCCCCTGAACATTCAAAGCCCCAAACGAACTTCTATAAACCGCAAGATTATGAGCATCCGTTGGTAGATCAAAGCCTTCAGCTGACTCCCATTGGCAGCGAATATGCCCATAGGAATAGTTACCACCCGGTAACTCTGTGTCATCCATACGACGCAACTGCTCACCCGTTAACCACGTCAAAAAAACCTGAACACTGGTTCCGGGGCAGTACACTAACTCAGCAGCAATCGACCCATAACGCGCAACATGCGCGGAATAAACCACATCATGGTCATGCAACCAAATTGCCGTTAAGGGAATCGAATCCTGCCCGGAAGAATGCCCGACAAACTTTCTGGCAAGTTGTTCCGGCGCACGGTTAGAACCATGCGCAATAACAGCTTTCCTCTCAGAAAGATCAATCCCATATTTCGTGACTTTGGAAAAGTGCTCGCTTCGTCCATCTATAAATAGATACGACGTTTCAGGGGCAGTAAAGGGATACCCTTTTGCCAAGCGAAGCCTATCACTCTGGTCACGAGGAAGTTCCCAGGGCATAAGATACGTTATTTAGTCAGTACAGGGCGGCGGAGCGTCTTTATCGACTCTCTCAATCCGAAAACGAGTTGTGCACTCATCGACCGTTAGCCACGCTCTGCGTGACCACTCTTTTTTTGCGGATTCATAATCTGCAAACGGGCCGATCCACTCTTCGTCCCCCCCAACGGCTTCGCAGAAAGAAGTATCTGCATATTCGCCGCCTACCACAAAAAACTGTTGTGCCATTACTGTTACTCTATACTAATCGCCGAAATTGTCTCGGTACATACGCACTTCTGGGTACTATAGGCCCCTTAACAAAAGAGTAATAGAAAAAAATTCAGAAAATTCTATAAAAAAACAAATGATCTCATCTCAAGAGAGTATCAGTGGTCGAAATCCCTGAAAAAGATAGGGATAATGTGATGAGACCATCTCTAATTTTATACCATTTTAAAAATTTTAATTTTGCGTAGCTAGGGTATACTCCTCGCCTAGGTTGTATAAATTTAAAAAATTCATTCAAGGGGTTAACATGCTTTCGGCTTTTTCCATTTTTGCCATCGCGGTCGTTGTACTTGCAGTTATACTTGTTCTTATGGGGGTAAAGTCCGTACCCCAGGGAACAGAATACACGATTGAAAGGTTTGGTAGATATACCAAAACCCTTAGCCCCGGCCTGAACCTGATCGTTCCGATCGTTGACCGTGTTGGCGCTGAACTCAATATGATGGAAACCGTTATGGATGTTCCATCTCAAGAGGTTATTACAAAAGATAACGCCTCGGTTCAGGTTGATGGTGTTGTTTTTTACCAGATTCTTGATGCTGCGATGGCGGCATACGAAGTCAGAAATTTGGAACGTGCAATATTGAACCTGACGATGACAAATATTCGTACGGTTATGGGGTCGATGGATTTGGATTCACTATTATCCCAGCGCGATAAAATCAACGCCGAACTGATCACCGTGGTTGATGAAGCAACCGCACCTTGGGGTGTGAAAGTCACACGTATTGATATCAAGGACATCACGCCACCTGCCGACTTGGTTGAGTCCATGGCCCGTCAGATGAAAGCAGAGCGAGACAAACGCGCCAATATCCTAGAAGCGGAAGGTATTCGTCAGGCACAAATTCTTCGCGCAGAAGGTCTTAAACAATCTGCAATCTTAGAAGCAGAAGGACGTAAAGAATCTGCCTTCCGTGATGCTGAAGCCCGTGAGCGTGAAGCAGAAGCAGAAGCAAAAGCTGCTGAATCAGTATCCAAAGCGATTGCCGAAGGTGACATTCAGGCCATCAATTACTTTATTGCCCAAAAATATGTCGAAGCATTTGGCAAATTTGCAGATTCTCCAAACCAGAAAACCATGATCCTGCCGATGGAAGCCACAGGTATCCTCGGTTCTATCGCAGGTGTTGCTGAATTGGCAAAGTCGGCTCTTGGTGACGACAGCACGACATCATCCAAATCACCTTGGGCCACAGACAACAAAGACGGAGCATAAATCAGATGGTCGATCTATCCGGCGTCGAATTTTGGTACTGGTGGGTTTTTGCCCTGTTCTTATTGGCCGTAGAAGTTTTTGCCCCTGGGGCAATTGCCTTGTGGATGGGAATTTCGGCTGGGATCGTTGGTGGCCTACTATACATTTTCCCGGATTTACTCTGGGAAAAGCAGATTATTATCTTCGCGGTTCTTTCCGTTGTTTCAGTCGCTGTTTGGCGTATCTATGCACGCAAGCACCCGCCTGCGACTGATAATCCCAACCTGAACAAACGCGGTTCTGATCTGGTTGGGTATAGCTTCACTCTTACCGCCAACCTCAAGAACGGTATGGGCCGGGAAACCATCAATGGTGTTCTTTGGAAAATCAAAGGTAGGGATTTACCTGAGGGTACGAAGGTGAGTATAACCAGCGTTGAAGGCACAGCCTTGATCGTTGAACCAGAAGAAGCATGATTTCATATAATGCCATACGCCTCGTTACGGGATTTTATCTCTCACCTTGAAAATCAAGGTCGCTTAGTCAGAGTCTCACATCCGGTCTCTCCTAAATTGGAAATGACCGAGATACAAACAAGGTTGCTGGCAGAAGAAGGACCTGCCGTCCTTTTTGAGAACGTCGTGCACCAGGACGGAACGCCCTATGGCATGCCCGTCCTGGTCAATCTTTTTGGAACAGTTGAACGTGTCGCCCTTGGTATGGAACGGACGCCCGAACAATTAAGAGAAGTGGGCGAAACTCTTGCTTTTCTCCGCCAACCGGAACCTCCCGGAAGTTTGAAAGAAGCCTGGAGCAATTTGCCGCTTCTTAAAACAGTGATGGCAATGAAACCCAAAAGTGTTTCGTCCGCCCCTTGTCAGGAAGTTGTCTTGACTGGCAATGACATTGATCTTGCAAAACTGCCAATCCAGACCTGCTGGCCCGGAGAACCCGCCCCGCTCATTACCTGGCCACTTGTCGTGACCAAAGGCCCCGGAGACGAGAAAACAGATGTCTATAATCTTGGCATCTACAGAATGCAGGTTCTGGGCAAAGACAAGACACTTATGCGCTGGCTCAAGCATAGAGGCGGGGCACAGCACTACGCCCGATGGAAGAACCAAAAGCCTGACCCTTTGCCAGCTGCGGTCGTTCTCGGTTCTGACCCCGGCACAATCATTGCTGCGGTGACACCAGTGCCAGATACGCTTTCAGAGTATCAATTCGCTGGCCTTCTACGTGGAAAAAAAGTTGAGCTTGTTGATTGTAAAACAGTTCCTCTCAAGGTTCCTGCAAATGCAGAAATCATTCTGGAAGGTTTTGTCAGTCTCGATGAATATGGTAATGAAGGCCCATACGGTGATCACACAGGGTACTACAATTCTGTAGAACCATTCCCGGTCTTCACTGTTACCGCCATCACTATGCGGAAAAATCCGATTTATCTCTCGACCTTTACGGGACGCCCACCGGATGAGCCATCTGTTTTAGGTGAAGCCCTGAACGAAGTTTTCATCCCGCTCATTCAACAACAGTTCCCTGAAATTACCGATTTCTGGCTCCCGCCCGAAGGATGTAGCTATCGGATTGCAGTTGTATCCATGAAGAAGGCATACCCAGGACATGCCAAGCGTGTCATGCTGGGCGTATGGTCATACTTGCGCCAGTTCATGTACACAAAATGGGTTATTGTCGTAGATGACGACATTAATGCGCGCGATTGGAAAGATGTGATGTGGGCCGTATCAACTAAGATGGACCCCGCTCGGGACATTACCGTGATCGAAGGAACGCCAATCGACTATCTCGACTTTGCCTCACCTGAAAGCGGTTTGGGATCCAAAATTGGTCTGGATGCAACGGACAAATGGGAACCAGAAACCAAGCGTGAGTGGGGGGAAGAGATTAGAATGGACCAAGAAGTGATCGATAAGGTCGATGATATCTGGACTGATCTAGGGCTTCCCGGTTCCGGCAAAGCCATCTGGAAAAAATAACGTACTGAAAGAAAATTAAGTGTTTGATCCGCAGAAACTGAAATCTGTTAAAAATTTCGAAATCTATCAGTACTGGAATCAGCAAAAGGGCGACAAGTTAATGCCTGCAAGGGCTGACCTCGATCCAGCAGACCTCAGCCATCTGTTACCAAACATCTTAATTCATGAGGTTCAGGCAGAGCCTTTGGACTTTAGATACAGATTGGTTGGCTCAGAAATCGTACGTCATATAAGCCAGAACCCGACGGGAACCTGGATGTCACAAATACCGCATCAAAAGAAGCCCAGCAAACTTTGGAGCTTTCTCGAAGATGCTGTCACCAACAAACACCCCGTTATCGCCAACCCACCATACCTTGGGCAGTATAAAGAATTTAAATTCATCGAAGATATTATTCTGCCACTGTCTGCAGATGGTAAAAACGTCAATATGCTTTTCATCGGCGTTGATTTTCTGAAAGACCACAGCAAGTTACACTGACCAGCTTATTTCGAATTCTTCACTTGACCCCGGATAAAATGCAACGCATCTTAATGCCTATGACAAAAAGCGGAAAAATTCTGAGCCTACTAGAGCGACTTATTAACCCGGCCTCCTGAATGAGAGAGCCGGGGTTTATGCTATTCGCAGCTCGGAATTAACTGGAACCGCAAGATGTTTACTTCATCAAAAAATATGACAGGGCGCCCCAATATGGCCCCGACAAATTTTACAGCAAGACAGCCCCAACGGAAGCAGTTCGAGCGCGTTTTCTGCAGCTCACTCCTCGATAATCTGCGACTTATTGACGATCATCGCGGCCATTAAGCGGCCCCCGGTGATCGTATCTATTGCCGCTAAAACCATAAAAATATTATTATAGAAACGAATACTCGGATGCTGCGCCCGTCTTTGAGAGCGCCCCGAAATAGAGAAAGACCAAAACAATGAACAAGATGCCATTTGAACGCTATCAACCGTTTGAAACCGTCAAATTGGACAATCGCACCTGGCCCGGGAAGACGATTGAAAAAGCACCTATCTGGTGTTCTGTCGACTTACGTGATGGTAACCAGGCTCTTATCGAGCCAATGGATACCACCCGCAAATTGAAAATGTACAAGATGCTTTTGGACATGGGCTTCAAAGAAATCGAAGTCGGGTTCCCTTCTGCATCCCAAACAGATTATGATTTTTTAAGAACCCTTATCGAAGAAGACATGATCCCCGATGACGTCAGCATTCAGGTTTTAACACAATCAAGAGAGCACTTGATTCGCAGAACTTTTGAAAGCATTCGCGGCGCAAAGAATGTCATTGTACACTTATACAACTCCACATCCGAGCTACAGCGACGCGTTGTTTTCAGGCAAGATAAACAAGGCATTATCGATATCGCAGTTGCTGGTGCGAAGCTTATTAAAGAGCTAATTCCAACAGTTCCTGAAACAAAAATTGTACATCAGTACTCGCCCGAAAGCTTTACTGGCACTGAAATGCCGTTTGCACGGGACATCTGTGAAGCTGTTATGGATGTATGGGAAGCCAGCCCGGAAAACAAAGTTATCCTAAATCTGCCGGCAACCGTGGAAATGTCCACACCAAACATCCATGCGGATCAGATTGAATGGTTCTGCAACAACGTCAAAAATCGTGATTCCGTCATTATTTCGCTTCACCCCCACAACGACAGAGGCACAGGAATCGCAGCAACAGAGCTAGGTTTGTTAGCTGGTGCTGACCGTGTAGAAGGTACTCTGTTTGGTAATGGTGAGCGAACAGGTAACGTCGATTTGGTCACACTTGCCGTTAATATGATGACCCAAGGTGTTGACCCAAAGCTTGATATTTCTGATATCAATAACATCAAAGAAACCGCTGAATACTGTAACCAACTTCCCGTTCACCAACGACACCCCTGGGTTGGCGAGTTGGTATACACTGCCTTCTCTGGTTCTCATCAAGATGCAATCAAAAAAGGAATGATCGCTCTAAAAGCCAATAATTCAAATCAATGGGAAGTTCCTTACTTGCCAATTGACCCACAAGATATTGGCCGGAGTTACGAAGCCATTATCCGGATTAATAGCCAGTCTGGTAAAGGTGGTGTCGCCTATATCATGCAGAATGATTACCACATGGATCTTCCGCGTGACCTGCAAGTGAATTTCTCGAAGAAAATTCAAAATATTGCTGAGACAACAGGCAGGGAAATCACGCCTCAAATTATCTGGGATAGTTTCGAAAAAGCCTATTTACGCACGACATCCCCCGTTGAATTTCTTTCTCACACAACAGTGCCTGATACCCATGCAGCCGAAATTCGTCATTTAACGGCAGAGATTAATCATTTCGGTGAAGGTAAAGAGATTTCGGGTAAAGGAAACGGCCCAATTGCAGGCTTCACAGATGCTATCGCAGAGAATTTGGGCGTTCGCTTGAGCGTGGAAGATTACCACCAGCATTCGCTAACCCATGGATCAGATGCAAAAGCAGTAGCCTATCTGGAACTGAAAACCTCTGAAGGCGAAACGGTTTGGGGTGTTGGAATTGATTCCAATACAACAGTAGCTTCCATCAAAGCAATTGTCTCGGCCACCAACCAAATTCTGGAAAATTAAGCTTAATCTCATCGTTTACGATACAACAAACAGCGTCAGATTTTCTGGCGCTGTTTGCTTTTCCACCGAATTATTTGGTGAAGAACGAGGCTTTTTGAACAATCCATGAAGAACCAGAGAACATTTTTATACTGTTGAATCGAAATAATCCAAATTCTGCGGCTTTATCACTCCCTGCAGGTAGCCTATATATGTAGCCGTAACTTTTTCAAAGCTAGGAATATTTATGCCTTCGTCCAGTGACTCACAGAACCTGCTAGAAGATCTGATAAAAAAAGCAAAAGCTGCCGGTGCCGACGCTGCTGATGCCCTGATGTTCAGGTCTGTGTCTGTTTCTCATGCCCAACGCCTTGGGAATATGGAGAAACTGGAACGCGAAGAAAGTAATGATCTTGGTTTGCGCGTTTTTATCGGCAAGAGAAACGCAGTCGTCTCTTCCAGTGATGCTTCGCCAAAAGCGATTGATGAACTGGTAGAGCGTGTTGTCTCTATGGCACGCGTTGTCCCCGAAGATCCCTACGCCGGAATTGCTGGTGAAGAGGAAATTACAAAGTCTTTTCCCCAGTTAGACATTTATGATGCCGTTGAACCCTCAGCGGATGAGCTCATAAATCGTGCCAAGGAATGCGAAGAAGCTGCTCTGGCCGTTACAGGTATTACAAACTCCGGTGGCGCCGAAGCTTCATGGGGCGAAGCCTCTATCGCTCTTGCGGCTTCGAACGGCTTCTCCGGCGCTTATAACTCATCTGGGCATTCCATCTCTGCCTCTGTTCTCGCAGGGGAAAAAGAGACAATGGAAAGGGATTACGATTTCTCAAGCGCCGTATACGGAAGCGATCTAACCAACGCCGCCGAAATCGGTAAAAATGCCGCGGACAAAGCGATAAAACGATTAAATCCACGTAAACCAGACACCTTAAACGACATCAGTGTTGTCTATGACCCGCGCGTTTCGTCCAGCATTATGGGCCACATGATGGGGGCAATCACCGGTCCAGCAATCGCAAGAGGTACAAGTTTCCTGAAAGAGTCGCTAAACAAAAAGATCTTTGCTGACGGAATCAATATTGTTGATGACCCCCACCTTCATCGTGGTTTAAGGTCCAAGCCTTTTGATGGCGAAGGTCTTGGGAATAAAAAACAGAATATCATTGAAGATGGTGTGCTCCTGACATGGCTCCTCAGCCTTTCTTCCGCTAGACAGCTTGGACTAAAAAGCACCGGTCATGCATCACGAGGCACATCCGGAAACCCGTCACCCTCCCCAACCAATCTTTACATGGAAGCTGGCAACCTGTCCCCGGCAGAGTTAATTAAAGATATAAAACAGGGCTTCTTTGTTACCGAGATGATGGGATCCAGTGTCAACGGCCTTACGGGCGATTATAGCCGCGGTGCGGGTGGATACTGGATCGAAAATGGTGAAATTGCCTATCCTGTATCCGAAGCAACAATTGCGGGTAACCTCAAAGAAATGTTCATGAATCTTACCCCTGCAAGTGATCTCGTCTTCCGCTATGGAAGCAATGCCCCGACAATTCGCATTGACGGCATGACTGTCGCAGGCACTTAAAAGAGCCCCAAACCATAAAAATATTTTTCTCAAATTACTACAGGCGAAAATGTCGAGCACAAAGTCGAACAAAATGAAATTAGGAGATGCCTCCACACAATTTCTAATTAAACGCCTTTTTAGAGATTATGTATCCGGGCAGCTCGTCAAGATAGCCTTCTCTTTGATTGCTATGGCATTTGTTGCGGGTTCAACTGTCATGCTCGCCAAACAAATGGAGCCGATCATCAATGATATTTTCCTGAAACGTCAGGAAGAATTATTAATGCCAATCGCTTTGGGGGTTGTTGGAATTTTCTTCGTAAAGGGTGCTGCAACTTACGCACAATCCATGTTGATGCAACATGTTGGCCTGGAAATTATTGCAACTATTCAAGAACAACTTTTCAAGAAACTAATGCGTGCTGACCTCGCCTATTTTCACGAGGAATCCCCCGGGAATCTGGTTTCCAGATTTATGAACGACGCCAATATGCTCAAAGGTGTCGTCTCGAACACCCTGACATCTATCGGTAAGGATACCTTAACCGCGGTGGGCCTCATTGGCATGATGTTCTATCAGGACTGGTTTTTAGCATCTATTGCCTTTGCTGCCTTTCCAACTGCAATTTTGCCAATCGCCAAAACGGGCCGCAGAATACGCAAGGTCTCTACAAATACGCAAGAATCCATGGGGCTTTTAACCACACGACTGGACGAAGCCTTTCAGGGTATTCGCCATGTAAAAGCCTACAACATGGAAGATCACGAAACGAAACGCGTTTCCGAAACAATTCTGACCGTATTACGTTTGAATCTGAAAGCGGCAAGAACCAGCTCTATCCTCTCCCCCATTATGGAGACCCTCGGTGGTATTGCCATTGCGATAGTTATTCTCTACGGCGGGAACGAAGTCATTCAGGGAACCAAAGACCCCGGATCTTTCTTTGCGTTTATCACAGCGCTTCTGCTTGCTTACGAACCAATTAAGAAACTATCCAAGCTCAATGCAAACATGCAAACAGGCTTGGCAGCTGCCCACCGGGTATATTCCATTCTCGATAGTGAGCCAGACATAAAAGATGTTTCAGGGGCTAAAGAGCTGGAAATCACAAAAGGCGATGTGGTTTTTAAAGATGTTTACTTCAACTACGATGACAACACATCAGCACTTGAAGCCATAAATCTGACGGCAAAAGCCAACAAGACGATTGCCCTTGTCGGGGCATCCGGTGCAGGCAAGACATCCATTCTCAACCTCATCCCCAGATTCTATGACGTAACAAAGGGTAAAATCACCTTTGACGGCCAAGATATCCGCGATGTCAGTTTAAGTAGCTTAAGACAGGCTACAGCTTTGGTTAGTCAAGAAATACAGCTGTTCGATGATACTGTTCGTGCCAACATTGCATACGGAAAACCCGACGCCAGCGACGAAGAAATTATTGAAGCAGCCCAAAATGCACATGCACACGATTTCATTCTTTCGTTGCCCGAAGGTTATGACACCCAAGTTGGCCCTCGTGGTTCAAGATTATCCGGCGGGCAACGCCAACGTGTTGCCATTGCCCGTGCAATGGTAAAGGATGCCCCTGTACTTTTACTGGACGAAGCAACCTCTGCTCTGGATACAGAATCAGAGCGACACGTTCAAACGGCCCTCAATACTTTGATGAAAGGTCGTACGACCTTTGTCATTGCTCACCGTCTTTCAACCGTTATCGATGCAGATATGATCTACGTAATGGATAAAGGTAAAATTATCGAAGAAGGCACACATAGCCAGTTACTGGAAAAATCCGGAACCTATGCAAAGCTATATGCGCTACAGTTTGCAGAAGAAGCTCAAACAAACGATGATATTTCTCTACCTGCTTAAACGGCCCATAAAAAGGCGTGCTGAAAGAATATTATGAAGCTGTCAAAACGGATACTCCGTTCAACCTTCTTCCAGAACCTTATCGCCAGATTAATCTCTAGCTACATATCACTTGTGCGTAATACCGTACGCTGGCAGGAAATTATACCTGATGAAACCCAGAAATATCTGGATGGTGATTCGAACATAATCGGCTGCTTCTGGCACGCACGCATGATTATGATGTTCAATGCCTGGAAAGACAGTGATCGCAGCAAATTTCACATGCTGATTTCGGCCCACAGGGATGGTCGCGTCATCGCCAAGTCTATCAAGAATCTCGGATTTAATACTGTAGAAGGATCCAGCCGCAGGGGAGGCGCCACAGCCTTGGTAAACCTTAAGCGCACTCTTGATAAAGGGAGTGCTATCGGCATAACCCCCGACGGCCCCAAGGGACCAAGAATGCGGGCAAAAACCGGAGCCATCAAAGCTGCACAAATGACCGGACGCCCGATACTTCCTGTCACAGGAACCGTTGCAAGCCGCAAAGTTTTTAATTCATGGGATCGTTTTGTGTTACCTGCCCCCTTTACCAAAGGTGTCATCATCTGGGGCACACCAATATATGTAGAAAGAGATGCTTCTAAAGAGCAGCAAGAAGAATATCGCTTAGAGCTAGAAGGTCAATTGAACAAGCTAACACAGATGGCTGACCAATCATTCGGGCAAAATTTGATTCATCCGGATCCTTTACCCACCCCAAAGACAAATACGCACCTCAATCACACGCCAGAGACCTCAGATGCGAACACCTGAGTTTTGGAGACATCGCGGCCTTATCAGTACTTTACTACTACCATTATCTGGCTTTTATTATCTGGGTAGTATCCTACGCCAAAAACTTACTTCTCCAACAAGGGTCGATGTCCCTGTCATTTGTATTGGGAACCTGACGGCTGGCGGCAGCGGGAAGACTCCTATTACTCTCTCGTTAGCAAGCTCGCTTCAGAAAATGGGAAAAAACCCACACATTGTTTCCCGCGGATATGGCGGTGAACAAGAGGGGCCTTTGCGTGTATCTCCATCCCTGCATTCTGCTCGCGATGTCGGGGATGAACCTTTGATGATGGCGCTTGCCAATTCACAAAGCACGCCAGTATGGATCAGCAAAAACAGAGTTAATGGGGCTAAAGCAGCTATAAAAGACGGAGCCGATATTATCCTTCTTGATGATGGCTTTCAGAATCCTACACTTCAGAAAGACGTGTCAATTCTCGTCGTCGATAACAAAATCGGCTTTTCTAACGAACGCCTGATTCCTTCTGGACCGCTACGAGAAAGCATTCACAATGGATTAAAACGTGCTGATGCTGTTTTTGTTATCAAGCAACCTGATGAAGCGATCAATCCAGAACTGGCAGCTATTTTCGCAACAAAAGCTGTTACCAGTGTCACGATAAAACCCGCTGATGAAACAAACCAATCAGAACTGAAAAGCAAAAAAATATTTGCCTTTGCCGGGATTGGGTATCCGCATAAATTCTACAATACACTGGAAAATCTCTCTGCGCAGATATGTGGAAGCAAGGATTTCCCTGATCACTATCAATACACTGAAGATGATCTGGAAAAGGTCTTATACATGGCACAAAAAGCCGAGGCCGATGCTATTTTTACGACAGAAAAAGATTTCGTGAAAATTCCTGAAGCATACAAAGACAAAATCTCTTACTTGCCCATTCACGCCGTATGGGATAATTCAGAATTTATAAATACCCTTTTGAGCAAGCTAACAGGAACCACATGACAAGAGATGTCACCTTTCGCCATAAAATTGAGGCCCTCGGGTTTCGATTTTTGCTCTGTCTGGTTGGCCTCTTTCCTGTAAAAGCCTGCTCTAACTTTGGCGGGTTCATGGGGCGAACAATCGGCCCACGCCTAGGTATAACGCGCAAAGCCGATCTCAATCTACGCCTTGCAATGCCCGAGCTTTCAAAAAAAGAACGAAAGCAGATTATCCACGACATGTGGGATAATCTTGGTCGCGTTATTTTTGAGTATCCACACCTCAAAGAAATCGTTCGCACGGATCGCGATTATATAACCGTCGAGGGTATTGAGAAGTTTGAAGCGCCTGATGTTAAAGACAAAGCCCTGATATTTGTCGGTGCCCACATCGGAAATTGGGAAGTCCTTCCAATGACGGCGGCACTGCGGGGTTACCCACAGACAATTATTGTTCGCCAGCCCAACAATCCACTTGTTGCTGCAGCAATTGACAATATCCGTACATCTACCGGAAATATTTCAGCCGCCAAAGGTGTAGAAGGGGCAAGGGCTTCCCTAAAAGCCATTAGAAACAAATCTGCCGTCGGTATTCTTGCCGATCAAAAGATGAACGACGGGATTGAAGCGCCGTTTTTTGGCATTCCAGCTATGACACCTGCTGCACCAGCCCTACTTGGCAGCAAACCAAACGCGGTTGTCTTTCCTATTCAATGTATCAGAACAGGCCCAGCCAGCTTTCATCTAGTGTGTCATTCTGCAATCGATTTTCCAGACGGGATCAGTCGTGGACAAGCAGGCGTCGAAGGAATGACAGAGCTGAATTCAATTATAGAGAGCTGGATCAGGGAAAAGCCCGGTGATTGGCTATGGCTCCATCGGCGTTGGCCCAAAGATGCTTATAGAAAACTCAAGGAAACAACTTAAGCTAAAAACCAAGCCAAAGGTTTCCCTCTCTATACTTTTTTTACTGCAGCATTGGTCCAACAAGTGTTTCAGGGTCCACTCTCTCTTTAAACCAATTCATTCGCCAGTCCAGATGAGGTCCTGTCACACGGCCAGTTGCACCAAGCGTGCCCAGTTGATCCCCTTGGTCAAGAAAATCACCAACCCTCACCGTCACACTATTCATATGTAAAAATGTGGATGACAGTCCGTGTCCATGATCAAGAATAACTGTCCCTCCCGAATAATAAAGATCAGGCTCGGCTAAGGTCACAATACCGGGTGCCGGGGCCGTAATAGGCGTCCCCACAGGTGCCGCGACGTCCACACCAAAATGTGGGCGTTTAGGCACTCCGTTAAAAACGCGTTGGCTCCCATAAACTCCGGATATCCGGCCCTGAGCTGGCCAGATAAAACCAGATGCATACATCGGTTCATCAAAGTTTGATGTTCTTGCTTTGGCAACATCTGTTGCATCACGACTTATACGGTTTGCGACCTCTTTGGGAGGCGACACATATTTTTGAGCCACGCCTTCTATTCGCTGAATTGCATAGTCTCGTTTTTTGATTTCATAGTTCTCAATCTGGGTATCACCGTTCGGCGCATGAACACTGAGTTCAACACTTCCCTCAGCATCACGCCCAAATCCAAAAACAAAATCCCCCTGTTCAGAAACTTTTATTGCTTCCTTGTTCAGAAAAACCTTTGTACCACTTGGCACTTTACCAATAATGATCCCACCCTGAATAAACTCACCGCGCAAGGAAACGTTTTCTTCTGCAAAAGCAGCTGAAACCATTCCAAAAATCACGAATAGAAAAACAAACAGGCGTTTCATTACAACAAACTTCCCTGGGCAGTATCTGACGCGTCAGATTTTTTTGTTTTTGGCGCTTTCTTTGCCCCTGATTTTGGCGTTGTTTTCGGCGTCATCGAACCAGATGGGCCACCAGTTTCACCATCACCGCCAGCAACCGCTTCAATTACTGCATTATCGGCAAATTCGATATTTAGCTTCGTACCGTCGCTTATATCTGTAGTAGTAAGAACATTACCATCAGCCCCTCGGACAACAGAGAAACCACGTTTCAATACATTCTTATAAGACACTCCTTCGAGAACACGCTCCAGTGAAGTTAGCTCATTTTTTGCGCGCTCCAACCGCAAAGCTGTTGCGGATGACATGCGTCGGCCTGAATCAAGTTTTTCCATTTCAAACTGACGCACAGGAATAATCTGTTCACTGACACCGTCGAACCGATCACTCAGTGCCGATAAATGATGCGATGCGAGTAAAATTTGTTGTTTAGGATGAGGTAGTCGTGCCGACAGTTCTGACAATTCCGATGTTTGATGACGTAAAAAGCCCTTCATGGCATTACGCATACGTTCAACGCGATCATCCAACCGTTGAGTCTTTTCTTCTATCAGGCGCCTTGGATCAGGGAGTCCTCTAGCAAGGGCTTCAACCTGCATCCGACGCTCGCCCATCAAACGGTTTGCTCCGGCATAAATCCGCCGTCCGATGTTCTGGACTTCGCCAATCAACTCAGCCCTTACCGGCACCGCCATTTCGGCTGCAGCAGTTGGGGTCGGCGCACGCTTGTCAGACGCAAAGTCAATCAGCGTTGTATCCGTTTCATGACCAACCGCCGAAATCAGTGGAATTTTCGAGTTTGCCGCGGCTCTGACGACAACTTCTTCGTTAAAGGCCCAAAGATCTTCGAGGCTACCACCACCACGTGCGACAATCAGCGTATCCGGGCGGGGAATATCGCCATTAGGATCCAACGCATTAAACCCGTCAATTGCGTTGGCAACCTGTTCTGCTGCACCGTCCCCTTGGACCAACACTGGCCAAACCAGAACACGTCGCGGAAAGCGATCCGACAAACGGTGCATAATATCACGAATGACTGCCCCCGTTGGCGAGGTCACAACGCCAATGACCTCTGGCAGAAATGGGATAACTCGCTTCCGTTCGTCTGCAAACAATCCTTCCGAAGCCAATTTCTTTTTGCGCTCTTGCAAAAGCTTGAGCAAAGCGCCTTCGCCCGCAACCTCCATGCTATCAATAACAATTTGATAGTTGGATCGCCCGGGATAACTGGTAATTCGCCCCGTAACGATAACTTCCAAGCCGTCTTGGGGATCTACAGACAATTTACTTGCCTGCCCACGCCAACAGATCACACTTAGAACAGCGTTTTCATCTTTCAAAGACATATAAATATGCCCCGATGCTGCACGTTTTAAGCCCGAAATTTCACCGCGAACACGAACGCGGTCAAAACGGGTTTCAAGTTCCCGCTTGATAGAGCTGGAAATCTCACTGACGCTCAGTGCTGGCGCATTGGTACCACGTGCATCCGCTGGATTATTACCCTTATCAGCAGATTTGGATCCTGCCGTTTTAGATGGGGCTGCTTTAGACGGAGCTGTTTTAGGTCGGGGTGTAGAAAACAAATCATTCATTCGGCTATCCTAAACATCCGTTCCATTAAAGTCGACAGAGCAATCACTGATTAGACTTCGTTTTTCACGTCGTTTATGAAAATAAATTTCTCTGCGAAGTTCTGCTCCACAGGTAAAATTCTTATCCAAACTTTTCCTTACAAGTACTAGTATTTTAAGATCGGATAGGGCATAAGCTAGCCAGATTAACTGAGCCTAAAAATCGGGAGCACAAAATGAAAATTCTCGTCGTTGGATCTGGTGGCCGTGAACACGCCCTGTGTTGGTCTATTGCCAAGTCTCCCCTGTGCGAAAAACTTTATTGTGCCCCTGGGAACGCCGGAATTTCCGATGTTGCTGAGTGCCTGCCCCTTAAAGCAGAAGATCTCGATGGCTTGGTTTCCTTTGTACAGGAGAATGACATCGGATTTGTTGTTGTCGGCCCAGAAGCTCAGCTGGTTGACGGTCTCGTCGATCGTATGAACGCCATTAACGTCCCCGCCTTTGGCCCTTCAGCAGCCGCAGCCGAATTGGAAGGCTCAAAGGGCTTTATGAAAGATATCTGTGCAAAGTACAATGTACCAACGGCCAGCTATCAACGCTTTACGGATCTTGACGCAGCAAAAAAATACCTCAACGAGCAAGGCGCACCAATTGTTATCAAAACTGATGGTCTAGCCGCAGGTAAAGGCGTTACCGTTGCCATGACATTGGAAGAAGCCCACACCGCTGTTGAAGAAGCACTATCGGGGCGCGCATTTGGTGCTGCAGGCGCAGAAGTTGTTATTGAAGAATTCATGCAAGGTGAAGAAGTCAGCTTCTTTGTTTTGACCGATGGCGAAAATTACCTGCCTCTAGCATCCGCCCAGGATCACAAACGTGTTGGCGAAGGGGATACAGGCCCGAACACAGGTGGTATGGGTGTTTACTCTCCCGCGACGATCCTGACGCCAGAGCTTGAGCAGCAGGTAATTGAACAGTGCATCAAACCCACCATAGAAGGCATGAAATCTGAAGGGCATGTATACAAAGGCGTTCTCTTTGCCGGCCTTATGCTTACGGAAACCGGACCACGGTTGGTCGAATACAATGTTCGTTTCGGCGATCCGGAATGTCAGGCCCTTTGCCTGCGTCTAAAATCAGATATTCTTCCCGCCCTGTTGGCTTCTGCACAAGGTGACCTAAAAGATATCAAGCTTGAATGGCATGACGAAACTGCCCTTTTGGTTGTCATGGCTGCAAAAGGCTATCCGGCATCCTATGAAAAGAACACTGTTATCGAAGGTGTTGAAGATGCCGGTTCCGACCAAGCGGTCACAGTATTCCATGCTGGCACAGCCAGAGGCGATGACGGCAGTCTACAAGCTGTCGGCGGGCGTGTACTCGGGGTAACGGCTCTGGGGTCTGATATCAAAGACGCCCAGGAAAAAGCCTATAAGGCCGTGGATAAAATCACATGGGACCAAGGCTTCTGTCGTCGTGATATTGGTTGGCGAGAACTGGCCCGTAATGCCTGATCAGATTCGCGAAAAGATCCAAGACAACATCTAATACACAGCACAAGATTTGGTTTTTATCGGCGACTTTGAAAAAAGGTCCTGAGAATTTCAGCACAACTCTCTTCGCTAATTCCCCCGTACACTTCGGGGGCATGATGACAGGTTGAGTGCTCGTAAACTCTGGGACCATGATCGACACCGCCCCCTTTGGGATCATAGGCACCGTAATAAACCCGTTTGATACGGGCAAAAGAAATTGCCGTAGCGCACATGGGGCATGGTTCCAGCGTCACATAGAGATCACAGTTCTCCAGTCGAGCACTGTTTTGTCGCTCGCCAACGGCTCTTATCGCCAGAACTTCAGCGTGTGCCGTCGGGTCATGATCACGTTCCACACGGTTATGCGCCTGCGCCAATACCTGACCGCTTTCGCGATCCACAATCACGGCCCCAACAGGCACTTCGCCAGCTTCTACCGCCTTTTCTGCTTCCTTCAAAGCAAGCATCATAGCTTCGCCCGGCTTTTTACAAATTTGTGATTTCTGATTCGACTCCATAGCAAAGGACTCTCATTCGAAATCATGAATTGGTCAAGCAGAAGACTAAAAGAGCGCCCCTAAGATCACCATTGCATAGGACGTTTGTTTTATTCACAGTAGACAGAAGCCAAAGTCGAGCATACATTCCGGCCATGACAAACTCAAAATCGACACGACCAAATCGCCAGAAGTCCCGTCAAGATTCCAAGGGCTCGAATCCCAAAGGATCAGGCACCAAAGGAAATGCCTTTAAGAGTAAGGGAGTCAATCGCCCCTACAAAGGCAAGCCTTCTGGTAAGAGCGCACAGCACGAAAGCAAACCTGCCGTTGAAACATTCGAGCTTTCCGACAAGAAAGAACGTATTGCCAAGGTTATTGCGCGTGCAGGGCTGTGTTCCAGACGTGATGCCGAACGCTGGATTGCAGAAGGTCGTGTCAAACTTGATGGCAAAGTATTGGAAACGCCTGCAATTGTTGTTGGTCCCGACAATGCTATTGAGGTCAATGGTGAACCGCTTCCTCTACCGGAACGCCCCCGCCTGTGGAAATACCACAAACCAAAAGGACAGATAACGGCCGCTCGCGACCCCGAAGGACGGGACACTGTTTTTGACCACCTTCCCAAAGATCTTCCGCGGCTCCAACCCGTTGGGCGATTGGATTATAATTCGGAAGGCTTGTTGCTCTTCACCAACGATGGTGGCCTGAAGCGCAAAATGGAATTACCTGCCACAGGCTGGACCCGACGTTATCGTGTCAGGGTCCATGGTCAGGTCGATGAAAGACATATCAAGACACTTGCCGAGGGTATTACGATTGACGGCGTTCACTATGCCCCAATCGAAGCCAGTATTTCCCATCAAGCCAAGACCAATGCCTGGATGCTGATGTCTTTGAAAGAAGGCAAAAACCGGGAAATTCGCCGCGTTTGTGAACACCTTGGACTGATCGTGAACCGATTGATCAGGGTTTCCTACGGTCCTTTCCAGCTTGGTGAAATTGAACCCGGTGATATTGTCGAGCTACCTGCCAAGCTTATCCGGGATCAGTTTGGTCTTGAGGGTAAAGCTAGTGCGCCAAAAGAGGCAAATAGTAAACCAAATTTATCAGGGAAAAAGCCACAGGGTAGAGTTGGCCGAAAACCGTCCGACAAGCCAACTGGAAAGAAGACAGGTCCTTCGCGCGGGAAACCAACATCAGGCCCTCGTGGCAAACGCTCCTAAAATTGATCTCGAGATAATGGTGTTCGCATGAGGATTGTCGGAGGCAAACACAGAGGGCGATCTTTAACCTGTCCAACAGGGAAAACAGCGCGTCCAACGCTTGATAGAACGCGCGAATCGCTCTTTAACATCCTTTTACAGGGCGATGTTAGTAAAGGCTTACTACCAACGGGGACTAAATCGTTACTTATAGGTGGGCATGTTCTTGATGTTTTTGCCGGGACAGGTGCTTTGGGCCTCGAAGCTCTGTCACGCGGTGCGCAAAAAGTAACCTTTATAGAAAAATCCCCGGATAGCCTCGCCGCCCTCCGGGACAATATTAAAAACCTGAAAGAACAACAGGCCACCCAAATCATTCAAAGCGATGCCTTAACGCCGCCAAAAGCTCGGGAAGCCTGTTCTCTTGTTCTTATGGATGCGCCCTACAATCAGGATCTGACCGAGCCGACAATCAGCGCACTGGACAAAGCGGGCTGGATTGCAAGAACATCATTGATCGTTGCCGAGTGTGATGCCAAAGAAAACATCACACCGCCATCCGGTTTCGAAGAAGTTGATAACCGAAAGTACGGCAAAGCCAGAATTTTATTCTTCCTCAGAGTAGAAGTTAGATAGATGGTTGAGAACTTTTCGTTACGGAAATAATGACTGTTTTAAAATTCGAGTCTCTTCATCTCCAAAGCTTAGAGAAGGTCTCCTATTTAACTCTTCAAAAAGTCTGTCATTTGCCTTCCTCTCTCTATTCAAATTAACAACAGCCATTTTCTCGGCGATTTCTTTGCCAACTCCATATATACTCTTAGGTTTAAATCCTTTAGGTTTACTTGCTTTGGATTTAGATTTTTTTGGTTTAAATTCCAATAAATCCATGAGCTGTTTTGTTTGATCAATTCGATCATAATTATTTTTTATTTCGTCCAGAAGCTCTGTATCCGTCATAGTTCGTGGAAATTTAATCGCTTCATCACCCTTACGCTCAATTCGTTGACTTTTCAGCCGAATTGTTTGAGCAATTGTTCCTTGTCCGGGTAGTTTTCCAAACTCATCTAAGCTATCAAAAAACTCGCCTCTCTCCGTATCAGTCATGTGAGGAAACTTTTCCATTTCCTTTAGGAACATAAAAACCAAAGGCCCTGTACTCGGATCTTTTATTCCGGGGATCTGTGAATTAATTCCCCAGTGATTCAAAGACGCATCCAGTTCAGTCTCAAACTCTCGCTGTTCATGATCTGTCGGATTTTCATTAAAAATAGGAAAAAGAATTTTCAAGTGTGTTTTCAGGCCACGACCGACTTGATCAAGCATCCCTTCTTGATCAGTTTGTTGAGGATACAAAATTCTCTCATGTCTTTCACGATCACTTTCTTTTACTTGAGGCAAAACAGCTTATCCTTTCACAAAAAAATGGCCACTCATCTATTAGAAGGCGGCACATAAAGAATAGGTAAAAACAGGTTTCAGCTTCAATTCATCACGAAAGATTCTAGAGCTTTGACAATTATTCCATCATCTGAGTTTTCAATTTTTTTGCAGCCATTGCATAGCCACCGTCGGCCCCATCGATAAAGTGGATATGTTGAGCGTGATGGAGATCCAACATCAAACATGTCATTAAGGCTTCATCTGAGAGATGGACTCCGTAGGTAATTCGTCCTGCACGCCTTTCTTTTTCAAGATAAGCCTGTAGCTCTTCTATGACGTCAGAGCTACAATCTAAAACCATTCGCACCATGTCATCAAACTTTCTGAAATCAGAATTATTACGTAATTCTGTCAAATACGTTTCTGGTTGATAGGGACCTGATTTCAAATTTACAAAATGGGCAAATCTCTGAAATATTTTTTCAAAAAGAGTCTTTAAAATGGGACGAATATGAGTACTCGCAGCTTTACTAGCCGCAAATTTTTCTAAAGAAAAGTTTTCCAAAAACCCTCTAAACTTCATCTGTTGAATCTTAACAGGGTTTATATCAGCACTCGCTTGATCAAGAATACGCTGAATATGTTCGACAATACTGGCATAATCATCATCATGATTCGCATGTACCAGCAATGTGATGATTTGCCCATTTACAGGTTTTAGAGGTTGCCAACGACAAGAAAGCCCTTCCAGATTAGGCAAACGGGTTTCAATATTCTGTTTACAGAACTCACCAGTTTGATCTGCTTTGATAATTGTATCAGCCAAAGCCAGACCACCACCATTAAACAGAGCGAGATTATTACCGGGAGATAGCTCTAACCGGGCAACCTGAATGTTTTTTCCCTCCCTTCTAATCTCGGAAAGAGGAACACATCCCACTCTTAGTTCCAGATCGTAAAAATCCAGACCAAAGCTTCTAACAGCAAGCAATTCATCAATCAGAGCATCACGATCCTGAGATGAGCAAAGAAAAGATGCGCCATCGCCACCAAAAACAAAGGGAATTATCGCACCCCCTACTGTATTAAAGACAGCCGTGATACATGCTGCCCCCAGCATGTTAATATCTTTATAGCGACCGGCTTCGATAGCCCTGGTTGAGCTAACAACATCTGTAACAATAACCCACCAGTCATCAGGAACTTCCTGATAAAAGTCATCCGTAAAGGCATGTATAAATCGCGTTGCGGGCTTAAGGCTTAAAAAGTCAAAACTCAAAAAAGTCTCCCATTGTGATCCAAACCTCAAAATACTTCTTATCAATCGACACAGAAGTAACCAGCCGCATACGCGATACAACTTATAAGTAGGAACGATTATCTTCTGGAAAAGAGTTTTTCTATATCAGCAAGCTTCAATTCAATATAGGTCGGACGTCCGTGATTGCACTGTCCGGAATGCGGCGTCACTTCCATCTGTCGCAATAGAGCATTCATTTCTTCCCCGTTGAGACGACGACCGGATCGAACTGATCCATGACATGCCATGGTACCCAAAACCCGTTCAATCTGTTCTTTCAGTGCAAGAGTTTCCCCTAACTCTGCCAACTCATCAGCAAGATCTCTGACCAATGCAACTGCATTCGCACGCTCGCCTAGGATAGCTGGCACTTCGCGTACGACAACAGCTCCGGCTCCAAATCCTTCAAGTACCAGCCCCAGTTCAGACAGCTCATCTGCTCTCTTGACCAAACGGTGCGCCGCATCTTCGTCCAGTTCGACAACTTCAGGCAACAGCAACATCTGGGTTTTAACACCCTGTTCCGCCATTTGTGCCTTCATCTTCTCTAAAACCAGTCTTTCATGGGCCGCATGCTGGTCAACAACAACAATGCCATCCGCGGTTTGCGTGATGATGTAGTTTTCGTGAAATTGCGCCCGTGCCGCCCCTAGGGGGTGGGCCGTATGGTCAAAGTTATCAACATTAATGTCATAACTGTTAGATTCCCCGGGATCCCCGTTCCATTCCGTCGGCCTTTCTGACAAGCCTGATGGGAAATGTTCTTGTCTGGCTTCTGGAATAAAATCTTCTGCTCCGGGTAAGGCAGATTGTGTAAATCCTGTTTGACCATCCGATAAAGGTGCGTGGTAATCCATAACTGCGTCTGACAAACGCCCAGAAGGATAGTTAATCGAGGACTTGGATTGCCACGTATAATCTGTATTTGGGCGTGCTGACGCATACCCGCCGCCCTGTTCGCCCCGAGCACGCGCAGCTTCCAGCATCCCCAAAGCCGCATTACCCACCGAAGTAGAGGCTCTATGTCCTGCTTCTGCCAACGCATGTTTGCAGGCACCGACAATCAAACCACGGACCAAGGTCGCATCCCGAAAACGAACCTCTGTCTTGGCCGGATGAACGTTCACATCAACCATTTCGGACGGTAGTTCCAAAAACAAAGCAAGAAGCGGATGCCGATCACGAGCAAGAAAATCCTGATACGCACCTCTCACAGCACCTTGTAATAAACGATCTTTTACTGGGCGACCATTCACAAAAAGATACTGGTGCTGTGCATTTCCTCGATTGAGGGTCGGCAATCCGATATAACCGGAAAGTTTCAAATATTCGCGCTCGGCTTCAATAGGTAGCGCATTTTCTTCAAACTCACGCGCCATTACGGATGAAAGGCGTTTCAATCTGACTTCAAACAAATCGCCACTATTGGCAGGCAAGCGAAGGATTGTTCTTTTTTCATCAGAAAGCGAAAACCCAACTTCCGGATTGGCCATAGCAAGACGTTTCAAAACATCTTCAGCATGGCTGACTTCTGTCCGCGCTGCTTTTAAAAATTTCAACCGGGCGGGTGTTGCAAAAAATAAATCCCTGATTTCAACCCGTGTCCCGACGTTACATGCCGCAGGTTGTGGATCAGTAACCACACCACCTTCGACTTTAATTGTCCAGGCATCCTCGGCATCCGCTTCACGGCTTGTAATTTGAAGACGCGCAACAGCACCAATAGATGGCAGAGCTTCGCCCCGAAACCCCAGCGTTTTAATATGAACAAGATCATCACTAGGCAGCTTTGATGTCGCATGGCGCTCGATACAAATGCCAAGTCCTTCTCGGCTCATACCACAGCCATCATCTGTCACCGAGATATAACTACGCCCGCCATCGCGCATCACAACATCAACATTATGTGATCCGGCATCCAGTGCGTTTTCCACCAATTCTTTAATTGCTGCAGCGGGGCGTTCGATAACTTCACCGGCAGCGATCTGATTAACAAGGGTGTTGGGTAAACGACGGATAAGCACTGAAAGGCTCCTGATTAAAGATCTTTTAGCATACGACGGGCAAGGACTTTGCCTTGTTCAACTGCGGGCTGGTCATAGGGGTTTACACCGAGGAGATCAGCTGTGATCACAGTTTCCAACATAAAGTGCATGGTCAACGCACCCAAGGTTTCTTCATCAATTTTATCCAGCAGGAATTTTCTTACCGGACGACCATTTTTAGCCAAAGTTTGCATGGTGGCTTCTGCGGAAACCGTCAACAGGTCGCCCAAAGTTCGTCCACGAAGATAACTCAATGAATCTTCGCCTTTTGGCAGAACAGAATCAACGGGCAACCCCATCCCCTTGGCATCATGATAGATCATGGTGAACATCTTATCCTGAGGTCCATCCAGATAGAGTTGCAGTTGACTATGCTGATCTACAGTTCCAAGGGCACGAATTGGCGTCGTTCCCTTACCCTCTTTACCCAAACTCTCTGCCCATAGTTGATTATACCAGAGCCCAAAATCTGCAAGTCTATCTTCATAGGGCATAATGACGGTTTGGCGAATATCGCGCTGGCGTTGTAACCCTGTAGCAATAGCGGCACCCACCGCTGCAGGAATATCTTCCATTTGCGCCCCAGAGAAGGCTTGATCCACAACTTTCTGCGCACCATTTCTCAAGGCTGCGGCATCCAATCCTGCAATCATTGCCGGTAGCAACCCGACCAGAGTAAGAATACAGAAACGTCCGCCAATTAACGGATTTTGATCAAGGCATTCAAGCCCCAGATCTCTGGCCAATTTTCTTAGCGGATTTGGACGGGGTTCAGTGATAACAGTCACTCGTTCTGATAATTTGTCCGGCCCATACTCCTTCTGGAATATAGGTAACAAAGCCATGAACTGGGAAACTGTTTCAGCGGTTGAGCCGGATTTGGAAACGACAATCAATCCCGTGCGAGAAATGTCAACGTGCTTCAAAAGAACATCAAAACTATGCGGATCGATATTATCAATGAAATGAAGGTGTGGTCCCCCATTGATCGGTCCGAAAGCACTGGTCGCCAGGCCATAAAGTGTTCGTCCACCAAGCGAAGAACCGCCTGTTCCCAGAACGATCACATCATCACAATTTTCACGATAGGAAGAGACAACCGTTTGGCAAGCCACAAGATCATCCCGCTCACCAGGGGTTGTCAGAAATGGCAATCGTCCGTTATCTTTATCATCTTTAAGACGGGCTAAACTAGCCTTGCATCCTTGAAGCTGCTCTTCAAAAATCTGTTGTTCCAAACCACCTTCACCAAGTGTTCTGGCAAGGCAAAACTCTGCATCGTGCGTGTAGGACATTGTCTCTTTTATCTATCTAAGAATATGCTTGTAGTATTACCTATTTGTAACCGACGACGAAAGCCTTCATCCTCTAAAACATTACTATTAGGTCTATGCCCCAAAAAGAACCTTTATGGGGCTATAGATAACGGCGTTTGTTGCTCAATACCTTCAGGACGGCCAGCAATAACGACAGTAAGTGCATCTGTATCGAAAAGCCTTTTTGCAACGCGCTTTGCATCAGCCAGTGATACTGCTTCCAAATATTCGTTGCGCTGATCTAGATAATCAATTCCCAGATCATTTAACTGCATGGCCAAAAGAATATTTGCAACCCGTCCGGTACTCGTAAAGCTTAGGGGGAAAGAGCCGGTCAAATAGGTTTTGGCATCATTCAATTCTTGCTCACTAGGTCCTTCTTCGGCCATTAGCGACCATTGCTCTTTCATAATCCGGATCGTTTCCGCCACCCGTTCATTTTGCGTGGCAACAGACGCCATCAATAGCGGTGCCTGATCCAGAAGGGAAAGATAGCTCCCTACTGAGTAGGCTAATCCTCTTTTTTCTCGAACTTCCTGATACAAACGCGAAGAAAAACTACCGCCCCCAAGAACATGATTAACAATAAAAGCGGCGTAGTAATCAGGATCATCACGAGAAATACCAGGCTGTGCCATTAAGACTTCACTCTGTGGAATATCTTCATCCAAAATAATGGTTCCGCCTTTAATTGCTGGCTTCGCCCCAGGAACTCGAAATGGTTTGGCTTTCTGTATAATTCCTTCAAAAGCCTGATCCAAAAACTGGCCAAGTTCAACAGCATCAATATCGCCAACAACAGCTACGGTCAGGTTGTCACGTGAGATATTTTCATTCAGATAGTTTTTCATATCCAGAACTGTTATGTTCTTGAGACTCGCAAGCGTACCATCATTGGGGCGCCCATAAACATGATTGGGATAATAGAGATCCCTCAAGGTACTTTGGGCTTTGTATCCTGGGTCATCCAGTCTTTGCTCGAGTACCAGTGAAATTTGCGTTCGAATGCGCTCAACAGGTTCACTATCAAACCTTGGTGCTGTCAAAGACAGATTCAGCAGCTCAAATGCTTTAACCTTGTTTTTTTTCAATGTGACAAGCTCGCCACTAAAAAACTCACGCCCTGCATTAAAACCCAGGGAAATAGACAAGTCATTCAGTTCCGCTTGAAAAGTTTGCGAATCAAGATTTCCTGCCCCCTCATCAATTGTCGCCGCAACCAAGTTAGCGAGACCTTCTTTACCATCAGGATCGACAGATGAACCTCCCGAAAAGGCGAACTTCATTGAAATAATCGGATTACTACGATCTTCTATAAGCCACGCTTTTATCCCACCGGGACTGGTAACCTCAGTGATATCAACAGCAAAAGCGGAAGAAAGGTTATAAAAGCTCAGCAAGATTGAGAGGACAGTAACAATTCCAAGTTTTACAGAAGATTTCATTATTTTGACTCCCCTGTAGGTAACAAAATACCGGTAACGGATTGGTTCTCAATAAAGAGCTTTTTCAGCAAATCATTGATTTGATCAGGAGTAACAGCAGAAATACGTTCGGGCCAAGCTTCAATATCTTCGACACTGCCACCTGTTGTCAAAGTACGACCTATGACATTAGGAGCAGCCGAAAGAGAATCCCGCGCAAAAACAGCTGCATCGACCATGCCGGTTTTAGCCTTTTTAACCTCTTCCTCTGTTACTCCCTGTCCAATCAAATCAAAGAGTTCTTCACGCAAACGTTTTTCAGCCACATCAATTTCGATATCAGGGCGCGGAGAGATATAAAGCGTAAATGTACTCAAATCATAGGCATTGGGGCTATAAGATGTACCAACGGATGCAGCTAATTTTTCTTCAATAACCAGCTTTTTGTATAGCTTGCTGGTCGCTCCTGAACCAATAATTTCATCCAGCACCTGCAACGCATAGGCATCGTTATTTTCAGCCGTCCGATAACTCGGGGCGATGTATCTAATCGTAACGGATGGGTTCGTTACCAAATGGCTATCTTTGATAACGCGTCGCGCGGCATTTTGCGGCGGTTCAGAGATCCTTTTCCGTTCAGGTATCTCCCGGCGAGGAATAGATCCAAAATACTTTTCAGCAAGGGGTTTGATTTCATCGGCAGTCACATCACCGGAAATAACAAGGACCGCATTATTAGGCGCATACCATTTTCTATAGAACGAAAGTGCCGTTTCTGTATTTAGCGCCTCAATTTCATGATCCCATCCGATAATGGGAATACGGTAAGGATGGTTAAGGAACTGGCTTGCCCGCATGACTTCGCCCAACTGCGCCCCCGGGCTATTACCGACGCGGCTACGTCTTTCTTCTCGAACGACCTCCCGTTCAGGCAATACCTTCTCATCATCCAGAAGTAACCCCGTCATTCTGTCTGCTTCCAGTTCCATCACCATTTCAAGACGGTCTTTGGCAACTGTTTGATGATAGGCCGTGTAATCCCAAGATGTGAATGCATTTTCCTGGCCACCATTTTTGGCAACCAACGCCGAAAATTCACCAGATTTGAAACGTTCAGTACCCTTGAACATAAGATGCTCAAGAAAGTGCGCATTACCTGATTCGCCAACTTCTTCATCCGCAGCCCCGACTTTATACCAAAGCATCTGCGTGATAATTGGCGCTCTATGGTTAGGAATAACTACGACCTCAAGCCCATTATCCAGCTTAAATACCTCTGGATTAAAGACAGCCCCTTGAACAGGAGAAAACAGTAGAACAAAGCTACAAATTATAATGTTGAGAGAACCGATACGTTTAAATCTGGAAAGCATATTAAGATAGCCAGGTCATTATAAAAAATTACATTGAATATAGTCGCAAGTCATAGAGAACACACGATCAATCAATGGCATTCATGGCCCATTAATCTGGCAAAACTAGGGCAGAACTACTTATTTCCCTCAACCTGCCCTATAAAACAAAAAAGCTCCGAGAAAATCGGAGCTTTTTAATTCATGAACATCACAAAAAATATTAGAAGATATTATCAAACACGCCTTCAAGTGGCGCTTCGCGTTCAATCGTAATACTTTCCGTTTCGCCTTTACCTCGCGTGCCAAGCGCTGCGTTTTCCTGAATGCGTTTTGCCTCTTTTACAGGGTCAACCACACTGTTAGGTCTAGGCTGATCCTTCCAGAAAATCAACGTATCAACTACGCGTTCACTTTCAGAATTAAGCTGCCGTGTCTCGCGGTCAATAAGCAAACGAATATCATCCGGCGCTTCATCTGCTCCAGCAGATTCCAGCAATGCCATTTCGCCATCACTACGACCAGCTTGTTCCAGTGCAGAGTTTTTCTGAGGTCCCGCAGTACCATCAAGATTAAAGACAGCACGTTTCGCTTGTCCTTGAGCTGAGCCTTCTTGTGGACGAAGCGCGCCAGGGCGAGGTGGTGCAAGATTATAATCAGGAGGAAGACTAAGAGGAGCTCTGGACACGACTTTAAATTCGTCGGGCGCACGCTTTCCTAGTCCTATTTGCTCTTTTAAGCCATCACTACAACCAGCGACGATTAGGGAAAGAACAATTAACCCCAAAAATTTGATATTTTTCATGCTTTCGGTCCGCATCCTTTTTCAAGGTCCCTACTTATTACCCTTAGATTGCGTCAAGAACAAGCCGTCAAAGAGCAAAACCATAACCCCGATAAAAATAAAACTGTCTGCGAGATTAAATGCGGGCCAGGGGTTAAATATTCGCCACGGCAGGAATGAGATGCTGAAACTCAAAAAATCAACCACGCCAATATGAATAAACCTGTCGATTACATTCCCGATTGCGCCACCACTGATAAGGCCGACAGATACAGCAATCAATTTGCCCGGTTCTTTATAGAGCCAAACAAACAATGCTATCACGATGGCAATGGCAACCCCCGCCAACAGAAAAGGGCGCCATTCAGAATCGCTACCAAACAGACCAAAACTCACTCCGGTATTGTAAGCCAAAACGAGATCAAAAAAACCAGTCACCTCGATAACTTGGGGCGGGTTCATCACATCCAGCAAGACATACCACTTACTAGCTTGATCAATTCCAGCAATCAAAATTGCCAATATCAAAGCACGGAGCATCATTAAATCACCTTGCTTTAAGAAGATGCGTTCAGAACACTGGCACCCAGAACACTGGCACAACGGCTACAGGTAGCTTCGGCATTCGGATGACTTCCCACATCGGGGAGTACTTTCCAACAGCGTTCACATTTTTCACCTTCGGCACCATCAACCACAACACCGACGCCATCAACGTCGTTCAAGCGATAAGCTTCTTGCGGCGCATCTGCTTCGACCAATTCAATCTGGGACGTAATACAGATATCAGCCATATCAAGATCACCAATGGCTGAAAGCAATTCTGGACGACTTATATAAACTGCTGGACGAGCCTGAAGACTGGAACCAATTTTCTTTTCAGCTCTCAAAACTTCAATAGCACCAGTCACAACACGACGAACTTCGCGCACATTGTCCCAACGTTCGGCCAGCGTGTCGTTTTTCCACCCCGCTGGAATTTCAGGGAAAGTACGTAAATGAACAGATTCAGCAATATCTGTTTTCCCCCGCGCCAACCATGCTTCTTCGGTCGTAAAGCACAAGATCGGTGCTAACCAAGCAGTAAGTGCATCAAAAAGTATATCAATTACCGTACGACAGGCCCGACGTTCCAGCGTGCCTGTTCCGTCGCAATAAAGCGTATCTTTGCGGATATCGAGATAGAAAGCCGAAAGATCAAGCGCACAGAAGTTGTGCAAAGCCTGGAACATCGCATGATAGTCATAGTCATCACAGGACTTACTAACGATGGTATCCAATTCGGTCAAACGGTGTAGAACCCATTTTTCAAGTTCAGGCATTTCCTCGACAGGCAGACGCTCAGCATCATTAAAACCATCAAGACTTCCCAAAAGGAACCGAAGCGTGTTTCGAAGACGACGATAGGCATCTGCCTGATACTTCAGGATTTCATCGCCAACACGCAAATCTTGAGAGTAATCAGAAGCAACTACCCAGAGGCGCAGAATATCAGCACCGTATTTGGCATTGATTTCCGCAGGGGCCGTAATGTTGCCCAAGGACTTAGACATTTTGCGGCCCTTGTTATCAAGAACAAAGCCATGGGTTAAAACAGCATCATACGGGGCACGACCTCGTGTACCTGCAGATTCCAACAAAGACGTATGGAACCAGCCACGGTGTTGATCCGATCCTTCAAGATAAAGATCAGCCGGCCATTTCAATTCCGGACGTGCCTCCAGAACAAAGCTGTGGGTTGACCCAGAATCAAACCACACTTCAATAACATCCTGAATTTGCTCGTAGTCATCCGGGTTATATTCGTTACCAAGGAAGCGTGCTGGTGGGCTGTTAAACCAGGCATCGCCGCCTTCTTGTTCGAAAGCGTCTACGATACGATCAAGAACTTTTTGGTCCCGCAGTGGCTCACCCGTTTTCTTTTCCATAAAGATCGGCAGGGGAACCCCCCATACACGCTGACGAGATACACACCAATCCGGACGACCCTCGATCATTTTATAAAGACGGGTCGATCCTTTTTCAGGAATAAACCGCGTATCATCAATAGCTTTAAGCGCTTTGTCACGCAACTCGTTGGTTTCCATTGAAATGAACCACTGTGGCGTGGCACGGAATACCAACGGCGCTTTGGAACGCCAAGAATGCGGGTAACTATGACGCATGGATCCTTTTGCCAACAAAGAGCCTGATTCAATCAAAGCTTTAATCACACGACCATTAGCATCGCCGGCTTTGCCTTCTTGCGTATAAACACAAGCACCCGCAAAGAATGGAACGTGATCGTAATAAACACCCGCTTCATCAATCATCATTGGAACTTCAAGGCCCTTTTGACGACCAAGTTCATTATCATCCGCACCGTGGCTTGGCGCGATATGAACAAATCCTGTACCAGCGTCGTTAGTTACAAAGTCTGCGTTTAGCAAAGGCACTTCGTAATCATATCCACCATCAGCACCCTCTAATCCATTAAGCGGGTGTTTAACTTTAACGTCAGAGAGATCAGAAACCACACCAACTTCGGTCCAGGCTTCGATCTTCGCATCTATTCTAACCTGCTCAGAAAGTTCGCGGTTCAGAACAAGGCGTTCACCAACTTTTGCAATGCTGTTTTCGCCAAGCTCGGTAACTTCGTAAACCACGTATTCAAACGCGTCACCACAGGCTACAGCTCTATTCGCAGGAATTGTCCACGGTGTGGTTGTCCAGATAATGATCGATGCGCCGTCGAGCAGCTTATCATTACTGCTGGCAATCGGAAAACGCACCCATATCGTTGGTGACTTAAGCTCATGATATTCAACTTCTGCATCCGCCAAAGCAGTTTTCTCGACAACCGACCACAGAACAGCCTTGGTCCCCATATAGAGGCCTTTGTTCATCAAGAACTTGCCCATTTCCTTTACAATCAGAGATTCTGATTGATAGTTCATGGTCTTATAGGGCTGTTCCCAGTCCGCTTCGATGCCGAGACGTTTGAATTCTTCGATCTGAATTTTGATCCATTTGTCAGCAAACTCGCGACATTCCTTACGGAATTCAACAACAGGAACTTCGTCTTTATCCTGACCGCGTTCGCGATAGCCTTCTTCGACCTTCCATTCAATCGGCAGACCGTGACAATCCCAACCGGGTACATAGTGCGCATCTTTCCCCAACATCTGTTGGGAACGGTTGATCACATCTTTCAAAACTTTATTAAGAGCGTGCCCCATATGAAGATGACCGTTGGCATAGGGAGGTCCGTCGTGAAGTGTGAACTTTTCACGCCCCTTACTTTGTGCACGCAGTTTTTCAAACAGCCCAATATCTCTCCAGCGCTGTAAAATCTCAGGTTCCTTTTTGGGCAACCCGGCGCGCATAGGGAAATCAGTCTTGGGGAGAAAAACAGTATCTTTATAATCCGTGCTCATGGAGCCACTCTTCCATTTTAACAATTATGCTTGTTGTTCATCTGTTGTCGAAACAACGGGATCAATTGGGTGATCAGGTAATTCCAGTAAAAGCTTACGTGCCTGCTCACTGTCTATTTTGATCTGTTCAGTCAAGGCCGTAAGGCCATCAAATTTCTTTTCAGGGCGCAGATATTCCACGATTTGTACCCGAAGGTCCATATCATAAATGTCTTCATCAAAATCAAAGATAAAAACTTCCAGATTGACACCTTCACCATTGAGTGTCGGTCGCACGCCAATATTTGCTACACCATTGTACCAATGGGTTAATCCAAAGCCTTCAACACCGGCCTTGGCAACACGTACGGCATAAACGCCCAAACTGGGAACGAGATAATTTTCCATGGATAGATTCGCGGTGGGAAAGCCAATTGTTCTTCCGCGCTTAAATCCATGCATTACAGTCCCGTCTATTTCCCAATAGCGACCAAGGATTCTTGCCGCATCGGCTGGTTTACCAGCTTTGAGATATTCCCGAATGCGCGATGAAGACAACACCACATCGTTTTTATCTTCAACCAGAGTTGCAGCCGTCACCCCAAAGCCGTGCACTTTGCCCATGGCCTCCAGCAAGACTGCATTACCTTGACGATCTTTACCAAAACAAAAATCGCCGCCAATAACCAAATGTCTCGCGCCGAGATCCCGCACCAAAGTATCGAGAACAAATGCTTCAGCGGACTGCTTCGCAAACTCAAGGGTGAAATCTTGTATATAAACATGATCAACACCGACCTTTTTCAAGGCATGTGCTTTCGCGATCATTGGCGTTAATCGAAAACAAGGTTGATCAGGTTTAAACAGAGATCGAGGATGAGGTTCAAAAGTTAAGACTGCCAACGGACGATTCAGCTTTTCCGCAATCACACCGGCTTGACGAATCACGGCCTGATGCCCCAGATGAACACCATCAAAGTTGCCAATAGCAACAACGGCTCCCCGTGCATCATCCGGTAGATTGGTAAAGTTATGAAAAACTGCCATTTATTAACCTAGGCTTTCCGCCTTCAAGCTCCAGAAATATTCTATAATTCGCATAGGAAATACTCTTGGCGGGCTCCTAATATTAGCAGTCGCACCATGAATGTGTCCGAAAGGCCTATGAATACTAGGTCAAAGGCTACTTGAAAACAGCCTTATAGCTTTTTTATCAAAAGATTTGGCAACAACGATCTTATTGATCCCGCGAAGACACCATCACGGTTGCCTCACCATCCAGAACATCTTTCCCCCTGACTTGACAAAGAGTCTCTAGAATTACGCGTTTTTTCGATGTCATTATTTCTCTCACCCGTACAATAGCCGTGACAGTATCACCAATACGTACAGGCCCCTTGAATCTGAGCGATTGAGAAAGATAAATGCATCCTGGGCCCGGTAATCTGGTTCCCAAAACTGTCGACAGGTAAGAGGCCGTTAGCATGCCATGAGCAATACGCCCTTCAAAAACGCTCTTTTTTGCGGCCTCTTCATCAATATGAACGGGATTAGTATCGCCGGACACCCCCGCAAACAAGACAATATCAGCTTCGGTAACTGTCTTGGAAAATGACGCTTCCATTCCCTCACTCAGATCTTCGATATAATACCCTTGTTGCCCGAACATCAGCTCTTCCCTTCGCCTTAGGTCTATTATTTTAAGTTTATTGTTATTTAAATGACCTTGAGATTTGTATTATTATTTCCCCAAAACCACCCTTACGATAATTTTACAAAAAAATACGTTTTTTCGCACATGCAAACAAGTATTATTTTGCAGCGCAACATAGTCCATTAAATATGATTTACGAGCTTTGGCATTTTTTTAAAAGTGATCTAAGATACAAATTCGTTTCATATAGAGGCTTATCCCGTGCACTCACTCACAAAAACATTTGCGATTATCTCTACCCTTCTAATACTCACAGCTTGCGGAGCCAGCAAACGAGCAAAACCTATAACCGGAAGCTTGCCAGCAATTTCACCAGAGAATGCCCGAATATATTTTTATCGTTCTCAGGTTCCTTTTCTCGCGGCCGTAGAGCCTGAGTTTCTCGTAAATGGGAAGTCCGTCGGATTTGTCAAAATCAATCAGGTTCTTTACCGCAACGCACAGCCCGGTAACTATGAGATCAAGATATCATCTGACATAGAAAATCCGATTTCAATACTCTTAAAACCTGGAGAAACGCGCTTTTTCAAAGCCTACGGTACGACATCAATCATCCGTAGCTATCACGCTATCAAAGAAATTGCGGAAGACGCGGCCCTAAAAGAAATTCAGGGGCAAAAACTTTTGGCCCCAGAATAAAACCCGAATTAGACTCACGACAGCTCTACGGCACAGAAATAAAGACAGTTTCACTCTGGCAACAGGCTGTAACGACAAAGATCGCCATAATTATATCTGAGTAATTGGCCCGTTGTTTACTCTGCTTCTCGCTCAAGAACAGCCGCAAAGAACCCATCGGTATCGTTTGTTGCTGGGCTTAAGCGAAGCATGTCCCCCATCGCCTCGGGCATGGACGTAGGCATTTTCTCTGCCCAGATACCTTTCACAGGCACCAGCTTGAAGTCAGGACGAGAACGAAGCAATTTTGCCACCTGGTCTTCATTTTCAACAGGCAAGAGAGAACAAGTAGCATAAACTAGGCGTCCACCCGGCTTAACCAAACGAGCCGCCGAGGTTAGAATGCTTTCCTGTAACGCAACCAATTCTTCCAGATCTTTTTCATCCCTGCGCCATTTCGAATCAGGGGCACGACGCCAGGAACCTATCCCGCTACAAGGTGCATCCACAAGAACGCGGTCAAATTTACCTTTGTTCTTTTTGACCCAAGGATCACGCTCGCTACCCAACACTTTACGTTCAGCGTTAAAGACACCAGCACGTTTCAGTCGCAGTGCTGCCCGGGCGAGGCGTTTGTTGTGAACATCCGCAGCAATCAGCTGTCCCCGATTATTCATCTCTGCAGCCAACGCCAGGGTTTTACCACCTGCACCGGCGCAAAAATCAATAACCCGTTGCCCTGGTTCAACAGCAACCATTGCCGCCAAAACCTGTGACCCAGCATCCTGAATTTCGAACTCGCCCCGCTCATAGAAAGGTAAGTGCGCCTTTCGACCAGCGTCCGTAATACGCAAACCATAGGGAAGCCAATCAAGCTTTTCGACCTTGCATCCCGCCTTTTCCAATCTTGGGATCAGCTCATCGCGATTACCTTTAAAGGGGTTCACTCGGATATCCAATGGCGCAGGTTGTCGCAAAGCCTCAATTTCTACGGTAAAGCGATCTCCAAAAACTTCTCGCAATCCCTTTTCCGCCCACGCCGGACATTCCAGAGTTACAGCCTCAGGCATGGTTTCATCTGCGAGACGCTTTCCATCCATTGCGCTCAACGCGCGAGCTTCGGAATCTGTCAAACGTTTCAGGTATCCGCCACCACCTTTGCAAAAATGCGTAATGTCCTGAACATTCTTACCATGGGTCAGTACAAGATCGGCAAGAAGAAGTTTACGTACCTGTGGTGTTTGCCCGTTGATTTCCAACCACCATAACAAACGGCGATAACGACGAACGACACCCCACACCATATCGCGAATACGATCGTGATCACGCGGCGTCAAACGGCCTTTAATGTTCGAAAAGTGAGATGCCAGTGCCCGGTCTATGGGACTATCAGAATTCGTGGCTTCTTCCAGAACAGCCAAGACATGGAACAACAAACGCCCCATTGGCAAGTCAACACGTTCTGCACCACGCGCCAGTCTTGCACCGCTTTTTAGCGGCTCAATATCTGACCGTTTTGTGTAAAAATTTCTCTCGCCCGAGGGATTTCGTTCTTTGTCTCGATCATCACCCGATCTGCCCTGCTCACGCTTTTTTGGGTAACTGGAATCATATCGCTGATCCGTATCTTTTCCGTGTTTTTGCGCAACAAACCGTTCTTTGCGCGCTTGCTGCTTTTCAGAACGTCCCTTGCCGCCAGCAGGATTTTTATCATTGGGTTGATCTGTCACAATACGCTCCTAAAGCCCCAAAAGGGTTTGTTCGTTATTGGTAAACCCGACAATGACACCTTGTGGCGTATCAGAAACCGGGCGCTTAATGAGCGTAGGGTTTTCCAACATTAAATCACGGGCAACAGTTTCATTCACTGAATCCTTAATATCATCAGATAAATTCCGCCAGGTCGTGCCTCTTTTATTGAGAAGCTTCTCCCAGCCCACGGCAGCTATCCATTTATCAAGATCTTCAGCAGACAGACCATCTACGCGGAAATCATGGTATTGATGATCAAGACCTGCAGCAGACAACGTCTTGAGTGCCTTTCTGCATGTATCGCAGTTCTTAATTCCATAAAGTTTGATCATCAATCTTTCCGTTCTTAAATAAATTCTGACATCTAGGTAAACCTCTGATCACGAAATGCAAGCAAAGTTGTCATTTCAAGAAACATAGCACCTAACCGAATTTCGCAGTTCTTCTATTTTGGGAGAGAATTTTTGTCACCAAGTCCGCCCCGATAGCGGCGATCAGAACAGCCTGAAGATCCTTATCTTTATGATAAAGTTTTTCGAGGGCTGATCGTTCCCAAACCAAACACTTTGTCTTTTCACGGGTTGTCACCGTTGCACCGGCTTTTTCCATCGTCAGAAAAGACATCTCGCCAGCAAATTGTCCGGCTCTAATTTCGCCAACACGCTTGTGCCTGACAGATACAAAAGCTTTTCCTTCAAACAGAAGAAATAACCTATCCGGGCATTCTCCTTCAAAAAGAAGTGTTTCACCCTGATCAAATTCAGACCAACTGGCCGCGCTAAAAAGGCGCTTCACAAACACGCGCTCCATAGAAGGGAAGGCCGCATCCTTTAAAGACTGCTCCTCGTTCGAGAAACTGGAACGGCGTTTTTCCATAACCAGAAGCGTCGAGTGGAACAAATTCACTGCAATAAGAAGCATATTCCCGGAAAAAGAAAGCCACATCGGGCCACCTTCGGGCAACAGGGCAGCAACCGCCATCGCGAACTTGGCGACGATTGTAAAAATTCGAAGCCATAGAATATCACGAACAACAAAGGCGATAAACGTGAGTAAAAAACCTATGGCAACAAGAATTTCAGGGAGACTTGAAAGGTTTTCCTGAATAAAGGACATTGCACTAACTCCACTCTATTAATTGCCACTAAGCTCCCCTGCCCATACAGATCTCGCCCCCTATGATGCCAGCAATGAAGAAAGGGGCGATACGCCCAAAAGCTGTCCATGATATGTTATTGCTAACCCGTAGCTCACAGCCCCGATAACAGGTCCTAAGGTTCCTACTCTTGGCAAAATGTCGCCCTCTTCTGGATACAATCGTCCAAAAGAAGGAAAATACCCAGTCTGCTCAAGAAACAGTTGATCCTTTGGGCCTTTGGATATCCGGCATTGATAATCGGACCAGATCATTGCAAGAACCGCATAGGTTCCTAATCCACCAAAAAAGAGAATAAAAGCCAGATCCCCGTTCACAAGCACATGGCTGAAACACGCAATGGCAACGCCCATAAGCATCGGATGACGTGTTAATCGTTGTGTGCCTCTCGAAATGTACGAACTCACCAGCAAAATAATTGCAATCGGCATCAATACAAAGCTTTGAAAAAGAACAACAGCACTTTCCGGCACCCAAAACTCAACATAAGAGCTTTCAATATAGCCATAAATAGCTCCGCCAAACGTTACCAGGGACAAAAGCGAGAAGAGGCTCTTGTATTGTAATTCACTTAAATGTTCAGCGGCTGCAGACCTTATCGACCTCGTTGCTGTTACCAGGTGCAACAAGGAAAACAGAACCAGCCCACCAATAATTAAAGAAGTCGTCATTCGCTTTCCATTCAACTGTATTGTGCTGCAATGAGCTTACTGAATAACTTTAAATACAACACCAGAGCCGTTTTTTCATCTGAGACAATTTCTGCTCCCTTACATATAGGGTTGCAACACCCGACGTCTTATTAACAGCGACCTCAAAATATTGTTACAGCTTGGCGTTTTTTCTGAATTCGGGTATTACCCCGCTTAAAGTTTCTGCAACATTGCCGAACCTCAACCAGCATAAGACCAAAAGAGAGAGCTATGCAAAACGCTTCCCCAGAAAAGGGATCGAAAAAGAACCCTGAGAAGAGGTCAGAAACCGCGACAGATAACCGAGATGTTATTATTATCGGCGCAGGTGCTGCGGGTCTTATGTGTGCAATTGAAGCAGGGAAAAGGGGACGGCGCGTTCTCGTCATTGATCACGCCAAAAAGCTGTGTGAAAAAATCCGTATTTCTGGCGGTGGACGTTGCAACTTTACCAACATACATACCACAGCCAGCGACTTCATTTCCGGCAATAAACACTTCTGTAAATCTGCACTGGCACGCTATACGCCATATGACTTCCTTGATCTGATGGCAAAGCACGGAATCAAGTATCACGAAAAAACACTAGGGCAGCTTTTCTGCGATAATTCCGCACAAGATATCATTGACATGCTGCTCGCAGAATGTCGTAACGCACGCGTCGAGATCCAAAACCCAGTCTCGGTTAAAAGTGTCCGCCCTCTGCCTGAAAAAGCTAACGCGCCTAAATTTTCTCTGGCAACTGATAATGGCATTGTAGTCTGCCATTCTTTGGTCATCGCAACGGGCGGACTTTCCATACCAAAGATCGGTGCCACAGATTTCGGTCACAGGATTGCCCGACAATTTGATGTGCCAGTCACTCCAATCCGCCCCGCACTTGTCCCCTTAACCTTGAACGACAATGATAAAGCCTTCTGTAAAACTCTTAGCGGCGTTTCACAGGACTGTATTGCATCAGTAAAAAAACAAGGCTTTCGTGAAAATCTGCTGTTCACTCATCGTGGCTTAAGTGGCCCGGCTATTTTACAAATTTCTTCCTATCTGGAACCGGGAAAATCACTTTCGATCGACCTGCTTCCTGGACAGAACATTGAAGAAGAACTGACCGCAGACGCGAACAAGAAAAAGACGCTGACCAATGTTCTCGCTCCTTTTATGAGCAAACGCTTTGCCCAGGAATGGGTCGACAGATTCAGCGAGAACAGAACTCCTGCAGATATGGGTAGCAAAAAGTTGCATAGTGTTGCCGAATCTATCCACAAATGGACCATCACCCCATCAGGGGATGAAGGATACGCCAAGGCAGAAGTTACACTTGGTGGCGTAAGCACAAAAGACCTTTCATCCAATACAATGGAAAGTAAAACCCGACCGGGGCTCTTCTTTATTGGCGAAGTCGTCGATGTAACCGGGCACCTCGGTGGCTTCAACTTCCAATGGGCATGGGCATCGGGACATGCTGCAGGTCGCGCTGTTTAATCCTGGCCTCAATAACCAACAGATCGTTCAACCTGTTTTGGTAACTGTCCGGTTTTCCTATAGTTCTTGATATTGTTAGCGACAATCCCAACAGCTGTTCCGGAGTTTGTCGGCGCTGCGACGTGCGGTAAAAGTGTGATGTGCGGATGACGCCACAAAGGATTATCCGATGAAAGAGGCTCTTGTGAAAAAACATCGAGTACAGCATGGGATAACTGTCCGGCATCCAATGCCGCAATCACATCCCCCTCGACCTGATGCCCACCACGTCCAAAGTTGATCAACCCAGCTCCTTTGGGAAGCTGAGAAAACAAGTCCTTTGCGAGTATGCCTTTTGTTTCCGGTGTCAAAGGCAAAAGGTTAACTAACACATCCAACCCATTAAGGAATTTGCGAAGACCACCTTGCCCTGCAAAACACTCAATGCCTTCCAGCGTTTTCAACGACCTGCTCCAGCCACGTACATTAAAGCCCAATGCCCGTAGCTGCTGAGCAGAAGCAACACCCATTTCTCCGAGCCCTAGAATACCGATTCTACGCTCAGATGACCGTAGCAACTCATGTTGTCGCCATTCCTGACGCTGTTGCTGACGGGCATAACGGGGCAAATCCCTATGCAAAGCAAGGACATGTGTTGCCGTCGCTTCAGCCATAGAAGCGGATAGCGCCGGATCAATCAAACGGACAAGAGGCACATCCTCGGGCAAGGTTGGATCAACCAAGAGTGCATCTACCCCTGCCCATAAGCTCTGGATCCATTTTAAATTGGAAAGTGTGTGCAGCACGCCTTGAGGTGGATTGGCAACAATCGCCATATCAACCTCAGCTTTATCACTCAACTCAGACATGAGAACAACATCTTCTTCTGGTAAGGCAGATCTGAGTTTGCTTAACCACATTGCTTCTTCTTCGGAAGAGACTGATGTCAGCAAAAGAATACTCATGACGCAAAAACCTTATCCATAGATTTAAAACCTTTAATCTCTATCGGATTTCCCGACGGATCAAAGAAAAACATTGTCCATTGCTCGCCCGGCTCCCCTTCAAAGCGCACCATAGGCTCTAACAGAAATTCAATTCCAGCCTGCTTTAGTTTTTCAGCAACACTGACCCAATCAGCATATTCAAGTATCACCCCGAAATGCGGCATCGGTACCAAATGCTCCCCGACCTTACCGGTGGCTTGAACATCAAAAGGAGTGCCAAGATGCAAAGAGATCTCGTGCCCAAAAAAATTATAATCTACCCAGCTCTCAGATGATCGTCCTTCTTCACAGCCAAGAATACCGCCGTAAAAAGAACGTGCATCTTCCAAACTTCGAACATTGTAAGCTAGATGGAAAAGGCTTTGCATCGTGAATTCTCCTGATTAACCGAAACCAATTTATTGATTCAAAACTGTCTAGCACAAACAAGAAGAAACAATTACTGTATTATTGTTCCTTCAAACAACAGGATATCTTTGGTTTGAATAGTGATTTCCTTCGAAGTCTGATCGCCTTGTCGCAAGAGGGGTCTATTGCACGGGCTGCACAATCTCAGGGGCTTACAGCCACAGCAATAAGTCAACGCATCAAAGCACTTGAAGAACAGATAGGATCTTGCCTGACCATACGGTCTGGGAAAACCATTCAACTGACAGAAGCCGGGCAACGCATTCTGCCCCACGCAAAGCAGTTACTCAGGGCTGAGCAAGATCTGGTGAACAGTTTAAACCACAACCGGATATCCGGTCAGTTAGAGCTAGGTGTCATCTCTACAGCAATGACAGGGATAATCCCCGGGGCTTTGAACCTTATACGCAACGATAAACACGATCTGGAAGTGCAATTACATCCCGGGACATCAAAACAGCTTTATAATCGCCTGCTTTCAGATGATCTGGACGCAATTGTAATTAGTGCGCCACCTTTTTCACTGTCGAAAGAGCTTAAAGTTGAAGTGATAACACAGGAACCACTTTGTCTTATCGCGGCCAAAGGATCTTTATCTGAGTACTTGTTTATAGACGATCATATGGAACGACCAATGCTATCTTCTGAGTTAATAGAAGAACTTCGGCAAAAACCCTTTATTCAATACGATCACAACTCATGGGGAGGTAAACTGGTCACACAGTTTTTGCGTGATCATAAAATCTCAACTCAGAAATTTTGTGAACTGGACGCCTTGGAGGCCATCACCGTACTCGTGAATTCAGACCTTGGCTTGGCTCTTATTCCTGACTGGCAAGGGCCTTGGCCTGGAGGCTTAGATTTGAATAAAATCACAATCACAGATACACGCTATTATAGAAAAACAATTTTGTTGCGTAAAATGTCGACCGTGAAAGAAACCGCTATTTCTTATTTCGGAAAAACGCTTAATGATCTTCAAACCAGATAGGATATAGCAATCAAGATACTTACACCACTGAAGGCGACGCCACAGATAAAAATATAAATCGGGTGCCAATAGAGAAATAAAGGATTCTTTTCCCGTTGCCTATCCGGATTCTTGATGCGACCCTCGAAATAGATTCCTGTCTCATAAAGCTGTAATGCCGAATCGATATTTCGGGAAGTTTGCGATGCATGATGCCGACGGCGCCCGTGGCGAACCAAAAGCATCACGATAACGCCAAATAGAAGTCCATTAACTAAAAGAATCGCGCTAACCAACGGAACAGCCAGCTCAGCTTGATTCGTGATCCAACCGACAAGAATAAACTGCGCCGTCAGGTATCCAAAGACAAGGCGCAGATCCAGATTCGCCATAAACCTAAGCTGCTCGCCCTGTTCCTTCGCCAACTCGGCCAGAACCTGAGCTTTCACACTATCAATTTCGGACATCTAGTTTCTCCCAACACCAAGGAAACAAAGGGAATACTTTCCCAATTCCGTAGAAAACATATTGTACTGTTTTGCTGGGTCAGTCCGCTATCGAATAAACGAAGCTAAACGCCTATTGAACGGCGGTTTGCGGAAATAAATGGTGCCCCCGGCCTGAGTCGAACAGGCACATCCGAAGATACGAGATTTTGAGTCACGCGCGTCTACCAATTCCGCCACGGGGGCACTTGTGGATGCGCATATTACTGATGCTTACGCCTTTGGCAAGTCTCGATTTCATTTTTATAATTTATCTAAAATTAGGCACAAAAATAACACACAAATCAGAGGTTTTTGCTTTTCATTAAGGATTTTAGTAAACTATGACTAGAACTTAACCATTGATTAAGGTTACTATTGGTTTAAACGGCTTCTTTCTTGGGGGGAAGAATTTCATAAATAATGGCCGTTCATAAATCATCCGATTCCCCCCGAAAGCTCAAATTACACCCTCGGGAGGGGTTATATTTGAGTTCTACATATAGGTTAGTCTGGAGCAACCGTGCGCCATGTTGGATACCAGTGTAATAGTAGATCAAACAGAAATTGAAATGCCTGACATACAGGCACGTGTTAAATGGTTCAATGCCACCAAAGGATTTGGATTTGTCCAGGCGGGGGAAGAATTACCCGACGCATTCCTCCATATATCCGTTTTGGAGAAAGCAGGTCATCGCTCTCTACCAGAAGGTGCAGAATTAATCTGTGACCTGACCAACGGAGATAAAGGTTTGCAGGTCAAACACATTCATAGTGTTGAATCCATGCCGGAACCACCGCCACCACCGGGTAGTGAAAGTGGGGAACCAACTATCGAAGGTATTGTGAAGTTTTTCAATGCCGACAAAGGGTATGGATTTGTTTCCCCTGATGACGGGAGCAGAGATATTTTTATTTCTGCACGTATTCTAGAGCGATCCGGAATTTTCCGTGTTGCCCAGAATCAACGCATTAAGATGGAAACAGAGGATGGTGACAAAGGCCCCTTGGCAACAATCGTCCAACTCCTCGAATAACTCTGCCTGTCTATAGACCCCGCCAAAGCGACGTAAGAATAACAATTCTCAAGCGCTGAAGATACGAGGTAACCCTCTTACCTCGTATCTCTGCTTGACCTTCGTGCTTTAGTCCTGTTTTCTTCGCTTCCTGATTAACAAAAGGAAGCTCACCGTGTTTCGTAGCCTTTATAACTGGACCATGGGTCTCGCAGCGCACCCGCATGCGCTTTTAGCTCTCGGCCTTATCGCCTTTATTGAAAGTTCAGTTTTCCCTATCCCACCGGACATATTAATTATTCCGATGGTATTGGCGGCACGAGATCAAGCATGGAAAATAGCACTTATTGCGACTGTTATGTCTGTTTTGGGCGGTATGTTTGGCTACGGGATTGGCGCATTCTTGTTTGAATCTATTGGCCAACCAATCATCGAATTTTATGGGAAGGCAGAATACCTGGAAGATTTCAGAGCCCGCTATAACGATTGGGGTGCCTGGATTGTATTTATCGCAGGTGTAACACCTTTTCCCTATAAGGTAATCACAATCGCCTCTGGCTTTTTTGAACTTGATTTTGCTGTTTTCAGCATTTCATCCTTCGGCGCACGTGGACTTCGCTTCTTCTGTGTTGCTGGCCTACTATGGTATTTCGGACAACCAATCAAAATATTTATTGAGAAATACCTCAATATTCTTGCCACAATCTTCTGTATACTGCTGATCGGTGGCTTTGTTGCTCTGAAATACCTTTTATAGAAATCACAGGTCAGTAAAAAATGACTGCACTTATTGCAATTGCGAAAGATATCAAAACAGGGTCAATGGCATTGATTGCAATTGCATCCTGTGCAGTCGTACTGGGGGCCGCTTTAGTATTCCAATATGTTGGCGGCCTGTACCCTTGCGTTCTTTGTATGTATCAACGTTGGGCTTATGTTGTTGCCGCAGGCTTCGCTTTTCTAGCTTGGCTTTTGAGGAAAAACCCCACACTGGCCCGATTGACCCTGGGGGCTAGCAGTCTGTCATTTCTAACAGGCGCTGGTATTGCAGGTTTTCACGTTGGTGTTGAGAAACAATGGTGGGAAGGTACAAGCGAGTGCCAGGGTGATGCCCTTGATCTTTCCGCTTCAATAGAAGATCTGACAAGCCAACTTATGGATCAGCCTATTGTTCGCTGCGATGTCGTGCCTTGGGAACTCTTTGGCATATCAATGGCTGGCTACAACATCGTCATATCCCTAGCTCTTGCCTTGCTCTGCTTAGGGACAATCAAAGCGTCAAAACAAGTTTAATACACCAGCGTCTCCACTCAACATCCTCTCTCGCACCGCTTTATAGTAAGCGTTAATCAAAAGACAACGTGCCACTATCTCGCTCAAGCTCTGCATCCCAGTAAAGAAAATCATGCCAACTTTCGTGAAGGTAATTTGGTGGAAAACCACGGCCATTCTGATTAAGCTCATGAACAGTCGGGCAACGAGGCCAGGATTTTAACATCATACGCGCTTCAGATGGTGACCGTCCCCCCTTGGACAGATTACAGGACTCACAGGCCGTTATGATATTCTCCCAAGACGTACCGCCCCCCTGACAACGGGGAATGACATGATCAAAAGTTAAATATTCGGAAGCCTCTTGCACCCCACAATACTGACAGGTAAAGCCATCTCGCAAAAAGACATTAAAACGGGTAAATGCCGGACGGCGATCCATTTCAACGTAGCTTCTAAGGGCAACAACACTTGGAATACGCATCTGGAAAGACGGAGAATGAACCTCGCTCTCATATTCAGAAACAATCTGAACACGATCAAGAAACACAGCTTTGATCGCATCTTGCCAAGACAAGAGAGAGAGAGGAAAGTAACTGAGTGGACGAAAGTCCGCATTTAGGACCAACGCCGGATTAGCTGAAAAGGAAACCACGTTTTTCCTCCGTGGGATCTCAAAACACCGGGGCGAATGATACCAAAGCACCTAAACTGAACGATACTGAAGTATCTAGTTAAAAGTAATGCTCTTTTTACCAACATACAACATTTTGTGTCAGAGTAACAAAAGAAACACAAAATTCAGACTCCACTGTCACAATTCAATCCACCACAGCTCACGCAATTGGATGCAAAAAAGGCTCCTTTTCAGCAAGAAAAAGAGCCTCTGCTCAACACCGTAAAAAGCGCGCTTTCCGCCGCCTATTTATCTTTAACAGCATACCCAAGAATTTCTGTCACAAAGCCAACACCCATTCGAATACCGTTTTCATCAATACCATGCCCAAGTTTGGAAATCATTTCCTGATATACGGTAATGTCATGTTCTCCCATCGCTTCAACTGCAGCAGGAAGCGCCTCAGGTGGAACAACTTCATCCTGGTCACCATGGATGGCAAGAACCGGGCATTTGCTGGACAACTCATCCTTAAGCAAATCAGGAGCTGCCAACATCCCAGAGAAACACATCATGCCAGCAAGCGGTAATTTCTGCCTAAAGCCCAAATGATAAGCCATCATGGCCCCTTGGGAAAACCCCATAAGGAAGACGCGCTCAGGCGACAATTTATAGTGTGCTATCTCTTGATCAATAAAAGCTTGCACAATAGGAGCTGCTTTTTGAATGCCATCAAGAATAAGATCGCGATCCCTGCTCATCAAACTAAACCACTGACGTCCCATCGGGGCCATATCACATGGCTGATGAGCATCGGGAGAAACAATCGCACAATGCGGAAGAGCATTTGCAAAATAGGGCGCAAGACCAATTAAATCCTGCCCATCTGCACCAAGACCATGCAGCATGATTATTAGTTCTTTTGCTGGCCCACCCGAGCTAGGCTCGTGACGAGGTCCAGTTAATGTTACCTCTGACATTTACATGCCCCCCATGAATAACTACCTACTTTTACACGATTTTTTTCTGCAGGTCATCAATTTTAGCCAAATGGTTAACAAATTCTCAATAATAGCGCCATTTGAAGAAACAAAATTCTCTAAAATCAGGCAATACCGGCATGGCGATAATAATGCCACAAGAACCGGGCACCAGCGCTGCGAAAGGGACGCCAGCTTTCGGAAAGTTCATACATTTCTTTTGGTGTTGGGCGATTTTCCAGTCCTTTTAAGTGCTTCATCGCCTCTTGCAAAGCCAGGTCCGCAGCGGGCATAACGTCTGGCCGCTTCAAAGCAAACAAAAGATATACTTCACACGTCCAGCGCCCAATCCCCTTAGCCTGTATCAAGTGATCAATAACATCATCATCCGCCATCTCAGATAAACGCTCCAATTGTAAGCGTGCCGACAACACGTCCTCCGCCAGCGCACGTGTATAGCGCTGTTTTGGACGGCTGAGGCCCGCCGCCTTCATACCATCATCATCCAAAGCCAAAATGTTTTCCGGTGTGATTTCCCCAACCTGTTCTAATAACCGACCCAGAATAGCCTTTGCCGACTGAACAGAAACCTGCTGGGAAATAATCATCCCAACCAAGCCATTAAACCCGGCATCCTGTGATCTTGTTGGCGGCAAACCACATTCAATATATGCTTTGGCTACATCGGGATCTTGCCTTGAAAGTGCTTCCAAGGGGGCACGCAGAGCTTCATCAGGTATTTTTTTATCACTCACGACTGGACTTTCCCCCACTTCTCATTGCACATTTCATTTAATGACATCATTACCCTCACAGATCTTTCGCTTTGCGCCTTCGCCCAGCGGGCACCTGCACTTAGGACACGCTTATTCCGCGCTCTTTAGCTGGACACAAGCACAAAAACACAATGCCCAGTTTATCCTTAGGATCGAAGATATAGACACCACACGATGCCGCAAGGAATACGCGGACGCGATATACGAAGATCTGTCATGGCTCGGCTTAAATTGGACCAAGCCTCCTCGTATTCAATCTGAACATACAGAGGATTACGATCAGGCTCTCATAAAATTAAAAGAACAAGATCTTCTTTACCCCTGCTTTTGTACACGCAAAGACATTCAAAACGAAGTCCGACAGTCTAATCGCGCCCCACATGGACCGGACGGATTAATTTACCCCGGCACCTGCAAAAACCTTTCATTGTCACAGAGGGAAGAGCGTATCGCACAAGGAGAGAGCTATGCCCTCCGCCTGAACATGGCGCGGGCAAGGACTCTAACGGGAGAGCTATATTGGCTAGATGAGAGGGAAGGGAATATCAAGGCAACACCGGAAATTTTTGGCGATGTTGTACTTGCCAGAAAAGATATCCACACCAGTTACCATCTGTCTGTCACAGTTGATGATGCCTTACAAAATATTTCCTGTATCACAAGAGGCACAGATCTTTTTGAAGCCACCCATATTCACAGGCTTCTACAAGCCGTGCTTAAATTGCCTGTACCAACGTGGCACCACCATGAACTGATCCACGATGAAGAAGGCAACCGACTCGCCAAACGACATAACTCCCTCGCGATCAGAGAGCTCAGAGGTCAGGGAAAAAGCCCAGAAGACATCAAAGAGATGGTTGGAATCAAAAATCTAAGCTGAAATTTCGTTGAACATTCAGCCGTCTCAATTTCAGAGGCTCAATTTAATTACGCCCGGATAAAAGCCCGCGAGCTATGACCTGTGCCTGTATTTCTGCCGCACCTTCAAAAATATTCAGTATACGTGCATCACATAGTACACGGCTAATTTTATATTCTTCTGCATAGCCATTACCACCGTGAATTTGTAAGGCGTTATCCGCGTTCGACCATGCAACACGCGCCCCCAAAAGTTTAGCCATACCTGCCTCAATGTCACAGCGGCGATCTGAATCTTTCTCGCGCGCTGAAGCATATGTCAATTGACGGGCAATCATGGTTTCAACGACCATCCAGACCAATTTTCCGTAAACTCTGGGGAAATTATAGAGAGACTTTCCGAACTGAATACGGTCATGAGCATACTGCATCCCAAGTTCCATGGCACATTGGGCGACACCCACAGCTCGAGCGGCAGTTTGAATTCGCGCAGATTCAAAAGTTGCCATTAGTTGTTTGAACCCCTGCCCTTCTTCGGCCCCCAGCAGGTTTTCCTTCTTAACGTCAAAACCATCAAAACCAAGCTCGTACTCTTTCATCCCGCGATAGCCCAACACCTTGATTTCCCCACCAGTCATGCCTTCTGCCGGGAAATCTTCGACCTCATTGCCTCTTGGTTTTTCCGCAATAAACATGGAAAGCCCCTTGTAGCCGGGCTCATCCGGATTGGTTCTTGCCAACAAAGTCATGACATCACTACGCGAAGCATGCGTGATCCAGGTCTTGTTACCTGTTATTTTATAGCAATCCCCAGACAACACTGCCCGTGTCTTTAAAGATCCCAAATCGGACCCGGTGTTGGGTTCCGTAAAGACGGCCGTTGGCAAAATCTCACCCGAAGAAATTTGTGGGAGCCACTTCTGCTTTTGCTCTTCAGTTCCCCCCAAACGAATGAGTTCTGCGGCAATTTCAGATCTGGTCCCCAAAGAACCTAAACCGATATAGCCACGAGACAGCTCCTCAGTCACAACACACATCGCCGTTTTCCCCATCCCGAGGCCACCATACTCTTCAGGCACAGTAAGTCCAAAAATGCCCAACTCCGCCAATTGCTCAACAACTCCTATTGGAATGAGTTCATCTTTTAAATGCCATTCATGCGCTGCATCGCTATAATCATCTGCAATTTTACCAAATTGATCCCTGACCATTTCAAGCGTTTCATCGCCAAGCCCTAAAGCACCGAAATCTTTACTCTCAAGGCTATTAACCAACAGATCAGCCAAAGCCTTTCTATTCTCTTTAGTATTACCATCAGCAACCAATGCCCGAACATCATTCGTATGGAAATTCAGCACATCGGCTTCACCTATTCCCAAGTCTTGCGGACGAAGAATTTCAACTTGGCTGATTGCAATCCCACCAGATAGCTGGGACAAGTATTCACCAAAAGCTATTTTGAGGATGAGACACTCTGTTTCACGGAATTGGTTTTCACTATCCACTCTCTGCGCCCAAAGAAGCATGTTTTCCAATGCTGATACATACGTCGCCATCCAAGCATAGCCATGTGCTGCAAATTGATTTTCTTCGATGCGCACAGCAGAAATACGATCACCATCTAGTGTTTGCTCAAGCAAATAATTACGTGCTTTTTCCTGTAAAGATTTGGCTGATGTAATCGCTTTTTCGCAACGAGAAAAAAACACATAAGTTTCAGACATTTTTCTGCCTCTAGAGAAATAACACCAAAAATAATCAAATAAATAACCCAGACAAAAATAACCAAACAAAAAAGAGTTGAGTCAAAAATAGCTGGGCAACGATCTATCGAAACAAAAACAAACAATGAAAAAGGTCGATAAGCGCAATAGCTCTCTATGGCTAGTAGCGACAGAGAAATGCATCCGTATAAGCATAACCATCGCGCTTATCGACAGCAGGAAACTCTAGGCGTCAATCACATCTTCCAACGTGCGTAAGCCCGGCCGCGTTGATTGAACGAGCACTGCCATATTCCCCGGCTTGTGTTCATTATTCATCATCTTGGTATGAGCCCGCGGTATATCATCCCACGAGAAAACTTCAGACATGCAAGGATCAAGACGCTGCTCAATAACCAGTTGGTTTGCCTGCGACGCTTGCTTCAAGTTGGCGAAGTGACTGCCCTGAATTCGCTTTTGACGCATCCAGACGAACCGCGCATCAAAGGTCAGATTAAAGCCCGTTGTTCCGGCACAAAAAACAACCATGCCACCGCGTTTCACAATATTGCAACTTACCGGGAAGGTTTGTTCGCCCGGATGTTCAAAGACAAAATCAACATCATTGCCCTTACCCGTAATATCCCAAATCGCCTTACCAAACTTGCGGACTTCTTTCATGTAATCCTTATAGCCCTCGACATCATTTACCTCGGGCAGACGCCCCCAACAATCGAAGTCACGACGATTCAAAACACCCTTCGCCCCCAAAGACATTACAAAATCACGCTTGGTTTCATCAGAAATAACACCAATTGCATTTGCGCCAGCAGTGGCTATGAGCTGAATTGCCATTGATCCCAAACCACCGGATGCCCCCCAGACCAATACATTATGTCCGGGTCTTAGAATATGAGGGCGATGTCCAAACAACATACGATAGGCCGTGGCCAAGGTCAGGGTGTAACAAGCGGACTCTTCCCATGTCAGGTGACGGGGCCGATGCATAAGCTGTTGAGACTGAACCCGCGTGAATTGCGCAAAAGATCCATCAGGTGTTTCGTAACCCCAAATACGTTGGGAGGTAGAAAACATGGGATCACCACCATTACACTCTTCATCGTCCCCGTCATCCTGATTACAATGAACAATGACTTCATCGCCAACTTTCCAGCGCGTCACTTTTGATCCCACAGCCCAGACAATCCCAGACGCATCAGATCCGGCAATGTGATAGGGCTCTTTATGAACATCAAAGACTGAAATTGGCTTGCCAAGACCGGCCCAGACACCGTTGTAATTAACGCCCGCTGCCATGACTAAAACAAGAACTTCGTTGTTTTCCAACTTTGGAATATCGACGACCTCAACCTGCATCGCCTGTTCAGGATTACCTTGTCGTTCTCTACGAATGGTCCAGGCGTACATCTGCTTAGGCACATGTCCCATCGGGGGAATTTCCCCAACTTCATAGAGATCTTTTTTTTCCTGGTGCGCCGTTATGTCCACGACTTTTGCTGTTTCACTCATCTTAGCCTTATCCCCATTCCTGCCACCTTTTTGGTGGTCTTTGATATCGCCCGGAGCGGCAAAAACTTTCTCACTGTTAAAAATCAGTTTAGCTTGAGTTGATTTTTTTGCAATGCACAATTATTATATTTTTACTAAACACTGGATAATATAGTAATTTTATGTCTATATTTTAACATAATAGCGACAATAACGAAAAATTCAGGGAAATTTCGAATGTCTGATGGTTCAAAAAAAACAACCAACAACGCACATGCAGCAAAAACAGCTGATCGCCCCTGGTTATTCAGGACCTATGCAGGTCATTCCACTGCGAAGACATCCAATGAACTGTACAAAACGAATCTGAAAAAAGGGCAAACAGGCCTTTCTGTCGCCTTTGATCTTCCGACGCAAACAGGCTACGACTCGGATCATATCCTCGCTCAGGGCGAAGTGGGTAAAGTAGGTGTTCCCATCTCTCACCTGGGGGATATGGAAACACTGTTTCACGAGATCCCATTGGATCAAATGAATACATCTATGACTATTAATGCAACTGCCCCTTGGTTATTGGCGCTCTACATCGCCTGCGCAGAAAAACAAGGTGCGGACCGAAGCAAACTTTCGGGAACAACACAAAACGATCTAATCAAAGAATATCTGTCTCGTGGTACTTATATTTTCCCTCCACAGCAATCCATGCGCCTTATCACCGATGTGATTTCCTTTACCTATAGCGAAGTACCTAAATGGAACCCTATGAATGTCTGCTCCTACCACCTTCAGGAAGCTGGGGCGACACCAGTTCAGGAACTTGCTTACGCATTGGCAACGGCCATATCCGTGCTTGATGCGGTGAAAGCTTCCGGGCAAGTGCCCGATCATGATTTCTCCAAGGTGGTCGGCAGGATTTCATTCTTCGTAAACGCCGGGGTGCGCTTTGTAACCGAACTTTGCAAGATGCGCGCGTTTACACGGCTCTGGGATGAAATCTGTCAGGAACGATACGGCGTAACAGAAGAAAAATATCGACGCTTCAGATATGGCGTACAGGTTAATTCACTTGGTCTCACGGAACAACAACCTGAAAATAACGTCTATCGCATCTTGCTTGAAATGTTGGCTGTTGTCCTATCCAAAGACGCCAGAGCCCGGGCTGTCCAGCTTCCGGCCTGGAATGAGGCCATGGGACTGCCACGCCCGTGGGACCAACAGTGGTCCCTGAGATTGCAACAAATTGTGGCTTTTGAATCTGATCTTCTTGAATATGGCGATATTTTCAACGGCTCTACTGAGATTGAAAATAAAGTTCAGGCATTGATGGCCGAAGCAAAGGAAGAACTTGCCCGCATAGAAGAAATGGGCGGTGCGGTCGCCGCGGTAGAAAGTTCTTACATGAAAGGCAAGTTGGTTGAATCAGCGGCACAAAGATTCAGAGACATCGAAAACGGCGACCTCACGGTAATTGGCGTCAATAAGCATACCGAAACAGAGCCCTCTCCCCTAACAACTGGTGAAGACAACGGTTTCTTAAAAACTGATGACGCAGCAGAAGCCCAACAGGTTGAAAAATTAAAGCTTTGGCGTAAAAACAGAAATGCTGATGACGTTACGCAAGCACTCTCTCAACTCAGAGCCGCAGCGATGGAAAACAATAACATCATGGAAAGCTCCATCGCTTGTGCACACGCAGGCGTCACAACGGGTGAATGGGCACAAACACTCCGAGAAATCTTTGGCGAGTTTCGCGCCCCCACAGGTGTTGGACAAAGTACGATCAACGAAAGTGATTTGGATAGCATGACAAAAATACGCTCGGATCTAAATCAACTAGCAGAAAAACTTGGCCGCCGCCCCAAGATGCTCGTTGGCAAGCCGGGCCTTGATGGTCATTCAAACGGTGCAGAGCAGATTGCTGTACGCGCAAAAGAAGCTGGATACGAAGTCGTCTACGAAGGTATTCGCTTAACACCGGCACAAATTGTAAATGCCGCATTGGAAGAAGGGGTCCATATTATAGGTCTATCCATTCTTTCCGGGTCGCACGTCCCCTTGGTAAAAGAGATTATACTGAAAATGGAAAAGGCAGGAATTGCGGACATCCCCTTGGTCGTTGGCGGCATCATCCCAAAGAAAGACGCCGAACATCTATTGGAATTAGGTGTTTCCGCCGTCTATACGCCAAAGGATTTCGATCTCGGCTCCATACTCAGCGATATAACGGGCATATTATCTGCCCCTTATAAAACGGCTGCGGAATAACATTCTGTAATTCTCTCGTTAAGAGAAAAGTCGCTTTAAAGAAAATAACTCGGGCAAGAATTTCTCAACCATAAAGAAACAAGCTTGAGTATTTCTTCGCGCTCACTAAAAAGTGAGTTCTAATCTTAAAAGACTGCTCCCATTTAATCTTAAGAAAGTTTATGCATGGCCCTTGTAATAGTTGATGCCATCCATACATAGATCATCAAATTCAATTTTTTCGTACTTAGACATTTGTTTTGTCAGTACTTTTCAGCTCAATTGATGAGCAAAGAGATCAAAATGAACCTTATATTTCGCATCGCTTTTTCAGCAGCCCTTCTTGTCTTCGGTGTTATGTTTCTGGGGCGATCTCACGCACCTAGCGTGCAACCAACAGCCATTCTTGAATCAAAAAGCTCCCTTGAAACACCACAAGAGTTAATGGAGCTTAAAAAGTCAGAAACAACCATCCACGGCTAGAATAAGCTTTCGAAACGAATTTCGATTCAAAACAAGCGCTTTCCCCCTAACCATTACATATAAATTCCATTGCCAATAAATCTGGGAAATCGCAATATACTCCTGAAATAGTGCCTCCCCGCAGCGAATAATTCAGGAGTTCTCTTTGTCTTTGTTAGAGCGCGTCAAAACTTGCCATATCTGGCAGCCAGAAAACTACCGTTCCTTTATCATCAATAATGAAGTTCACGGGCACATCACACATGATCTTTCGACGAAGCTAAAAGATTTTTCCAATGTCTTTAACGTTTCATCACAAAGCGTCGCTCTTTCTTCCGAACTAACAACATTTAAAGATCGCACCAACGAAGTCGAGAACGTGATCAAGACCTTGGTAAAAGAAGGTATTATTCCAAGATGGCGGGATGAAGAGTACGCGGTAACCAATAGCTGGCATCGGCCACCTCTTTTTAAAATGGATCGCGGCGCTTCTGGCCATTTTGGCATTCGAAGTTATGGTGTTCACGTCAACGGTCTTGTAAAGACCGAAGAAGGCTTAAAGGTTTGGGTAGGAAAGCGCTCATTATCCAAACCCAATGCACCGGGAGAACTTGACCATATCGTGGCAGGTGGCCAACCCTATGGCCTGAGCATACTGGAAAATCTGATCAAAGAAGCCGAAGAAGAGGCCAATATACCGCGCGCAATATCATCAGCGGCCAAAGCAACAGGCATGGTTACCTATCGCTGCGAACGCCCCGATGGCCTGAAAAATGATCATCTCTACACCTATGATCTTTATCTTGACGAAAGCTTCACCCCAAAAAACATGGACGGAGAGGTAGAAGAATTCTACCTTTGGCCCATAGAAAAAATCATTGACCGCATCACAGATACTGATGATTTCAAATACAATGTCAGCCTTGTTTTGATACATTTCCTTATCAGAGAAGGATATCTTGCACCTGATGAAGACACCTATTCAGATCTTATAAAAGGTATGCACCGCCAAGACATGGCGTCATAAGGCCGAAAATAAAGATCAGCACAAAAAGATTATTCCAGGAAAAACAATTATGGACAGTTTTCTAAACATTTTGATGGGGCTTTCGCTTGTTGCAGTCGTCATTATTCTTTTTGCCGGACTTATTAGCATGGCCCGTGGCGGTGAATATAACAAAGAACACGCCAACAAATTCATGCGCTATCGTGTCTTGGCTCAAGGTATTGCACTTATTATTTTCATGATCGCTTTTTGGGCGAAAGGCCAATGATCAAATGCCAAAATAGTTGAACACACCTTTGCGACTGAAAATTTCAGCTTAATTCATCAAAAGTCAGTCGCATCGGTGATATATCCCCGAACTCCTTCCAAGGTATTCTGTCAAACAGTTAAAGAAAAAGGCCAACTGTTAAAAGAAAAGGAAGGACGACAAACTCAATCCGTTAGAAAGAGAGCTTGCTGTAATGGTCCAATTGACACGTATCTACACAAGAGGCGGCGACAAAGGTAAAACGTCGCTTGGATCCGGTAAACGCGTCCATAAACACGACCTGCGTGTTGAAGCTTATGGAACCGTTGACGAAACAAACGCCATCGTAGGTATTGCACGGCTGCACAGCAAAGATCTTGTTGATGACATTCTAGCTCGTATTCAAAATGATCTTTTCGATCTTGGCGCAGACCTCTGTTGCCCGGAAGAAAAAGACCCTGAATACCCTCCGTTAAGAATCACTGCCGAGCAGGTAGAGAGACTTGAACAGGAAATAGATGATTTAAATGCTGATTTAGCGCCTTTGAAGTCATTTATTCTTCCCGGCGGGAGTGAAATTGCAGCTTACCTGCATCAGGCCAGAACCGTTTCACGCAGAGCCGAACGCTTGGTATCGGCCCTGAGTCAAACAGAAGAAATCAACCCTGAGGGATTGAAATATATCAATCGTCTTTCCGATTTGTTTTTTGTTCTTTCTCGCCATGTCAATGACAAGGGAGCAAAGGACGTGCTCTGGGTACCCGGGGCAAACCGATAATCTTCGGGAGAAAGTCTTCAGGGGATCATTGACAGGGTATGTCGGCGGGCCTAAGGTTCCCGGCGACTGGCTGTTAGAGAGTAAAGTGACGGGTCTTTAGATTCTTGTCATTTTGCTTAGGTAAAGCGCGAATATTAAGGATACTTCTAGATGAAAGTACTCGTCCCAATCAAACGCGTTATAGACGCGAACGTGCAGGTTCGGGTTAAATCTGACCAGACTGGCGTTGAATTAACAAACGTCAAAATGGCGATGAACCCGTTCTGTGAGATTGCGGTTGAGCAAGCTGTACGCATGAAAGAAGCTGGCATTGCCAGTGAGATCATTGTTGTTTCAGCTGGACCAGCCCAGGCTCAAGAAACTCTCCGTACTGGCCTTGCTATGGGCGCAGATCGTGGCATTCACATTCAGAGCGACGAAGACCTGCAGCCATTGGCAATTGCCAAACTGCTAAAAGCTGTTGTTGCCAATGAAGAGCCCGGTCTCGTTATCCTTGGGAAACAGGCAATTGATGGTGACAACAATCAAACAGGTCAGATGCTTTCTGCCCTTCTTGGTTGGTCACAAGGCACTTTCATCTCTGCTGTTGAAGTGGCAGGTGACAAACTGAACATCACACGTGAAGTTGATGGCGGCCTGCAAAACGCAAGCCTTCCAATGCCAGCGGTTCTGACAGTGGATCTTCGTTTGAACGAGCCACGCTATGCATCGCTTCCAAACATCATGAAAGCGAAGAAGAAGCCTATCGACGCAACATCGCCTGCTGATCTTGGCGTTGATGCTGCCCCACGTGTCAGCACGCTGAAGGTTACCGAACCGCCTGCACGTGATGCCGGTGTTATCGTTGGTTCCGTTGCCGAACTGGTCGACAAACTCAAGAACGAAGCAAAGGTGATCTAACGATGTCTATTCTAGTTATCGCCGAACACGACAATTCAAGCATCAAGCCTGCTACGCTAAACACCGTTACCGCAGCAACACAGCTGGGTGATGATGTTCATATTCTTGTTGCGGGCTCTGGCTGTGCTGCAGCTGGCGAAGCTGCTGCAAAAATCGCCGGTGTTTCCAAGGTTCTTGTTTCTGACGCATCTGAATATGCTCAGGACATTGCAGAAAACATTGCGCCATTGATCGTTAATCTTGCGTCTAGTTACAGCCACGTACTGGCACCGGCAACGACCTATGGTAAAAATATTCTTCCCCGTGCTTCAGCACTGTTGGATGTGCAACAGATCTCAGAGATTACAGCAATTGAATCTGCAGATACTTTTGTTCGCCCGATCTATGCTGGTAATGCGCTGGCAACGGTTCAATCTTCTGATGCAATCAAGCTTATTACCATTCGCGGTACAGCTTTTGATGCTGCAGCAGAAGAAGGCGGATCAGCACCAGTTGAAACTGTTGACGCAACAGGCGATGCCGGTCTTTCCACGTTTGAAGGACAGGAACTGACTAAATCCGAGCGCCCTGAATTGACAACCGCTGGCGTTGTTATTTCAGGTGGTCGCGGTATGCAGAACGGCGAAAACTTTGCAATGCTGGAACGCGTTGCAGATAAGCTTGGCGCTGCTGTTGGCGCGTCTCGTGCCGCTGTTGATGCCGGTTATGTACCGAATGACTACCAGGTCGGCCAGACAGGTAAAGTTGTCGCACCAGATCTCTACATTGCTGTAGGGATCTCTGGCGCGATTCAGCACCTTGCCGGGATGAAAGACTCAAAGGTCATCGTTGCTATCAATAAAGACGAAGAAGCTCCAATCTTCCAGGTTGCTGACTATGGCCTGGTTGCGGATCTTTTTGATGCGGTTCCCGAGCTTGAAAACGAGCTTGGATAATTTTTTGTCTTATCTCTCTCACTTATTGAGACTTGATATTTCAAAAATCGATCTGCAATGATACCCTACGACAAGACGCTATCAAACATGGTAGCGTCTTGTTTTAAATTATAGAGTAGCGGAAAGGCTCGTGAAGAGTATGACTATTCAGGATATTAAATCCGTTGGCATTATTGGCGCAGGGCAAATGGGCAGTGGCATTGCACACGTTAGCTCAATTGCTGGCTTTGATGTTCACATGGTCGATGTTAATCAAGATCAACTTGATGCAGCACTCGCCACCATCAAAAAGAACATGCAGCGCCAGGCTTCCAAGGGAAAGATATCTGAATCTGACATCGCAACGGCCTTGGGAAGAATAAAAAGCTCACAACAATTGGAAAGCCTTTCTGATTGTGATGTCGTTATTGAAGCTGCCACTGAAAATGAAGAAATAAAAAAAGATATCTTCCGCAAAGTTTGTCCTTTGATGAAACCGGAAGCCATTCTTTGCTCTAACACCTCGTCAATTTCCATTACACGCTTGGCTGCTGTCACCAGTCGCCCAGGACAGTTCATGGGCATGCACTTCATGAATCCTGTTCCAATCATGCAGCTTGTAGAATTGATTCGTGGCATTGCGACAGAGCCAGATACCTACCAAGCAATAAAGGATATGACCCACAAGCTGGGCAAAACATCTGCTTCATCCGAAGATTTCCCGGCCTTTATTGTAAACCGTATTCTTCTGCCTATGATCAACGAGGCAGTTTACACCCTCTACGAAGGTGTCGGCACAGTTGATTCAATTGACACCGCGATGAAGCTCGGCGCGAACCATCCCATGGGACCGTTGGAACTGGCTGACTTTATCGGGCTTGATACCTGTCTTGCCATCATGTCCGTCCTTTATGACGGTCTTGCCGATACCAAATACCGTCCCTGCCCGCTACTGGTGAAGTATGTAGAAGCAGGTTGGGTTGGCAAAAAATCAGGCCGTGGCTTCTATGATTACGGCGGCGAGACACCTGTACCAACGCGTTAAACGTATATAGAATACCAAAACAAGAAGAGCCATCGTATACTCGTAGATGGCTCTTCTTGTTTCTAATGTTCAAAAAATCTGATCTTGTTTTTAATCCTATATTTTCTTTAAATCAGGCTTTCTATTTGGCTATTTGACGGTATAGAAGTCAACCAGCGTCTTTACTTCCGGCGCATCCCATTCAAAGGGGCCGATTAAGGCACCGACAATCATACCCTCTTTGCTGATCAAATAGGTTGAAGGCAAGCCTCGCAATCCAAAAGCACGAGAAACCCGCCCCTTTGGATCCACATATGCCGGTAAATTTTCCAAATTTTTATCTTCGAAGAAAGGCAGTACTTTCTTTAGTCCGGCCCTATCTTCTGAAAGGGTGACCACCCGAAAGAGATCACTGCCCAATTCAGCCTGTAATCGGTCCAGATCCGGCATCTCCTTTACGCAAGGAGCACACCATGTAGCCCAAAAATTCAAGAGAATTACCTGCCCTTCCATTTCCTTGAATGAGCGTAGTTTTCCCTCTTCATCCTGAAAGGTTTCGATCGGCACTGGAATAGGTGGATCGAACAGAGTAAAGTTCCCCTCGAGTCGCCCTTCAAGTGGAGGTTTATCCACTGCTCCAGCAGATGACGCATTCAACAAAAGCGTTACAGATGCTGCGCATAGCATGTGAAGAAAACCGGACAGGCGAAGGGCTTTAATCTGGATCATTTGTATAAGTCCATAAAGTCGTAAGACCGAATAAGGCGAAAGAGAATACCGTGTCAGAACCAAAAACAACCAGTGAGACGTCTGCGAATGCAATGTGGGGCGGACGCTTTAGCGTTGGACCTTCCGAAGTTATGGAAAAAATCAACGCTTCCATCGATTTTGACAAACGCATGTCCGCACAAGATATTGCCGGGTCAAAAGCTCACTGTAGCATGTTGGTTAAACAAGGTATTATCAACACCGAAGATGGCAATGCAATACTTAAGGGTCTAGACACAATTTCGCGAGAAATTGAAAACGGCAGCTTCACCTTCTCTGCTGCTCTGGAAGATATTCACATGAATATCGAAAACAGATTGCGCGAACTCATCGGCGACGCAGCAGGCAGACTACACACCGCACGCTCGCGAAACGACCAGGTAGCAACAGATTTCAAGCTTTGGGTTCGCAGTGCAATTGATGAGCTAGATAAGCAAACTGGTCTTCTGATTGAAGCTCTGATCAAGCAAGCTGAAGAAAATTTTGACGTTATTATGCCCGGCTACACCCATCTTCAGGCAGCACAGCCTGTGACATTTGGTCACCACATGCTTGCCTATGTCGAAATGTTCGGGCGCGACAGAAGCCGACTACAAGATTGCCGCAAAAGATTGAATGAATGTCCCCTCGGTGCTGCTGCACTCGCAGGAACATCCTTCGCTATTGATCGGCATATGACTGCCGAAGCGCTTGGCTTTGACCGTCCTACGGCAAACTCGCTGGATTCTGTGTCTGACAGAGACCATGCGCTTGAGTTCATGTCCTCTGGTGCAATTCTGGCAACCCATCTGTCACGTTTTGCAGAAGAGCTTGTGATCTGGTGTTCTCAAGGTTTCGGCTTTGTCACCCTTTCCGATGCTTTCACTACGGGTAGCTCGATTATGCCGCAAAAGAAAAATCCGGATGCGGCAGAGCTTATCCGCGGAAAAGTTGGCCGGGTTATAGGTGCAATGAACACGTTATTTGTCGTCATGAAGGGCCTGCCTTTGACCTATGGCAAGGATATGCAGGAAGATAAAGAACCTGTATTTGATGCTGCAGATACATTGATTTTAAGTGTTACGGCTATGACCGGAATGGTTAGCGACATGATAGCCAACCGTGACAAGCTACATGCTGCAACAGCTGATGGCTTCTTGACGGCAACAGACCTCGCTGACTGGTTGGTCAAGGAGCTTAATCTTCCTTTCCGAGATGCCCATCATGTTACAGGTACAATTGTAAAGTTAGCCGAAGACAAAGGCTGTGATATAAGTGATTTGAGCTTAGAAGAAATGCAAACTGTAGAAGCCCGCATTTCTCAGGATATATTCAGAGTTCTTACTGTTGAACAGTCTGCACAAAGCAGAACAAGTTTTGGCGGCACAGCCCCTGAAAATGTTAAGGCCGCTGCTAAAGCCGCCAGAGAGAGATTTTTGTCATGAAACAAAGCCGGGCCATAAGAAAAAGTTGGATTGTACCAGGACAACACCTTTTCAATAAAAGATCTCTTGCAACAGCAACTCTTATTGGCGCAGGTTTGCTTCTTGCCGCGTGCGGTAAAGTCGGGAGCCTTGATCGCCCCGGCGGAGATTGGGAATATCCACAGCAGTACCCCTATCCACCTGCTGTAACACCAAACTCTTCAACGACAGGCACGCAAACTACGGATCAACAAAACGCTATACCCGAGAGTTTACAAATACGTAAAAATTCGAAGGTCAAGACAAAGACATACGGACAGTAAAAATTATGAGTGCCTTTGAATACCGCCATGGTCAGCTTCATGTCGAAGACCTGCCACTGGAAGAAATCGCCCAAGAAGTTGGAACACCTTTCTTTTGTTATTCCACCCAAGCTATGGTGAATGCATACAACTCTTTTTCTGATGCTCTTGCAAAAGCAGGCGTCAAAGGCACAATCTGTTATGCACTGAAGGCAAATTCTAACCAGTCTGTTATCCAAACCCTTGCCAAGGCAGGTGCAGGTGCAGACGTGGTCTCTGAAGGAGAACTTCGACGTGCATTGGAAGCTGGCGTTGACCCGAAGAAAATTGTCTTTGCTGGCGTCGGTAAAAAACCATCCGAAATGGCTGTCGGTTTGAAAGCAGGCATTTTACAGTTCAACGTTGAATCTTTACCTGAATTAGAAGCTCTGTCTGCTGTCGCCCAAAAAATGGGGGTTACGGCCCCAGTTGCTTTCAGAATCAATCCTGACGTCGACGCAAAAACCCATGCAAAAATTTCGACTGGAAAAGCAGAAAACAAATTTGGCATTGATATACCAAGCGTTCGGAACTTTGTAGAACAAGCCAAGGTGCTTCCTAATATTGCTGTCGAAAGTCTGGCTGTCCACATTGGATCACAGTTAACAGATGCCAGTCCCTTCAAAGATGCCTTTGCAAGATTGGCAAGTCTCTACAGTGAGTTACAAACTGCTGGTCTACCGTTAAAACGGATCGACTTTGGCGGCGGTCTTGGCATTCAATACAATGATGAAACACCTCCGGATTTAAGCGAATATGCTCAAGCCGTTAGTGAAGCCATGCAAGGTTTGGATGCAGAATGTATCTTTGAGCCCGGACGTTTTCTGGTTGGCAACGCTGGTGTTCTGGTAACAGAAACCATCTATGTAAAAGACGGTACAAATCGTCGTTTTTTAATCATCGACGCAGCCATGAATGATTTGATCAGGCCTTCACTTTACGATGCCTGGCACGACATCACACCGTTAAAACAGCCCGATGAAAGTGCCACGCTCACACCATGCGATATTGTTGGGCCAATTTGTGAGTCTGGTGATACTTTTGCCACCCAAAGACCTCTTCCAGAAATAGACGCAGGTGACTTACTCGCCATGGAATCCGCTGGTGCTTATGGTGCAGTAATGGCTTCGAGTTACAATACTCGACTTAATGCTCCCGAAATTTTGGTTAAAGGTGATCAATATGCGATTGTACGTAAGCGTATTGATTATGATACACTGATAAAACAGGACATTCTGCCTCAGTGGTTGTCAGAATAATATAAGCGACCTTTTCCCTTCTTTTTAAAGGGGCGGTATGTCCAAATGAGCCTACCAAAGGAACATATGGACCGATGGATAGTACCGCCCGAAGAAGACCTCAATTAAAGAAACAGGCGATCAGGCCCGAGCTTGGGTTGCCGTGGAAAATTCAGGCAAAAACCAACCTGACCAAAATCATCCTCTTTTGGGAAAATTTCTGGAAGGCATCCTCGCTTTTTTGGGGAATACTTGGCGCTGTAATTACACTTATCCTTCTGGATTTTCCGGCCCAAATCCCGGTTTGGGGGCATATTTCCTTTCTTGTTTTATCAGGGATCTTAATTATCTACGCCGGCATTAAGGCACTTTTATCGACAAAGATGCCAACTCGTTACCAAACCTTACGACGCCTTGAGCAAGACAATCAACTCTCTCATCGTCCCTTAAGCAGCCTTGATGATCGGCCAATAAAAACATCAAAGACAGGTCTAGGTCTTTGGCTCAACAACAAAAAACGTCTGGCTGCTTCGCTCAATTCACTCAAATTAACATCACCAAAACCACAGATTTTTAAACTGGATCCTTATGGGTTACGGTCATTAATCATCATGGGATTGTTCATTGCCGCTTTTTCATTTCATCAATGGCCAAGTCGTCTGACTTCTGCCTTTGAATTTAAAAAACTAACTTCATTGGCGAACCAACAAGGTACAACCTTTAGCTTGTGGTTGACCCCACCAGATTACACCGGAATGTCACCTCTTTTTTATGACCAGAGCTTTACCCCGCCTGAAGAAATAAATCTGCCAAAAGGAAGTAAAGTAATCGCCCAGTTCCACGGCGAAGAAACCCCACCGGATATTCAACTCGGCGCGCATACCTTCCCAACAGAGCAAACGGGCAAGCTCAACCATCAAAGCGAATTTGTGATTGAACAAAGCGGCACATTAGAGATTGGAAGTTCATTTTCATCACTGATCAGTACCAAGATTAATCTTATCGAAGACTCTCCGCCAAAGATCTTTCTCACCGAACAACCGCAAGGTAACGATCTGGGATTGCTTAGGATCAGTTATGAGGCACACGATGACTACGGCACCAATCTGCTCACCATTGAACTTTGGCCCATGGGCGACACGTCGGAAGCCGAAAAAACACAAATAAAGCTTCCCCTGCCTGCAAGTAAAGTGACTGAATACAAGGGGCAACATTATCTTGACCTCACAGACAATATTCTTGCTGGGGAAGAAGTCTGGTTTCAACTTTCTGTACAAGATCTTATCGAGCAACAAAGCCAAACTGACGCTATAAAAATTATAATACCTGAACGTGATTTTACACACCCCCTAGCCCAACAGCTTGTACAGCTCCGCAAAGATCTGAACACTCCAGGAAGCAAACTAGATGTTATCGCAACACTGGGATTGCTGGTGAAAAAACCGGAAACCTACAATCACGATAGCCTTGTGGCCTTAACAATGAGTATTGCGGGGAAACATCTGCTTTTTAATCACACGCCACCGGCAGTCAAAGAAAGTCAAAGTATCCTTTGGAAAACAGCATTGCATCTTGAAGATGGTCGCATCAGTACCGCACAAAGAGAACTAAGAAACATTCAGCAGCAGCTACGAGATGCCCTGAGTTCAAATGCAGATCAAGATGAAATCTCTCGCCTTATGGATCAATTACAACAGGCTGTGGATCAACTTTTGACAAACATGCTGGAAGATTTCTTAAACAACGCTGACAAAAAGGCTCCGGCACAAGCATCCGACAATGCCCAAACAATTGAAAGTAAAGATCTCCAGAACATGATTGAGCAAGCTCGCATGCTTGCTGAAAACGGTTCAATGGAAGAAGCAATGGAGATGTTATCCCAGCTTCAGAATATGCTTGAAAACCTTGCGTTCCAGCAGGGGCAGCAACCTGGCAACAATGCTAACGATGTAGGTCGGGAAACATTCGAAAAACTTCAAGAACTCACAAAGAGACAGGAAGAACTTCTGGAAAATAGCTACAAACGGCAACAAGAAGCTCAGAAGCAGCAAGACGGAAATGGATCTAAACCCTCACCTCAGACCATGCCAGGCGATGGTCGTCCCGGCGAGCAGGCCAGAGAACAAAAAAATGAACGCTATCGTGATGCCAAAAGCCAGGAACGTATTCGGCAAGAGCTTGAACAGATGATGGAAAATATTCAGGAACTGCTTGGTAATTTACCCGAAGATTTTGATCAGGCCGAGCAATCTATGGGGATTGCCCGTGACGCCCTTCAAGGTCAGGATGGTGAAGGAAAAGAGAATGAACAAGCTGTTCGCGCACAGACTAGAAGCTTGCGAAAACTGCAAAATGGTACTGAGCAAGCAGCTGCAAAATATTTAAAAATGCTCAGCCAGGCTCCTGAGCGGGGGAGCGGCTGGGTCAGAGGTAAAGATGGATCTGGCCGAGATCCATTTGGAAGAAACATCGGAAACAAAGGAGGAAGCATCGCCAAGCAAGGCGTTCCCCTACCAAACGAAACCGATGTTATGAGAAGTAGGTCTATCTTGGAAGAACTAAGAAACAGGCGCAATGACCGTCAACGCTCTCAAGAAGAAAGAACCTATATACAGAAACTGCTGGAGCGCTTTTAGAGGTATCTCGCAGGAAACAGAATCGTTCAGGTCTAACTTTCTTTTACACCTAAGGCTTCTTCTGCTGCGTCGCAAATTTCCTGAAGGCTAAAGGGTTTTGTCACAACTTTAAAAATCAATTCTTCCAGATTATGCGCCCGTTGTTTTTCTGCCGAATAACCGGTCATAAGTAACACGGGCATATCAGGTGCATCTTTTGCGACCTTGAGAGCCAACCCGATACCATCCAATCCCGGCATAACAATATCAGTGATCAATAAATCATATGTATCTTCACCAAGAGCCTCTAAGGCTTGCATTCCGTCGCCAACGGCTTTTACATCGTGATTTTTATGCGTCAAAGCCCGTGCGACAAAACTACGAACAGCATTATCATCTTCAGCTATCAAAATCTTCGACATACAGGCCCACCGCTAACACGTTACACTTATGGTTAACATTACGTTAATTAGAGGATATCACGGAGTTACCAGTGACGCCATGCTTGAAAAATAACGCGTTGAAAGACCACAGCTAATGGATTTATTCTGCAACAGGAGAAAAATCCGGATTTTGTAAAGCATCCTCGTCCGATATAAAGTTCACATTGACCAGCTTAGCTTTGGAACTGTTCACCAGTTCAATTAAAAACGTAATTTTTTCTTCCGGATCAAGATAAGCGACATCAGCAATAATCGTCTTACGAGATACAGCCTCACCACTCTCTGTTCTCATTGCACCAAGTAATTTAGGCACAACAACCTTCTTATCGGTCGTGTTCTGAATTTCACCAGTTATAACAATAAGCTTCTGACCATCCCGCGAGGCCCGCTCAATCTCTTGATTTTCTATCGCAAGCCCATAACCAACAGGATAAACTTGGAGATCGAGAAAGTCATAAACCTTCATTGCCTCGGGGACGGTATTTACAATTTGAATACGTACAGATTGATCAGCAACAGCGTAACCCGCGCCTCCACCCAAGATAAGAAGCAATAGCCAGGCAATGAGCCCACCTTTGCCTTTCTTCTTCTCTTTCTTTTTATCCGCCGCAAAGCCTTTCGGGCGCTTGGAGCGTACATTCCCAGGCTCAACAAAATCATCATCCAACGGCGAAGGTTCCGGTGGCATTGGTGAGGGTGTATCCGCAGAAGATGCCGCTACATTTTCATCAGTAGGAATGTCCGCATCCGTCGGCGTAAATTCAAGCTCTGGCTCCTGAAACCATGTATGCCGACAGCTACTGCATCGAACTTTTCGCCCGGAATCACCCAAGGCTTCAGAGGCAATTCGGAATTTGCTACTGCATTCAGGACAAGAAACAATCATGCGATTTTTCACCAGCGAAGAAACTAAATTGGCCTTAATTTATACGGGCCATAAAATACGATGGCAAGTAAGGCCTTACACAACGGACGTTTTTGTTCTCTGATCAATGATTTATCAGGGGACAAGGCTTTACGCTAGCGGACAAAATATGTCATTGTTTCTCCGTCATTCACCACTATGGATTTCAAACTTTTGGTCCGCTTTCAAGATGTTCATTTGCGTTATGGCTCTGGCCCCGATGTCCTGCATCAGGTCAATTTAACTCTCGCACCGGGTTCTTTCCACTTTATGGTTGGGCCAAGTGGTGCAGGAAAATCATCCCTATTGCGCTTGATGTACCTGGCACATCGTCCGTCTTCTGGTCGTCTCAGTATTTTTGGACGGGACGTATCCCAACAAGACCGAAAAGAACTGACCATGCTAAGACGACGCATTGGCATTATTTTTCAAGATTTTCGACTACTTGATCATCTGACCGCATTGGAAAATGTTGCCCTGCCGCTCACGATTACCGGGCAGTCACTAGATAAAGTCAGACGAAATGTAAGTGAATTACTCTCCTGGGTTGGCCTTGCTGATTATCTGGATGCGAAACCGCCAACATTATCTGGCGGTCAACAGCAACGTGTTGCGATTGCACGCGCTGTTATTGCACGTCCCAGCCTGCTTTTAGCTGATGAACCAACAGGGAATCTGGATGATAAGATCGCTGAGCGGTTACTCTTCCTGTTTGAAGAACTGAATAAACGCGGCACAACCATTGTCGTGGCATCCCATAATGAAGGACTGGTAAACCGTTTTAATCACCCCGTTTTTAAAATAGTGAATGGCGAAGTAAGACTGATCCGGAACCAACAAAATTCTCCTGTAACACCGACAGCGGAGAACATGTAATGTTTGGGAACAAAAACGATGTGCCTCTCGACAGAGACGCATCCAGCAGGTTTTTACCTTGGTTGATCGCCATGATGGTTTATCTGGCCACCATGTCGCTGATTATCGCAATCACAATGAACAAACTTGCCAATCGCTGGGACCAGGGTCTTTCAAGTAGCTTAACAATACAAATTCCTGCCGAACCTTCCGCAGAAAAGCGTCGAACCCTAGAAAAACAACTCAAAACCTTTATTACGAAGATCGAAAACCTGGATAATATTTCACGGGTTGAACAGCTAAATGACACCGAGTTAAACAAACTTATGGAACCCTGGTTAGGCAAGGATATATTACTTCATGATTTACCTATTCCTTACCTGATCTCAATCGAACTAGACAGTTCCAGCGCCAAAACAATTGATGAAATAAAGCTTATTCTGGCACAAGATATTCCTAATGCCAGTGTTGATGATCATCAACGATGGCTTGGCAATCTGTTAGGCCTAACCAAAATCATTCAAATCATTGCCCTACTGGTCGTAATCTTGGTTGGCGGAGCAGCAGCCTTAATGGTTATTCTCGTCACTCGTATGGGCCTCGCGATTCATCGTCAGGTTGTTGAACTTTTCCACCATATGGGTGCACATGATTCATACATCGCTTCACGCTTTCAGTTTCACGCCTTGAAGCTCAGCATCGTCGGCGGCCTTTCAGGACTACTTCTTGCGGGCATCACAGTTGCCAGCTTCAGTTCTCTATTAGGACAGGCAAATAGTGCTATTCTTCCGACACTCACATTCACTTCTGGTGAATGGGGTTTACTCTTATTAATGCCATTATCTGCTTCTTTAATTGCAATGATGACCGCTAGGTTAACTGTATTAAGAAGTTTGGCTTTAATGCCGTAATGATCAGGGAAGACTTTTTCGTTGTTCAATAAACCTATTCGTAAAAGATATGTTCTTTTAAAGCTCGGATCCTTCATCACCGTCGCTGTCCTATTATCATGCGTGCTTGGTTTTTTCTGGTTTGCAACCAACCTGCCAGAAGAAGTCACAAATGATACAGAAGCAGCCGATGTTATTGTTGTACTGACAGGGGGAAGTGACCGCATAAACACTGGCCTTGATTTATTAGAACTCGGTACAGCCAAAAAACTTTTCATATCAGGCGTTTATAAAGGCGTTGAAGTTCAGGAACTTCTGAGATTATCACAGCGTGCGCCCAAAAATTTGGAATGTTGTGTCAAACTGGGATATCAGGCCGATGACACGCGGGGAAATGCACTCGAAAGCCAAAACTGGATCGAAGAAGAGGGCTACAGCTCATTACGACTTGTCACAGCCGCCTACCATATGCCAAGAAGTCTTCTGGAATTCAGAAATGCGATGCCGAACATTAAAATTCTGCCTCACCCTGTCTTTCCGCAACATGTGAAACAAAAAGACTGGTGGCTCTGGCCCGGTAGCATGACCTTGATTTTATCAGAATATGTTAAGTTTCTGATGGCTCATGTCAGGATCTGGCTTGAAGATTTACAGGCAATATTGATTGGATAAAGACCCGATGATTTTTTTAAGATCCCTTACGTTCAATATTTGCTATTTAATCTGGTGCGCCATTTTCTTCACGCCATGCCTTATACTCATGGTTTTTCCACAGCGATTTATGTTACAGGCAGGACACTACTGGGCGCTTGTAATTTTCTGGTTGCTCAAGGTCATCTGCGGCACCACCTATGAAATTCGCGGACAAGAGAATATCCCCAAAGAAGGTGGCTTTTTGCTGGTCAGCAAGCATCAATCTGCATGGGAAACCATTGCTTTAATGGCTTTCTCAGACAACCCCTGCTTTATTCTGAAAAGAGAACTCCTGATGATACCTTTTTTTGGATGGTATTTATGGAAAGGCGGCGTTGTTGCCATTAATCGCAAGGCGGGAATCAAAGCGCTTCGCCAGATGATTAAGGAAGCAAAAGAGCCCTTGGACAATGGCCGTCCGGTTATCATCTTTCCCGAGGGAACACGAGCAACCCCGCATCAGGAACCAAACTATCAGACCGGAATTATCGCGCTCTACAGTGGCTTGAATGTTCCTGTTTGTCCTGCTGCTGTAAATTCGGGATTATTCTGGGGCAAAGATGCTTTTGTTAAAAAGCCCGGGAACATTGTACTGGAATACCTGCCTGTTATCCCCGCGGGTCTTAACAAGAAAGTGTTCATGAAAACAATGCAGGACACCATTGAGAACGCCAGTAATCGCCTTATGAACGAAGCTGAACAGAAACAAGAGGCGTAAATGGCAAAGCCACGGAAATGTCCAAAATGTTCAACAGAAATCGGTATTGACGAAGACATCTGTTACGCCTGTGGTGAGAATGTTCCCTTTAACCATCCTTGGTACATAATGCCCGTAGGGGGCATTATTGTTATTGGTCTCTTCTGGCTTCTGACTGATTTTGATGCACTGATCCAATACGTAATGCAAAGCATCCCCGATAAATAAAGCCAGGCAAATGAAACAAAACTCCCCCAAAACATTCAAAACGCACAGGCAACAGGAATAAATCTATAGCCATCGTTTTAGGTATCGTGATTTTTCTTTAGATCACTGCTTCTCTAATATCAGGGAATGTGTTTTTGCGCATCAACCACGTTATTCAAAAGGTCTTCAAGGCCGGGATCATCAATACTCAGTGCTTTGAGATGGGAGACGGTATTTTCAAGATACTCAATACATTTACCACTACTGCCTACACCCTGTAGAATGTGTGCAATCAGTTGTTGATTATTTAAGCGACCTGCATATTGATCATGCTTTGTGTCCGCGACAAACGTTGCCGCAATTACCTTCTCTCCTGATTTCAGAGAGATCTCATACCATCCAGGATGATACACGCCTGAAATCATTTCTCGTTCAAAAAGATAATCCATCACCACAGCACGTTCTGCCGCAGGAACTTTATAAGCCATTCCAACACAGGAACCGCCTTCATCCAGCCCGAGAACAAGTCCCGGACATTCTGGTGTTCCACGGTAAAAGAAAGAATAGATACAAAAATGCCGATGAAAGCCATTCAACACAGCAGGCTGGACCTCGATATGTGGGAAACCGGGGTTCCACATTAAGGAGCCATAACCAAATACCCAGAAATCCTGGCCCTCTTCGAGCGGTAATTTCGAATCATAAAAGGCCCTTAATTCAGGGGTCGACATTGCTCTGTTTCTCCGAATCGTCTATGGCTTAGGGAAAGGTGAGTGTAACGATTGCTTATCAAAACGAAAAGCGACGCCCACAATTAAAATGATTTAGTTCCACAGAACCAAGGGTCGAGATAAAATGATGGTAGATACTGACAAAAGCGTCCGTCAGTCATCAAGCATTGCAAAGAAGCTGATCACATCTGGTCTGATCTTATGCCTACTCTGCCTTTCCTTTTCTGTTGCCTTTTGGTTTTGGGCAGCAAATCAGATGGAAACAAGCCTGAATCGGTGGAGTGAAAAACAACGATCCCGAGGATTTGAGATTTCACATAGTCCTCTATCCGTAAGCGGTTTTCCCTTTCTGGTTCGCGCAGAGTTGGAAGAAGCACGGATAAAATCCCCCGAAGGGTGGTATTGGCAAACATCTCGTCTCAGCGCAGAAGCAACGCCCTGGTCGCCTTTGAGCATGATCATAGACCTCAGCGCAAACCATATCATTGATGGCCTTCCAAACAATCACCCCGCCATAACGATCGAAAGTGAATGGGCAAAATCTACTGCCCAGCTAACCCTGGAAGGTGAGTTACTCAACGCCCGCCTTCAGGCAGATAAACTCGTTATCACGCGTAAAAGTCATCACCCACTCACAGTGGCGACACTGGACACAACACTAGGCCCCCTGAAACCAGCGTCGGCCGGTAATTCGCTTCAAGAATTCAATATTTTAATCAAAGCACAGGATATTAATCATCCAGAGTTGAACAAAACACCTTTAGAGAGCCCGATATCCCAATTGAATCTGGATGGCACGCTTTATGGTGCAATTCCAAAAACCAAGCTCAAAAAAGCTCTCCATATATGGCGAGATACTGGTGGATTTTTATCTCTACATGATATGAGCTTACGCTGGGGACCTCTCTTGCTGGATGCCAGGGGAAAAATAACCGTGGACAACCAACTCAGACCTTCGGGGCATCTTGATAGCAGGATTGAAGGAGCTGGTGCAGTTGTCAAAAAGCTTGAAAAAACTGGCATTATAAACAAAGGCCAAAGCTTTGGCATAAAGCTATCATTAGCCGCTTTAGGAAAAACAAATGAACGCGGGCGCCATGAAATAGCAGTTCCGCTTATTATGAAAGATGGCTGGCTATCAATTGGCCCCGTTACATTACTTCGCCTACCGCCTGTCTCCCAATAGATAACTCTTAATAAAAGAGCTCACTTCAAAAGAAGTGAGCTCTTTTATTACAATCAATCCTGAGGACTATCAGGCTCTCGAGCATCAAACGTACCCGCCTGATGAGCATCAACAATGCCACGGCGTATATCACGGGTTTTCCGAAAGCGATCTTCCAGGACGTCCCCTTCGCCCCATCTCACAGCTCTCTGCAACACGGATAGGTCCTCGGAAAATCTTTGCAGCATTTCCAGAACGGCTTCGCGATTATTCAAAAACACATCACGCCACATAATGGGATCAGAGGCGGCAATACGCGTAAAGTCGCGAAAACCACCCGCTGAAAACTTCACAACATCAGCCTGTTGAGTTTCCTCTAGATCCGTTGCCGTCCCCACGATTGTGTATGCGATCAAGTGTGGTAAATGAGACGTAATGGCCAAAACCTTATCATGATGATGAGCCGTCATTGTCTCTACCATGCTGCCCATAGCAGCCCAGTAATCAGTAATACGATCAAGCGCCTTGCTATTGGTTCCGGGAACAGGCGTTAAAATACACCAGCGACCTTCAAACAATTCTGCAAATCCGGCCTCGGGGCCTGAATGCTCTGTACCTGCAATCGGATGCCCCGGAACAAAATGCACACCATCAGGTAAATGCGGTCCCACGTCACGAATAACAGACTCTTTGACCGAACCAACATCCGTGACGATTGCCCCTTCTTTCAAGGCCGGAGCCATAGCACAGGCCAAATCATCATAGGTACTAACCGGCGTACAAAGGATAACCAGATCAGCATCAACCACAGCTTCAGCAGGTGTTTCATAAACGGCATCGACCAAACCTAACCGCATGGCTGTGTCTCGTGTACTTTGGCTACGAGCACAGGCGGTAATTTCTTTCGCCAAGCCATTCTTGCGAGTTGCGCGGGCTAGGGACGAGCCAATCAGCCCAATCCCGACCAGCGCGATTTTATTAAACAGTGGTTCTTTTTTTTCAGTCATTGATAAATGCGGTGAGACTATCGACCACCACCCTCATCTCATCTTCGGTTCCGATTGAAATACGTATATGTTCTGCCAATCCATAGGCCGACATACCACGCACCAGAACGCCTTTATTTTTCAGGAATGTCAGAGCAGCTGCGGCACGTTCGCCAGAACCAAAGTTCACAAGAACAAAGTTGCCAACAGAATCATGCGTCACCAAACCAAGTTCAGACACCTGTTGGCGGAACCAGTTAAGCAGACGACTATTAAGCTCTTTTGATCGGGCAATGTGTTCTTTGTCCTTGATCGCGGCAACACCAGCGGACTGTGCCGCCAAGCTGACATTAAACGGTCCGCGAACACGGTTAAGAACATCAGCAACTTCTGTGGAACAGTAGGCCCATCCCAAGCGAAGCGACGCAAGACCGTGGATCTTAGAGAAGGTGCGTGTCATGACAACATTGTCATTCTCTTCAACCAAGATCGCACCACTAATGTAATCCGCGTTATCGACATATTCACAATAGGCTGCATCGATAACCAGAAGCACATCATCCCGTAATTCAGCACGCAGCTTGCGCAGTTCTGTTTCCGTAACATAGCTTCCGGTTGGATTGTTCGGGTTTGCCAAGAACATAATGCGCGTTTTATCCGTCACAGCTGCCAGCATGGCATCAACATCAATACGCAGATCTTTTTCCCCGGCTTTGACAGGAACACCACCGGCAATCTTGGTCCCAATAGGATACATTAAAAAGCCGTGTTCATTATAAACGACTTCATCATCAACACCGACATATGCGTTAATCAAAAGACCTAACAATTCATCAGAACCGGCCCCGCACACAATTCTGTCTGCGTCCAGATCTTCTGCTTCTGCAATCCCTGTTCTCAGTAAATAAGAGCCGCCGTCCGGATATCGATGAAGGTCTTCTGCAATCGCTAGATAAGCTTTCTTAGCCGTGTCTGAAGCACCAAGTGGGTTTTCATTCGAAGCCAAGCGGCAAATCCGATCGACACCTTCAACTTTAGATTCTCCACCAACATATGGGGATACATCCATAATTCCGGGTTGCGGTTTTAAAGCCATTGTAAAAACTCTCTTATTTTACTGAATAGTTATCGGCAACGTACCGACGAAATTATGCGCCCATTAACGGAACGGCATAACCACCGATTGTCCAGGCATGTGTAATCCTCTGATCAGACAATTCGGCTAGTTTGGCCAGGCGCTCATCGCCCGGGGCCACATAGTCATCCACCTCGATCAGTTGCAAACAAACTGATGGATCAGGCGTATGAATCTGAATGTTAATTGGTTTCAAGTCAGATTTTTCCAACAAACTCGTCAAGGTCGAACGGGACAAAGGTTCAGCAGATTCGACCACGATATAACTGCGATCATGATCTGTTCTTTCCTGCGCGCCCAATCCAACGATAACGGCCTCTGGTCCATCCGTACTAGACATCTGATAAAACGGTAAGCGTGCAATAATTCTGGCGTTCGTTGCAGCTTCACCCTGAGCAAGAGAAAGCCACCAGGGATTACCTTCGCCGGCCTGCGGCAAAGGAAGAACGCCCGCCGTTGCATCACCATCTGTGACTTCCCGAAGAACACTCATTACGGTCTGTCGACTGGAAATCGGCGTTTCCATGCCAAAATGTTCCCGTGCCAGATCGTAGTAAGTATTATCGGCTTCGGGGACATGCACAGAAACTGAAAATCTGCTTTCCAACTGTAATGTACTTGCAAAAATTTCTCGCCAAAGGCGGACAATCGCGGATTTGGGAAGAATACCGTCATGCCGTTTGACAAGACAGCGTAAAACTTCCGCTTCTCTTCCCGCATTAAGACTTGTAGAAGATTTTCCTTTTTCCTGAACGACAGACTGGACAACCTCTGCCCGTCTCATAAGAAGATCATGAAGTTGGTTATCAATATCGTCAATCTGGCTTCGTAAAGAAGAAAGTTTATCTTTTTCAGACATAATTTTTAAAGGCCTGTGATTCTCTATTCCAGAGAAGAGATAGACATAGCGAAGTCAAAAAGTAAAAGGAAAGATTCAGGAATTTAGCACTGTTTCACGTCTGATTATCACCAAAGGTCCCTAACAAAGAAGCGTAACAGAGACACGCCTTGTTCTAAACCGAGTTTCCAGCTGCCAACTTCAGGCTAAAGGTAAAATTTGAGATCACGAATCTTGCTGCGACTTTGATACACGGTCAGCATTTGATGTATTTTGAAAAGCCTGAGGAGCACTCACCAGGCTCGGGCGGCGAATACTTTGAACTTTTTTCGGTGTTCCCGGAACATATAACTGCTTGCCAGCCTCAACAGTCAAAACACCTGCAAAGGTTGGGAAGAACCTTTTACCCATTCTCTCCCAAGCTGGTGCCGATTGAAGAAATGTTAGACGCTGACTTGGCGGCACATAAAGCGAGCGGTTGGTACGCATCGGTACGAATAGCGTATCGTTCAAAAGCTGTGAAATTTGTGACCGGCTAAAGGGATGCCCCCAGCCAAAGGGCGTTTTATCCACACGTGCCCAAATACCTCGTCTATTCGGAGCAACAATTAACAATCGGCCGTCGCCTGTCAGAACACGCCATATTTCCCTCAGCATATCCCGCAGGTATTCACTGCTTTCCAGGCCGTGGACCAGCAAGACCCGGTCAATAGAATAATCTGGCAGAGGAAGTTTTGTTTCATCCACCAAGGACGTCTTGCCTGGTCCGCCACGGGGCCAGTGACAGACACCTTGCGACGCAGGCATAAAGGCCAACACTCGGTCAGCTTCATCTTCGAATTGTGTGAGATAGGGCGTGGTATAGCCAAGCCCCAGAACTGACTTACCTTTCAGATTTTTCCAATGATCACGAATATTTCCACGGATGACGTGTGCGGCGGTCTCCCCCAATCGGGTGCCGTAAAATCCCTGAAGATCAACAACGTCAGTCCACATTATTTTCCCTGCTTCTCACTTAATGTTTTCTGTCGCCAAAAACCAGCGACAGAGATCATAACCAAAAATAAAAACGATGGTCGATCTTTAAAACATAGGGCGCTAAGATCACCTTAACAAATGAAAAGCCAAAAACACTTCTCGCTTGCGAACTATCGCAAGCGTTCAATTGGGACAAATATACAATGCTTGATGTCAGACAAATCCCCATACTCAGTGATAATTACAGCTATTTGATCAAAGACACTGAAACAGGCGCGGTTGCCGTCATTGATCCCGGTGTTTCGGACCCAATTCTGGATAAAGCAGATGAATTCGGCTGGCAGATTACAGATATAATTCTGACACACCATCATTATGACCACATTGATGGCTTGGCTGACATAAAGCAGAAAACCAATGCAAAGGTAACAGGTCCCAAAAGGGATCAACACCGCATTGAGGGTATGGATGCGCTGGTCGACGGCGGAGATAACATCCAGTTTGGATCGAGAACAGCAAAAGTATTTTATGTACCCGGTCATACATTGGGACACATCGCCTATTGGTTCGAGGAAGATAATATTCTATTTCCCGGAGATAGTCTGTTTTCATTGGGATGCGGGCGTCTTTTCGAGGGCACGCCGGAAATGATGTGGCAATCTCTGCAACAATATCTACCTCTTCCTGAAAAAACGTGCATCTATTCGGCACATGAATATACTCTTTCAAATGCCGAATTTTCGCTGACAATTGATCCCGATAATTCAGATTTGAAAAACAGAGTTGAAAAAATCAAAAGCCTGCGGAAAAATAACGAACCGACAGTACCAAGCCTGTTAGGTGAAGAACTAAAAACCAACCCTTTCCTGAGACCCAACGATATCGGAATTAGAAAAAACCTGAGCATGCTCTCCGCAACAGATGCAGATGTGTTCAAGGAAATCCGGAAACGCAAAGACAACTTTTAACGTCCTCTTAAAAGCCAAACGATCCTTTACCCGTATCCTAATATCGGAGCCATCAATGTATTTATGTTTTTCGCCCACCTCTCCCTATGTCCGTAAAGTACTCATGCTTGCCATGGAAAAAGGACTGGATAGTGAGCTTCATCTCGTTCCCATGGGAACCTTCACAAAGGATTCTGAGATTTGGCAGAAAAATCCGTTGGGGAAAGTTCCCGCACTTGAAACACGTGAAGGAACTGTTCTATGTGATTCACCGCTGATCTGTGAATATCTGGAGAGTCTGAACCAATCTCCTGCGCTTGTTCCCCCATCAGGCGATGCCCGCTGGAAAGCTCTGAATTTTCATGCTCTTGCAAATGGCATTATGGATGCCAGCCTTTTGAGAACAATGGAACGCCGTCAACGCCCAAGTGAACATCAACTTGAATCTGTACATGAAGCACAAAAATTCAAAATCGACACAACATTGGATGTGTTTGAGCAAGCAGTTATAGACAAAGCTCTCGGGGAAGGTTTTGGTCTCGCAGAAATCAGTCTCGCTTGTGCTCTGGCTTATCTGGATTTCAGATATGCAGATGAAGACTGGCGTACAGGTCGCCCTGGTCTTAGCCGTTGGTTCAAAGGCGTTTCAGAACGAGCTTCCTTTGTTAAAACATCCCCGCCAGCAGGCTCATAAAATATGAACAGCTATTCAGCACAAGAGATAATCAAGTATCTAGATCTTCAGCCTCATCCGGAAGGGGGCTGGTACAAAGAAACCTATCGCCACCAACCTTCTGATGGCGGCAGAGGAGATCAAACGGCAATTTTCTTTTTACTGGAAAAGGGCCAAAGTTCGCACTGGCACAAAGTAGATGCGGTAGAGATGTGGCATTGGTATGCAGGTAGCCCACTTACCCTGAAATCTCATGATGATAAAGCAGAGACCATCGTTACATTAGGGCCGGACGTTATTGCAGGGCAAACGCCACAACACATCATTCCCAAAGACCATTGGCAGGCCGCCAGTGCAGAGCGGGGGTGGGTTCTTGTTGGATGCACTGTCGCGCCCGCTTTTGAATTTGATGGGTTCGAGCTGGCTCCCCCAGATTGGACACCGGGAAAATAGTGCTCTCCCTATCAAACCAAAAGCATGTGTTTACGCCCCGGCATAGTCCTTTAACATCATTAAAAGCTGGCGCATATCGTCAAAAACGGCATAAGCACCAGCTTCTATCAACTTTCGCCCCTGCCCCTCTTTATCCGAAATATGACCCGCACCAACAAAACCAAGAACAGCTATTCCTGCATTTTTGGCCGCGGTTACACCTGTCACTGTATCTTCAATAATCAGAGCCTGTTCAGGTTTTGCTTTCATCATTTCACAAGCCATCAGATGCAAATCCGGCGCAGGCTTTGGGTGTTTGACCATAGATGAACTAAAGCGCCTCTCTTGCGGAAAAAACATCCCGAGACCCGTTTCATCCAGCGCACTATCCAATCGATCAGTTCGGCTGTTTGAAGCTACGCAAAAAGGATAGTCGAGAGTTGAAAGCGCCTCTTTGATAAAGGGAAGCGTTTTAAGTTCACCCGCCATCTGATCAATCGTGGCACGTTCAACAATTTGCGCAAAGTCTTCCGGCAACTTCGTATCAGAAATCTTGTTGAAATGATCCCTGATAGCCTCATCCGTATAGCCTGCAAATTGATTGGCGACTTCTTTCGGACTTAAGGTAACAGAGTAATCCGCAAGCGCCTGGGAAACGACCCTTGCTGCCAATGACTCACTATCGACAAGAACACCATCACAATCAAAAATAACCAGCTCTGGAAAAATCGTCATCAGCTTCTTCTCACTTACCCTAAGATTTTTGTATTCCAATGATTTACTAGTGATTTATGGCGGAAACAAGACTGATAAAAGAAACCCGTTGTCTCAGTAGAGGGCTGAAACAACGGGTTATTAATCACACGACAAGGGCACTGTTTCACTTAAGCCCACCCCCGCTTAATCTATGGAGTTTTAATCCATATATTGGCCACCATTCACGCTAAGGGTCGAACCTGTCACAAAGCCGGATTTTTCAGAAGCCAGAAAGACGACACAATCAGCCACTTCTTCTGGCTCGCCCAAACGCCCAACAGGTATTTGAGAGATAATCTTGCTATTGAGAATTTCCTCGGGAACAGCCCGCACCATTTCTGTTCCGATATATCCCGGTGCCACAACATTTGCTGTGATGCCCTTACTTGCATTCTCTTGCGCAACAGACTTGGTAAATCCGATGACACCGGCTTTCGCCGCCGCATAGTTTGCCTGACCAAACTGTCCCTTTTGGCCATTGATCGATGAAATACTGATCACTCGCCCGTACTTGCGCTCACGCATGCCATCAATAACGCCCCGCGTCATATTGAACAGGGAATTGAGATTGGTGTCGATCACGGCCTGCCACTTGGCCTGATCCATTTTATGCAACGTTGTATCCCGTGTAATACCCGCATTGTTCACAAGAACGTCTATTGCACCCAATTCTTTCTCTACTTGGACAATGCCTTCCTGACAGGCATCAAAATCGCCAACATCCCATTTAAAAACCGCGATTTTATTGTCATCCCGGAACTTTTGCGCAGCTTCGTCATTTCCAGCATAACTGGCTGCAACACTGTACCCAGCCTTTTTCAAGGCAATCGAAATGGCCGCACCAATTCCTCTGGTACCTCCGGTCACAAGAGCAACACGAGACATTTTATTTCCCTTCGTTATTTGCTGTCTCAGGGCATAGCCCTAACTTTCTGTAACTTAACCCAGGATTTTTTGATAAAATCGAGAGGCATCTACAAAAAAGGCCGCCCCAAAAACAAAGGCAGCCCATCCACAAAGAGTTGCTGCCGATGATATTTTTGTTTTTGCTTCATCAACAGTCTCCCTGATTTCCTTAATCGCGCTCGACACAAAGAGCAATTCCCTGTCCGCCGCCGATACAAAGGGTTGCAAGCCCTTTTTTCACATCACGTCGCTGCATTTCATGAAGCAACGTCACCAGCACACGTGCACCAGAAGCTCCAATTGGATGCCCCAAGGCAATTGCGCCACCGTTTACATTCACAATATCTTCATTCCAGCCAAGCTCCCGGTTAACGGCAATAGCTTGTGCAGCAAACGCTTCGTTGGCTTCAACCAACTCTACATCATCAATCGACCACCCGGCTTTTTCTAGTGCCTTGCGGCTGGCCGGGATAGGGCCAGTCCCCATAATGGCGGGGTCCACGCCAGCCGTCGCCCAAGACACAATTTTTGCCAGCGGTTTAATGCCATCAGCTTGCGCCTTGCTTTCCGACATCATCACAACCGCCGCCGCACCATCATTGATACCAGATGCATTACCAGCGGTGACCGTACCTTCACGATCAAAAGCAGCTCTTAGTTTGGCCAAACCTTCTGCCGTTGTGTCCGGTTTTGGATGCTCGTCAGCCGCCACAACAACTTCGCTACGACGCGTTTTCACTGTAACGGGAACAATCTCATCTTTGAAATACCCAGCTTCCTGAGCAATCGCCGCTTTTTGCTGAGACCCTGCAGCAAAAGCATCCTGATCTTCGCGGGATATATTAAACTTCGTGGCAATATTTTCTGCTGTTTTTCCCATATGATAATCATTCATTGCACACCACAATCCGTCCTTGATCATAGTATCAACAAGTTTGACATCACCCATTTTGGTCCCCGTGCGCATGTGGGAAACATGCGGGGCCAAACTCATATTCTCCTGACCACCAGCAACAACAACCTCTGCATCACCCAAAGCAATGGATTGATATCCCAAAGCCACAGTCCGCAAACCCGACCCACAAATCTGGTTAATGAGATAGGCAGTCTTTTCGTTTGGAATACCTGCGCCTAAAGCAGCTTGACGTGCAGGGTTTTGTCCATCTCCGGCAGTAAGAATCTGCCCCAATATAACTTCGTCAACATCTTCAGGTGAAACACCTGCCCGCGCCAGAGCTTCGCGAATAGCAACCGTTCCAAGCTCCGCAGCCGGAACCGTCGAAAGCCCCCCCCCGAAAGCGCCAACCGGGGTTCTCGCGGCCCCAACAATAACAACACCAGACATTACAGATACCTTTCAGAAAACTGTATCTCAAACAATATGATCAAAAAACCAGAGGCCCGTTTTGTTAGAGCGACCAGCTCGCACTACCCTATTCACTACCAGCGCATGCTGCACTGCAAAATTATTACACAAACCATAACGAAGCTAGCTATGAAAAATCAAGAGAATATTACGTCATTATGACATATAAATTTATTTTTTCACATAATTATTGAAATTATATTGCATTTTTATGCTATTATTTGTTTCATCCAATCTGACACTAGAATCCATGATTTTGATTGTGCACCGCGACTAACCATCATGCCAATGTGCCCTAAAGAGATGCGAACAACGGTACTGTTCGCGATTAATTCTGCCGCAGCAAGAGACGAAGCTTTTGGGACAATACGATCATTATCAGACACAACAGATAGTGTTGGCAATTGCACTCTGTCTAAGGTAATCGCTTCACCTGCAATAGACCAGAGACCTTTTTTAGTCAGGTTTTCTCCGTACCATTCCAGCAGGCATTCTTTGGCAACCCTGTGCGTAAGAGGCACACCATCGTTCAACCAATCTTCCAGATATACAAAAGTTTTTGCTTGTTCTGTGTTTTCATCAAGTGATCTGAAGCGAGAAAACTTTCGCAAAGACAGTGTCGGATCTAACGAGGCAAACAAACCTTGTAGTATTTCACTCGGCAGGTGCCCAATCGACTGAACCAAGGGCATAAGACATTGAAGCCATTTCCCCTGTTGCATCGCTCTTTCGTCCTCGTCCTCGTGGAAATCCCAGGGACTGGCAATCAAAACCAAGGAACGGATCTTTGGCTGACTTAATACAGTCAAAGCCGTCGCTAAGGTTCCCCCCATGCAATAACCAACGACGTTTGGCTTTTGACCGCATTGTTCTACAATATTGTCCAAAGCAGGCTGTAGATACTGAACAATATAATCTTCAAGCCCAAAATCACGCTCTGCTAAATCAGGCTGCCCCCAGTCCATAACGTAAGGCGCCCAGCCTTCTCCGGCTAACCACCTGAGGAAACTTTTTTCCTGCATTAAGTCAAGAATGTAGTAGCGATTGACCAAAGAAGGGATGATAAAGAGAGGATACCCTCCCCTAGCTTCAGAGTAATCCAAAAGCGACGCAGAACCTTGGGACCAGACAACAGGCATTTCGTTTCGCGAGTTTACGAAATTTGCATTCTGATATTTCTTGATTCCCTCTTGATAGAAAGAAAATCGGCGCGCAATGGCACGATCTATCGCCTGTGGGAATTCCAACGGATCTGATCCAGCAATCTTACTCGCGATCTGTGCCTTCATCGTTTCCGGAATTTTTGGAACCAGCTTCGAGCTTGGCAATTTGTCTTGTAAGATCCCCAAGCCGAGTTTTGAGCTCTGCAATGTCATCAGGGCAGACATCATGTGCATTGGCAACGGAATCGGACTTTTCTTGCGATTGGCTCCCACCAGTTTCAGTCCCTTTTTCTTGCCCAAAACCTTGGTTCAACATCATTTGGAAAGGGGAAGGCCCCTCCGGCGCATCTGGACGATAAGTATTATGGTAGAAAGCTTCCCATTGTCTGTACAGATCAATTATGGCCGGATCTATATCAACCGACAAATCAGCCATCAGATGCCATGGCGTAAGCTGTAAACTGGAAAGATGGGTAATCCATAGATCAAGATACTCATCAGCAAGTAGATCAATGTCTTTTTCTCTGTCCAAGAAGCCCTCTCTCACATAATATAAGCATTCGTATTGCGTTGGCTAAAAGCTATATTCGCACAAGCAATGAGAAAAACAGACAAAAAATTCTCTTTTTTTAAGGCTTTTACGCCCTATTCATTGACAGAGAGCATCGCAGCGCAGCAATATTTAATAAGCAGTGCACAAACAGCAATGAGCCAGCACTAGAAACTGGCGTATATAATAAGCATTGGAGGCGAGGATCTTGGCGACCTCAAAATCAGGGAATACCGACGACGCAATCGTCATAAAAAAATATGCGAACAGACGTTTGTATAATACGGCAACCAGTAGTTACGTCACCCTCGACCACTTATGTCAGATGGTCAAAGATGATGTCGACTTTGTTGTCTATGATGCAAAATCAGGAAACGACATCACACGATCAGTCTTAACCCAGATCATTGTCGAAGAAGAGGCCAAAGGGCAAAATCTACTACCGATTTCCTTCTTACGCCAGTTGATCAGCCTTTATGGCGATTCCATGCAATGGGTTGTTCCCAAATATCTGGAACACATGATGGAAGGCTTCTCTGAAAATCAGGATAAAATGCGCCAGTCTATGCAAGAAACCTTTGGCGGTATTTTTCCTTTTGGCAATCTGGATGAGATGAACAAGCAAAACATGGCTCTTTTTGAGAATGCCATGCAGATGCTATCTCCTTTCCAAAATGCCAATGCTTCGCCCCCTCCAAGGGACGAAGAACCAACCAAAAAACAGACTGCACCTCAAACTGCACCTCAGGCAGACAACGGCGGGTTTGACGATCTAAAAACTCAAGTTGAACAACTACAAAAGCAACTTGATGCTCTAAGTAAAAAGAAATAGCAGATAGGATTAAGGCCAGCTCAGCAAAAAAGACATCCATCGATCAGACTTAAGAAGGGGTCCGAATAATATCGGGCCCCTTTTACTCTCACCAAAACCTGGCTTGTTATTCGTTCAGATTTTGTTGTTAGCTTGGGTATTAATATTAGTTTGGAAAAATGATCGATTTCTTCGTAGTTGCATTTTCGACAAGCCAATCAGGCTTAATCTCCGGTTTCCCAAAATAAAATCCCTGAAGCAGGTCAACCCCTTCACGAGAAAGAAAAACAGCTTCTTCGGCAGTCTCTACGAATTCGGCAATTGTTGTATGGTTCAATGCTTTCGCCAAACCAAGTAGGTTTCGTACAAAAATCTGGTTTTCTTCATTATCAAGAATACCAGCGATAAAAGAGCCATCAATTTTAATAATATCAACGGTCAGCGTTTTCAAATGCCTGAATGTCGTATAGCCCGCACCGAAATCATCTATCGCAACTTTACAGCCCAATTGACGTACAGCAGAAACAAAGCGCGCTGATTCTTCCAAATCATGGAGCGCCGCCGTTTCAGTAATTTCAACGATCAGGCGCTTGGCGATATCAGGTCGAGACTTGACACGCGATGATAATGCTCTAAGCCAACTACGATCCGACGCCGTCAAACCCGATATGTTCAGAGACATCGTAATGTTCGGATACCGGACGAGATCTTCCAAGGCCAACTCGAGAACTCTTCGATCAATGACCCGCATCATACCTAGCTGTTCGACCACAGGAATGAACTTGCCCGCAGGAACAATCTTGCCGTCGCGATCAAACATACGCAAAAGAGCTTCGACCAAAACGAGTTCGTGACTTTCAGAATCCACTATCGGTTGATAGGCCAAAGCAATACGATCTTCTTTCAGCGCAAGCTTCACTTCCTCACCAATAATCATACTGGTTCGATAGTTCTCACACTGTTCCGTCGTCAACTTGTACGGCTTAACACAATCACGTCCGTTAGACTTCGCATCCAGCAAAGCACTCTCTGCCTTGGCAAAAGCATCAAAGCTTGTTTTGGTCTGCTCGGGAAAATCAACGAAGCCAACAGATACAGTCACATAAATACGTTCATCGTTAATTTCAAAAGGAGTTTCGCGAACGGTCTGCAAAATCCGGTCTGCAATCGCATCAGCTTCGTCATGAGAAGCCACACTCATAATAACACCGAATCGATCTCCACCGAGACGACCGACAATATCTGCACCACGAATACTCTTATCCAGTCGCTCACCAACTTCAACCAAGACTGCATCCCCGGCTTCAAAACCATAAGCCGTATTAATCATACCAAGATGATCTACACCAACAGCCAAAAACGCGCCGACATTACTATATCTAATAGCCTGTTCGAGAGAGAAATCCAGAGATTCCCGTAATCTTAATTTATTAAAATGCCCGGAAAGCTCGTCATAACTGGCCAAATATTCAAGCCGGGCTTCAGCCTGTTTTTTGACTGTAACAGGTCGCAAGACGCCAGTTAACCGCGTTGGCGCGCCTGTGGTAGAAACATCAACAGCACCACGATCATGTACCCATTGAAAATTACCCGCTCCATCACGAATACGATATTCACAATCGTAATAGGCCTCGCCGGCAAAATGATCCGTTAGGTTCCGCATCCTGGCGGGAAGATCTTCTGGATTGATACGGTTGTGGTAGGTTTCGCCCGTTGCCGGAATCAAATTAGCCTCCAGGCCAAACAAGGAAGCTGCCCTGCCCAACCACATAAGGCTATCTGTTGCCAAATCCCATTCGTACATGACATCGCCAGATGACTCCAATGCGGTGGTCATCTGATCCAGAAGAGAAAGATCTATGTTATTATCACGAGCGGACCGGAGCACGGTCTGTCTACTCCTACCTGAAGATGGACAACTATAAATACCCGTACGAAACACTGATATTCACGTTAAATTTCATTAAATAATAGCGATTAAGTCATTAACGAATGCTGAATCTGACTCAGAATTAATCGCAAAAAAACAAATGATTGTTTTTGTATATTGGCTTTTTGAAACTCAGTTGCAAGGAACTTATTTTTTCTTTGAGAACAAAACCTTAGAAAACCAAATACAATACACAGAAAGTAAATAAATTACGCAAAGCGGTTTACAAAATAAGCAAAGACAACAAAGCACAATATACTTAACACTAAAAACAAATTAACTTACCAATATTGGTTAACAAAAAGTTAATACACATTCATGGAAAGTATAAAAAATTATTTTTCAATTATTTTCTACAACATCTATTGAAATCCGTTATCAAAAGGTCTATTTCACACTAAAATAATGTAAACGCCTGCTATGTAAGCATTGGTTTTAAGTGAGTAAATTTAGTGACTAGCGTAAAAAAAAATCCAACGACTACACACCGTATTGAAAACCATGTAGGACAGAAAATACGTGAACGTAGAACCATGCTGGGCCTGACACAGCAACAGCTGGCTGATTTAATCGGTGTTACCTATCAGCAAGCCCATAAATATGAGCGCGGTATAAATCGGGTCTCTGCGGGCCGCCTGTTTGAGATATCACAGGTTTTAGGTGTTGAAGTAAGCTTTTTTTACGAAGGACTGGATAACAATCACGATGCCGTCAACGAACGTCAACGCATGTGCCTAGATCTTGCCAGAAACTTCACCAATATCAGAAATGAAAAGCATCAAGATGCCCTAAGCATGTTGTGCAGAGTTTTATCCGAGCAATCATTGTCAGATCCCGAAGCAGCTTAAACATCATCCCTCCTGAACATAAACAAAGACCATTTATCAAGCGGGTAGTGAGTAGATATATCTAGTAGGCATTACCCGCTTCATTTAAAAATAACACCCAATCTTTCCTGATTATATGTTTCAGCTTGGATTTGACGCCACCAGGGTTGGTTTTCAATATACCAATCAACGGTATCTGCCAGCCCTTTATCGAAAGTTATCTTTGGGAACCATCCTGTTCTTGCCTTGAATTTAGAAGCATCAAGGGCATAACGCTGATCATGCCCCGGACGATCTTCAACGCTTTTGATTAAGCCAGAAAACGGCGCCCGTTCTAAATAAGTCTGATCCATACGATCACAAATACCCTCAACCACAGATCGATTTGTTTGCTCTTCTCCAGACCCGATTAAATAGGTGTCACCAATATCACCCTTTTCCACTGCTAAAAGTAAAGCTTCAACGTGGTCAGTAACATGTATCCATTCTCGAATCTGACTTCCATCTCCATAGAGAGGCAGCGACTTATTATCAATGGCATTAGCAACCATTAGAGGAATTAATTTCTCTGGAAATTGCCATGGCCCGTAATTGTTACCGCAATTTGTCGTAATCGTTGGCAATCCATAAGTATGCCACCAAGCTTTTGCAAGATGATCCGAGGCTGCTTTGGAAGCTGAATAGGGCGATCGTGGATCATAAGAACTGGTTTCACTAAAAAAACCGCTTTCCCCCAACGATCCGTAGACTTCATCAGTAGAAATATGCAGCAGGCGAAATTGATTCGATTTACCCTGTTCGTTCCAAAAATTCAACGCTGCTTGTAACAGGTTAAATGTGCCAATCACGTTACTTTGTATGAAGTCACCCGGACCATCAATCGACCGATCCACATGACTTTCTGCAGCTGCATGAATCACAATATCTGGCTGAGCATCCCTAAATGCGTCTTTAACAGAAACACTGTTCTCAAGGGCTGCCTTTTTTAAAGAAAAACGATTCTGAAAGCCCTCTAACCTCCCTAAATCAGCAGCATAAGTCAGCTTATCCAGGACCGTAATCTCCTTAATATTCAAACAACTTAATTGTCGGACAATCTCTGCCCCGATAAACCCGGCACCACCTGTCACAAGAACCCTTTTGTCTTTCCAATAACGTTCGACACTCATTGAGAGACCTCAATTAAAATGGGATGGGTATAAAACAAGAAGAACAAATAATTAAACTCTTCACCAGTTTACACGGACAAATATTTGAAAATACTAGCCGATTTCCAAAAATTCTTCATCGCTCGAATCATCGGCGACGGACATGGATGAAATATCAACAATTCGACATAGACGTCGATGAAGGATTTCAATCGAAACAGGTTTTGCCAAAACGTCACTAACACCTGATTGAATTGCTTCCATCACGCGTTCATATTCGGTGTGCCCTGTTAAGAGAATAATTGGTACCCGACTATAGAAACCACCCTCTTTTCTGAGATCACGGGTGAAATCCAAGCCATTTACAGGCTCCATTTCCCAGTCCGTGATAATAATATCAGGCTTCTTAAATCTTAGCTCTTTCCGAGCTTCTTCAACATCAGAGATATATTGAACGCTATAAATCCCCATCGCATTGAAGATCGTCTTCACAATGCGCAGCATGTGCACACTGTCATCGATAACCATTACATTCAATCCCGACAGGTCGTAGGCGGACAAATTAACCTCGCAAGCTTCCTTAAAACCGTCTTGAACAAAACTATAGCAGAAATATCTGCTTCATAGAGTGATCTCAGACTTATAGCCCGAAGCCAGACATAAAAAAAAGTCACGATGTGAATCCTAAACAAAAATTATCATTTGATTCAGGTCACAGATAATTTGAATTTAGGTAAGGCAGGCTATTTGCAAAAATATAGAGAAGAAACAGAACTCAAAAAATGGGCAAGAAAAAAGCCCGGCTTTAGGCCGAGCTTTATCAGAATGGCGCACCCGTCAGGACTCGAACCTGAAACCTCTTGATTCGTAGTCAAGTGCTCTATCCAATTGAGCTACGGGTGCGTTTCAAAGCGTCTCCAGAGTAGATCCCTGAAAACGAGGCGGAACTTACCCCTGCTTCTATGAGGACGCAAGCCCTAAATCGCAGATTCGTGTTTTTTTTTAATCTCATGCCTAACTATCAATTACTTGGTGGGAAAACTCTTGTCCCTGAGACTCCCTTCAAGTAGTATCTGGCCTAAGTATTTTGGGGGGTTGGTCAACTCGTGTATCTTTTCGGGCGTTTTTCCCGTATCAATTATAGTAATAATACTAGATTTGAGAGATGATATATTTGGCTGACCACAATCAACAGTGCGGACTTGTCAATGGGATCCATTAAATCCTCTGTTTTGCGTAATACCGTTACAGCTTTGGCTGCGGTGATGTTATTAAATGGTTGTTCTTTTACCGAAGAAGCCTTGTGGCCTTCTATCACCGGGGAAGAAGCTGCGGAAGAAGCAACGACGAATGCTGCAGAGGCACCTGTCGTTCCTGATACAGTTGTAACCGATAACATCTCTGGCTTGCCTTTGCTGGGCTCAACCATTTTTGAATCTCCTGGTGTTACACCGGGACAACCAACAGGGACGCATGTTGGCAAAAAGGTTGAAGAGCTACGCGGTGATCTTTCGAGACTTCAGGCTCGCTTGATACATCATAATAATAATTTGCAGACACAGCGTAACAACGCACGTGGCAGCGCTGGAACTTACCATTCCATTATTGCCGCAATGAATACGCGTCTTCAGGTTGGAACCACACCGGGTAACCCGCAGATGGTGAACGGGTGGAATAAAGCCCAGCAAGAATTGGAAGCTGTTGGCGCAAGTATTACCAACTTGAACAGTCTCTCTAATGAAGCCGGATCAACTTCGGCGCTTGCAGCATTTGTTCTGGATTCAGCGAAATCCACCTACGAACTGCGTGGTGCTTTAGACGAAGATCACAGACAGCTTGCTGTTCTGGAAGACGAAGCGAATCAGACCGTTGTTATCCTCGACCGCCTTATGAACGAGCTAACCGAAGATATTGCACGTACGCAGAACTATTTCTCTGCGGAACGTACAAATCTGACGGCACTTCAGGTTGCAGTAGATAATGGTGAATTCATCGGCGGCAACCTCGGTAGCAGGACTTTTGGTCTTCCTGTACCTCCGCCCCCGGGCGGGCCTGCTGGCCTTGTCGGTCGTCAACCACCTTTGGCAATCATTCGTTTTGATCAGCCAAATGTGAATTACGAACAAGCACTTTTCACTGCCGTAAGCCGCGCATTGGATCGTCGCCCGAGTTCTGCTTTTGATTTGGTAACGGTTGCACCTGCGCGTGGGAACTCAGCTCAAATTGCTTTGGCAACAAGCAAATCCCGCAAATACGGTGAAGATGTTATGCGTTCGTTGACGAAGCTTGGCTTACCAGCTTCTCATGTGTCGCTTTCATCAACCAGCAATCCAGGCGCTCAGGTTCCAGAAGTTCATGTTTACCTTCGGTAACTTGATCTGATAATGATAAAAAGCGGTATCATTTTTGATACCGCTTTTTTTTGCATAAAATTTATGTACTTCACAGACAAGAGATGTGCTTCGAATTAGCCCATACGAACAATCTCGAAAATAGTTTTGAATTGAAATAACATCATGCACCCTGACGATATTGCTACACTAGGCACACCCAAAGACTATAGCGCAAACCTTTATAAGTTTTATCTAGAGGTTGTTGATTTTGACGGCACGGTACTGAAAATAGTCAAAACATATTTTGGTGAAGCGAGAGCTAGCTTCATAACCCCCATCGATCATGGGTATGAATTGATAATGCCAATTCAAGCGGCTCCAGATCTTGTCAGAGAACTGTCGCTGGAAAACTTAGCCATTTATCAATTAACTCGTTACGCTAAAGTTTCTGGCTCTTGGTAGCACTCCACCAAAAATTAACAACAAAACATGATAAATAATTTATAGTTTGGATTCTCCTTTGCCTCAGGAACTTCTCCCCCTTATCGGCGTCATTCTTTTTGTTTCCAGCCTGATTCAAGGCGCTGTTGGCTTTGCATTTGGCCTCATCGCCTTAACGTTCCTAACACTGCTTGGCATAGAGTTAAGCGTAATAGTTCCCCTACTTCTCTCTGCAAGTATCGCCCAACTTGTCGTTGGCGTTTACAAGTTAAGAGAGCACATCAAATATCCCCCCCTGATAAAGGGTTCTCTTATACGCTATATCACCCTCCCTCTAGGCATTCTTTCTCTTGGTTACATAACCGCAACGATTGATAAAACACAGATAGAGCAATTGGTCGGAGTTTTAATTCTGGCAATTGTTGCAGTCCAAATTATTGTACGCCCTATTCCAAGAGATAAATTACATTGGCTCTGGACTTCCCTTGCATTTAGCGCCAGCGGATTTTTTGCAGGTCTAATTGCCGTTGGCGGCCCTCCGATTGTCTTATGGGTCATGGCGCACAAATGGACAAACCAACAGATTAGAAGCTTCCTTTTTGCAAGTTTTCTCGCTTCTGCACCAATTAACTTCATCACCTTGTATTATGTTCTTGGCGACAACGTCTTATCTCCCATGATCTATGGCTTTGCCTTCTCTCCCCTGATTGCCCTTGGATCTCATCTAGGCGTAAAACTCGGCCACGCGTTCTCTCCAGAAAAGCTTCGAACGATCGCCTTTTCAATCCTTGCCATAAGCTCTCTTTCATCCATCGCAGCACCTCTGTTACACTAATTTAATAGCATTGCAGCCTGAGTAGACGAGGTTTGCCCTTCTAGAGGTTGAGATTTTTCGCCAGTTCTGCTTTATTCCGGCATCATTTAAAATTGGAGTCGAAAACCGTGTCCGAACAACCAAAAACTTTTCCCGTATCCTGGGAACAATTACACCGTGATGCCAAGGCCCTGTCATGGCGCCTGATGAACGAAGGCCCCTTTGAAGGCATTCTTGCTGTCACACGTGGCGGCCTGGTCCCAGCAGCCATTATCGCGCGCGAACTGGATATCCGCCTTATCGACACGGTTTGTATTGTCAGCTATTCCAGCGACAACAAACAGGGTGAACTTAAAGTTCTGAAAGACTCACCAAAAGAAAGTAAAGGCTGGCTGATTGTTGACGACTTGGTCGACACAGGAAAAACAGCCCGCGCTGTTCGTGAGATGATGCCAGACGCTCACTTCGCCACGCTTTACGCAAAACCTGCTGGCCGCGATATCGTTGATAGCTTCATTACAGAGGTCAGCCAGGATACCTGGATTTACTTCCCTTGGGATCTTGCTCTACAGACTGTTCCACCGTTGGTTAAGGGTAAATACGACTAAGCCAACGTCGCAAAAATATTCGGCTCTACCGGCTGATTGGGTAGTTATCAATCAGTCGGGTATTGCCAAGCCAAGCAGCGACAAAAACCCGTCCATTCAAAAGATTATCCCGGTCTGCGACATCCCCCAGAAGTTCAAGATCTTCTTCTGATCTGACTTCGAGATAATCGATTCGCTCAAATCCGCTATCCAGAATAACCTTCCGTCCCCATTCCAAAACGTGATCAACGGCTTCACCCTGACGAATCAGATCAGCAATGGTGCTTTCAACCTTGTATAAAGTTGGCGCAATCGCTCGTTGTTCTTCTGATAGCCTGCGATTACGGGAAGACAGGGCAAGATTATCGTCTTCGCGAACTGTTGGAACACCGATAACATCAACGCTTAAATCCAGATCACTGGCGACACGCTGGATCAAGAGGTACTGCTGAAAATCCTTCTGTCCGAAATAAGCCCGATCCGGCGACGTTTGAATAAGCAGCTTAGAGACAACCGTTGTAACCCCGTCCATATGTCCCGGGCGCGTTGCCCCGCAAAGACAATCCTGCATAGTCCCCACTGCAACTGTGGTGCTATACCCATTGGGATAGATTTCATCAACCTGAGGCAAGTAGACTAGGTCTACACCAGCCTCTTCCAGCTTTTTCAGATCGGCATCCGTATCTACAGGATAGGTAGCCAGGTCACTCTTATTATCGAACTGTCTGGGATTAATAAAAATCGTAGCAATAACGCGATCATTATCTGTCTTAGCAGCATCCACCAACGAGAGATGGCCTTCGTGTAGCGCCCCCATGGTCATCACTACGCCAATTTCCTGCTTATCAGCTTTCCAGTCAGAAACCAGAGCGCGAAGATCCCGTTTGGATTTTACAATACGCATTACTCTTCCCATTAAACCCTGATAAGGGGGCATTGCCTTAAAATAAAATACTTGCGCGACCTTATAAACAAACGTCAATCGCGACACAAATAGCTTTGCCACAAATCCTAACAAAGGGCTTGTTGCACTGCAACAACTCCCCCTACCCCATAATCTCCGTTATACTCGGATATAAGGCTAAGCTTGCAGGCACGCTAGATTTCACTAGACTGCCGTCAAATTTACATCTTAACGAAAGTATTATTATGAGCGCTGCTCTCGATCTCAAACAACGCCCCACCATTCGCCTGAAACCAAAGGCACAAAAAAGACTTCTGAATGGCTATCCCTGGGTTTTTTCCAACGAGATTGAAGTCAACGCTGAAACAAAACAAATTCCAGCCGGAACGGTTGTTAGAATTGAAGCCAATGATGAACAACCACTGGGAACAGCTATATACAATCGCCAACCACTAATTGCGGCTCGATTACTAAGCCCCAGTGCCAAAACAATTATTGACGAGGATTTCTTTGTCGAAATCCTACAAAAAGCACTCTCACTTCGTGAAACTCTGTTTAATGTCCCCTACTATCGCCTGATCCATGCTGAAGCGGACGGTATCCCCGGCACTATTATTGATCGTTATGGCGACACCTTGGTTCTGCAGGTTAATACCGCAGGTATAGAGAATCTTCTGCCTGTACTACTCACGGCTCTGGATCGTGTGCTGGATCCCAAAACCATCGTACTCCGCAACGATACGCCTTCTCGTTTACTTGAAGGACTCGAATGTTATGACAAAGTCGTCAAAGGCGAACTGGATGGTCCGATCAAGGTCATTGAGCACGAGGCGACTTTCTTTGCCGAACTTCAGGAAGGCCAGAAAACCGGATGGTTCTTTGACCAGCGGGATAACAGAAAACTGGCCGCTCGCTTCGCCAAAGATGCAGATGTACTTGATTGTTATTCCTTTGCAGGTGGCTTCACAGTTCAATCCGCCCTGGCAGGTGCCAAGTCAGTCACAACTGTTGATCGCAGCCAGACTGCACTGGATCTGGCAGCCAAAGCAGCAGAAGAAAACGGCGTTGCAGATAAATGTAACTTTGTAAAAGCTGAAGTATTCAACCACCTCGCCAAGCTTGCGAATGATGGCGAGAGCTTTGATCTCGTAATTGTTGACCCTCCGGCTTTTGTGAAAAGCAAAAAAGATATCCAACAAGGGTCAAAAGGCTATCGCAAGCTCGCCAGATTAGCCGCAAAGCTTGTTAAATCCGGGGGCTACCTGGTTGTTGCTTCTTGTTCTCATCACATGGATATAGATAACTTTGCGGATCAAACACGCAAAGGGCTTTTGGATGCGACCAGAAAATCTCGCCTACTCTTTACCCGTGGTGCTGGTCCTGATCATCCCGTACATCCGTTCCTACCCGAATCCGAATACCTCAAGCTTCAGCTCTACATTCTGGATTAATGCCTGTGACAATCCCGGGGACAATCCCGGGGACAACCACCGGAACAATCAGCGTAGATTTCCTTCGTAATCATCGTGATTGCTTAGAAATCTGTGCTGATTGGGAATACGTGACCTGGGGAAAGAGTTACGGCTGGACAAGGGAAAACGTTCTCAAAAGTTATCATGACATGACTGAGGACGATAATGTTGAACAGGCATTTATCGCCTTATCTGAAGGCAAACCAGTCGGGACAGCCCTCTTAATTGAAAATGACCACAAAGACTACAAGCACTTTCGTCCGTGGCTTGCGGCACTTTATGTTGACGCCCCTCATCGCCGCAAAGGTGTTGCCCGAAAATTGGTGAAGCTTGTCGAAAAAACTGCGCATGAGCGAGGTGAAAAACAACTATTTCTCTATACCCTTACACCAGAAATATACCGGGCAATGGGATGGAAAATCGTGGAACAATTCGGGGATAACAAATTTCTTATGAAAATCATTTTTTAAGAACAGATGATTAACCGAACATCTGTGATTTTGCGCTCGTTACACTAGACTTGATAGGAAGCTCCAGACAGAAACATGCACCGCCCAGCTCAGAAACATCAAGCCAGATATCCCCCCCATGCGCTCGCATCAAATCACGGGTAATTGCAAGACCCAAGCCTGAACCATTTTTGCGTGTAGAGCCCTTAAAAGGCTTGAAAAGATTGGCTCTGATTTCCAATGGGATTCCCGGGCCATCATCCGCGATTGAGACAATTAAACAGTCGAGTTCGGTTTGCAATCGTATCTCCGCAGTCTTAGCTCCGGCTTGTTCTGCGTTACGGGCAAGATTCTCAAAGACTCGATAAAGCTGTTCCCAATCTCCGGAAACATTTGTTCCCGGCGGAATATGGTTTTGCACGGTAATATCAACGGATTCAGCAACCTTAAGTGTATCAGCAACCTCGCCAGCCAATTCATGAAGATCAAAGTCCATAATATCAAGCTGAGGCGCCCCTTCTTTGGAAAAATTCAGCATTTGCCCACAGATATGTACCGCCCGATCAATCGCCGCGAGTAAGACAGGCGCGACTTCGCGAACTTCAGGATCTTCACTTCTATTCAACCGATCAGAAATCAATCGGGCCGTGGCCAATCCGTTTCTCAGATCATGATTTATCTTGGCCGCAGCCGTACCAATAGCCGCCAGTCGGGTTTTCTGTCCCAAAGACGATTGTAAAGATACCTGCATAGACGCCAGTTCGGATTCGGCAACCCCCACTTCATCTGTACGTGTAGAGGGCCTGATAATGCGAGTCGCATCTTCCGGTGCATCTCGAAATTGGATCATGCTTCGTGTGATTCGCCGTAGAGGTTGCACCATTAACCAATGCAGGCTGACAAAAACAAGTGCGGCGGTCATCAAGGCAATGCCCAAAGAAAGTGCCAAAATACGCCAGGAATATTCATACATGTCCCAGCGCATAGGTGTTTCACTCATTACCACTTCGACAAGAACGTTTTCATTTTTTGGCGAAGGGCCTACGATTCGTAGGACTCGATGTCGAGTTTGCCCCAGCGCAACAAAAGCATCCTTAATCAGACCAAAGAAACTTTCTTCCCTCAGGTCGTAAGTCGCATCAATCTCGACCTCTGCACTGCTCATCAGCTTCAACTTACCTTGCCCGGGTCGCTGCAAGGCCACGGCCAGAGCATTCACATGGCTCAGCAATTCCTTTTCCAGATCCTCACTCACCATCATATCATCGGTCGCATCCAGTGCGAGAATGGCAAGGTGCGCATCCGCCAGATGCTCTTGAAGGTAAACCAGACGAAACCGCGCAATGGATGGTGCGAAAATAAGAATTTCAGCAAGCAGAACAAAGATAGCCGTCAGAATCAGAAGTTTTGCTGACAAGCTGGTAATAAAGGGTGGCAGTTGAATTTTTCCGGCCATGGAACCACTATTTCATTTTAAAGACGAAGGGAAGCTTATCCAAATTTGGCAAGGAAACGAACAATCTTCTTCACACGATCACTAAAAAGCGACTCTGTATAATAGCTGCCCGCGACACGTTTACTGACTTCCGAGAGTGTTGGATAGGGAGCAATAACGTTTGCCATATCGCCAATCTTCATCCCTTTGGACAAAGCGAGGCCCCAAGGAAGTATCAACTCACCAGCCTGAAGCCCGACAATAGACGCCCCCAGAATTTTACCTTTCTGGCTCGTAATCACTTTGACCTTGCCTTCAGTCCGGCGTTCCGCTCGGGCGCGATCATTATCCGCAAAAGACCAGTTAAGAACCTTGTGCTGAACACCTTGTTTTTTCGCATCCGTTTCCGACAGACCAACGTGGGCCAACTCAGGATCCGTATAGGTTACCCACGGCACTGCGTTGTACGAAACTTTCGCTGGCAACCGGAACAAAGCGCTTCGGATGATAATACCCGCGTCATAGGCAGCCATGTGCGTAAACTGATAGCCACCGGTTACATCCCCTGCCGCATAGATCTTTCGATTGGACGTACGAAGGCCTTTATCAACCGCAATTCCCTGACGTTCAACCTTGACCCCTGCAGCTTCAAGGTTGAGCTTCTCAAGATTAGGAATACGTCCCGCAGCCAGTAAAAGATGCGTCCCGCTGATGTCGCGCTCTTCGCCATTGGTCTCAACGCGCAGGATAACCCCCTCTGAACTTTTCTCTGCAGAGAGGACTTTGGTTTGCTCCAACAAGGAAATACCATCATTCTCTAGGCGATCACGAATAACAGACACCAGATCCGGATCGTCCTTTGGCATTATACTTGCCATCTCAACAATAGAGACCTCACTCCCCAAATTGCGGAAAGCCTGTCCCAACTCACAACCGATTGGACCACCGCCAACAATAATGATTTTTTTGGGCAAGTCAGTCAGATCAAAAACAGATTCATTAGTTAGAAAAGAAACGCTTTCAATCCCTTCGATTGGCGGCACCATTGCACGGGATCCCGTCGCAATAACAAAGCGTCGCGCCCGAATTGTGACATCTCCAGCCTTTAGGGTTTTAGAATCAACAAACTGCCCGGATGCTTGAATAACCTTCACACCCAAAGCTTCAAAACGTTCGACCGAATCATGAGGTTCTATATCTGCAATTACGTCTTTGACATGATCATGGACTTTTTGGAAATCCACCTCTGGTGCGCCATAATTCACGCCAAATTCAGGTGATTTTTTCCAAGTCCGCACAACTTTTCCTGCAGTAAGTAACGCTTTCGAGGGGATACAGCCATAGTTCAGACAATCCCCGCCCATCTTACCAGCTTCGACAAGAACCGTATCAGCGCCCATCTGAACAGCGCCTGCAGCTATAGATAAACCAGCTGAACCACCACCGATAACGCAGATATCTGTTTTGATCATGTTCTTCCCCATATGTGCGTCTTTTTGCAAACTATACACAAGACACCGCTCTCTATCTCAAATAAGTTGATCAGCAACACCGCAAACAACATACCTGAAATTTGCCAAGCAACTTCAATGACCCGTTAACGTCGAAATTTAGGCCTGTTTCTTTTTGCAGAATTTTTTGTAAAGGACAGGAATGAGTGAGAGTAACGCCAGCCCCAGAATTGGCAAAAGAATCTCTGGCTTCAGAATAATACCCAAATCAGGTGTACCACCACTACGGAACAGTGCATCCAAGCCATTGCCAACAGATGCATAGACAAAGGTTCCGGGAATAATGCCGATAAATGTTGCGACAATATAGTTCCGAAGCGAAACCCCGACAAAGGCAGGAACAAGATTAACCAACCAAAAAGGGAATAAAGGCACTAACCTAAGGACAAGAAGATAACTCAATTCGTTTTCATGGAATCCTTCTTCCATTTTCTTCAGATACCCCTGTGCTTTTTCTCGCAGAATATCCCGAAATGCTGTCTTTGCTGCCAGAAACACCAACGTTGATCCTATAGTTGCGGCAACAACAGCATAAATTCCGCCAAACCAAGTCCCGAAAAGGAATCCGCCAGCAATAGTCAGGAAAGAACCACCAGGAATAGAGAAAGCAATTGCCACGGTATAGAGAGCAACAAAAGAAAGAATAGCAACAAAGGCCCGTTCCTCGACGAATCCGTTCAAGGTTTCCCTGTTCTCTCTCAGCGCATCAAAGCTGAGGTATTGGTGCCACCCCAATGAATACACGATAATCAAGCCCACAACTAATATAAGCAGCGGAAACATACGCTTCAGCAAGGAAGCTTGTTCTTTATCATCGTTATTTGTTTCAGTCATACTGGTATCGGTATCTATCATGGAAATACATTTTTGATGTAATAGCTTAAAATACAAGCCTATCAAGCCAATCACACAGGGATGTGATCAAACGAGAGGGGCTAAGCACCAAGTTTACAACGAAACTTCCTACTTTTATCTTTATAACAGTAAAAAGTGCTGTGAATTACCTTAAAACATTGATAGAACCTGCCCAACGGTGGTTGGTAACGGTCTTCGTTCATTGTGTTTCTACTGAAAATTCAGGGTATTCCCCATGATAATTCAGAGAAAAGCTTCTGTTTTTCGAGGGAATCCATTGAATCGGGCTGACAGGCGTTGACAGATGCTCAGTGCCCGCTTATACACCGACCACTATTTTCGACAACCTTCCGGATAACGGAGAATTAAAGTGAAGCGCACTTTTCAGCCGAGCGTATTGGTTCGCAAACGCCGCCATGGCTTTCGCGCCCGTAAAGCTACCGTAGGCGGTCGCCGCGTCCTAGCTAACCGTCGCTCAAGAGGTCGTAAGCGTCTATCCGCTTAAGACTATGATGCTCGAAATCGGAAAGCTTAAAAGGCGGTCCGAGTTTCTTCGGGTAGCAGCGACGCATAATAAATGGGTCACACCCGGCTTGATTATTCAAGCCATGCGGCGTCAACCTGAAAGCTCTTCTAACTCAGAAGAGCTTTATAGGTCTGGCGCTATTCGCATTGGTTTTACCGTTACCAAAAAAGTTGGTAATGCTGTGATCAGAAATCGGGTAAAACGCCGTTTACGTGCCGCTGCAGCAGAAATACTTTCCGAATATGGGAAAGCCGAACACGATTATGTTCTGATAGGACGAAAAACAACACTCTTTCGTCCATATGATGATCTTAAAAACGATCTAAAAATAGCTCTGCAACGAGTTAAGACAGATCGAAAGAAAGCATCAGGTCCCAAAAGACCACAGAGCTGATACCCGATTAACGAGAGGACACAATATTGAAAATATTACGTGCACTCCTTTTAGGGTTCGTAAAGCTGTACCAATACGGAATCTCTCCCTATACTCCCGCAAGCTGCCGTTACCACCCCACATGCTCTGAATATGCAAGCGAGGCTATTGTCACGCATGATGCATTGCGGGGTAGCTGGTTAGCTCTAAAACGTCTTTCTCGTTGCCATCCCTGGGGTGGCCACGGATATGATCCTGTACCAGAACCATCTGACAGCAATCATTCCCATGATTGTCATGTCACGAACAACCGTTGAGCCGATCACTGATGCAAAACGAAGATCAACGTAATATTCTTCTTGCTGTCGTCTTGTCCGCCGTCATTCTTTTTGGCTGGACCTTTGCGCAAGATTACTTCTTCCCACCAAGCCAGGAACAGATTGCTGCCAGAGAAGCTGCACAACAGCAGCAAACACAAGCAAACATTGCTTCTGACAGTTCAATTCCAGAAGTACCAGGCGGAACTAACAACCTTCTGAAGCTAATCGAAGGTCGTCCAAGAGAAGAAGCTTTAGCCGATGCTAAGCGGATAATAATCGACACCCCGACGGTTGAGGGTAGTATTTCCCTCACAGGTGGTCGGATCGACGATCTCGTTCTCAAGAATTATCAGACAAGCATTGAAGAAGGCAGCCCGAACGTTGTTCTTCTCTCTCCTGCACAAACTAAAAATCCATATTATGCAGATTTCGGATGGATTTCTTCTGATAGAAAGCTTGTTGTACCAGACAATAAAACAGTTTGGACGACAACAGACGCAAGCTTGACACCGGAAAACACTGTCACTCTGACATGGAACAATGGTTCTGGCCTGAAGTTCGAGCGTGAGCTTTCTATTGATGATGGCTATATGATCAGCATAAAACAACGCGTTGTAAATACGTCTGACGAGCGCGTCGATCTGGCTCCTTACAGTCTTGTTTCCCGCACAAACACACCCGAAACACTTGGATACTACATTCTACACGAAGGTCCAATCGGTGTTCTGGGCGGCAGCCTGACCGAAGTTGATTACTCAGACCTCAAAGAAGATGGCAACGTTGCGCTTCCAAGTACAGGTGGATGGCTCGGTATCACAGATAAATATTGGCTGACGGCCCTGATCCCGGATCAAAGCAAAGAAGTCAGCACGCGGTTTATCTATAGCGGTAAAAACGGCCCAGATCGGTATCAAACAGATTACTTCTATAACGTAGAAGCTGTTGCAGCAGGTGGAACACTCGAATTCAGCAGTAACCTGTTTGCTGGCGCGAAAGAAGTTCCTCTTATCGATCAGTACACTGATGACCTCGGCATTCAAGATCTTGATCTTGCTGTGGATTTTGGTTGGTTCTACTACATCACCAAACCTTTCTTCTATGCGCTTCACTGGCTAACAGGAATTGTTGGTAATGTTGGCCTTTCGATTATGGCCTTGACCGTTATTATCAAGCTTTTCCTATTCCCCTTGGCAAACAAATCATATGTTTCCATGGCTAAAATGCGTAAGCTACAACCAAAGTTGGTGACCCTGCGCGAAAAGTTTGGCGATGATCGTCAGAAGCTTAATCAGGAAATGATGACTCTCTACAAGCAAGAGAAGGTCAATCCAATGGCCGGCTGTTTGCCCATTGTTATCCAGATTCCGATTTTCTTCTCTCTCTACAAAGTTCTCTTTGTAACTCTAGAGATGCGTCAGGCACCTTTCTATGGCTGGATTCATGATCTATCTGTTCCTGATCCTACTTCACTGGTGAACGGCTTTGGTCTGTTCCCATGGGGAATTCCAGAAGCAGACACACTGATTGCCTTCCTGAATATCGGTATCTGGCCTGTGCTCATGGGTATCTCAATGTTCCTACAGCAACAGTTGAATCCACAACCGACAGACCCTGTACAGGCAAAAGTCTTTCTGTTCATGCCATTGTTCTTCACCTTCCTTCTTGGGACATTCCCGGCCGGACTTGTGATTTACTGGACCTGGAACAACCTGCTTTCAATTATTCAGCAAGCTGTGATTATGAAAAAAGCTGGCGTTCCTTTGGGACGAACAGCAGCGGCAGAAACAAAAAGCTAATCAACGTTTCTGTACGACACTTTCAAAAGGCCCTGACACAGATGTCAGGGCCTTTTGTGTTAATCCTTGCTGAAAGCCGGAACAAAGACTATTCATCATCCCGCTCTCAAATGTAATAGTATATTTCCCACGATAGAATGCTGGGCCTGAGATGCAGGGTCAAAGGAGAGAAAATATGACTGACGATATTCAAAGCTTCGGCAACCGCTTCGATAACCCCGAAGAGGATCCCGCAATGCTGGAAGCTGGTCGATTGCTTTTCGCAAAGCCCTGTGACTTTATCTTAGGCGCCACAAAAGATGAGCATATTGGAAGCTATAACCTGCCAGAAATAGCCTTTGCTGGACGATCCAATGTGGGAAAATCAAGCTTGGTCAATGCGCTGACAGGACAAAAAACACTGGCGCGTACCTCGAACACACCCGGACGCACCCGTCAATTGAACTTCTTTGATCTTGGTCAGAAGCTCATACTGGTTGACCTGCCGGGGTACGGCTATGCACAGGCTTCAAAATCTGACATCGCCTATTGGACAAACCTTACCCGTAACTACCTGCGCGGGCGGGCTGAACTAAAGCGTATTTTGCTTCTGATCGATTCACGGCACGGTGCAAAAGACAGTGACCGCCAAATCATGGATGAACTCGATACCTCGGCTGTTTCTTACCAGATTGTCATGACAAAAACGGACAAAATCAAGCCAACTCCGCTGGCTGAAGTTGAAAAAAAGCTCGCAGCCGAACTTGCCAAACGTCCAGCTGCACATCCGCAAATTATGAAAACGTCATCCGCAAAATCCGTGGGCATCGCCGAACTCAGAGCAAGTATCGCCGCGCTTACACAACAAGGGGGATAAACGACTATGTTTTCACCTGTGAAATATTTCGCTATAAGCTGTTAAACACAATAACCATCACATCCCTATCAAGTACCTTATTCCATACTCAAACATAACGAATTCAAAGGTCGCCAAGATGACAAGCAAACATGCCAAGGACCCCAGAAAGTGGCTTAGAACAGCCCAGACAATTTCAGAGGCCTTGCCGTTTATGCGACGTTATTCCGGCAAAAAAGTTGTCATCAAGTACGGTGGTCATGCCATGGGGGATGCAGATCTTGCAGACAAGTTCGCCCACGACATCGTTCTGTTAAAACAAGTTGGCATAAGCCCCATCGTTGTTCACGGCGGTGGCCCGCAAATTGGCGAGATGTTGAAAAGACTTGCTGTAAACAGCGAATTTGTTGACGGCCTGCGGGTGACTGATGCCGAGACTGTTGAAATCGTTGAAATGGTCCTGTCCGGCAAAATCAATAAAAGCATTACAGCCGCAATTAACAAGGCCGGTGGTACCGCCGTCGGCGTTTCCGGAAAAGACGGAAGTCTTATCAAAGCTCGTAAATTGCAGCGGACGATTAAAGATCAGGATTCAAATATAGAAAAGGTTCTTGATCTCGGCTTTGTTGGTGAGCCAGAAGAAATTAACCCCGATTTTCTGCTCGAACTTGATCGCTCTGGTATGATCCCCGTTATCGCGCCAATCGGCTATGGGCCGAACGGAGAGACCTACAACATCAACGCAGATACGGCAGCCGGGGCCATTGCCGCAGCGGTTGGTGCCTCACGTTTGTTGTTGATGACAGATGTTGCCGGCGTTCTGGATAAACAGGGAAGCCTGATTTCAGAACTAACCATTCCAGAAGCGCAAGAGCTGACACAGGACGGAACAATCAGTGGCGGAATGATTCCCAAACTTGAAACCTGTCTGGAAACTGTTCGTGGCGGTGTAGATGCCGCCGTTATTCTGGACGGGCGTATCGCACATTCCATGCTGCTGGAAATCTTTACTGATTGTGGAATCGGTACGATGATTAAAAAAGCCTGAGATTAAAAGTGAGATTAAATATCTTGGTAATAACCGAACACCTTCAATAGATAAACTGAGTTAACAAGTTACTCTGCATCATCGATGTAAAGAGTAACTTGCCATTCAAGTTCTTTATCCGAAATCGGAACATCACCATTTTCATCGGCCTTAATTGACTGTTGCGGCGGGATGCCTGCAAGACGCAACTGGACGATATTTGCAAGTTCCATAGAAAACCCGGCCTTCCAAACCAAGGCAACCACCGTTTTAGCAGCTCTTGAGAGAATCATTCTCCGAGCAACGAGCGGTGGAAGCTCAGCAACCTTGGCAAGAGCATGAATAGCAAACTCACGATCACCACAGTGCAGTCGTGTGGTAATGCGATCTTCAGTCAACTTCCTTGATTTATGTAGCTTTTCAACTTCGGCCTCTATGGCCTTTTCATCTTCATCGCTGATATTCTCGTCAAGGACATCATCAACTTCCATCCGCTTGCGGACTTCCAGTCCAATAGCTGTAGAGACTTCAGGATCCAAATCAGGCCGATCCAGTAAATTCTCCAAAAGAGTTTCTGCAACGAATCCTGCCAAACGCTTTAGAGATAAAGGAGAAAGCTTTGGACGTTTCACAAGGGGCTTATGCCAAACTTCAACCCCAGGGGCTTGCTCAACCAACTGATCCAGCGTTTCTTCGCGAATTTGTGCCGATTGATTATCCAACATGGATGCAATCGCATCATTATCTTTAGTCTCGACAATTGCATCGGTAATTTTCTCGCCAAGATTCGACCGACGAGAAATTGCTTTTAGTCTCGATCCACGAACACCATCCCAGATGATTTTCAACAGATCTTCGTCTGTTAAAATCGGGGATGATTGAAGCACAGGCGACGCCACACTATCAACATCATCAGACGCAAGTCTACGCACGATAGACACAGGTATCGTATCCAAGTCTTTCACGGCTTCAGAAATAACTGTACGAATTTTATCTTGCTGATCTTCAATAAGGATTTCGAGTGTTTTTATAACGAAATCATGTGCTTTTCGTTGTGATTTTTGATCGAGATCAGGTGCCAGTTTGCTAATTTTCTCTGCCAGTTCCAGTCGAACCTGACCATCTTTATCTTTTGCAAGTAGCAAATCGGCTTGCTTTGGCGTTAAAGCGTTTGATGCAATTGCCTGACGTACATTAGCATCACCATCATCAGCTAGATAGTAAAGAATTTCAGGCTGAATATCCTGGCGACTAGCCAAAGATAACCTGACATTACGATCCTTACTTTCTGCCATTTCCTTGGCATCTTCGTACGCTAACGCTGGTTGCATTCCTTTACTATCCTTTGAAGAATCGGTTGGTTTTATCATGAGCCAACCTCATCATTTTTTTCACCAACAATGTAAACACCGTTTTTACCGGATCGTTTCACCCGGTACATCGCTTCGTCCGCATGTATCAACAGATCAGCCAAATTCTGTTCTTCGCGCGCTATAAAAAGGTACCCACCAACAGAAGCACTTAAAGACCATTTAGGATCATCCTCCCTCGAAAACGCAGGAATAAGAGCTTCCAGAAGGTCTTGAGCCTTTCCTGTTGCTTCACGTTCAGGAACCGCAGGTAAAAACAGAACGAACTCATCTCCACCCAAGCGGCAAATCCAGTCATTCCGTCTTGTCTTACTCTTCAAAACTTCGGCAAAATCTTTTAGAACTTTATCCCCTTCCTGATGCCCATAAGCATCATTTACATACTTGAAATTATCAAGATCCAGATAGAGCAATAAATGTGTTCTTTCATCGCCAATATTATCTGCGATAAAGCCATCAAGAAGGTGTTCAAAGTGCCGGCGATTTAAAAGCCCCGTTAATGGGTCTGTGCTGGAAAGAGCCTGAAGTTCTTTATGATGTCCAAATTGCTGTAATGAGATACCAATCTGAATCTGTATTCGTTCAAGAAGCTCGCCTTCGCCTGGTGACCAAGACACTCGTCCTCCTTTGCGCCACAAACAAATAGATCCATTCACTTGATCTCTGAATTTAGCGCTTACTGCAACCAAAACACCATCTGAACTGGTTTCTTGATAAACAGTTTCACCCATTTCCAGAGCAGCTTGAACCCGTGCAATAGCATCAAGCTGTAAGGCCTCTCCTTCTTCTGCAACTGGTTGCCAAACATCACCATCAAAATGACTTATCATGACAGCATCAACCGGCAATGCAGGAATAAGACAGGACGCGACAGATACCAGCATTTTCATGGGCACCATTTCGCTACGGGCTATTTCTAAAATTCGATTGTAAACACGCTCGCGATGAATTTCGTTTGCCTGCAACAATTCGTCATGACGTAACTTGGTAATATCACGGCAGAATCCACGGTTTCCATGCCATGTCTCATAATCCCCCCAAAGAGGCATCGACGTCACCAACAAACAACGTTCGTCACCAAAGCTATCTTTGACCCATATCTCTTCTTCCTCACAAGGGACTCTGCAAGAGAAAGGATTGGTGATAATTGAAGACGGATCAGCAAAGAGACTTACAGCATCCGACCCTGATAACTCTGCAGCTGAGAAACCCACGCCACCTTCGGGTGTTATGAAGCTAATCTTTCCTTCCCTGTCTGTTTCCCAAGCAAAATCACAGGCGGCTTCCAAAAGATCACGATAGCGTTGTCGGGATTCAATAAGCGCAGCACGCAAGTTCCGCTCAAGAGAGATATTACGACCGAGTAAAAGTGCTGATGCACCATCAGACCAAGGTAATAAAGCAAGATCAAATGCGCCAAGAACTCTACTGGCTTCATCACGTCCCGCGCGGACCAGCAAAGGGTTAACCTGGGCGGCACGGCCACTCAGCGCAGATTGTAGAGCATCATGATATTCTTCCGATCCACCACGTTTAATAAACGTGCATAACAGATCTGCTTGCTCATTCGCACTGGAAACGGTGCCGTTTCTTTCAACAAAAAGTACAGCCCCAGGAAAGTCTGAAAAAGGCCCGCCAGGAATTGTAACACCCCACTGTTCCTTATCGGTTTTATTCGGCAAATTACCACTCTTGTTCATGTTATACTTTTCCTGGTGATGCTTTCACAGCAGCCGACAGAAGCTATTTTCGTCCAAGTCTAAATCAGCACAGTTAACACCGACTTAAACTTCTAATTTTGCATATTTAATTCTGCAAAGACGATTCTCACTTGGCTAATGCTAAAAATCTGACTAGGCATTCTCTAATAGAAAATGAAATGTACGACAGTTTGGAAGCAGCAAAAATGGCAAGTCTAGACGACAGAGATGTTTGGTTATTTGATTTGGATAATACGCTCTATCCTGCCTCATCCAATTTATTCGGACAAATTGAACAGCGTATGGGGAGTTTTATACAAGAATTTCTCGACCTTGATCCTATCGCTGCAAAAAAAGTTCAAAAAGATTATTTCCATCGCTATGGCACCACACTCAAAGGCCTCATGGTCAATCATAATTTGGCACCGGATCGCTATCTGAATTATGTGCACGATATAGATTTTGACGTGATTTCACCCAACGCTGCCTTGAATCAAGCACTCTCTGATTTACCCGGTAGAAAGCTTATCTTCACCAATGCATCAAACATTCATGCATCAAACGTAATGGAACGTTTGGGTGTTAGTCATCATTTCGAAGGTATTTATGATATTGCTGATGCAGACTACATTCCCAAGCCAGCACAGTTTCCCTACGACGACATTATCAAAAGACATAACATAAACCCAAAACGCTCGGTGTTTTTTGAAGATTCAGCCAAAAATCTAAAACCTGCTGCTGAAATGGGTATGACAACGGTTTGGGTGAAAACGGATACAGACTGGGCATCGGTTGGCGCCACAGATGATGAAGGAAAAGTTGCTGATTTTATCCATCATCATACTGATAACTTAGTTAAATGGTTAAACGCTTTATAAAGCCAGAGATAATCCATTATAGAAACCACCCTCCCCAAATTGGGGGCCAAAAGAGGATGAATCGTATAACATCCGGTTCTAGGCCTGTAAGCGTTTGACAAGCTAATAACCTCTGCCGCATTGTCCCCTCCAAAGCCGTGAGGGCTCAATCCGACAATCGTTGACGATGGGACATATCATTATGAACGCTGATATCCAGAATAGCATTGAAAGTGCCTGGGAAAATAGAGACCAGGTAAGCGCAGCAACAACAGGTGAAATTCGCGAAGCCGTAGACGAAGCTCTTATGTTGATGGATTCCGGTCAGCGCCGTGTTGCCGAAAAAGGACCTGATGGCTGGGTAGTTAATCAATGGCTTAAAAAGGCCGTGCTTCTGTCATTCAGACTAAATGATATGTCTCTTATTGCTGGCGGCCCCGGCGAAGCGACAAACTGGTGGGATAAAGTACCCTCAAAATTTGAAGGTTGGTCTGGAGAGCAATTTGCGTCTGCTGGCTTCCGCGCCGTCCCTGGCAGTATCGTTCGTCGTTCAGCCTATATCGCGCCCGGTGCTGTCTTGATGCCAAGTTTTGTCAATCTAGGCGCCTATGTTGATAGCGGAACCATGGTTGATACCTGGGCAACCGTTGGTTCTTGCGCTCAAATTGGTAAGAATGTTCACCTATCTGGCGGAACCGGTATCGGTGGTGTTCTGGAGCCCTTACAGGCTGGCCCGGTTATTATTGAAGACAATTGCTTCATTGGCGCCCGCGCCGAAGTAGCTGAAGGTGTTATTGTAGAGGAAGGTTCCGTCCTTTCCATGGGCGTTTACATCGGCGCATCCACCAAAATTATTGATCGCGAAACTGGTGAAATTTTCATGGGTCGCGTTCCAGCTTATTCTGTGGTTGTTTCCGGCACACTTCCCGGCAAACCTCTTGCGGATGGAACACCGGGGCCAAACCTGTACTGTGCTGTTATTGTTAAACGTGTTGATGAGCGCACGCGTTCAAAAACATCCATTAACGATCTCTTACGCGACTAACCAGACCGGAGCGAAAATAAATGACTGTCGAGAACCCTGCCTCTGCACTTGAAGTCAGCCAGGCACTTATCCGATGCCCCTCTGTTACTCCAGAGGAAGGCGGGGCTCTCGACCTCATGGAATCGCTTTTAAAACCTTTGGGGTTTGAATGTCATCGTCTTCCCTTTAGCTGTGAAGAAACTTACGGTGTCGATAATCTCTATGCTCGTTTGGGAACAAACGGCCCTGTATTTGGCTATGGAGGGCATACCGATGTGGTTCCCATCGGAGATGCAAATGCCTGGAGTGTCGATCCTTTTGGTGGAACGGTTGTTGATGGCAAATTGATTGGCCGTGGTACAGTGGACATGAAGGGATCTATAGGGGCCTATGTTGCCGCTCTGACCCGCTTTTTGAAGTCACCTGAAGGCAAAAGTTTGAATGGTTCGCTGAACCTGATCATCACAGGGGACGAAGAAGGTCTTGGTCTGAACGGAACCCGCAAAGTTCTCGACTGGATGACCGACAAAGGCGAGAAAATGGACGTTTGTCTCGTCGGCGAACCAACCAGTAATACAGCCCTCGGCGACATGGTCAAAATTGGCCGTCGTGGATCTATGAATTTCGCCCTAACCGTTCGCGGTATTCAAGGACATACAGCCTATCCACAACTGGCTAACAACCCGTTGCATCCCGCTATAAACATGCTGCACAACTTATTGCAAGAACCCTTGGATAGCGGCACAGAGCACTTCCCTCCTTCCAGCCTTCAGCTAACAAGTGTTGATGTGGGAAATCCTACTACAAACGTTATCCCGGCAGAAATTACAGCCAATTTTAACGTGCGCTTTAATGATCTCTATACCTCTGAACAAGTAGAAGCCTGGGTCAGGGAACGCCTTCACCGCGCCGATTTTGACTATGATCTGAAAATTCGCGTGTCAGGAGAGTCATTTTTGTGTCCACCAGGTCCTTTTAGCGATCTGATAGGTAATTCCATTCTTGATGTAACCGGTGTGAAAACTGAATTGGGAACATCCGGCGGCACATCTGATGCACGATTTATCAAAGATTACGCGACAGTTGCTGAATTTGGCCTCTTGAACGATACTGCCCACAAAGTGGATGAACACTGTACAGTTCAGGAACTGGAAGATTTATCCAAAATTTATGAAACAATGCTGAGGGGATATTTCAACGCGTGATCCCTACTCTCGCAGAAATAAAAATAAACTTGGGAAATGCCCTGCTGTATATGCGCTTTAATAGCGTACAAATAGCGCCCACGCCTGTTAATGAAGAGAACTTCTGGAAGTCGTTTTTTGCCGCAGTTCTCTGTATCCCCAGCACAATTTATTTAACAATTGCCCAACCGCTCGAAACAGAACCAACCATTGATCTCTTTGCTCTATTCCTTATTGATTCGCTTTTTTATGTCATAAGTTGGATTGCCTATCCGATTATCATGCATCTGCTGTTGCTTCTGCATAAAAAAGAAAAACAATTTGGCGTATTTATAATTCATTATAATTGGCTTCAAGTATGGCAATTACTTGCCTTCACTTTATTGTTCTTTATTTTACAAACAGATCTCCTACCGGATTATTTAGGAGCCTTTCTATATCTAATCACCCTATTGTACGTCCTCATGGCGCAAGCGTATATGACGAAAACGACGCTTGAAACAGGCTGGTTTTCAGCAACTGCTTTTGTATTTTTCAATCTTGTTCTGGCACAGGCGATACTCGCACTGAATCAGGACATGATGTACTTGTAGGCATCCCAACTGAAGATTAACTATTACTACTGGACTGTTGGCTCTTTACCAACAGTTGGATTATGAGCAACATCATCTTCAGACAGAGGATCAAAACCGACAGAGACAAAATACAATCCCCAAGCCGGAGCCATCTCGCCAGCCTGACTACGGTCTTTAGCTTCCAGAACTCGCTTCAAATCTTCTTTTGTCCACTTCCCCATTCCGACCCTTTTTAAAGATCCCGTGATATTACGCACCTGATGATAGAGGAATGAACGGGCAGATAACTCAATACGAATTTCTTCGCCCTGTTGTGTAACGGAAATCCGGTTAATGGATTTTACAGGAGATTTAGCCTGACAATCCTTTGCACGAAAAGATGTAAAATCATGAACACCAACCAAGATTTGGGCAGCGTCGTGCATCGCACGTATATCCAGTTTTTGGGGTACAAACCATGCTTTATTATGATCAAGAACAAGATGCGCCCGACGATTTATTATGCGGTAGAGATAACTGCGTTCCGTCGCAGAAAATCGTGCATGAAAATCATCATCGACAAGCTCTGCATCCAGCACGGCAACCTTGGCCGGACGTATATGGAAGTTGATTGCTTCCCTGACTTTGTGCGCAGGAAAATCTTTTTCCAAGTCCATTGACGCAACCTGCCCTAGCGCATGCACGCCACTATCCGTTCGTCCCGAGGCAAAAACCTGTACTCGCTCACCACTAAATTTAAAAATGGCTTCTTCCAGTACTTCCTGAACAGAGATCTGTTCCTTTTGGCGTTGCCAGCCAAAAAAATCCGTGCCGTCATATTCAATGATGAGCTTATAGCGAGGCATTATAGGTCTTGAGCCTCACACGTTTGCGCCAAATTCGTCCCCTTTTTGAGAGGAAACCCGTTCAAAAATGCCTGGCGATCCATCATACCTTTGCCCGGACGTTGCAATCGCTCAATCCGAAGTGCATTCTCTCCACAGGCGACCAATAGGTCATCGTCGATTAAAGTTCCCGGCAGCGCGGCTTGAGGCTTCTCAACAAAAGAGACTTCCTGAACTTTAAAGCGATCCCCTTGATAGGTGAAATGTACACCAGGCCAAGGGGTCAAGGCACGTACCTTGCGCTCAAGGTTTTGAGCTGGTTGCGCCCAGTCCAATTCACTTTCATCACGGGATAATTTTTTGGCGTAAGTTATACCGTCTTCGGGTTGGGGAGTTGGCGCCAAGTAACCACTCTCGAGTCCATCAAGCGCTTTGACAATCAATTTCCCACCAAGCGCCGAAAGCGCATCATGCAAGGAGGATGCTGTTGTTGCAGATGTGATATCGACCCTACCTTCAAGAATGATATCCCCCGCGTCAAGCTCTTCAACCATTTGCATAATGCAAACACCGCTTTGCTGGTCGCCCGCTTCTATCGCACGTTGAATCGGTGCAGCCCCGCGCCAACGCGGCAACAACGAGGCATGCACATTGATACATCCCATTTTCGGTGCATAAAGAGCCTCGGTCGGTAGGATTAGGCCATAAGCGACCACCACAGCCACATCAGCATTATGCTCTCTAAAAGAATCCTGAACTTCAGAATTTCGGAATGTTTTGGGTGTAAAGACGGGCCACCCCTGATCAACAGCAAAGGTATGAACGGGTGACCGTTTTTCCTTCTGTCCTCTTCCTGCCGGGCGTGGCGGCTGGCTATAGACAGCGACAATTTCGTGCCCGTTTTCCGCCAGAGACCGTAAACAAGGAACGGAAAAATCAGGAGTTCCCATAAAAACGATACGTAACGGTTTCATCCCATATTCCTTGTTATATTCTTTACCGCGATATTTACAAAAATCCGTTTACGAGACAGGTACGAACGAAAAGAGAAATTATCCCGCAGCCTTGGCCGCAACAACTTTCTTCAACTTTTTCATGATCATGCCACGCTTTAACTTTGAGATATGATCAACAAAAAGGACACCATCAAGGTGATCAATCTCATGCTGGATACAGATAGCCAAAAGGCCATCAGCCTCAAGCTCGATCTTTTTCCCTGTTTCATCAAGATAGGTCATTTTTATCGCAGCAGGTCGTTCCACATCTGCATACTGTTCAGGTAAAGACAAACACCCTTCCTGATAAACCGAATACTCGTCTGATTCCCACGTGACTTCTGGGTTTACCATACAATAGGGCTGATTTTCTTCTTTATCATCACTAACATCGACAACAATAACCCGCTTGGTCACACCAACCTGACAGGCCGCAAGACCGATCCCTGGTGCTTTGTACATTGTCTCAAGCATACTCGTCAGCAGTTCACGAATTTCATCGTTCACTTCTTTAACTGGCTCACAAACGACTTTAAGAACCGGATCTGGGGCAATGACGATATCAAGAATAGCCATGATTACTCGCTATTTTCACATATTAAAATTAACCTGCTGACGCCTCTACCACTGGAAACTTCAGCTCTTTTCTCTTAGGTATTGCCTCATAGCCGTCAGGTCAAGCAAAGCCTTGATCAAAAACCTCTGCTGACGAAGCTATATAGCCCATGCTAGACTGAGACTAGAATCGCAAAATGTTCTTTTACACTCAATTGGATAACCTATGGATCTCACTGTTCTCTTGACTGGCGGCACCGCTGGTTTCGGTATAGCACTTATCATCGGCCTGCTTATCAACCTTAAAACAAGAAGTCAGGCGGCCGAGTTAAGCGCATTAAACCAAAGCTTGGATAGCCGAAAACAGGAACTATCCCAAGAGCTGGGAAAACAGCAAGCTGAGTATATTAAGTTACGCACAGAGCGCGAAGAAATACATGAAGCCTATACAGATGCAGCGACCCGTGCCGCCACGGAAGAACAAAGAGCATCACGTATTCCGGAACTAATCGATCAAGTCAAAACCCTTGAGCAGGATAATCTGGATTTACGAAATCTCTTGGCACGTCAAGAAAGTGAAAAAACAGAAATGCGGACCACACTCAACAAAGAGCGTGAAGCACAAGTTGAGAAGTTACAAATTCTGGACGAAGCCCGCGTAAAGCTGACAGAACAGTTTGAAAATCTTGCGAACCGCATCCTGGACGAAAAATCACAGAAATTTACCGAGCAAAACAAAAAAGGGCTGGAAACGCTTTTAAATCCTTTAAGAGAAAACATTCAGGGCTTCCAGAAACGTGTTGAAGAAACCTATGACAAGGAATCAAAAGAACGATTTTCTCTCCATAAAGAAGTGCAAAGGCTGGCCGATCTAAACAAGCAGGTCAGTGAAGACACCAATAACCTGACCAAAGCACTCAAAGGACAAAGCCAAACTCAAGGAGCCTGGGGAGAAATGATCCTGGAAATGGTTCTTGAGAAATCCGGTTTGAGTAAAGGACGGGAATACGACGTTCAACAATCCATGAACACCGAAGAAGGTAAGCGTTATCGTCCAGATGTTGTTGTTCACCTCCCCAATGGCAAGGATATTGTTATTGATTCAAAAGTATCCCTGACCGCCTATGAGCGCTTTCATTCTACAGAAGAAGAAGACCAAAAGAATATTGCCCTTTCCGAACATGTCATCTCTATCCAGAACCACGTGAAAGACCTTTCTCAAAAATCCTATCACGAGCTGGAAAGTATTCGTTCGCTGGATTACGTCCTACTCTTTATGCCAATCGAAGGAGCCTTTAGTGTTGCTGTTCAAAGTCAACCTAATCTTGTGGGGCAAGCACTGGAGAAAAATGTTGTTCTTGTAACCCCTTCAACACTATTACTCGCTTTGAGAACCGTTGAAAACATATGGCGTTACGAAGACCAAAATCAGAATGCCCAGGAAATAGCGAAACGTGCCGGACAATTGTTTGATAAGTTTGTCGGGTTCACCGAAGATCTTGAAAAAGTTGGTAAGTTTTTGAATAGCGCTCAGAAAAGTCACGACGCAGCATTCAACAAACTTAAAACAGGCAGTGGAAATCTGATCGGACGTGTCAGCAAGCTACAAAAGATGGGTGCTAAAACCAGTAAAACTCTGCCAGAAAGCCTGACAGAGTTTTTGGATAGTGATGAGACAGATGAATCTCAGAATGAAGAATCGACTCTCATTTCTGACAAGTAAATGAACTCACCATCAAAACTATTCATTGGAAACCCTGAGTTTGTAGTCAAAAGAGACTTTGCCTTCAGCGGGAATATTCAACGTCCAGATAACCTTGTTCGCTGATTTTTTCTCGTGCTTAAGGCTTTCGTGCAGAATCTTCCAGTTTCTAGGCATATTCCCGATAACATCCACAGATACGGCTTTGTTACCGCTGTTTCTTAAAGTAATTTCCTGCGTAAGCTGATAGCTGTTTCGGGAAATATTTTCATACGAAAGCTGTTTCCCGCGTCCTGTCACTTGATTGGCAGTACCAATAACCAGTTCAACTTCTTCGCCTTTCGGAACCGCCCGCATGTGCTCTTCACCCATGAAAATGGATGAATTTGCATCTTTAACTTGCTGATAGACACGGATTGTCCCGCCGGGAAGTGGTTGGCCAAGACCTTTACTTTCGGTGTTTTCAGTTTTCAGGACAATATCCGCCTGTTGACGACCAGTTTCGTCGGCACCTGGGTAGGGTTGAATCAACTGTTGAAAGCGATAGCGTTTTTCAATTTCAACAGCATCATTTTCAAGCAATGTCACCTGCTTGGTTTCGACGCCACCAATATTGATTTTGCCTGGCAAGCGATAAACATCTCTATCCGCTACAGACTGTCGTTGAGGCATCGCAGCTTTGGCATGCATCATGTCGCTTTCGGCCCCCATCATCGCTATCCGTGGTGCTGGTGCAGCCTGAACACGCTTAACATTACCCGCAACAAGTCGAACATCAGCATCAACAAATTCCACACCAGTCTGGTTTGTCAAAGTCGCCATTGCTTTTAATGATAATTTCTCACCATTGGGATCTAGATCTGCAACGTAAGTAACTCGCCAATCCAAACCACCCGTCAGATAAGTCAGTTTAAGGTCTTTGTTGCCTTCTTTTGCACTATCGACAACAGCGAGTAGGGTCGGTCCCGCCCTCAACCCTTCCGGAATTTCATCATAAACAAGCCGCCCGGAAACACCGGTTTCAATTTTATCCTCAACTCTAAGAACCACGCCTTCACGAACAGCGAGAACATCGGCTTTGAGTTCACGATCTTCACCTGTCTTCGGATTGCTACGTATCAGGGTCACCGTTTTACCAAGAGAAGCTTCAAGCAATCGTTGCGGAGAAAGGACCTGTTGATCGAGACGTTGCTCTCGAACGCGCAAACCTTCTCCCGCGATGAAAAGACTATCAAGTAGAAGGTGAGGACTGACATCTTCCAGCGCCAAAGTACTACCACCTGCTGACAACTTACTGCGCCGCGTCTGGCTGACTTGCCCTAAATTATTACTATAGAAAACCAACTCGGTAGATTGATTGGCATCAGCACCAATTGGAATTTCCTGAGCATTCGCAACCGCCAAAGCACCAAAAGCTACCCCTCCAAACATTGCTCCTGTAACAATTAGAGCCAAATTTGGTCTTTTTATTGCTTTTAAATCCTGTGCCATGTCTTCATGTTCCATTATTGAGTTTTGATGCCAAACTATTCTAAAGTATTAAGAATTAAATAGAGCAAAAGAATGTCAGTATTAAGACGATTGGTTACGACTACCGATATCTCAACCCAGCTGCAAATTGATTAAAATCTGTGCTGCTGTAACGTGAAGCACCACAATCATACCCCATTAAAAAGCCAGTCGGATGTCCTGAATCAATATAATTTGCAGCGACGACACCTTTGACCGCCTGCATAAAGACCCAGCAATCATCACCATCGTTATTTTTCAACTCAGTAAAATAGAAACGTCCATGACGATTTGTTGTTTCTTGAATATCCGATACGCTCAGAGAAGGGCTATGTTTACCAAAGCTATCCCATTCACTTAGGTGTTTTGAAAACTCGTTTTCATCAACTTTGATGCGATAGTGTCGGGCAAAACCGGCTTTCGTGACAAATACCGTGCCATCATCCCAGCTCCATTGCTCTTGGCGTGTACCTGAATGAGAGACTCTTCTCGTCAAAACATCGGTTGGTTTTGAAAAGTTCCAATCAAGTACGGTTTCTGATTTAGGAACCGCCTCCCAATCACTCCAGTAATCTTTGTTACCAGTAGTTTGGCAAGCAGCAAGAACGAGCAGCGAAGCTGTTGACAGAGATAACGCAACCTTAGACATATTTCCCCACAAATATAACGTAATAGATAAATTCCGGCATCTATTTCGTAATGAGAATGATGGCTGCTTGCAATCACTAATTGTGATTAAAAATGAATGTTTTGTTACTTCAAATAGCTTAATTCGTTGGTCTTCGGGCTTTCAATGCCGCAGTAAGAGTTCCATCGTCCAGATAATCCAAACTTCCCCCGACAGGAACACCGTGGGCCAATTTAGAGACATCAACTTCGTATCCCGTCAAACATTCTGTGAGATAATGCCCTGTCGTTTGTCCATCCACTGTCGCACTTAGAGCAAGAATAATTTCCTGCACATGTGTTTCGCCAGCTCGATCCAACAATTGATTAACATTCAACTGGGCTGGGCCTCGCCCATCAAGCGCTGATAAGGTACCACCCAGTACATGATATAGCCCTTTAAAAGCGCCGCTTCGCTCCAAAGCCCAAAGATCTCCAACCTCTTCAACAACGCAGATCTTACTGTGATCTCTCTTCGGGCTCTGACAAATAGCGCAGGGATTTTCAGTATCGAGATTTCCACATGTTGGACAGTTCACAATGCTGGCTGCTGCATCAGTCATTGCTTTGGCAAGCGGCAGCATCAGACTTTCGCGCTTTTTCATTAAAAAAAGCACAGCCCTTCGCGCCGACCGAGGGCCTAGCCCAGGTAAGCGCGAAAGAAGTTGTGTCAGACGGTCAATCTCGGTTTTAGCCATGCATGTGACCTAGAAAGGCAACTTCATGCCGGCAGGAAGATTAAGACCACCGGTCACGTCCTGCATTTTTTCCTGTGTTGTCGCCTCGACTTTTGAACTTGCGTCGTTCACAGCAGCCATGATCAAATCTTCAAGGACTTCAACATCATCAGCATTAATCAGTGATGGATCAATTTTGATCGAACGCAAGTTGTACTTGCCGCTCATAACCACTTTGACCATACCAGCACCGGCAGCACCTTCGATTTCCAAGTCAGCCAAAGCTTCTTGCATTTCCGCCATTTTGCTCTGCATCTGCTGAGCTTGCTTCATTAAGCCGGCCAGATTTTTCATCAGATTTCATCTCCGTTATTAAGCCGTTGTAGCAACTCCGCATCATCAAGATCCGGATCTTCCATATCTGGGTCCATGATTTGATCAATCAAGGACTTTTCATCAACGCCTTCTACTACATAGTTATCAGGCATCAAGCCTTTTCGGCTGATTAGTTTTGTCCCCGGGAATAATTTGAGAACAGATAAAACAAGCGGGTCTTGCATTGCTTTATCATCAAGCGCCTGATTGATCTGTTTTTCCTGCGCCCGAATGGTATCGACACCGTCTTTTACCGTCTCGGTAACTTTCCACTTCTTTCCTGTCCACTCACTCAGATGACGTTGGATTTTTGCGGATAGGTCACGCGGCGCATTCTCTGCGGGTTTGTATTCTATTTCGCCCGGGCTAAAGCGAATCAGATGTACATCATTTCCAAGATAAGCGGACAAAATTCTCTCGCCTTGATCCCGAGCCAGATTAATCACATCCCGGAAGGTTTGCGGCGATGCGTAAACCTCTTCTTCAAATCCCACGTCGGGGGAAGTATTATCCACGACCAACTCTGGTTTTGTCGTGGCACTGGATGAAACAGTAACATCGGTATCAACGGCGACAGCCTGACCACCACGTGCTATTCCGCGAGCAGATGTTTGTGGACCTGTTGTTATTCTTGCACCTTCACCGCCAGCTCTATTTTGGACGCCGCCAGCAGGGGCGTTACCCGCTGGAGCGTCCTGGAGCTTTTTTATGAGATCCCCCGGTGTGGGAAGATTACTCGCATAAGCCAGACGGATAATAACCATTTCGGTTGCCTGTAATGGGTGAGGCGCAATTTGAATTTCGCCCAATCCTTTCAGCAACATTTGCCAGGTTCGCGCAAGTAGCGGCATAGAGAGCTTTGTACACATCTCGCCACCCCGAACTCTTTCGGCTTCGGGGATCCCCGGCGCTTCCAAAGTTTGGGGAACCAGCTTGGCACGGGTTAGTAGATGACTCAATTCCAAAAGATCCTTCATCACAACAAGAGGTTCTGCACCACCGTTGTAGAGATCGGACAAGATGTTCAAAGATTCCGGACAGTCACCCTGCATTAAAGCATCATAAAGATCGAAAATTCGAGTTCGATCCGCCATACCAAGCATATGACGGATCGGTTCGCTCTCTATCTTTTCGCCGCCGCCCAAGGCAATCGACTGATCAAGAAGTGACAGGCCATCACGCGCAGACCCATCGGCCGCGCGAGCAAGAAGGCCAATAGCTTCGTCCTCAAATTCGATTTTCTCTTTACCAAGGATCATGGTGAAAAGTTTGATGAGTTCCTCATGTTCCAACCGTCTGAGATCAAAACGCTGACAACGGGAGAGAACCGTTACCGGGACTTTGCGAATTTCGGTCGTCGCGAAAATAAAAACCACATGCTCCGGCGGTTCTTCCAGTGTTTTCAACAGTGCATTAAAGGCACTGTTGGAAAGCATATGAACTTCATCAATGATATATACTTTCTTACGGGCGGAGACCGGGCGGTAGCGCACAGATTCGATCAGCTCTCGAATGTCACCAACACCAGTACGGCTCGCCGCATCCATTTCCATAACATCGACATGACGATCCTGGGCAATAGATGTACAGCTCTCGCACACACCGCAGGGATCAGCTGTGGGGCCACCTTGCCCATCGACACCGATACAGTTCAGCGCTTTGGCAATAATACGGGCAGATGTTGTCTTCCCCACCCCACGGACCCCCGTCAAAATGAAGGCATGGGCCAAACGATCTGTATCAATTGCATTTGTTATCGTTTGAACAAGTGCGTCTTGCCCATAAAGATCACTGAAAGAGGCAGGTCGATACTTTCGCGCCAAGACCTGATAAGCCGCGCTGGATTCGCTTTCCGAGTCTGCTTGTTCTGTAGAAATATCGTTCATACTACTGCTAGAGTTGTCTCATTTAACCCCACTTTACCCCATTGAAGCATCAAGGCAATCATCCACAGTAAAGTTCTTGAAAAAGAGAAGAGCAGACACAAAAAAACGAGCTAGAAGCTCGTTATTACAGTAACTTATCATGAACACAATAGGTGAGAGGCTGAACCACGACCCGCGGCAAACTCGTTACGGCTGCTTCCTTCCGGATCTGACCGGGTTGGCGAGCGCTACGCCCATAGCCAACCTCTCGCCCCCTATATCGGACTTCTCTGCCTCGAACGCAAGCCCTTTTGCAGGAAATTAATTTTCACACGCTCTAAATGTTTACAGATCGGCTTCTCTGGTACACCCTCTGACCATGACCACAAAATTACATATTTATACCTCATCCAAACTTGATCGTGCAGCTCACTTGCGCGTTCATCCCGACACGCTACAAAGTTATCGTAATTCACCAGACAGCCTTGTTACCATCGTTTGGCGACATATGGGCCTGTTTTCATCTCAAGATAACATTAATCCCCTCTTTATCTCTGCCAGCGATGCCGGAGAAATTTTTGAGCTTGCAGAGGAAGTTGTTTTCCTCGGCCTGCAAAACGACAAGCCAATCCTCGCCGCGATGCTACCCAACAGCGAAACGGCACCGGAACTTTCACAAGGGACATTCCTTGATCTTCGGGATCACTGGTCCCTATTAAATCATGATGATGCCGCCATCATGGCTTATGCACGCGGGCTAAGTCATTGGCACAAACATCATCGTTTTTGTGGACATTGCGGGAATCCGACCCGTGCCACAGAAGGTGGGCACGTTCTGGAATGTACGGGTAGTAACTGTGGCAAACTACACTATCCTCGCACGGATCCCGCCGTGATTATGCGTGTTACCGATGGCGACTGGTGCTTGTTAGCGCGCAATGCAGGCTGGCGCCCGGGAGGTCACTCTGTTCTGGCTGGCTTCCTTGAAATAGGTGAAAGTCTGGAACAGACCGTTATCAGGGAAGTCAAAGAAGAAGTTGGAATCACTGTTGAAAACGTCCGTTATCATTCTTCCCAACCTTGGCCTTTCCCAGCTTCGTTAATGGTTGGTTTTACCGCAGAAGGCTCACGCCACGACCCGCTGGTTCTGGATTCAAATGAAATTGAAGCAGCCAGATGGTTTCACCGCGATGAACTACTTGCCTCACCGGAAGACGAAACCTTTAACCTTCCACGTAAAGACTCTATTTCCCGAGTTCTTGTCGATGATTGGCTGAAAGAGAAATAATCTTTATTCATGTAAAAAAGCTGGGCAACAAACCCAGCTTTTCTTTTGTTTTTTTGCCGTCACAAGGCTTTTAATATCAAGATGGTGTCCTGAAAGAATTAGCAGGATAAACACCCAGTATTTTAACTTCTTTCGAGAAAAAGCTCAGCTCTTCAAGCGCCAGTCGCACCAGGCGCTCGGAAGGATGGCCTTCCACATCAGCATAGAACTGCGCTACTGAAAAACTTCCATCCGTGATATAGCTTTCAAGCTTGGTAATATTCACACCATTTGTCGCAAAGCCCCCAAGAGCTTTGTAAAGTGCTGCCGGAACAGACCGTACTTTAAAAACGAAAGTCGTGACAACCATACCGTCTTTGGGATCGGGATCAATCGGATCCCGCGCCATAATCAAAAAGCGAGTGGTGTTATCTGCGTTATCGTTTACATCCGTGCCCAATGTTTCAAGGCCGTATATTTCGCCAGCCATAGAGGTTGCGATAGCACCGACATCCTTGTTGTTCCACAAAGAAACTTGCTCGGCAGCACCAGCCGTATCTGCCGCAACAATTGGTTCTATATCGTGCTCTCGTAAAAACTCACGACACTGAGCAAGAGCCTGAACATGGGAATGAACCTGACTTAACCCTTCCAGGGTCGCACCTTTTGGGGCGAGCAGTTGATGTTCAATTTTCTGATAATGCTCACCAATGATGTGCAACCCCGATTCTGGCATCAGATGATGGTTATCAGCCACACGCCCCGCACTGGAATTTTCAATCGGGATCATTGCAAGGCGGGCTTTGCCATTCCGAACTGCTGCAAAGGTGTCCTCAAATGAATAGCAGGGCAGTGTTTCCATGTCTGGAAATACCGCTCGACAAGCTATGTCAGAGTTTGCACCTTTGACGCCCTGAAAGGCGATCAGATTATCAGCTTCGGTCATTGGTTTAGGCCTTAATTATATTGTTAATCGTTTTGGGTCTCTCATTTCAATTTGGCCATTTGAATCTGGCCATTTAAATTTGAAAAACCTCAGTATCCGGCGAGAATCTGTCTCGCTTTTTCAAGATCCGCAGGAGTATCAACCCCCAGCGGAACAGTGTCAACGAGGGCGACATCAATACGCATCCCAGCTTCTAACGCCCGAAGCTGCTCTAATCGTTCACGTTTTTCCAAAGGCGATGCTGGCAAGGTGACAAATTTTTCCAACGCTTCTCTGCGATAGGCATACATACCGATATGATGATAGAGCGGTTGATCATCATTACCTTCATCCCAGGGGGCCTTGCTTCTTGTAAAATAAAGTGCACGTGAAACGGTCTGTCCCGATTCAAAACCGGCGACAGCTTTTACAACATTTGGATTATCCCGCTCAGTCAATTCAGATATTTCAACAGCCAAGGTACCGATATCAACGCCCTCAGTTGCCAAAAGCTCGAACGTTTGCCGGATCAATCTCGGCTCAACAGTTGGCAAATCCCCCTGCACATTGATGATTGCATCATACCTGTTTTCTGGATCAAACTTTTGCAGAGCTTCATGAATCCGATCAGAACCTGAAGGATGGTCAGGGTACGTCAAAACAGCATGTCCCCCAATCTTTTCAATTGCATCCGCAATTTCCTGTTCTGCGCAGGCAACGACAACAGGCCCCACCTCAGCTTCAACAGCGCGGTTGTAGCACTGGACAATCATCGGCAAGCCAGCAATGTCCGCCAAAGGCTTTTTCGGCAAACGCGAAGAGGCCATACGCGCGGGAATTAGAACAACAGGATTTTGAGGACAAGACATGAAAGGCCTTTAATAATTGTATTTAATGCGCGGATTCATCTCCACTTCACCTATAGAGAGAATCGTATTCTTCGCGCTAACATAGTTAACAAACAGCTTCGAAACAAAGTGCTTTGCGCTTTTTTCACTATAACTATTCAAAAAATCTGCTTAAGCTTGGCAAAAATCAATTGAAACTATTGAATGCTTGGCTTCAGAACGCTATTGTCTGCCGGAAATTCAAATATAAGCCCAAAGGGTCAGGAAGAATGTCTTTAGAGAATAATAAGGCTTTTGCCTCAGTACTAACTGCCGGCATCATCTTAATGGCATCTGGTTTTGCAGCGAATATGCTCTACCAACCAAAAGACTTGGAAGAAAATGCCTATAAAGTTGAAGTCGCTGATAGCGGTGCTGAAGTAGCATCTACAGCCCCTGCTGGCCCGGCTATTGAACCAGTAAGCGCCCTTCTTGCTTCTGCCGACGTAGCTGCCGGTGCAAAAGGCTTCAAGAAATGTGCTTCCTGCCATACGGTTGAAAGCGGTGGCGCTAACAAAGTCGGCCCCGCACTTTGGGGAATTGTTGGTGCACAACGTGCTGCAGTTGACGGATATTCCTATTCTGACGCACTAACTGCCATGAATGGCGAGACTTGGGACTACGAAGCTCTCAACGAGTTTCTGACAAAGCCAAAAGCTTTTGCACCGGGAACGAAGATGGGTTTTGCTGGCCTCAAGAAAGTTGGTGCCCGTGCAAACCTGATCGCCTACATGCGTGAGCAGAGCGACAATCCTGCTGCTCTACCAGAATAAACTGAATAATTTGCATTCAAAAAAAGGCGATCCAACGGATCGCCTTTTTTATGTCTTGCTCTTTTTATGTATCGCTACGAAAAGCAAAATTTGACAACAACGAGTTAAATCAAATTTCAAACAGGATTCCTATACGATGAGTTCCGATTTCCTTTGCCCCAATGAATTTATTCAACTTGGAGAAAAACTTTGCGACGCAGCACAGGACGTTATCCTCAAACATTTCAGACAGCCGCTTGATGTCGAGGGAAAAAGCGATGACTCTCCCGTCACTATTGCAGATAGAAATGCAGAAAGCGCCATGCGTGACCTCATCAATACTGCCTATCCTGATCATGGGATTGTTGGCGAGGAACATGGATCTGAAAAGCTTGATGCAGAATTTGTTTGGGCATTAGATCCAATCGACGGCACTCGGAGTTTTATTTCCGGGCACGCAATTTTTGGTACCCTTGTTGCTCTTTTACGAAACAACCAACCTGTCATGGGCATTCTGGCAATGCCTGTTCTAGGCGAGCGCTGGGTTGGTGCAACAGGACATAAAACCCTTTTTAAGGATTTCCGGGGCATCACTGAAGCAAAAACACGCGATTGCGCTAAACTATCCGATGTCACGATTGCCACCACCTCGCCCCATCTATTTAAAGAAGACGAATTTCCAAAATTCGACAAGGTGCGCAAGAATGCAAAAATGCCGCTCTTCGGCGGAGACTGTTATAACTATGGCCTCGTCAGTAGTGGATTGATTGACCTAACGGTAGAGGCCGGTATGGGTGTCTATGATTTCCTGGCGCAAGTCCCGATCCTCACTGGCGCGGGTGGTATCATGACAGACTGGGAAGGCAACGCCCTTGGCATGCATTCTGATGGAAAAGTTATCGCTGCTGGTGATACCCGTGTGCATCAGGAAGTTTGTGATCTCATAAATCAATAGCACTTTAAGCACTCAACACCTTTATCCTTAACAGATAAAGCTTTCGATTTAGCCGTCATGTTAACCATTTTTCATTACTCACCTGCCAATATCCTTGTTCAACTTTGTTTGAGGTGCGAAAAATGGTTAACGAAGTCCTTGATCATAAAACCAAAACACCTCAGACTACCCACCTAGGGGCCTTCGCCCTCTAAAATAGATATTCCGGGGGTTATGACAAGACGATGCGCGCACTCTTTCTGGTCAACTTTGTCCTCTGCATCCTCTTGCCGTTTTCAGCTACCGCACAAACGACAAAATCCCACGGCATTGCCATCCATGGGGAACCGGGTTATCCCGCTGACTTCACCCACTTTAATTATGTTAATCCCGATGCCCCCAAAGGGGGCGAAATTCGTATTGCCAGCGAAGGTACTTTTGACAGCTTTAACCCCTATATCATCAAAGGCGTGCCCGGCCCCGGCTTTACACCGGAAAGCCTCTTGGTCTCGAGTGCTGATGAAGCAGCCAGTGCCTATGGGCTAATAGCCAAAAGCCTTGAATGGCCCGAGGATAGATCCTGGGTTACCTTCACCCTGCGCCCGGAAGCAAGATGGCACGACGGTGTCCCCATAACCGTCGACGATGTTATTTTTTCTTGGGAAACCATACGTAATGACGCCGGGCCTTATGTAAAAAATTATTACGCAATCCTGAAAGAAGTTGAAAAGGTCGGGGATAATCAGGTTAAGTTTACTTCCGGCGAACCCGGAAACAGAGAATTTCCCATCCGTGCCGGCTCTCTGCCAATCTTCGCCAAGCATTATTGGGAAAACAAAGATTTTTCTAAAAGCACGCTGGAGCCTCCCTTGGGAAGTGGCCCCTATAAAGTGACCGACTTTGAAGCTGGCCGGTATGTAGTCCAAGAACGAGTTAAGGATTACTGGGGAAAAGATCTGCCCGTAAACAAGGGCCAGGATAATTTCGATAAGATAAAAACCACCTACTACCATGATGACGATGTCATCAAACTAGCTATCAAATCAGGGGAAATAGATTACCGGAACGAACGCTCATCCAGCGCTTGGGCACAAGATTATGATGTCCCAGCCATTAACAAGGGCTGGTTGAAGAAAGAATCAATTCCCCATAAACGTCCTCAGGGCATTCAAGGCTTTTTCTACAATACGCGAAGGGACATATTCAAAGATCCTAAAGTCAGAAAAGCTATTGGATATGTCTATGATTTTGAATGGTCCAATAAGAATCTATCTTTTGGGTTGCTAACCCGCACCACCAATTATTTTGGGAACTCTGAGTTATCCTCAACAGGAATCCCCAAAGGACGTGAATTGGAAATACTCGAAAAGTATCGCGGCAAAGTACCCGACAGTCTTTTTACAGAAACATTTCATGTCCCCACATCTGATGGTAGTGGATGGCCTCGGCATAATTACCGCAAAGCTTTCGAACTTCTTGCCGAAGCAGGTTGGGTCGTAAAGGACCTGAAACTGGTAAATGAAAAAACCGGGGAGCAAATGTCTTTCGAAATGCTTGTTTCGTCCAAAGGCATGGAAAGAACTATACTTCCCTTTGTGACGAGCTTAAGCAAGCTCGGTATTGATGCCAGAATTCGACTTGTTGATCGATCCCAATACATCAACCGTATCAGAGATTTTGACTATGACATCGTTATTATCAAACTTTCTGCCAGCATTACCCCAGGAACAGAACAACGTGGATTTTGGACAAGTGAAACCGCAGATAAAAAGGGAAGCGGTAATTTTGCTGGTATCAAAGATCCTGTTATTGATGAACTGGTAGAAGCAATTGCAAATGCTGATGATCGTGAAGAATTGGTTGCTACTGTGCGCGCATTAGACCGGGTTTTACTCTGGGGGTTTTATGTTATCCCACAATTCCATACCGAAGATGATCGCGTGCTTTATTGGGATAAATTTTCTCGTCCCAACGTGACGCCATGGCGTGGAACCAGTACATCCTATTGGTGGTTTGATAGCGATAAAGAAGCTGCGTTGATGGCATCAATGGCAAAGAACGAGCTTACACAAGAAGCTAAAACAACAGACAATGATGAAAAACCCGTTGCTGAATCACCGGCGACTAATGAACCGTTTTTTGATCCGTTAATTGTTGATACCTTTTTGAATAACTTCGAAAAACTGGGCCTGAACCCTGAAACTATAAAAGATCTTTTCACTTTTCAGATCTTCGCCGACCCCAATGCTTTTTTCAAAAAAGATAACTGGCGGCCCTATGCACTGGGCATCAGCCTGTTGATTATCGTCCGCTGGTTTATTCGAAGACGCCGACGCAACAGGGGGCAAATCTGATGCTGGCCTATATTGTTCGCAGACTTTTATTGATGATCCCAACTCTTCTGGGGATTATGATTCTGAATTTTGCCATCATTCAACTTGCCCCAGGCGGTCCTGTAGAACAAGTGCTGGCCAAGCTGTCAGGGCAAGGCGCAGAGATATCAGAACGTATAACCCAGAACAAAGATGATCTGGCCCCCGTCAGTGATATTGAATCCGCAAATACCAGCAAATATAAAGGCGCGCAGGGCCTGGACCCGGAATTAATTAAAGAACTTGAAGCTCAGTTTGGTCTCGATAAGCCTTTACATGAACAGTTTATTGTCATGATGGGTAACTATTTAACATTTGATTTTGGCGATAGCTTTTTTCGAGATCGGAAGGTTGTTGATCTCGTCATAGACAAAATGCCAGTTTCTATATCTCTGGGCATCTGGACCACTCTCCTTGTCTATTTAATCTCCATTCCTCTTGGCATAAAGAAAGCCACCCGCGACGGATCTTCTTTTGATATATGGACCAGCGGCGTCATTATCGTTGGCTACGCTATCCCCGGATTTATCTTTGCCGTTCTATTGCTCGTCGTATTTGCCGGAGGCAGCTATCTGACAATTTTCCCTCTTAGCGGATTAACATCGGATAACTGGGATGATCTATCGACACCCAATAAAATACTCGACTATCTGCATCACATCATTTTACCAGTCACAGCGATGGTCATCGGCGGTTTCGCCAGTCTGACAATGCTAACCAAGAATTCATTTCTGGACCAAATTGGTCAACAATACGTCACAACGGCACGAGCAAAGGGCCTTACAGAAAGTCGCGTGCTTTATGGACATATCTTCCGTAATGCCATGCTCATCGTTATTGCAGCCTTCCCCGCCAGTTTCATCGGTGTTTTGTTTACTGGGTCAGTATTGATAGAGGTTATTTTCTCCCTTGATGGATTGGGTCGCTTAGGCTTTGAAGCTGTTTTCAATCGCGATTATCCCATTATTTTTGGCACCCTCTATTTCTTCACGCTTGTTGGACTTCTTATGAATATCATCGGCGATCTTGCTTACATGCTCGTCGACCCCAGAATTGACTTTGAAAGTCGGGAGGGTTGATCAGTGAGAGGTAATACACAGAAACTATTTGGCATAACACTGGCCCCGATGAATCAACGACGGTTACAAAACTTTAAAAAAAATCGCCGTGGATATTGGTCTCTTTGGATTTTCATTATCCTTTTTGGATTGAGCTTAGTTGCAGAAGTGATTGCCAACGACAAACCGATTGTCATTTTCTATGATGACAAGCCATACTTCCCCATTGTTCAAGCTCTACCAGAAACTCATTTCGGTGGCGAATTCGAGACTGAAACAGACTACCACGACCCTTATGTTCAGAGTCTAATCTCAGCTAAAGGGTGGATGATATGGCCGCTAATTCAATACAACTATAAAACTGTAGCCTATAAGCTGCCCACGCCAGCGCCCTCAGCCCCTGATTTTGATCATTGGCTCGGGACGGACGATCAGGCCCGGGATGTTGTTGCGCGCCTTTTGTACGGCATGCGAATATCAATTTTATTTGGTTTATTATTAACCGCCATCAGCGCTGTTATAGGTGTAACAGCCGGGGCAATCCAAGGTTATTTTGGTGGTGTTCTCGATCTCGTTGCCCAGCGATTTATCGAAATCTGGAGTGGCCTGCCAACTCTCTATATTCTCATTATCGTTAGCTCTGTTCTCGTGCCAAGTTTCTGGACGCTTCTGGGTATATTGATGCTCTTTAGCTGGGTTGGTTTTGTCGGTGTGGTCAGGGCCGAGTTTCTCAAAGTTCGAAACTATGACTACATCAGATCGGCAAAGGCATTGGGAGTCAGCGATAGGATGATCATGTATCGTCATATTCTCCCCAATGCGATTGTCGCAACACTCACCTTTCTACCTTTTACGTTGACCGCGGCAATTACAGGCCTGACATCGCTAGATTTTCTTGGTTTGGGACTTCCTGCAGGATCTGCATCGCTAGGCGAACTTCTTGCTCAGGGTAAAGCAAATCTTCAGGCGCCGTGGTTAGGCTTAACCGCTTTTGTTTCACTCGCTGTGATGCTTAGCCTTTTAGTCTTTATTGGCGAAGCCGTGCGTGATGCCTTTGACCCTAGAAAGCTTTTTAACGGAGGTCGCTCATGAGTGTTCTCGTCGACCATTCTGCCGATGAAGAGCAAGCTCTTTTGGACATCACCAGTCTTTCTGTTCAGTTTCATGGGGAAGAAGAAACTGTCGATGCTGTCGCCGGGATTACCTATAAGTTGATGGAAGGGCAAACCGTTGCCCTAGTAGGGGAGTCAGGATCGGGTAAATCGGTTAGTGCGTTGTCTATATTGCAACTGCTTCCATATCCTCAAGCGCAGCACCCCCAAGGGAGCTCTATAAAATACAGGGGCAAGGAAATCATCGGTGCTGACGATGCCACCATGCGGGATATCCGGGGGAACAAGATTTCGATCATCTTCCAGGAACCTATGACATCGTTGAACCCGCTGCACACGATCGAAAAGCAAATAAACGAAGTTCTTTTTATTCATAAAGGCATGGGGAAGATAGAAGCTCGTAAACGAACTCTCGAACTTCTAAAGCTGGTCGGCATAAAAGACCCCGCTGGACGTCTTAAATCCTACCCGCACGAGCTATCCGGTGGGCAACGGCAACGCGTTATGATTGCCATGGCGCTTGCCAATGAACCGGATCTCTTAATTGCCGATGAACCAACAACGGCATTGGATGTGACCATTCAGGCGCAGATTCTTGAACTTTTGAAAGAGCTTCAAGAAAAACTCGGTATGTCCATTTTGTTGATCACGCACGATCTTGGTATTGTCAGAAAAATGGCCGACCGCGTTTGCGTCATGACAGAGGGACAGATTGTCGAACAAGGTCCAACTGAAAAAATCTTTTCGCAACCAGAGCACTCCTACACCCAAAAATTGCTCGCGGCAGAACCACAGGGAAAACCCGTCGAAACCAATTCTGATGCGCCGGAAATCATGGCTTGCGAAGATATTAAGGTCCACTTCCCGGTTAAACGCGGGATATTGCGAAGAACCGTCAGCTACATCAAAGCAGTTGATGGTATATCTCTCACGCTGCAACAGGGGCATACAATTGGCATTGTCGGCGAGTCAGGATCAGGAAAAACAACTCTGGGCCTCGCCCTTTTACGGCTGATATCAAGTAAAGGTGCAATCCGTTTCGACGGAAAATCCATCGCCAATTCCAAAGGATCAAAACTCAGATCACTTCGGCAGGAAATGCAAATTGTCTTCCAGGACCCTTATGGCTCCCTCAGCCCGCGTCTCTCTATAGGGCAGATTATAGAAGAAGGTCTGAAAGTTCACCGCCTGGGCGGCAATGCGAAGGAAAGAGAAGCATTGATTATTGAGGCCTTAAACGAAGTCGGTCTTAATCCGGAAAACCGCCACCGTTATCCTCATGAATTTTCTGGCGGTCAGCGTCAAAGAATAGCCATTGCCCGCGCCATGGTCTTGAAGCCACGGTTTCTGGTACTGGACGAACCAACTTCAGCGCTTGATATGTCTGTGCAAGCTCAGATCGTTGACTTGCTTCGCAGCCTACAAGTCAAACACGACCTCACCTATCTGTTCATAAGTCACGACCTGAAGGTGGTTCGCACGCTTGCCGATAATGTGATTGTCATGAAAGACGGCAAAGCAGTAGAAACAGGCACCGCCAAAGAAATCTTCGAGACCCCGCAAACTACCTATACCCAGGCTCTGATCAAAGCTGCCTTTGATATCGAAGCTGTTAATCAGGACGCCATAAGTGCATAAAAAGCACTTAATGATAATTATATATTGTTCCGGGACTCCAAGGAGATTTATTTCGGGATAAACTACTGCGAAATAAAAAACTTTTGTTGCCGGATTGCCATTCCTTTCCCGCATCCCCTACACTGTCTGCTCAACGATTGATCATTAGAGGCTCTTGATGGCACTGCTTTTTATTTCCGAGACAGACAGGTTGGATTTATGGCGCAAGTATCTGCTTGCTGAAATTCCAGATCTTGATATGCGTCTGTTGCCAGAAATCGGAAATAAAGAGGACATTGAATACGCCCTTGTCTGGCGACCACCCGCAGGGTTGCTCAAAACCCTTCCCAATTTAAAAGTTATTTTCTCACTAGGGGCTGGCATTGATCATCTCGCTTCAGACCCGGATTTACCGGAAAACGTGCCCGTTGTGAGAATGGTCGATTCGTCTTTGACGTCAGGTATGACCGAATATGTCGTCATGTCTGTCTTGAACCACCACAAGAACATGCGATTATATCGTGAACAACAAAGTCGTAAAGAATGGACGCTGCATGAACCACCTGTAACTTGGGATAGGCGGGTCGGTATTATGGGTATGGGCGTCTTGGGATCAGATGTTGCTGGCAAACTCAGCTATCTCGGTTTTGACGTCGCGGGTTGGAGTAGAACCCACAGGGAACGGCCGGGGATAAAAACCTATGCCGGCACAGACCAGCTCGAAGATTTCCTGAAAACAACAGAAATTCTGGTTTGCTTGTTACCTCTGACAGACGAAACAGAAGATATTCTCAATAAAGATCTTTTTGCCATGCTTCCCAAGGAAGCAAGCATTATCAACGCCGCAAGGGGTGGGCATCTGGTTGAAGAAGATTTAATTGAGGCACTGGATTCAGAACATCTATCAGAAGCAACCCTCGATGTTTTCAAATCAGAGCCGCTGGATCAGCATCATCCCTTTTGGGAACACCCAAAAATCACCATCACCCCCCATGCAGCCAGTACAACGCATCCGAGTTCCAGCGCTCGAAATGTAGCCGATGGCATCAAGCGCTTTGAAAGCGGGGATGACTTATTGAATATTGTGGATATGAAACGAGGCTATTAAGCCTAGTATACTGAAGTCTTCGCGGAATTAGGGTTTAAGAGTCTGGGAATCCTACATCTAGACAGCATAAACCTTAGACTTCTTCGGCATAATCTTCGACCATATCGCCAAACTCACGTAGGTAGACAGACCCTTTGATCGTTCGCTGCACAAGGATGGATCGACGATCGTTCTCATCTGTTTTACGTCGAATAAAATCATACTTCCCCAAACGGTCCAAAGCACGGGTTACAGCAGGTTTTGACATGTTCAGTTCTTCGGCCAGCCCGCGAACTGTATGTGCCTGATCTTTTAGGTACACGTGGAGCAATAAAGTAAATTGGCGAGACGTCAGGTCCGGAAGCCCCTTTTGCAAGGCTGTGACCATTACGCCTCGCCATAATTCTAAAGCCTGTTTTGCTGGTATGTCCACGATCGTTCCTAAACGTTCCGCAATCGCAATGATTCTAGAACACAATCCCGATCAAACTCAAGACATTCCTGCAATAAGCATTTATAAAGGCTTCCTTAGCGAACAGTAACACAAGTCACTTTACTCAAGCTTGCAACTTTGTGGGAAACAGATCCAAGAAGGAGAGATTCAAGATCTCCGTGACCACGGCTTCCCATCACAATAGCATCAATCTTGTTCTTATCGGCAAATTCAACGATAGACCGAGCAGGCGGGCCAACTTTAACTTCGGTTTTGATGTTTTGGACACCAACCTTTTTGGCAATTTCCTTTGCTTCGTTCAGAACTTCCTGACTAAAGGAATCAAGAACATATTGCGCGTCCTGACCAGACACATGTTCAACTTCCATAAAACGGCGTAACCCTTCGTTCATTTTCACAGCCTTTGCGACTGTTAGAAAAACAAGCTCACCTTCGAACTTAAGGGCAAGGGCTGCCGCTTTTTCAACGGCACGCATACTGTGCTCGGAACCATCAACCGCACAAAGGATTTTATTGAACATTGCCATACTCCATCTGTAAGACAGTAATTAAAACCAAATTCAAAAGAACATTAGCACAAAATAAGAGAATTTTCCCAATCTCTATTAGCAACCCAGAAGTGCATAAAATGAGATACAGAAAATACGATATAAGAAATCTGTACCAATCCCGACCTTATTCCCCAACCATTTCTTTGATCATAGAGTAAACCGCCCTTAAACCAAGAGCTTCCCCGCCTTCCGGTTTTCCTGGAGAGGAGGCGTTGTTATAAGCCATGACATCAAAATGCGCCCACGGAATATCTTTCTCGACAAACTCTTGCAGATACAGCGCTGCTGTGATCGCCCCGGCATAAGGACCGGAAGCAACATTGTTCAAATCAGCAATCTTGCTATCCAGCATTTTGCGATAAGGCTGATGTAACGGCATGCGCCAGACTTCATCACCAGTCTCTACAGAATGATGACGTAGTTTTTCTGCTGTGCCATCGTCATTACAGAACATCGCAGGTAGATCAGTGCCCAGTGCCACGCGTGCAGCACCTGTTAAGGTAGCAAAATCAATGATAAGATCCGGTTTTGCACGACTCGCTTCGGCAAGAGCGTCACACAGGACCAAACGACCCTCGGCATCTGTATTTCCGATCTCAACAGTTAAACCCTTTCGGGTTTTAATCACGTCAGATGGCCTGAAGGCATTGCCAGCGACAGAATTTTCAACAGCAGGAATAAGAACCCGCAACTGGCAAGGTAGGTCACTTTGCATGATCGCAGCAGCAATTCCCAAAACATGTGCAGCACCGCCCATGTCCTTTTTCATCAAGAGCATGCCAGCCGGCGATTTTAAATCCAGGCCACCGGTATCAAAACAAACACCTTTGCCCACCAATGTCACCTTGGGGCCCGTATCTCCCCACCTGAAATCAATCAATCGAGGCGCTCGAACAGAAGCTTTACCAACCTCAAAGATCGCCGGGTAGTTTGCCTCTATGAGCTCGTCGCCAACAATAACATTACAATCAGCTTCATATTCACCAGCAAGCTGGGCTGCCGCCGTTGCAAGTTCTTCCGGGCCCATGTCATTACTTGGCGTGTTGATAAGATCCCGTGTCAGGTGGACACCGCCAGCAAGGGCCCGAACTTGTGTCTGATCCGCACCCTTTGGCCAAACCAGAGTGGAAAGAGTTTTGCTGCTCTCTTTATAGCGCGTGAACTGATAGGTTCCGATCGCCCATCCCAAAGCAACCTGTGTTGCGATATCGGCAGGAAGATCTTCTGCAAGGCAATAAATTCCTTCAGGAAGGCTCTGGCTCAATCCCGCAACTGTCCAAATCCCGGGGACATCACGATCCCCTAATCCGACGACAACGGTTCTGATACCACCACTTTGATCAGGAAGAGAGCAAACGGCTCCTTCATCTGCTTTAAATCCATTGGCAATCATCCAAGATGTCCCATCGACATTATCTTGGCAGTGATCATCAAATTTCATTTTATTCAAAAATACTAAAGGAATAGTCTGCTTTGATGCAGAATCAATCAGCTGAAAACTCATATTTTACCTACAAATTACCGGATAGTGACAAGAAAGACAGCGCTTACATAGAAAAGAATGCCGTTGATATTACAGTCAGATAGGGATGAGTGCACAGCTTTTTTAGGCCGTAAACAATATAAAGCTGCGACAAAACATTGAAAAAGGCACCTACATTTCAACCATTTCCCCTCAACCAGATAATGATGTCTGTACTTCAATAGTTCCTGATTGTCTCCAGAATGATCAACACGTGATATATGTGTTATTCCTCAACGACTTCTTCGCCATCAACAAGTTCACTATCTGTTGATGTGTCATCATTACCCACGGTCTCCTTGTCTTCGGTCTGGTCATCTTCGGCAGCACTCATCGGCTCTTCGTCTAAGATTTCATCCTCAAAGGTTTCTTCCTCTTCCGGGATCATACCTATTTCCTGATAAAATCTTTTTGCTCCAGGGTGCAAAGGCAAAATCAATCCATCCAATGCCGTTTCTTTAGTAATAAATCGACCAAGTGTATGACCTTTTGCAAGGTTTGCCGCGGTTGTTTCATGCCACAATGCTTTGGTTATGCCATAAATCAAATCATCGTCCAGATCCTCACGCACCAGAAATTGTGCCGGAACCATCAAAGCCAAAGTGTCTGATGTATTTTTATAGGTCCCTACTCCAATCGTTCCCCCCGAAAAGAAAGGGTAGATTTCTTCCAGAATTTCAACATCTGTTTTACTCAGGGATAAAAGCCTTGCCTTGTGTCGTTCAGTCAGAACAGTGACCAATCTGGCCGGTGTTCCAGCAATGATAAAGAAAGCATCAATCTCACCGCTTGTTATCGCTTCGTATGACTCGCTGTCAGACAACGTGAACATCTTTTCTTTCGGGACTCTGACGCCACGGGTTTCCAGTAACAATTGAGCAGCTGCATTTGTACCGGAACCCGTTGGTCCGATAGAGATATTTTTTTCAGCAAGATCTTCAAGCGAGCGAATGCCACTGTTGATACCGACAACAAGATGCATTGCTTCCGGATAAAGGTTTGCAACACTTCTCAAATTGCCAATTGCCCCACGCGTACGGAAAACATGTTCGCCTCGCAACGCCCAAAAGACAACATCAGCTTGCGCGAAGCCCCCTTCAAGCGTGCCATTAGAGATGCCGATAACATTAGACACAGAACCCTGTGTAGAGACACTCACAGATAAAAGGCCGTCAACGCCGCAACTTCCACCTTTTTCACATGCACGCGAACCAACTGGCTTACTGATGGAACTGGCAATAATACCACCCAATGGGAAGTAGTTTCCAATGGTCGCCCCGGTTCCTATTCGAAACACAGGCGTATCCTGAGCAAAACTGATGCTCGAGAATATTGATATACATAGAGTGAAAGCGACAAAAACGAAGTTTTGAAAGTTCTTTAGAAAGAAACGGTACCTTGAGGACGTCGAAAACAACCGACTGCCTTTCTCTTATAACAGATTAGTCGCTGGGAAGCTTTTCTTATCCTACGACATAACTAGTTAAAAGTTAATTATAACCTTGTGTCACTATCGATTTTTTTATTACTCAAAAATTCAGCGACCCAAAATGCCTTTTGATGAGATCAAACCTCATAAAAGCAAAGCCTTCCTCATCCGGATTTCCACCGTTGAATAAGAACCTAGCAATCAATAATGACAGGGAATTGGTATAATTGTGGCAGTAATTGGTGCATCGAGTGAGAAGTGATAATCAGGCAGCCTGCTCCATGAGAACACCATCAGACAATTCAACCTGTCGTGTCGCTACTCTGTTCAGAAAGTGATGATTATGCGACACGATGATCATGGCCTGCGGTAGTTCTGTCAGCAACGAGATCAAATGTTGCTTCGTGTCCCTGTCCAAGTCATTTGTAGGCTCATCAAGTAAAAGAACTTCTGGTTCCAACGCCATAACAGTTGCCAGGGCAACCAAACGCTTTTGACCACCAGATAATTTATGCGTAATTCTATCCGCCAGATGCTCCAACCTTAAAAGTTCCAGTGTCCGCCGAACGATTTCACCAACTTCTTCCGCTGACTTCCCAAGATTCAGAGGGCCAAAGGCAAGATCTTCGGCAACCGTTGGGCAAAAAAGTTGATCATCAGGATCTTGAAAAACTAACCCGGCACGGACACGAACATCACGAAAATCTTTTTCTTGCTGCCGCACTGCTCCAAAAGCATGAATTTCGCCGCTGTCAGGCGTTTCCAGACCATTGATCAAGCGAAGCAGCGTACTCTTCCCAGCGCCATTACTACCTGTTAAAGCGACACGATCTCCCGCATTCAGTTCAAAGTTCACACCTTTGAGGACATCCAAACCACTTGCATAGGAAAAATGCAGACCACGGAGCGAAATCAGCGACGCCATCAAAAGTACTCTATAGCCAACAGGCCTAAAATAACCACAGCAGTACAAACGGCAAAAATACGATCACGCATTTCGATCTTCATATTATTCAAAATATGGAACCGGCCATCGAAGCCCCGACATTTCATAGCTTCCATAATACGGTCAGATCTTTCAAGACTTCGGACTAACATCATTCCGATCAAGTATCCAATAGAGCGCAATGTATGTATATCCGTCCGGGGGACAAAGCCACGGGCTTTCATCGCCAGACGCATGGTTTTGTATTCTTTATAGAACACATCAATATAGCGTACAGTAAAAAGGAAAAGGTGTACCAGTTTTGCCGGAACTTTAAGGCGATAAAGTGCATGCCCCAAGACCGACGGCTCCATAATCCCCACCAATCCCATCAAAGAAAACAATATCGCATTTGCTTTGAGCCCAACCTCTGCCGCACGGTAGAGACCTTCTTTACTGGCATCCCATCCCCAGACAGAAAAAAGGGGGTCCCCCGGCATCGTAAAGGGCAGCGTCAGCATCAAGACAACAATAAATGAGTCGACAACAACAACCTTGCGGATTGTTGTCCATAGCGGCAAGCGCGAGGACAGCGAGAGCCCCAACCCAATACCAAGAGCAAGGGTAAGAGCGCTCAAATCGTGCATTGCCGAAATAAGAAACGCAAAGGATACACAGGAAACAAGACGTACGCGCGGATCCAGACTCTTTAAAAATGCTTCAGGTTTACTCTGTTCATTTTTAACCGTCCAGGATTGCGAAACATCGCCCAAAACCTGTGTCATATTACGCGCCTTTTGTTGTCTTGAAGCGACCCAGAAGGAAAGATGCTATACCAAAGATTCCAAGGATATAACCAATACCCCCCAGGATATCCTGCATACGACGTTCTTCTTTATATTGTGCCAGTTCTTTGCGCAAAGACCGAACTTCTTTTGACGTTTTTGAAACAAGCTTCTCTAAAGCAATCTGATCAATGACCACAAAATTGGTATCTGCATCTGACACAACGGGTTGAACCGCAGTATCTTCATTAGACAATACAGCTTCTGAACTCGATGAAGTATTAGCCGTGCGAACGCTTCCCCCCTCCAGGTCATCCGGCAATTCATCCGCGGTCACCCTGAACGTCGCAATATGGCCTGCACTTAAATTTGCCCGAAAAATATGATCGATTTTTTTCGTAGCTGTAAAAACAAAAAATCCTTCTTCATCCGTTGTCGTTTCACCGAGTTTGTTATCTTCCGGGTCAAAAACTTCAACAAGAAGGTTTTTAGCCATATCCCCATTGGAAAACCCAATTTCACCCTCAATCAAATTTCCATCAGGATAAGCAGCGGAAATGACTTTATGCCCCCATGCATTGGAATAGAGGCCAAGCGTTAAAAATGATGTCAGCAAGAGTGTCGTAAATTTGAAATTACCGTACAGCATTGATCAGCTCCGGTTTAACCTTTGTAATTAATTGAATAGTCGCAGCGGTCAAAATGCCTTCGACAGCCATAACCGGGAAATGTGCAACAATGACAAACTCCGCTGCCTTGGCAAACTCATCGCCGGAAAGAGCCAGCGACATTGCAACCATAACCGCGGTAAAGAAAATAGATAAAGATCCACCTAAAAAACCCCAGAACCCTGCAACAGAAAGAGTTTTTTGACGATAAAGGACATAACCATAGATCATCACCAACGCAAAAAGTGCCAAAGATATGCTGTTCACAGAAACACGCCATGTTGCCCCTTCAACCTGATAGGCCTCGTAAAGAGAAACACCCGCCCAGATAGACAATATAAAGAAAATGGCAAACAGGACATCAGCCACAAGCTTGGCAAGATTTTGTTGTTGGGCAGTAATTCCCCACCGACAGATAAAGAAGACCATTACGGCAGGAAACGCGATATTAACCGCATTCACACCAAGTACGGTCAAGCCGCCAAAGCCAAAGAAAACAGCCTGCAGCAACAACGCAACAACGAGAGCAGGAAAAGCTGCCCACCCGAGAATAATACCCAGCAATCCGTTTAGGATAAGATGTACAGAAGAAAAACCAAGTGGCACATGAATCAAGGAAACCACGAAAAAGACAGCAGACAGCACCCCGACACGGGGTAAATCTTCCGGTTCCAGCTTTTTCAAACTGTAGGCCACACCGGCAGCGGCAATAACGCCACCACCGATGAGAACTGGATTTGATAAGGCACCATCAACGATGTGCATCGTTATTTATCCTTAATCAATATCACGGGCCTGAACCCAAATGACAGCATCCTGAGAAAGCTCTTTACCTTCATGCTCTTTGTCTGGCCCGACACCAAGAGCAGCAAAGCCCCAGAATCCTTCTTCGGGAATACCAAAGGTGAAGGTGCCGGATGCATCAGCTAAAATTGCATGCGCAGGTGAAGAAATTTTACCTTCACTTTCAAAGCGGTTGTTTTCGGGATCTGCGGGATAGTTGAGATATTCAATCTCAATTTCGGCAAAAGGAACAGGTTTCCCGTCGGATAGAACTACCCCAGAGAAAGTCCCCCCTTCGATAACATTATAAGGTTTTGTCAGAGGACGGATTTCTGTTTTCAATCCTTGGGGTTCTGCCCAGTCCGTTGGAAGATCACCAACATTCACATAGGATTTTGTGATTTGTTGGATGAAAATATCTTCGCTTGCTTCGTAAAAAGGAGCAGGCTTCAGAACAAAAATATTATCCCCAAGACCACGTAATTTCACAGAAGCCTCATAGGCTTTTCCTGTATTTTCACGACTGGTCCAGTCGATAATATTCAAGCTATCCATCAGGTTTTTCTTTTTACCCTTGCGAATAACGTAAAACTCTTCCGGTGTTCCCATTTCCATCACATGGCCTGATTCAGCAGGATGCGTAAATGGCATCTTCAACGTTATTTCCCCGCCCTTTTCAAGCATGGTTTCAGGTGTAAAAATCAATTGAAAATGTGCTTGAGCACCAGAAATAAATGTTGCCAGTCCCGCAGCAACGGCTCCACAAAAAAGAACTTTTTTCATCACGTTCTAAAATCCCCCATCTTCAATGCGATTCATTGAAGACAACGTTCCTAAAATAAGCTAATTGGATTCTGAGAGATACGTCAGACATCTCGTCAAAGCATAATACAGATATTACTGATTACGCTTATTCCAGCAGCTCGGCTCAAAGGCACGCCACAAACGGATGTCCGTCACCAATGGTACTCCCCGCCCTTTGGTCCAGTGACATTATGCCGGCAGGTCTCCTGGCTCACGGATCGTTGCTCAATTACCAAACCTTCCCGGCGCCAAACCTTTCGATCTTGCCAGTGGTTATAATTGGTAAGAACTCACCGTTTACAGTTGCGGGGGCAGCCACGGTTCAAAATCCCCTGATGGGTAGATCTTTCCGTGTTCCCTTTTAATCCCCGGACGACTTCATCCAAGGGGAACCATGCATGCCGCGAGTTTATGCGCAGAAAAAAAATCCTGCAAGCCCAAGATTTCAATAAACCGAAGAAGACTTGATCGTTCTTGTTGTGTTTTATTTCTGGGTTTTGCTTAACATCTTATAGAGCCCTTTGCTGCCTATTTTGCTTGGCATTTCAAATCATTCAGCATACTTATGAGTATGTCTTTGAATGAGTTCGATACGAGTAAAAATGATGTCCCCTTCAAAAACCACATCAAAACCCTTAAACGGCGGTCAGGTTTGGCTTAATGCAGCCACGGAAATTTTGTCCGAAGAAGGATTTCAGGCCCTTAATATTCCCCGTTTATGCCAAAAACTTCAATTAACCAAAGGTAGTTTTTACCACCACTTCAAAAACTTCGCGACATTCAAGCAGGACCTGCTCGCCTTTTGGGAAAAGGATTTTACCCAGGACATATTTGATGAAATAAAAGAAGTCGAGGACCCCGAGGCCCAGTATGAAATGCTTTTCAACCTCGCCTTCGAAAAAGATCTCGCGGTAGATTTAGCCATACGTTCCTGGGCACAGGCAGATAATCAGGTCAAAGACATTGTCTCTAAAGTAGATGAAATGCGCATTGGCATTCTGACCGAAATGTATCAAAAAACGTCTGATCTGTCTCAGGAAGCTGCACGTAACTATGCCGTGATCGATTATACAGGCTATATCGGGTTCTACAGCTTGTTTCCTGATGCTCCAGATAGTTGGGCACGTGACCTCGCCTCTATTCAGACAAGGTCACTTCTTGCTGATAGTAAAATGACGCGTGGCAAGTTATAACTTTTCAGAGAACTCAGAAACGTCATCGCCAAGCATAATCAGTAGAGTTTTTATTGCCCCAGAAATTAATGAGTAAGCTCTGATTTTTTTGGTGCAGCTTTTGCCTGTCGTAAACTAGCCAGTGTCAATCCGTAAATGCTAAGTACAACAATAAGCAATGCTACAATTTGGTAAATTTCAATTGTGTCATGTAAAAAGATTACAGCCAACACCATCGTTAGACCTGGCCAAGGCGTGGTTATTGAGCTGGCCAAAGACACATCAATATGTCGAACAGCGTAAAACCATACGATCAATTCAAGAAAATAAACAAACCCCATAACAGCTGATATAGGGTGAAGAATTACATCAACTGCATTCATTATTTTTGATGGTTCAGCAATAATAACAACAACACACAAAAAAGCAGTCGAAATTGCCACGCGGAAAAACGTAACTTGTACTGGGGTGATGGCAGTACGGCTCAATTCTTCTTTAATAATGACATGCGCTATGCTCCAGAGTAACGGCACACCTAAAGATACAAGAAACCAGAATGATAGACCCGCCATCTGAAAAGTGCCTCCCGTTCCAAGATAATATAGCGAACCGATTAGTATTCCTGTCAGGATCAGTTCCAAAAGGGATTTTTGTCGCTTAAAGAATACTCTTTCCCACAAAATAGCGAATAAGGGATAAGCTTGAATCGCAATGGCAGCATTTGTTGCCCCGGCCTTCTCAACACTCAAAACATAAAGATAAGTTGATAAGCCGAACAATACCCCAGTAAAGAGGCCCATCAGGATCATCCGCCTCCGCTCCTTTTGCGATAGATTCAATCCCAGAATCCCTCTAGTCCCCGTTTTCAGCTCAAACCAAAAAACTGGCAAAGCAAAAACCACCTGCCAAACTGATAAAGCAAATGCAAAAGATAGCGCCCCAACCTCAGGAGAACGAAGATTAGAGATGATCGGCATGGCACCAAGCAGTGCCAAACTAACTAAAGATAAAACGATGCCTTTTCCAACAGAAGTTGATGTAAGTGCCATAAGAAAACCCCGTCACCTATTGCTTAATTGCACTTATTATTGATATTATTATTGCACTTAAACAATTAAAACATTGATCTGATGGCAATTTGGATACCCAATCTTGATGGCCGACGCGGCCCTAAATATCTTCAAATCGTTGAAGCTATGGCAGAGGATATTTCATCAGGGAAGTTACCTTTTGGCACAAAGCTGCTTCCCCATCGGGAACTTGCGTATCAGCTTGGCCTTTCAGCAAACACAACGAGCCGCGCCTATGCCGAAGCGGTTAAAAGAGCTCTGCTACGAGGGGAAATTGGGCGTGGGACATTTGTTAGATCTCTGCATTCCACCTTACAGGAGGATAAGCCAAGTAACTTACATCGACGTAATACAGGACCAATTGATTTATCGCAAAATTTACCATTCGCTGGCTTTGCGGAACCTTATGTCCGTCGTGCCTTAGAAGAGATTTCAAGTACTAAAAACCTCTCCCCATTAATGGACTATCAAACAGAAGAAGACCTGCGACATCACTGTGATGCTGGAAAAATTTGGCTAGAAAGCTGTGATCTTGAAACAAAACAAGATCAAATAATTACAACAATGGGTGGGCAACATGGTTTACTTTGTATTTTAATGGGATTACTGCAAGCAGGTGATCTATTATTAACAGAGGCTCTAACCTACATGCCCTTTAGGGTCATGGCCGAGAGATTAGGAGTACATATAAAAACCGTCGCCATGGATGATGAAGGTCTTATCCCGGAAGCGTTTGAAGAACTTTGCAAACATTCAAAACCGAAAGCCTTATATCTTACACCAACATTGCAAGCCCCGACCACATTGACGCTTTCAAAAGCACGGCGAGAAGCTATCGCCAGAATAGCTGAGAATAATACTGTCCTCATCATTGAAGATGATGTTTTTGGACTGTTAAACCCAGACAGCCCAGCCCCAATTGCAAAATCAGCTCCTCAGAATACGATCTATGTCACAAGCCTTTCGAAATCCGTTGCGCCAGGGTTACGTGTTGGCTTTTTACACGCTCCCCCCCATTTGGTTCCCGCTTTGCGTAATGCCGTAAATTTGAGTGTCTGGATGACACCTCCTATAACATTAGAAATCGCAACAAAACTGATACACGATGGATCTGTTACGCACCTAACAACACAACAAAGAGAAACTGCAAAACATCGGCAATCATTAGCTAAATTCATTTTTGGGCAAACAAAATTTGCGGCCAACCCAAACGGGTTCCATATCTGGATGCCACTTCCAGATGGCTGGCGAGCAGACATCTTTCGAGACCAATGTCTTCGCCATGGTGTGCTGATTAACGAAGGTAGAAGCTTTACCTATGAAGCAAGTAATGCTCCCGAAGCGATAAGAATCTGTTTAAGTCACGAACCCGAAGAGCCAAGACTCACGGAAGGCCTAAAAAAGATTGCGGATTTACTCCATCTCAAACCAAACGAATGGAAGCTTAATCTCTAAATAGAACATTTCAATTGATCTGTTCTTATGAAAAAGAGACACTGCGCTGGAATCGGTTTTCCGGATGAAAATTTGATCCGGAAATAATAGGGAACATGGAGAGATCTACCCATCAGGGGATCTTGAATCGTGGCTGCCCCCGCAACTGTAAACGACTTAAAGCTTGTTATAACCACTGGTAACGTTCTCGGACATCTAATTTCTGGAACGCATCGGGAAGGGACACTGCTCTTACGTCGGAAGCCAGGAGACCTGCCGATTTAACGTCACCTGTCTGATGAACGGGGTGTTCATTAGGGCGGTTTTCCGTCGAGTGACGTGCCTGTCGACACTGGCAAGGCGCGGTTCTATGCTGATATTGAGATCAGCACCTAAACTCGCACTGCCATTGTCATAACTTTTTTGACAAGGCGCGTACCATGTTTTTACGATCTAAAGAAAAAAGGCCCTCACATTCGTTGCGGGCTCTTATCTTCACCCTCCCTTTAACAATATTTTTCTCTCATTCAGCTATCGCTCATTTTATAGAGCTTATTCCTTCATCTTCATTGATTACCAAAAGTGCGGAGAGTGATTTTTCATTTGATATCCGCTTCACCCATCCCATGGAAGGGGCACCCATTATGGAAATGGAACGCCCCGATTTATTCGGCGTTCAAGTCGCTGGTAAAAAGTATGATTTAACAACGGCCCTTCAATCCGCAAAACTTAAAGGCAAACTCAACCCTGCAAATGCGACATCTTATAAAGCCAATCACAAAATAAAGCGTGCAGGCGATTATAGCTTCTACCTCGTCCCCAAACCCTATTGGGAACCTGAAGAACAGGCGATGATCATTCATTACACAAAAGTTGTGGTGAATGCCTATGGTTTGGAGAATGGGTGGGAGACACCCGTCGGGTTGCCTGTCGAAATCATCCCCTTAAGCAGACCATATGGCCTGTGGACTAATAATATATTTTCCGGCCAAGTGCTCAATAACGGACAGCCAGAACCCAGTGCTACCATCGAAATTGAGTATAGGGGAGAAGGAAAAATCGCGGTTCCAGCCACACCCTTTATCACCCAGATTGTTCGCGCTGACAAAAATGGTATTTTTCACTATGCAATGCCAAAAGCTGGGTGGTGGGGGTTTGCTGCGTTACTTGATAACGGCAAAATGTTACCGGCACCGGACGGAACAGAAGCACAGGTAGAAGAAGGTGGATTGATTTGGGTGCACACCCAAGACATGCCGGAATAGGTTTGTCGATTAAGAATTATTTTCTTAATCAATAGTGCTCTAGATAAACAACAAAGCGGTGGGCACAGCTATAGAGTCCACCGCTTAATTATTCCAACTATATATACGTAAAACAGCCTTAGCCTGACATATAAGCCATCATCTGTTCGTTTTCATACTCTAGCTCTAAAAGACGTTTACGCACGACATCACCAATAGAAATCATGCCGCATAGCTTGCCATCAGAAACGACAGGCATATGACGAAAACGACCATCTGTCATTTTTTGCATAACCTCGTGCACTCGCGCATCCGGCGCACAGCACACAGGGTTAGCTGTCATAATCGTATCAATCTTTTCCGCAAATAGCTCTGGACCTTTTTGACCAATTCCAACCACAACATCGCGCTCGGACACGATACCGATAGGTCGATTGCTGTCATCCGCAACAACCAGGGCGCCAATCTTAAATGAATTGAGCATATCGATTACTTCTTGAACCGTATGCCCCGTTGTAATTGTATGAATCTCCCCGCCTTTGTCAGCGAGAATATCCTTTACCGCACCACCGGAAGCTCCCCCAGAAGCACCACTAACCTGCCCTGAGCCAGAACCGCTATCACTTTGATAAACTGCGGCACTGAAATCACCGGAAAATAGCATTTATCATCCTCCTCGTGTTCTGCTGTTTTTTAGAGTATAGCACAAGAATTTTAGGACATAACTTTTGTTTCAAAAAAGTTCCCGGAAGATCTAATCAAAGATAACTTCCCTAAAAAAACTTCCGGGACAGTTGGCGGATCGGAAAGCTTGCTTGAGAATTTAGGTAAAGTTAGAAATGATAAGTAATGGCGAGGCCGCTGAAGAACTGGTTTTTGCTCTCAACGAAGGGGCTGTCTGCAGCATCCCCGAGCAAACGTGCATAGCCCAATGACCCTGTCATTGCCCAGTTTTCGTCAAAGCTGTAGATCGCGTTAAGATTCAGCCCCACATCTTTAAAACCAGCATCAGCATCATGTTGGTTATACTTACTTCTCGAAGCCTGTTTACTGTTTACGCCAAAATAGGACTGCATATAATCTTCTGATGCCCAACTAACAGATGGTCCGGCTGAAATCCAAAGACGTTCGTCAAAAAAGCTATGACGATATTCCGCGCTAAAACTAGCAAGAAGCCCCTTATCTTCGCCGCTCAAATCCTGGGTAACGTCCAACTCTAACGCGTACATTCCCAAATCAATTTCAGCAAAGGCAGTACCCTCTAGCCCGTCATCGACATCTCCTAGCCCTTTAAGGGCAGAGTTATCATCTTCGTCTCGTCCACCATCATAATTCAGGGAAATGCCCCCACTAAAATGCTCTGAACGTAATAATGTCGCGCCTATGCCGCGGTCAACAGAGATAAAAAAGGTATCATCACGCCAGGAAGCTTCGAGAATAGGCATTGCCCCAACATCATAATCGTCAGAACCTTCATAATCAGGCCCAACCCCAGCACCAGCACCAATGGTAAAATCCCAATCACTTAATGCTGCATCTACAACGCTGTCTGATTCAGTATTATCTGGCGCAATTTGATCGCCCGCGATAGCCGGAGACACAAAACCTATAGAAATAAATGATGTGAGAAGAGCAAACCTAGCCAGTTTACTTTGAATAATATAACTCGCCTTAACACCTACGGCTGTCGCAACAGATGAAGACATATAAGAACATATTGAACGGCGCCTAAGCATGATTCCCTCATTAAACAGCGAAAATATATCGTCGTTATAAAGGGGTTTTCTGACAGAGAGCTGACCGTCCTGATTTAAAGAAAATTATTTTAAGCCAGGGCCAATTCCGTGCCAGAAAAATCGCCGATATAGCATTCAGGAATGATTGTTTTGTGAGGTTTATCACTACTATGCGTCTCAGGTCCCACCTGTTCAAAAAGTCGTTGGACATCTCTTACTGATAATCCATCCCATGACGGTTGTAGAGCCCGACAAATTGAATCTTCCAGTTGCTTATAAATAGCTTTGATAAAGGTTTTTTGATCAGAAGATGCTTTCAGAGAATAAACACTTGGCATTTTCCAATGGACTCGCAATGCACCTAAAGGGCCTAAAACAGGTTGATTTTCATCTGGCGCACTCATGCTGATGACGAGATCAATATCCGGAGATCCATCTTCCATATAAAGTTTATGTGTTTTTGAAAAAAGTCCCGCAGTGTCATATCCCTTGGCATCAAGAAACTGTTCAACCATCGGCAACATCTGTCCATCAGGTTGCGTTCCTGCGCTAAAGGACCGAACACGCCCACCCCCAAAATCCCTGAGAAGAGTTTCGGCAATTAAGCTTCTCACAGAATTAGCTGTACTTAAAAAAAGAATATGAACTGGTTTATGCACCATTATTCCAAACCTTTGCGAATATTCCGGCCTTAACGAACAATTGTTTGGTCCAGAATATCTAGATTGACACGCTGGGGATTAATATCTTGGGAATTGATACATCAGGAAAATATCAATTAGATGAAAATCACATGACCTATTTATGACTTACTCGCGTTACTCTTTTTTATAAATGGCTGCCTTCATCAATGTATGGCCATTAATGTATGGCTTGAGCCGTCTTAAAAATTTTCAAAAATTCATTCATCACGGATCTGATGGCGGGCACAAAGCGCAAATCACCATGTACAATCAGGTAAAGATTTGAAACCAAACCCGGAATATCAGGCGTTAACCTTTTCAACTCTGCATCATGATCACCTGCCGCCGAAGGTAGCAAACCAATACCTAAATTCTCCCGCAACATTGCTTGCATCATCATCGCGTGGTTAATTCGAATAACCGGAGTTACCATTTTCAAGGTTGATCGCATCCAGGCTGCATCGGGCTGATAGCTATGTTCTTCATCCCATCCGACCCACGGTAAATCTTTTTGCCAAAGCCACGCCCCCAAATCCTCTTCTTGTGGCAAAGGATCAATATCGCTTTTCTTCGATGCAAAGACGGCAAAAGGCATTTCGGCTAATTTTTGTGTATAGAGATTTCCTTGCTTCGGTTTGCAAAAGCGGATGAGCAAATCCGCTTCACGCCTTGAGAGGCTCGCCTCAACATGTGTCGTGATTAGTTCCAGTTCAATTCCGGGGAGCACTTTTCTAATTTGATGGACATGCTTGGAAAGCAACATCCCGGCCTGTTCATTCATTGACACTCTAACGGTCCCGACCGAGTCCGCTGCTAAAAGTGTGCTTTGACGATTTAATGTTTCAGCAGCCTCAGCCATGGGAAAGGCTTTTGACGCCAGCATTACACCAGCTTCCGTAGGCGATAAGCCTTCTGACAATCGCTCAAACAGACGGCTCTTCAATCCATCCTCTAACGATTTTATACGGCGCCCCACAGTAGGTTGGCTAATGCCCAGTTCTCTTGCCGCGGCAGAAAAAGACCTCATTTCATAAACGGAAAGAAAGACTCTTATATCATCCCAGTCATAAGGTGACTTAAGCATCACGCATCCATTCAATAATGAATATCAAAGTTACAATTATTTTCATACCATACATTTATGAATAGATCTATTTTATAGATATATAAATAATCAGACGATCTAAAGGTTAGATAGATGTCCGTAAGCGCAGATCAAAACAAAACAAATTTTCAGGCCATGCTGGCCGTATTGTTTGCTGCCTTTTTATTCTCGGCTATGTTTGCGCTTCCAAAAGGAAGCGCCACAGACCTACAATGGTTTCAAATCGTTTTCATACGCTATACAGGAGGATTAATTTTTCTGCTGCCAACCGTGTGGCGCTGGCACTACAAAGGTAACAGCCTGAGAAGCAGTTTCGGTCTTTTACATATCGGGCGTTCAATTGCCGGGATTGGTTCAGTTGCCTGTGTTGTTATTGCCTCTTCACAGATCCCGCTTGCTGATGTCATAACCATCAGCTTCTCCAATGGTGCCATTGTCCTTATACTTGCAGGCATCATACTAGGTGAGCGTGTTTTCCCCCGCCATTGGGCATCAATTATCATCACCATCTTTGGTGCAAGCCTTGTTGCTGCCAACAGCGCAGAAGGGAGTCAAAGTTCCTTTTTTAGCACAGCTGCCCTCATTGCATTACTTGCGGCTTGCTGTATGGCTATTGAAATAATCGTTATTAAATTCGTTAGTGAACGGGAAACCATTCCCGTAACCCTCCTGTACGTCAATGGTATCGCAAGCCTCTTATTGCTGATCCCATCATTGATTTGGGGACAATGGCAAGGTTTGGAAAATTGGTGGCCGATTCTTCTTATGGGCCCCATTGCCATTCTCGGGCAGGCCCTTAACCTCTTCGCCTTCAGAAAAGCAGATGTGGTTCTGCTGACACCCTTAACCTATAGCTCGATCTTATTTTCAGCGCTGTTAGGCTTTCTTCTCTTTGATGAGCATTTGAGTTGGCACACAGCTCTCGGGGCAATCATCATTATCACGGGTTGTTTGATTGGGATGGGCATCTATCGTAAAAGTCTTCCACAATCTCAATGAGATATTAATCTCTGAATTTGGTGTATTATAGTTCGGTAATGTTTTCTCGGTGATGTTCTTCCGGTAACGCCCAAAGCCTCCCGAACGACAAGGGTTGATAAAAACACTCTATGACCAACGATCACAGCGACTTGAAAAGCATTGTCTCTCGTTTTACCGATGAGCAGGTATCAACCCCTGTTTTTGTCGCCAACGTCCTGCGTGAAGCAATTATTTCAGGCACGTTGCCACCTCACAGCCTTGTCCGACAGGATACAGCTGCCGATGCAATGGGGGTCAGCAAAATTCCTGTCCGGGAAGCTCTAAGAACACTGGAAGGTGAAAACCTGATTAGCTTTGAACGGAACAGAGGCGCACGGGTTTTACCGGGATCTATTCGCGAAATGATTGAAATTTTTGAACTCAGAAAAGTGATAGAACCACATTTATTGCAGCTCTCGATCCCGAACCTTACGGATGAAGATCTCACCAACGCCCAAAATCTGATTACCCGTGAAGCCCAGTCAACAAACCAGAAAGAACTGGGCGAGCTTAACCGTCAATTCCATGAAATCATTCTATCCGGCGCCAAAGAAACCATCGGGTATAAATTCCAAAGTATTCTTTTTACCACATCAGAACGCTATTTGAGATTGAGCTTAAAAGAACCCTCTTCTCAAACCCGAAGCAATGCAGAGCACCAGCAATTAGTTACCGCCTGTATTGCCCGCGATGGCAATAGAGCAAAAGAGCTCCTCGTCAAACACCTGGAATCAGCTCAGAATGTTATTCACGAGAAGCTCAAGCAGGATAAATCCGTAGATCCGTAAGCTTGCAAAGTTTTCTTATAAATCTTTCGCAAGTCTCAGCGCATCATAGATCGCCGCATGGGTATTCCGAGCGGCAACGGCATCACCAATTCTGAAAAGCTGAAACTTGCCATCAGCATTCGCCGCAATGCTTTGCGGCTGTCCGTTAATAAAGGCTTTGTGGTCAAGCTCACCAAGATTTACCGACGCTGGCTTGAGATCAAAATAAATCTCATCCATCGGAATGGTTCCGTGATTGACGACAATCTGATCGTAGTTTTTTTCTTTGATCAAATCACTATAGTCAGTACCGATTTTGGCCCGTAACCGATTGCCATCACGCACAACATCCTTCAAGCGATAAGTAACCGTAAAGGTCACATCCTTTTCCTGCATCGATCGCATATAAGGAACCAAGTTCATCGCCATGACATCAGGTGCAAAACTACGGTCCGGTGTCATAATTTCAACTTTTGCCCCCGTGTTGGCAATGACTTCGGCCGCTTGCAGTCCGGCATGATCACCAGCGTCGTCATAGACCAACACATCCTGTCCCGGTTTGACGTCACCAGCAATGATATCCCAACTGGAAACCACCAGCTCATTGCCGTTTTTGAGAACTTCGGTGTGGGGTAAACCACCTGTCGCGATAATAACGACATCGGGGTTTTCTACCTCAATATCTGCTGCTTCTGCCCAGGTATTAAATCGAAACTCAACATCGCGGGCAGCACATTGCGCCATACGCCAGTCAATGATCGAAATCATCTCAGCCCGCCGTTGACTTTGTGCAGACAGGCGAATTTGTCCTCCCGGTTCCGGCGCAGCTTCGAAGACAATGACATCATGCCCTCGCTCGGCGGAGACACGCGCAGCTTCAAGCCCTGCAGGTCCAGCTCCGACGATGACAATTTTACGTTTCTTGTCTGCGAGCGGAATATCATGCGGCATGGTCAACTCGCGCCCCGTCGCCGCATTATGTATGCACAAAGCGTCTCCGCCCTGATAGATGCGATCCAGACAATAGGTAGCGCCAACACAGGGTCGGATATCGTCCTCGCGCCCTGCCATGATTTTCCTCACAATGTGTGGATCAGCCATATGAGCCCGGGTCATGCCAACCATATCCAAAAGCCCTTCGGCAACTGCATAACGCGCTGTCGCAACATCGGGAATACGGGCAGCATGAAAGGTTGGCATACCTGTGACTTTTTTAACTTCCCCGGCAAAATCCAGATGAGGTGCTGATTTCATTCCCTGTACGGGAATAACATCTGTTAAGCCCGGATCTGTATCAATATGCCCGCGAATAACGTTGAGAAAATCAACCATCCCAGAACGCTGTAAACGCTTTGAAATTTCAATTCCTTCTGCAGCAGAGATTCCATCCTTGTCTGCTTCATCTGCGGTATAACGTATACCAACAATAAATTTATCGCCCACACGTTTTCGAATAGCTTCAAGCACATTGAGCGAAAACCGCATTCTGTTTTCTAGCGACCCGCCGTATTCACCATCCAGTGTATTGGTGCGCGGAGACCAGAACTGATCCATCAGATGACCATAGGCTTCCAGTTCAATGCCATCCAGTCCAGCAGCTTTCATCCGCTCAGCTGCATCCGCGTAATCCTCAATAATCCGAAGGATATCCCAGTCTTCCATCTGTTTGGGAAAGGCTCGGTGAGACGCTTCACGATGATGTGACGGCGCAACTGCTGGTAACCAGTCCCCTTTGTTCCATCCTGTTCTGCGGCCCAAATGCGTCAGTTGGATCATCACGGCACAGCCATGTTCATGGCATGCATCCGTAACTTTTTTCATCCAGGGCACAACCTCGTCCTTATAGGCCAACACGTTGTTGAACACAGGGGGACTATCACGGGATACGGCGGCAGACCCCGCCGTCATGGTCATACCCACACCCGCCTTTGCCCGCTCTTCATGATAGGCACGGTAACGATCCTTGGGCATCCCGTCTTCTGGGTACGCAGGTTCATGGCTTGTCGTCATGATCCGGTTTTTAATAGTCAAATGCTTCAGCTTATAGGGCTGTAACAAAGGATCATTACTGGCCATTTCTCTCTCCTGTTTATTCTTGTCCCGGTTCAGTTTGTTGATCTGGCTTTTTGCCTATCCGAGATTTTCATCAATGTAATATCAAAGTGGAAACTCGGCAGAATATTTTATGCCGAGCTTAACTGGTTAATTAAGTGGCAACTGACGAAACAAGCCGGGATTTTTGGGATCATTGAAATGGCTCATAGGGCCATGTTCAACGAAGTGTCCATGCCAGCGCTTCATCGCTTCTGTATCCAGTTCCACACCCAGTCCCAACCCTTCGGGTACTGCTATGGTGTTATTTGTCTGACGGAAGGGGCCATTCTCAATGACATCCCCAATTTGCCAACGGAACAAGGATTGTGATGGCTCTGTAATCCACGGCGTTGCAGCAACAACATGTAAATAGGCCGCTGTCATAATGCCCAGATCATTTGAATAGCACCAAAAACCTTTACCCATGGCTTCACAGGCTGCAATGAATTTCATTGTTTTCCCAATGCCACCCAGCGCCGCAAAGTTACAGACAAAATAGTCAGGTGCACCCAAGGCAACAGCGCGCCGTAAATCCGGTACATGGGTCGAAAAGGGAATTATCGAATGGCGGCGTAACTCGGCCATTTCCTCAAAGGTCGCAACCGGGTCCTCATAGTTTCGGATATTGTAGGGTTCCAGTTCCCTTAAAACCCAACGTGCCGTTGTTAAAGACCACTGCATATTTGAATCAAGCCGCAACATAGCGGCAGGCCCAAGTGCTTCTCGCAAAAGGCGAACCGTTTTGATTTCAAGTTCGGGAGCACCTTGAATAAGCTTGCCTTCAAAATAGCTCGAACCGTGTTCTTCTTTCATCTCCAAGCAGTAATCGACAATAGCTTCAGGAGTCATTTCGCCACCTGCTCCATCGTTCTCTGGCCGGAAAGCAAAATACTCCGTAAAGGGAATCTCTTTTCTGACGGCACCACCCAATAATTTATAGAGCGGCATATTCATCACTTTTCCACGGATATCCCAAAGCGCGAGTTCCAACGCACCAAAAGCTATAGAGATCGCATTTTCGCCTGTATTTGCCGTTATCTGCCACGGCGGGACACAGCGCGCTTCACAATTAGCGATATCCAGTGGATCAGCACCAATAAGGGCAGGCGCGATCTCATCCTTAATGATTTCACCAAAATGCCACCAGGGCGCTTCCCCTAAGCCCACGACACCTTCGTCAGTAAAAACTTCGATAATCGATTTTGATGCCCCGGGGTAAAGCCCTGCCGTCCACCAGAAAGGCGCATCAAAAGGTACGTTTACATGAGTAACTTTAATATCCGTAATTTTCATGACTTAGGCCTCACAAATTTCTCTCGCCAATTCCACATACCTGACAGGATACTCTTTAGTACCAAGCGTCTTTCATTTCAGCTTTGCGCCGATTCATAAAATCGAGCAATGCTGCGTCAGTATCTTCGTCCAAATACGGTGCCTGATAGCCTGCCAATATCTTTTTCCATCTGCGATTGGCTCGGATCATTGCGTCATCGCCACCCTGCTCACTCCAACTTTCGAAAGGCTGATCATCATTGAGTTCCGTATCCCAATATGCCGTTTCATAATGTGAAAGCGTATGTGCGGTTCCAAACATGTGTTGCCCTGGCCCACCTTCGCGCAAAGAAGAAATACCCAAAGTATCATCATTGATCTCTAGGCCTTCAAGGTAAGCATGCAATGCCCCGCAAAGATCGGTATCCATCATGAATTTTTCATAAGACATTGAGAGCAGACCATCCAAGAAACCCGCGGAGTGCAACACGTAATTAACGCCGCCCTGTACCGCGGACATCATCGACATCATGGCCTGCACCATTGCCTGCCCATCAGGTAATTTTGATGTCGCGAAGTTACCTGCGCAACGCAAAGGTAATTTTAATCGGCGCGCCAACTGCCCCATAACCAAGCTTCCCAAAGCAGGCTCAGGCGTTCCGAAGGTCGGGCTACCTGACCTCAGCGACATGGACGAGAGAAAAGAAGCCAAAATAGCCGGCGCACCGGGCCTCACAAGCTGCGTCAAGGCACAGCCAACCATGGACTCAGCCAACCCTTGCGCCACAGCACCCGGCATTGTCACTGGGCAAACCGCACCACCAAGTAAGAAAGGTAAATGAATGGAACCTTGCCCCGCCGCGGCATAAGCCCGAATGCCTTGGGTAGAAATACCATCCCAGACCAAGGGTGATGTAGAATTAAAGTTCCCCATGATCACACAGTTCTGGTCAACAAACTCAGAGCTAAAAAGAATACGGCACATTTCTATGCTATCTTCTGCTCGCTCGGGTGCCGTAATTGATCCCAAAAACGGACGATCAGAATAACGAATATGGGCATAGACCATATCAAGATGGCGTTTGTTGACCGGTATATCCGTCGGTTCACAAATCGTTCCTCCGGAATGGTGAAGCCATGGACTGGATTGTGCTAACTTCACAAAATTTTCAAAGTCATCAAGGGTTCCATAACGCCGCCCCTTATCCATATCCATCACAAAAGGTGAACCATAGGCCGGAGCAAAAACCATGGCATCACCACCGATCTCAACTGATTTTGCCGGATTTCTCGCATGTTGCGTAAAACGTTCAGGTGCTGTTTTAAGAAGTTCCCGGATCATGCCGGGTTCAAATTTGATATTCCAGGCTTCAGCAGAAATATCTGTGACTTGCCCGCCCGCCTTTCGAAATAGCTCTACTGTTTCAGGGTCTTCTCGAAACTCGATACCAATCTCTGCCAGAATGGTATCCGCGGCTTTCTCGATTTTAATCAGGTTCTCTTCATCAAGAAGATCATAGGTTGGAATTTTACGACTTATAAAAGGAGTCTTCAGGTGTGAATTTTGTCCTGCCCCATCCATACGACTTGCTTGCCTGGCTGCGCGGCCACGGTTTCGGGCCCTTCCTACACGATGCTCATTACTATCAACATGATCGACCGACTGTTCCATTGCCTTACTTTCTTCCGAGAATAATAGGAATAGGCATATGGTATACTTATGCAATATAGTTGTGACTGACTAAAAATCTTATTCTTAGGCTAAGTTTAATTTATGCGAAAATTAAAATCACTTATCCAGTCGCCCGCATCTCTCTTCTCTTTTGAAGCGGCAGGCCGTCATTTATCTTTTGCCCGGGCCGCAGAAGAACTCAATGTCAGCCAAGCAGCCATAAGCTATGCAATCAAACAGTTAGAAAGCGCGTTGAATGTGCAGCTCTTTTATCGCGGACATCGCTCGGTTGAATTAACAAATGCGGGAAAACGCTTTCATAACGACGTCACCATGGGCCTTGGCCATATCCACCGTTCTGCAGAAGAACTATCGCGCTCTGATAGTGAAGGTAGCATCACCCTTTCTTGTTCAACTGCTTTTGCCAACTATTGGATCGTGCCAAGGTTGGGCACACTTCGGGCAAAAAACCCTGAAATTGATCTGCGATTACAAACGACTGATAAAGATATTGATCCTGCAATTGAAGGGATCCCGCTGGGGATACGACGTGGCACAGGCGATTGGCCCGGGCACGATGCCATTCAGATTGCCAATGAAGAAGTTTACCCCGTTGCCAGTCCACGCTATCTAGCAGAAAATGGTCGCCCCAAAGACGCAGTTGAACTCGCAGAACGACGCTTGATATATCTGGAAGAACCTTACCGGGATCGACCGAACTGGAATACCTGGTTTCAGGCCAAAGGACTGGTTTGGAAAGATTACGGCGAAGGATTACGTCTTAATGATTACGCCCTGGTTATTCAGGCTGCACTGGCGGGTGGCGGTATTGCCCTGGGGTGGTGGCATCTGGTTGATCATCTGGTTGAACATGGCCTTTTGGTAAAGCTGGATGACGAACCAGTTCATTTTGGTGGAGACTTCTGGGTTTTATGGCCCAATCACAAACCATTGAGTCCACAGGCTGAACGTGTGCGGGATTGGTTAACATCTTCGCAAAATTCCTTGGACAATGGTCTCTATTAACGCGATATTATGCCTAACAAACAAGGAGATAATAATGTCCAGCAGTTCCGCCAATAGCCCCAAACGAACGATTGCAATGGTTGCCCATGATCGAATGAAACCTGTGCTTCTTGAATGGGCAGACGAAAACCAAGAACAGCTAAAAGAATTTCGCATCGTTGCTACGGGAACAACAGGCCGTCTGTTGGCAGAAAACCTTCCTGAACATGATATAACCGCGTTCAAAAGCGGTCCGCTTGGTGGGGATCTGCAGATTGGTGCCTTGATCTCTAACGACGAACTGGATGCATTGTTCTTTCTCGTCGACCCCATGACGCCACAGCCACACGATGTTGATGTCAAAGCCCTAATCAGAATTTCTACCCTTTATGAAACACCTGTCGCCTGTAATCGAACAACTGCAGATTTTATCCTCCGCGGCATTACTGAAGAAGGCTATCAAAAACGTCCTGCTCATCCCATGATCGAAGAATACGTCACCCGCACGGTTTAAAAGCTGCAGGCCAATCCCTTAAATACATATCACTGAATAGCGTGGATTACTTTTGTAACAGGGGTATCCAGCCCCTCGACGTACCAGTTCGCCCACAAGCGATTTTCCTTATCCGGTTCCAAGCTCAGAAAATTTCGGGCAAGAATATATTTTCTTCGCTGTGTTGGTAACTCCATCATCCGGGCTGTAATACCTTGCTCAATCGGCTCAACTTCGTCGCTTAATTGCGTTAACAGCCACCCCATCAACTTCGGCGGGGAAGGATGGACAATACCAGAGGCTGTGAGCTGATTTATAACCTTTGATCGCCCGGGCGCAGTTTCTCCCCGCTCGCTTTCAATAACACCCAGGCAAGCAACATGCACATCGCCAGAAAGAATGGTCACACGACAAGACTTATCAGTCATTAATCCAAGTAATCGATGAATCATTCGCAACCGCTCTGCACGATGATTAGGACTTTGCCAGTGATCCCTTAAATCATCTTCAAGTTCCTGTTCACCAGGCAACCATCCCATAAGACTTTCAATAGACCCAAAGTCCGCATGGACAACAGGTACAGGAGAAACAAAGAGTAAATGTTTAGCCCCCCCCTCGCTAACAGACTTCAAGCCATCAAGATATTGCCAAATCAAATCCCAACTTTCCCGAGAGAGAACTTGTTTTTGTGTTCTTTCCGTTCGAGCATCCAATGATAACACCAAATAATTTCCAACCCGGTGGATCGTTGAAAAACCTTTGGTCGGTAAAGCTGCGGGGTGCTTTTCACCTTCTATTACCGAAAGCTGTTGCTGGAACAGAGCAAAGTACTTACGTGCGATGCTAAAGATGCCCTGATAAACCTCGCACTCCTGATCTTCGGCAGCATAAGACCCCCAACCGTCGAAAATATCATGATCATCCCACATCATAACGGTGGGAATAGAAGCAAGTGCCTCAGCCACAACAGGCTGTTTCCATCGTTGGCAATAAAGATCAAAATAGAAGCGATCAACCTGATCCCGCATCACCGTCGTGAACTTGCGTTCTCTTCGCTTTCGACGAGGCAATTCAACCCATTTTTTAACTTCAGAGCATCGTTCCCATATTTCATCAGCATAAACCTGATCGCCGCCCATAATCATCAAATTGTAAGGCGTTATCCTATGCTGAAAGAGAAGAGTCTTCCACATAGCATTTTTATCATCCACTTTTTTGATTTCACTCGGGGCAGAGAAACCGTTACAGGAAAGAAAAGTCATTTGGGGATCAGTCCCGCGAGCCGGTACACTGAACATCCAAAAATCAAATCCAACAAAATATTTAACCTCTACGGCTTCCTTTTCGCGCGACACACGAACATCAAACCGCGATGTGATAAAACCCTTGGCCTCATATAATGTTGAACGAGATACACATTCCCCTTTTTCCAGCTTGAAGACCACATCAGCAGTCGGTGTCTTTGACACAACTAATATCGACAAATCCCAAAAGTCATCTTCCGCAACTCGCAGATTCAAAATTGGTCCAAGCTTGAGGTTCATGATATCGCTCCCTAAATTTTATCTTTATTTAAAGAGGGTATCGGACTTGGAAAGCCTATTCCACATTAAGTTGAATTAAAAAGAAACCAAATCCCTAAACAGGCGATGATGCCGCGTTTAGGATCAACTTCAAATCATTTTGCATATGCCCCAAAGCAGATTTAATCATATCCGACGTCTTCATCAATTTATCGGTTGCATCGCCTGTGGTCCGCGAAGCATCCCGCATGGCTGCTGTACTGCCGGATACCTTGTTGGCATTTTCCACAGAATCCTTCACAAATCGGGCAATGCCGTTAGAAGCATTTGATTGGGCTTCAAACAGCTGTACAAGGCCGCGCATTGATTGATCCACCTGATTGATTCGCCCCTCAATAGTCGTAATACCCTGCGCTGCCTGCTCAGACACGTCACGAATAGACTTAACTCTGACGGCAATCGCATCTGTGGCTTGTGATGTTTCCGCAGATAACTTTTTAACTTCTTCGGCAACAACGGCAAAACCGGCCCCAGCCACCCCGGCCCGTGAAGCCTCAATCGTTGCGTTCAAAGCCAGAAGGTGCGTTTGCCCGGCAATTTTCTGAATCATTTCAATGATTCCGTCCACCTGATTAGCCGTTTCATAAAGATCTTCGACAGTAGAGTGGGCTTCTCTGGTATCTTTTGTCGCCAAAGAAGTTAGTTTGATTTGTTGATCTACGGCTTCCGACATTTCTGAGCTACAGGATATAAGATCTTCCGAAAGCTCTCTTATTTCACCGGCCATTTTGGCATTGATATCTGCCAGTTCTATCGTCTCTCCAGCTTGGTGATTGGTATTGGTTGCAAAATTTTGTAATTGATCCGACATGATTGCCAAGTCATCCGCATGTAACCTGACGCTTTTCACACTGGAATTCATACCGCTTTCCAATTGAGAAGCTACATTAGTAAGCCTGTCTTCGACCGCCTTTTGATTACGAAGACGTTCTTTTTCGTTCTCTTCCCGTAAAACAACCGCTTCGTCTCTTGCTTGTTGAAAGCGTTCAATCCCCCGGGCAAGAGAACCGATCTCATCAATACGTTTTGTTTCTTGCAGGGTCACATTTTCACCATCAGCAACGTCGCGGGCAGCCGTCTGCAACCGAACTAAAGATCGAGTAACCAGACTGCGATTAACACCAAAGGTAACACCCAGGATCAAAATGACAGCAACACTGCCAAGACCGATTGAAATGAAAAGCGCCAAATCCGCAAAAGCTTTCACTTCTACATCCTTTTCACGAATCACATCGACATGCTCAAGGATTGCAATACGTTTTTGTTCTGCTTCCAACGTTGCATCAGCGAGTATTCCTTTGAGTGACAATACCTTTCGCCCCAAAGCATCATCGCCCGAATTTTCCTGAGAAACCCTTGTCACTTCCCGCTTAATATCTGCAAGAACAAGATTAGAGAAACGAAATTCTTTCACCTGGTTCTGATATTTAGTACCCGCAAAAACGCCAAGAGATAACGCAGGTTTTCCTGCCCCATCATCAATAACAAAAAAACCGTTCTTAGATAGATCCCTGCGTTGATTTCTTTTTTTATAGCGGTTTTTAATACTGTTTCGCCCATCATGAATTGTAACGCTTGCACCTTGAGATAACGCCCAATTTTCTATTTCTCTGGTGGCATTGACTTCCAGGTGAGCCCCGATCGAAAGATAACTTGCTTGCAGGTCAGTGATTTCTGCCCGCAGCATCTGATTCATTTCGCGTAGTAGTTGGGTACGAGCTTCTTCTTTCTGCATGATGGTTTTCATCAGAAGCTCAAATCCGAAAAGCACTCCAGCCATAAGAGGAACCAGCACAGCAATCAAAGCAATAATCAATTTGATATCAATTCGGGATTTTATAACGGTAAACATAACGACCTCACACCAACGACAAAGAAAACAAGATCTTTCTAGTTTGTGATCGGTAAAGCGAAAGTATTACACATTGAAGATGGTTCGATGACTCTAAATCTAAATTACCATTAAATTTCAGGCACTTTCTATCACTACACTTTAGCGTAATCTTCTTTGTTTGTCTGAGATCAAACAAATCAATTCGAACATAATAGACATAGCGACCATAGAAGTAATCTTATTGGGATTATCCTTTGTAGGCATCAGACAGACGACATCAGCCCCAATGACATTCAAACCTCTTATCCCACGTAAAAGGCTATTGGCTTGATCTATTGAGAAACCATTCGATCCTGCCTCGAGATTAGAAACAGCAGGAGCGATAGATGGATCAAGACAATCCAAATCAAAGGTGACATAGACAGGATCATCCCCAATACGATCCCGAAACCGTCGAATTGTTTCTTCCGTCCCAATCTCGTCAAACTGTTCTTTCGTTATCAATTGATAACCCAGATCAGCACTCGTAGTTGTCCAGTCCAGCGTCCGTAAGTTTCCTCTGATACCGATTTGCGAACTTAAATTTGCGTCAACCTGCCCCTGCTGAACGAGATAACTCGCCCAATGTGCCGCAGATTTTTTAGCACCCAACCAATGATCCAAGTTATGAAAAGTGTCTGTATGCGCATCAAAATGTAACAGAGCTACTTTTTTTCCTTTCGTTAATTTTGATCCTTCACAGGCAAGGCCTTGAAGTATTCCCCCTGTTACCGAATGGTCCCCTCCGATGGACACGGTTGATATTTCTCTTTGTGCCAAACGTGCATAATAATCTGTTATTCGCTGAATTGACGCTTCATTATCATTTGCCTCGGGGAGAGGCACATCTCCTAGATCAAAAATGCGGCTCTCAGCCCATGGGTCAAGTTGATATTTACCATGAACACGCCTGCCAATTGGAGAGACATCGCGAACAGCACGCGGCCCCAAATGTTGATCTTTTTCAGTTGTCCCATTCCCCGACGAATGCGGCACCCCAACTAATCCTATATCGCAACCAGTTGGATTTTCGTCATAGGGGCAGCGAAACAATGTTGGAATTCCCCACCAATAAAGGGCTTCCATAACTTTTTTATGATCACCGTCAGTCTGTGGCATTTATCTGAACTCCCGAAGATATCAAGTTGATATTTACTCAAGAAAAAAATCTTCGGAATACTTTAAACGATTTGGATTTATTAGATATTCAGTTTAAATCAAAACTTAATTGAGTTTTATTCAAGTTCACCGTTTTTCAAAAAAATGATAACCTAAGGCATGTCGCGAAATTCAATGATCCCTCTTAACGCTATCCGTGCTTTTGAAACAACCATTCGATTGGGGAGTGTTAAAGCCGCTGCAAAAGAACTTTGCGTAACCGAAGGTGCTATCAGTCGGCAAATAAAGAAACTTGAAAATGTATTAGGCCTGCCACTTGCTCGACGAGATAAACAGACGATCGCAGCCACTGCTTTAGGGAACGCGCTCGCACAAAATTTAACAACGGCCCTCGATCTTGTTGATCAATCCGTTTCTGACGCCCAAAACAAATCCGCAAGAATAAGGTTACAGGTAGCACCAAGCTTTGCCATCAGATGGTTGATGCCACGATTAGATCAGCTCCAAAAAGACCTTCCCCTGCTTGATGTGCGCGTAACAACAACACTTCTAAATAATCAGTTTGACCACTACAGCTTTGATGCTGGTATTATCTATGGGGACGGTCAATGGACCAATCTCAACACCATAAAGCTTTCAAACGAATATTTGCTTCCTGTTGCATCACCAGATGCTTCAAAAATAACATTGGAAAACTTTAAAGGTCTTACATTTTTACACACCACACTAGATCAACGAGACTGGAAATTATGGGTAGAAAAATCAAACCACGATCAGGCTATATCTCTGACTGGGCCAACCTTTGAAACACTTGATCTAGCCGTACGTGCAGCAGAAAATGGCTTTGGCATTTCCCTGGGTGATCTCAGTTTAATCTATGACAATTTTCGTACCAATAGCCTGAAGGTACCATTTGGGCCAATACTTGAAACCGGGCGCGGGTATTATCTTGTGCATGAACCAAGTCATCTATGTGGGCGTGCGATTGATGACTTTAAGCACTGGCTTCAACCTCAGAGCCCAATACAAACAATAGACGCAGAAACTATTGCGCAAAATCTGGGAATCAATCTAATCTCAGTATCTTCTTAGGTCAGCATAGAAGTTAACCGCTCCAACGGTAGTTCGTGAACTACCCTGCCTTTATAGCCGGTTGTTGTTGTCGCCTTGCAAAGGGAATTAACAATTGCTTCCTCGGTAGCCTCAACCACACCGTGAAAGATCATATTGATATCTTTCTCTGGAATAATCTTTAAATCTTCGTGCATCCCTTCTTCGCGCAATTTCAGAATATTCCCCGTAGAAAAGGCGATAACATAATCGCCACTCCCATTATGCCCATACCCCCCTGTTCGCCCCAATCCCAGAGTTGCCCGTCGGGCAAGACGGTCACACTGCTTCGATGAAAGCGGTGCATCGGTTGCGACAACAATAATGATTGACCCGTCTTCGACATGAGGGACTCTTTTACGATCTGGTACAGGAACTTCTGAACCCGGAATTTGCTCGCCAACCGAAACACCATTGATACGAAAATCTTTACGATCACCATAATTGGCCTGTACCAGCACACCCACGGTGTAGGTTTCCCCTAAAACACTCACCTGCCGAGAAGAAGTCCCTATTCCTGATTTGAAATCATGGCAAACCATACCCGTTCCGCCACCGACACAGCCTTCATCCACAGGACCAGAATGTGTATCGTCCATGGCCTTGGCAACATGGTCGGTCGTCAAGGCAAAAGCATTGGGGTCACTCAACCAACCGTCCCAGGTTTCAGCAACAATCGGGTGCGTGCCACTATGCGTATCTTTGTCATCGCAAAGCTGGTTTATCCCCCGATGAACCGCGCCAATCCCATAATACGACGTTAACAGTATTGGTGATGACAATTGCCCGGCTTCTTCCAGCCAGCCACGTCCGGTCATTTCACCATAGCCATTAAAGACACTTGATCCGGCAAAAACACCGTGACTCCAGAGCTTTTCTTTTCCCAATGGCAAGATCGCCGTAACACCTGTGCGTAATACTGATGGCGTCTCTTCCACAACAGTACAGTGCCCGACTTCGAGGCCTGGTACGTCTGTGATTGCGTTTAGGAGACCAGTGGGTAAATCACCAACCTTTATGCCTAAATCACGTAACCGTTTTCTCTGGTTCGCCATTCTCAAATCTTTCTGCTCAATCATGATCCCCGACATTAAATCAAATCGGACCGATCCGTATAGAGATTGGTAGTAAAAAGTTAATACTCATAAGTAGTTTATTAAAAATGCTCGGCACGACACCTTTCCCCAAAGATCCAACGCTCTTGAGCATTCACTCAACGAAATGTGATATGCACTTTATCCCCAAACTACTTACCTTGTTAGGCAAAGTTATTTGGAGAATAAACAATGCCTCGTTCGCACGATATCAATAGACGCCACTTCCTGAAGATAACAGGTTCAGGACTTGCTGCTGCCGCTCTTATATCTGTGCCGACAACATCCTATGCCGCTCAGGATCCGGTTTATACCAGTTTTCTCTCATCCGTTGCCATTAATGGTTATGATCCCGTCGCCTATTTCAAAGCAGGCACCCCCGTAGAAGGGTCCAAAGACCACAAGGCAGAATGGATGGGTGCAACCTGGTATTTTGCGAACAAAGAAAACCTGAATGCCTTTATCGCAACGCCTAAGGCTTATGCTCCACAATATGGCGGTTATTGCGCATGGGCGGTGGCTCAGGGGGACATAGCCTCTACTGATCCCAATGCCTGGAAGATTGTCGATAACAAACTCTATTTGAACTATAGCGCTGATATTCAAAATCGATGGGAACGAGATATTTCTGGTAACATCAAAAAAGGTGATCGTAACTGGCCCAAAGTTCTGAACGATTAAAATCAGATGAGTTACTGAAACATCATGGATTAATCAGCCGTTTGGGGTCATTTTTGCTTAAAGATTTTTTTGGGATGATTTTTTGATCTGATACCTATGTGTACCAAATATAGCCTAATCTTTCTCCAAATCACTGACATGATAGTCAAAGGCAAGTCGGTAGGCGCTGTAATATTTTGTGATATTTGCCACATAATCAACAGTTTCACGGCCGATAATTTTACGGGCAATCTGCTCTACATTTGAGAACCATTTGTTGGGATTTAAACCTTCTTTTGCAGCCTGTTCTCGCATTGACTGAACCTTGTTGGGTCCTGCATTGTAGGCCGCGAGCATAAAATCCAAGCGATCATCGTCTGCGATGTCAGGGTCATCAAAATAAACATCCCGCAAATGAGCCAGATATTTTGCGCCAGCATGAATATTACCATCGATATCATTAACATTATTGATATTGATCGGGTTTCCTGCTGCTGTCGTTGGCAAGACCTGCATTATGCCAATTGCCCCTGCATCGCTTTTAACGGACTGATCTAACCTTGATTCCTGATAGCCAAGCGCAGCAAGCGCCAACCAATCAATTCCATACTCTAGCCCGTACTTCTCAAATAGCTTTCGCTTTGTTTTAAGTTTTTTACTCTCTTTACTATGCAAAGGATTTTCTATCCACTTGGTTTGTTCAAAATATTTTTTGAAATAGATATTCCCAAGTAAACTTCCCTTCTTCACAGATTTCATCGATTTGTTGATTGCTGCCATCAACTTTGGGCTATCCTTGCGAATAGCCCACGCAAGTTTACCGTCGTCTCTGATCCTAATACCTTCGTAAAGCTTCAAATTCGGAAAGATTTCCGCCCAGTTTTGAGCAACATGCAAATCAGCAACCGTATAATCAACAATGCCTGAATTCACCATCTGCAGGATGTCTTCATCAGTTAATTTTATATTCGCTGGAAGCATCTTGATGTGCGCAATGCCACGCTCGTCAAAATCGTTATTGATCAATGCAAGACCCTCGGCAAAGCTGCTTTCTGGGTTGATAAAGATAGCCTTTCCCGACATATCATCCAGCTTGTCAATCACGGGCGCCCCAGCTCGCCCAACAATAATTTCAGCCACATTCTGCAAATAAGGCTTGGTGAAATCGATATCTTGCTTGCGTTCTTTGGTAATGGTCAGCCCCCCAACGGCAATGTCCCCGTATCCGGCTTTGAGCAATGGCAGAAGTTCTCCAAAAGCTACAGGCTTGTAGATAAAAACGATTGGCCATTTATCCCTAGGGATTTGCTTTTGAAGTGACTGACGGAATTCTTCCATCAAATCGTATTCGAACCCGCGTGGTTTTCCATCAGCTATAAAGAAGTTTGTAGGACTGTAATTCACCAGAATACGAATAGTGCGTTTTTCAACAAGGGTATCCAGGTCCCCTGTATAATTCTCACCAGATTCTATCAAAAGACTTGGTGCAGCAACCACTGCCCAAGGGAAAAGCTGGATAAAAAAACCAAGCAGGGTTACCGATTTTAACAAGCGCTTTACTCGAAAAAAACATCTCAACAAAACCTGCCCCTTTTTGAATTGTTAGAACTCTATCAGAGTTTTTGAAAAAATCTTCACCCACAAAACACGAAAAACAACCGTGAAAAGATTAGCATCTCAAACAATTTCCTTTAAGCAGCTGATTATGAACAAAATTACAGTACATTATTTTCTAAAGTAAACTTCGGCTAAAATCTCAATAAACCCGCATTTCACATATATCTTTTTGTACATAAAAATATATGTGAAATAGTGTCTTCTTTTCATAAAATCTTAACGTGTACGAGGCCAAAACCTCTAGATGTTAAACCAGAAAATTGAACGGAACGAATCGTTCATTTTAGTGCTCGCAGTACGACTGGATCTTACACAACTTTGCCACCCCTTTGCCGAGGTCCAAATGAAGAACTTACCCATTACAAATAAGGAACGTTTTTTTGCCGACGATGAAATAATTGTCAGTAAAACCGACCTGAAAGGTCGTATCACCTATGCCAATCAAATTTTCCTTTCCATCGCTGGTTACAAAGAACAGGACGTCTTGGGGCAACCACACAGCCTGATCCGTCACCCTGATATGCCGCGGGCTGTTTTCAAGCTTCTCTGGGACACACTCCAAAAACAGCAGGAAATATTCGCTTATGTGATAAACCGTGCCAAAAACGGTGATCATTACTGGGTAATTGCCCATGTAACCCCCAGTAAGAATGCTCAGGGGAAAGTTATCGGATATCATTCAAATCGTCGGGTCCCAGATCGCACCATTCTGGACGAAACAATTATCCCTCTATACCGAGAGCTTTTATCGATTGAGCAAAAATCGGATAGAAAGACCGGATTAAAAAATTCCTACGACAAATTAGCCAACATTCTGAAAGATCATGGCCTCGCCTATGACGAATTTATGGCAGACATCATGCGGAAAGCGGGGTAACGGTATGTTTGGGAAGTGTTCAGATAAAGAGCTACAGCAAATACTGGATGTATGCATTGCTGTTTCCAACGGTGATTTCGAGGCTCGGATTACAAACATCAAGGCCAAGGGCAAAACCGCTGAGGTTATGAATGCGATTAATCTTATGATTGATCGTACAGATGCCTTCATGCGCGAATCAACAGCTTCGCTGGAATATATCAGTCAAAATAAATACTATCGCCGTATTGCCGAAAAGGGCATGGTCGGATCCTTTGGCGTCGCCAGTAAAACCATAAACCAAGCCATGGATTCAATGGAGAACAGGGTTACGACCTTCTCTGATATTATTGATCAATTCCAAAACTCTATGGGATCAATTGTATCAACGGTCTCCTCTGCATCAACAGAACTTAATGCCACATCCGAAACGATGACAGGCACAGCCAACCAAACCAGTGAACAGGCCACTGTGGTTGCCGCTGCTGCAGAAGAAGCTTCGGTTAACGTCCAGACCGTTGCTTCCGCAGCAGATCAACTTTCCGGTGCGATCAATGAAATCAACCAACAAGTTCTGCAATCTTCTAGCGTGTCTATTGAGGCGGTGAAAGAGGCACAGGCAACCGCCACGATGATTTCAACACTGTCGGATTCATCGCAAAAAATTGGCGAGGTCATGCATCTGATCAAAGATATTGCAGAGCAAACCAATCTGCTTGCTCTCAACGCGACCATCGAGGCAGCACGTGCGGGCGAAGCTGGAAAAGGTTTTGCTGTGGTCGCTTCAGAAGTTAAGAACCTGGCCAATCAATCAGCCAAGGCAACGGAAGAGATTGCTCATCAGATTTCAGGCGTGCAGGATGCGACCAACAATGCCGTCGCAGCCGTTGATAAAATCAAGTCGGTTATTGAGCAGATCAACAAAAGTTTCACGGCCATTTCAGCGGCCATCGAAGAACAGGGGGCCGCAACGCGTGAAATTGCCCGCAACGTGGACGAAGCATCTGCCGGGACGACAGAAGTTACCACCAACATCCAGAAAGTAACGCAGGGTTCTGTTGAAACTGGCAATGCATCACAAGATGTCTTGATTGCCTCTGCCGAGCTTGCTAAGCAGGGTGAAATCCTCAACACCGAAGTAACCAGTTTCCTCTCATCAGTTCGGACCGTTCTCTAGCAAACGACTCATGCTGTAATAGGTGACGACTTTTATATTTTAACCCCCGTACAGTTCGGTTATTCTGCTTAGGCAGTCACAGCATACCGACGGTGCGGGGGTTTTGTTTCGATTGTTGGAAATAGCTAAGAATACGCAATAACGACTGGTCTCAATAGATAGAGACCACACAATACATAAGGAATAATTCACGATGCCATCATTTGATATCGTCTCAAAAACCGATATGCCAGAAGTCAACAACGCGCTTGATGGTGTGCGTCGGGAAGTTACCCAGCGCTACGATTTCAAAGGCTCTAGCTGTGAAATCACCATTGAGGGCGAGATCATCACCATTCTGGCCGATGACGATTTGAAATTGACCCAGATGCAGGAACTCCTGAAAGGTCACGTCACTCGCCGAGGGATTGATGCCGCCGCACTGGACTTCGGCAAGGAAGAAGCTGCATCCGGCAACATGGTCCGCCAGCAAGTCACCCTGAAACAGGGTATCGACCGTGAACTGGCCAAAAAGATCACCACTGCCGTGAAACAATCCAAGCTAAAGGTACAAGCCGCCGTTCAAGGTGATGAAGTCCGCATAACCGGCAAAAAACGCGACGACCTTCAGGGCGCCATCGCCATGCTTAAAGAACTGAACATCGAACAGCCCCTACAGTTCGAAAACTTCAGAGATTAAGACTGAGGCCTAGCTAAAGTTACGAAAGCCCGGCATTCATGTCGGGCTTTTTTAGCTGATACCAACAGCACGACCCTCTTCACTCTCAAATCTCTCTTATCTGCTCGAATGCACACTTCAATAAGGAAACAGATGAATGTCTTCTCACCCGATTAGCCGCTACCCCGTGCCAGAATTGAACACGCTTCCAGATGATATCAAAGAGAAGATTTTAGCCGTTCAGGAAAAAGCAGGCTTTATTCCCAACGTGTTTCTGGTGCTTGCTCATCGACCAGAGGAATTCCGCGCCTTCTTTGCCTATCATGATGCCGTGATGAATAAAGAAAGCAACCTGAGCCAGGCAGATCGGGAAATGATCATCGTTGCGACCTCCAGCGACAACGCGTGTCAGTACTGTGTCGTCGCCCATGGCGCGGTTCTGCGTATTCGGGCCAAGAATTCCCTTATTGCCGACCAAATCGCGACCAACTATCGCAAGGCAGATATCTCCCCAAGAGAAATGGCAATGCTGGACTTTGCCCTCAAGGTCTCGAACAATGCCCAGGCAACAAACGACGAAGATTTTGAAAAGCTTCAAGCCCACGGCTTCACGGATGAAGATATCTGGGACATCGCCGCCATAACCGCCCTCTTCGGCCTAAGCAACCGCATGGCCAATTTCACCTCCATGCGCCCGAATGACGAGTTCTATTCTATGGGACGGGGGGGCTAGCGGTTTTTCTAGCCACCTCGTTTAGTCAAACACTTCTTCATAAAGAACTTCTTTGGAGGGCTTAATCACAAGAATTGCTATACAAACAAAAAATACAATCGGGATCATAGAAACAAACGCTATTCTTTTACTCATCCCAACATCTCGCGCTCTACGGACTATACGCTGATAAAAAGGGTAAGAACCAACTAGAATGAACAGCAAACTTACAGCATCTGTGATATCCCCAATATTCAAGAACTCTCCAATATAAGAAATAAAAAAAGGAACACTTAAATAGCCAACTGCCCAGTATAAAAAATCTCTTCTTTTTATAATTTTGTCACTGTTTTCTCTCAGAATTGCTGTAATTGGAACTCCGAATATTACAATAAAGACCACTAATATAATCAAGAAATGAAAGCTTGAAAACGCACCCATAACCCCTCGCAAAAAAGAACATGAAAATTCAAAGATAATTTAGACAATAAAAAAGCGCCAAAAAGGCGCTCTGTTAACTCTTAAAATTATAATGGCGGAGAGAGAGGGATTCGAACCCTCGATACGCGTTAACGTATACACACTTTCCAGGCGTGCGCCTTCAGCCACTCGGCCACCTCTCCAGCATTATAGGGCACCCTTGGGTGCGAGGCGGAACTTAATGGGTATGGGCAGAGGATGCAACCATTTTTTGCACCAGATGGGCACACCAATTATTGAAGTCACGCCAAAGCCGTTAAGTCTTGATTTTGACAGACAAAATTTCTTTACTCATCATTATACTGTTAGGCTATATGCTGTTATTAATATCAGCATAATTTGAGCTGAAATTTTATTGGAATTGAAAAGTATGACATTAGTCTTGCGGATAATCGGCTGGTTTTTTCTGGCAATCGCGATTGCGTCACTCGCCTTTAATCTCTTCCAGTTGATGGAACAAGACAGCTTTCAACTTTCTTTATTAGGGGAAAACTGGTTTGCAGTGCACCCCGGCTCGCTCAATCTGTTGCAAGCCATCACTGAACGCTACATCGGATTATGGCTATGGGATGATGTGTTCTCGCCCTTGCTCTTTGTACCGACTCTTGTTTTTGGCCTTGTTGCCGCCGCGATTTTTTTAATACCCGGCTACCTGTTTAAAAGTAGCAGAAGAAGACGTCGTTAAAAAATACCGCACAAAAAAGCTCCTAACGATAAAATCCCTAAAGCAGGAAGAAATCGTTCGGAGCTTTTTTTACTTAGCCTGTTAAAGCGAAAGCCTTAGAGCTTAATCGTCACCCATCTTAAGGGCCGCAAGGAAGGCCGTCTGTGGGATTTCAACATTCCCGACCTGACGCATACGTTTTTTACCCGCTTTTTGTTTTTCCAGAAGCTTACGCTTACGCGAAACATCGCCACCGTAACATTTGGCAGTCACATCTTTACGCATGGCTGAAATTGTCTCACGCGCAACGATCTTGCCGCCAATTGCTGCCTGAACAGCAATCTTGAATAACTGGCGCGGGATAAGACTTTTCAGGCGCTCACAAAGGATACGTCCACGTGGTTCTGCCTGAGAACGGTGTACGATGATCGACAGAGAATCCACAGGTTCTGAGTTCACAAGAATGGAAACCTTCACCAGTTCGTTTTCTTCGTAGCCTTCAATGGAATAATCAAAGCTGGCATAGCCACGGGAAATGGATTTCAAGCGATCATAAAAATCGAATACCACTTCGTTCAATGGCAGCTTGTAAACAATCATGGCACGACTGCCCACATAGGTCAGTTCCTGCTGAATACCACGGCGATCTTCACACAGCTTCAAGACCTGTCCCAGATAGTCATCCGGCACCAGGATGTTTGCTTTGATCCACGGTTCTTCAATATGATCGATCTTGACCACATCCGGGAAATCAGCCGGGTTGTGCAGTTCCATCAACGACCCGTCTGTCATGTGGATTTTGTAAACCACACTCGGCGCCGTTGTAATCAGGTCGAGGTTAAATTCGCGTTCCAGGCGTTCCTGAATAATCTCAAGGTGGAGAAGTCCGAGGAAACCACAGCGGAAACCAAAACCAAGCGCCGCAGAGGATTCTGGCTCGAAATGGAAAGACGCATCATTCAGGGCCAACTTACCTAGGCTATCACGCAGCATTTCGTAGTCATTGGCATCAATCGGGAAAAGACCGCAGAACACCACAGGGACAGAAGGCTTAAAGCCCGCCAAGGGTTCAACAGCAAGGTTCTTTTCGTCTGTGATCGTATCCCCAACCTTGGTATCCGTAATCTGTTTGATACCTGCGGTGATATAACCAATCTCACCCGCACGAAGCTCTTTTAACTTGGTCAGTTTTGGTGAAAAGGCGCCAACAGCATCCACAAGGTGCGTGGTTCCTGTTCCCATCATGCGGATCTTCATACCCGGCTTGATGACACCATCAACCACGCGCACCAAGGTAATCACGCCGAGATAGCTATCGTACCAACTATCGACCAGCAAAGCTTTCAGCTTGTCATCAGGATCACCGATTGGGGCTGGCAGCTTTTCAACAATCGCATCCAGAACTGCTTCGATACCTTCGCCGGTTTTTCCGGAAACGGTCAGCGCATCTGTTGCATCAATGCCAATGACTTCTTCGATCTGTTCGCGCACACGGTCAGGTTCCGCCGCAGGCAGATCAATCTTGTTCAGAACAGGGATGATATCATGGTCATTATCAATGGCCAGATACACATTCGCCAGCGTCTGAGCCTCAACCCCCTGCGACGCATCCACCAGCAACAAAGATCCTTCACAGGCCGCAAGCGATCTGCTGACCTCATAGGTGAAATCCACATGTCCCGGAGTATCAATCAGATTGAGCTGATAGACCTCACCATCTTTGGCCTTGTAGTTCAGACGCACGGTCTGGGCCTTAATGGTAATGCCACGCTCGCGCTCAAGTTCCATGTTATCCAGAACCTGATCCTGCATTTCACGATCACTCAGCGCGCCACAATGCTGAATCAGACGATCCGCCAGGGTCGATTTCCCGTGGTCGATGTGCGCAACAATTGAAAAGTTTCGAATATGTTTTAAGTCAGCCATTACTTCATGCCTATCAATAATCGTGCGGAAGATAAGCCCTAAAGCCGCAATGCGCAATCTATCTCTACATCATAGCGGGGTTGCAGCAGTAAAATAATGACTGAACTCTGTCCTACGAAGGAGATTCTGGCTCTCAAAGGGAGGAAAGTTTGATTATTCGACCCCATACCGCCCCTTAAATCCCCTGTAAACTTTTCCGCGCTAATATTGAAATAGTTTTGTTTTTCTTGAGGGAACCTTGCCCGTGTCCACAAACATCATCGGTTATGTCACATCCATCAGCGGCGACAGCTTATCGGCCTCTGTTGCACCAGATGTAGATCTACCCACAATCGGAGAGATGATCAGAATCCAGTCGGAAACCGCCATCGCCTTTGGCTTGATCAGTGACATGGAAATTCCCAAGCCTTCTCATCCCCCAAGTCCAGATGACGTCAAGGTTATGTCTATTGACTTACTGGGTGAGAAATTGATCAATCCGGGCAAAGGTGAGCTTCCCGGTTTTCAACGCGGCGTTTCCCGTTTTCCCGTGTTGGGCGCAGAGGTCGAACCCGTTCAAACCGAAGAGCTTGCGGAAATCTACGCCCGTCCTGACAAACCCTGCTTCACGGTCGGTGCCCTGTCTCAGGAACAAAAGCTTCCCGCCTACATCATGACCGATGCCCTACTCGGCAAGCACTTTGCGATCCTCGGCACAACAGGTAGCGGTAAATCCTGCTCACTCACAGTAATTCTGAAATCCATCCTCGACAGTCACCCTTGCGGGCATATCATTCTTATTGACCCGCACAATGAATATTCAGCCGCCTTCAAGGACAAGGCAGAATCTCTCAGTCCCGAATCATTACGACTGCCCTACTGGCTCTTGAACTTTGAAGAATCTGTTGAAATTTTCTGCAGTAAAGAACCTGCAGCCCGCAATATTGAAGCCGGTATTCTTAAAGATGCGATCCTCACAGCCAAATTGAATTGGGGTGAACAAGGGGAAGATGCCAATACACTAACCGTAGATACTCCTGTTCCCTACAAACTATCCGATCTTGTTCACCGCATTGACGAAATGATGGGGCAGTTGGGAAAACCGGAACAACTTGCACCATTTCAACGCTTAAAAAATCGTTTGGAAAACCTTAGGAGTGATCGTCGTTACGCCTTTATGTTCGGAAACGTCGCCCTGCGCGATAACATGAGCTATATCCTCTCTCAGCTCATGCGTATTCCAAACGATGGTAAACCGGTTTCAATTTTCGATTTGTCAGGTGTTCCGTCCGAAGTTGTGGATGTGATGGTATCCTTATTATGCCGGACCATGTTTGATCTAGCGGTTTGGGGACACAGACATGACCCTATCCCCATTCTCGTGGTTTGCGAAGAAGCCCATCGTTACGTACCTTACGACCGAAATTCCGGCTTTGCCCCGACACGCAAGGCCCTTGAGCAAATCGCTAAAGAAGGTCGAAAATACGGTGTTTCACTTGGATTAATCACTCAGAGACCTTCGGAACTTTCCGAAACCATCCTGTCACAATGCAATACCATGTTTTCTTTGCGGATGAGTAACGAGCGCGATCAGATGTTTGTGCAACGCACCCTGCCACAGTCATCATCCAGTCTTTTGAAATCGCTTCCATCCCTTCGAAATCAAGAAGCAATTGTGGTCGGGGAAGGTGTGAACTTCCCAACCCGGATCAGGTTCCACGAACTCTCCGCAAATGAATTACCCGAGAGTAACACCGCAAGCTTTGCCAATAACTGGGCCGAAGACCGCTTTGATGCCAACCATATCAACTATGCTCTCAAACGCTGGCGAACCCAATCACGTGAAAGCTGACCCATAAATTACCAGCAATCAACCTTGACGGACCTCTGAATTCAGACTGTTATCTCAAAGTTCGAAATCGGCACATTTGTTCTGAATGAGATAACAACGATTTAAAATAACAGAGGGTTATTCTGTGTCCGACAGCGCGCGCCTTATACATTTTTTACACTCTTCAGACTTCCTTATGGATAGCCTGAAAACCGTCAGAGATTTAAAACTCCCGGACTGTTGGATCGCGGCGGGGTTAATACGCAACTCTTTTTGGGATCATTTGCATCATCTCACAATTCCCCCGCTTAAAAGCGACATTGATGTCATCTATTTTGACCCACGGGACACACGGCAGAGAACAGAACAAATCTATGAAGAAAAACTGAGATCAGTAGCCCCAAAGATAGAAGCAATATTTGGCAATTGGTCTGTAAAAAATCAGGCCCGAATGCACCAGGTCAATAGAGACCGCCCCTATCTGGATTGTCGTGATGCCTTACAGCACTGGCCAGAAACAGTTACCGCCCTAGCTGCCAGATTAACACCAGAGGGCAACATAGATCTCTTACACCCCTTTGGGCTGGATGATCTCTATCAAAAGAGGATTCGTCCCTGTCCCTATTTTAAAGAACACAAACTGTTCGAATTCAAAGTTCGGCAAGATAAAAAACGGTGGCAAGATCGTTGGTCTGATCTGGAAATTTTGATTTAATTTACCTTCATCATACGCTTGAAAGCGCCATCATAAATACCCACAAGGTCCTGAAATATCTGTGTTGCCTGCTTCATGTCGCTCGCACTTGGCATTTTGATATCTGCAACACCTGAAATTTGGTCAACTTGTCCCTGCAAAGCATCAATATGATCAGCCAATTCAGTAGGAACCTGATAGCTTACAGCTGAAACGCCCTGCAAACTTTCAAGGTGAGAAAAAACCACCGCCAATTGTCGTTCTTCATTCTCCGTCATGATTTTCTGAGGATCAGCAAGCATACGACCCGCCTCTTCTTCCAGGCGCTGAACAAGATTATGATGCATTGGGTCAACTGATTTTGGTGCAAACCCTAAAACATCGCTCATTCTTCGGCGCAAAGCAGTAAGTTGCTCCTTTTCATCAGTGCTTAGCTTTTTATGCGAAGGCTCTCCGAATATTTCGGTTAGTTGCCTTTCCAAATCTCGGATGCGGTTTTGTTCTGCTGGTAAAAGATCTTCAAAACGGACGTCCCCTACCTGATGGACAGAACCTTCCATACGCGCCAAGAGTTCTTTTGCTTCGTCAGATAAGGTAATTTCATAGGCAGCCGAACTGGGACTTTCTTCTTTTTTAGCCTTATTACCTGATGTTAAGCGTTCGTCACTCGGTACCGGGGCAACAGCGTTTGGTAATCCATGGCCGACACCCGTACTGAGAGAAACAACATCCATACTTACGCTCACCTTTTCCCACCTCATAAAACTCTTTGGATTTATGAAGCAAATATCAGGCCATAAATTTTATTGTTACTTTTCAATAGGAAAGGTGTTTTATATGAGCATAAATCAGCAATTTTTTCCCTACAATTTTATCGTGGGGAAAAAAGGTACATGACAATGTTGATCCAGCATTCGTTATGTGCTCATCTCGGTTCAAAGCTTAGCCAACCTGTAGCGAGATGTTTATTGATTTCACTTCTGTAAGATAATCCCCGCCTATATAGAAGCACCGGGTAAAAAGGGATCAATTCTCGTCCCCTGCACTGGATTTGTCGCAGGATCATCAGTTACAAGGATATCATGACAATGAACGTCATCTGCTTTCAGCTTGTTCAGGATAGCCAACGCCTTTTGCTCCTGTTCCTGATCCCGAAGCGTAACCCACAACAACAAGCCACCGCGTTGAAGCTGACTCTCAATTGATTCTGCGTATTTATGACCAATCCATTCAGCGACAAAAGAACCAAAAACACCTGCCGATCCACCAGCCAACACCGCGCCAATAGTTGCAACGGCCAGAGATCCGCCTGATGCTACAATTGGTGCTGCCGCCACAATCGCACCTATATAGGCCAAACCACCAATGAGTGTTGTTTTTCCCTCAACAATTGAATCACGCTCAACATAGGCCGTTCGTGGCACATTGGCATCATCTTCCAGTTCTGTAACAGAATCATACCGATGGCCCAATTTTTCAGTGACCGTTTCTTCGCTGGCTAACAGGCTGATTTCAGATCGATCAAAACCTGCATTCTGGAGTTCATCGACAGCGGTCTCCAAATCCACAGCACTATGAAAAACACCAACAGCTTCACGTACAGTCATTTGATGGATTTCTTCCTCTTCCGGGGTGTGTTCAGACATAAGCGCCTCCTTAAGATAACGCCCCCAGATCAATTCTCTGCAAATGAATTAATAAGTGCCGAAAGCACGCTACGCCCCTTGTTCGGCACATAATCATAACACACATCTATGATGATATCAGTAATTAGCATTTCACATAATCGAGATTAGAATGATGAGAAGCAATCAGGTAAAAGAAAAGCCCGACAGAATTCTATCGAGCTTCTCATTTTAACAATTTTACAAAAATTTATCCCCGGAGCGTACCGCCCGTTGCCTTCATGGCCTGTGCAATAACTTTCTGCGAAACCGCTTCGATTTCTTCATCCGTCAAGGTTTTGTCTCGGGGTTGTAAAGTCACTGTAATAGCCAGTGACTTTTTCCCATCTTCAACACCTTTGCCTTTGTAAACGTCGAAAAGAACAACATCTATAATCAGGTTTTTATCCGCCCCTTTAACAGCACGGATAAGTTTCCCTGCCTCAACGCCATCATCGACCACGAAAGCAAAATCCCGGTCAACAGACTGGAACGGCGAAAGGTCCAGCGCCGGCTTGATTTTACCTGATTCGCCTTTTTTGATCTTTGGCTGCGGGATGTTGTCCAAGAAAACTTCAAAAGCAACAACAGGGCCTTTGATATCCATCGCCTCTAGAACACGGGGATGGAGTTCACCAAAGGCAGCCAGTACATTCTTTGGCCCCAGACCAAGAACACCGGAACGGCCAGGGTGGAAATAGGATGGTGCCGATGTGAAGACCTGCAGGTTTTCTACCGGAGCACCCGCTGCGGACAAGGCCGCCATTGCATCACCCTTGGCGTCAAAGAGATCTACAGGGCGGCTTGGGTTTTCCCAATGACGTTCGGCAATGCTACCGGAACGTAAACCAGTCGCCATCTGCTTTTGTCCTTTGGCCGTATCATCCTGATACTGAGGGCCAACCTCGAAAAGCGCATTATCAGCAAATCCACGATCCGTGTTACGCGCTGCAGCTGAAAGTAATGTCGGCAGAATAGAAGGGCGCATCGTATCCAGATCGGTAGAGATCGGATTGGCAACACGCAAACTATCGGGAACGCCACCAAAGAGTTCAGCCTGGGCATAAGAAACAAAAGAGAAAGTCACAGCTTCGTCAAGGCCACGCCAGCAAAGTGCTGTTCGCGTATTGGACACACGACGTTGTGCCAAAGTCAGCACACCCTGTGGCAGGTAGCTTGGCATTTCCATTTGCGTTTCCGGGATATTTTCATACCCATGGATACGCAGAATTTCTTCCACAAGACAGGCTTCAAGCTCAACATCCGGGCGCCAGCTTGGAACAGTAGCCAAAATCAAATCATCTTTTTCGGCGACCTCAAAACCCAGAATAGACAGAATTTCGATCTGATTGTCTTTTTCAACAGCAACGCCGCATAGATCTTTGATACGATTTGGACGCAGCTCAATGACACGTTTTTCTGCTGGAATTGATCCTGCGGATGTAATCTTACTGACTTCACCGCCACACAGATCGAGAACCATCTGTGTTGCAACATCTACCCCCCAGTCGGCTGACTGGCTGTCGACGGTACGTTCAAAACGATATCGTGCATCAGAGAGAATACCGGATTTACGACCCGTGATCGCAATTGATGTCGGATCAAACAACGCTACTTCCAGGAACATATTTGTGGTTTCATCACTACAGCCGGAATTAAGACCGCCCATAACGCCACCAAGACCCTGAACACTGGTATCATCGCTGATCACAACCATGGTCTCAGACAACTTGTATGTTTCTTCATCCAGCGCCAGGAATTCTTCGTCGTTCTTGGCATAACGCATGGTCAGATCACCTTTGACCTTATCAGCATCAAACACATGCAGTGGTCGACCAAGATCAAACGAAACGTAGTTGGTAATATCAACCAAAGCAGAAATCGGGCGTAACCCGATAGCAAGAAGCCTTTCTTGCAACCATTTGGGGCTCGGACCATTTTTCAGGTTTTTAAAATAGCGTCCAGCCACATAGGGAACATCATCGGCAACAGCGGCATCAGCTTTCCATTTGATTGAACTCTCAAAAGAGCCCTCAATTGTTTCAAGCTTCAGAGGCTTAAGCGTTCCCATACCTGCGGCAGCAAGATCGCGCGCAACACCACGCACCCCAAGACAATCGCCCCGGTTCGGCGTAATCGCAATTTCAATAATCGGATCGTCAAGGCCGAGGATTTCAGCAAGTGGCACACCAACTTCGGTATCTTCAGGAAGATCAATGATGCCATCATGTTCATCAGACAATCCCATTTCGCGTTCGGAAACCAACATACCGTTGGAATCTTCGCCGCGTAGATTTCCAGCCTTTAGCGTGAGGTCGATACCGGGAACGTATGACCCAACAGGTGCAAACACACCGATCATTCCCGTCCGGGCGTTTGGCGCGCCGCAAACAACCTGACTGATACCCTCGTCTGACTGCACCTGACATACTCTGAGGCGATCAGCATTAGGATGTTGAACAGCTTCAATAACTTTTGCCGTTTTAAAAGCCTTGAGTTCGTCGGCTTTATTTTCAACACCTTCAACTTCGAGACCAATGAGAGAAAGTTTTTCAACAATGGCTTCCAGAGAAGCGTCTGTGTCGAGGTGATCTTTCAACCAGTTAAGTGTAAATTTCATTTTCCCAAACCTCTCTACAGACCACGGACCATGCTGGGCATTTCCATCGGCAAGAAGCCATAGTGTTTCATCCAGCGCAGATCAGTTTCATAGAAGGTTCTTAAATCAGGAATGCCGTATTTGAGCATGGCAAGACGTTCAATCCCGATACCAAAGGCAAAGCCCTGATACTTGGAAGAATCAATACCGCAATTCTCGAGCACTTTGGGGTGAACCATGCCACTGCCAAGAATTTCCAACCAGTCCTCGCCGGCACCAATTTTCAGCTGCCCGCCAGAACGGGAACACCCGATGTCAACTTCGGCAGAGGGCTCTGTAAACGGGAAATAACTCGGACGGAAGCGTAAGGGCAGATCTTTCACGCCAAAGAAGGCACGACAGAATTCAATGAGAACGCCCTTAAGGTGACCCATGTTGGTTTTCTCATCGATAACCAGTCCTTCAACCTGATGGAACATCGGGGAGTGTGTGGCATCGTGATCGGCACGGAATGTCCGGCCAGGGGCGATAATCCGAATAGGTGGTGTCGTATTCTGCATTGCACGAATTTGCACAGGGGAAGTATGTGTCCGCAAGACGGATCGGGTTCCATCTTCTCTCTCTGGCATATAGAAAGTATCGAGTTCCTGACGTGCAGGGTGTTCCGGCGGAATATTCAACGCAGTGAAATTATGGAAATCATCTTCGATATGATGTCCTTCGGCCACGGAAAAGCCCATTTCACCAAAAATCGCCACCAGTTCTTCCAAAGTCTGACTTATGGGATGCATTTTACCGATTGTCGTAGGTCTTGGCGGCAGAGACACATCAACTTTTTCTTCGGCAAGACGTGCTTCCAGTGCAACTGAATGCAGGCTAGCCTTGCGGATTTCAATTGCTTCGGCAACGGCTTGCTTAATCAGATTAAATGCCTGTCCGGCTTCTTTACGCTCTTCAGGAGCCAAATTACCCAACGTTTTCATGCGCTGTGTAATTTCACCCTTTTTTCCCAGTGCCTGAACACGCACAGCATCCAAAGCATCCAGATCTGTGGCGGCTTCGACTCTTTGCAGTAAATCACTGCGAAGTTCTTCCAGATTATCCATTATACTTCCCGTTCATGAGGGTATCCTCAATCAGTCATCTTGTTTATTCTAATTTCATTGCCAGCATTGCAACAGCCCCCCCCACGACACTCTGAACCTGTCCATCAAGCAGGACTTTGTCCAAAACCACATCGTGAGATGTTCGATCATAGCGGTACAAAAGTGTTAATTCGCGGTCAGCATTATCCAGTTTTTTCCGAATACTTGCACTTACCAGTATCAGTTGATCTGACTGTTTATCATCCCATGGTCCCGCGAGCCAAGTGACTTTACCATGACGCCCCGCCAACTCACCGATTAAATCATCGTTACTCTGTCCGTCTGCAACATAATCACGCACGGCGTCTATATCATCGGAATAATTTGCACTCGTTGCACCACCAGCGTCAAAACAGCCAGACAGCAGGGACAAGCAAAGGGCAATAGAAGTGAAGATCTTCAAAGAGGAGACCACGGGACGTCGTTCCGATTACAAGCAACAGATTATGTAAATTCAATCAGCGGATTCTGCTAAGGCAGGACTGTGATACGAAAGATAGAATACATTTTCTTTAACAAATTAATTTAGGCCCTTAATGACAAACAGGCAGCACCCGAAAACCGGATGCTGCCCTGTCATAAAGCCTAAAACGAGTGCGCGTTAAGCCAGAGCTGCTTTTGCCTTTTCGACAACAGCAGCAAATGCAGCTGGCTCACGAACAGCCAGATCAGCAAGCACTTTACGGTCAAGACCGATTTCGGCTTTCTTCACACCATTCATGAACTGAGAGTACGTGATACCATGCATGCGGGCACCAGCGTTGATACGTTGAATCCACAGACCACGGAATGTACGTTTCTTAACACGACGATCGCGATATGCGTACTGCCAGCCTTTTTCAAGGCGCTGTACAGCAACGCGGAAGACGTTTTTGCCACGGCTGCGGAAGCCTTTAGCAAGTTTAACAATTTTTTTGTGGCGTGCACGCGCTGTCACGCCCCGTTTAACACGAGCCATTTGCTACTACCTTAACCTTAACCGTTAACGAGGAAATTACGTTTGATGACACGAGCATCAGAATCACAAAGTGTTGTCGTACCGCGAGCGTTACGAATCATTGTTTGTGAGCGTTTGCGCATACCGTGACGTTTACCTGCCTGAGCAGCAACGACTTTACCGGTTCCGGTCAGGCGGAAGCGTTTCTTCGCGCCAGATTTCGTCTTAAGTTTGGGCATTTTCTTTCCTTATAAATAAAGTTCTTCTTCAGAGTGACTAGGCATACCCTTTGGCACATGCCACCCGACAATGGCGGGGGTTATAGTATCATTTCCCCCCTTTGGCAAGCTCAAACATAGGGAAAATATGGAGTCCCCAGTCAAAGCTTCCGTTCTTTTTTCTCACATCTTTTTATCATTAATGCTAGGTTATATCTGACCTGAATGCATTTTTATGAATAAAAAGATGAAAACATACCCTAGAGTATTGAACAATAATTAAAAGATCATACTTCTTGCATCACAACTCACATTCCTTGCCGACGCTTATTGCTGGACATCAAAAGAGAACCAAGCCATGAAGTTTCCCTATACAAAAACACCCGCACTGATCTTCGCCTCAACTATCTTATTTGGTACACAGCTAGCCACGGCACAGGATAATTCCGTTCCTCCTCCAAGTGTGATTGTTACCACCGTACAGACACAGGATATTACACCAGAACTAACTTTTGTGGGTCGTGTTGAAGCCGTCAATACGGTTGATTTGCGCGCACGTGTTGAAGGTTTCGTCGAAGAAAGACATTTTAAGGAAGGCGCAAATATCCAGCAAGGCGATTTGCTTTATGTTTTGGAAAAAGCCCCTTATCAAATTGCCGTCGAGCAAGCCAAAGCGGATCTTGCCGGGGCAAACGCGACCCTGAAAAATGCAAGATCGGACCTAAAACGAAAAAAAGATCTTCGCAAAAAGAAAGTTGTCTCCGAAGCGTCCCTGGACACTTCAGAAGCCAGTGAATCCTCTGCTCTAGCAACTGTGATGCAAGCAAAAGCAGCATTACGCAGAGCTGAACTTGATCTAAGCTACACCGAAATCCATAGCCCACTAGATGGTCAAATCAGCCTATCTCGCTATAGTGTTGGAAATTTGGTCAATTCCAGCAGCGAACCACTTGCAACAATCACCAGCCTTGATCCAATTTATGTTACTGTTCCTGTGAGCGATAAACTCATCCTGGAAGCTCGGCGCGAAGGCCTATCAAGCGAAACTCCTGTCATCCCTTCCTTGGTTCTCTCAGATGGAAAACCTTATGAGAGTGAAGGCCGATTTGACTTTATTAACACTCAAGTTAATCAAAGCACCAACTCAATAATTACCCGGGCAATTTTCCCCAATCCCAAACATATATTAGTTCCAGGACAATTCGTTAGTGTTATCGTCCGTGACAAAAAAACCCGAAGTGAGTTGGTTGTTCCTCAAGCGTCAGTTCAAAAAGATCAACAAGGTTACTTTACTCTGGTTGTTAGTCGTAGCAACAAAGTGGAAATCCGTCGCGTTCAAGTGGGGGAGCAAGTCGATACGAAATGGGTTGTAAAAGACGGCCTCCTCAAAGGAGAACGCATTATTGTCCAAGGCATCCAGAAGGTAAAACCAGATATGGTGGTTAACCCGGTTGAAGAAGGAGCCTAATCGTGTTTTCAGCCTTTTTCATCAATCGCCCCAAGTTTGCCTTGGTCATATCAATTGTTATTTCTCTGGCAGGCATCATCGCCCTAAACTCAATTCCCGTCGCGGAATACCCGGACATTACACCACCACAGGTCAAGGTAACCACCAGCTATCCCGGTGCGAATGCAACTGTTGTTGAACAGTCTGTCGCCGCCCCAATTGAAGCAAAAGTCAACGGTGTTGACGACATGCTATATATGTCTTCAACAAGCAGTAACGATGGCGGTTACGAACTAACAGTCACCTTTGCTGTGGGAACAGATCCGGATATTGCTGCAGTTAATGTCCAAAATCGAGTTGCAACAGCCAATTCCTCGCTGCCACAAGAAGTCACACGACAAGGCGTGATTACGCAGAAACAGTCAACGTCAATGCTTCTTGTAATCAATATGGTCTCACCTGATAACTCGCAAGATTCACTGTTCCTGAGTAACTACGCTTCAATCTATATTCAGGATTCACTCGCACGCATTAATGGCGTCGGTAGCGTCTCTCAGTTCGGAGCCCTGGATTACGGAATGCGAGTCTGGCTCAATCCGGATCGTATGACAGCCGTCGAACTCACAACCAAAGATGTGACCGAGGCGATTGAAAATCAAAACATTCAAGCCACGGCTGGACAGTTAGGCGCACCGCCATTTGAAGGAACACCACAATTTCAGTACACCCTTCAGGCCAAAGGGCGCCTAACCACCGTTGAAGAATTCGAAAATATCGTTATTCGAGCTAATCAGGACGGCTCCTTTGTCCGATTAAAAGACATCGCACGCATAGAGCTTGGATCTCAAAGCTATTCATCAGCTTCAAAACTTAACAACGCTCCTTCTGCAGCAATCGCGGTCTATCAATCACCCGGAGCAAATGCGCTAGATGTCGCGGATGCCATCTATGCAGAGCTGGATCGCCTGTCAGAGAACTTCCCACAAGGCGTGGAGTATAAAATACTCTACGATACGACTAACGCCGTTCGGGCCTCGGTCAAAGAAGTCATCGAAACGTTGCTGATTACCTTTGCTCTTGTTGTCAGCGTTACTTTCCTCTTTTTGAGTGACTGGCGCTCAACTCTGATCCCAAGTCTTGCGATCCCTGTTTCCCTTATTGGTACTTTTGCCGTTCTTTATGCCGTTGGCTTCAGTGCCAATATGATCACACTTTTTGCCATTATCCTCGCCATTGGCATTGTCGTCGATGACAGTATTGTCGTTGTCGAAAATGTACAGAGGATCATGAAAGAAACCGGAAAGTCAGCCCCAGATTCGACTTTACTGGCAATGAAAGAAGTTACTGGCCCTGTCGTCGCCACAACACTGGTTTTGCTGGCGGTCTTTGTGCCCGTATCCTTCATGCCCGGCATTACTGGGGAATTATACAAGCAATTCTCACTCACGATCTGTGTTGCAGTTTCTCTGTCATCTATAAACGCCTTAACCCTATCACCCGCACTTTGCGCACTTCTTTTAAAGCCTGACAGCGGAGAACCTCGAGGTCCTTTGAAACTGTTCGCAAATCTCGTCGATCGTACACGTAATGGCTACAGCAGAGTTGTTGCTCTTATGATTAGACGACTTGCAATTTCCCTGGCCGTACTTGGTATTTTTGCGGGTGTGACCGTCTATATGTTCCAGATTGTTCCTACAGGCTTTATTCCCATGGAAGATAAGGGCGTGTTCTTCGTGAACGTTCAGCTTCCGGATGGGGCATCACTGGAGCGAACAAATAAAGTTACCGCTGATGTCACAGATATGCTGCTCGAAGAAGAAGGCGTCACCGATGTTATCTCTGTTTCCGGCTTCAGTATAATATCAGGCGCTGCTTCAAACTCATCCCTTCTGATACCGATATTAAGTGACTGGTCAGAACGAAGCTCTTTCGAATTAAAATGGTTCAATATTCTAGGCCGCATTAATGGTCGCTTAGCAGGTCTTGCATCAGCAGAATCCTTTGCTTTCCCTCTGCCTCCTATTATGGGGCTCGGCACAAGCGGTGGCGTTGAAGCCCAGGTTCAGGATTATCTAGGACGAACGCCACAAGAACTTGCTTCGGCTGTGCGCAGCTTGGCCTTTGCAGCTAACCAGCAACCAGAGTTAACATCTGTATTCAGTACCTATTCTGCCAATATCCCCCAGCTATTCCTAGAAGTTGATCGGGAAAAAGCGCTCGTTCTCGGCGTAAAGATCTCGGATATTTTCTCAACCTTGCAGGCAAATCTTGGTTCATCCTATATCAATGACTTTAACCTCTACGGAAAGGTGTACAGAGTTCAGATCCAGGCAGAGGCACAGTTCCGAGACGGACTGGAAGATATCGATAATCTGCATGTTCGTAACGATAGCGGTGATATGATCCCTCTAAGAACACTGATCGAGATTGAGCCCATCTTAGGCCCCTTGTCCGTCGCTCGTTACAATCAGTTCAAATCGGCATCCATAACCGGATCACCTGCGACAGGCTACAGTAGTGGTGATGCCATTGCTGCACTGGAACGCGCCGCGGCTGATGCACTTCCCGATGGATATGGTATTGAATGGACGGGAACCTCTAAACAGGAACAGGAAGCTGGTGGTTATATTGTTATCATATTCTCACTGGCCCTGATCTTTGCGTACCTCTTTCTTGTTGCCCAATATGAAAGCTGGAGCATCCCTCTATCGGTTATAGTCTCAGTTATTCTCGCTGCTTTTGGTGCTTTAGTACCCATGGCACTCTTACCTTTTCTCGATAACAATCTCTATGCTCAAATCGGCATGGTGATGCTTATTGGGCTTGCCAGTAAAAGCGCCATTCTCATTGTCGAGTTTGCCAAGGTCAGACGTGAAGAAGGCCTTTCTATAACAGAAGCCGCCCTTGATGCTGCAAGCCTTCGCTTCAGAGCTGTTATGATGACAGCCCTTTCATTCATCCTTGGGGTTTTACCCCTGATCTTTGCATCCGGGGCCGGGGCCGCCAGTCGTGTCGCGGTGGGTTTCGTTGTCTTTGGCGGCATGGTCGCCGCGACATCAATTGGACTTCTTTTCATTCCGCCACTTTATGTTGCTTTCCAGTCCATGCGTGAAGCAACCAATAAAAAGTTATGGAAAACGAAAGAAAGCGAGCAAGAGTCAACCTAGATAAAGCAAAAAGAACGAGAGCCGGAGGTCATATTACCGCCGGCTCTCATTATTCTATTTCGCTTTTCTAGCGCGTGCCTTTGCACAAAGAAGCTGGAATTCTTCCGAGCTGGGATCAACCTGCCCAAACCGATTAAGAGCAAAAGCACTCAAATCATAAGATGATTTGCTCTTTATGATCAATTCTGCCAAAGCATCTCCAATACCGCCGGAGGCCATCACACCTGAACCACAACAGCCCGCTGCAACAAACACACCGTCAACACTTTCTACTTCGCCTAACAGAAAATGTCCGTCTGGAGTATACGCGGAAAGCCCTGCCATGTAGCTTTCAAAGCGTGCCCCATCGAGTTTTGGAAAGAAACCTGAGATCCGTTGCTCAGCATCTATCAAGGCATCCCATTCGCCCCCTTCTTCCGTTACTGCGAAAGAAGCGATGTCATCCGGTAATTTTCTATAATCAAACGTACGGGAATATTGTTCCTGAATCCCCAGAAGTAAGCCACCAACTTCGGGTCTGCTATAGGCACCGGCGTCAGCATGAACCATCATCGGTTGATCATCACCGAAATAGATTTCAGGTGCTGCGATCCAGAAATGACTGCGAGTCGGGATCATAGGTAAAGCTACGCCCAATGGCAGTGTTAAATGGTTGGACCAAGAGCCAGCTGCTACAACCACATTCTCACAAGAAACAACCCCCTGATCCGTCTCGACACCAACCACAGCGCCATTTATTACTTTAATACCAGATACACTTACGCCAGTCTGGATTTGTGCACCAAATGATCTGGCAGATTTCGCATAGGCATGTGTCAAACGGTAAGGATCTATATACCCCTCGTGACTGAAATGAACGATAAGGGCTTCATTTTTAACTTTGAGCCACGGCAAGTGCTTAGACCGCCATTCGCTATCGACCTGTTTAGCTGTTACGCTTTCGTTTTCAGCACGGTCATACAGCTTTTTCAAGCTGGCTTTACTGTCATCGCTCTCGGCAATTCTCAACGTTCCAACAGCTTTGAAATCAAGGGCTTCACCCGTGATATTTTCGAGTTCAGGAAGTACCGTAAAAGTACGACGGCTCAGTAGATCAACAGCAGGTTTTGAAGATATCTGAAACATCAATCCGGCAGCTTGTGACGACGAAGCTGTCGCCAAATTCTGACGTTCCACAAGCAAAACATCTTCGACACCTTGTCTTGCCAGATGGTAAGCAACCGAACAGCCGAGAACACCACCGCCAATAATAACCGTAGATGCTTTCTCCATAGCGATACCTTCCATAGGTAAAAACAATAACAAACAGGCAACAAAAAAGCCGCCCTGTTCAAGAGCGGCTTTTCAAAAAGGCTATTAACCTTAGTACTGTCGGGCTTATTTTGGCGCCAAGATCATGATCATCTGGCGGCCTTCCATTTTAGGTCTTAGTTCCATCTTGGCAACCTCGACTAAATCGGTCTCGATACGCCTGAGAACTTCCAGGCCAACTTCTTGGTGCGTGATTTCACGTCCGCGAAAGCGCATAGTCACTTTGACCTTGTCACCTGCAGAGATGAACTTGTGCGCGGCCCGCATCTTCACGTCATAATCATGCGTGTCAATGTTGGGACGAACCTTAAGTTCTTTAAGCTCGATAATCTTTTGCTTTTTACGAGCTTCGTTTTTCTTTTTCTGCGTTTCAAAACGAAATCTGCCGTAGTCCATGATCTTACAAACTGGAGGCTCCGCATTCGGAGAAATCTCAACAAGGTCAAGACCTTCATCAAATGCACGTTTCATTGCATCACGTGTAGGTACTACGCCAACCTGTTCGCCGTCTGCGTCAACAAGACGTACAGTGTTGATAGTAATTCGTTCGTTTACCCGCGGACCGTCGATGCGCGGGGGTGTCGTCATTGGTGCGCGTGCTATTGTCGTGCTCCCGTTTTTTCCGTTATCCCAAAATTACAGATCTTATGATCTGTAATAGGCTGTTACTCTAAAATACCAACCGTTTATATCGCGTTTACGCCTATAAAAACAATGGGCGCATAATGCCAATATCTTATGCCAGTCGGCAACCACAAAGTTATTTTTTAATCGCTTACTTCTCAGCAGGCGACTTTGATTCTTCAGCCAAAGAGCTAAGCGCTTCTTCTAAAGACATAATTTCTTGGTTCTTACCCCCGAGACGACGCAGAGCAACTTTCCCTTCCTCTGCCTCTCGACGGCCGACCACAGCAATCACAGGTGTCTTACTCAGGCTGTGTTCACGAACTTTATAGTTAATTTTCTCATTACGCAAATCAGCTTTCACCCGGAGTCCCGCAGCTTTCAGTTTGTCACGAACTTCTTCGGCATACTCATTGGCATCAGATGTAATCGACGCCACAACCACCTGTTGTGGAGACATCCACAATGGGAACTTACCCGCGTGCTGCTCAATAAGAATAGCAAGGAACCGCTCAAAAGACCCCAAGATCGCCCGGTGCAACATAACAGGACGATGGCGTTTATCATCTTCCCCAATATAAGAAGCATCCAGACGTTCTGGTAGAACCACATCCACCTGAAGGGTTCCACACTGCCAGTCACGCCCAATCGCATCCTTGAGCACGAACTCAAGCTTAGGACCGTAGAACGCGCCTTCACCGGGATTCATTGTGTACTCAAGGCCAGCTTCTTCAACTGCCTCTCGTAACGCACCCTCGGCTTTATCCCAGGATGCATCCGTTCCCGCACGTCTTTCCGGACGATCAGAAAACTTCACAACGATCTCGTCAAAGCCGAGGTCTTTATAAACAGTTTTCAGTAGATCACAGAAGACAACAGTTTCACTGTTGATCTGATCTTCAGTACAAAAAATATGGGCATCGTCTTGCGTAAAGGCACGCACCCGCATCAAACCATGTAATGCACCAGAAGGCTCGTTACGGTGACAGGCACCAAACTCTGCCATACGCAACGGCAAGTCACGATAACTGGTCTGGCCCTGCTTAAAAATCTGTACATGTCCCGGACAATTCATCGGCTTAACCGCAAGTGTACGGTCATCTTCAGATGTCGCTACGAACATATCTTCGCGAAATTTTTCCCAGTGACCAGAAGCTTCCCAAAGGGCGCGATCGATTAGCTGTGGTGTTTTCACTTCCTGGTAACCGCCGTCTTCAAGGCGTTTACGCATATACTCTTCAAGCGAACGATACAGCGCCCAGCCTTTTGGGTGCCAGAAAACGGAACCCGTTGCTTCTTCCTGCATGTGAAACAGGCCCAGCTCTTTTCCAAGACGGCGGTGATCACGTTTTTCAGCTTCTTCAAGCATCTGAAGATATTTTTTCAGCTGCTTTTCATCAGACCAGCAAGTACCGTAAATACGCTGCAGTTGATCATTATCCTTATCTCCACGCCAATAAGCGCCAGAGACTTTCATCAACTTAAAGCCTTTACCAATCTTTCCGGTAGATGGCGCGTGCGGTCCACGACAAAGATCAAGCCAATCACCCTGACGGTAGATCGTCAGATCTTCATTACCCGGAATGTTATCAACGTGTTCGGCTTTATATTTTTCGCCTTTGGATGCAAAATGCTCTTTCGCTTTTTCGCGATCCCAGACTTCGCGAACAAAGGTTTCATCACGCGCAATGATTTCATGCATTTTCGCTTCGATCTTCTCCAGATCATTTGTCGAAAATGGTTCATCACGAGCAAAATCGTAATAGAAACCAACATCAGTTGATGGCCCAAAGGTTACCTGAGTCCCCGGGAAAAGCGCTTGAACAGCTTCCGCCATCACATGCGCACAATCATGGCGCAGCAAATCAAGCGCCAGCGGGTGCTTTCGGGTCACAATTTCTAAGGTCGCATCCGTCGTGATTGGATAGGTCGTGTCTCTTAACTCGCCATCTACCACCACAGCTAAAGCATCTTTGGCCAAACGTGAACCAATAGATTCTGCTACCTCATGCCCTGTTACAGGACCATCAAATTTGCGCTGACTTTCATCAGGCAATGTAATTGTGACCATCGGAAATCGTTCTCAGTTACTGTTCTATCATCTAGGAAAATTAACTCTTATAGAGTTCCAGCAATGTAAAAGGATTCCATCGCCTGTCAAGCACACCACCAAGGATTCCGCGCTTTTAATCAAAAGAATCCCTCTATTTGTTTTTTCAATCAACGATTATGAGCCATTCGGAAGAATTCATGACTAACCAGAGCAACAAGCGAACCTTTCCAGCAATCATAATTAATGTTCAAATAGTGAAGATACTCCCGAATCTATTCATTGCACATCCAGCTAATATCACTTGGTATAAAGATCATGCATATGAGCAAGCAACCTGAAGACCTTATTCCCGAGCTTAAGAAATATCGACGCGTCGTACTTGGTCACGGACCAACACCAATTGATCCACTGACAAGACTTGGAAAAGATCTAGGCATTGAACTCTGGACAAAAAGAGACGATTGCAATGGCTTGGCCTTTGGCGGCAACAAGGTACGCCAGTTGGAATACTATCTTGGTCCCGGCGTTGATGCCAACGCTGATACCGTCCTGATTACAGGCGCTTTACAATCAAACTTCGTCCGTCTAACAGCAGCGGCAGCGGCTAAACTCGGCTGGCAAGCTCACGTTCAACTTGAAGAGCGCGTGCCAAGCGATGACCAACTTTACCGAAAATCAGGCAATATCTTTTTAAACAACTTACTGGGCGCGGAAATCAGCTATTTCCCTGAAGGAGAAGACGAAGCAGGCGCAGACAAGGCACTGGATGACAACGCCGAACAGCTAAAGCGCCAAGGCAAACGCCCTTATGTCATCCACCTCGGATTAGGCTCACTGCCCTATGGTGGCCTCGGCTACATCAGGGCAGCTGCAGAAACTTACGCCCAAATCATCGAGACAGGTAATGAGCCAGACTATGTTGTCATTCCATCCGGTAGCGGCCTGACACATGCAGGCTTTCTAGTTGGGGCGCGGGCCATCGGTTGGAATGTTCCCATTATTGGTATTTGCGTAAGGCGAGACCATAAAAGCCAGGCAGATCGTATCAGGCAACGATCAAACGAGTTGGCGCAAATGATATCTCGCCCCGGGCTGATAACCGATCAAGACATCATTGTATCAGATAAAGCACTGGCGCCGGGCTATGGAAAAATGAACACGCAGGTCAAAGAAGCCATTGAAAAAACGGCACAGCAGGAAGCGATTATTCTGGACCCTGTCTATACCGCAAGAACCATGGCTGGCTTAATTGATCAGGTTCGCACTGATGCAATCCCTCAAGATGCAAAGGTTCTCTTTATCCACACTGGTGGTAATCCAGCAATATTCGCCTACCAAAATGCGATAGAGAGCTTTTCCTAAGGTAATCGAAAACTAAAATTAATTTAGCTTTGCGCAATGATTTCTTTTTCAGAAATAAGTTCGTGATATATGCCAACAGTCTTGGCACACATCAGTTTTTTCGTAAAAAACTGCTGTACCCGTTCCTGCCCCTTGCGTGAGAGGATTTCTCTTTCACGCGCATTCAGACTAAGAGCCCGCCGGATAGCGCGCGCGCAACTTTCTGCATCACCGTTTTCAAACAGAAATCCTGTTTCATTCGGGACCAATTGCTCTTTTGCGCCACCATGATCACTTGCCACAACAGGACGACCCATGGCTTGTCCTTCGGAAACAACCCGGCCAAACCCTTCTGGATCAGTAGATGCAGAAACGACAACATCAGACAACATATAGGCTGAAGGCATGTCGTTACAGTCGTCCATGATGAAAGCGCGGCTCAAAAGATCATTATCCATAATCATCTTTTCCAGCTCATCCCGATAAGCTGTTCGCCCCTGATCAGATCCAACCAGCGCACAACACAGATCAATATCGCGAAGATGCGTAAGCGCTTCGAGAAGAACCTTCTGGCCTTTCCAGCGGGTCAAACGACCGGGCAGCATAATCAGCGGCACGCCATCAGGGAGACGCCATTGTGTCGATAATTGAATGACACGCTCAGCACTAACAGCATGCGGAGAGAAACTATCTGTATCCATACCTCTGTGTACAATGCGGATTTTACTTTCATCAACCTGATAGTTTTTACGGATATAGTCCGCAACAAATTCAGATATGGAGATAACAACATCACCTTTGGTCATAATCGAATTGTAATACCGCTTAAGACCATTATTGATATTGTAAGGCGCGTGAACAGTTGTCACAAAAGGCACCCCGGTTTTACGGGCCGCCCTATGTGCTGGGCGCGCAGGTGCGCGGGATCTGGCATGCACCAGATCAACGCCCCGATCTTTGATCAGGCGAGCAAGACGTCCTGTATTCCGCCACATAGTCCAGGGGTTCTTTGAGTGCACCGGCAGCTCAACATGCTCTGCCCCCGCAATTTTCAGACGCGCTACCAACTGTCCGCCCTTGGAAGCAACGATTGCTTTACCGCCAGCTTCAATAATGGCTTTTGCCATATCCAGCGTACCGCGCTCCACACCGCCAGAATCCATAGCGGGAACGACCTGAAGCACCGTCATGGGTGTACCATCAGATTTCACAAGAGAAGGAAGCTCTGGGGTAGCGGCTTCAGATATCAAAGTGTTAAGGTGAGAACCATCCGTCATATGTCGGTACTACAAGGAGTCCTATTTAATTCATGTCCAATAAAGATACAGCGCCCAATAGTGATACAGAGTTCACTCCACAAGTTCCAGAGTTTCTCGAACGCCCTAATGGGCAGCATATAGCCTATATAAAGACAGAAGGCGATAATGATTTACCGGGAATCGTCTTTCTTGGCGGTTATATGTCCGACATGACGGGTTCGAAAGCTACTGCGCTGGAAGAATTTGCGAAATCCAGTAAACAAAATTTTGTCCGTTTTGACTATATGGGGCATGGACAATCTTCTGGCAAGTTCACAGATGGAACAATCGGACAGTGGACCGAAGATGCTATCGCCGTTATTGATGAATTGACAAGCGGTCCTCAGATTTTGGTCGGATCATCCATGGGGGGCTGGATAATGCTAAACGCAGCCCTGAAAAGGCCAGAGAGAGCCAAAGGTCTTGTTGGTCTTGCAGCCGCCCCCGACTTCACACAGGATCTAATGTGGGACACCTTCTCGCAAGACATCAAAGATACGTTATTAAGCGAAGGCGTTTATTACGAACCCAGTGAATATGGTGATGAACCCTACGCCATTACCCTGAAGCTCATCGAAGAAGGCAGACAACATCTCTTGCTGGATAAGAAACAGCCAATCACCTGTCCCGTGCGTTTGATTCAGGGCATGAAAGACGTCGATGTTCCGTGGAATATTGTGCCCAGGATTGTCGAGTCGCTCGAAACTGACGACATGGAAGTCGTCTTGGTCAAAAGCGGTGATCATCGTCTTTCTGAACCACAAGATCTACAGCGACTTAAAAAAATCATTAAAGAGGTCAGTTGGTAAGCCACAGACTTAGCCTCTTTTACACTTCATCCAAAGCAGTCGATTTGATCTCGGCTGCTTTTTCTTCTTTTCCGAAACAGATCTATTTGATAAAATATTACGTAACCAGTTACGTAATAGGTTTAGTATGAATTTCCTCGCCTCCCTCGGCAGCCTCACACTTGGTAGTCGCCTCAAACGTCTGAGCGACACGCTTTTTAATGAGGTCAACATCATTTACGAGAAAACCGGTCTGACTATTCAGGCGGGTTATTTTCCAATCTTTTATCTGCTTTACAAAGAAGGTGCAGTTTCTGTGTCTGATTGTGCATCAGCTACGGGTGTTAGCCATCCGGCAGTCAGTAAAATGGCAAGAAAGATGATTGAAGAGGGGTGGATTGAAAAAAAGCCATCACCGAAAGATGAACGCACACAACTGCTGACCCTGTCAGATCAGGCAAAACACGCCCTGCCCAAGCTTATTCCCATTTGGGACGAGATCAAACGCTCACTGGACAGCATGTTAGCAGATACTGAGCCAGATAATTTGCTTAATCAGCTTCTCAATCTCGAACAACTGAATGAGAAAAAGCCACTCAGCCAAAGAGTTTTGAACAATTTGGCTGACCCCTATCTGTCCGGGGACATAAAAATCATCAATTGGGATCCACAGTACGCGACATCATTCAAAGAACTGAACAAAGAATGGCTGGATTACTATTTCCTCAACCTTCAGGAAGAATGGGATAAAGAGTCTTTGGACAATCCTGGGGGCTATTATCTTTCACGTGGTGGGACAATCTTTTTTGGCCTTTGTGGCGGAGCCCCTGTCGGCACCTGTGCCCTCGCCCGTGTCACTGATGATCTCTATGAAATTTCCAAAGTAGGTGTCACCCCTGCGGCCCAATCCAGAGGCATTGGACGTCGCCTTGTTGTTGCCGCCTTGAATGAAGCGCGCCGCCTTGGTGCAACACAAGTGTTTCTGGAAAGTAATCGCAAACTGGTTAACGCTCAGAAGCTCTATAGAAAGCTGGGTTTCTGCGAAGTGCCTCACCCCAATGGCAAATCAAAATACAGACGCTCTGACATCTATATGACTGTAACACTATGAGTATGAACAATTGAGTAACGTACCCAATCCTGACAACTGTGCGACAATATCAATGATCACACAGCCGATAGATACCAACAACATGGCAACAGGCGAAGATCAAAAATTACCTCGGAAAGAGATTCTGAGAGAAATCTTCGCAGGATCTCGGGCGACCATTCCTATGGTTGTTGGTGCAATTCCCTTCGGCATTATTTTTGGCACTCTCGCGGAACAAAGCGGGCTTTCTCCCCTTGGGGCAATTGCCATGTCGATTTTTGTCTTTGCCGGTTCTTCGCAGTTTATCGCCCTGGGGTTGCTTGCTGTGGGCACTGGTCCACTGATTATTATCGCAACCACTTTCATCGTGAACCTGCGTCATCTGCTTTATTCAGCAGCACTGGTAGATGATGTCAAACACTTGTCCGGCCCTTGGCGCGCGCTGATCGCTTTTGGCTTAACGGACGAAAGTTTTGCCACCATTGCCGACAAAATTCGCAAGTCAGATGACATCTGGCGACAAAAGTACGTCCAGTGGTTCTACCTTGGATCCTTCTCTACAATGTATGGCAACTGGATCCTCTGTACTGTCATCGGCATTACCCTCGGTGAACTCTTTCCGGATATCGGTAACTGGGGGCTCGACTTTGCCATGTCAGCAACCTTTATCGGCATGGTTCGCCCCTACCTGACAACTCGCCCCATGCTGGCCTGCGTTTTGGTAGCAGGCGCAATGTCGTTGGGAACAGCAAACATGCCACACAAACTCGGCCTGATGGTTTCGGCTCTCAGCGCACTGGCTGTTGGTTTATCATATCACCTTATAAGCCGGAGAAAAAAATAATGGCCGAAGCACTTATGATCGCAGGCATGACCGCTGTCACTTTTAGCATTCGTTATGTCCTTCTTGCTTCTGCTGGCCATTTCACCTTTCCAGCTTGGGCAAAAACCGCACTAGATTTTGTCCCTCCTGCCGTTTTGACAGCCATCATTGTTCCAGCTGTTCTTATGCCAAATGGTGACGACATTGAATTCAGTCTGCAAAATGCGTCCCTGCTCGCAGCCTGCGTGGCGGTGATCGTCGGCTTGATCCGCAAAGATCTGCTGACGACCATTGTCATTGGCATGATCGCTTTTGGCCTTTTCAAATGGCTTTTGTAACAAGCAGCACCTCAAGAGAATCTAAAAACTTCAGTACCCCTGCGAACAAAGGAAACGCCACAAAAATGTCAGAGAGAAACGTTGTAAATTTGCCAGATGCTCTAGACCAAGTAACCGATCATTGGTCGCCAAAAGTCCTCGCCCAAGTCAATGATCAATTTGTGAAAATTGCCAAACTCAAAGGTGAATTTGTCTGGCACAAGCATGATGATGAAGATGAGTTATTTTACATTATCAAAGGCAACCTACTCATGCAGTATGAGGATAAAACAGTCGTGTTGAACGAAGGCGATATGCATGTCGTCCCCAAAGGCATCATGCATAACCCTGTTGCCAAAGAAGAGTGCTGGATTATGCTGGTTGAACCCGTTGCTACAGCACATACAGGAGATATCGTTACTGATAGAACGCGTAGTCTTGAAGAGCAGATACAGGCTTGAAACTAAAGCAAGCTTTTCAATCCCGATTGATAGTCAGGATAATCGAGTTTCACACCAAGCTCGCTTATAATCCGGCTGTTATCCACGCGCTTATTATCCAACCAGAAAGTCCGTGCCATTGGGCTCATTTCGGCCTGATCAAACGCCACAAGAGGCGGCGGGTCTATTCCTAATAACCGGCTGGCATAAGTGGTGACTTTGGATGGCTCTTCAGGTGCGCTATCACAAACATTGTAAATACGCCCAGCCCGAGGCCTCTTAATAGATGCGTCGAGTACGTTTGCAATATCTTCGACATGAATACGGCTGAAAATATGTCCAGGCTTGTCTATTCGCTGCTTCACCCTGCCAGATTTAAGAGAATCCAAAGGACTTCGCCCCGGCCCATAAATTCCCGCCAACCTAAAGACATGCACCGGAATGCCATGCACTTCGGTCAACCCCAGCCATTCTTTTTCTGCCTGTATGCGTTGCTCACTTCGCGGACTTGACGGGTTCAGTGAATCATCTTCAAAAACCACCCCGCCATCACGGTTCCCATATACTCCTGTCGTTGAGAGATACCCAACCCATTCAAGATTTTTGCATTTAGCAATTTCTGCGGCATGCAACTCTAGAACACAGTCCCCTTCCTTGCCCGGCGGAACGGAAGAAAGAATATGGGTTACATCACCCAGCACCGTTGAAGCTTCAATCAGAGGCAGAGTACGTTCAAAACTGTGTACGACAATACCTTCAGCTTCCAGCCGTTCTCTCTTTCCCTGATCTTTTTGCGAATCAGGCCGGATTGTGCCCGACACCTTCCAACCCTTGGCCTGCATCTTTCTGGCAAACGTCAGGGCGGAAAACCCCAGGCCAAAACAAAACAAATGCTTAGAATCATGTGACATACGTTTCTCGATCTCGAAATTGCCTAATTTCTTATATAGGGTCCATTTACAAACTGAAAAGCAAAGCTTGCAAAGTAATAAATTTATGGTCCAAATGCGCCTATGACACAAAAAAACAAACTCTTCGCGACTCTTTTTATACTTCCTTTTGCTCTTGGCTTCACTTTGCCGAGTGAAGCGGCAGGACCAAAAGAACCTATCAATCACGAAGAGCAGTACATAGCCTGTATAAAGCTGGTTGAACGGCGCCCAGACGCTGCATTTGAATCCGCTCTTTCCTGGGCGTCCCAAGGCGGTGGGTTCCCTGCGGAACACTGCGCAACGCAGGCTTTGTATGCGCTTAAAATATATGATGCCGCTGCAATACGTCTCGAGAAGTTAGCGGATGTTATGAAGACAGATAATGTCGAACTCCGCTCACAACTTCTGCACCAAGCCGGACGCGCCTGGTACGATCATGGCGATCTGGAACGCGCCTTTGCGGTACAGAGTACGGCAATCACGCTGTTCCCTGATGGAACAGAATACTACATCGATCGGGCAGAAATCCTGGCTGAACTTGGTCGCTTTGATGAGGCTTTGATTGATCTTGAAGTTGCCCACAGCCTGGAACCGGAAAGGGCCGATATTCTGGCATTGCGCGGCACAGCCAAAAGATTCTTGGGTAATGACACCGAAGCCTTAAAAGATATCGCTCTCGCACTGAATTTAGAACCTGACAATCTGGAAGCACTGCTTGAACGTGGCATACTAAAACGCCTTGCTGGCGATAATAATGGCGCACGGGAAGACTGGCTAAAGATCGTCAATATTGCCTTGGGCACACCTGCGGCCGATGCAGCGCAGCTAAACCTCGAAAAGCTCGACGTAATGGTAGAATAATTTTTGCCTGTGAAGATTATCTGTGACGATTTCCAGGCCGACTTAAAAGTCTAAATCAGCATAGTGTTTGGGCGGTGGAACACCCGGTATTAAATCAGTAAGAACGCCCCGCATACAGGGGCGGGATTTTATACGCGCATACCAATCTTTTGCCCCCTGATGCTCGTTCCAAGGGACATCCCCGATATAATCAAGGGACGAGATGTGAGATGCGGCCGTTATATCAGCCAGCGAGAAGTCATCCCCGGCCAACCATGTTCTGCGATCGGTAAGCCAACTGATGTATTCCAAATGATAATGAATATTGGCGTGGCCTGCTCGGATGGCTTGGGAGTTTGGCTCCCCAAGTCCAAGAAAACGCTTTAACATTTTCTCTTCGACCAGATTTGCAGTGACTTCACGCCGGAATTTATCATCAAACCATGAGATCAAACGCCTGACTTCGGCACGACACAATGGATTATCACCCAAAAGGCTTTGCTCAGGATAAGCTTCTTCCAAGTATTCGGAAATCACTTGCGCACCGCCTGTTATACTCGTCCCATCATCCTCGACAAGCACAGGAACTTCCCCCGCAGGATTAAGTGCCAGAAAGGCTTCCCGGCGTTCCCAGACCTTTTCAGCATGCAATTCGAACTCGAGCTTTTTCTCTCGCAATAACATGCGAATTTTACGGCAGCCAGAATCGAGGGGAAGGTGATGAAGCTTTCTCATTTTCTGGACTATAACCCTACTGAGCGAACGAGAAAACCGCGTAAAAAAAGTTTATACAAAAGATCCAGCACAAAATAACAATGAATAAAACACTTTGTTTTTAAATGAAGAATTATAAATCCATCTAAATTTTGACGAAAACATGACGCTTGATTCTGAAACTGCACTTTCAAGACACTCTTTACTAACTATTATAGTTAGATTAATATCGAAGTATGAAAGAAGGACCAGATATCACCCTTATTGGCTCCCTCATTGGGGATCCAGCCCGTGCAAACATGCTTTCCGCCCTGATTAGCGGAAAAGCACTCACAGCCAGTGAGCTTGCCAACGAAGCAAATATCACCCTACAAACAACCAGCGCCCACCTCAAAAAACTTGAAGCAGGTGGCCTGATACGTCAACGCAAGCAGGGACGACACCGCTATTTTAATCTCGCAGACGAAGACGTGGCCACGTTATTAGAAACCATGATGGGTCTTGCTGCAAAAAAGGGACATATCCGAACGCGAACCGGCCCAAAAGCACCCGAGATGAGGAAAGCCAGAGTCTGTTACAATCATCTTGCAGGTGAATTCGGCGTTCAAATGTTCGATAGCCTGATTGGCAGAGGATTTCTTTTGGAAGAGCGGGATGAGATTGCAATTACTGATTCTGGCCGTGATTTTATTAGGGGACTGGGCATTAACCTTGAGCTACTACAAAAGGCCAAGCGCCCTCTCTGTAAGTCATGTCTGGATTGGAGTGCTCGCAGAAGCCATCTAGCCGGGTCGCTCGGCACTGCTTTGCTGAATCATATCTATGAAAAAGGCTGGGCGAAGCGTCTTGAGGATGTGAGGGTCGTTGAATTTTCACGCCGAGGCGAAGCAGCTTTTCACAATCAATTTCCCCGGTTGACCGACTAGAAATAACCCGCTCAATAAGACTTGAAGCTCCCATACTTAACGTCGAGCATACCAAGCTTAAATCAACAATACAGGACAATATTTCCTTGAAAAAATCTAGCTTTAAAACTCTTTTTTACCTCTCTAATGAAGACGTAAATATTGTTGAAATCAAGCGATTGGATCTTCCCGAGACGGCTGATAAGTCAGATATTTTCCACTGGCTTTTGTTCGGCAATGATTGCTCCATTCAAAAACTTACTTTCGTCTCCATGAACGAAGAAAACGGTTTTCAATTAAGAGAGTTTAAAGAAGGTAAACTTCGCTTCAACGACGATATCGGTTTCTACGACACAGAGACCTCTCACGCCCTGCAATGTAATCGACCAAACGAGTTACCCGATACGCTGGCATCATTGCTGGAAAATTATTTAACTTAAAATATATTAAACTATAACCAACAAGGAGCTGTATTCGTTACAGCTCCTTGATACATGAGTATTTTATAGAACTTTAAGCTGATTTAAGTTCGGCAGAATCTGTCACAGGATGCTCTAACAAGGAAAGCATTTCCTTTGGCACAACCTGCCAAAAATCACCCTTGATTTGCGCCCAATCATTCAACAGGCGTTCCGTGTAAACGGACTGCGTTTCCGCATGATGCTCCTTGACCAAATCCAAGAGCACCTCCTCCCAATGATCAGTCTCAACTTGCTGATAGATAACGCTCTCGTCATTGATGCGACTTGGCAGGATGCGGCTTGGGTCATAAACAAAGGCCATGCCACCTGACATTCCCGCTGCAAAGTTCATCCCCACTTCACCAAGAATAACAGCCGTTCCGCCAGTCATATATTCACAACCGTTTGAACCGCAGCCTTCAACTACAACCTGAGCGCCGGAATTCCTAACCGCAAAACGCTCACCTGCTTGTCCCGCAGCAAATAACTTACCCGCTGTTGCTCCATAGAGAACCGTATTCCCGATAATCGTGTTGTGCTGGGTCGCCAATTTGCTTGAAGCCAAAGGCCGTACCACGATTTCGCCGCCAGAAAGCCCTTTACCAACATAATCATTGGCATCACCAAAGACTTCCAGCTTCATACCCTGAACGGCAAAAGCCCCCAATGACTGCCCGGCAGAACCACGCAATCGAACCGTAATATGTCCCGGTTGCAGTTCTTTCATACCAAAGCGCGTTGTAATTTTTGATGCCAAGCGGGTTCCAACAGCACGGTGTGTATTGCGTACGTTATATTGCAACTGCATCTTTTCGCCCACCTCGAAGAAAGGATTGGCATCGTCAATAATCTGCGCATCAAGCGTATCCGGAACGGCATTACGCCCCTCTAACGTACAATAACGCTCAGAAGTTCCGCTATCCGCCAAGGCAAGCAATGGGTTGAGATCCAAATCATCAAGATGCGATGCACCACGGCTGACCTGTTTTAGCAAATCAGTTCGACCGATAATTTCATTCAGCGTTTTATAACCGAGTGAGGCAAGAATCTCGCGCACTTCTTCGGCAATAAAGCTAAAGAGATTCACGACCTTTTCTGGCGTACCGTCAAACTTCGCTCGAAGATCATCATCCTGTGTACACACGCCAACAGGGCAAGTATTGGAATGACATTGACGCACCATAATACAGCCCATCGCGACCAGTGACGCCGTCCCGACACCGTATTCTTCTGCTCCCAAAAGGGCTGCGATAACGATATCACGTCCGGTTTTCAAACCACCATCGGTCCGGAGCGTCACATTATTTCGTAAGCCGTTAAGTGTAAGAACCTGCTGAACTTCACTCAGGCCAATTTCCCACGGCACGCCCGCAAACTTAACCGACGTTTGCGGCGACGCGCCCGTTCCGCCAACATTACCGGAAATCAGAATAATATCTGCCTTTGCTTTCGCTACACCCGCAGCAACCGTACCAATCCCGGACCGTGCAACAAGCTTCACACAAACCTTGGCTTTGGGGTTAATTTGCTTCAGATCATAGATAAGCTGCGCAAGATCCTCGATAGAATAGATATCGTGATGTGGCGGTGGAGAAATTAATGTGACCCCCGGCGTGGAATGACGCAGACGTGCAATCAGCTTTGTCACCTTGAAGCCCGGCAGTTGACCGCCTTCACCCGGTTTCGCACCTTGGGCAACCTTGATTTCAATTTCACGACATTTGTTCAGATATTCTGCAGTGACACCGAACCGCCCCGAAGCAACCTGTTTAATAGCCGAGTTTTCATTGTCTCCGTTTGGATGCGGCACATAGCGTTCTGGCACCTCACCACCTTCACCTGAATCAGACTTCGCCCCAATCCGGTTCATGGCAATATTGAGCGTGCCGTGCGCTTCCGGGCTCAACGCCCCCAAAGACATAGCCGGTGTGATAAAACGCTTTCTCAGGGACGTGATAGATTCCGTATCTTCAACATCAAGGCCACCATCCGTTGCCCGCTTAAAGTCCAGAAGATCTCTTAGGTTAATCGGTCGACGACTTTCCAATCCCTTGGTGTATTTCTTAAAGAGCGAATAAGACCCCTTGGTAACTGCCGTTTGCATGGTATGGATCAGTTGACCTTCCCATGCATGCTCCTCACCGCCAGCGCGATAACGGTAAAAACCGCCAATTGGCAGAGCTGTAGAATCAGATTCCCACGCCTTTTCGTGAAGCTCCAAGGCCTTTTCTTCCAAACCGGTCATTCCTATTCCGGAAATACGGCTTGGCATACCTGGAAAGAACTCATCAACAAGTGTACGGGACAAACCGAGTGCCTCGAAGTTGTAGCCCCCACGATAAGACGAAATAACAGAAATTCCCATCTTACCCATGATCTTGAGCAAGCCATCATCTACAGCTTTTGTGTAACGCTCCATACAGTCATCGAACGACAAATCATCGAACAAACCACGACGATGGCGATCTGCGATGGCTTCTTCCGTTAGATAGGCATTCACTGTTGTGGCACCCACACCAATCAAGACCGCAAAATAATGAACATCTAGACACTCAGCACTCCGCACGTTGATAGAACAGAATGACCGCAGCTTATGTTCAACCAGATGCGTATGAACGGCACCTGTTGCCAAGATCATCGGTATAGAAACCCGTTCAGCGGACTGTGCCTCATCAGTAAGTACAACGTGTTCAAAACCTTCGCGAACCAACTCTTCTGCTTCGCGGCGGATACGATGTAGCGCATGACGAAGTGCGCCGGGTTTACCATTGGCTTCAAAAGTACAGTCAACGACACCAACTGTACGCCCCATATGCTTGGAGAGAGCAACAAATTCCGAGTTCGTCAGGACAGGAGAATCAAGTTGAAGAATTGTAACCTGACCTTCTTCTTCGTCTAGAACATTCCCGAGATTACCAATACGAGTAATCAGGGACATGACCTGTTTTTCACGCAGACTATCAATCGGCGGGTTCGTCACCTGACTAAAGTTCTGGCGAAAGAAATGGTGCATAGGCCGCACATTATCGGACAGAACCGCCAATGGGGTATCATCCCCCATTGACCCCATGGCCTCTTTGGCTGTTTCGACCATTGGATGTAGGATGAGCTCCATATCTTCAATGGTCAGTCCAAAATCCAATTGGCGACGACGCAGTTCATCTTTAGAGAGAGGCTCTCTGCTGTACTTGTGCTTCTTAACCAAATCATCGATCACAAGGATATTTTTCAGCCAATCCCCATAGGGCTGTTGAGCTGCCAGACGATCTTTGATTTCTTTATCTTTGTAGATTTTACCTTCTTCAAAATTAACCGCAATCATCTGCCCGGGGCCAAGCCGCCCTTTCTCGATAACACGCTCAACATCAATATGAACCATACCGGTTTCTGACCCGGCAAAAAGCAGGCCGTCACGGGTGATTGCATAGCGCATTGGGCGTAAACCATTTCGGTCGGTACCGGCAAGCGCCCAAGGACCAGAGAATCCACACACCGCGGCTGGGCCGTCCCAAGGTTCCATCACTGCATTACAATAGGCATAAAGCTCTTTGTGATGCTGGGGAACGGCATCGTTTTTACTCCAGGATTCCGGCACCAAAAGCGTCTTGGCCATTGGAAGGCTTCGATCAGATCGGATCATCAACTCAAAGACAGCATCCAATGCCGCAGAATCAGAGCTTCCTGGCAAAATAACAGGTTTCAAATCCTCAACATGCGATCCGAATTTCGGGTGATCAATACGACACTCGTGTGATTTCATCCAATTGACATTTCCCCGAAGTGTATTGATTTCGCCATTATGGGCGATGACACGGAAAGGCTGGGCCAGATGCCACGTCGGGAAGGTATTGGTCGAAAAACGTTGATGGAAAATTGCAAAGCTTGAAACAAAACGTCCATCCAAAAGATCCGGATAAAAGTCAGCCAGATTTTCGGCCAAAACCATACCTTTGTAGATAATGGAGCGGCAACTCAGCGAACAGATATAAAAATCCTTGATTGAATCCCGCTCAACCGCAGCTTCAATCCGGCGGCGAATAATATAGAGATCAGTTTCAAACCGCTCGGCATCGACTCCTTTACTATTCGCGATCATGATTTGTTCGATTTCAGGGCGATTGAGACTCGCTTTTTCTCCGCATATCGCCGTATTAACGGGAACCTGTCGCCATCCATAAATGGAATAGCCAAAGTTCAGGATTTCACGCTCGACAATGACCCGACAACGCTCTTGGGAACCAAAATCGGTTCGCGGTAAAAAGACCATACCGATAGCAAGATCTTCATTTTTCTGGGCATAGCCAATGTGCTCAATCTGCTCTTGAAAGAACCCCTTAGGAATTTCAACGTGAATGCCACAACCATCGCCGGTTTTTCCATCAGCATCCACAGCACCGCGGTGCCACACAGCCTTAAGCGCTTCGATACCTGCCTCGACAACAGAACGACGCGGTTTACCATCAATAGCAGCAACCAATCCAACACCACAGGAAGAATGCTCGTCTTCTGGGTTATACAAGCCATGTTTTTGGTAATGCGCCGCCTTTTGTTCCCACTGGACAATCGGGTCCGGAGTTATCTTTTTACGTTCCATGTGCTCTCTCCTCAGGCGGCTGCAGTTTTTCTGCGCTCGATATAAGTATGTATTTGATCGGCAGCATCACGGGCATCCTTAATCGCCCAGACCACCAGTGATGCACCGCGGACAATATCCCCTGCCGCAAAGACACCATCCAGTGCCGTCATCATCGTTGTGTTATCGACCCTAAGGGTGCCATAGCTGCTAACTTCCAACCCTTGCTCATTAAACAGTTGGGGCAGGTTTTCCGGTGAGAAACCAAGCGCCTTGATAACCAGATCTGCAGGAATAGCCTCGCGAGAATCAGGAACAATCTGTGGAACTTGACGACCCGAGGAATCAGGCATGCCCAGATGCACTTTTGATACAAGCACCTCACAAACGTTTTCCTCACCAACAAAAGCGTCCGGCGATGACAGCCATACAAACTCGACGCCTTCTTCTTCCGCGTTCTTCACTTCACGCTCGGACCCCGGCATGTTTTCTTTGTCCCGTCGATAAAGACACTTGACTGACTTAGCTCCTTGACGAACAGCTGTACGGACACAATCCATCGCGGTATCACCTCCACCGATAACGACAACGTCTTTGTCCTTGGCATTCAGACCATCACTCATATGGTCGGATTTCATGCCAAGATCGCTACGATTTGCTTCTGTGAGGTAATAGAGCGCGGGCAGAATATTACCAAGCTCACTACCTGGTAGACGTAAATCACGGGCCTGATAAACCCCGGTCGCGATCAAAAGCGCATTGTACTGCTCGCGAATTTCAGCAAAAGAAGTTGATCCGCCGATATCAACGCCTAGATGGAAAATAATTCCAGCGTCTTCCAATAGCTTGATCCGGCGATCTACAACGTATTTTTCCAACTTAAACCCCGGAATTCCATAGGAAAGCAGTCCTCCTGCACGATCATAACGATCATAGACATGGACTTGATATCCCTTGCGTCGCAACTGTTCTGCAGCGGCCAACCCGCCCGGGCCAGCACCGATGATACCAACTGTCTCAGGGCGTTCGCGCACAGGTGTGACAGGCTGGACCCAACCATTATCCCAAGCCGTGTCCGTTATATACTTCTCAACAGCACCAATCGTTACCGTTTCGTGCCCGGACTGCTGGATGACACACGACCCTTCACACAACCTGTCCTGAGGGCAAATACGTCCGCAGATTTCAGGAAAGTTATTTGTTGCCTGAGAGACTTCGTATGCTTCTTCCAAACGTCCATTAGCAGTGAGCATCAACCAGTCAGGAATATTATTAGAGACGGGACAATGAATTTGGCAAAAAGGAACTCCGCACTGAGAACACCGGCTCGCCTGGATTTGCGCCGCAGCTTCTGAAAAAGAATCGTAAATCTCACGAAAATCTTCATTACGCTGATCAGCTGGACGCTTTTCAGGCATCTCTCTGCCTTGCTGAACAAATTTCAGCATCTTTTCGGACATCATCTCACTCCTAATCGGGCAACTATTTTATTTTTATTCACAGAAGCTTGCTGGTTACTTCTTTGGAATTTGGGCCGCACCCGCAAATCATAATAATGATCAATAGACAATATAGGTAACTACATTTGACCTATTTGTCAAATTTAACCACAAAATAATGGCAAAAAAAACCCAAACTATTTCTAAACAATAGAATATAGTTCCGATTTGAGACTAAGTAACAATTATTTCCCTTGATACACCCCCAGATAAGTCGGCAAAATGACCTCCGCATCCACCGGTGAGATACCAAACACCCCAAAGCCCGCAGCAGATTCAGCAACCACATTATCATTCTTAAGCATCTTTAACTGATCTCGCGTCAAAGGCGGCTGAGGCAGCAACTCCATAAAGATGGCTTGCAAATAAGCAACTGAAAACGGCAAGGCAAGATATCGGCGCGATCGCCCCGTATACCTTTGCAAAAGATCCAAACAATCACGGAAAGACAGAACTCTAGGACCACCAAGCTCATAAACTCGCCCGCCATACTCATCAGCTTGCTCGACGCACTTAACAATAACTTCCGCCACATCCCCAACATAAACAGGCTGAAATCTGGCCACTCCACCACCAACCAAAGGTAAGAAGGGGCTCAGAGACATCATCCGAGCAAAGCGATTAAAAAAATCATCTTCTGGCCCGAATACAATACTTGGCCGCAAGATACTCGCCATTGGAAATGCCCCTAAAACAGCAACCTCTCCCTCTCCCTTACTACGACCATAAGCCGACGCAGAGGAAACATCCGCACCAATCGCAGAAACCTGAACAAATGCAGGAACACCGTTCATTTCCGCAATTTCCGCAATCATGCCCGGCAATTTATTATGCAGATAATCAAAACGCTGCTTTCCACCTTCAAACAGAATGCCGATCAAATTAACAACAGCGGAAGAGCCGCGAATCGCTTGCTCAAGTGATGCCCTATCCCCCACATTCGTATAAACAGACGTCACACACCCAACATCACCGCAGCAGGTCAAAAACGACGACTGCGCGCTATCGCGAACAGCAAGCCGCACATGCCACCCGGCTCTCGCAAGCTTGGAAACGACATAACGTCCCAAAAAACCGGACCCACCAAAAACTGTCACAACCTTTGAAACACTCATATTTTCCCGATCTGCACTTGTTATTAAATTATTAGAGGACACGATACCCAACAAACGATACGAACCAGCACCTGAAACCATCAATCATCCTTGACAGAAACAACTTTGCGGTGAGAATGCCGAGATTAACACAAAGTCGACGTTTTATTATTAGACTATTCACTTTATTGTCAGACGAACCACCCTGTTGCCAGCAACTACCGAGGCACAGATAATCAGGAGCCACATTGTGAGCGACGTAAAAATTCATCTCCACCAGACAGATTTGCCAGACGGTATCGATTTTGGCTCGTCCGTAGCTGTTGATTCAGAAACTATGGGCCTTAATCTTTCCCGGGACCGCCTGTGCCTCGTTCAACTTTCCGCTGGCGATGGGGTTTGCCACTTGGTACAATTCAAAGATGGAAATTTTGACGCACCGAACTTAAAAGCTCTTTTCACAAACCAAGACGTTACAAAAATTTTCCATTTTGCCCGATTTGACCTCGCAGCGATCGAGCGCTATCTCGGCGTCACTTGCAATCCAGTGTACTGCACAAAGATCGCCTCCAAACTGATCAGAACCTACACTGATCGCCATGGCCTCAAAGAACTGTGCAAAGAGCTCTTAAGTGTCGATATCTCCAAACAACAACAATCCTCTGACTGGGGTTCTCCCGATCTCAGCGAAGATCAACTTCGCTATGCCGCTTCTGACGTTCTATACCTTCACCGTATGGTAAAAATTCTGGACGAACGACTTGCCAGAGAAGGTCGCAGCGAAATGGCAAAAGCGTGCTTTGACTTCCTCCCCTGGAGAGCAAAGCTGGACATAGCAGGCTGGGATGAAACAGACATTTTCGCACACTCATAAATATCCGCCATCTTTGCGCCCTTTTTGAAGTACATTTTTGCTATTCGTTTTCCGGCACTTTTTTAAGGTGCCGGTTTTACTTCCCGTTAAATAACGTGTACCAATTAAGTATGACATGCACCATTAGTGCCAGTTTATATTTTGCCTGGAACACAAATCCAGGAAATGGGATAAAAATCTAGAAAATGGCTAACGCAGTTCATAATTCTGAGCCGGAAATGACAACAACACCAAACAATGCCACACAAGCAATAGATACAGCTCGTCGGGTTCTTGATTTAGAAGCAAAAGGTCTTCAACAATTAAGCGCTGAATTAAACGGCAGCTTTGTCGAGGCCCTGAACATACTGACGGGAGTAACTGGTCGCGTCATTATATCCGGCATGGGTAAAAGCGGGCATATTGCCAAGAAAATTGCGGCAACATTGGCATCCACGGGAACACCCGCCTATTGCGTCCATCCTGGCGAAGCCAGTCATGGTGATCTCGGCATGATTACCCGTAGCGATGCCGTCCTTGCCATGTCAAATTCCGGAAACACATCAGAGCTTAGTGATCTGATTACTTATACGAGGCGCTTCGGCATCCCTCTCATTGCAATGACCAGCAGGGCGAATTCCGCTTTGGCCGAGGCGGCGGACGTTGCTCTTATCCTCCCATCACTACCCGAAGCTTGCCCTCATGGTCTAGCTCCCACAACATCGACAACCATGTCACTAGCACTCGGCGATGCTTTAGCGATTGCGCTAATGGAGCAAAAAAATTTCCAACCACAGGATTTTAAAGTTTTTCATCCCGGCGGTGCACTTGGAAATCAACTCCTAAAAGTATCTGACATTATGCACAACAATGAGCTTCCACTCTGTGCCGGCAATACATCCATGACTGAAACCATTCTTATCATGACACAACGCTCGTTTGGTTGCATTGGCGTCACGAATCAGGACGGTCAACTGGCAGGGATCATCACTGATGGTGATTTAAGACGACACATGGACACAGACCTCCTATCAATGACCGCAGAAAGCGTCATGACACCCGCGCCTAAAACCATCCGCCCTTCGGCTCTCGCAGCTGAGGCATTGGGGCAAATGAATGAACGCTCAATCACCAGCCTCTTTGTCACCGAAGACGAAGTCCCTGTTGGCATCATCCACATCCACGACTGCCTCCGCGCAGGGATTGCCTGAGGCTACGAAACGGCATGAGTTCAACCGCCAGATCTAACAAAGAAAATAGCACAGCCACTCAGAATGAACCGGAGCTTGTAACGCCCGTTAAACCTCCTCGGTTTTCCGGCGGTAACGCTTACAGCGTTTTTGTCAGCATTGCGAAAGTAACGCTTCCTTTTTTTGCTGTCGTTCTGATTCTGCTGGTGATTGTCTGGCCTCAACTCGAAGAGCAAGTAATTACCGAAGGCACAGCTATCGGTAATAGCATTTTGGAATCAAGTACCCCAGATACTTTGAGCGCTCTGAACCCAAAATACCTCGGACTTGATGAAAAGAATCAGCCCTATACGATTATCGCTGACCTTGCCGAGCAGTCCAGCGAACGTGAAAACGAGATCTTTTTGACCCTTCCCAAAGCTGACATCACACTGGAAGATGGCACTTGGCTTGCCCTCTCGGCAAAAACAGGCATGTATGACAGAGATGCAAAATATCTGAACCTGAATGGCAATGTGAATATTTTTCAAGATCAAGGCTTTGAAATCGTAACCGAAGAAGCCATGTTTGATGCAAAAGCCAGCTCGGCTTACGGGCAAATGTCCGTTCAAGGTCATGGGCCAGCCGGAACAATAAATTCCGAAGGCTTTGTCATCACTGATCGTGGAAAACGTATAACCTTTACTGGCAAAAGTAAGCTGATCATCTTTCCTGGGGCTCAGGAGGCCCTGAAACAATGACCCGTCTAGTAACAACTTTGGCTTTAATTCTCAGCATTACTATGGCGCAAGGCAACTCAGTTTTTGCCCAAGGCGTGACAGAAGGTTTAGGCGACAGCAACGTTCCCCTAGAAATCAATGCCGATGAAGGCATTGAATGGCGCAGAGACCTCAAACAATACGTCGCAAGCGGAAATGCCCGTGCCGCACAAGGCGAATTGGAAGTCTTTGGTGATCAACTCGTCGCCCACTACCGAGAAGGTGTAGAAGGAGGTACAGAGATTTACCGTGTCGATGCTGTTGGCAATGTCAAAATTGTCTCCCCCGGTGAAGTAGCCTATGGCGACAACGGAGTCTACGATATTGATAAACAGGTTATGGTATTAACCGGTCAAAATCTGCGTATGGTTAGCGGCGCGGATACCATTACAGCACGCGACAGTCTTGAATATTGGGAAACCAAACAACTCGCGGTGGCACGCGGCAATGCAATTGCTATACGCGAAGACAAGCGCGTACACGGCAATGTTTTGACAGCTCACTTTGTTCGTGACACAGAGAATAAACTGGAAATAGAACGTATTGACGCTCATGGCGATGTTCGTGTTGCCACCAAAACAGAGTATGCTACCGGAGACAAAGGTGTCTATTTTGTCAAACAAGAGTTAGCCAATCTGATTGGAAACGTGAAAATAACTCAGGGGGAAAACCAAATGAATGGGGACGAAGCACAGTTTAATCTGGCAACCGGCGTCAGCAAGCTTGTGAGTAAGAGTGGCAAGCCCGTTCAAGGTCTAATCCTACCATCAAGCAAAAAGAAAAACCCATGACCGACAAGCAACATCCTACCAATCAAGAAAGCAGCACCAAACCATCTCTTGTTGCAGACAATCAAGGCTTGATGGCCACAAATATCGGAAAAAGCTTTAAAAAACGCCCTGTTCTTCGCGCTGTTACAATGCGCGTCCAACGAGGGGAAGTTGTCGGATTACTTGGCCCCAATGGTGCAGGAAAAACCACCAGCTTCTATATTATTACCGGCCTGCTCTCTCCGGATTCAGGTTGGGTTACCCTGGACAATAAAGACATTACAGATCTTCCTATGTACCGCAGGTCACGTATGGGGATTGGCTACCTCCCACAAGAAGCCTCCATCTTTAGAGGCCTGACCGTTGAACAAAACATTCGCGGTGTCTTGGAAGTTGTTGAATCAGTTCGCAGCAAGAGAGAAGCAAAACTGGATAGTTTGCTAGCAGAATTCTCAATCACACACCTTAGAAACACGCCTGCCATTGCCCTTTCAGGTGGCGAAAGAAGACGTGTTGAGATTGCCCGTGCACTCGCCTCAGACCCAAGTTTCATTTTGCTGGATGAACCATTAGCTGGTATTGACCCAATTGCCGTTGGCGACATTCGCGACCTTGTCATGCACCTGAAAGATCGCGGTATCGGCGTATTAATTACCGATCACAACGTGCGTGAAACTCTTGATATTGTTGATAGAGCATACATTATTCACGACGGCATGGTGCTTATGGAAGGCACACCAGGCGAAATCGTAAACAATGACGATGTTCGTCGCGTTTACCTAGGAGAAAGGTTTAGCCTTTAAGGGTTATACCTATGGCAATTTCGCAAAGACTAGAGCTGAGGCAGAGTCAAAGCCTCGTCATGACACCGCAATTGCAACAGGCAATCAAACTGCTGCAACTGTCAAACATAGAGCTCGCAGAATACGTCCAACAAGAGGTCGAACAAAATCCTCTTCTGGATCGGGATGATGGCACCCAAAACGCAACGCTTGTCGACACAGATTCCACTGACCTCCATTCCGCCGCCGCCGCCCCTTCAGAAAACGAAAATCAGCAACCAGACTCGTTAGAACTATCAAACGCCGAAACTCTGCCTGACAATAACCAGGCACCGCTGGATAATGATTTTGATAATTACTACGATAGCAGTCCAGACAATCAGTGGAATGATCAGGACACGGCATTTTCGAGCTGGGGCGCAGGTGGAAACACACGCTTTGACGATGCAGAGTATTCACTGGAAAACAGGTTGCGTGATACCGTAACTCTCCGCGACCATCTTCGCGAACAGTTACAAATGGAAGTTGACGAGCCAACCGAGCGGCTGATTGGCGTTCACCTCATCGACCACGTTGATGAAGCTGGCTACATGAAAGCCTCACTTGATGAAATTTCAGATCAGCTGGGATGTCCGTTAGATTTGGTTGAATCTGTACTTCAAACACTCCAGTCATTTGACCCTGTCGGCATCTGTGCACGCGACCTCGGCGAATGCCTGGCCATCCAACTTGCGGAACAGAACCGCTTAGACCCGGCAATACAGGCTTTACTGGATAATCTTGAACTTCTCGCAAAGCGTGACCTGAAAGGCTTAAAGCAGGTTTGTGGAGTCGATGAAGAAGACATAACAGATATGATTGCGGAAATTCGCGCGTTGAACCCGCGCCCCGCAGCGACCTTTGACACCAGCGACGTCGAGACCGTTATCCCCGAGGTCATTATTAAATCAGATAACGCTGGCGGGTGGCGCATAGAACTCAACAATGACGCTCTGCCCAAAGTTCTGATTAATAATAAATATCATGGAACTGTTTCTGACCTGGCCCGAACAAAAGAAGATAAATCCTATATATCCGAGCAGCTACAATCTGCAAACTGGCTAATCAAAGCGCTCCATCAACGGGCGACGACGGTTCTTAAGGTCGCGACAGAGATTGTACGCCAGCAAGATGGCTTTTTACAAAAAGGCGTACAAGCCCTTAAACCACTAACACTCAAGGACATTGCCGAAGTTATTGAAATGCATGAATCAACGGTCAGCCGCGTTACATCTAACAAATATATGGTCACACCGCGCGGCACCTTTGAAATGAAGTACTTCTTCACGTCCTCCATTAGTGGAGGAGATGGTGATGCTCATTCATCTGAAGCCGTACGAGACCGTATCAAAAACCTTATTGATCAGGAAGATGCAAAGAAGATTCTGTCCGATGATGCTTTGGTTACCAAACTTAAAGCAGAAGGAATCGATATCGCGCGACGTACTGTCGCAAAATATCGCGAAGCCTTGGGAATCCCTTCTTCAGTGCAAAGAAGACGTGAAAAAAAGCTCTCTTTTTGATTTTTTTCGCGTAACAAAATCGACTTATTCCAAAAGACTATGTATACTACCCATGTCGTGTATCACTACGGGAGGAAAACATGGTTCAACCTACTATCCTTGACTCCGATAAACGACGTCACTATGGTGCCGCCCCAGATAGCGGGGCTTGACTGGCACATATGGCCATTACGCTAACCCCCTTAACAATTCAGAGAATTTGTTCACATGCAGCTTTCCGTTAAAGGCAAGCAGCTCGACGTTGGCGACGCGCTGCGCACTCATATAGAAAATAACCTTTCCGCTACTTTGGATAAGTATTTTGGTGACGCCATTGATGTAAATGTCACTATGTCCAAAAACGCCTACCTTTACCGAGCAACTGTGGTTGCACATGTAGGTAAAAATATTCGCCTGGAAGCAAATGGCGAGGCAGGAGAACCTTATCCTGCGTTTGATCTAGCAGCTGAACGTTTATCCAAACGTCTCCGCCGTCATAAACGCAAACTTCGTGACGATCATGCTGAAGGCGGCAAAGAAGCCACTCATGCCCAGCATTACATTCTGTCGGGCGAAGAAGAAAAGGATGATCACCAGGAGGAAGTCGAAGACAGCCCCTTGATCGTCGCAGAGATGGCAACCGAAATCCCGACCTTAACAGCCGGATTGGCTGTGATGCGTATGGATTTGGAAGACCTTCCAGCCATGATGTTCCGCAACAGCAAACACGGTGGTCTGAACATGATATACCGTCGTGCTGATGGAAATATCGGGTGGGTTGACCCATCAAAGAGCTAAGACGCGAATAACTAAAGACTATACATGTAATGGAACTAACCGACCTTATCGGCCCAGATGCCGTTGCTGCTGACATGAAAGTCAACAGCAAGAAGCAATTTCTTCAGGAAATGGCAAAACGTGCATCTGAGATCACCGGAACAGAAGAACGACATATTTTCGAAGTTCTCATCGAAAGAGAAAAACTCGGCACAACAGGTATCGGTCAAGGCATTGCCATTCCACATGGCAAGCTACCGAACTTGGATAGGCTCTACGGCTTCTTCGTTAAACTGGAGCGTCCGATCGACTTTGATTCGATAGACGAACAGCCCGTAGACCTTATCTGCCTTCTTCTGGCTCCTGAAACTGCTGGCGCTGATCACCTCAAAGCTCTTGCACGCGTATCCCGCTTCCTTCGGAATGCGTCGACCTGTGAAAAGCTACGAGGAACAGAAAGCAATGACGGCATATACGCATTATTAAGCGCAACAGCCACAAGTCATGCAGCCTGAAAGGGATAAAAGTTCTAATTCACAAATAAAAAAGGCTCCGAAATTCGGAGCCTTTTTTTACCACTATCTCAGATGTCAGTGCACACTTAGCGGCTCGAGATCTTGTTGTCGTACAGCAGCAAAGGCAACATCCCTGTCACTGACAACTGTTATCTCAGTTCCGTCTGCTGCGAAAATACCAAAGCAAGCATCACCATCTACATCCACAGGCTTCACATAGGCTACGATTTCCAAGCCCAATGCAGTCATGTCCTGATCTGTCATCAATTCTGATATTACCTGCTTAATCATCATCACTCTTTTCCAGCTTCAACAGCGACAGTCCATTCAAGAGAACTGTAAAATTCATTGTTAGTATAGTTCCCTATTCTTAAGGAACCATCAATCAGTAATATTTCTTACAATCTTATTATTTTTTGGCATCAACTCTGTTTATCTTCAATCACAGTCGTTGAGGGCTTTTCGTTGCTTGTTTGAATTTCAATACTACGAATAGCTATATTCTGCAGCGGTTGTTCGAGGTCAACATGCAAAAGCCCGTTTTCAAGCTTTGCATCCAAAACTTCGATCCCTTCAGCAAGAACAAATGCGCGCCGGAACTGTCTGGCAGCGATCCCGCGATGAAGATATTCTTTATCATCATCTGATTTCGCCTTTCCTTTAATGACAAGTTGGTTATTTTCGATCTGAACCTGCATGTCTTCTTGGGAAAAGCCTGCAACAGCAAGCGTTATACGTATCTTGTTTTCGCTTACTTTTTCAACATTATATGGGGGATAACCATCTGATGCTGTTTTAGAAATCATATCGACAGCTTGTTCAAATTGCTCAAACCCAAGCATAAGAGGACTATTAAATAAAGACAATCTCGACAATTATACCTCCTCGAAAGAGCAAGGCTCATTCTTAATGCGGCCCCATAAGGCAGCCAGTAGATTCAACCACATGGCCCACATCATGCAGCACCATAGTGATACATATTTGGGGGCTGCCCTCTCATAGGTCAAGGCCAACACACAAAATCCAAATGCTTTATAACCAAAGCACGTTACAAAAGCACCCACAGATTTGCATTCACAGCCAATTAACTACCCAAGATTTAATTTCTTTCCAAATTACTGTAAATTGTGTATAGCTATACATGCTCAACACCACATCTTGTGGAAAACTCTGTGGATAACATGATGAAAAGCTCGTTGTCAGTTGCCTCAAGTCCTTATTTAGCAAAACCTTTACGTTCAATCGCTCAAGCTAAAGCTGAGCAGAATGAAAAAAGAAGACTAGAAGAAGCAAAACGCCACAAAAGACACAATAAAATGTCTCGTACGCAAGATACCAAAAAGCATTAAAGCCGCAACGTTATTGCGCCACGACCAAATCAGGAGGGAACCTGAGCGTTATCGCAGTTCCTAATCCAGGCTCACTCGTAATAGAAAAATCCCCGCCAAGGGCTTCAATCGACCGCTTGGAAACAGGCAAACCAAGTCCTGTTCCACGAACATGAGTGTGTGTCTGAGCGTCTAAAACCTGCCCATAGGGGGACAAGGCCAAGGCAAGTTCCTCTGATGACATACCAATGCCATTGTCACGGATCACCATCAAAACAGCACCATTTTCGGTATCGCACTGCCCTTCGACACTGACACGCCCTCCTCTACGGGTAAACTTAACTGCATTCGAGACTAGGTTAGTCAAAACCTGCTTAAAACGTCGTTCATCGGTTTTTAAATCAGGAAACTCATCAGGAATATTTGCCGAAAGCTCAATCCCGGATTCTTCTGCAAGCAAAGCCATCAAACGCAATGTTTCATTCACCGCATCACGCGCAGAAACTTCTGTTATCTCAAGGTTCTCTTCACTTGATTCTGTTTTAGCAAGATCGAGCACATCATTCACAATACCCAATAAATGCCTACTCGCATTATGAATATCATCAGCATAGCCAAGATACTTTTCGTGCCCAAGCGAACCAAATCGTTCCTGCTTCATGATCTCAGAAAAACCAAGAATTGCATTCAACGGAGTGCGCAATTCGTGGCTCATATCTGCAATAATATTATTATTCTCTTTGGTCTCTTCCGGGAGTTCAGGGTTTTGCTGTAAAATTTTTCGCTCAGCCTGCTTCAACAGTACAAGGGCAAGATCAGCTTTTTGTGTCTTTTTCGCTAACTCGGCCTCAAGCCTTGATCTATCTTTTGAAATACTCAACAACGTTCGACATGTCAGCCCAAGGCGATCAATGTCCCGAGGGAAGAGAATAATGTCATCAAATAGAGAAAGAACCTCTTGCCCAAAAGCACCCTGCTCACTATCAGCGACACAAATAAACGGACACCGCTGCGCCCAAGACAAAGATTTAAATTGATTAAGTTTCTGCGTTAAATCTTGATTTAACATGCCCGCAGAAAACAAAAGGAGATCTGGTTTGTTTTTTGCTTCGAGATCAAATGTTTCAGACACCACAATCTGAGAGAAGCCAGCATCGTTAAGCGCAATGCTAACATCTTTGCAAAAGGCTTCGTCATCACCAATGATGACAATTCGCGACTGTGTAGTATCTTGATGTAACAACAAGGTCTTCCTGAACCATAAAAATAACTCACTATCCGAATCCACCGGGCAGAAAGTCTGATTAACCTAGAAAAGCTACAATAGGTGCTGAGAGTTATAAAACCATTAAAAATAAGTACTTTTTTATAAATATACTGCTTTGCTGTTCACGCTAGAATAGCAAATACCTCTAACAACTGTCTATGACACGAGTTTTGTTTGAGATTATTTGAAAAATCTTCAAAGCCTTTTTATTTACAACATTTACCCTTGGCTCTGGTCTCTGACTTTAATTTTTAGCTAGAGTTTTCATTCATCAGACAAACGTACTACTAACAAAAACAAAACTCACTATATTATAAGAAAAGTATTATCATACTTTATCAAAACGGAGATGAGCATGCAGGTAAGAATTGAGGCTTTCTTTCATAACGCAAGCAATACGATTTCCTATCTTGTTTGGGATATCAAGACCAAAAAATGTGCTGTGATAGACTCTGCACTTGATTTTGATGTCAGCTCAGGAAGAACATCAACACAAAGCGCCCAGAAAATTATTGATTTCATTAAAGCACAGAAACTTAGTTGCCAATGGGTCCTCGAAACCCATGTACATGCCGATCATTTAAGTGCCGCCCCATTTATTAAAGCGCACGTTGGCGGGAAAACGGCTGTAGGTAGCCATATCCCAGAAATTCAAAAAACATTTAAAACCATTTATAATGCTGAATCAAACTTCAACACTGAAGGTCAGCAGTTCGACCATCTGTTCAAAGAAAACGAAGAATTCTTACTTGGCAACACAGTTTGTAAAGTTCTCCACACTCCAGGACATACACCTGCCTGTGTTACCTATCTGATTGATGGAAATGCCTTTGTCGGCGACACCCTCTTCATGCCTGATTTTGGCACTGCACGCACAGACTTTCCTGGGGGAGATGCTGGGCAACTCTACGATTCGATCAAAACAATTTTGTCATTGGACGACGACACAAAGCTTTACACCTGTCACGATTATGCCCCAAACGGCCGTCAAATTGCCTGGGAGAGTACCGTTAAAGAACAACGGAATAACAATCTGCATGCGCACAAAGGTATCACCAGAGAAGAGTTTATAAAGATGCGAACAGAACGAGACAAACAACTAACTATGCCCGCACTTTTAATCCCTTCGATCCAAGTCAACATGCGCGCAGGTGACTTGCCCCCAAAAGAAGATGACGGCGACAGATACCTAAAAATCCCCCTAAACAAACTTTAAAGCGCATGAGCAATGTCGGGCGGATCAAGCCTTATACCGGAAAACTCCCAATACAAAACTCCCAATAAAAAAGCAGCCCGACGGCTGCTTTTTTATTATCTGTGATAGGCCCCATATCACGCAACGGGATCTGGCTTTTCATGCTGGCCAACCGTTGCTATGCGAAGATTATTTGTCGCCCCAGGCGTACCAAAAGGAACGCCCGCAGTTACGACAACTTTGTCACCGTTTTCACAGAAACCTTCCCGGCGGGCAATACGCGTTGATTTCCCAACCATCTCACCAAAACTACTGACATCACGTGTATTAACGGAATGGACTCCCCAAACCAAGGCCATCTTTCTTGCCACACGTAAATCAGGGGTTAACCCCAGCAACGGTGTATTAGGACGACCACGAGCCGCCCGAAAAGCTGTGCTACCCGTTGTCGTAAAGGTGACAATCGCCTTAGCATCAACTAAATCAGCAACATGGCGAGCTGCATCACTAATCGCATCCGCCTCTGTTGGATTAGGCAGCACTTCATCTGCATGTACCAGCTTGAGATAAAGTGGATCCTGTTCGATGGTTTCGATAATGCGGTTCATCATCGTCACAGCCTCAAAAGGGTACGCACCGCTGGCTGATTCAGCAGATAGCATCACAGCATCTGCACCATCATAAACAGCTGTCGCAACATCAGATGCTTCTGCTCTCGTCGGGGTTGGCGCGGAAACCATTGTTTCCAGCATCTGCGTCGCCACGATCACAGGTTTCCCATGTTCCCGGCAAGTTCCTATAATACGTTTTTGTAGAACAGGCACGTTCTCCGGCGGTAATTCAACACCAAGATCTCCGCGCGCAACCATAACGGCATCGGTCAGTTCAACAATAGCTTCAAGTTGTTCGATTGCAGATGGCTTTTCCAACTTGGCCATAACGCCAGCACGCCCGTTAACAAGCTTACGCGCTTCCATGACGTCTTCTGGGCGCTGAACAAAGGATAACGCGCACCAGTCACAACCCAGCTCAAGACCAAACTCCATATCAAGCAAGTCTTTTTCAGTAAGAGCTGACAGAGGCAAAACAACGCCCGGGACATTCACCCCTTTGTTGTTCGACAGCACACCACCGACAACAACTTCTGTTGTAGCTTCTGTGCCACTTAGCCCTGTGACACGCAACCTGATCCGACCGTCATCAAGCAAGAGATCAGTACCAACTTCCAGCGCATCAAAGATTTCTTTGTGTGGCAAAGTTGCCCGGTTTGCATCCCCAAGTTCATCTTTCATATCGAGCTTGAAGGTCGAACCATTCGTTAACTCGGCTGAATCATTAACGAAACGACCCACACGCAGTTTTGGCCCTTGTAGATCCATCAAAACAGCAATCGGACGATCAGATTCTTTTTCGACCTCACGGATCAAGTCGTACCGTTCTTTGTGATCCGCATGGGTTCCATGGCTGAAATTGAGACGGAAAGTATCAACACCCGCTTCGAACAGCGCCGTAATAGTCTCCTTATCCGAACTGGCCGGGCCAAGTGTCGCTACAATCTTACAAAGACGCTTACGTTTCATTTCAGGAACCTTTTCATTATGTTTATTTCAGGATTATATCCTGTTTTATCTGTCTTATCAGTTTTCTGTTACAAAAGCTTGGCTCAACGACGACAGTTTTGTCTCGATCAACGAAACTCTTGGATTGTATTCCATATCCAAACTCAGAGCCAGAATACAGAAATCGGCACGTAAATTCGTGCCGATTTTTTTGACTTTTATGTTTCTCTTCAAAACACTGCTTTTATTGTCATCAGTAAAGATCGGGACAAAAAAAGATCAGGAGAGAGCCCTCTACTCTCTCCTGATCAAGTAGACCTAGAGGCTAAGCCCCAGGGCGACAGCAGTGTCAACCATACGGTTGGAGAACCCCCACTCGTTGTCATACCAGCTCAAGACACGAACCAAACGATCACCAACAAGTTGGGTTTGCGTCAGATCAAAGGTCGAGCTGGCAGGAGAGTGGTTAAAATCTATTGAAACCAAAGGCTCATCATTTGTGTCCAAGACACCTTTGAGAGCACCTTCGGAAGCAGCTACCATTGCTGCATTAATTTCTTCGGTTGTTGTCTTTCTGCCTGCCGTGAAGACAAGATCAATCATGGATACATTTGCTGTCGGGACACGAACAGCTGTTCCATCCAGTTTGCCATCAAGTTCCGGCAGAACAAGGCCAACGGCACGGGCTGCCCCCGTAGATGTTGGGATCATGGAAAGAGCAGCCGCTCTGGCACGGCGCAGGTCAGAGTGCATTGTATCAACTGTGTTCTGATCCCCCGTATAGGCGTGAACAGTCGTCACAAAACCTTCTTCCAAGCCAACCAACTGGTTAAGAACATGGGCAACGGGTGCCAGACAGTTTGTGGTACAGGACGCGTTGGAAACAATGGTGTGCTCCGGCGCAATCTTGTCGTGGTTCACACCGTAAACAACAGTTAGGTCAGCGTTTTTACCCGGCGCAGAAATCAATACTTTCTTTGCGCCAGCTTCCAGATGAAGCGAGGCTTTTTCGCGATCGGTGAAAAGTCCGGTACATTCCAGAGCAACATCAACCCCCAACTCGCCCCAGGGCAAATCAGCGGGGTTGCGTTCTGACAGCGCCGCAATCCGTTTGCCTTCAATGATCAAAGCCTTGTCGTCAGCTTTGATATCTTTGCGAAGTGTGCCATGAACTGAATCATACTTGAGAAGATGGGCATTGGCCTGGGCAGACGCCAAATCGTTGATTGCAACAACTTCGATATCGTCACGGCCGGATTCAATAATGGCCCTCAACACAAGTCGGCCTATACGACCAAAACCATTAATTGCTACGCGAACCGCCATAATCTGCTCCTCAGGGACTTAAATTTGTAATTCTTAATAATAAAATGTTCATTTTTGAACATAAACGCAAGTTATATTTTTCTAAAGTGAATATTTTATGACACTGAATTTCGATTTACGCAGCTAGAGCTTGAACGCCCACAGAATAAAACATTAACAATAAGCATTATATATCAAATGTTTATCTAAATATATTTATAATGTAAGCGCTGATTCCATGAACCAGAAAAGAACAACCACCACACATTTATGCGTGATTGTGAAAGTTCAGTTACAAAAATCCGAGAGAATCCGGGCTCAACAAAGAATTTCGAGATCCAGAGATTTAATAATAGAAGACAAAGGCTCAGTCGGCATGCTGTCGGTAACCAATGTATCGACCTGAGAAAGATGCCCCAAACGAACCAAAGCATTTCGTCCGTATTTACTGCTATCAGCAACAAGTAGTGTGTGCCGCGCGTTTTCTATAATCGTTTGCGAAACCCGGACACCACCATAGTCATAATCCAAAAGACTACCGTCTTCATCAATACCACCAACAGCGATCACGCCATAATCCGCGCGGAACTGACGAAAGAAATCGATTGTCGCCTCACCGATAATGCTCCGATCAACATTACGAACAACGCCGCCCGCAACAATAATTTCAAAACTTGGATTTGGACTCATAATATGGGCGACACTCAAACTGTTTGTAATAACCCGCAGGCCTGTGTGCCCCATCAAGGCTTGAGCAACACTTTCGTTTGTCGTTCCCATATTGATAAACAACGACGCATTGTTCGGAATTTCCCGCGCTACAAGCTGGGCAATGCCTTCTTTTTCCTGCGCATTGATACCTTGGCGTTGCGTATAGTCGAGATTGAGAACAGAAGAGCTAAAACTTGCCCCACCATGAAAGCGGTTGAGCAATTTGGCATCGCAAAGCTCGTTTATATCGCGCCGAATTGTTTGTGTTGTTACAGAAAAATCCTGTGCCATAGAATCAATAGATACGAAACCATTATTCTTTGCCAACTCAAGAATCTGCCTTTGACGACGGCTAAGATTTTCCAGATTCATCTGCATTCCCCACTAACCAAATTCGCGCTTCTTACCAGCACCCGGTACCATCAGCCGACCCCTTTTAATCAATTTATACCAAAAAAGAAGCCGATGTTCACTTTACTTTCATAAACGAACATACGAAAGTAAAGATCAAATTCCAAGGGGAGTCAAAAGGGAAGCCGGAATGAGCGAAAATCAACACATTCTTTCAATTGACCAGGGCACAACAAGTAGCCGGGCAATTATCTTTGATGTCAAAGGCAACAACCTTGCAACGTCACAACGAGAGTTTCCTCAACTATTCCCTAACGATGGATGGGTCGAGCACGATCCCGAAGCCATCTGGTCTTCAACGCTTGAAGTTTCTCGTGAAGCCCTGAAAGCAGCACAGGCCAAAGGCGCAAACGTCGTCACCATCGGCATTACCAATCAACGGGAAACAACCGTTATCTGGGACAGATCTACGGGAACGCCGATTTATAACGCGATTGTCTGGCAGGATCGACGCACAGCAGAACTATGTTCAAAACTGAAAGAGCAAAATCACGAAGAAAAAGTAACTAACAAGACAGGCCTGTTACTGGATCCCTATTTTTCGGCAACAAAAATCGCCTGGATATTGGATAATGTTGATGGCGCCCGTGAAAAAGCAGATCGTGGCGAACTCGCCTTTGGCACCATAGATAGTTTCCTGCTTTGGCGCCTGACAGATGGCAAAGTACATGCAACAGACGTCACCAATGCCTCCAGAACCATGCTCTATAATATCCATGATCTCAAATGGGATAATGACCTTCTGGAACTATTTAATATTCCAGCATCGCTTTTACCCGACGTAAAAGACTCTGCCGCTGATTTTGGTACAACTAGCTCCGATATATTTGGAACGCCCATCCCCGTTCAGGGCATTGCGGGCGATCAACAGGCCGCAAGCTTTGGACAAACCTGTTATGACGCAGGGGACATCAAAAGTACCTATGGCACAGGATGCTTTGTTCTACTCAATACAGGCGAGAAACCGCTAGCATCAAAAAACCGATTACTTACCACCATCGGCTATCGGATTAATGGCAAGACATCTTACGCTCTTGAAGGTGCAATTTTCATGTCCGGTGCCGCAGTTCAGTGGTTGCGCGACGGCCTTAAAATAATCAAATCGGCCTCAGAGACCGAAGCTATGGCCAAAAGCCTTCCAGATAACAAAGGCGTATACCTTGTTCCCGCCTTTACCGGTCTCGGTGCCCCTTACTGGGATCCTCATGCCCGCGGCTCAATCTACGGCCTGACAAGAGACAGCGGCCCTGAAGAGATCGTTCGTGCAACACTGGAAGCAGTTTGTTACCAGACCAGAGACCTTTTTGAAGCGATGGCTGACGATGGCATCGTCCCAAAAGCACTAAAGGTTGATGGCGGAATGGTCGCTAATAACTGGGTTATGCAATTCCTCTCCGATACGCTAGACCTTGAAGTGGACCGCCCAGCCGTCACAGAGACCACCGCACTGGGAGCAGCCTATCTGGCAGGCCTTCAGCACGGGATCTATAAATCCCTCGACGATATTAAAGAAAACTGGAAGCTGGATCGAAGCTTTACGCCAGAAATGGATGACGCAACCAGAAAACAGAATCTTGCGGGTTGGGATCTCGCAATCAAGAAAACCCAATGTCAGCCGTAAACATACAATTTCAGTACGAACTCACGGCTATCTCTGCTTGAATCTGTTATTTACGAGACCACAAAAAAGCCGGAACTTATGCGTCCGGCTTTTTTGTTAGTGTTTCTACAATTCAAATCTAACGTGCGTAAAATACAGACAGCTTTACGGGCATTATTTCTTACGGCGCTTTTTGCCCATACTCTTTTTGAGGGCTTTGCCACGCCCTGATAAACTTGGGTTCGTCATAAAAAAATTATGGGCACTAAAACCGATACCAATCGGTTCGACCCGCTTAAAGGTCGTATCTTCTTGCATAGTCCAGCTCTGTGCTTCGTCCTGCAAGTTGGCAAACATCACCTGATCCAGCACCTGTCGCTTTACCGTATCGTTTTCGATCGGCACCATCACCTCGACCCGACGATCCAGATTTCGGGGCATTAAATCGGCTGAGGATATGTAAACCTTGGCATCTGGCGATGGCAAATCCTGTCCATTACCAAAACAAAAAATGCGGCTATGCTCCAAAAAGCGTCCAACAACACTGCGGACCTGTATATTTTCCGACAAGCCAACTATGCCCGCTTTCAGGCAACAGATTCCACGGGCCACAATTTCAATCTGCACCCCGGCATTGCTGGCCTCATAAAGCGCATCAATAATATCTGCATCAACAAGACTGTTGACCTTAATCCAGATCGCGGCTGGCCTTCCCCCATTGGCATGTTTGATTTCCGATTGAATCTCTTTTTTAATCCGCTGACGCAAAGTATTTGGTGCATATTCCAGCTTTTCCATCTCCTTTGGTGCTGCCGACCCCGTCGTAAAGTTAAACAGACAGGCCGCATCCCGCGCCAGTTTCTCATCACAGGTAAAGAAGCTGAGATCAGTATATATTTTGGCATTGATCGGATGGTAATTACCTGTACCAAAATGAACATAGGTTTTCATTCCATCACCATCCCGTCGCACCACCATCGACAGCTTGGAATGCGTTTTCAGATCAACAAAGCCATAGACGACCTGAACGCCAGCACGCTCGAGGTTCCTTGCCCAGCGAATATTGGCAGCCTCGTCAAATCGTGCCTTTAACTCAACCAGCGCCGTCACCGACTTTCCTGCTTCTGCAGCATCAATTAACGCCCGAACGATCGGAGACTGATTTGATGTCCGGTAAAGCGTCTGCTTGATGGCAACAACCTTTGGATCACGAGCAGCCTGTTTCACAAACTGGACGACAACATCAAAGCTCTCGTAGGGATGATGAACAATAAAATCCTTAGCCCGGATAGCAGCGAAACAATCCCCGCCAAAATCTTTGATTCGTTCCGGAAAGCGAGGCGTATAGCTTTCAAATAGTAACTCGTGCCGTGAAGAAACTATCATCTGGGACACATCTGAAATACCCAGCATGCCAGCCAAGACAAAAACATCGTTCTCATTGACCAGATGGTGTTTTGTGACAAACGCGCGCAAACTGCCTGGCATTGACGCATCAAGTTGAAGTCTGATGACAGAGCCCCGACGCCGACGACGCAGCATGGTTTCAAACGTTCGAACCAGATCTTCCGCTTCTTCATCGACCTCTACATCTGAGTCTCTTAAGATACGGAAAAGGCCATCCCCCAAGAGTTCAAACCCCGGAAATAAAGTATCCATAAACATACGAATAACATTCTCCAGAGCGATAAAGCGGTCCTGACTACCAGGTAATTTAACAAAGCGTTTGATATTATGGGGAATAGGAACAAGACCATTGATCTGGCGATTATCCTGATTTCGAGAAAGCTCCAGCGCCAGAACCAACCCTCTATTCGGAATAAAAGGGAACGGATGGGCAGGGTCAACCGCCAAAGGTGTCAAAGCCGGGAAAACCTGTGTCTGAAACCATGATGTCAGCCACTTTTTTTCATCTGGATTAAGTTCATCCGGATTTAAAAGAAAAACGCTTTTGGTTCGTAGCTTGGCAAACACGTCTTGCAGAGCAATTTGCTGTTGCTGCATCAAACGCCCTGCCTGAATTGAAATTTCCTGAAGCTGCTCTGCCGGTGTCAAACCATCCTGACTGAGCTTCGTCACGCCGGCGGCAACCTGTCCCATCAACCCCGCGACACGAACCATATAGAATTCATCAAGGTTACTCGCAGAAATCGACGCAAAGCGCAAACGCTCCAACAGAGGGTGTTGGGGGTTACTGGCCTCTTCCAATACTCTGAAATTAAACGCTAGCCAGGATAATTCGCGATTAATAAAGCGTTTTGATGATTTCGTAGCCAGCCAATCACAATCAGGATGATCCACTTTCTTTTCAGGCTTTTCATAATTTTCGAGCTTCTCATCCGGAAGCTCAACAGCCAGATCATCCATCGTAAATTCCTAACCTCTTACACAATCAGATTGATTGCATTAACAAGATCAGGTTTCATTTTCATGTCAGATTAACCAAAGGAATCTGACAATCAACACGTAAAGAAAAAGCCCCGCTGAATAGCGGGGCTTTTTAACTGAGCTTTATACCTTAGATTAGCTTTCTTATAAGGTTGCTTTTATTTTTGAACCCAAGAGTCATCTTCGGCCTGGAACCAGGTTCCGCTTGGGGCTTTGCTCATAATCTGTTTGGCGTAAACCATGCCAACCTGCTTGACACTCACACCTTCTTTGTTCGCACGTACTTGATAGATTTGTGTCCGTTTTGCATTTGTTGCAGACACAAAGTCAGATACAGAACCATCCCGCGCAACCGCCATACCATCATAACGCTCACCAACTGCACCAGAACTGCGCAAACCGTCCAGATCAGCAGCCCAGGCTGTTGGAATGACAGATGCAGATGCAAATGCAAAAGCCACAAACAGAACTCTCAACATCTTCATGCTTTTAAAAACCATTGTTTCAGTTTCCTCCACCGACAATCTAGAAGAGATCTGGGTTGTTATTAATGTCATCTTTCGCCTGATCTTCCAGACGGACACGTACTTCAGCGTCCAACTTGATATTAAGGTTGATCGTAATCGGCTCTTTCGGCGCTTCAACCCTAACCGTTGGCGTACAAGCCTGAAGTCCCATCACAACCGCGGCAACAAGAACAAGCTGCTTGTTTATATTTTCATTCAGAAGGCCACCCAAGGCGTTATCCTCTGCCATTAATCATTAAATCCCCAGAAGAATAGTCATCGAAATAAGGCAAGGGAAAGGCATTTTTGCGCCTCCTTATGATTTAAATACCATTTCAGACATTGTTATTGCTCATTGATTCAACAGTCCGGAAACCAATCCCCTTGAAAGCTTTTGCCCCTGCAAGAGAACCTCAAGCAAAGGCTCTACCTTCGTTTCGAGATTAATGTTCAATCGGAAAGGATGCCCATCGAGAACATCTTTATTCGCACCGCTAATACCCAAACTTACCTGAGCCGCAGAATTGATTGGTTTATCAATATCCAGCGTGAGTTCCGTATATTCAAAATTGTGTAAAGCCTTTACTAGGAGTTCAACCTGTTCGCCGCCCACCGCCAAGGCATCCGCTATCAGTTGCGAACGAATTTGTAAGACCCCAGGTCCTTCTGTCGACAAAGCACCTTTTTCAATAATAATCTGATCGCCTTCAAACTTAATTGGAATCTCACCTGTTAATTGCCCCGTTCCACTCAAATCTTCGCGTCCAATCAAGGCAAAGAGCTCTTTTAAATCCAATTTCTTAATTTGCAAAAGTACCGATTTTTGATCCGCAAGAATCGGAATTTTTTGAGGATCGAAGCCAAGATTACCACCAGCTATCATCAATACGGCAGTCCGTAGATCAACAATAAAATCATCTGCTTCGGGCACAACACCAAACACCAATTCAATATCAGAGATTGGTATCCCGGCATCAAAAGACGCAATTTCAAGTTTCTGTCCCGGTGGCAAAACAGGCTCTGCTATGCCTTGAAAGAAAAACCGTCCCACCAAACCTTTAAAAGGAAGCTCGTTAATCTCTGCATCGGATAGATCCACATTCAAATACCCGTGCCCGTCAGGGATACCCTTATCTAGCTTTATCTCGACGCGTCCGGAAACCGTGCCATCAAGAACTTTCAGGTCAGACAGGTGCGGGGTAAATATCTTTGGCTGGATGCCGTTTTCGCTAAACAAAATCGGTGGGATAACTGCCTCAATATCTCCGTTAAGAGAGATTAAATTCATATCCCCTTCAAGGTTTAATAATTTCGTTCCTTCAAAGAGTTTTATCTCAGCAGATAAAGCCGTCTTTTCCGGAAGACCTGATGTCTCGCTCTTAAAAGTAAATGTGGGCAATCCAAGTTCGGGATCTTCCTGTTTGATGTTTGCTTCCGATCGGCTATCAAGAATAAATGCCTTAACATCAAAGTCATTCGCAGGTTGGAAAAAAGGCGTGGAGATATCATTACGAATAGAGCTGATCTTTAACTTTTGATCAGGCAGCTCGATTTCGGATATTGTTGTCCCGATATGCCACTTGCCTCCCTCGCGTCCCCGAAGGCTACTCAGAAAATTAGAAACAATGATGTCTTTGTTTTCTTTGATCAGATTGAACTTCACGGCTTTAACACTGAAGTCAGCGGAAACACCCCTGAGCTCGACAGCATTTTCTGCTGTATCCGGCAGAAGTTGAAGTTCACTCTCGAGATTCTTAAAAGAGAAGACCTCTTTAGCTTGAGTTCGAATAACGCCCGGGACTTCGAACTTTGCAAGCTCGACTTGCCCCCCATCACCTTTGAGGATCAACCTATCTTTATCTAAGGAGAAGCTTCCTTGTGCGGTGCCTTCTGAAACCTTTATCAGGTAGTCAGCATGTTGTTTTGACTGAGTATTATCAACATTCTCTGTTTTCACCGTCCACTCACCGTGCCACCCCTCAGAGGTGTCTTTTGATACGGCGGCTGTTAATGACCCGTCAGATATTTTATGCCCGACAAGCTCTAATGCTTTTCCTCTGAGATCAAGAGTTCCATTTTCGAGTTGTATTTGGTCATATCCTTGACTGATACTTCCCGTTGCCTTCATCAGAGACGTTATCTCAATAGGTGTTTCCCCGCGGAGTTTAACACCAATCTTACCTGCGACAGGCTGCTCATCATTCAAGAGAAAAGTAATCGCAGTTTCGGCAGGATTGATTTGCCCCGATAAGGACGGGCCAAACATTTGTTTTATGACAGGAGGAATAATTTCATCGGCGGTCCAATTCGTTAAATTAAACTGTCCAACTTCATTAAGGCCAATTTTGGTCTCGGGACCTTTTTGCATAAACGTTAAGGGTATCTGCCCATCAAAACGGGTCCCTGAAACCAGTTGACCTTCAACCCCAATATTTGCAATCAAATTCACTGTCGCCTGTCCAAAATGAAGCATCAGGGGATTAATTGCCTCACGCCACTTTGACGGCTGGACCTCCCCCACATCAATCTGCCCGACACCATCCAGATTAACCTTCATCCCGGTATGTTCGATATCAGCTGGCAAAAAGGCCTTTGGAATATTACCAATTATATCCCCGAAAACATTCCAGTTCAGGCCAGGATCATCCAGAAAAAAAGATGCTGCACCCTCGCCGGAAAGGCCAGCTTTCTGCCATTTGATATCCCAGTCAATTTGCAGATCAGAACTTGAAAAAATTGCGCCGAGATAAAATTCTTCTGGTTCATAGTCAGCTAAGCGCCCCCCTTCGAAGCTGATCCATCCCTGCACATCATCTTCCGAGTGTCCTTTCACTTCAACAGCAAAGGGCAACTGTGCTGCCCCCAGATCCGTCATGATTTGAAGGCTACTGTTATTGATTTTAAGTGCTGGTCTAAAGGGGAGTACCGGTAGGGATGATTGTGTCTCTGTTTGTCCGTCAGATCCAAACAGACTGCCCAAAGATCCTAATACAGGTCCTTGTCCAGTGACATCAAGCGACAAGAGCAGGCGATCCAAACCAATCGCCAGCTCACCACCTTGCCACAAATCCATCAGATCGTAGGATAAAACAAGACGATCAAGGGTAACCTCGCTCTCAATCCCGACAACCACATTCTGAATAATCACTTCACGGTGGGATACTTCCGAAACTTCGGCTGAAAAGCCGGGTAATGCCAAATTGTCTGCAACCTGATCCAACAGATACTGAGCAAGTGGGAGACGATAATAGATTGCGGAACCAATGATCAAAAGCATCACTGCCCCAAACCACAAGAGCCTGCGCCCCCACTTTCTCATGCTATTTTTTTCTGCAATCATAGCTGCAGATTAACACAGGAGACGCGGGAGGAAAGTGTCTATTCATTTGAAACACAAGAATAAGAAAGTGGAAATTGAACAGAGAAACAAACACTTACTCGAGAACACTTTGTGGTAAACCCATGTCGCATATTGTACTTTGTTCCGTAAAGACACACCTATAAAAGCAAATAGATAATATTTCAGGAGCACGTGAGGCCATGGCACAGAGGATCAAGGTTCTTATTAATGCAATCAAGGATCAAGCCCTCAATATCAAGACCTATGAACTCGTCAGCCCTGATGGCGAGCCACTCCCTCCCTTTACTCCCGGTGCACATATTGATTTTTTCCTGCCCGATGGCCTGATCAGGCAATATTCCTTGTCGAACTCTGCACAGGAACGAAACCGATACGTCGTTGGCATTCAAAAGGAAGAGCACGGTCGGGGGGGATCGCGTCTCATTCACGATCAATTTAAAGTCGGCGATGCAGTTGAAATATCTGCCCCCCGAAATAATTTTACCCTCGATGAAACAGCTCAACGTTACAAACTGATCGCGGGTGGAATTGGCATAACCCCAATCATGTCTATGGCGCGCCGCTTGAAAGCTATCGACAAACCTTTTCAACTGCATTACGCCTGTCGCAATGAACAACGCGCCGCTTTTTTAGAAGAACTCAAGTCTTCAGAACTATCAAAGCATGTTGTGTTTTCGTATGATGACGTTCACGGCCCCTTGAACACATTGGTCCTGTTCGGACGCCCTGAACCAGATGTGAAAATATACTGCTGCGGCCCAACCGGCCTGATGGATGCGGTTAAATTTGCGACCAGTTCATGGGCAGAGGGAAGCGTCAGGTTTGAACATTTTTCTGCAAGCGAAGATAGCGGCCCACGAGACGATGATGGTAGCTTTGAAATCATTATCCAAAGCACAGGACGTGTATTAAAAGTCCCCGCTGATAAAAGCATCTTGAGCGTTCTGGAAGAAAACGGATTTTTTATAGATCATGCCTGTTGCGAAGGTATCTGCGGCACTTGTGAAACAGGCATGATCCACGGCGAAGCAGATCATCGTGATATGATACTGACCGAGGCAGAAAAAAAGGAAAACCAACAGATCATGGTTTGTTGTTCCAGAGCAAAAACACCAACGTTAACACTGGATCTCTAATAGATCTTTGCCAATACGTTGCTGTAACAAAACAATGTTTTCTCCTTACGTAAAATCACGAGGTAGCGTCAAACGGTTTTCTGACTTATCATGCTTGCAATTTAATCCTTTACCCATTCATGATCTATTCCGGGGGAATTTATGACCTATTTAAAACTTGTTCTTGCTGCTCTTTTCATTACCGGCCTTAGTGCCTGCTCACCAGAAGTTGGCAGCACAGAATGGTGTGATGCATTGAAAGAAAAGCCAAAAGGTGATTGGTCTGCGAATGAAGCCACTGATTTCGCAAAGCACTGTATTCTGTAAAACACACTACTTTACAAAGGTATGCCTATGGGTGAGGAGTTGGATAAAGAACTTCAAGAGTTCGTCTCTGTATCAGAAAGTTTTTCCATACCAGGAACAACCGAATTGAATGATATCAGAGCCGGTTACAATCTGATGTGTCAGCATTACAATACCCCTCACCCCGAGGACCTTAAGGTTCTCGAAGGCGCCGTCGAAGGCCCGGAAGGTGATATTCCTATCCGGGTTTATCGCCCTACTGATACGATTGGGGAGCCATATCCAACTCTCTTATATTTTCATGGCGGTGGTTGGGTTCTTGGCGATCTGGATAGTCACGATTCTATTACGGCTGATCTTGCCAGTCAGGCAAAGATACAGGTAATAGCAGTTGATTACCGTTTGGCCCCAGAACATGTGTATCCAGCAGCTCTCGATGATTGCTGGGCCGTTTATCAGGCCATTACAGAAAACCCGGACATCTTCGGGGCCGATAGTGATCGCCTAATCATCGGAGGAGATTCAGCTGGCGCTTCGCTGGCGGCAAGTGTTGCTCTTATTGCACGGGACATAAACCTGCTTGGTTTTACCCCCCCATCACTCAGAGGACAGTTACTAATCTATCCTGCTCTGACAAGTGAAGATCTTCCTTCACGGACCACACAGGCACAGGCACCTTTGTTCAGCACGCCCGATTTGGATACCTTCATCGACTATTATCTCGGCCATAAAGCTACCGAAGGAAACAAGCAAGACTTTAAAGTTTTCCCGGCGCAAGCTGACGATTTCTCAAAACTTCCAGCAACTTTTATCAGTGCGGCAGAGCTTGACCCCTTAGCTGATGACGGACCGGATTACGCCGACAAACTGAAAGCCAAAGGCGTTCAAGTAAAATCCATTGTTGAGCCGGGTCTGATGCATGGCTGGCTGCGCGCACGTAACAGTAGCCCAAGAGCAGCAGAGGCCTTTGCCCGAATAGTACAGGCCCTCAGAGATCTATCCGCTTAAGATGTACTTTAGTAAGATTTATGGAGATGATCTGATATTTTTTAGCACTAAATGTCTTTTTTACGAACCAGCGTCATGCCGTCTGAAAAGGGAAGTGTCACCATTTCGACCCGTTCGTCTTTGACAACGATTTCATTCAATCGACGAATAGCGTCTGTAATCGGTTCTGTCACAGTTACCTTGGCGACGTTTCCATACCAAAGAACATTATCAATCACGAGCAAGCCGTCAGGCTTCAGGATTTTGAGGCAAGCTTCGTAGTATTCTGGATATCTCTCTTTATCCGCATCAAGGAAAATCAGATCAAACTCAAGTCCTTTGTCTTCCAATCTGGCAACTTCTGCCAAGGCATCACACAGGCGGAGTTCTATTTTGTCCTCAACGCCAGCTTCAAGCCAAAAAGCTTCGGCAATGTCTGTGAACTTCTTTTGATTATCCAGTCCAAGCAAAACACCATCATCAGGTAACGCCCTGGCCATACACAAACTGCTGTAGCCCGTGAAAACACCAATTTCCAAAACCGATCGTGCCTTGAGCAACTTCACCAAAAAGAACAGGAACTGTCCCTGTTCCGGGCACACCTGCATATGGCCGAATCTCATCTGCAGTGTTTCTGCTCTCAGTCGGGCCAAGAGCGAATCTTCACGCCCACCAAAACTGATTAAATACTCCTGCAACTCATCGGTAATAGAAACATGACGAGAATTCATAAAAAAATTCCATTGTTTTCAAATAATCACGACACCTTTTACCATGGCAACGACCTATTTCCACAAGCATAAATTACAGTGTCGCAAACGTCGATCTCGCTGTCGTTTTTCAGGGCGACCACGAGGCACGGTTTCATAAAATCGGCCTTAGTAATGAATTTAGAAATGACAACTCCTCCAGGTGTTTCATGAAGTTAATATTTTGATTTCATGAAAATAATTGGGAAGTCGGTCCGCGCAACTTTACGTCCCACAGCGCAAACCCGACGCTGCCCCCGCAACGGTAGGAGAGGACCAGAGATCACAAGATATCCACTGGATTAAGCTCTGGGAAGGGTGTGATCTTAGCCATAGTTCATGGCCCTCTCGAGCCCGGAAACCAGCCTGAGGCAAGTCTAGTAGTCGCGGTGGGCGATTGGAACGACCTGTTGATCTCTAAGCAGCATAAAAGCGCGCAGAGACAATGCTGTTCCCCTCCCCGTCGCTCGTCAGAATTTACCACTCAGAAAATAATATCTGGGTAGCGCTTGTTGCTGGATAGGACCGAGAGATGACTGTATCAGCCCACGACACAATGTTTGACCTGCTTCGCAGTAAAAAACAGAACTACAGCCTGCCGCGAGAGTTTTATAACGATCCGGATTTCTTCAAACTCGATATGCAACACATCTTCGGGAAGTCATGGATTTTTGCTGGTCTGGTTTGCGACATCCCCAAGCCCGGAAACTTCTTCACCCTATCAATCGGTGACAATCCTCTGGTTATTGTCAGAGACGATAACAGCGAAGTCCATGCAATCTACAACACCTGTCGCCACCGCGGTTCCAAAGTCTGTCTGGAAGAAAAAGGCCATACAGCAAAACTGGTTTGTCCCTATCACCAATGGACCTACAATCTCGACGGCAACCTGCTGTTTGCCGGCAACATGGGCGAAAGTTTTAACCCGGCCGATTTCCCCCTAAAGAAAGCAAACATTGGCATTGCTGGCGGCATGATCTTTGTCTGCCTTGATGAAAATCCCCCTGCCTTTGCCCCCTTCAAAGAAGCCGTCGAACCTTTCCTCAAGCCACACGCATTGGACAGAGCCAAAGTTGCTCACGAAATTACCATCAGCGAGAAAGCAAACTGGAAGCTGGTAATCGAAAACAATCGCGAGTGCTATCACTGCAATGGCTCACACCCCGAGCTTCTGAACTCCCTTCTAGAGTTCGATAATACAGATGATCCGCGCGCGACCCCTGAATTCAAAGCACTGGTCGCCAAGAAAACCCGCGACTGGGATGCCTTAGGAATAGCCCACGAAAGCACCCTCCACAATTTGGAATACCGTGCTGTTCGCATGCCATTGGCAGAGGGTATCCATTCCATGACCATGGATGGTTCTGTTGCCTGTCAAAAGCTAATGGGTGATTTGACCGACCCGGATATGGGTTCAATGCGCCTGTTACATCTGCCCAATACCTGGAATCATTTCATGGGGGACCATTCAATTGTCTTCCGCGTGATGCCTGTGGGTCCGCAAGAGACATTGGTGACAACCAAGTGGATTGTCCACGAAGACGCTGTCGAAGGTGTCGATTACGACCTGGAGAAAATGGTTAAAGTCTGGAACGCCACAAACCATCAGGACAGAGAACTGGCCGAAAACAATCAACTGGGTATCAACTCTAAAGCCTATCAGCCCGGCCCCTATGCAGAAGGTGCCGAGTTTGGCGTTATCAATTTCATTAACTGGTATAGCGCCCACATGCTCGGCAAGTTGTTTGACCCTGCCAAGCTCCAGCTCGCCGCCAGCGAATAAGCATTCATTTTTAAACTGTACGAGGGCGCAATGACTGCGTCCTCAAAATCAATAAAGCCCAAAAGGGCGACTAATTGGGGAACTCTAAAATGGCTGAAATGGCTGTTAAGCAGGCTATTAGAGATTTGAACACAACGACGCCGTGGGATAGCCACTCTCAAATGCTAGAGTGCGTGATGATCCTTCAGGATACGCACGACGTCAAAACATTTTGCTTTCAAACCACAGACAACAGCTGGTTTCGTTACCTGCCCGGACAGTTCATTACCATTGAGTTGGAAATTGATGGCAAACCTGTTCTACGGACCTACACCCTGTCTTCCAGTCCATCGCGCCCCTTGTCAATTTCCATTACGGTCAAGGCAAATAAAGATGGCTATGCCTCTTGTTGGTTACACGAAAACCTGAAAGAAGGTGATAAAATCAAGGCCCATGGCCCTGCAGGTCTCTTTACCCTGCACAACCACATGGCAGATAAATATCTCTTTATTTCAGGTGGGGCAGGTATTACGCCGACACTTTCCATGACACGCTGGCTTTTTGATCAAGGCACCCATACAGATGTGCATTTTATCCACTGCGCCCGAACACCTTCGGATATCATTGCCCGCCGCGAACTGGAAAGCATGAGCGCCCGCGTCAGCGACATCAAAGTTGCCTATGCCTGCGAAGAGCCTGATCCTTATGGTGCCTGGACCGGGTATACAGGTCGTCTCAACCAATTGATGTTGGAACTGATTTCACCCGATTATCAAGAGCGAGAGATTTTTTGCTGTGGTCCAGCACCCTTTATGCAGGCTGTTCGAGATATTCTCAATACAGCTGGCTTCAACATGGACCAATACCATGAAGAGAGCTTTGAGGCCCCAATCATCGAAGAAGAGGATCGCCCAGAACACGATGACGTTATCATTGATGACGATGCAAAGTCCTCTGTCACCTTCACTAAATCCAAAAAAGATACCCGGGTTCAGGAATCAGACACCATTCTGACCGCAGCAAAGAAAACGGGCCTTCATATTCCAAGTGCCTGTCAGTTTGGCGTTTGTGGAACCTGTAAGGTCAAAAAGGTCTCCGGTGAAGTTCACATGATGCATAACGGCGGGATTACCCAGGAACAGATCGACGACGGCTATGTTCTTGCCTGTTGTTCCAACCCATTGGGAGACGTTGTTATCGACTTCTAAGAATCTGCATCAGCAGAGGTGATCACGGGCAAGATCACCTCTGGGCCACTTTTTGAAACCATTTAAATCTCTTTCGTGCCCAACTGTCACAAATCTTTTCCAAAACTTTCTATCGTCTCTTCAAATTTCTGACGTTATTGTACTCGTAAAGAAAGAAAAACAGGGAATAGAGACCATGAAATTACTGCGTTACGGCCCCATTGATCAGGAAAAACCCGGATTATTGGACGAACAAGGGAATATCCGTGATCTTTCTGCAATCGTTGACGATATCAACGGCAAAAATCTCAATTCTCTGACACTATCAAAAATACAGAAAATTAATCCCGCCACCTTGCCATTGGTCGAGGGTACACCGAGGATAGGTTCCTGTGTCACCGGTGTCGGAAAGATCATCTGTATCGGCCTGAACTATCACGACCATGCCAAAGAGGTCGGCGCGAAACCAACACCCGAACCGCGTATCTTCATGAAGGCAACCTCTTCAATATCCGGCCCCTATGATGATGTTGAAATCCCAAGGGGATCAGAAAAGACTGACTGGGAAGTCGAGCTTAGTGTCGTTATTGGTAAAAAAGCAAAATACATCGAAATTGATCAGGCGATGGATCATATCGCTGGTTATTGTTTAGCGAATGATGTGTCAGAGCGCAATTTTCAAATGCATAGATCCGGACAATGGGTAAAGGGTAAGAGCCATGACACCTTTTGTCCCCTCGGTCCATGGTTAGTCACTCCAGATGAAATTGAAGATCCGCACCAACTTCCGATTTGGCTGGAAGTTGACGGTACCCGCTATCAAAACAGCTCAACAAGCAATCTTGTCCACCGTATTCCGGAAACAATCGCCCATCTCAGCCATTTCATGACGCTTTTGCCCGGCGATGTTATTTTGACAGGGACCCCGTCCGGCGTAGGTATGGGAATAAAGCCAGATCCGCTTTTCCTTAAACCGGGCATGACAATGGAGCTTGGAATTGACGGTCTCGGCACCCAAAAACAAACCGCAGTATCCGCATGAAAATTTTGCGGAAACCACTGTTCAGTTTTCTATAAAGAGCATTTTCCCTGCATCAAAAAGATGTGATCAGAAAATTTGTGCTTCCGTTTTGCTCTAAATCATATAAATACTGGCTCCCAATTGAATATAAGAAAGTGAACAGGCACAAAGCTCGACAGGAAATCGTGCCATAAAATTGGATCCCGTGTTGATAGCAACCTTGAAAAAACTCCACAGCTATTGGAGTGAGAAAAAACAGCAACGACCCTTTCCAGCCCGAAAGGATCTTGATCCGCTCGATTTTCACTATGCTCTGGGCGATGTTTCTCTGATTGACGTCGAGCAGGGCGAAAACGATCACAACCCGATTTATAAAGTTCGCTTACTCGGCAGTAACATTCAAGAGCGTATTGGAAGCTCCTTCTCAAACCGCAATCTTGATGATTTTCCAGAACAGGATTCTCTCGACAAGATGCGCCTCGCCTACAAAAAGGTTCTCAAAACGGGGGAACCTCTGGCTTATCCAAGCTTTTTTAAATACGGCGAAAAAGAGCAACCATTTGTATGCTGTATCTGGCCTCTTTCAACGAACGGGGAAAAAATCGATATGCTGCTGTGCTGTCGAGAACAAATCTTTGATAGAGCTCTTGTGCCTAATCAAAGCCAACTCGCGAAAGAACCGGAAATATGGCCGTACCAGCAATGGGGGAATACCTCACTTCTCTCACCCATGGTTCATTAAAGAGCATGCACTCAAACCAGTACAAAACAATACAAAAAGGCTCTGAATGATTTATTCAGAGCCTTTTTAAAATCATCATACAAGTGAAGCGTCACATTTCAACGCTTAGCCTTCTATTCAACAATTAGATTTTGAGTATCTAACAAGGCTTTTATAACATCATCCTGCAGGCCCAACCGTACTGAAGCAACACAAACCAATTAACACAAAATAAAGCCAGCCAATAAAATCGGCTGGCTTTATAAAAAGACATAGAATAACCGTCAGGCCGAAACCTTAAACTTCCAATTGACTTAGTCGATGATAATCTGGGACGCAGGATTGTTGACCAGATCATCAATACTGTCGATCATTCCACCAGCTGTACCCATATTGTTAAAAGTAATGGAAGAACCGTTGTGGAAGTCAACAACCACGGTACCATTCTCACCATTATCAGTAACGTTCGAAATCATGGCATTGAGGTCAGCCAGATCCAAACCACCTGCACCGCTATCAACCACATCAGTAAAACGAAGAACATCTTCGGAAGCGTTAAAATCAGTAACAACATCCTGTCCAAAAATATCATTTACGCCTGTCCCCTTGAGAGAGAAAATAAAGATATCTGCATCATTCCCTCCCGCCAGTACATCGTTGCCTGTACCGCCATGGAGAGTATCGTTATCGTTTCCGCCCTCAAGGGTATCATTGTTATCACCGCCATAAAGGAGATCGTTGTCGTTACCTCCTTCAAGGACATCATCACCTTCATCACCTCTTAGGATATCATGACCATTCCCACCTTCGAGAATATCGTTTCCGATGCCCCCGATAAGAATATCGTCATCATTGCCACCGCTGAGTTCATCCGCCCCTTCACCTCCGCGAAGTATATCCTTATGATTCCCGCCACTTAAAGTATCATCACCGTCATCGCCATAGAGGATATCGTTACCATTCCCACCTTCGAGAATGTCGTTATCATCACCGCCAAAAATGATATCATTATCACTTCCGCCATCAATAACATCGTCCCCTTCATCGCCGTAAACAATATCATTACCACTACCTGTATTGATATCATCATCACCGGTGCCACCACGAACAATATCACGAGCCTTGGTATTATTCACAAAGATGTCATTGCCATCCCCAAGATCAACATTTGTGTTGGTCAAGCTGCCATCAACAATGGTTGCATTGGTCGTGTGCGGTGCACCTGAGCGAACTTCACCTTTGTTGATCAATACTGTGTCATTACCTTCACCTGCATCAATATTAAACTCAGCAGGATAAGTAGAAGAACCAGCGCCATTAGCAGAGTTGGTCACGACAAGGATGTCATCTTTATCTCCAAGGGTAATATCACCACGCTTGGCATTCTGTACACTCAGGATAATTTCCTCATCCTTGTGCGCAGAGTAATCAACAGATGCTTCAACAAAATCACGAACCGTAACCGTTTTATGTGCAGCAGTATCAACAGCAACTGACTTTTCACCCGGTGCATTCCAGCCAGAAGCTTCGTAAAGCTCGGTACTTGCGGTAACCAGGCCCTTAACCTCAATGCTGAGATTTACAGGAGCGCTTACATCACCATCGTTATCTGTAATGGTATAGCTAAAATCTTCAATGATAGGGCCATTCGGACGAATTCCTGCATCCTCAAATGGTTCGTAGTAATAACGCCCTTCAGAAGTAATATACAACATACCATAGGTACCAGCGATGGATTGTTGACTGGTATTTTCCTTAGACAGAGTAATCTCAGTACCATCAAAGGTTACAGAATTCACCCAGACGCCACCATCAGCACCGGCAAGATCATTATCAAGCACATTCCCCTTAGCTTCACCAAGGCCCTCACCAGCAGCAATAGCAACATTCTCATCAACAACAGCTTCAGGATTATCATCAGAAACCCGGAACCGAAGAGAGCCCTCTGCAGTTGTTCCATCCGCATCGGTTAGAACAACCCTGAATGTTAATTCAACCTGATCAGATATATCAGTACGTGCCGCATCAGGATGATCAATTGGCCTCAGCAAAATGATTTCATAGCGACCGGTTGCAGGGTTAATGCTCAGGGTAAGTACATCTTCGTCTTCCCCATTATCGCCAATCGCAGCCACACCTGTGATAACCATAAGGCCGTTCACCTCAACAGGGGAACCAAAGGTAATTACCTCACCACCGGAAGTCAGATCTACTGACGCACCATTTCCATAATCAACATCAACAACAAGCTCCAGGTCAGAAATCGCGAACGTTCCGGCGCCATCAGCACCAAAATCACCTTCCAGAGTTCCTGATTGTTTAGCAGTGCCCGCAGCAATATCACTCTCGCGAATATGGCCAGCATACTCATCGCCGGCTGTTGGCACTGCATCTTCGATGTCTATAACCAGTTTCGCGCTTGCTTCATCACCATCACCATCTTTGATGGTATAGCCAAACTCAACCTGCTTATTCTGGTCGGGATTACCTTCGGGGTAGAATTTATATGACCCATCGGGTTTCAGATAAAACTGGCCCACATCTTTAATGATCAACGCTCCGGAGATGTCGTAAGTTTTCCCTTCATACGTATAAGAAATGACAGAGGCCCCATCAGCACCAACCGTGTCATTATCCAACACATTCCCGGCAATTCTTTCACCATTAAAGGAGTGATCTTCATCTAGAATGGCAACGGTTTCACTGTCAGACACCTCAATAGTCAGCTGGCCATTATCGGTATCACCATCGCCATCGGTTACTTCGTAACCGAATACCAATTTCAGGGCATCACCAATACCTTTGTCGCCTTTATGGTCCAAACCACCACCGTATTGACGATAAGCGTAATCACCTGTTTCCTTATTCAGATAAACATCAAAGACAGCTTTGCCATCTGCATACCCGACAAGAACCAGACTTTTACCATCAGTGGAAACTGTTTGATGCACAGTAATCGGGTTGCCACCAGATGACAGATCAGCAAGATCAATCGGATTACCAGCAGCATCTGTGAAGTCTTCAAGCGAAATCGCAGTGAACTCGCCACCATCAGCACCAAAGTCAGCGACGATTGTACCTGTTGCTATTGCCCAGGCACTCGGCAAGCTGCTCTCATCTGTCGAATTAGATGCATCGACAACGCTTGGCACATCATCTTCAATGATAATTTCAAGAGCAGAGATATCCTGATCACCATCACCATCAATGGTTTCGTAACGGAAACTCAGAGTAACAGGATCATGGTTTCCACCATTATCAGGATGATCAATCGGGCCTTTCAGCTCGATTGTGTAATCCCCGGATGTCTTGTTGATAGTAACGACAACGATTTCCTGAACGCCAACCTTACCGACAAGAACAAGATTTCCGTTACCATCGTCAGTCACTGCGCCAAAGATAACATCCTGACCACCGGACTGTAGTATTTCGCCGTCTGGTCTACCGTCTTCACTGTCTTCCCAGCTATCGAACCAAATATCGGTTACAGAACCACCGTCAGCACCAAGGCCAAGCTCAAGCGTGCCAGAAATGAAGGAGTTGTCATCAATGCCATCAACCAGCGTCGTTTCGTCAATGAAAACATTCTCATCGGCAAAGACAGAGCGGGAATCAACTTCGTCATCCTCGATACGCACTGTTAGATCCGCAGTATCAGTATCGCCGTCACCGTCGGTAACAGTTACTTCAAAACGTAAATCAATCGGATCGTAATCATTACTGTGAGATTGACCATCCGGGATCGCATCGTGTTCTGAGTCATAAGATACATCTGGATGATCAACCGGACCAAGCTGGGTTACAGTGTAATCACCAGTAGCTTGATCAATAACAATCTTGATTACATCCTGACCTGCTGCTGAACCAGTGTATACCAGTTCGCTTGCTACAACAGCTGATGTAAAGATTACAACAACTCCACCCGAATAAAGTGTTATTCCAGAAGGATCCAGATCTTCACTATCAGTCCAGCCTTTGAATTCAATTCCGGTAACAGAACCACCATCTGAACCAAAATCAACGTCCATTTTTCCGGTCAGAGTCGTATTGTCAGGATCGTTGTCATCCAGACGCTTTTCCTTGATACGACCAGCATAGTCATCAGAGATCGATGGACCATCATCTTCAAACTGAATAACAGAACCAAGATCAACGCTGTCAGCTGACTGATCACCATCAGCATCGGTTACAGTAACAATCAGGTTCAAGATACCAGAATTCATAATCTCCGGAGTGTCAGCCTCATCGTGATCAGTATCATCGTGTTCCAACACACGTGACTGAGTTACAGTCACATCGCCTGTATCAGCATCAACTGAAACACGGAATACTTCACCGCCTGTTGTAGAAGAGCCGACGATATCGCCACCAGCTTCCAGTGTCAGGATAACCTCTTCATTAGTTATCGCATCAACAAGACCACTATCAACTGGATGACGATCTGTAAGGTTCAGTGCATATTCAGTTGCACCAGAAGCGGCTTCACCATCAGCACCAAAGATAGAGCTATTTACAAACAAGTCAGCGGCAGAAACAGTTACATCAGCCAGAAGGCCGTCATTCTCAGTGTCATCACCGTCATTCTCAGTTTCGTCGAGATCAATCTCAACGCCATTCAGAAGCGCGATATCCGCTGTAGGATTATCATCGGTTACTGCTACCGTCAGCTTGGCAGAGGCCTGATCCCCATCGGCGTCTTCGATTGTGTAGTCAAAGACTTCATTCATGGTGTCAGCCGCTGTAGAAACAGCTTCAACAGTAAAGCCATTACCAAACCCGGTTGGGCTCAGAGTAACGGATGTCATACCCGGGATTTCTAGTTCAAGAACAGTCTGCCCCTGAACTGTCGTACCAGTGAAAGGACCACCAGGTGCCTCAACCGTCCAATTCACAACATCATTAGGATCAGAATCGGAAATGGAACCTAGTGTAATCGCAAGATAATCAGAAGAAATTGCCCCACCAGCATCAGACAAACTTACGGTAATACTTTCCATTACCCCACCATCATCAATGGAGGTGGCATCTCCGGTCCCCTGATTAACGTTACTGATACCAATACCGCCGAATTCAGATCCTGTTAAAATAACATCAACAGGAGATCCATCAGAAATCAGATCACCTGCGCCTGTCAGGGTAACAATTACACCTGTCGCAGGATTAGCCTGAGTATAGGTGTTACCGTTATAAGATCCACCACCAAGAGCAAAATCTTCTCCAGGGTGATCTGCTGGACCTTCATAGCTATAGTCACCAAGATTTTCACCAGCCATATCAACTGTGAACGTCGCATCAGCAGTTGTTGAAACTGTCAAAATGCCAGTTACAGCATCAAAGCTGTAGTCAGAAGGCTCACTGGAAACTACAGACTGGCCATCATTAGCTAGGGTGAAGGTCACACCATCATGTGTCACTTCACGTACAACACCCGCACCATCAGCACCAAAGCTATCGCCGTTATCGAGCAGAGTTCCGGTTACAATATTCCCGGCGTTTTCATCCGTAACTTCAAGGGTATCATCACCAGTAACAGGTGTATCATCGTCGACAGATAAGGATAACGTTCCGTCAACAGAATCACCTGTAGCATCAGTCACACGATAATTAAAAACAAACTCAATGTTGTTCTCATCTTCTCCCTCAGGATGAGCAATCGCAGCAAGCTGTGTAATGCTGTAGTTACCAGATGTTGTATCTGCCAGAGTTACACTAAGTACAGCTGTACCGTCTTGTGTTACCGTCAAGGCAGTACCACCAGCGCTTAATTCATAAACAAAACCAGCTGGTGCGCCTGTTGCCAACAATAGAAGTGAACCTGCACCATCTCCCCCATAATTATGAGAAAGTGTTCCCGCAACATTGATAGGAGTATCATCACCAACACCACCATTATTGCCCTGAAGACCAGAAACATCATCATCGTCCAGAATGACTGTTTCATTCGCGGCGTCAATCGTAGGGAAATTGATCAAGGTTTCAGCACTAGCCGCAATAACCAATTCCGCCAAACCACTTAATGAACCTGCAAGGCCCCCTTGTGCAGAAAGGCCATCAAGATCGACATCGCCCAGATCGTCATCATAAATGCTACCACCACCGCCTTGTGGGCCTGCGCCAGCGCCGGCTGCAGTTTCCAGTGTTTCACCTTCAGCAAGAGCCTGTGCTTGACCGATCAGAAGGCTTGAAGAAAGTTCAATGCCACCGATTACAAGAACAGGTGCGTCTGCGCCCTGTGCGTTTTCAACCAGATTCTGGAATACAATACGGCTGTCGGCGCTACCATCGCCGTTACTGTCAAAGGTCAGGACAAAATCATTCCCTTCCAGTACCGGGGTTGCTACCGTTGCATCAAAGTTAAGGGTCGCTGTTTGACCTTTTTCCAGAGAGATCGTTTTGGTTTCACCACCTGCCGGGGCTGTTACTTCAAGGGCAGAAGCAGCCTGCCCAACCAGAAGATCTTTGCCTTCTTCTCCAGAAATCAGTGCGTCTTTATGCTCTGTCTGCTTAACAGCCATGTGGTACTCCAGTACAATGTTTGGAAGTGAATTTATAGCCGCGGCCAAAAACACCTAAGTCAATTAGTTTAAAGTTACCCCAAACTACCTGAGGATGAGATTTGATCAATTAAAATTTCATCACAACCGATACCAATATGTATGATTTAAACTACTTTTTTCATAAGAGAAAACCCGGACACAACCCAAGGATTATAAACACAACAAAAGGCACTCACAGGAGTGCCCTTTGTTAAAATTCAAACTCAATTTAAACTTAAGTATTATCCACGACCTCGATAAGGAGGAACGCCCTGGTCTGGAATCCAGATACCTTCTGGGACTGGGCCTGATTGATAGAAAACATCAATTGGAATACCACCGCGCGGGTACCAGTAACCGCCAATACGCAACCACTTTGGCTCTAAAAGCTCTTCGATACGCTTGCCGATGGAAACAGTGCAATCTTCATGGAAAGCACCGTGGTTCCGGAAAGATCCAAGGAAAAGCTTAAGCGACTTACTTTCGACCAGCCAGTCACCCGGTACGTAGTCGATCATAAGGTGGGCAAAGTCCGGTTGACCTGTAATAGGACAAAGGGATGTGAATTCCGGTGCCGTAAAACGGACAACATAGCCTGATCCCTTTTGTGGATTGGCAACACGTTCCATCACGGCTTCTTCCGGACTATCCGGTAACTTACTGTCGCCACCCAACTGGGTCAGTTTTGAATAGATGCTTTCTTCTGTCATTTCTTTTCAAGCTCCAATGTTCAAGAGCAGCCACCGTTATCTCTTATTCTGATGACCAAATTTATAATATTAACAGGGTCTCGGCGAGACTAAACACCGCGTTCATTACCCCAGATCAAAACATGCAACTGAGGCAAAACTGTTGCGTCGTACCACTCGTCTTCAACCACTTTATCGATAAGCCACCGCATCCGGTTCATAACACCCGACAGATCAATTGTGGGTTCCGTTTCTTCTACAGTACCTGGCGTATGATTTCCGGGTTGCAAATACATTCTCAGGCCCGGGAAGCGTCGATGTACTTCTTTGGCATAGGCATAGTCCCGATCATCAAAAACAACCACCTTCATAATGGTTTCTGTATCAGATCCCGCAGCAGCAACACAGCCCGCCAATAAATCCCAATCCGTCTCCATTTCGGACGACGGGGGTTTCGGACTCAATGTTAAATTATCCAGCTTTGAAAACCAGTCTTTGACCACACTACCCTGTGTTTCCAAGGCAAAGCGATAACCCTGCTCATGCCCCAAATCAATCAAAGCCCCAAGCGGTTGAATCGCCGGATTTCCCCCGGAGAGAGAGACCAACAACGGCTTACCACCAGATAGCGATGCAACTTCAGTCATGATTGCAGTCGGAGACATTGGCTTCCACTGATCGCGAAAACTTGAATCCACGGCATAGAGTGTATCGCACCAACTACAACGATAATCACACCCCCCCATACGCACAAAAACGGTAGGTAGTCCCGTCAGAGCACCTTCGCCCTGTATTGTAGGACCAAAAATCTCACTGACCTTTATTGTCCGCGCATTGGGAGGCACATCGGAAAACACTTTCATGCCCGATGTATTATCGTTTGATGTTTCGGTAATCATGGTCTGTACTCAGCCCAAGTCTTGGGCGTTTCACTCACCCGAAGCGCCGTAACCTCTGGCCAGCGCTCAAACGACCAATCAAACAGATACTTGGACAGGCGCTCAGCCGTAACATTATCATCCCCCAACACTTCATTAAGGTGACGGTGGTCCAGGACATCATCGATGTATTGTTTCAGCTCACTTAATTCGAGGTAATCGCGAACAAAACCAGCCGAGTTCAAATTCTCACCAGAGAGTTCGATCTCAACAATGTAGTTATGACCGTGCAACCGTGAACAGGGATGTCCTTCGGGAACACCCATCAACTGATGTGACGCTGAAAAGGTAAATTGCTTAGAAATCCGGTACATCCATCAGGCTCCCTTGGCTTTTTCAACAGCTTCAAGCCAATAGTCGGGATCTTGATAGATTGTCGGATCTTCTACATTAGCAACATGAAAGGCTTCGCGACGTTCCACACAGGTACCACACCGCCCACAGTGATGTTCATAGCCTTTATAGCAAGACCATGTTTCCTCGAAAGGAACCTTTAAACGGCTGCCTTCTGCCGCAATATCACTTTTGGGAAGATGCACAAAGGGCGTATAGAGCTTAACCGCCGCGTAGCCATCCAGCGCATGCCGCTGCATTTCCTCGAAAGAATCAATGAAGGCAGGGCGGCAATCGGGATAAATGAAGTGATCCCCCCCGTGAACCGCAGCGGCAACAGCATCTGCATTCTCGGCCGCAGCAGCGCCAAAGGCAATTGCCAACATAATCGCATTGCGGTTCGGTACAACCGTAACCTTCATGGTTTCTTCTTCATAATGTCCGTCAGGCACATCAACATCGTCGGTAAGGGCAGAGCCGGATAGCAAAGCACCTACGTTGGCAATATCAATGACATTGTGCGGTACCCCAAGGCGTTCTGCACAGCGGCGGGCATAATCGAGTTCTTTCTTGTGACGTTGACCGTAGTCGAAAGATATCAGGCGCGTTAACTCAGCCTCCGCAGCAACCTTGTGCGCAAGCGTAACCGAGTCCAAGCCACCTGAACAGATGACGAGTGTTTTCATTCGTTCCAATCCTTGTTTTTCTACCGGGTAGGCTGCGACCGGGGAGCCCGACAATGCGCGGATGGCTCCAGTTTCGATTTAAATCGCGCACCCCGATATACCCCAGAAGAAGAAAAAAGCAAAGGGCAAGAGCAATTCCCTAATCGAAGACCACCTATGCGAGGGTGGCAAAAACAAGCGTGTCGCCCTTAAAACAAGGCGAATGATGGATCTGTGAAACATAAAAACAGATCATGAAAACAGATACACTTCCTACATTACATTTAAAGTCACCACTCCAAACTGTGGCCCTAAACAAAATTTCGCTCTGGGCCGTTGTCCTCTCACAATGCCTGTGGTTATGATGCTTTTTGCTTATCTATCCTCCCCTTCAATCCTCGAGGCCATTATGGAACTTCAAGACCCCTCTTTGTTACGTGATAAATGCTACATCAATGGTGCATGGGCTGATGCAGACAGTGGAGAAACCTTTGCTGTAACCAACCCGGCGAATGGTGATGTTCTGGCCTCAGTTCCCAAGATGGGAGAGACAGAAACACTCCGTGCCATTCAAGCTGCCGAAGACGCCTTTGGTCCCTGGAAAGACAAAACCGCCAAAGAGCGCGCGCAGATTATGCGCAAATGGTTTGAACTGATTATGGAAAACCAGCGCGATCTCGCGTTACTGATGACACTTGAGCAAGGAAAACCCCTGGCAGAAGCCATGGGTGAAGTGGCCTATGGTGCAAGTTTTGTCGAATGGTTTGCTGAGGAATGTAAACGCATCTATGGCGACACCATTCCAGAGCACCTGCCCGGCAGACGTCTTGTTGTGACAAAAGAACCAATCGGTGTTGTCGCCGCCATTACCCCGTGGAACTTCCCAATTGCCATGATTACCCGCAAATGCGCCCCGGCAATCGCTGCGGGCTGTACTGTCGTGATCAAACCGGCAGAGGACACACCCTTAAGCGCTTTTGCCTTGGCAGAGCTTGCTGAACGCGCTGGCATTCCCAAAGGCGTTATGAACATCGTTTCCGGCATTCCACAGCAAATTGGCAAGGCCCTGACCGAAAGCAAAGCGATCAGAAAACTGACCTTCACTGGTTCGACACCCGTCGGCAAGCTTCTCATGAAACAGTGTGCAGATACCGTGAAAAAGACCTCTATGGAACTGGGAGGGAACGCACCCTTTATCGTTTTTGATGACGCAGATCTTGATGCTGCAGTCGAAGGCGCAATGATGAGCAAGTTCCGCAATGCAGGACAAACATGTGTCTGCTCTAACAGGATCTTGGTTCAGGAAGGTATCTATGAAGCCTTTGCGCAAAAGCTTGTCGAAAAAACGGCGGCACTAAAGGTTGCTCCCGGCATTGAAGATGGCGCCCAGCAAGGACCGCTTATTAATGCTGCTGCATCAAGCAAAGTCAGTGAACTTATCGATGATGCCGTCAGCAAAGGTGCGAAAACCGAAATCGGTGGTAACCCGCATGATCTCGGTGGAACCTTCTTTGAGCCAACCGTTATCACTGGCGTAACCGATGACATGCGCATTTTCAGCGAAGAAATCTTCGGCCCTGTGGCCCCGCTCTATAAGTTCAAAACCGAAGATGAAGCCGTTAAAATGGCAAACGACACGCCCTTTGGTCTCGCAGCATACTTCTATAGTCGGGATATCGGGCGCGTATGGCGTGTGTCTCGTGCGCTTGAATACGGCATCGTTGGGATTAACGAAGGTATCATCTCAAACGAAGTTGCCCCCTTTGGCGGCGTCAAGGAAAGTGGTGTAGGCCGAGAAGGCTCCAAATACGGCATGGAAGATTTCCTCGAGATCAAATACCTCTGTATGGGTGGCATTTAAGGTTTCACTCAAGTATCAAATATTAAAGGAGTTTTCGAGCTCCTTTTTTATTTTCCAGAGACCTCAGCAAAACGATCTACACTGAGAAAAAAACCGAAATAGTATTTGGCACGTGTTAATTCACGCAAACATACCAAGACCAAAAAGAGAACAAATAGGAGCCAATTGGCAAAAATTATGTAGATCAACTCATAATTTTATAATGAACGTAACCGCTGTAGAGTTTTGCTGAGGTCTCTTCCAATATTAGACAAACACAGATCGTTAATGAATCGAGAGAATTGTATTCTTACTTTCAGGAGTAATGATCTTTTGCCTCTTCTTATCTTAAGAAGAATCAACTGTACGCGTTTAGATTTATTGCCCGATGTGTTTCGTCGCAAGAGGAGAACCAGCCAAACAAGAATAGCTATTGTCATTATTAAAGAACTCCGTTTTCAATATTTTGGTCAATCAACTCACCCGTCCTAAAATATCGAAGGGCCGCAGCCACCACTGTATTTCTGTCACACAAGGACGAGTGCAATCCGGGCAAAACAAGTACCTGATCACATCCCAACATACGAGCCTCTGAAACAGAAACCACACCGTCATCGTCACCGGGCAATAACGGATTATAGCCTTCCCCATCTGACTTACCCCCAGCAATAATTCCAGTTTCACATTCAGGCATTGGTATTTTTTGTGCAAACTCAGGCACCAATTCCTGCCCGGACTTTCCATAGATAAGCTTATACAAAGCTAGTTGCTTGACCCATTCTGCAATAGCAGAACCCTGATTTGGCGGGGCAATCATAAGCAAGCGCTCAATATTTACCCTTGCTTTCCATGATGTCAGGTTAGCCAGAAGTTGCCTGACAACCAATCCGCCCAGAGAATGGGTAATAAAAGATACTGCTTTAATATCATTCCTATGGGACAGAATTCGTGCCAACTGATCAGCATGCTCATGAATATAAGCTCTGGTTGAGGGGTAGGTAATTGCAGCGACTTCATAGCTTTCATCCGCAAAGGCACGCTTCATCTTCTGGAAGGTATCGCCTGAACGCGTGATGCCGTGAACCATCACCAATAAATGTACGCCATCAGTTTCCGGATGGACTGGAGGCACAACTTGTTTCTGAACTTTATAATGTTCAAAGACAGAAAAGCAGTCTTCAAACGTCCCCCATGCCTGACGCTTGTCATCGGGATCAAGTAAACGAAAGTGCCCACTGTAAAGATTGAACTGGATGCGCCAACTGGCATAGATAAATTCATCACGCCAGAATTGCTTGCCCCCCAAAGTTGGCATTTGAATATTAAGAGGCGCGCCACTGCTTGTCCGCAAATTCTCAGTTGCAAATTCCATACCCTGTCGCAGATATTTTTCAATATTGTCAATCATTGGATTTTTCCCGTAAAATCAGCATGATCTTTAAGACCGTTCAGGAAAGTTGTTATCAACAAGCTACAAACATCGTGTGAGGATCGGCTTATAACCACATCCAGCTTCTTTTTGTCTGCAAGTGAAATAATACCATGCAAGCTCGCCCAAAGCGTTGCAGACACATCCCTTCGTTCTTCTGCTCCCCTCCCGGACAAAAGAGGAAGCAAAACCTGATCAATGACACTTAGTAACTTCAAAACTCTTTGATTATACCATTCAGGTAAGTCATCTTCGCTGGAAGGCACATGATCAAAAAGCAGGCGCCACAGACTTCTATTCTCATCAATGAACGCGAGATAACCAATTAAGAGTTTTTCTAGGTTTTCGTTAGCAGAACCAATGTCCGCTTCGCCGTCTAATCGAACCATGGATAGGTGATCATATAACCGTTCTAGGGTTTTGCCGTTCAGGATAAGTATAAGTTCGTCAATATTTGTATAAACGTTATAAATCGTCCCTGGAGCATAGCCGATTTTTTGCGCAATCTTTCGGGCGGAAAGTTCTGATACTCCGCCGGCCATGACTAAATCTTCAGCGGCATCAAGAATCATTACTTTCAATTCATCAGGACTATGATCAACACGTCGTGCCATCTGTTAAGACTTCTTTCTTCCTGTTAAAGTTACAACTATAGAATAGTGAACACCGTTCAAAATTCAATAAAAAAATAACGCCACCCTTCAATTAAGACGTATGGCGCTATATAATTTTAGCGCATTTGTTAGCTTAAAGCGCTCAAATCCTTTGCAATATTAGCAGCCAATACCGCATTATTTTTCACAAGCGCTATATTGGATTCCAAACTACGTCCCTTGGTCAATTCAACAATTTTTCCTAATAGATAAGGGGTAATTTCCTTGCCAAAAATGCCGTCTTTTGTCGCGCTGTCCAATGCAGACGCAATGACGCCATCCATTTCCGCTTTATCCATAGCATGGCTTTCAGGAATTGGGTTCGCAATCACAGCGCCCCCCTGATAGCCAAGGTCCTGTTGTACCGCCAGCATACCGGCAATCTCGCTTGCCGTATTCGCCGTCAAAGGAGCATCCAAACCGGAATCACGGCAATAGAATGCTGGAAACTGCTTTGTTTGATAGCCAACAACAGGAACACCTCTGGTTTCCAGAAATTCAAGTGTTTTTGGTAAGTCCAAAATAGATTTAGCCCCGGCACAAATGACAGCCACAGGTGTCTTTGCCAGTTCTTCCAAATCGGCAGAGATATCAAAATCGTTTTCTGCACCCCGATGAACACCCCCGATACCCCCCGTGGCAAAAACAGAAATGCCAGCCATTGCCGCACAAATCATCGTTGCCGCAACAGTTGTAGCGCCGTCACCCTTTTGCGCAACGATCAATGGCAGATCCCGACGGGATAGTTTCGCAACATTCTCGGCCTTGCCCAGCTTTTCCAACGCAGCTTCGTCCAGGCCGATACGGATAACACCGTCAAGCACAGCAATTGTTGCCGGTACTGCGCCTTGCGCACGAATCAGATCTTCTACCTCGCGAGCCGTTTCCACATTCTTAGGATAGGGCATACCATGTGCAATAATAGTTGATTCCAATGCAACGACAGCTTTTCCCTCAGCAAGGGCATTCGCAACTTCGGGGGCAATATTCAGGTGTTTTTCCAATTTCGGATTCATGCTTTTACCAATAGTTTATTTTAAGAGTTCAAGAGCCAATAACGCCCAAAGAAAGATCCCGCAAGTTCGCAGATGTCGCGCCTTGATCTTTTACGGTGATACTTGCTGCATTAATGCCCCGCTTCAGGGCAACATCCGGTTTGTACCCTTCGGCTATGCCGCTAAGAGTACCGGCAATTAACGAATCACCGGCACCAGTTACATCCGTAATTTCGACTTCAATCGCCGGAACATGTTTAAAATCTTCACCTTCGAAAATATAAGCACCTTTCATCCCCGCAGAAATCACAACTGCTTTTGCGCCTTTGCGTGCAAGTACAGAACCCGCTTTGACAATGTCCTCTTCTGATACGATTGTCAGCCCGACCAGCTCACTTGCTTCATCCACATTACAAAACAGAATATCCAAATGCTGCAGAATAGAGTTAAGCTTTGTAGCCTTTGCGACAGAAACAGCATCTGCAGCCAGAAATTGATCAGGACCACATTGACTGGATAGAGCTTCTAGCGCAGAAACAGGCATGTTCGTATCGATGAACAAGATTGGATAAGAAGCCATACGGTCCTTAAGTCCGGCAAACATCTCTGGGCTGACATGGTCATAGATTTCCATATCAGCCAAACCAAAGGCCAATTCACCGCCGGGCTGTAGAACAGCCGTGTAGGTTGCTGTTGAAAAGGTCTTTGATCTAGGTAAAGCTAAAACATCGAGTCCCTGCGCAATAAACTGCTGCTCCAAGGCATCACCGGCCACATCCTGCCCCCAATAGCTCAACAGTCCTGCCTCAACACCAAGTCTGTTGAGATTCATTGCCACATTATGAGCAACCCCGCCGGGATAACGAGAAACAGTGACCGGGTTTGACGTTCCCTGTCGGATCGCTGTGTGACATTCAGAGCGCACATCCCAATGGGCTGCACCAATGCAAAGCACAGACTTAGTATTATCTTTCAACACATTAACTCACGAAATAGGCTTACTGACAGTTATAGCAATCGTTTTACGCAGAAACAGCCTCATAATACCAGAAGATGTTCGCGCATTTGATCAATATCAATGTTTGTTACTCAATATTGCTTAAAATCACAGGTGAAAATGATTTTTGACTGATTGAACGATCTTTTCTCTCTCATTTTCAGACCAACTACGACAACATTAAGCACAGAGCATCGCGTGAGAAAAAACGTAAAAAGAGCAACGACAAAAAAGAGCGGCTTCTCACCCCGCTTTTTGTCCCGTCGCGCGTTTTTTGCGTTCACAGCAATGATATCTCTATGCTTGCAAATCCTTATTCCGCTGGAACAGAGTTGGGCTAACCCGCCACAAAATCCGGATATCAACTCAGAAGATGTTTTTGTTATCTGTACACCGACCGGGCTCAGAGTTCTTTCACTAAACTCTGAAGATGATGGCCAACCAATCGAAAGTACGCTGGACCTATCGTGCCCAGCTTGCTCATTGGCTTCGGTAACCCTTGCTCCTCTACCCGTCAATGATCCCTTCCTATACCAAACTCGTTTTGCTATAGCGGATAATTGGGTCGAGCTATCAGAAATATCCCATGATCGACCAGCGCCACCACCACCAGCCAGGGCACCACCTCTCATGTTGCTACCGAAAATACATACTGAAGTCCTAATAAGATCAAAGACTGTGTAAACACATTGTTTCACAGTCTTTGTTTTTTGTGCTTTGAGCCTCTTCTCATTATCAACACAATGTTCTAGGACTATGATTTGGGGCACGAAAAAAAATCAAGCGTAGGCCTGGCTCATGATCGACCAATAAAGCTCGCGGCATCCCGGATAAATCGATGCCCCTAAAGAGGAATAGCTCTTTAGGGTTATTGTGGTCGGATGGACCACTTCAGGTGACCGAATCATGGCTGGTGGGTTTGCAATCAAGGTAAATCCCAGATCAGGTAGACGACTATGTAACTCGACCTGTTTTTCTGGCACGTCAATTCTCAATTCTTTCTCTGAACGCTCTGCCACATACCTAATCATTGCCAATGCTGTTTCACTGTCTGGTGCAATCATTGGCCCCAAATGATGCTGTTCACGTTGGGGGCTAGCAAGCGTAAACCCGATAATCTCGCCCTGTTTATCCTCAACAACAATAGCGTAATCGGCTTGAAGATATCTCTGTTCCAATAACCCGTGTCGACTTGCACCAAGTGCCTTCGCATCCAAACGGATAATATTCTCTAGGTCATTTTTGTACATAGCCCGTAAGGTTACATTAGGAAGAACAGGTTCAGAATCTCTACTTAAAAACTGCTCTGGAGAACCAAAAAATTTTCTGATCCGGCCAGCGACCTCATAACCACACTTCCTATAGAGCGGCTCGCCCTCTTCTGTTGCAATCAGGCACAATACTCTTCCCTGTGCAGCTTCATGACTATGCAAAGCTTCCATCACAGCACGACCATATCCACGTCTTTGATGACCTGGGTTCACCATAATCATCCCGATTGATGCTAGATCATCTCCATAGGGGAAAATAGCACCAGTAGCGATGATACCGCCACAGCTATCCCGAACACCGAGAAAAACCGAAACCTGTAGCATAATTTCGAGATCTTTAACGACATGAGTCCAGCCCAAGCTTTCAACCAAGGTATAGATCGCAGGCACATCATCAGGCGTTAAAACGTCAAAAAAGGCAGCTTCAGGCCTATCCGTTAACATCGACAACAACGCGCCCCTGAACAGCTCCCTTCAGAATGGCAGCCCCTAGATCAGGCAAATCGTTGAGGGTTGCATGCTGTACCATCTTTTCCAGCTTTCCCAGTGGTAGATCAGAAACAACACGTTGCCACGCTCTTTGACGATTTACAAAAGGCTGCATGACCGAATCAATTCCCAAGAGGTTCACACCGCGAAGAAGGAAAGGAATAACCGTGGCAGGTAGCGCTGCGCCTCCTGCAAGGCCAACAGCAGAGACCGAAGCACCATACTTCATCTGGCCAAGGACACGAGCCAGCATCGCCCCGCCAACAGCATCAACACAACCAGCCCATGTTTCGCTCTCAAGCGGGCGCTTCACGACTTCATTCAACTCATCCCGGGCGACGATCCTGCTTGCTCCAAGCTCTTTGAGGTAATCCGCTGTATCTGGACGCCCCGTAACACCGGCAACGCTATAGCCGAGGCTTGCCAAAATAGACGTAGCGATGGAACCAACCCCACCAGCAGCCCCCGTAACAAGCACATCACCCTGATCCGGTTTCAATCCATGATCTTCAAGTGCCATTACGGCCAGCATTGCCGTAAAGCCTGCTGTTCCCACGGCCATCGCCTGCTTTGTGCTCAAACCATCAGGTAAGGGCACCAACCAGTCAGCCTTCACACGTGCTTTTTGCGCATAGCCACCCCACCAGGCTTCACCAACGCGCCATCCGGTTAGCACTACTTTGTCACCGACTTTATAACGATCATCATCAGACTCTTCGACCGTTCCGGCAAAATCTATACCCGGAACATGGGGATAGTTCCGAACCAGACCGCCGTTGCCCGTGATACAAAGACCATCTTTGTAATTAACAGTAGAGTACTCCACCGCCACAGTCACATTGCCATCAACAGGAAGACTATTATTTTCCAGTTCTTTGACTTCAGAACGAACAACACCTTCTTCGGATTTATCAACAACGAGCGCTTTGAACATTTTATTCCCTAACAATCTGATGTGGCTGGTATCTATTGGGCATCTTTTATGCGTTAATAACGGATTATATTGAGATCAAATAAGCATAACACCAAAAGAGTACTCCGCCCCGTTTTCAACTGAAAGAGAGAATTTTGCACAAGGACTATGAACCATAAAGTCACAGCTCCTATCCTCCTGAGCAAATAAATTACACAGATTTGCATTTTCCATAGGAAAGTATTCCTTTATAAATTTTAAAATTTTATCACTTTTTTTATACATTCAAGAAATAATAGGTCCGGGTCATTAAACAAAGGTCAATAAAAATTGATCAAAAGGAGACTGGAGCTATGTCTTTTAATATAGGAAGCAGAATTTTAGCAGCAGCAGCCTTGATTGTTGTTGTCACTTTTTCCGCTTTTATTCTTTATTTTGATATTCATCAAAGTAATGAAATTCGCTCATCATTGAAATCAAAAGTGATTGAAACAGGTCATTTAGCAACAAATGGTATTTCCAACTGGATGAGCGGACGACAACTTCTTATCGAAAACATAGCCGAAAACATTCAATCATCACCGACAAATGAGACCGCTTGGGAAACGATTAATAAGGAAATACTAAAAACCGCTTTCTTATCTACATATTTTGGTAACAACGAGGGAGATATGACTTTGTTTCCCGATGACCCTCTACCCGAAGATTACGACCCCAGAAAACGACCTTGGTATATAGGTACAAAGCAAACTCAAGCCAGCTTTCTAACAGAACCATATGTCGATGCTTTCAGCGGTAATCTTATTGTAACTATGGCTAGCCCCGTACAAGATAACAGTGCCTTATTAGGTGTTGCTGGAGGGGACATTGAAATAACGACCATAGTAGATTTAATTCGAAGTGTTGATCTTGGCGGTATTGGGTATGCTTTTCTGATTAACGATCAGGGCACAGTTCTAATACACCCGGATAAACAATGGACACTAAAACCAGTTGGAGAAGTTTATCCCGAAGAAACACCAGTACTTTCCACAGAAATGCAAAACTTTGCCGAAGGTTCTTCAGATCAAATTTTCGCATTCTTTAAAGTTGAAGGGCTCCCAAGCGTGAATTGGTATCTTGGATTAGCAATTGACAGAAATGCTGCCTTTGAAGAGCTTTCCAATTTCAGGTTAACGTCGATCATCACAGCCGCTATTGCTGTGCTTGCTATCATGGGTCTCCTTGGTGTTCTCGTCAGATTGTGGGTATCAAAGCCTGTTATTGCGATGACAGATTCAATGACAAACCTTGCCAGTGGTAACCTTGATGTCAACATTCCCGGGCAAGAACGAAAAGACGAAATCGGTTCAATGGCAGCTGCAGTTAATGTTTTCAAAACCAACGCCATAGAAATGGGACGCTTAGCACAAGAAAACAAAGAATCAACCGAACGGCATGCGCGTGACCGCCGGGAAACCCTGAACAAAATGGCAGATTCATTTGAACAGTCTGTCCTGTCCATTGTTGAAACCGTTGTTCAGGCATCCAGCAATACCCAGGACGTTGCCAGCCAGCTAACGGCGAGTGCCGAAGAGTCCAATGTACGAACCCAAGCCGTTTCAAACGCCGCCATTGAAACCAGTCAAAACGTGCAAACCGTGGCCGCAGCAACAGAAGAACTTTCTGCTGCCATCCGAGAAATTGGCGTCCAGGTTACCCAATCTATTCAAGTAACGGCAGAAGCCGTCGATGGCGTTAACCGAACCAATGGAACAGTTACAGAGCTTGCTGGTGCCGCCCAACGTATTGGCGAAGTTGTGAAGTTGATTTCAGATGTTGCGGGTCAAACCAACCTGTTGGCTCTTAATGCAACAATTGAAGCAGCAAGAGCAGGAGATGCTGGCAAAGGTTTTGCCGTTGTTGCCTCTGAAGTTAAAACACTCGCAAACCAAACCGATCAAGCAACTGGAGACATCCAGACGCAGGTTGATGGCATTCAGGGGGCAAGTAGCCAATCGGTGCAAGAAATCACCAACATCAGCTCAACGATCGAACGCATGAACGAATTTGCCAACGCAATTGCAGCTGCGATTGAAGAACAAGGGGCCGCAACGCAAGAAATTTCAAACTCGGTGCAGAAAGCCGCCGCAGGTACGCAAGAGGTATCAAGCAATGTTGAAGTTGTTACCAAAGCATCTTCACAAGTCAGCGCTGAAGCAAACAATCTTCTGCAATCATCTCGTGAAATGCAGTCCATGGCCGAGAACCTGCGTACCGAAGTCCAAAGCTTCCTGTCCACAGTACGAGAGAGTTAATTTTCGGGGAGGTACCTTCTAGGGGTGTAATTTCCAGCAAAAAAACTTAAACAAACAGGCTCCACTCAAAAAGCGGAGCCTGTTTGTTTACTTGATCTACGTTGAATTGAATTAATAAAAAGCACTTAAGACCTGGCACTGATCTTTACAGATATTTTAAAGATCAGAGAAAAACCCAAAGTTATTCTTACCCTTTTTCTTAATTGCATACATGGATTGATCAGCACAGTTCAAGAGCTGTTCTGGCGTTGTTCCGTCATCAAGTGAGAAGGCAATCCCGATAGAAGCACCAACTCTGGCTTCTGTATCATCAAGAACAAAAGGAACATTCAGCTGCTCTATCAAGGTTTCGGCAAGCTCTTTAACCCCATCCCGACTGGTCACTTCCTTTAACAGAATAATAAATTCATCTCCGCCTATACGCGCAGCCATATCTTCAGGAGCTAAAATAGCGCGAATGCGATCAGCGACCCCGACCAGAATGGCATCCCCTGCTTCATGGCCCAGAGTGTCGTTAATCGCTTTAAAACCATCAAGATCTATAAAGAAGACCGCCGTTTTCTCGCCAGCAGTTCTGTCTTCTGCAAGAATATCCTTGAGGTATTTCAAACAAAGGCGGCGGCTTGGCAACAACGTCAGCGCGTCGTGGTTGGCCAGAAACTTCATCTTCTGTTCTGCGGCTTGTAAATCCTCGGCAAGCCAAACCATTTCCTGGGCCTGCGTTGCCATCCGTTCTTCACTATCGATCAACTCGGAAACCTGGACGTGAAGGCGTTCTTCGGACAAACGTAAAGCGTTTTCAGCTTCTATTCTCTTTTGAATATTCAGTTGCTGCTCTTCGGCAATAACCGCCAGTTCTTCAGCCTGCGCTTCCAGGCGCTCCCCAATATCACGGAAGTTATGGCGTTCGATATCAAAACGCTCTTCCGCCAAAATTAGAGCATCCCTAACCTTTTGCTTTATTTCATTCTTTTGTTGTTTTTCAATTTCCAGAACTGAAACCAAAGCTTTTGAAAGTAAATCATCGATCTCTTTAGCGGAAGGTTCGGCATCCCACCAGACAACATCAGAAATCCTGGTTTCGTTTTTCTTGGTGTTTTCACTGGAATTTGAGCTGGAATTTGAGCTGGAATTTGAGCTGGAATTTTGACCTACATTAGCACGAGCGTTTTTATCGGAATAAACCTTGGCAACAAAGCGTGGCGCAAGCGTACGCATAACATAGCTTTGATCACCAGTCCCCCGACCAAGAACAAATTCTTCAACCTCAAACTCTACCCCGAGCTCCTCTTCGGGGTTACCGAACGCTAACATTACCGAAACTACCCCCACTGCCCTTTTGCACCAATGGATCTGACAGATCTTATAATCTATGGTGGAGTGCTATTTCTTATGAAACAATGATTTCAATCATATGTAATTATAGTGTTATTTTTCTTATTGCACCTTCTCCTAACACATTTTGGTCAAAAAAACATGCCCCTGTTTGAAAATATGGGAACTGAATACCCGATTACCTTTTCCCTCGCTAAAGAATTCTTTTCAGTATGTCCCTCTTGACCAATAGGTTTCCTGCGTTAATTAATGAGCCTCAGAAATGAAAACAATGAAAATTGCGTAATAACAAGGTAAGCACGATATCAGTATGACGATGGAAAAAGCGACTCAAGACCAGGCAACAATTAGCTCCTCAAAAGAGTTGACTAGTAATAGTCTTCCCAATAAAGCGTTGCGTGTGGTTTTAGAAGGCAACACCTTTACTTGGGTAATCACCATTCTCATTTTGATCAATGCCGTCACATTAGGACTAGAAACCAACTCCAGCCTAACACCTTTCCAGACAGAACTTCTCCATTGGGTCGATAAGATTATCTTGGTTATTTTTTCTCTGGAGCTCGCTTTAAAATTTTACACCTATCGATTAGGCTTCTTTAAGTCTGGTTGGAATATTTTTGATCTGCTCATTGTCACAATCGCTTGGGTTCCAGCCAGTGGTGCTTTGGCAGTCTTGCGTGCCTTGCGTATTCTGCGTGTTTTGAGGTTGATTTCCGTAATTCCGCAGATGCGTCGGGTCATCGGGGCAATCGTTGCTTCTATTCCCGGTATGCTTTCTGTCGTAGGCGTGCTTTCCATCGTCTTTTACGTGGCCGCAGTTCTGACCACCAAGCTTTTTGGCCAACACCCCGATCCCAACATGCAGGAATGGTTCGGGTCGGTTTCATCCTCGGCTTATACCCTCTTTCAGATTATGACGTTGGAAAGCTGGTCCATGGGGATTGTTCGTCCAACAATGGAAATTTTCCCCCATTCCTGGATTTTCTTTATTCCCTTTATCATCATAACCAGCTTTGCAGTCTTGAATCTCTTTATCGGTATTATTGTTGATGCCATGCAGACATCACACGAAAGCGACACCGACGAAAAGATAACAGAAATGGCAAACATCACACATGATGATCTCCAGACTCTTATCAACCGTTTTGATGTCCTGGAAAACAAGATCGACCAGCTATCTGATTCTGATACGCAGCCTTCAACCAAGAGCTAGATAACCCAGGAAAGGTGCCCCAGAAAGTCACTGGGATTTGGTTTAATACATCTCTTCAAAGTCAGCTGTGGTATCGCTCACGGCAATCGCAGTCCCGCCAGAAAGTAACTCTATCTTTTCAGTCTTAAGCGCGCTCAACAAGGCTGTGTTTACCCGGTACCGTTCTTGATAATAACACTGGCTGGGCACCCAATAGCGCAGGCCAATGACAACACCACCATAAGTGAAGTCATGCACACCGATCTGTGCCCGCGGCTCACTCGGAACCAGATCATCCTTCTCTAAAACATTTCGCAACACCTCAATCGCGCGATCTGCATCCACAGAACCGGCAAGAGGAATGCGTGTTTCTACAATCCGGTTGCGGTGAGAATTGGTAATGACTTCGCCGACAATCCGCTTGTTCGGGATCGTAATGAGCTCCTTGTCTTCCCCGATCAATTGAGTATAGGCCAGCTTGACTTCATGCACGACACCGCTGCCCCCTTTGACGATAATGGTATCGCCAATGGTAAAAGGCCGCGTGAGGATAATAGAAAGCCCTGCGCCATAGTTGGACAAAGGTCCCTGTATCGCCAAGGTAGCACCAAAAGCGCCAGCACCCGCCAACGCAATCAACGGTGCCGTACTGATCCCGAAATTGCCGAGGGTAATAATGATTACAAAAGCAACCAGGACAACTTTGACAATATTGCCGATAAAACCCGACAATGTCTGATCAAACTCTTTGCGCAAACAAAGTCCTGTAACCTTACCACCGATCCAGCCCGCAATTTTCAAGCCGATGATAAGAACAATAATGGCCCCTAGTATCTGGAAACCATAAGCCACCCCAAATTCAATTCCCTTATTGATTAGGGCTTCTGCTGTTTTGAGTTCTTCATCCATTGCCTAACAACCACCAATATTATCTGACCGTTACGTGTTTATGGTCTTAAATTTCTGGCCCCCATCAAAGCGTGAAGTGAAGAGTGCATCAACTGTTAATCAGCATTCCTCAAAAAAAATTGGTTTCTGAATATATATTTAACTTCTTTCCACCATGCTCTTGGTCGGGAATGACAACTTACCCCCATTACACTTTGGTTTGATATTTGTCCGCCATCCTTTGGCTTAATGTTTGAGAGTAGTTTTTAATGGCAAAGCCTATAAAGTTTTATACTCGGGGTTTTGACGAGAGTTTTTTAGATCGATGTGATGTGCGAATTGCTGCATTCTATCAAATGTGGAAATCAAAGTGCAAAGATGACACCATCCCCTCCCGAGCTGATTTTGACCCAATTGAGATGGTTGAGTTTTTGCCTGGCATAACTCTGGTTGATGTCGACAAAGATACTCAAAGCCTGATGTATAGACTGGTCGGCACAAACGAAGTCGCCGTTCGCGGCAAAGATCCCACTGGTGATAGTGTGCAGGAACATTTCCACGCAACAACCTGGGAAGATACTTGGGAAAATTATAGTCATGCCATCAATAATCTAGGCATAGTCTTCGATGATCTGGATATGCCAAATGCGAACGGTATTATAGTTGGCGATGAAACGATATTTGTTCCCTTAGCCCCAGATGGGAAGAACGTGAACATGGTTATGCTTTACAGCATCCAGAGAGAACCTTCCAAGTAAGGCATCCGCTTGCTATGCCCGGAATAAATCATGAATAACCCGAGACACCTATAAATCTAAAACCTGACCTTCGGCTTTCACAAAACGGTTTCGGTTTTATAGAATATATATTATCAACCTTTTTAAACCTATCTTTCCAGGGCATCTAAAATTTAATCCCCTCTCTCATCACTTTAAGTACATTTTTGAAAGCACTTTTGAATGACAAAACCTATGAAATTTAACGCCCGGGTTTTTGATGAGAGTTTTCTCGAACAATGTGATCAACGGATTGCCGCATTCTATGAAATGTGGAAATCTAAATGCAAAGACAACACCATTCCCGCCCGAAGTGATTTCGACCCAATCGAGATGGTTGAATTTTTACCCGGAATCACGCTGGTCGATGTGAATAGCAAAAACAAAGAACTCACTTATCGCCTCGTCGGGACAAAAGAAGTCGCTGTCCGGGGGAAAGACCCGACAGGTGAGGCTGTGAAGGATAATTTTCATGCAAATACATGGGAAGATACTTGGGGCAATTACGGCCATGTCATTGATACCAAGGGCATCGCCTATGACAATTCGGATATACCAAATTCAAACGATGTCATGGTCCGGGATGAAACAATTTTTGTTCCCCTGTCGCCAGATGGTGAGCAGGTAAATATGGTGATGCTCTATAGCATACAAGGGAAAGCTTCCACGTAAGTCCTGCAGATTGATATCGCTATAAAACAATACTTTTGGACTCTATCGCCTCGGAAAACTTGGATCGCAGGCAAATCAGGTTGGACCGGTAAAAATTTGGCCCCAGCCAAGCCGCAAATTGCCGACCTGTTTCATATGCAAGCTCAGCACTTTTACGACTGGGGTTTGGGCCTTTACAGCGTTTGGGATAATCAAACGGCAAGCCACGACGATAATCCTCGTAGCCTTGTTGAAAAGCATCAGAGCGGTATAGCTTATCGACCGATGTCGTAATAAACACTTTAGAATTGCTATCAGGTGAATTTCTGGACGATCTGGAAGTATCATTCATCGCTTAACTGTAACTCATTTAAATCAGCCAACCACAGCTGAATATCCAAGCACAGCTCAATATAATATCACAGCCACCTTATTTACAGGGGTAATACTGCATCCTTTCGATTTAGCATAAATTTGGAGCCATCACACAAAAGCTTTCTCCTATGCCCATCAAACATCAACAAACTTGACTAAACACCCCATACGTATGAGTTTGTCGGGTGAATTTACAGTACATCACCTGTCCAACTATGAAATCGACCTTTAACGCCCACACCTTGGAGGAAGAACCATCTATTACGATATGCCGCTCTATCGCCCTCCGAGTGAAGGGAACAACCTGATCATACAGGCAACGCTTGGGTGCTCTGCGAATTACTGTACCTTTTGTTCCATGTACAAGACCAAAACATACCGGGCAAGACCGCTGGACCAGGTCTTCGCAGATATTGATCAAGCGGCGCAAGAATGGCCCACGGCAAGCCGTGTCTTCCTTGCTGATGGTGATGCACTCACCCTGTCGATGGATAATCTGCGCGCGATCTTAAACAAGCTCCACGAAACATTCCCCGAACTGACAAGGGTATCGGCCTATGCCACGCCGAAAAACCTGATCGACAAATCTGTTGATGAGTTACGCGAGCTTAAAGCGATGAAACTCAGTCTCGTATATATGGGCATCGAATCAGGCTCGACACAGGTCCTCAAGCGTGTGATCAAAGGTGCCTCGCACAAGACCCATGGCATGGCATTGGATAATGCCACCGCGGCTGGCTTGAAAGTATCCGCCACGGTGATCCTCGGGCTTGCAGGACAGGCGGGCTGGAAAGATCATATTGCGAGTACGGCACAACTGATCAACGAGCATCCGCCGACCTATCTCTCAACCTTGCAACTCACCCTCGATGAAGGCGCCATCGATGAGTTCATGGCAGAGCAGGAAGCCGGGTTTGAATTTCAAGATGATGATGCCATCCTTCAGGAACAGGAACAGCTACTCAAGCTTCTGGACCCGCCAAAGCCAGTTATTTTCCGTTCTAACCATGCATCGAACTGTTTGCCACTGGCGGGCAATCTGCCCAAGGACCGGAACAAACTGTTGGATATTATTACTGCGGCTAAAGAGCAAACCCACTTGCGCCGTTCTCCCTTTATGCGCGGCCTATGATAAAGGGAACTGTGATGCAAAACCTCTATATGCGTAATTTGTGGTACTAAAACTCTTATGAAAATCTTTCCCCGCCTCTCGTTCCTTTCTGTCAAGGGTGTCCCCACCCTGTCATGGAGTTCGCCAAAGCCATTGAATTTGCGGCCTGACCTTATCACCGTAATCTTGTTGGTTGTCGGCCTGATAATATTTGGCCTTGGCGAAGCCCTTCTGATCGCGGCGGGAACAGGCGTAAGCCCCTGGACAGTCCTTGCACAGGGCGTCAGTCAACAGGCGGGCTGGAGCATCGGTCTATCAACCTTTATCGTCAGTATAACCGTGCTGATCCTCTGGTGGCCACTCAAACAGGTGCCGGGTATCGGTACCATCCTGAACGCCATTATTATCGCCCTCGTGCTGGAATTCGCCCTGCCCTACATTCCGACACCTGATGCCTATATATTCCAAATCTTGCTCACCCTTCTGGGCATTCTGGTAACAGGGTTGGGCAGCGGTATTTACCTGATCGCCAATTTAGGACCGGGGCCAAGAGACGGCCTGATGACCGGGTTACAGCAACAAACCAACCTTCCCATCGCATGGATCAGAAGCGGTATAGAGCTAACCGCCGTAATCGCCGGCTGGTCCCTCGGCGGTGTCGTCGGCCTCGGCACCGTGCTATTCGCCGTTTTGATCGGCCCTTCGGTGGCACTTAGTCTGTTTGTTCTGGATAAGGTGTTTGGTGGGGAAGAGAGGTAACATTAAGGCAAGCTATCATAGAAATTCACTAAATTAGAAACGTTAAACAGTTTCCAAAATAATAATGCAGATAAATTGACGCATTAAACATTATGGCTCAATCGAAGTAATTCAAATATTCTCACCTTCTCAGTTTATTTATAAAAATTTAGAGTTTTATCCTCAAATCAGTAGAAAAATACCTCTCCAAAAGCAACCCTCACCACTCGCATACAGAGAATAACAGTATAATAATTATTTTTTTACGGGTGATTAAGTTTTAAAAATATGTTTATACTGATCATAAAAAAACAAACAAATTGATCTAAAGGGGAGCAAAAAAAGCACGCTGAAACATCTGAGAAATGGTTTAGGTAAAGTTGTAATTCTTAATAATTTTTGCCCTGCACATTTGAAAGATGCGCAATTTCTTACAAAAAATCCATGAAGCCCCTCGCCAAAACTCAAACCTAACTATCTCCTCAGAATATTGGAAATTTTGGGATCAACTTCTTGAGAATTCTTGCCGCAGGTTAGGTGAAGATACCGAATAGCTGACAGACTGTACGCTAGGAATTTTTTTTACAATAGAGAGTCTACCGTTTTCTATCGGCTTTCAAAATTCACACCTAGTTAATTTGTATATTATTACGAACTAATAGGGCCAATAATGCCACATATTAAACATAAAAGACCTGTCCGTACTATCCTATATACAATCTCGACACTAATCCTTGGAGCGTGCACAGAGTCACGATTAGAAGATTTGACTGTAAAGGTTTGGGAAACATCTGATATTAAACCCACCCAATACCCTGAAGTGCATTATCCTGAAGTGCATTATAAAGATGGATTGCGATCCAAAATATCATCCAAAACAACGGTCGGCATTGCTTTTTCTGGAGGGGGAACGAGAGCAGCAACAGCAACTATTGGCCAACTAAGAGCTCTCCACAAACTAGGTTGGATAAAGCAGGTAGATTATATTGCAGCCGTTTCGGGGGGGTCTTGGACAGCAATTCCTTATACTTTCTTGCCTAAACATTCATTGATAGATGATGATGAAGAAGATAATAAGTTCTTAGGAGCCTATTTAAAACCCGATCAACTAAATGATGAATGGTTAAGCAAAGAAGCCGAACCCAATGGGATGATGGCTTCAACCATACCAAGTAATATGATAGCTCCTTATTATTTATTCGAAGCACTAAGTCTCCGTGGTGACGAGACTTACAGTAGCACAATTGGTCGAATATTTTTAAGTAAGTTTGATTTAGATGATCGTTCAAAATTTTTTACGTGGAATACGGACAGCCGAGATCAAATCATCGAACGAAATGAAGAAGAGAAATTATCAGAAAACGACTTCATAACTGTCGAGCGAGATAATCGCCCTTATCTAATCGTAGGGGGAACATTATTTTCCCGCGACGACCAATTAAAAGATGACATATATCACGTAGAGATGACCCCTCTATACAGTGGCATCCCCTCTCAAGCGAGAATTACAGTAGGATTAATAAAGTCATCCAACAAATTGAAAGGGGAAGATGCTGAATACAAAATTTATGGGGAACGAGGGTTAAGCCCTAAAGAACGCTTCATAATTGACAATAAAAAGAAGAGCATACCTGAAAAAAGACCTTATCAACCAGACCCTGAACCTGAACTTGAAATCGAACCACATCACCGATATATCGGCGGTGGTTATATTGATTCATTTGCATTTGATTCAAAAAGGCCTCGAAAATCAGATCCATCAGATCCATCAGATCCATATGTAAACGTTGATATATCAAAATCACGATACAAGTTCACCTTATCCGATATGGCTGGCATCAGCGGTGCTGCACCGCAAGAAACGTTGGCGGGATTGGGCTTACTTGATTTAGGCTTCCCAGAACTACGACACTGGCCAATCTCGTCAAGTTTGTCAGATTTGAAATATACGGACTCTGATGGGGATAAGGATCCTACAAAGGCATACGAATATACCTTTGGCGATGGAGGACATCTCGACAACTTAGGTATAATGCCACTGCTTGCCCGTAAAGTTGATAAAATAATGGTCTTTATCAACACTCCTCAACCTTTCAATCCTTATGAATGCCTCAACATAGAGGACAAAAGCGAATTTGATAATTTATGCCCAACAAATAACTTCCTAAAAGATAGATTAAATACACCCCGAACAAAGGAAATATATGGCGAAGTCCTCGTTGACGACTTAATCGCAATGTTCCGACCAATCGAAGCGAAACCTTTTAATGTTGTTTTTGAGAACGGTGAAGAAGAGCTTGAAAATATTTACAAAGCTTTCAATGCAGACCGGGCGAAAGGCGCTCCACTAACTTACTGCAAAGTATATAAAGTAAAGAGCAATGCTGTATATAACATCAAACATGACGAAGAATACAAGCCGACGATATGTTGGAATTATCTAGACAGAGCACAGTCTTGGATAGAAGAAGTTAGAAAATCTGGCTTCACGTCAACACAATATCGCGACCTTGTGAATGGCAAAAGAGATTTCAAAAATTTCCCACATTATGGAACTTTTTTAGAGCGGCGTCTTCAATTAATAGCTCTTAATCCAGCACAAACTAATGCACTTTCTGCTTTAACGACATGGTCTATCTTGAAATCAAGAGATGAGATCCAAGAAGCACTTAAGTTTTAAAGAAAAATAAGTTTAATGGTGATCCCGGCGCGATTCGAACGCGCGACCCTCAGATTAGGAATCTGATGCTCTATCCTGCTGAGCTACGGGACCACTGGGTGTTTTTATAGTTGAGAGTTTCTTTTCTGCCAAGGGGGCCATGCAGGCTTCTTTGTCATTTTCAGGTGCTATCTGATGACAGGCAACACACCTTTTGCGCAGCCATAAAAAGAACCCCGGCAGTTTTGGGCTACCGGGGTCGGGAGTTAAGGCACATTACTGACAGGGTGCCTTTGGGAGTTTCCCTATAGCGATCTCATATTGCTTTTCCTACTCACTTCACCATCCCCTGGCGGTGCTGATTTGCTTGTGTAGTGAAGTTACACTTCCCGCTTTGCGGTCCACCATAAAACAAGGCGTAGAAGGAAATTGAAATCGCTATGTTTTTTAGATCATTACACAATCAAGTTTGGGATCACGTTTAGACAGTTGTTGTTTCAGTGATGATGCTGTTGTTATCCAACAGATCCTGCAGGCTCTGACCACCAAAGTCAGCGGTTGCAACGCGGTCCCAACCGCTGTCTGCGCCACAGGATGGGCCATCACCATTGTTGACTAACAGGTTATTACCATCGACACGCAGGTAGTTTTCAAGAGGATCACCCTCAACACCTGCTTCGTAGCCAACATCGCCTAAGAGATCAGCAACATTGATCACATCGCCTTCGTCCGCATTGAAGTCAAAGATATAGTCAACACCGCGGTCAGAAGTCACCATAAAGGTATCTGCACCCGCGCCGCCCAGCAGATAGTCGGTGCCATCGCCGCCGATGAGAATGTCATCACCTTCACCACCAATCAGCAGATCAAGACCACGACCGCCATCCAGCGTATCATTGCCTTCATCGCCAAAGAGGAAGTCACGACCTCTGCCACCAGACAGATCGTCATCACCGCCACGTCCCCAGAGGATATCCTGACCACGCAGGCCAGTGATGGTGTCATTACCATCTTCACCCATCAGATAGTCATTACCGCGGGTACCTGTAACCGGGCTTGGTTCTGGTGTGGGTTCTGGTGTTGGCTCTGGTGTGGGTTCCGGCGTTGGCTCGGGAGTTGGTTCCGGTGTTGGCTCAGGAGTTGGTTCCGGTGTCGGCTCGGGAGTTGGTTCCGGTGTCGGCTCGGGAGTTGGTTCCGGCGTTGGCTCGGGAGTTGGTTCCGGTGTCGGCTCAGGCGTTGGCTCAGGAGTTGGTTCCGGTGTCGGCTCAGGAGTTGGTTCCGGCGTTGGCTCAGGAGTAGGTTCCGGCGTCGGCTCAGGAGTTGGTTCCGGTGTTGGCTCAGGAGTAGGTTCCGGTGTTGGCTCAGGAGTTGGTTCCGGTGTTGGCTCAGGAGTTGGTTCCGGTGTTGGCTCAGGAGTTGGTTCCGGTGTTGGCTCAGGAGTTGGTTCCGGCGTTGGCTCAGGAGTTGGTTCCGGCGTTGGCTCAGGAGTTGGTTCCGGCGTAGGAGTAGGCTGAGTATTGGAAAGCTGGACGGTCTGGTCGTTGAACTTCACAGCTTCAACATTGATCAGCTTGTCCGTGCCTTCCTTACCACGAAGATCGCGAATTTGGTGACCGTCTTCGGTTTCCGTGATTTCATAATCGCTGGCATTACCGTCGTATACCGCAGTGTCATTACCCTCACCGCCTTTGAGCGTATCGTCACCTGCCCCACCGTTCAGGGTATCTGCCCCCGCAGCGCCAGAAAGCACATTGTTGCCCTTGTTGCCCTGAAGAACATTATCCAGCTCGTTTCCTGTAGCATTGATGTTATCAAGACCCAGCAGATTAATTCCGATCAGATTTTCACCCGCAGTCGCGCTAACCGATGTTTGCACAACATCATCGCCGACCAGATCAACCTTGGCATTTTCCCCCGCCAGCGCAACAGCTACGGCAACAGACTTGGACAGGTCGCCACCAGAGAAACGAACGTTATAATCTCCATCGGCAAGTTGTTTCTGATAACCGCCGCTTTCATAAGTTTGAGTGTTTTGGGCCTCACCACCTGCGACAGGCGTTGTGCTAACCGTAATGTCGCCACGGCCTTCACCAACGGAATAGAAGCCGTCACCATCACTGTCTTTATAGGCAACGCCGGTCAGAAATTTATCGCCGCCCTGATCAGAAAAATTCTGGGTGGTCATCAAAGCGTTATAAGAAACACCATTACGCGCAGTGAAATCGCCTTCGCGCACACCCAGGCCAACTTCGGTGAAGTTGTCGCTCATCAAATTGGTACGGTGACCAGAGCTTTTAAACAGCCCTTCGTGTTCGCTCAGGGTTGTTGCTGGCTTGTCAAGCTCGCCTGTTGATCCTTGCCAGGCGATATTCTCACCCCAATTGCGGGTGCTATACCCTGCGGCGCGCATGCGTTGCCCCGGATCACTACCGCCGCTTCCGGTATGGCTGAAGGTGTTGGTATTGAGCATCCAGTCTGAATGCTCTCGCCCGGCATCAATCAGCTGCTCATTAAATGCCAGCGGCTGTTTGCTATCACCAGAAATCTGCCCCGGTGGTAGCCCCTGATTAAGGTCAATACCCAGCCTCGCCGCTTCGGCTTCGGGGTCGAGACGGGCACGATTTATAAGTTCAAGTTGATATTGTTCGAGATCACTCGGTTTCGCCATAAGTTTGTCCTTTCGGTTTTCAAGAGTGCAAACCATGGACTGAACCAGCAAAAAAATGTTGTGAGAAAAGCTAGATATATCTGTGACTTAAACAGGATCTTATTGCCTTTATCTCCTCACATTTCAGACTCTAAATTATTACCGATGTAACGAGAAACACCGTAAATCTGCGATTCACAGATGGCGATTTGAACAGAAAGAATAGAGCACGCTGTGTCTTAATCCAGACGTGCCTTTTCATCGCCACGATTGGCGCGAACGCATCCCATCCCGTCATGATTACATCGCCAAAACAGTCTGCACGCAAAAGCTTCACTAGCACGCGCACAGATCATGTAACCGTCAATTTATCGAGACAAGTACGCCGCCAGATACGAAATCACAGGGTGAAAATCCATCGAACCGAATCAAGCAAACTCATCAGCCAAGCGCGCGGAATTTATTCATGGCGTCAACCAATGCCTTGGTGATCCCCGGCTCAAAGGCAGAATGCCCGGCATCATCAATAAATTTAAATTCCGCTTCGGGCCAGGCTTTGTGCAGATCATAAGCCGTTGATGCAGGACAGACGATATCATAGCGGCCATGAACAATAACCGCTGGAATATTTCTGATGCGATCAATCCCGCCCAGCAAACCGCCTTCGGGTAAAAAGCATCCATTGACAAAATAGTGTGCGATCAGGCGACCAACCGGGAGCGCGCGCTGATCATCCAGAGAAGCTTTGACAATTTCCGGGTTGGGCAAAAGTGTCACGCAACTGGCTTCGTAACTGCTCCACGACTTGGCAGCGGGCAAATGGATCGACGGATCGGGATCTGTCAGACGTTTATAATAAGACCCAAGAATATTTTCACGCTCTTCTTCGCTTAACAGAGAGACAAAGTCTTCATATGCTTCCGGAAAAATCGACCCGACACCCTGTTCGCTCAAATACCAATCCAACTCTTTGGGGCGAGACAGGAAAATACCACGCACAACCAATGCATCTGTGCGCTCGGGATGCGCCTGTGCATAGGCCAATGACAATGTTGATCCCCATGATCCGCCAAAAACAATCCAGCTTTCAATGGCCAGTTTCTCGCGCAGAAGTTCCATATCGGCAATCAGATGAGGCGTATCGTTATTTTCGAGTGATCCCAGCGGCAAGGATTTTCCACAGCCACGCTGATCAAACAAAACAATGCGATAGTGCGCAGGATCAAAAAATCGACGATGCGCTGCCCCGGTGCCAGCGCCCGGACCACCATGGACAAACAGCACCGGTTTGCCTTGAGGGTTGCCAGAGACCTCCCAATAGATCTCGTGCCCATCCCCCACAGAGAGAAAGCCCATGTCATAAGGTTCGATTTCAGGATACAGATCTTTTGGGTTCATAATGCAGCTCGAAATACCATTAAAGGTTGAAATATTATTGCTACCCTACTATGACGAGACTATGCCCACATTAAAAGCCTCCATCCCCAGATTATTTTTACTTTCCTTGCCTTTATACGGCTGGCTTTCATTCGGTGAACCCGTTTCAGCACAAGAAACACCCCCCTCTTTCGAGCCAGCCTTTGACAAACGAGTTAAGGTCACGGCAATTACAACAGCCCACCACCTAAGACTTGCTGATGATACGACCATCAAACTGGCTGGCCTGCTTTTACCGACACAGCAGGACTGTGAACGATTAGCGGTTGTGTGCCCCGTTGTTGAACAGCTCACAAGTTATCTAGCGACAACACTCGATCAACAACAGATCTACATCGCCAGCAACACCCTGAATCTCGACAGAAATGATCGGTTGTTGGCACAGGTAAAAAACAAAGAAAGCAATTGGATACAAAAAGGAATTCTGCAACAGGGCTATGGCAGGGTGATCACGACAACAGCACACCCCACAGATCTGAAAGAAATGCTCCGCATCGAAGATCAGGCCCGGGTAGCTCAAAAGGGAATATGGCACCTGAAGGCTTTTCAGGTTTTAAAAACGGACAATCTCAACACCAAAACCGATCGTTTTCAGATTATTGAAGGCACGATCCAGAAAACAGCCGAAGTGCGCGGTACAGTCTATTTAAACTTTGGGCAGGACTGGCGGAAGGACTTCACGATAAAGCTGGAGAAAAACCATCGCACATCCTTTGTCAACAAAGGCAAAAACCTGCTGGAGATGGTTGGCAAAAGGGTACGAATACGGGGCTGGCTGTTCTGGGAAAACGGACCTATGATATCTCTCTATACGCCGGAACAGTTAGAATTCCTATCGACAGAGTAATGTAACTATTCAGGACCTGACACAGATGCCCGACAATAATACAGCGAAAACAGCCCCCACAGAAATAAGCTTGCAGAAGCTATTGGATAGAGCAAAAGCAGAAATAACAGAACTCGACCCTGTTGAAATAAAAGCACTCCTGCCACAAAACGATGTTATTCTGCTTGATATCAGAGATATCCGGGAACTACAGCGCGAGGGCATGATCCCGGGCAGCTACCACTGTCCCCGTGGCATGCTTGAATTCTGGATTGCCCCTGATAGCCCCTATTACAAACCTGCCCTTTCGCCTGATCATCAGTTTATTTTACACTGTGCATCAGGATGGCGATCTGCCCTTGCAGCAAAAACCCTTCAAGACATGGGGATACCAAAGGTCAGCCATATGAAAGGCGGCTTTAGCGCATGGAAAGAATGTGGATTAGAAGTCGAAGAAAAGACATAATTCCTTTATAAATTCCTCATAAAGGAATTAACGGTATAATTTCAAGAAACAGCGTGAACTCATGACGATGACAACTCTTTCCCGTTTCAAGACACCCCTTCTGGCTCTCGCCCTTATTTCCAGCGGTCCTCTGCTCTCTGGCTGTTCAACATCCGAGGCAACCGGGCGGACCTTCTTTAATGGTGGCTTGACGCCAGCGCAGGAGCAGAAGGTTGGTGCAACTGAGCATGTGAAAATAATCAAAGAGTTTGGCGGCACCTATGACGAAGATCCAGCGCTAACAAACTACATCAACAGTCTAGGAAACTTCCTTGCCAAGACATCCGAGACACCCGATCAAAAATTCACCTTTACCCTTTTGGACAGCCCAGTTGTCAACGCCTTTGCCCTACCCGGCGGATACGTTTACACCACACGCGGGCTTCTTGCATTGGCTAACGATGAAGCAGAAGTTGCCGGTGTGATCGCGCATGAAATCGGCCACGTCACAGCAAAACATTCCGCAGAGCGATACGGCTCAACCTTAACCGCAAACATTTTGGCTGCAGGTGTTGGTATTCTAACAGGCAGCGGACAGGCGGCACAGGCAGTAGGAACAGCCGGTGCTGTTGCCGTCAAAAGCTTCTCTCGCGATCAGGAATTCGAAGCAGACCTTTTGGGCGTCCGGTACCTCTCTCGCGGTGGTTTTGACCCCAATGGTATGGGAGAATTTCTAAGTCAATTACAGGCCAGTAGCCGCCTGGATGCTGAAATTGCAGGTGATCCTGATCGCGCCGACCAGTTCAATATCATGCAAACTCACCCCAGAACAGCAGACCGTATTCAGCGTGCAATCCAACAGGCAGGAACAAAGACAGTCAACAACCCGATTATCGGGCGGGATGTCTATCTCAAAAAAATTGATGGCATGCTCTATGGCGATGATCCATCGCAAGGGTATATTCGCGGACAAAAGTTCTCTCATCCGGAGCTCAAACTTACCTTTACGGCCCCCAAAGGTTTTCGCCTGATCAACAGTAAAACAAAAGTTGCTGCTGTCGGCCCCGAAGATTCACTCATCATCTTTGACGGTGCAAAAGGAGAAGTCACCGGAAGCCTAAAAAGGTACATGACCAATGTCTGGGCTAAAAAAATTAGTCTTAAAGGTGTTGAAAAAATCACCATCAATGGCATGGAAGCCGTAACAGGCAGCACGCAGATCAACACAAAAAGCGGCAAGAAAGACTTCAGACTAATTGCCATTCGGTTTGCCGGAAACAAGGTGTACCGCTTTACCTTTATTACCGATCCAAGCCAAACAAACCGCTTTTCGGAAGACTTCAGACGAACAACATATTCTTTCAAAAAACTATCAAATACCGAAGTTGCTAAACTAAAGCCCTATCGAATCAAAATTCATACCATCCGTTCCGGCGACACACTGACAAGTCTCGCCAAAAGAATGCCCTTCGCAGACTTTAAGCTAGAACGGCTCCTTGTTCTCAATGGCTTGACCAAAAACAGTCAACTCGTCCGCGGACAGAAAATCAAACTCGTTACCGAATAATCAGGACTTTGAATTTGGTAGATATTATAAACAAGCCTGTTCCAAACGAGTTCTCTCCTCGGATGGACTGTACTGTCAAAAAGCATTGGCGTCCTTCAATTGCCATGGCTCTCTCTTTTGGCTTTGGCAGCATGACAATGATCGCGCTGGCTATAGTTATATGGCTTTCCTTCGATACTGCCCGGGATAATACCTTTGCTTTAACAAGGGAAGTCACAGAAGTAACTTTCGGCTCCATTCGTTCGCATCTGGACAAAAACCTAAACGCGGCCGCACGCCAAGTGACCTATATGGCAGATCTTATTGAACACGGTTTGTTGGATCCAGATGATGAAAAAGCCATAACTCAAACAATCAAAGGAGCTCTTGCCGCAACACCTCAGGTTCATGGCATGATCCTTTTAAAAACAAATGGTTCATCTGTGAGGGCGGGCTGGGCGGATGCCACATCCTTTATCAGTCACAACGAAAGGGGTGACAATGAATACCGCTTTGCAGCTTTGCTACAGAATATAGGTCAAACCCGACAAGTTTATTGGGGTGGCGTTGTCTGGGTAGAGGAGCTTGGAGAGCCTTATATTTCAGTATTCCATCCTATCTACCAAGGTGATAAATACCTCGGTGCGATCGGGGCCGTCATTTCTATCAGTTCGCTTTCCGATTACTTTAATAAGTTGGATGAAGAGACTGGCAACCACACTTACCTCTTGCTTGACCGCAACAAAGTCCTGGCCCATCCGTCCCTGATAGATATGAGCCGTTCCGGACTATCCGCAGAGAACCCCCTTCCAACTCTAAATCAGGTTGTTGATGGTAATCTCCGGCGAATATGGAATGAGCCCCTGTTTGATTTCACCGATATACTTGGCAATGGTGACATCAAGGGCCATGCGGTTGACTCTTTCTCTGGAGAACTTTCTTTTCTTCACACCAGTTTTTCTGACTATGGTTTTAAAGACTTAACCCTAGGTATCTATTTCATGGAAGGTGAGTTGGAGGGCTATTACGAGCGGCTTTATCTTACCGGTTTTGCTGCTCTGGTTATTGCTTTGATTACTGTCATCATCATATTTTTCTCTGGTAGATTTATTGCCATTCCTCTCCAACGTCTTGCCGAAACATCGCAACAAGTTAGTCAACTGGATCTTGTTCACACACAACGCCTACCCGGCAGTATATTCAGAGAGCTGGATACGGCAGCAACTGCTTATAATTCGATGCTTGGCGGACTGAAATGGTTTGAGAACTATGTTCCCAAGAAGCTCGTGCAACAGCTTATGGAAACCAATGGCGAGGGCATTATTTCCGAAGAGCGGGAAATAACTGTCATGTTTACCGACATTGTCAGCTTTACCCCGCTGAGCGAATCAATGCCCGCGACAGAGCTTGCTAACTTGCTCAATCATCACTTTGATTTGTTGGGTGCCATTATCGAACAAGAAGGCGGCACAATCGATAAATACATTGGCGATTCAGTCATGGCATTCTGGGGTGCTCCGACACAGATGGATGATCACGCCAAACATGCCTGTAATGCAGCTTTGCGCATTGAAAAAGCACTGCAAGAAGACAATAACCACAGAAAAGAAATGGGCCTGCCTGCTATAAACATTCGAATAGGCATTCATAGCGGCCTTGCCGTTGCCGGCAATATCGGGGCCAAAGGACGTGTTAACTACACTTTGATTGGTGATACGGTAAACACCGCACAACGCCTAGAAAGTCTTGCAAAAGATGTTCTGACAACCAGCTCAGAAACCGCAAAAACATTGATTTCATCCACGACGTGGAACGATATCAAAAACGATCCCAAGATGAAAACGACACCAAAAGGATTTTTTGCTCTACGAGGTAGAGAAACTGAAACAGAGGCCTATGAGTTAAAAAACCCAGAAGCCTAGGAACTGTTTTCATCCAGATGTCTTAGAAAATCGTCGTGCGTCTTCCCCTTTTCATGGGGGAAGCGTTCTTCCAGGACAATCATCTGCTCAATACGGTCAAGGCGAAAAACTCGAAACCCTTGACGGAGTTCACACCAAGCCCCCAACATCCATATAGCGCGATAGAGTTGTAATCCCAGTGGCCAGAGTGTGCGCTGGCTTTTATCACCCTTGCCGTCCTTGTAATTAATCAAGACCTTATTCTGATTACGAATACCATGTCGTAGATCACCAACATCGATAACGATAGGCTCTGGAAAAGCATCCCCATGGGCGGCCAAACTAGGCTTTGCTAACCTCGGACGTAAAAGATCTGGAAGGACACTATCAATTTTCTGGATAACATCTGTCGCGGCCAGTGCCAGTTTCGGGTCTGCCCAAGCCTGCACCATCGCCATACCAAAAGTAAGTGCTTCAAGCTCTTCCGCATCAAACATCAAAGGCGGCAGATCGTAGCCTTCATAAAGTAAATAGCCAACACCCGCCTCTCCCTCAACAGGGACACCTGAGCCGATTAAATCTTTGATATCACGATAAACTGTGCGTGTGGAAACTTCTAACTCTTCGGCTAGTTGATCGGCTGTAACCAGGCGGCCACGGCGTAAAATTTGAACTAAACGAAATAAACGGTCGGCCCGTCGCATTAGCTTTCCAGCACCTCGAGAACCTGGCCATCCAAACCAATACAAGCGGCAATTAACTTACCACCAAACCCACAGCCACCATCAAGCGTAACGGCGTATTCGTCATATTTAGGTCCGCCCTGTTCCGGGTCGTAACCTCGAAACAACCGCGTAAAGGGGCCAAAGTTACCCTTAACCTGTTGAAAACCTTTGTTTGCCCACCAGAAGCTATCTTTTTGGGTTTCCAAAGGTCGGCTGGGGTTAATCCCTGCATTAACAAAGAGCGTTGTCCCATTATCAGGATAAGCAGCACGCTTAAGCTGACCAAGAATCTGGTAATGCCCGGGCTTTTCCTGCATGGCCCGGCGTACCTTGTTCGTCCAACGCGTTAACTGCATGGCACCAGCTGTCGCTTCGCGGAAGCCTTCTTGCGGGTTAAAGCCATAGGCCTGAAGTGACGCACCAACACCCTGATCCAGCATCCACTGAAGAACGCCTCTTGGGTCTGTCGCAAACTGTAGCTGAAGCAACTTTTGCCACATCTCTTCCTGAGAGCCTCTTAGATAGACAATATCCCTGGGAAAATTTTGATATCTGGCAAGGAAAAAGCGGCGAAAAGAAATTAGTTCATCCAAGGTTTCGCTCACCTTGGTGCCATGCCCCATAAAGTTACCAAGATAGATAACACGATCACCGCGTTTTAATCGTGTTTCAAGGGCGGCATGGATGTTTCGCAACAGATCAAGCTCACCGTGAATGGCGCTTACAGCCCAAATACGGTGCGAGGCAGTCAGGATCGCAAATTTTTGCATATCCCCCATGGAAAGGACGGTACCCCTGTTACAGCTATAGCGAGAATGAGTGCTTATATAAGGAAAAGCGTTATATTCTCGCCTGATTGTCCGATAAACGGACGATTAAAAACGAAGAAGATATAAACGCGGCCCCGCGTTAACGGAACCGCGTTTCCACATGTTCTCCGTAAAACTAGGCTGCTGCAAGCATTTCTTCTAGTTTTACTGCTGCTGAATCTTCATCGATATCTTCAACAGCTGCAAATTCACGAGCCAAGCGTTCCAGAGCAGCCTGATACATCTGGCGCTCACTAAAGGATTGTTCCGGTTGTTCCGGACCACGGTGAAGGTCACGGACAACTTCCGCAATAGAAACCGGGTCGCCGGAATTAATCTTCGCTTCATATTCCTGAGCACGACGGCTCCACATTGTCCGCTTTGCGCGCGAACGTCCCTTAAGAGTTGTAAGGGCGTCTTCCATAAGTTTGCGGCTAGACAACTTACGTAAACCAGAACTCTCCGCACGCGCCAAAGGCACACGCAATGTCATTCTGTCTTGTTCAAAAGTCACAATAAGCAATTCAAGCGTAACGCCAGAAATCTCTTGGGTTTCGATACCCTGCACGCGTCCAACACCATGGGTTGGGTAGACCACGTAATCACCGGCACTATATTCAGCTTGTTTACCCATTAGATCTCATCTCTCCGTTTTGACAGCCTGAATTTATCCAGACCCTACATTCATATAGGCATGTTTTTTGTTTTCGCTATCCTTGACCTGCAAAAAATGCAGATGAAAACATACCAGAAACGCATGGACGCAATTTCCCCACACAATTTTCTATAAAAATTGGCAGGGGAAGAAGTTAGTTGTTAAGTGAAACTTACTAAAGATGCAGGAAAATCTTGTCCCAGCACCGCACCAGCAATCCATCCGTCACAGATATGTTATACAGGATTTACAGCAAAATTTCAATATTCGCATAGCACATGCCAGCTACGCGATTAGAGCATAGTTCGGTTAATTTAAAGAAACTCGAATTTTAGAGGGATTTTGCAGTCTTAAACGCTTAAAACTTGCGCCAAGTAAATCATGATTTCAAAGCAACGGATTAACAAATTCGTTGAGCACCCCTGTCACAGGTGCTCACGCATCTTATCAGCCAGTATCGCCAGGCTTTTCACTGAAATGATCTTGCAGCTTACTCGCCACACCATTCCACTCGTCTGCATCAGCAGGCTTTTCGCCCATACGCGTTATATTCGGCCAGATATCTGCCCACTTCTTGTTGAGGTCCATAACAGTCTCTGAAGCAGGATCGGTATCAGGCAAAATCGCTTCCGCAGGACATTCAGGCTCGCAAACACCGCAATCAATACATTCATCCGGATGAATGACGAGCATGTTTTCCCCTTCGTAGAAACAATCTACGGGGCAAACTTCGACGCAGTCCATATATTTGCATTTAATGCAATTTTCCAGGACGACATATGTCATCGTCTAATCTCCACTTGGCTCCTGACCAGTCACAGGACTTACCCTGTGTTCCCTTTTGGGTTTATGAAAAGGGCCTTACCCTTTCAGGCCCAAACGAGCAAGAGCTTTTTTACGTGCATCACCGTTATCGCGATCAGAAACGTAGAGCAACCCGGCAATTCGCCGCATCAAACTAGCTTCGTAATGATGCAGTTCGCCATCAGCATAGACAACCTCCCACATCATTTCCATAAACTCCCTACGTTCTTCAGCGCTATGACTGTCGTTGATAACCCGCGTAAAGGCAAAAAGCTGACTCGAGCTACCTGCTTTCTCCTCTGCGAGAGAGAGTAATTCCGCACCGTCTTCAGCACTCAAACCCAAACGACTTTGAATAAGTTCGATAATTTTCCCTCGCTCTTCCGGGCCAAAATCATCATCCATACCTGCGGCTTCCACCATTAAAGCAGCTGCAGCAACTTTTTTGTCACTGTGGCTAACCAAAGCGCCCTGTGGCTTTTGAGTAATTTCACCCAATAGTTCTTTTATACGACCAAACAATCAACTTTCCTCAACTATGACAAAGTTCAGTAACAAACCTCTATAAAAAAGCACGATCTTGAATATGTAGCGCCTTTAGAGTCCCGGTATCATTAAGTATCTTGAAGACAGGAACCTCGAAGTACATCTATAATCTAGTATCAGCCCAACACATAAACAACTTCTCAAGACCTCATAACATGACATCTCAGACAACAAAAACATCTTCACCTGCTCCCGACGCAAGACGTTATGCGCCAGCAACAGAACGTAACAGGCAAGTCATCTTTGAAATTTTAAAAGGCCATGCCCCCGAAGCGGGAACATTGTTAGAGATCGCGAGCGGGACAGGCGAGCACGCAGCATGGATAGGATCACGCTTGCCAACATTAACATGGCAAACCAGCGAATATGACACCGATCTTTTCCCAAGCATAACAGCACACATTATGGCATCTGGAGCGAAAAACATCACACCTCCGATTCATATTGATACTACGCAAAAAAATTGGGGCCTAGAAGAAGGAAAACTGATTCAACTTCAAAACAAAACCGATGCTATTATCTGCGCCAATATGATTCACATCGCCCCATGGGAAGTTGCTATCGGCCTCATCCAAGGTGCATCAAAATTCCTGACACCAAACGGTTTTTTGTTCATTTATGGCCCCTTCTTTCAAAGTGGTGTGAAAACTGCCCTCTCTAACATTGAGTTTGATAATTGGCTAAAAAAACGGGATTCATCCTGGGGCATTCGGCAGCTCGATGATGTAAAGAACCTTGCTCAGGATCATGGCTTACTTTTGCACAACATTCACACCATGCCTGCGAATAATCTTTTTTTGCAGTTCAAAAAAATTAGTAAGATTTAGAATTACGCATTCCCAAAATCATTCCAAAGAGGAGAAGACATTGCTTCACTTTTAATCCATGACAAGAATGCTTTGTTCTTTTTTCGCTGAGCATCCCGGGAGATAACAGTATAAACCTGACCATTGGGGACAAAACCAAACGGCGCAACCAACCGCCCAGCGCGAATATCCTCACTGACCAGTGCCCAAGGTGCTATCGCAGCCCCCAGTCCGCCCATCGCCGCTTCCAACATAAAATAAATATGTTCCAGCTCAGTCCCTTTATCAGTATCAGACACTCGAATATCAACCCTCTTTGACCAATCCTGCCAAGCGGACCTCCGGGTTAAGCTATGTAATAAAGGCACGCCTTCCTGCTCCAAAAGACTTTCCGTCTCGGAAATAGCAAATCGCGCTTCCAGTTCAGGTGTCATGACCGGTCCCACCAACTCAGCAAACAGGGGGGTCGCATCGACATTTGCTGGCCAGTTATTTTCACCAACAACAATTGCCAAATCACATGCAGCATTTGCCAGATTAGGGATCACCGTCGTCGTGCTCAATCGAACATCAATCTTGGGATAATGCGCAGAGAACCGATGTAAACGCGGCAAGAGCCATCGCATCATGAAGGTTCCAATGCAAGCGACATCCAATGCCCCCTCTTCACTATCAACCACACTGGAAATACTCGCTTCAAGCTGATCAAAAATAGCCGTTAGCTGTGGCTGTAACTTCAATCCCGCGTCTGTGAGTTGTAACTTGTTACGCGGGCCCTCAAACAAGCGAACACCCATGACATCTTCCAGATGACGGATCTGCTTGCTGATGGCGCCATAGGTGACATTCAGCTCTTGGGCCGCATCGACCATACGCCCCTTTCGGGCCGTTACTTCAAAGGCCCGAATTGCATTTAATGGCGGTAACGATGATCTATTCATACTAGTTTTTCTCACATAGATCAGAAAAATGATCGATTTATTCTTTGCAAATCAAGCGATTTAATCAACTCGTATTTTCAATAGTGAGAAAAAATCCTTTTCTGTGAATCCAGAAGCAACACGTAGAAGGCAACTTCCCAAATGGACACAACCGTCTTTCTTGCCATAATGGCTGGTGCACTTATGCATGCAGGATGGAACGCCGTTATCAAGATCGGTTTGGATCGCTTCTCTGCGATTCTATTACTTTCACTTTTTCAAGGTGCAATCTCTTTCGCTTTAATCCCCTTCTTCCCAACCATCGCCAGTGATGCCTGGCCATGGTTATTGGCCTCTATCCTGTTACATGTCGGATACAAGTTTTTCCTGATCAAAGCTTATGCCTTAGGGGATTTAAGTCAGATATACCCGCTCGCTCGTGGAACTGCTCCGTTAATCGTATCTGTTATTAGCGCCCTATACCTCGGCGAAGTCCTTTCACTTACCAATGCCGTTGGCATTGTCTCTATTGGTATGGGAATCATGGCCATGGCGCTAAGCAAAGGCCCCAACACACCACCTCTTTCCAGGAAAGCACTGATCTTTGCTTTTTGTACTGCCTCTTTTACCGCCGCCTATACGTTAGTGGATGGAATAGGAGCCCGCGTATCCTTTAACGCTTCTAGCTTCACCTTGTGGTTATTCGCCGGCGACAGTCTCATTATGCTGGTGTCTGCTCTATTTTTACGGGGGAGAGGGGCTGTAACAAAAACATTACCGGAATGGAAAAGTGGCTTAATCGCCGGGGCTCTTTCTCTCGGGTCTTACTGGATTGCCATCTGGGCAATGACCAAAGCACCAATTGCCTTGGTTTCCGGCCTCAGAGAAAGCAGTGTGCTGTTCGCCATGTTTATCGCCGTATTCCTGCTCAAAGAAAAAGCCGGTATAATCAGGTGGTTAGCTGCTTTTTCTATTGGCACAGGGATTCTTCTTACCCGGTTTTAAGGGGGCTTAACGCCCAGAGGTCGAAGCAGAGATCGAGGCAGAAATCCAGGATATCAACAGATTGAGAAAACGCCCTCTTAAAGCAAGTTCATCTTCACTCAATCCTGAAAGGAGCTTTTCTTTTTGATCCACAACATCCGCACTGATTTCTTCTGTCCGAATAATGTTTCCCGCAAGCTGGGTATCCCCCATTCCTGACCAATTATCATTGACCGTAAAACCATAAGGCTTCATTGCATCTGACCACGTCGCATCCAACAAAAGGGGTTGCGCACAGTCATCCACATTCAATTGAACGATATTGTGAAAGTCCGATACGTCTTGGTTAAGAATTATATTTTGGAGCTCTGTTGGCATGGTTGCATGCACAGGGATACCTCTGTTGAAATAAAGAAAAACCTGAAGAACATCAGCTTTACACCCAAGAGAATTTAATAAATCCCTGAGAAGAATGTGCTTACCAGAACACGTTCCACTTCTCTTCGCATACACGGCACGCGGATCCCTCACCCCTGCGCCACCATATGGCATTTGACGCACAAAATGATAGACATCCACAACGGACTTCAAATCATGTTTGGATAAAATGTCAGCAAGAAAAGCTTGATAATTTAGATCAGGAGAAACACCACCTAAGCAAGACATGAAAAGATCTCATCAATCATTCTGGCGAAGTTTATCTATGTCTCGACGATCTTTTTTGGTTGGTCGCCCAGCACCCATATCACGTATCGCGTTATCCCCAACCGGGTTTGCCTTACCAGTTTTTTGATTGTCTATCGGGGCAAGGTCTTCATATAGTTCGCGTGCTTCAGGCGCAGGTCCCCGCCGATCTCCCAAGGCCAAAATCTTGATGACCCGAATGCTGGCCCCTTGCGTAAAGGTCAGCACATCATCAGGCTTAACCAACTGACTGGCTTTATTGATCGCCTTGCCGCCAACACGCACCCGACCGCCAGTACAAACTGTACTGGCGATTGAACGCGTTTTAAAGAATCGCGCATACCAAAGCCACTTATCAATGCGAAGACTTGCCTTTTCATCACCAGCCATCGCAAAAGCCTTTAGCGTTTAAAAGCCATGTCCTGAAGCACAGCAAAAGGTGAATCGGCCATTCTGGCTTTTTCAGCTTCAACCTGTTTCTTCCGGGCTTCTTTTTTCTTGGGATCCTGCTTTTTGGGTCCACGGAGACTAAAAGCAGTCACACCACCCTTTAGTCTATTAGGATGAAATCTCAAAGATTTAAGGACAAACGCAATCTGCTGGTCGTCAAGGCCAGAAGCTTTTCGCATATCACCATTAATGGCAAACGATCCGACAGGAAGCTTCAGATCGTCATCTGCTTTCTGCTCCTTTTGATCTTCGACGGCCACTATATCCGCAGCATTCACCTCAGATTCTAAAACTGTGCTATCCTGTTCACCAACAGATGCAGATACAGCCGTATCATCTACAACTGGCGCCTCCACAGCAGGCGTTGCAATCTCAACAACCTTAGCCTTGGAATCAGCGTTTTTGTTATCCGGTTTCTTTTCGCCGTCATCTTTGCTCAAACGAAGCAATTTATAGGCTTCATGAGAAATCCGTTCCAGAATGTCAGCCCGCAAAACAAGCTCGCGCCCCTTGCGGTTTGAAAGATGACGATACCCAATAGCAGCACAGAAAATATCTTTCTGGGCGTCGGATGGCGTAAAATGTTTGCTCTCAAAGTCGGGAAGTTCAGGAACGGTAACTTCATTCCAGGCAGCCCATAACAAAGCACGTATTCGGCTTGGTCTTGGGCGATTCAAATTCGGCAAGAAAACACTTTCCCGACCAAGGCGTAAGCCAAGATCTGCTAAAGCTTTTCGATCTGCTTTGCTCAAGCCGTTAATCTGGTCTCGGAGTAAATAACGCGGCACAAGCCCTAAGCCTTCAATAACCTGGAAAGCAATACCACGGGCAGTCCCTTCAAGCTCGGCATCAGAGAGATAAAACAAAGGCTTGAGTTGTGCCCGTAAATGACGTTCCAACCATCCTACTAGACGCAGCCTGATTTTCTCGCGCATCGGGCTATCAATGAATTCGGTCGAATAGACATCAACAGATGGGTTGAGTGAACTCTCACCTTTGATCAACTTGCCCACAGGAATACCGCGCCAGGTTAGCTCGCCCGAATCATTCAACAGGAATGACCCGTCGTTATCTTCTTCCAGCACAGAAACCCGCGCAGGCATTTCGCTTAAAAGCGTTTTGCGCGCAGCCGTCAGACCCGGTTTAATATCCGACCCCTGAAGGCTTTCATCCAGAACAAAAGAGAACCCAACGATACGTCCAAGGAGTTCTCCTTCGACAATAACATCACCATTTGCTTTAACCGTCGACACTATATTTTCTCCCGCCTGGAGGCTTCGTACCAATTTTGCTGCTCGTCTATCGACAAACCTTTGAGTTAAACGCTCGTGAAGCGCATCCGATAATCGATCTTCTATCGCACGACTGACGCCTTGCCAATGCTCATTATCTCTTATCCAGTCTGATCTATGACTAATATAGGTCCAAGTTCTGATATGAGAAATGCGCGCGACCAAAGTATCTATGTCACCGTCGATGCGATCAATACGCTTGATTTGAGTTGCAATCCAGTCCTCAGGAAGCACCCCATGGTTGCCCATCAAATAATGATATATCTGAGAAAGCAACCGAATATGTTGATCCGTCAGAATTTTTCTAAAATCAGGAACCTGACATACTTCCCAAAGTAACTTTACCCGCGCGGCGTTTGTGGCGCTGTCCTGAACCGTACTTTCCTGTGCCAGCGCAATTAATGCCTGATGGTCTTCGGCATTGCGCACACGTGACAGAATTTTGTCGTCAGCTCGTCTCTCCAAAGATTTAATCAACTGTTCCGGCGAACGATAGTCTAAGTCATTATTCCGCCAGTAAATAACACGTAACGGGTCATAATCGTGGTTTTCCACACGAGCAATCAAATCTTCGTCTAACGGCCCGACATTATTTGTGGTGCCAAAGGTTCCATCCCGGGTATGGCGCCCGGCACGTCCGGCAATCTGGCCAACCTCTGATGCATAGAGGTAACGCGAAATACGCCCGTCAAACTTTTCCATCCGGGAAAAAGCAACATGATTCACATCCAGATTAAGCCCCATACCAACCGCATCGGTTGCTACCAGATAATCCACATCGCCGTTTTCGAACAACTCAACCTGCGCATTTCTCGTTCGCGGACTCAGAGCACCAAGAACTACAGCCGTACCTCCGCGGTGCTGTCGAATAGTTTCCGCCAACTGATAAACATCTGCCGCAGAAAACGCGACCACCGCAGATCGGGGCGGTAAGCGAATGATCTTTTTACTTCCTGAGAAGGTCAGGCTTGAAAAACGGGGTCGCTCGATAAATTCGATATCTCTGACAAGCTTCTTCAAGATTGGCGCGATTGTATTCGAGCCCATAAACATGGTCTCAGAAGTCCCGCGCGCATTCAAAAGTCGGTCGGTAAAGATATGTCCCCGTTCCTCATCTGCCGCCAACTGTATTTCATCAATGGCGAGAAATTCGACCAGTTTATCCACGGGCATGGATTCAACAGTACAAAAGAAATAACGCGCAGCTTTGGGCAGAATTTTTTCTTCACCTGTGACCAGTGCGCACTTGTCAGCACCTTTTATGGCGACAGCTTTGTCATAGTTCTCACGGGCCAATAACCGCAAAGGAAAGCCAATCATGCCCGAGCTATAAGCTAACATCCGCTCCATAGCCAAATAGGTTTTACCCGTATTTGTCGGACCAAGAACTGCCGTGATTTTAGCTGATGCCAGAAAACTCATCTATCCCTCCCGCACAAAGGAGGCAGTGATAAACAAACACGTAAATATCCAAATCAAAAAAGCTTAAATAATAAGAAGGTTTATACACGGGAAAATCAGGGAAGAAAATGCGATTCCTCACAGGCCAAAAACTTATTGCGACAGTAAGCAATAATTTTTAGCTCGTAGTGTAATTTGACCTTCCCCCTACTGGAAAGATTATATTATTCAACGATTGGCAAAACTTGCAATCTTTGAGGAAGATTATGAAATCAATATTCTCGACACTATTGACCGTTTTATTTTTAATAACCTCTCTTCCAAATGAAAGTATTGCGCATACAAAGGTCACAAGTACTGTACCCGCAAACGAAGCCGTCCTCAAAAAATCACCGGATGAAATAAAACTCACCCTCCCGGAATCCCTCAAAATCACGGCTTTGAAGTTGTTGGATAATCAAGGAAACGAGCTCACACTAAAACAAGATAAAAATCTGAATCCCGTCACGGAAAAAATAGCGATCCCCCCATCCTTAGATGCAGGAACCTATCGTGTTATCTGGCGGGGAATTTCCGCAGACGGGCACCCAATTAAGGGGCAAATTACTTTTACTGTTTCTCCATAAATCAGCAACGCTCAGATGATCGAAAATACAGAATACTTACTTACAGTTCTCAAGACTGTTATTTATGGTTGCAGTCTCTTTTCCGGTGGCACTTTACTTTTCTTGCATATATTTTTCAAAGAAACCCAAGACGTTCATTCAAAGCTATATTCTTTTATTACAAGATCAAGTTTATTAGGGATTGCGCTTATCCTTGTAAATTTAGGATTACAAGTGATCTGGCTTTCTGCGGGAGACTTAAGCGCGCTTCATGATCCGGATATGCTCGCTCTCGTGCTGTTTTCTTCAACAGGACATGCACAATTATTTCTGGGCTTAGGGCTTGCCAGTATAGCCTTTGCGTCAAAAATAAACTATCCCGTTTATGGTCTTCTGGTCTTAGCAATAATCCCGATCAGCTATGCTTTATCCGGGCACACAGGATTCTATTCACCAACTTGGCTTTTGAAGATTTTTATTATTGTCCATCTATCTATCGCCTGTTTTTGGGTTGGCAGCTTCATTCCTCTGCTCACGCTTATTGATCAGAAAGTAGAAACCACATCAGATACCTTGGAACGCTTTGGAGCCATAGCCACTGTCTTGATTCCTTTTCTGCTCGCGACAGGAGTAGGCATGGCATGGTTAATCGCTGGGGGAATCGATGGCCTGACAACAGATTATGGATTAATGCTTCTGGGAAAGGTCTGCCTCGTCACTCTGTTGTTATGCTTTGCCGCCTTAAACAAATTGCGTCTCGTACCACAATTCAGAGCAGGTCAGACACAAGCTGCCAAAAAACTCAACCGCTCAATCAAAACTGAAATTCTGCTTGTGTTGATAATCTTGGCCTTCACAGCAACCATCACAACGATAATTCCGCCCGAAAATCTCGGACACCGTCTTGGTTAATTGGCACACGGATTTAGTTGTAGCTTGCCTTAATCACCATCTGGAACGATCATCTTTTAACTCAACTCATTGTAACTCTGCAGGAACAGGTCCGTCCTTTCCAGGATCCCACCCCGAAGACCACATTTCATAAGGTACGATATGCGGCTTTACGCCATTCTTCTCAAACCATGAATCAATAGCGAAGCTTTTCCCTGTAGATGCTTCGACAACCGCTGCGGATGTATGAGGCCACCCACCGATAAAAAATCCCCGGGTAACCTGTGATCTTAGCTTGTGATGTTTGATCAGTCCCAATTCCTGGAGAAAAATCAACGTGGTCGTTGTGTTTGCGGACTCATCCTCACAATCCAACTGTCCAGGTTGTCCATAGCCGGTAAAGGTGCCGCCGATATCATTTTCAGTACCTGCTTTTGGAGCATTCATTTGCTCCATATAAGCAACCGCCTTTGCCATAGCAGCTCGTTCTTGCTGCGCAGTTTGCGCCACACCAAAAGCCTGAATAAGCCCCCGTTTATCAGTTTCACTCATGGTCAAGCTCAACCGACTTGAACATCCATATCCATGGCAATACTGATATTGCGCCAAGGTTGGTACAGTGACTCCTTTGCGTTCAAAAACCATATTGGGCGAAGAATCCGGCCCGGCTGCACAACCAGAGAGCACCAAAGAAACAGCCATTAATACCGATTTCGGGAACCGATTAAACATAACGATAAAGCCCTTTGTCCGAGCATAACGGACTTAATAATCACAAAAATTATCTCACCGTTTTTACAGGATCACAAAATTCCTGCAACAGCTTTCAATATACCAACACCCTTTCATCTGCTAGATAACTTGAAAAACTGATCTGATTAAGCCATATGTCTTTTTGCTCTTGCTATAAACAGCCAAGAGATTAGCAATATTACTTCGACTAGTTAAAAGGTGGATTATACAATCATGTCTGAGGAACAACTTTCCTTCCAGGCCGAGGTTTCTCGCCTCTTGGACATTGTGGCCCATTCGCTTTATTCCAATAAAGAAATCTTTCTGCGCGAGCTCATTTCCAATGCATCAGACGCTTGCGATAAACTTCGGTACTTAGCGGTAACAGATGGCGACCTGATGAAAGACGATCCGGATTTCAGGATCGACTTGGAAATAGACTCAAATGCCAACACGCTCACTATCAGTGATAACGGCATTGGCATGAATCGCCAGGAGCTTATTGATAATCTTGGTACCATCGCGCGTTCCGGCACCAGCGCCTTTATGGAACAGATGGAAAGCAGCAAGGACGGAAACAACCTGATCGGCCAATTCGGTGTTGGTTTCTATTCCAGCTACATGGTTGCTGACAAGGTTAGCGTGACCAGCCGTCGCGCTGGCGAAGATCAGGGCTGGCAATGGGATTCAGATGGCAAAGGTAAATTCACTATTGCCGAAGTAGAGAAACCTCTACGCGGAACATCAATCACGCTGCACCTTAAAGAAGAGCAAAAAGAATACAGTGAAGAGCTACGTCTTCGCACCATTATCAAAACCTATTCCGATCACATTCCAATTCCGATCCGTCTCAAAAAAACGCCCGTAGAAAACGATGATGGCAGCATAGAGAACGATACAGAATGGGAAACGCTGAATTCAGCGTCTGCAATCTGGACACGGAGCAAATCCGATGTAACAGACGAACAGTACAAAGAGTTCTATCATCACGTTGCCCATGCCTATGATGATCCCTGGTTACGTGAACATTTCCGTGTAGAAGGTGTATTGGAATATTCCGGATTGCTTTATATTCCAGGCAGCAAGCCCTTTGACCTTTTCCATCCAGATCGAAAACACGGCGTAAAACTCTATGTCCGTCGCGTCTTTATCACGGATGATTGCCAAGAACTTATTCCGGCTTATATGCGGTTTCTGAAAGGCGTTATTGATTCAGAAGACCTGCCGCTCAATATCAGCCGTGAGATGCTTCAGGATAATCCGATGCTGCGTAAAATTCGCGGTGGCATTGTGAAACGCGTTCTCGGTATCCTCGATAAAAAAGCTGAGAACGAGCAGGAAGAATATCTAAAATTCTGGGAAAATTTCGGCTCTGTTCTCAAAGAAGGCCTTTACGAAGATCTCCCGCAAAAAGATGCCCTCTTAAAACTCTGTCGTTTTAAATCCACAAAAACGGATAGCTGGATCAGCCTAGCCGATTACCTCGAGAACATGAAAGAGGGACAAGAACATATCTACTATATCTCTGGTGAAGATGAGCAGGCTCTGCGTCGCAGCCCACAGATTGAAGGTTTCAAAGCCAAAGATGTGGATGTGCTTGTTCTTCATGACCCAGTTGATGAATTCTGGGTAACATCAATTAATGAGTACGAAGGCAAAGGCTTCAAATCTGTCACCCGTGGTGGCGCTGATCTCAATAAGATTAACGCTGCTGACGATAAAGGTGAAGCTTCCAAAGATAAAGAAGAAGACAAAGCGGAACTCGGTGCCCTGCTCGGATACATGAAACTGACTCTGGAAGGGGAAGTCAAGGATATCCGCAGTTCAGAACGCCTCACGGACTCTGCTGTTTGTCTTGTGGCAGATGAAGGAGATATGGACATTCATCTGGAACGTATCCTGCGTAGTCACAAGCAGGTCGATGAAGCCAGTAAACGTGTGCTCGAGATCAACCCGAAACACGACCTGGTCAAACGTCTTTCAGATCTCATTAAAAAAGACGGTGCAGCCAAAGAACTCGAAGATATCGCTTGGCTTCTACTGGATCAGGCAAGAATTCTCGAAGGGCAGATTCCATCAGACGCGGCGACATTTGCACAACGCATGTCCCGTGTTATGGGCAAGGGTCTTTCATAATAAGACCTTTCTCTATGAGATATTTATCAAAAAGGCGGCTGAGTATTTCAGCCGCCTTTTCTTCATGCAATAAAAATTGTCAAATTATTCTTAGCGAAAATTAACTGGGATTGCTCTCGTGCAGAACTGCCCCAAGAATTGCGCCCCCGGTGCCATCTTGTAATAACAGGGCATAACCATCTTTCGGTGATAGCCCCAATGAGGCAAAGCTGAAGGAAAGGGAAACATCGATACCGTTCCATTCACCAACACGTTCGAACCCGCGAACAACGTGCTTGTTGACCATGAACAATCCTTTGTTCTCGCCCCGCTGAATTTCAGTCTCATGCTGCTCATCAAATACCGCCACCCACAAAGTAGCGGAACCTCCAAGAGGAAGCTCTTTGTTAAAATTCACGGTTGGTTCAGACAAAGTATTGCCCGTAATAGACAAAGACACTGCCTTACCTGCTTTGGCGGCTTCTTCTATTCCGAGCAGAACATCGCCCCGACGTGATCCCACCAGCTCTTTGCGCCCGTCAATAACCAATTGTGGCGTATAGACATATCGTAATGACATGGAGGAACCATAGTCACGTTGTCGTTGCGTTGCTTCCGGACTGGAAAAGGGATCTTTCCAGCCTATATAATCCCAGTAATCAACATGATACGACAGAGCAATGATTCCGGGCTGGTCGGCAAGTTCGGTCAAAAGCGCATCAGCAGGCGGACAAGAACTACAGCCTTGCGACGTAAAAAGCTCGATGACAACAGGTGCTGTTTCAGAAAGCCCCGCGACATTGGCAGCCTGTGCAACCAATTGCCCCTGAGCCAAACGTTTTTCCGCAGCCTGAACTATCTCACTAGATGGACCACTTATGGCCATATAAGCCCAAGCTGAAGAGAGACCAAGTGCAACAAAGGCAAGTCTCACTAATGGGCGTTTGAACAGGGTCTTTAAATATTTCATATTCAAAGCCTATGCCTCTTTCAGCGAGAGCTCCAGTCACGTCAACTTCAAGTTTGCGCGAGCAGGGCAAACTTTGCCTATAATTCTGCCGAGTTCTCACTCAAGAAAAAAGCAGTCCACAGGAACTGCCTTTCCATAAAAGATACAGACGATCTTATACAGCGTCGTTCATCAGATTACGTAGTACGTAATGAAGAATACCGCCGTGACGGAAGTACTCGACTTCATCAGCAGTATCAATACGGCACATCAATTTGATGTTTTCTACAGAACCATCGGGGCGACTGATACGGCAGTCAACATCCATTCCCGGCGTAATCCCGTTTTCGATGCCTGAGATGTCGACCGTTTCATCACCTGTTATCCCCAATGTTTCACGAGTCACACCATCTTTAAAGACAAGCGGCAAAACACCCATGAACACAAGATTGGAACGATGAATACGCTCAAAGCTTTCAACGATAACAGCCTTAACGCCTAATAAACGTGTTCCCTTGGCCGCCCAGTCACGGGAAGATCCCATGCCGTATTCCTTACCACCAAAAACAACCAGCGGTGTCCCATCATCTATGTACTTCATAGCCGCATCATACACTGGCATAACTTCGCCCTTGTATTTAGAGAAGCCGCCTTCTGTCCCCGGGACCATTTCGTTTTTGATACGAATGTTGGCAAAGGTACCCCGCATCATAACTTCGTGATTACCACGACGAGACCCGTATGAGTTAAAATCAACAGGGCGTACTTGATGACCTGTGAGGTATTCACCACCAGGGCTATCTGCTTTGATTGCACCAGCAGGTGAGATATGGTCAGTGGTTATATTGTCTGCCAGAACGAGCAGTGGTCGTGCACCAGCGACGTCACTGAAATCACCAGCCTCTTTGCTCATGCCCTGAAAGAATGGCGGATACTGAACATAAGTACTCTGATCATTCCAGTCATAAGTTAGGCCAGTCGCAGTTTCGATTTCTTTCCACTGCTGTGGACCTTCAAAAACATTTGCATAGCGCTCTTTAAACATTTCCGGTGTTAAGGCAACGTTAGAGATTTCCTGAATTTCCTGTGACGTAGGCCAGATGTCTTTTAAATAAACATCCTGCCCATCTTTACCCTGACCAATAGGATCATTCAGAAGATCAATAGTCACATTACCAGCCAGTGCATATGCAACAACAAGAGGCGGTGATGCCAGATAATTCAAACGCGTCTGTGGGCTGACGCGTCCTTCAAAGTTACGGTTACCGGACAGCACTGCCGCAACCTGTAATTCTTTGTTATCAATCGCGTCGATATGCTCATCAGCAAGTGGACCAGAGTTCCCGATACAGGTCGTACAGCCATACCCAACGAGGTCAAAACCAATCTGGTTGAGATAATCCTGAAGTCCCGCTTTTTCGAGATAATCAGTCACAACTTGCGATCCTGGCGCCAGGGATGTTTTCACCCAAGGCTTAGATGTCAAACCAAGCTCAACGGCCTTTTTAGCCACAAGACCGGCACCAATCAGAACAGACGGGTTCGACGTGTTGGTACAGCTGGTAATAGCGGCGATCATCACATCACCATTGCTCAGTGCGTAATCTTTACCTTCAACGGGGGATTTCTCGCTCGCTTTATTACCCAAAGCTTCATTGATCAACTCAATGGATTTAGGGGCAAGATTGCTAAGTGAAATACGATCTTGTGGACGCTTTGGCCCCGCCAGACTTGGCTCAACAGTAGAAAGATCAAGCTCCAGTGACGATGTAAAGACAGGATCAGGGGTATTTGTATCACGCCACATACCTTGCGCCTTGGCGTATTCTTCTACCAAAGCAACGCGGTCAGCATCACGACATGTAAAGCTCAGGTAACGGATGGTTTCTTCATCAATAGGGAAGAAACCACAGGTTGCCCCATATTCAGGTGCCATGTTTGCGATTGTCGCCTGATCAGCTAGTGTCAAATTATCAAGGCCAGCACCATAAAACTCAACAAACTTGCCAACCACACCATGGGCGCGAAGAATTTCCGTTACCGTCAAGACGAGGTCGGTTGCGGTTGTTCCCTCTTTCATCTTGCCAGTAAGTTTCATACCGACAACTTCCGGAATCACCATGGACACAGGCTGCCCCAGCATCGCCGCTTCCGCTTCTATACCCCCAACACCCCAACCGAGCACAGAAAGGCCATTTACCATGGTTGTGTGAGAATCAGTCCCCACCAAGGTATCCGGATAGGCAATCGTTACGCCGTCTTCTTCTTTGGTCCAGACAACCTGGGCGAGGTTTTCAACATTCACCTGATGACAAATACCTGTTCCCGGCGGAACAACACGGAAGTTATCAAAAGCAGTTTGTCCCCAGCGAAGGAAAGAATAGCGTTCCCCGTTACGTTCAAACTCCAGATCAACATTTTTCTGAAATGAATCTGCGCCGCCAAATGAATCAACCATTACGGAATGATCAATAACTAAGTCAACAGGAGAAAGTGGATTGATCTTCTTGGGATCCCCCCCCATCTCGACCATTGCCTGACGCATTGCCGCCAAATCAACAACCGCTGGAACACCTGTAAAATCCTGCATTAGAACGCGTGCAGGGCGATAGGCAATTTCACTATCCGAAGTACGGTTTTTCAACCATTCGGCCATTGCTTTGATATCGTCGACCTTAACACTGCGATCGTCTTCAAACCGTAACAGGTTTTCCAAAAGAACTTTCAGGGAAAATGGGAGGCGAGAAATATCGCCAAGAATCTTGGAAGCTTCCTCGAGACTATAATAATCGTATGTTTTGCCATTTGCTGTGAGTTGACGACGGGTATTCAGGGTGTCCTTACCAAGAGCCAATTTAATCTCCTCTTGCTGGTATGCTTCTCTCCAGATGGGGCTTTTATTATGTTCATCGATAAAGAGATCACCAAAAAAATCACTCGCGATCCAATAAACAACCAAGCCTTCTCATCTACTTATATTCTGGTTATTCAAGTTAGCTCTTTGGAGGTAAAAATCAATATACGCCGCACCTAAAAAATAAGAATTAATTAAGTTTACCATTAGCAATCACTAATGGTAAGGCCGATAATTTCTCCTCTTGAGCTTACAGCAGGAGGAACATTTAGAAGTATCTATAGGAACTTCTGTTTACATTAACGAGAACGATAAAAATGGGTTTTAATTTTTGGACACTCCTCCAACGCAGTTTCATCACGCGTTACAAAATTATCCTCTTGGCTGTAACTGCTATCATAGCGGGAAGTTACTTTATTTTCCATTACTCAAAACCATTTGACCAACAAGATAGTACAGATACCAATTCCGATCTTGGCATCAACAGTGCTTCAAATGATATCAGTGGGGAAAGTTTATATCTGCAAAACTGCGCCTCTTGTCACGGCACAATGCTTCAGGGTGAAGCAAACTGGCGGAGTCCCAAAGAAGACGGATCATTGCCTGCACCACCCCATAATCAAGATGGGCACACCTGGCATCATCCGGACCGTTTGCTGTTTCACATAACCAAATTCGGCGGTGCCTCGGTTACGCCCAAAGGATTTAAAAGCAATATGCCAGCTTTCCAAGACGTCTTGAGTGATAAAGAGATAATTGCGACTCTGGAGTTTATAAAAAGCAATTGGCCAAACGATATTCGCCAACGCCAACAGAATATAACAAACAAAGATGCAGCATCCCTACCCCAGTAAGCTCCGGTTAACTTCCATCCCGATTGACTAGAAAGGATTAACCCTCTCTGGCCTTTCTTGACATAAATCAAGGATTACACACAAACGTTCAGCTATTTCATAGCGTATGAAAACAGAGATCATACAAAAATACGACAAAGGGGTCCCTCGTTATACGAGCTACCCCACCGCACACCTTTTCAAGCCTGATTTTGAGACCAGTACTTACACTGACTGGTTACAGGCTATCCCAAAAGAAATGCCACTCTCTTTGTATTCTCACATCCCCTATTGTGACAGTCTCTGTTGGTTTTGTGGCTGTCACACCAAGATCACTCAGAAATACAAACCCATAAAAGACTATATGGGATCTTTGCAAAAAGAAATCCTGATGGCAGCAGATGCCATGGGACGGGGCCGCCCCGTTAATCATATGCATTTCGGTGGCGGCAGCCCGACAATTCTGATACCAGAAGATGTTAGCGCGCTATTCCAGACATTCAATCAGGCTTTCACCTTCACGGATGATGCAGAGATCGCCGTTGAGATCGACCCGCGAGATATCAGCCAAGAAGCGATCAGGGCTTGGGCAAAAGGTGGCGTTAATCGCGCCAGCCTGGGCGTACAAGATATTCAAGACAAGGTCCAAAGAGCAATTAACCGCATCCAGCCAATTGAACAAACAGCCAAGGTTGCCAACTGGCTACACGAAGAAGGCGTTCATGGCATCAATATGGATTTGATGTATGGTCTCCCTTATCAAACTGTCGAATCAGTTTTGGAAACCATTCGTCAAGTTATGAGCATGGCCCCGGAACGAATTGCTCTCTTTGGCTACGCACACATACCGTCACTAAAACCTCATCAACGATTGATTCCCGAAGAAGTTCTGCCCGACTTCAACGAAAGGTTTGAGCAACAGGAAGCTGCAGCAGAATTATTACAAGGCTATGGTTTTGTCCGGATTGGTCTGGATCATTTCGCCAAGCCCGACGACCCCATGGCCATTGCTTTTAAAAATGGTACTCTCAGACGTAATTTCCAAGGCTATACAACCGATAAAGCGGACGCCATGATCGGTTTTGGCGCTTCGTCAATCGGTGCCCTTCCAAGCGGTTTTGTTCAAAATATTGTTGCAATCAGAAATTATCGAGCAGCAATTGACAAAGGAAATTTTGCCGTAGCCAAGTCTATCCCCTTTAAAGGTCAAGACAAACTAAGAGCCGCAATTATAGAACAACTCATGTGCTATCACGAGGTTGACCTCAATAATATTTGCGATAAATTTGGAAGTTCAATCACTGATTTCGACTACGAGATCAAAGCCTTACAATCTTTTGTCGATGATAGAATCGCACGTTATCAAGATGGTATTATTTTTGTCGAGCATGATGCCCGGGCTTTGGTTCGAGCCGTTTGTGCCTTGTTTGATGAGTATCATGGATCAAGAGAGATGACCTACTCACAAGCGGTATAGCCATTAAATAAGTTTTAGTGCCCATAGGGCAGGTAAAACTGCGCGCCTCTGTCACATATTCAAATAGATATATTTAATATACATTATTAAAAGGAAATACGAGGAATAACATTAATATGGTAACAGCAAGTTCACCTTTCTGGCGGGCAGGTTTCAGACCCTTTTTCACAGCCGGAGCCCTATATGCTCTGATTGTCTTGTCACTCTGGATCCTGATACTTGCTGGCGTTATAGATTACGAAACACATATCGCGCCTTCTCTCATTCACGGGCACGAAATGATCTATGGCTTTGGTGTTGCAGCAATTGCCGGCTTTATTTTAACGGCCATGCCGAACTGGACGAATACAGTACCTTTATCCGGCAAGGCCCTCATTGCACTCTTTGGTCTTTGGTGCCTGGGACGATTGTCCTTATGGGCCGGGACATTCCTTCCCTATAGTTTCCTTGCCATTATTGATCTGCTTTTCTTACCTGTTTTGTCTATCTACACCGCACGAATACTATTCAAAACCGGCAACAAACGTAATCTCATGTTACCCGGTATCTTTATGATTCTTGCCATCTTTAACCTGTGTTTTTACCTATCTGAAGCAGGCATCGCGCCCCATTCTTCCAGAACCGTTCTCGAAGCCGCCATATCTCTTTTACTGCTTCTAATCACCATTATCGGGGGGCGCATTGTCCCTGCCTTTACAAGGAATGCTCTCGCAGCCAAAGGAACCAAGGCCGACATAGGCGCACCAACCAAACTCAATATCCTCTGTATTGCCGGCACTGCTATAATGATGATTGGTGACTTATTCATCGCTGATGGTTGGCCAGAACTCTTTGCATGTTTTTGTGCCATACTCGCAGGATTGCATCTCGCCCGTCTTTACTTCTGGAAGGGATGGATGACGCTTTCTGACCCCCTGTTATGGGCAATGCATGCGGCTTACTTATGGATACCTATCGGGCTTTTTCTAAAAGCTTATGGTTTTGTCACCTATGGTTATTTTTGGGAAGGCGCACTCCATGCACTAACAGCCGGAGCCATCGGAACAATGATCCTTGTTGTAACTGCAAGGGCTGGTCTCGGCCATACCGGTAGCGCCCTGAGAACAAATCCATACCTGACAGTATCCCTTTACGCACTAACACTGTCTGCAATCTTTCGTGTTGCCCAGTCCTTTATCCACAACGATTTTTCTGAACAGTTGCTTTATCTGTCTTCCCTTTTTTGGGTTCTGGCCTTTGGCCTCTATCTCGTCAACTTTCTACCTTTAATGACTCGCCCCAGGTTGGACGGAAAACCTGGTTAAAGATCACAGGATCTTCTGTTTTGTGAAACTGCACGTGATACAGCAAGAACAAACAGAGAAAAAATCACAGGAAATCCGATCTGAATACCAAAGTTCTGCCCTATCCCAGCCAGAATGAGCGGCGTAACAAAGCCACAGACAAGAATAGTCTTTTCCCAAAACACGCCACCCTTTTCAGCCATGTCCATGGCGAGCAGAGCAATCGGAATTGCAAGTAGTGTCATCTCGTAATCGAAGAGATAGGGAAGAAGTAATAATATCGCGGGTATAAGGGCAGCAAAAGTCATATTTGTTGGACCATATCGATACCAAAGCCAAATCAATACACCGACAACTCCAGATGCCATACCCCAATGAATTACGTAAGAAAAATCATCCGCAAAACCAAACATTTTGAGTGTTATATAAAGGCTTGGCATTTTTTCGAAAAGCAAAAGCCCTTGCCCCATAATTGATTTAACCACAGCCATGTTCTGAAAAAACACACCCCATAGCTCCCAACCAAATACAGCCAGCGACACACCAACAAAGAGACATGTGGTCAAGGTCGCAGACCAAAACACTCTCCATTGCTGGGAAACAATAAGAACTATCGGAATAAGTACGCCGAGCTGAGGTTTAAAGGCCAGCAATCCAATAAAAATACCTGCAAGAACTGGTTTGGATCGAAAACAGACAATCGCACAAGCAAGTAACCCGGTACTCAACAGCGAATTTTGTCCATGAACCATAGTAAGGTACACAGCAGGATAAGCAATAATGAGTAATATCGCATAGCGGTGTTGAAATAACCGTTTCAGCGAATAAACGTAAAAAAGAAAGCTGCCTCCCAGAAACAAAAAATATGATGTTAAGTATGGGATCGCGGCAAGAACTGTAGCAAGCAAGGTAAAAGTCGGCGGGTAATGCCATAAAAATACAGCATCATTTCCAGGAACGGCCAATTGCTGGATTTCAACAATTCTCTCCCGGACAAACGCCGCCTCGGGTACACCTTCCAAAGCAAGGTAACCCGCAGACCAAAAAGTAATAAAATCATAACCAACCGGGCTATTACTAGCATCAAGCATATTGTCGATAGAAGACATCAACGCTATTGCCCGTAACAAGCAGATACCCAAAATAAAGCAAGCATACAAACGCAGCCGACCGGGATCAAAAACGGCTAAGAATAAGTCAGTATTTTTTGCCTCTGTATGTTTTGAAATCAAATCACGCCTACTTATTTGCCACTCTTGAATACGCAAAACTAACTTAGAGATGACAAATAAATATTAACAATTAGGCATACCACACCAACTCTTACACAACAGGGCGTACAAGAATTGAGCTTTGACAAAACCAGCCATAAAAAACGCGTTGTATTCTAACGCCTAAAAAGCCGCTTTCTCAACTTGCTGATCCAAAGAAAAATCCAGAACAGGATCAACAGGAGACTGGTTAACAGTTTTCTTTGTCCAGTCAGATTTTTTTCGCACCAATTCTGCCGCGCCAACGTTCTTTTCGCCCATCAATGGATTTTTTAAACGCGCATAGGTGACGCCATCAACATGCGATTTGTAGATATCGCTCACAATCCAATCTTGCAAAAAACGTGTCCGTTTTGAATAGACATCGCCAACAACAGGTAATTTTTCTGGAGTTTTTTCCTTCATAGAGCACCTTCGTAGTTCAGAATTGAAACAATGACAGTCGCTCGAAATTATGAAGGATCTTCGACCACATCAAGGTCAACTACAGGCACTAGAGAGGTTAACATATAATTGTCACCTCACGAACACAAATCAGACCCAGCCACACTATTTTCGACCTCAAGCATCAAATTTGGGTATTAAAAAACCCGCCATGAAGCGGGCTTTAATTGCACAAAATTTATCAGATAAATCTTTATGCTGGCATTTTACGAAGCCAATCTGAACCACGGCGCGTCAACTCAACAGCACTAACCGATTTATCTCCAATGTTTTTATTGCGGAGTCGAGCATATTCCAGCCCGTCAATTGTCGATTTATAAACCTCAACAACTTCCCAATCTTGGTACGATGCGTGCCTTTTAGAAAAAATATCACCGATCTCAGGCATATGCTCGAACTCTCTCATAAATCATTCTTAAAACTATTCTCATGATCTCTTCAGGGATTGATACTCTGCTGACCGCGATGGATCAAACGTTAAGATAAATTTTATCTAAAAAAACAGAAAAAATACAATCCCGAACTAACTTGAGAACATGTTTCCTAAAAAATTAACTACCCATAGAGTTAACTGAACAATTAAGGAAAGTATGCATATAATATGATCATTTTAAGACAATCACAAAAATAACATTCTGCAGCGCATCGACCCAAGTGTCATCGACAAGCATTTCTGTCAAGAATCTCGTGACCAGCATTACCTTGTCGACAGGATATCATTTTTCAAACAATCTTCAAAACGTACCAGAAAGCTATCGCAGACACCTTTGTCGTGTGCAATTGAAATATAAAGCTTGGTTCCCATCGGGTTAAGGAAGACACCTCTTTTGAAAAGGCCCAACATCATGGCGCGCCCCTTCTTTTTGTCACCTGTTGCTGTTGAACGATAGTTGAAAACCTCTTGATCAGTAAACACGATTTGAGCCAAGGGGCCATCACCAATCACCTGCGCTGGCTCCTCCAGTTCCTTTAAGATGCGCCTAAGATTTGTACGAAGATATTCCCCTGTTTCAAATAGCTTTTCATAAACTCCCGGCAATCGATAAACCGAAAGCGCAGCATTCGCCGCCGAAGTTGAAATAGGATTCCCGCCCAGTGTCGAGGCCATCCACACATAATTATCCTGACCAATGTAATGCTCATTAACATGATCCATAATATCACTACGCCCACCAAAAGCCCCGATAGGATAGCCACCTCCCAAGGCTTTACCATAGGCAACAAGATCGGGGATCACGCCGTATTTTTCCTGCGCACCGCCATAGGCTAACCGGAACCCGGTCACCACTTCATCAAAAATCAGTGGAATACCATACTGATCACAAAGCGCTCGGATACCTTGTAAAAATCCAGGAAACGGTGGCGTACACCGCTGCAAAGGTTCCATCAAAATTCCGGCTATCTCATCCGCATTTGTAACAATAATCTGTTCAGTTGTTTCCAAGTCATTATAGGGAGCTATCAGAAGATTTTCCTGGGCCATTGGTACACCTGCGGAAGTGAGTTCCGGGGTTGGAAAAGCCAAATTCTGGTGAGGAAAAAGAGAGGTAACGCCCGCTTCATTCGCACCATGATAAGCCCCTTCAAATTTCAGGATTTTTTTCTTTCCCGTGAACGCCCGTGCCAGCCGTTGACAATACATTGTTGCTTCCGTCCCAGAAGCACAAAAGCGCAAGCGATCAACCGCCGGGGCAATCCTTTTGATCTCTTCGGCCAATTGTAACGCATGAGTGTTCAGATAAGCGAAGTTTGAGCCCAATTCTGCTTGTTTCTGAACCGCGTCAACGACCTCTTCCCGGGCGTGGCCAACAAGACAAGATCCCCAACCCATGGAGAAATCCAGATACTCCTGTCCACGACTATCCCACAGCTTAGCTCCTTTTCCCTTTGAAACCTCAATAAGTGTTTCAGAAGGAAACCCAAATTCACCGTTGGAGATACCTGCAGTAAAAACGCTCAAGGCTCTTTTCTGAACACTATTGAGATTCTGTGTGGCTTTAGTCATGATCGAATTCCTCTTTTGCTTTATCCTAGGTTGGGACGCTCAGCCTAGTTGCCTTCCAACAGGCTCCGCTTACGAACCTTAAGAATATCTTCCCCATTGGCATAAAAGTTACAGTGATTGGAAACAATTTAATAAAGCGAGAAAATGTTCTCAGGAAAATTTACTTCACGAAATTCTGAACAAAATAATTTCAAATAGATTTGCTTTATCCACTATCATGTCCCTTCAGACCATATAGCAAAGCACCCTTGGTTCAGAACTGTCATTAAGCCTTCATCGGAGCACAACATGTTTCATAAAGTGCATTTAGTACACGGGCTTGTCTTATTTGTGGTTGTTTTTGTCACTGGACAGGCCGCCGCGGGAAGCTCCGTTACATTCAAAAGCGAAAAAGAAACATTTAAACTTGAACTACTTGTCGATGGATTGGATCACCCTTGGGGTATGGTCTTTTTACCTGACGATAGCTTGCTTATTACAGAGCGAGAAAAAGGCTTAAAACTCTACCGGGATAAAAACCTTCATGACATTTCGTTGGATAACTTCCCCAAGGTTAGAACCAGAGGGCAAGGCGGTCTACTCGATATAACAATTCATCCCGCATTTAAACAAACCCGGCTCGTCTATTTTACCTACAGCCACCCACTCAAAAAGGGTTCGACAACTGCACTTGCCCAAGCCAGGCTTGTTGACCAAAAGCTTCTTGATCCGCAAACAATATTTATTGCGGAAACGGGATCAGCCACATCAAGACATTATGGATCGCGCATCAGGTTTGATCCCGATGGGCATTTATTTATGACAATCGGGGATAGGGGGAATAGGCATAATGCCCAAAAATTGAATTCTCATGCAGGAAAAGTACTCAGATTAAACGACCAAGGACAGTCCGCTGCAGATAATCCTTTTGCCCAAACTGGTAAAGCTTTGCCCGAAATTTATTCCTATGGCCACCGCAATCCACAAGGTCTCACACAACACCCATTAACTGGGGAAATGTGGGTAAGCGAACACGGTCCGCGTGGCGGAGATGAAATAAACCAAATCCAAGCCGGTGCAAACTATGGTTGGCCCGTCATAACCTATGGCAAAGAATATATTGGGGGCACAATTGGCGAAGGGACTCATCATCCCGAAATGCAGCAGCCAATACATCAATGGACTCCTTCGATTGCTCCGGCGGGAATCACCTTTTATTCAGGCGTCGCGTTTCCCAACTGGCAGGGCAATCTGTTCACAACAGCTTTAAAATTCAAACTTTTGGTGAGACAGGAATTGCAAGATGGTAAAATCGTGCACGAAGAGAGACTGCTTGAAGAAGAAGTTGGACGTATTCGGGCAATAGAACAGGGACCTGATGACTTTCTTTACATCCTAACCGATACAAACAACGGTGCTCTCTATCGTCTCAGACCACCAAACTTATAACCTCTATAGGTCAAATATCTTTTAAGCTGATACCCCGGTCCCAATAGGGTTCACTACCAAATTTGCTTTCCAGAAAATCAATGAAGGATCTGGTTTTTGCCGGCAGATGTTCTCTATTTGGATACAACGCATAAACAGCAGCACTTGGCAACTCAAACTCCCTGAGAATAGGGATTAATTCACCCGCTTTCAGCTCGTCTGCAATATCCCATGTGGATTTAATCGCAATACCAATCCCTGCTTTTGTCGCATCCCTCAGAATTTCACCATTGTTTGTTTCCAGATTGCCTTTGACCTTTACATCTATCTGCCCTTCGGGACCTTTAAAGTGCCAGTGATCGTGGACACCACCGGGATAACCAAGTACCAAGCAATTATGATGAATAAGATCTTGCGGGTGTTCCGGCACTCCTTCTTTCGTTAAATACTCTCGTGAGGCACAAACCACACGCCTTGCCGGGCTTAGCTTTCTTGCAATCAAGCTGCTGTCTTTTAACTCACCCGTTCGTATGGCGAGATCAAAACCAGACTGGACCATATCAACAATTTGATCCGTCAAACTCACTTGAATCGACACATCCGGATATTGTTTCAAGAACTCCGGTAACAGACGAGATATATGTTTACGCCCAAAAGACGACGGAGCCGTGATTTTCAAAACTCCCTTCACATGCCCAGCCAAACCAGAAAGAGCGGCCTCAGCATCTTCAATATCCTCGAGGATAGATTTACAGCGAACGTAATACCCAGCCCCTTCATCCGTCAAACTTAAACGTCTTGTTGTCCGGTTAAGAAGACGCACATCCAATCGTTCTTCCAGATTGGCAATACGCTTACTGACGACTGCCGCAGACAAGTTGAGTTTTCGCCCCGCAGCAGTCATCCCGCCAGCGGCCACGACTTCGACAAATACGGTCATATCACTGATTACATCCATAATATTATCAAAATAAACGATATAATCCTTATCCAACAAGGACTATTATCATTTACTGTGATTTCACATACCTTAAACTTAAGAAAGAACGCAAATTAAGGACCAGACAATGAAAAACACTACACAAAGCACAACGGATTTCGATTTGGCCGCAGCGGACATGAGCGTTCACTTCCAAACCGCGCGTAAAATCAGATCTGCGGAAGCGCACAAATTATTCAAAGCAATCCTCAACTCTTTGACAGCGCCTGTAAGCAGTTGGAAAACCCGCTATATTCTTGCCCTTTCCAGAACAGCCTGAAGATTACAGTAGATCAAAACTCACAGGGCGCACCAAAACAACCTTAGGGCGTGTTTTCCTTTTGATTTACGACTAAAATTAATTATTATTTAATTTTTATAAGGCTTACTACAATCATAAATTGATTAGAATGTAGGCCAACTAAGCGTCCTTAGTACCGTACCCCAGTAATTGTACCATGTTTTGAAATCCTCTGTTTACAGTAATAAACAACTGTAACTTAGAGAGTTTCACAAAAGTGCATCTTACCCCGATGCTCTTGATGCCGAGACACTGCTGATGTGATTTTTACGTCTTCCCCCATGCGTCTCCGCATCTCCACTATGCCAATCGGTCCCCCGCCGATTGGCTTTTTTTTGTCAGGTTACTTCCTGGGTGTTATCTTTTATGGAAAAACATGTCTGTCGCCCCGTTCGGACGGTCCATATCCTGTTTTGTTCGTATGGCCCGGAAAAGCGCTAAAGGGCTTTTATATTCACGTCCGATCTTCGCCATCATCAAGCGTTTGTAATAAAATGCCCCATGATTGCCATCTCTGTGAGGATCGTTAACGATCGCTTTTGAACGGGTCGAAAAGTTTTGCTGAGCATTCATTTCACCCTCCTGTAAAAACATGCAAGTCCCAGTATAGCACACAGCAAATCTCCCGCTCGAGTCCCCTCCCCAACATCTATTGTCATGGGCAACCTCAGACATAAAGAATAGCGCTGCTTGATATTACGACGTCCGCTGCCCATACTGACGAGAGAAAGTAATATGAATACAACCCATATATATCATTTACAGTTACCTCTCACATTTGTCGCAAAGTTGAAACACTCGTCAGCAACAACTCCTATCAGGGACTAGAAAGGAGCTAATTTTTCACAAATAGTTAGAGTAGAGAAATCAACACTCAACAATAGCTGCCGAAAAAAACAAAAACAAAGGCAGAAAATAACAGGGTAAATCGTCATGAAGATGGAAGGGCAACAACTTATCCCCGCCCCACAACAAAAGGTGTGGGAAGCCTTAAATAACCCAGAAATATTAAAACACTCTATTCCCGGCTGTGAAACAGTCGAGAAAACATCAGATACCGAGTTTCAGGCAAGCATGACGGCCAAGTTTGGTCCGGTGAAAGCAAAATTCAAAGGACAAGTAACACTTTCAGACATGAACCCGCCAAATAGCTACACCTTAATAGGTGAAGGCAAGGGCGGGGCCGCAGGTTTTGGCAAGGGAGAAGCCAAGGTTTCTCTGGAAGAGCAAGACGGACAAACCTTGCTCAACTATTCCGTAAATGCCAAAGTAGGTGGCAAGCTTGCTCAAATCGGATCTCGTCTAGTTGATTCAGCCGCAAAAAAAATGGCGGATGATTTCTTTCAAGCCTTTTCCCAAAACGTTAGTTCAAATGGGAATGAAACCACTCCAAATGTTTCTTCTGAAAATCTGGTCGAAACCAGTAACAATACAGAAACAACAAAAAGCACGTCCAGCAACACTACTCTCTATCTCACACTTGCGGGCGTTATTATAGCAGCAGTCGTCATCTACACCCTGAGCTAGACACGCGAAAGTGACGTTTCGAAACACACTACGTTGCAATTAAAACATATACCAAAAAGAGTTCATCAAGAACCATCTCTTCAGATCGCGTTGCACGGAAAAGTATGCCATTGCAATGCTCTATTCGCCCCTAGGGGCAACAGACCCAGTAAAAATAAAAATACAGATTTAAAAGTACAAATAACACTAAAAACAAACTGGGCTGTCACACCACGAACAGGAGAAAACCGATGCCAACGGTATCTATGACAGTTAATGGCAAGCAGGTTTCGGCAGATGTATCGTCGAACACCTTACTTGTGACTTTTATTCGCGAAAATTTACGATTAACCGGTACTCATGTTGGTTGTGATACCAGCCAATGCGGGGCTTGTGTTGTCCACGTCAATGGTAACAGCGCCAAATCCTGCACCATGCTAGCCGTGCAAGCCGAAGGTGCCGAGATCACAACTATTGAAGGCCTTGCAAAAGGCAATGATCTTCATCCCATGCAGAAATCTTTTCAGGAAAATCATGGCTTACAGTGCGGTTTTTGTACCACGGGCATGATCATGAGTGCAGTCGATCTGGTAAATAAATCTGATGATCTGGATGATACGTCAATTCGTGAGGGCCTTGAGGGCAATATATGTCGCTGTACCGGCTATCAGAACATTGTCAAATCCATCCAAGCAGCCGCTAAAGAAATGGAGGCGTAATCATGACTAATGAAACTGGCATCGGCGCCTCTGTACGCCGAAAAGAAGACAAACGCTTTATTATTGGCAAGGGACGTTATCTTGACGATATCACTAAGCCAGGGCAGACCTATGGATATTTCGTCCGTTCTCCTTACGCTCATGCAAAAATTAACAGTATAGATACAAGCGAAGCACTGAATGCCTCGGGTGTTGTTGACATTTTAACCGGCCCGGATATGGAAGCCGATGGCATCGGACCGATTATCTGTGGTTGGGGAATTACCTCCAAAGATGGTACGCCACATAAAGCCCCCGCGCACCCCGCCTTGGCTGTAAGCCATGTCAAATATGTCGGGCATCAGGTTGCTCTTGTTGTCGCAGAAACTCTACAAGAAGCCAAAGATGCCGCCGAGCTTGTAGAAATTGACTACGAAGAGCTCCCCCACGTCATCGAAGTTGGCGACGCCCTGGCAAGTGATGCGCCGCAAATTCATGATGACATCCCCGGAAATCTGTCTTTTGATTGGGAAATCGGAGACCGTGCAGCCGCTGAACAGGCTATAGCATCGGCGCACCACGTCACCCGTATGGATCTTCGGAATAACCGTCTCATTCCAAATGCGATGGAACCTCGTGCTGCATTGGGAGAATATGATGCGGGAACGGATGAAATAACGCTCTATACCACCAGTCAAAACCCGCATGTACACAGGCTTGTTCTTTCCGCTTTTAATGCCGTCGCACCAGAACATAAATTACGGGTTATAGCACCGGATGTCGGGGGTGGTTTTGGATCAAAGATCTTTATCTATTCCGAAGAAACTGTCTGTGCCTGGGCAACAAAAAAGCTGAACCGGCCCATCAAATGGACCGCAGAACGATCAGAATCATTCTTGTCAGATGCCCATGGTCGTGACCATGAAACCCACGCAGAAATGGCGTTTGATGCCGATGGCAAAATCCTCGGCTTCAAGGTATCAACCAAAGCCAATGTCGGCTGTTACCTGTCAACTTTTGCCTCTGCTGTACCAACCTATCTCTACGGCACCTTGCTCAACGGTCAATACACGATGCCAGCCATCTATTGTGAGGTTCAGGCAGGCTTTACCAACACAGCCCCCGTGGATGCCTATCGCGGAGCAGGACGTCCGGAAGCAACCTACGTTGTCGAACGGATGATCGAAGTTGGCGCCCGTGAAATGGGGATCGACCCCGGTGAAATTCGCAAACGAAATTTCATTCCTCCGGATGCCTACCCTTATGAAACGCCCGTCATCATGGCATATGACAGCGGTAACTACGCCCTTGCGATGGACAAGGCACAGGCCGCCATTGATTACAGTGGTTTCGAAGCCAGAAAAGCTGAATCAGCACAACGGGGTAAGCTTCGCGGTATAGGTTATTCTGCCTTTATTGAAGCTTGTGGTATAGCCCCATCTGCGGCTGTTGGCTCTCTCGGTGCTGGTGTCGGATTATGGGAATCTGCGCAGGTTCGCTTTAACCCGACTGGCAGTGTGACTGTCTTCACAGGAAGCCATTCACACGGTCAGGGTCATGAAACAACCTTCGCACAGATTGTATCAGATCAGCTCGGCGTGCCGATTGATCAGGTAGAAATCTCGCACGGCGATACAGGCAAGGTGCCCTTTGGCATGGGTACATACGGGTCCAGATCTCTTGCTGTCGGCGGCTCTGCTATTATGAAGGCCATAGATAAAGTCGTCGAAAAAAGTAAGAAAATCGCAGCCCATACACTAGAGGCATCTGTCGAGGACATTGAACATTCCGGTGGTGTTTTCTCTGTTGCGGGTACAGACAAAAAGATGACCATGGCAGAGATCGCTTTTTCGGCTTATGTGCCTCACAACTATCCTGCTGATGTCGAACCCGGTATGGATGAAACAGCCTTCTATGATCCCCTCAACTTTACCTTCCCCGCTGGCACACACATTGCCGAAGTGGAAATTGATCCCGAAACAGGAACGACAGAAATCCTGGATTGGGTTGCAGTAGATGATTTCGGTAATGTCATTAACCCCATGATTGTCGAAGGTCAGGTTCACGGCGGACTTGCGCAGGGTATCGGGCAGGCACTTCTGGAAAACTGCGTCTATGACAAAGAAAGTGGGCAGCTTCTTACCGGGTCCTACATGGACTATTGCATGCCACGCGCAGATGATTTGCCAACCTTCCGGGTGGAAACCATCAACACGCCATGCACAACAAACCCTCTTGGCGTAAAGGGCTGTGGTGAAGCCGGCGCAATCTCTGCACCCGCGGCATTGATGAATGCCATCACCAACGCACTGGGCAAGGAAATCGACATGCCAGCCACACCTGAAAAGGTATGGCGTGCGGCACAAGGACTGTAAGGGAGGAATAGATCATGTATGAATTTGACTATAAACGTCCAGGCACCATAGACGAAGTTGCTGGCCTCCTGAACGACGACACCGTCCTGCTTGCTGGCGGGCAAACCCTGATCCCGACGCTCAAACAGCGTTTGGCTCAACCTGAAACACTGGTTGATCTCAGTGCCATTGAATCATTGCGCGGGGTTTGCCCCGATGGTGATCAACTGGCAATCGGGGCCATGACAACCCATGCCGAAGTCGCAAACAAAGCAACAATCCCGGCATTGGCATCCCTTGCAGGTGGTATTGGCGATGCACAGGTTCGAAACCGAGGAACCATTGGTGGATCAATTGCCAACAATGACCCTGCTGCGGACTATCCGGCCGCGGTAGTCGGTTTAAACGCCGTGGTAAATACCAATCGACGGACCATTGCCGCAGATGATTTCTTCACCGATCTTTTTGAAACAGCCTTGGAAGAGGGTGAAATAATCACCAATGTGACCTTCCCCAAACCGGAAGCAGCTGCATACATAAAGTTCGATAATCCTGCGTCACGCTATGCCATTGTCGGTGTGATGGTTGCAAAAACCAGCGCTGGCATCAGAGTAGCTGTCACCGGTGCAGGGCCTTGTGTTTTCCGGCAGGCAGAAATGGAAGCAGCCCTTTCGGCAAGCTTCACACCACAGGCATTGGAAAACATTGCTGTGTCCGCAGATGGCCTGAATAGCGACATTCATGCCTCGGCAGAATATCGTGCCAACTTGATCAAAGTTCTGGCTAAACGCGCCGTTGTTCAAATAAACGGCTAAAATATCTGGTCGTAGCGGATCTCTATAATCTGCTGCGGCCATTTTTATGTTGTGATCATCTGCTTCCGGAGCACGTCATGCCCAAATCGTCTCAAATTTCCACTTCCATTGATGACGTTCTTCAAAAATTAGCCGACGGCAAGTATGTCGCTGACCGTTCTTTGGCGACAGTGATTCACCTTGCGCTGAACATGAAACGCCCACTGTTCCTCGAAGGGGAAGCCGGGGTCGGGAAAACGGAAATTGCCAAAGTGCTTTCCACAACCCTGGACAGGCCTCTGGTCCGTCTTCAGTGTTACGAAGGCCTTGATATCAACACTGCTGTCTACGAATGGAATTATACAAGACAAATGGTTGAGATCCGTATTGCCGAAGCTGCCGGCGATACAGATAGAGCAGGGCTTTCCAAAGATATATTCGCCCCGGAGTTTTTAATAAAACGACCTCTACTGGAGGCTTTGGAAAGCCACAACGGCAAAAGCCCTGTACTGCTCATTGATGAGTTGGATCGCGCGGATGAAGCCTTTGAGGCTTTTCTTTTGGAAGTATTATCTGATTACCAGATTACTATTCCAGAGCTTGGAACAATCAAGGCTGAAGAACCACCTATAGTCATTATCACATCCAATAGAACCCGGGAAATTCACGACGCCTTAAAACGTCGATGTCTTTATCACTGGGTTGATTATCCGGATGCCCTCAGAGAGCTTGAAATTCTAAAACTCAAAGCACCGGATGCAGCCGAAAAACTCAGTAATGAAGTCGTCCTTTTTGTTCAGGAGTTAAGAAAAAATCCGGAAATATTCAAGCAACCCGGTATTGCTGAAACTATCGACTGGACGAACGCGTTAACACAATTAAACCGCGTTTCTCTTGCACCGGAAATTGTCAGTGACACCTTGGGTGTTCTCTTAAAATACCAAGATGATATAAGCCGTATTCAGGGAAGTGAGGCCTCTGATATTTTAAGAAAAGTGCAGACCGAGATTGACCAAATAGGCTAGTATCTTATGCCCTCACAGCGCTCTTCTCAAAACAGTCAATTCAAAGAAGGCTATCTGGCCGAAAATATTATGCACTTCGCCCGGACATTGAGAAAGGCTGGTCTTTCACTGCCTCCTGCACGGGTTTTAGAAGCTATTGATGCCATCACCTTTTCCGGTCTCACCAGACGAGACGATATCCATGCGACTTTCCAGTGCCTTTTTATCAACAGCAGGGATCAGCAGGAGATTTTCGATCAGTGTTTTCATATTTTCTGGCGCAATCCTGAATTTCTGGAACGCGCCATGTCATTGCTGTTGCCAACAACATTTCTGGAAAACGCCCCTCAGGATGAAAAAGACAAAGCCCTCAAGCGTGTGAGCCAGGCATTCGCACCCGAACAAAAGAAACAACCCGCTCCCGAGAAAGATGAAGAAGAACCGGAAATCGAGTTTGATGCACGACTAACAAGTTCCGATGAGAAAGTTCTTCGCCATAAAGACTTTGAGCAGATGAGTGCCCAAGAACAGCAAAAAGCTTTGAATCTCATCAAGCGTTTGCAGTTACCCGCAGAACAGATCAAAACTCGGCGCTTTTCGCCGTCAGTCCAAAAGCAACGCATCGATACCCGCAGAACAATGCAAGCATCCATGAGACGTGGCGCGGATATTATTGAGCTGAAGTATAAAGCAAAAAAAATACAACGCGCCCCACTGGTTATTTTGTGCGATATTTCCGGTTCTATGAGTGAATACAGCCGAATGTTACTCCATTTCATTCATAGCCTTATCTCTGCACGTGATCGTATTCATAGTTTTACCTTTGGCACGGAGCTACACAACATCACTAGACAAATGAAATACCGGGATGTCGATGAGGCTCTCGCTGCGGTTGGCCAGCAAATTGATGACTGGTCGGGGGGAACTCGAATCAGCAGCGCATTGCATGATTTTAATCAACACTGGTCACGACGCGTTTTGGGACAACGTGCGAACGTTCTTTTAATAACAGATGGCCTAGAACGAGATGGTGCATACGATCTTTCAGTAGAAATGGATCGGCTACACAAATCCTGTCGAAAGCTTATATGGCTGAATCCCCTTCTCAGGTACGATGCATTTCAGGCAAAAGCCCGTGGCATTAAATTAATGTTACCACACGTTGATGAATTTAGAAGTGCACACAATATAAATAGTCTGGAAGGCTTGATCGAAAGCCTGCAAAATAACAGCCGCCCCGCACAGTAACGACATAGTAATGGATCCATAGGGAATGATTAAAGAAAACGGAAACGAAACATCTACCGAGGATCTGTTGAAAACCGCAGCGGCATGGCACGACGAAGGCCGTAAAGTCGCTTTGGCAACCGTTATTAAAACATGGGGCTCATCACCACGTCAGGCCGGAAGCATAATGATCATTGATCAAAATATGACCATGCTCGGTTCAGTCAGTGGTGGTTGTATCGAAGGTGCCGTGATTCAGGAAGCTTTGGAAATTATGGACCACGGCAAGGCAGATATTCTGGAATTTGGTGTCGGTGACGAACAGGCGTGGAATGTCGGCTTAGCCTGCGGCGGAACCATCCAAGTTTATGTTGAACGATTGGAAGCGACATGAAGCGCGCAATCCTTGATGAGCTCAACCTCGCCAAAGCAAGAAAAGAAACCACCGTTCTTCTCACCAATCTCAAAAACGGTGAACAGGAACTCATTTACCCCCTAAGATCTGATGTAAAACATCCCCTTCTGGATGATCTCAAAACAGCCATTCGAGACGACAAATCCTATGTACACGTAACAGAAAACGAAGAGACATTCATTCAGGTTTTTAATCCGCCCTTACGCCTGATTATTGTTGGTGCCGTTCACATATCACAATTCTTAGTGCCAATGGCACAATCAGTGGGCTATGAGGTTATCCTTATTGATCCACGTAGTGCTTTTGGCAACAAAACCCGCTTTCCGAATTGTGAAATCACCAACGAATGGCCTGATGAGGCAATGGAAGATCTTAAACCCGACCACAGAACAGCCGTCGTTTTGTTGACACATGATCCCAAACTGGATGATCCAGCACTTGAAGCATCTTTACAATCAGACGCTTTTTATATCGGTGCACTGGGCAGTAAAAGAACCCACGCCAAAAGACTTGATCGTTTGAGTAGTCTAAACAATCTGAAACGGATAGAAGGACCAATCGGCTTGGATATCGGAGCTAAAAACCCTGCTGAAATTGCCGTATCTATTCTGGCTTCGATCACGAAATTCCTGCGCCATGGGGACAAGAAGTGATTTTCGCTGAAATTAAAACACAGAAAGCCGAAGGCACCTATCTGGCCCACTCGATTAACACTCACAAGGGTCGCTTAAGCAAAGGGCACCATCTGACATCGCCTGACATCAATGAACTGTTATTGTCAGATATTGTGACCGTAACCACTATTCGACTTGAAGAACACGATGTCCACGAGGATATTGCTGCCGCACAACTTGGTCAGTTTGTCTCTGGCAAAGGCGTCAAAACGAGCCCGTCTTTTACAGGTCGCTGTAATATTTACAGCACAGCACACGGCATCTTTGAAACCACACCACAAGAAGTCGGTAACATCAATTCGATAGATGAAGCCATCACGTTGGCAACGCTTTCACCTTATAATGTTGTTCATCCAGATCAGCTTGTCGCCACAGCAAAAATTATTCCGCTCGCAGCATCGTCAAAGGCTTTAGACGCAGCTAGGGGACTGGCTCAACTTACGGTTCACCCTTTCCAGAAGCTGAAAGTCGGGCTGGTCCTTACCCAATTACCCCAAACCAAAAAATCTGTTCTGAAGAAAACACAAACGGTTGTGAACCAGCGGCTCAAATCCTGCGCAAATGAACTCGCAACAACAACCATTGTTGATCACAATCCCAACGCCATTGCCGCTGCCATAAACACCCTGCGCGAAAGCAATCACAACCTCATATTGATTTTTGGGGCCTCGGCGATTGTGGATCGGCAAGATGCCCTACCCAAGGGTCTAGAGCTTTCGGGCGGCGAGATCGAACATTTTGGAATGCCAGTGGATCCGGGAAACTTACTTCTTCTCGGTAATCATTCAGGTAGTGCTGTAATCGGTTTGCCCGGTTGTGCTAGGTCACCAAAACTCAACGGCTTTGACTGGATTTTACAACGTATTATCGCAGGGTTGGATGTCTCAAAAGATACCATCATGCAAATGGGATGCGGCGGCTTGCTCTCTGAAATTCCAACACGCCCGCAACCGAGAGAAAAAATGCTTTCAGACTCAATATCTCACCGCCCCAAAGTGACCGCTATTCTGCTTGCCGCAGGGCAGTCCCGCAGGATGGGTCCCGAAAATAAGCTCCTTCAGGAATGGCACGGCAAACCACTTGTAAAATGGGTTGCAGATAACATTGGCGAAAGTAATGTAGATCATACAATTGTGATAACCGGACACGAAGCTGATTTAGTACAGGAAAATCTGCAGTCCAACGATGTAGAATATGTGTACAACCCTGACTTTGATGAAGGCCTCAGTACGTCTTTGATCAAAGGATTAATGGCTGTACCAGCAGACTGCGATGCCGTCATGATCTGTTTAGGTGATATGCCGTCGATCCATAGCACACAACTGAATAAATTGATCAGTGCCTATGACCCGGTAAACGGCGCAGCTATCTGTGTTCCGACATTTGAAGGTAAACGAGGAAACCCTGTGTTATGGAGCACAACCTTCATTCCCGAAATGCTTAATCTAAAGGGTGATAGCGGTGCAAGACATCTTCTGGGGAACTATCCCGGTGACTTGCAGGAAGTGACTATGGATAATACATCTGTACTTTCTGATATAGACACACCTGAAGCGTTATCGACACTACGCAAAACGAGTTTCACAACATGACTGAATTGATGCCTGATGAAGACCTCTATAACAAAGAGCTTCTGCGCCTTGCTGCTATGGGCGACTGTCGCCTGGAAGGTTTTGATCATACGATAACTCACGATAATCCCCTTTGTGGGGACCGAATTACCCTTGACCTGAGAATGGATCAAAAACTGATTCAGACAATTGGCTACAAAGCTCGTTCATGCGCGCTCTGCAAAGCATCGACACAACTTATCAAAGAGCTTTCTTCTGGACATGATCTCATAGAATTACAAGACATTCATAATCATTTGAAGTTACAGCTAAAGGAAAATTTACCTATATCACTTCCTAATAAATGGGAATCATTCCATATTTTCCAACCTGTTGCGGCAATCAAAAACAGACATAGCTGTGTATTACTTCCCTTTCAGGCCCTCGCCAAAATAGAAACAATTTATTAAAACAATCAATTATATACTTGCTCTGATTACGAATAGAAGTTTTGCTTCCTGATCTGCAAGATTTCCAAATCTAGTGCGTGCGTTACAAAGTCAACACGTGAAAGGGCTGGCAAAGATTATGTCGATACAGAGCAAAATTGGATCACTCCTGGCTATACTATTCCTTGTCTTGATCGCTACGAGTGCTGGCATCCTCTATATTGTTGTTGCGCCAGAATTTGCCGACCTTGATCGCGAAAATACCATTCACCGATCACAGCAGATACAAAATACACTCCACGATGAATTGGAAGATCTGAAAATCTATTCTAGTGACTGGGGTGTGTGGGATGATACCTATAACTATATGGTATCAAAAGATCCTGATTTCATTTCAGCCAGTGCACCTGATGATACTTTTCTGTTAACAGATATTCATCTCATAGCCTTTTATGACATGAACAATGATATCGTATGGGGGCGTTGGTTTGATAAAGATGCAGAGGCCTTTAGCGATCTTGAAATCACTTTCGTCGACAACAAAACCAGAACTGTGATGTCACCTCTGGCTGTTGTTGCAAGTAATGGCATGGCTGGATTTGCACAAACGACACGTGGCCCCATGATGCTCGCGGCTCATCCTATTCTTAAAAGTAATTTGGACGGTCCAGCTCGGGGAATCGCCATAACGGGTAGATACCTTGATCAAGCCCGCATGAGCAAGATTGCAGAAGATTTGAACGCCGAGTTCAATACCGTCTTCAGCCTTGATCAAAGCATCGCAGATAAACAGAACCTCCCTATCCCAGTTATCTCAGATCCTCTTCAAATCGACGCTATCGGCCTGTACGATGATCAAGATAACAAGATGCTTTATTCCTATATCGATATCATCGCCATGAACGATGTAAAACTGATGCGTCTGGTTCACCCCCATGCGATGGAAATCTTGAACAAGGGGCAATTTGCCATTGCAACCGTTTTGCAACTTTTTGCTGCTTTTTTTGCGATCGCTTTATTTTTCATCGTTGTTTCTCTCCATAAAATTGTTATCAATCCTCTGGCGACGCTTAGGAACAAAATAAACGCCATGAAAATGAGCGAAACTCTGACAGCCGAGGCAATTTCAGAAACCCAATCAAATGAATTATTACTGGCATTGGAAAGTTTTGATGCCATGGAAGCAGAAATTAGTCAGTACCAAAGTGATCTGGAAGACAAGGTACGAGACAGAACTCATTGGTTACAGGAAACCAATGACCGACTGGAAGACGAAGTTGCGGAAAGGCAACGTACAGAAGAACACCTTCTCGCAGCAAAGATAGAAGCCGAACAAGCAAGTCGAAGCAAATCAGAATTCCTTGCTACTATGAGCCACGAAATTCGCACGCCCATGAACGGCGTCGTCGGCATGACAAACTTGCTTTTGGAAAGTAAACTTGATCAAGAACAGTTGGAATATACCAATTCTATCAAAAATTCTGCAGATCATCTCATATTATTAATCAACGATATTCTGGACATTTCAAAGCTGGAAGCAGGTGTAAGTAAATTAGAGATCAGCACCTTTAATCTACCAGAAATTCTGGAATCTGTGACATCTGCACAACGTCCAAAAGCGTCATCAAAAAGTTTAGCCCTAATTTCAGAAATCGACCCAGCTTTACCTGAATTAGTAAAGAGTGACCCAACAAGACTTCGCCAAGTACTTTTCAATCTTGTGGGAAATGCGATCAAGTTTACGGATACCGGCTATATCAAAATTACGGTATCTCCGGACAAACCACGTGCAGGAAACACGCAGTGGATTAAATGTTCCGTAGAAGATACCGGTATTGGTATCAGCGATGAAGATCAGGATCGCATTTTTGAACGCTTCACCCAAGCCGACGGAACTTCTTCTCGAAAACATGGTGGTGCCGGTCTTGGACTTTCAATCGTTAAACGCCTTAGCAAACAAATGGACGGAGAGATTGGTCTCGAAAGTTCCCTCGGCAATGGCAGTACATTCTGGTTCACGATACCATTGGAAGTTGTTGAACCGATAGAAACAGATGCCGCACCTCTCCAGACAGAGCAATCCGCCCAGCAAGAAGAGATAGCATCGGATATACCTGCAGCGACAGTCGTAAAGCCAGTAACTCTGCCAGACAATGAGCAGCTGCATATCCTTATCGCCGAAGATAATAAAATTAATCAGATACTTCTAACAAAGTTTTTGATAAAGCGCGGCCACAAACCAGAAGTCGCTTTTAATGGCATTGAAGCGCTTGAGTATCTGAAACACAAAGACCCGGATATTATTCTCATGGATATCCAAATGCCGGAAATGGACGGTATCGAAGCAACCAAGGCAATTCGTGCACTTGATGGTTACAAGTCACAAATTCCGATCATTGCCGTAACAGCAAACGCCATGAAAGGTGATCGGGATACCTATATCGCAGCTGGCATGAATGATTACGTAGCAAAGCCTGTCGATTTCAGCATTCTTATGGACGTGATTAAACAGTATCTCCCAGCGAAAGTATCTTAGATAAGGATCGTCACAGGCTGTGAGACTTTGAACACTGGATAGCTCCAGTTTTTAATTCCCGTACTTTTTCGAGTGTCTCCACATTGTCTCTATGATTTAGAGGACAATGTGTCCTGCCTCTTGCCCTACTCCTTTCAAGTTCCTAAGCTCTCATCGATTCAACAAAAATGAACTCTGGGGAATAAGTCAGGGCGGGTCCTTTTCTTTGGAATCACTCTCACTTTTATAGCCCCATGATGTTCGCTTAAAACTTAGGGAGCAAAAATATGGCAAAGGTTGCGTTTATCGGTTTGGGTGTTATGGGTTATCCAATGGCAGGACACCTTGCCGCAAAAGGGCATGACGTCAGTGTTTACAATCGCACAAGTGCCAAAGCCGACGCCTGGGTCAAAGAACATGGCGGTCGCAGCGGCACAACCCCTCGCGCGGCATCAGAGGGTGCAGAAATTGTTTTCTGTTGCGTCGGTAACGATGATGATCTGCGCTCTGTTGTTCTCGGCGAAGATGGTATCTTCGCTGGCATGACTGCAGATACTATTCTGGTAGATCACACGACGGCCTCTGCCGATGTCGCCCGTGAACTCGATGCTATCGCCCGTGAGAAATCGATCCATTTTATCGACGCGCCTGTATCCGGTGGACAGGCCGGTGCTGAAAACGGCGTTCTGACCGTTATGTGTGGCGGAGAACAAGTCGCCTTTGATCGCATCAAACCAGTTGCCGATTGTTTCTCTCGTGCTGTCACCCTGATGGGACCTGTGGGTTCAGGACAATTAACGAAGATGGTCAACCAGATTGCAATTGCCGGCCTCGTTCAGGGTCTCAGTGAAGCCATGAACTTCGGCCAGAAAGCAAATCTGGATATGGAAAAGGTCATTGACGTAATTTCCAAGGGTGCCGCCGGTTCCTGGCAAATGGAGAACCGGGGCTCCACCATGTGTCAGGGCGAGTTCGAATTTGGCTTTGCCGTCGATTGGATGCGTAAAGATCTTGGTATCTGTTTCGAGGAGTCAAAACGAAATGGTGCCCGCTTGCCCGTTACTCATCTTGTCGATCAGTTCTACGCTCAGGTTCAGGCCCGTGGCGGCAATCGCTGGGATACATCCAGCCTGGTGCACCTGCTACAAAACGATTAATTGTGAACTCAGCCAAACAGCAACAAGTCATCACGGCTTGTTGCTGTTTTTCTATGCCTATTCAATTCAGATCTGAGTTATCCCGGAACAGACAATCCTTAGCGACAATAATGTTACCCGCATTTCAAGTTATTGTGATTTCACGCCTTATCACATCTAACAGGCAAATACAGCCTTGATCCTACCACAAGCCATCGCCATGATACCCGCAATCAATTTGACTAGGGCCACAGAGAAAGAACCACATGTTTCACAGTTTTTTTAAATCCAAAGAATGGACTCTTTGGGCCTATGGTGGAGGCCTATTACTGCTTTCAATAGTTTGGATACAGGTACAATTTTCGGTTATTTTTAACGAATGGTACCAAAGATTTTACGATCTACTTCAAAACGCTGGAGACTATAAAGATAATCCAGAGGAAGGTATTCGACTATTTTACGAAACTCTTTTTGGCTTGGAATTCCTAAACACTTGGTCTCGTGAAGATATTTCATTTCTTATAGCAGCTATGCCTATGATTCTTCTCGGGACTTTTGCCAACTGGTTTACACGGATTTACGTTTTAAGGTGGCGCCAAGCCATGACTTTCAACTTCATTCCTCGCTGGAGAACGGTGAAGGAAGAGATTGAAGGAGCTTCTCAACGTATTCAAGAGGACTGTTACCGATTTGCTAGTATTGTCGAACATCTAGGGACTGATATCGTCAATTCATTATTGACCTTAATTGCGTTCATACCAATTCTCTGGTCCCTAAGTGACAAAGTAGAACTTCCCTATATAAGAGACATAGAAGGTTCACTGGTATGGTTATCCCTAATTGTATCGATTGGGGGAATAGTTGTTTCATGGATAGTCGGATCTAAATTACCAGGCATTGAATATGACAAACAAAAAACTGAAGCCGCATTTAGAAAAGACCTAGTCCTTGGAGAAGAGGATAAATCTAAATATGCCCAACCCCAAAACCTATTTTCACTCTTTATTGGTGTTAAATTTAACGCGCATCGGCTTTTTAAACACTATAGCTATTTCGATATCTGGAGATATTCTTACAAACAATTGATGATTATTGCGCCATTTATTGTAATGGGCCCTAGTCTTTTCACTGGCACTATTTTACTTGGCGTATTGATGCAAACGTCAAACGCCTTTGGGCAGGTGCATGGCAGTTTTTCTTATTTTCTAGATAACTGGGTAATCATTACCGAACTTCGTTCAATCCATAAACGACTTCATGAATTTGAGAAGAATTTACAAAAGTATGAAGAAAAAGAACCAGTAAAAATAATAACTACTGCTGAAGAATAAACAAACTCAAACAAAAAGCCCTCTATACGAGGGCTTTTTCACATTCTTGCGGTAAAGAGAGCCCAGTTATAGATCAAACTTTGATCCGCTGAAATCAGCATGCTTAACTCTGGATAAGTTCATTTTATTCGGAGTTATAGTATGTCAGCCAATAAAGATCTTTTGACCGTTGGGCTTGCCCAGATTACCCCCATCTGGCTCAATCGTGAAGCGACGATAGAGAAAATTATCGATTATATAAACCAAGCGGCAGATCAAGGCTGTGATCTCGTTGGCTTTGGTGAAGCCTTGGCACCCGGATATCCCTTCTGGCTTGATCGAACCGATGGCGCGCGTTTTAACAACGAAATCCAAAAGGAAATCCATGCAAAGTATCTAGATGAAGGCGTCTGCATTGAACGCGGTGATCTTGCATCTGTTTGTGAAACGGCAAAAGTGCGAGAGATCGCCGTCTATGTCGGCATAATGGAACGTCCGCTTGATCGGGCTGGACACAGCCTTTATTGCACCCTCGTTTATATTGATAAGCAGGGTCAAATCGGCTCAGTCCATCGCAAACTTATGCCAACCTACGAAGAACGTCTGGCATGGGCCCCCGGCGATGGTCATGGCCTACGCACCCATGCCCTTGGGGAGTTCACCGTTGGTGGTTTGAATTGCTGGGAAAACTGGATGCCACTTGCTCGTGCTTCGCTCTATGCACAAGGCGAAGATCTGCACTTTTCCTGTTGGCCCGGTGGCGATCACAACACCCATGATTTACCCGGCTTTATTGCCAAGGAATCCCGATCCTACACAATGTTTGTCTGTGGCTTAATGCAGATAGAAGACATCACAGATGATATTCCCCACGCAGATCTTATCAGAGCAGGTGAGAGTACCGGATTATTAGCCAATGGCGGCAGCTGTCTGATGGGGCCGGACGGCAAATGGATTATCGAACCTATTGTTGGTGAAGAGCGTTTAGCCGTCGCAACAATCGACCACAAATTGGTTCGAAGAGAACGTCAAAACTTTGATCCTGCCGGACATTATTCAAGACCAGACGTTACACAACTAACAGTGAATAGAGAGCGTCAGTCCACAGTGAAATTCACAGGATAAAAGTAAGGAACTTAATGCAGAGGTCGATGATCCGGATTGGCCTCTGCATCCTGATCGGCTTTAGGCCCTTGGACAGAAGATGTGACAGATGATCTGTCTAAACTTCTCTCTTGAGGAAAAGAGACACAAACACTTGTGCCAACTCCGAGTTCACTTTCGATGGCAACTTGTCCGCCGTGTAATTCGACAAGAGAATTCACAATATGAAGCCCCAGACCAGTTCCCTCGTGGTTACGCGTTAGAGCCTCACTTACCTGATGGAACGGGTCCATAACCTTGGCCAAATCTTCGTTGCTGATCCCGATACCTTTATCGGCAACAGTAAGACAAATATTACCCTGTTTGATCACAGCGGCAGTAATAATCACCTCACCCTGTTCACTTGAAAACTTGATCGCATTCGATAACAGATTAATCAATATCTGTTTTATCCGGCGTGCATCCGCATAAAGATACGGTAGATCTTTCGATACCTCAGTAATGAGTGAAATGTTTTGGCTGTCTGCTCTGTTTGCAAGCATTGTCATGGATGAGTCAATCACTGCCGATAGATCCACTTCTGTTTCCAGAAGATTCATATCCCCTGATTCGAGTTTGGAAACATCGAGAATATCATTCAGGACTTCTAACAGGTGCACCCCTGCATTGTTAATATCAACACAATAATCTCTGTATCTTTCCTGCCCTAGAGGACCAAAGGATTCATTTTTAAGAAGTTCAGAAAACCCGATAATACAATTAAGCGGCGTACGGAGTTCGTGGCTCATATTTGCCAAAAACTCATTTTTGCTACGACTTGCCAACTGTTCTTTACTCATAGCATTGCGCAATTGCTCTTCTGTGTTAATGCGCGTCTGCAATTCTGCCTGCAATTCCGCTGTACGTAACTTCACACGTCGCTCGAGGCTAAGATTGGACTCTTCCAACGCCTCTGCAACTTTCTTTTGGACGGTGATATCAGTGTACGTCGTAACAAATCCATCCTGAAGTGGGTTCCCACAAACCTCGACAACAGTTCCATCGGTTCGCGTGCGTTCAAGATGATGCGGCTCAAACTTATACGCCAGTTCCAGACGTTCATTGACTTGATGGTCGATATTCCCCGGTCCGTATTCTCCCCGTTCAGCATTATAGCGAAAAAGGTCGGCCATAGAAGTGCCGGGCTTACCAAGTTTTTGAGGAAAATCCATGAGCTCAAGAAAACGCTGATTACACAGTACCAGCTTACAGTCACGATCAAAGAGAGAAATACCTTGGGTGATATTTTCAATAACGGTTTTCAACTGCCCTGCGATTGCAATCACACCACCCATCATGGACGCAGATGCATCGCTGACCAGTAAGTATATCCCCCCATTATTCAAAAAATTCATTCTGATTTTGGTTAATTTCAGGCTTGGTTTTTGAAATACGATGGGCTGCCCGATTTCCATAAAGTGAAGCCATTCATCCAAAATTTCGACTTCCGCTCCTTTTGCAGGAACACGAATATCACTACCGATACACTCTAGAAGAATATCATTCAGACAGGCATTGGGCTCAACAAGACTTTTGCTTATGCCTAAAAGCTTCCGGAAATCATTGTCACACCCAATCAATCTGCGATCTTGATTAAAAAAGGCAACAGCTTGGTTTGGCAGATAAAGCGGGCTGGCGTACTCCGCAGAGCTATCTGCCTGAGTAACCTTTTGTTTCTCCATACTGTTGACCTCAAAAATATAGCAATGGCTTGTTTTCCAGCCTTGATCATAAAAGGTACACGGTAAACTCTTAAAAATTAGTTGCCCTTAAAGGTGGTTCTTGACCTCAAGCCTATAAACGCGGTTACATATCAAACAGAAACACTTAATCAGTTTTATTTCCATCCCCGATAGCAAACTATCATTCAACAACTGTATTTCTCAAATCCAAGCGCCATCCAATCAGCTTGGAATTATTCCGGTTTTAACAGGTACACGCTAGAGAGAGAAAAGACTTTCATGACAACATTAGATCTAGATTTTGTTCGCTCCCAATTTCCGGCTTTCAAAGAAGCTTCTCTACAAGACTGGTCATTCTTTGAAAATGCAGGGGGGTCTTATGCCTGTCATCAGGTCATTGACCGTCTCAACAGCTACTACCGAGAAACAAAATTGCAACCCTATCATCCTTTCCCTGCATCTGAAGCCGCGGGTCGGGAAATGGATCAGGCACTTATCAACCTTGCAGCCTATCTAAATGTTTCTGAATCAGAAATTGATCTCGGACCCTCTACCAGCCAGAATACCTATGTACTGGCACAGGCTTTTCGCGCAACCATGCAAGAAGGCGATGAAATCATCGTCACTAATCAAGATCACGAAGCTAATTCGGGTGTCTGGCGCAAATTATCCGACACCGGTATCATCGTCAGAGAATGGCGTGTTGATCCGGAAACAGGATATCTGAATCTCTCCGATCTCGATAATTTACTGAATGACAAAACCCGCCTCGTAACCTTCCCTCATTGTTCAAATATCATTGCCTATGTGAATCCCGTTGCCGAAATTTCTGCACGGGCGCATGCGATTGGCGCAAAGGTTGTTGTCGATGGCGTTTCCTATGCCGGACATGGTTTCCCTGATGTTTCGGCTCTAGGGGCGGATGTCTATCTTTTCTCACTTTATAAAACATACGGCCCGCATCAAGGACTAATGGTTATTCGCCAAGAAACAAGAGACATGTTGGCCTATCAGGGGCATTTCTTTAACAAGGATCTTGCCCACAAACGATTTGTGCCTGCGGGCCCAGACCATGCCCAAGTTGCTGCATCCAGCGGAATTACAGAATATTTTGATACCGTACATGCGCACCACTTTGGCCAGCAAACAAGCTCTGTAAAACGGGGGCAGGATGTGCATGATCTTTTTCAGGCACAGGAACAGGCCTTGATGGTTCCCTTGCTTGAATATATCCGAGGCAGAAATGATTTACGCCTTTTGGGCCCGGATAAACCAGAAGACAGAGCCCCAACCATTTCCCTGATTATCAAACAAAATGGGATTACCAAACGAAATGGACGATCCGTTGCCGAAGATTTATCACAACACGGCATCATGGCAGCTGGCGGACATTTTTATTCCTATCGACTTTTTGAAGGGATGAATCTGGATCCTGAATCCGGTGCACTTCGCGTTTCCTTTGTTCACTACACCAGCCCCGACGACATCCAAAAATTACTCAAAGCACTCGATCAGGTTCTATAAACAGACACATCTCTCCCATATCCAAAGCCCCTTTCCTGTTTTCATCACAAGGAAGGGGATGCCGTGTTTTGGTACACACTCCCCGCACTTACTGCTAATTTCCCGTGATGGAACCACTCGCCATCAAACGTCAAAATCGGTCGAGTGCAACGAATAAACCCTTATAAACCGGACATAAACTTTTGATATAGAGGTCCCTTTATAAGCCAAAGTTCAATAGATTTATCATCTGTTCTTCCTCAGGTTCTGTTCATCACGAACACAAAACCAAAGGACAAGAACATGAAACAGCTAAAACAAACCATCCTCTTTTCTTCCATCGGAATCTTCACTCTCGCGGGTGTGGCTTTTGCTCACAGTTTGGATGGCACCTATGCCGGAAAATCCGAAACAGAAATCACAGGTCTTTTGCAAGCCCAGGGATATGAAGTACGGGAAATCGAAGTCGAAGATGAATATCTTGAAGCCTATGCTTTGAAAGACGGCATTCGCTACGAAATTTATGTTAATCCCCAAACAGGTAACATCATCAAAGTAGAAGAAGACGATTAATTCCTTCTCGCTCGATCTCTTACTCGGAGAGGCGGTAATGCCTCTCCGTTCCTTTTTCTTATCATCAGATAACAGTTATTACCGGAGGCCTCATGCAAGATGTAAAAGTATGGGATCTGTTTATCCGCCTTTTTCATGGCAGCGTCGCAATCCTCTTTCTTGCTAACTTCTTTGTAATTGAAGATGGCAACACACTTCACAGCTATCTTGGCTATATTTTACTTGGACTGTTAGTCCTCCGCTTTGTCTGGGGATTTATTGGCGGCTATCACGCACGCTTTGAAAACTTCGCACCAAGTAAAGAAAGCCTAAAGGAACACCTACGTAGTATAGTGCTTAGAGAGAAGGACGTTCATCTTGGCCACAACCCGCTTGGCGCCATTATGGTGTTCAACCTGCTGGGATCACTTACACTATTATGTTTAACCGGCATTCTTGCTGAAACAGATATGTTTTGGGGAATGAAATGGCTCGAAGAAATTCACGAATTTCTGGCAAACTACACCATGCTCTCAGTCGCATTTCATCTGTTGGGCGTTGCCTGGGAGACAAAACGATCTAAAATCAATATTGTAAAAGCTATGATTACGGGTAAAAAATCTCTTCCTAAATACTAAGAGATCTAAATACCCAGAAGCAAAAGACAATAGGCCCAAAAACCAATACACAGGGCACGATGAAAACAAACAAGAGCAACCTTATGAATGACAATCTCCATAATACATCACAGCCCTTTCATGAAAGAGCCGAAACATTATGGGGATTGTTAATCATACAAATTATCTGCACGCTCTTTTTCCTGTTCGATGCTATTGGCGATCTTTTCTTTGCTCATGACATTTTTGCAGGATTTGATCACGATATCATTGAACTGCTCGTGGTCATTGCACTCTCGGTCAGTATCGCCTTTACGGTTTTACAAATTCGACAAATGCTCCATCGGCAACGTCGGATAGAGGAACAAATAAAAATAGCCTCTGGAGCCTTTATCACCATGCTTGATCAGTATTTTGAGGAATGGAAATTAACACCTGCCGAACAGGACGTTGCCCTGTTTCTTATCAAAGGAATGTCTTTCACAGATATTGCAACCTTGCGCCAAACACGTGAAGGAACAGTCAAAGCCCAGTGCAACGCTATCTATAGCAAAGCAAAGGTAACAGGGCGATCCCAACTCCTGAGCTTTTTTATCGAGGAACTTCTGAGTGAAGAACTCATCGCCAGCAGTTAGCTTTGTTCGCTATCTGCTTCAGAAACCGGCACCTTCCCAAGTGTTATCCGAAGAATGACAATAAACATTACAGGAACAAGACCTAAAGCGACAGCGAACACGCCCTGGAGCCCCCAGAAAGCACCGCTGAAAATCCACAGCAACACCACATTCAGCAGGAAATACAACGTCGCATCCGAATTGGGATCAAGGAGCTCTTTGAAAAGCGATCCAATCAGCGGCACAGCATAAATCAACCGGAAGATTTTGGGTTCATCAGATATCTGCTTGTCAGTTATTGAAGAAGACAAACTTTGTGCTGTTGTATCGGCCATGTATTCTCGCAGTATTCTAGTCAGGTATAAGATCTTGCTAAAATAAGAACGCTCTCATCAAACAACAAAGCGACAGAATGTCACAGAAAATTACTCAGGTATAAATCGCTCAGATCTCAGTATGCATGCGATAGCCGGGGGCATAAGCCAAACGAACAATTGTTACCGGAACATCACCATTCCAAGTTGTTCGATCTATTACAAAAATCGCTTCCCCTTCGCTTGTTTGTAACAACTCGGCTTCTTGCTTAGTCGCATTCGCCGCAGAGAAAGAAATATCTCCCTTTGTTAAAGGCGTGTTTTGGACCAACCATTCGTTTGCATCAATCTCTTGCAAGTCCACATCACAAATAGCTGCAACTTCAGACAAGTTCACCCAACGATCTTCATAGAGGAAAGGATGATTATCCGCATAATGCAGACTACGGACGTGTAACATTTCTATTTTGTCTGAAAGACCCAAGCGACTTGCTACACTTACCGGCGGCACTACCTCAGATCTTTCCAGAACGCTATGACGCCAAGTCCCTCCCCGCTGTTCAACTTCCAGCCTTGTGATCGGAATTTCCAGTGTTGCCTTACGGATTGGATTTAATGCCACACGTGTTCCCGCCTTGCGGCGACGTTCCAAAAGACCTTCGTCAGCTAATGCACGCATGGCTCGATTAACCGTCGCTCGTGCACAGCCAAATTCTTTTGCAAGGTCAATTTCATTGGGGATCATGTCACCAGGTAACCAGATACGTTCAATAATCCGGCGCATTACCTCGGCTTTTACACTTTGCCAGCTGTTGATATCTGTTACGGTCAAATCCGGCCCTTTAATGACATCATTGTTTTTTTATAACGGGCAATAATTTGATCCCGCTTGATATGATGTCCTTCTTTTACCACGTGACGACCCGCGGACCAGACATCAGTGATCATTTTGTCATCCCCGGCAAAGATATAACTGTCCAGAATAGCGTCCCCTTCTTTACCTAAGAGATCAACAGCATCCATATCCAAAGCAAAGAGATCCGCGCGCTGCCCAACAACAATCGCTCCAGAGTCACGTTGACCAGCCTGAGTTCCACCCGCAACAACAGCATCCATCAAAATCCGGCCTGTCGATTTTTCTGTCGTCGCGAACACGGCACGCCCTCGATCGCGAAGGCGTTGTGAATATTCCAACGTCCGTAATTCTTCTGATAAGGAAATACGAATATTGGAATCAGAACCAACACCAAAACGTCCACCAGCATTGACATAGCGGACGCCATCAAAGATACCGTCACCCAAACTTGATTCTGTTATCGGACACAAACCGGCAACGGCATTTGTCCGTGCCAAACCTTCGGTTTCATGCGGCTCCATATGGGTACAGTGTATCAAGCACCAGCGTTCATCTACAGAATGATTTTCCAGTAACCATTCCACAGGACGTTTGCCCCAAGCTGATTTGATTTCTTCAATCTCTGCGGTTTGTTCTGCAATATGCATATGCAGGGGCGCTGTCGGCGCGAGACTTGTTGCAAAACGCATCCCGTCCCGACTAACAGCCCGAAGAGAATGGGGCGCAATCCCGAGCATTGTGTCGTCCGGCAATATTTTGAGCTGCTTTGTTACAGCCTCAAAGAGCTTTTGGAACCGGTCCGGTGTATTCCCGAACCTGATTTGTCCTGGCCCCAGTGTACGGCCATCGCATCCTCCATGTTCATAAAGAACAGGTAAAAGCGTCAAACCAATGCCAGTTTCTTTGGATGCTGCAATGATGCGATTAGACAGTTCCCCAATATCATCATATGCCACACCACCAGGTTGGTGGTGCAAATAATGAAACTCACAGACCGCTGCATAGCCTGCTTCCAACATTTCCATCTGCATATAGGCTGTAATTGCTTCGATATCATCCGGATTTAAATGATCCAGAAAGCGATACATCAACTTGCGCCATGTCCAGAAGCTATCTTTAGGATCCCGGCCTCTGGTTTCGGTCATTCCCGCCATCGCGCGTTGAAAAGCATGACTGTGGAGATTGGTAGGCGAAGGTAAAAGAACTCCGAGCTTATCCCCCTGCACAACATCACTGGATTTTATGGCAATACCGGATTCTATCGAAGAGATACGTCCATCATCACCAATTATGACATGCACGTCTTGCTGCCATCCACTTTGCGTAAGTGCCTGTTTTGCCCACAGATGTCTCACTTTTACTGCTCCTCGCCATCGCTTGACAAAATATTATGTGCATACATAATACAATAAAGATAGATCTTATCAAGTCAGGAAAGAGTATTTCTCATGCCGTCTGCCTCTGCTTTCGAAGCCCCCGTTCCTCCGGTAACAATCACCAGCGGGAATAGCCCGATTGTACTGGGCATGCCTCACACAGGAACCTGGCTTCCCGAAGAAATTTTAAGCAAGCTAAACGCGAACGGAAAAAAACTGGCCGATACGGATTGGCATATTGACCACCTTTACGCGGATCTCTTGCCCGATGTTACAATCGTCAAAGCAAACTTTCATCGCTATGCCATTGATGCCAACCGCGATCCTTCCGGCATCAGCCTTTACCCCGGACAAAACACGACCAGCCTGTGTCCTGTAACGGACTTCGACAACCAACCGATCTACAAAGACGGTTGCGAGCCAGATGACACAGAAATTGAAAAACGCCGCCAGTTCTTTCACGCGCCCTATCACGCGGCGCTACAGAGTGAGCTAGAGCGTGTGCGCAGCCTCCATGGTGTGGCAATTCTCTATGACTGCCACTCCATCAGATCGACTATCCCCTTTCTGTTTGACGGATTGCTGCCAGAATTCAACATCGGCACAAACAACGGGGAAACTTGCGACAGTATGATCGAGAAAAATGTTTGGGATATCTGTAATAATGCCCCCGAATACAACACAGTTCTCAACGCACGCTTTAAAGGTGGTTGGACAACGCGACACTACGGCCAGCCACACGACAATATCCACGCCATTCAAATGGAACTGGCCCAGCGTACGCACCTAAAAGAAGAAAACCTGCCCTTCGATTACGATACAAAAAAGGCAGCAATCCTTCGCCCTTATCTCAAGAGTATTTTAGAGAAGCTCACAGAACTTATTGAAACAAATCAACTCGAATCATCACCACAAAGAATATAGCTCTACAAATAATTTTGATAACCTAATATATTCAAAACATTGATGTGCGTTATGGGCTGTGCACAGCCCATAACTCTAAATTATAATTGATACTGGGATTATAGTTGATACTGCCAGCTCGATTGATAAAATTTGTAAGCCTCCTTGTCCTGAGCGACATGCCCAAGACCCGGAAATTCAAGGTGGCTTCCCAGAACAGCTACCCTGTCTGCACTCACCCAATCAAGCATTCTGCGGCGGGTTTTCTCAGCTTGCTGCATATCCAGATCAAATGCGATACTCCATTCAGGATGCTGGAATTGCAGGGCGGTGAAATGAACAACATCCCCCCAAATTAAGACTTCCTGACCTTCCGAACGTAAAACGAACCCCGTATGACCGGGCGTATGCCCAGGCAACGCCACAGCCTCAATTCCCGGCAAAATCTCGCCATCTCTATCAATAAGGGTCAAACGCTTTGCGTAAGGCGCAGACATTGCCTTCGCATTTGCAGAATTCGTTTTCAGAAAATCAGATGCCTGAGAGATATAGCCGTCATCATGCCAAAAATCCCAATCGTCTTTATGAACAATCAATTCAGCGTTGGGGAAATGTGCTTTTCCGTCTTTAGACGTAATCCCGGATATATGGTCCACATGCATGTGTGTTAACAGGATTGCATCGACAGATTCAGGGGCGATACCTGCGGCCTTTAAATTATCCGTAAACTGTCCAAGTGTTGGCCCCATATTGTCCGCTGTTCCTGAATCAATCAGAATAATTTTTTCGCCTGTGTTCACCACAAACGAATTAATCGGCACCCGGATCTTATCAACAGGCGGTGTACGGAACTGATCTTTGTATAGCTGGTCAGCGACTTGAGAGTCATAGTTCGGGATCAAATCAGAACCCGCATCAATATATCCATCAAGCAATGCTGTTACTTCAAAACTGCCAACAGAAAACCGATAGGCGCCAGTCGTCTGCACACCCGCTTTGGGGGCCGCGGCGAAACCCGGCATTGGTACAGAAAGCGATGCCATAGAAGCAACCAGCCCTGCACCACCGGTTAAAAGTGAACCTCTTAGTAGATCGCGTCTTGAAAGTGTCATGTTCAAATTTCCCGATATCACTGTTATCCAAATCAATACCGCTCAATATCAGTATATTTTTCCGGATCGGGAGAGGCTTTGCGCCTATATCTTGTATAAGCATTGCTTATACAAGATATGTGATAGTAACTTCCAACTTTATCTAGATGAGTACATTTTTCAAGATTACTTACCCCTACCAAGAAAACGCTCGATCCAGTCCCGATTGATACCATCTGCCAGTTTAGCAACAGGAATTTCAATTTCTTCGGCCATTCTTTGGTTCACATTTAACTTATCCAAAACTTCGGATAAAACCGACTTCGGATCTGCCGATAACTCATCATAAGTTATTCTCAAAGGCTCTATGCCCTCATTCACAAACCAAGATTTCCATTCTTGATCAAATGAAGAAAATTCATCAAAACGACGCTTGATTTCATTTTCATCATAAGAAGCAGTTTGAGGATCAGAAAGCCGCTCAAGCTCCGTTCCGTCTGGAGCCAGATGCCAAAGTCCCGTTTGTTCAGCCTTAACAAATGATACAGCCTGATCAATTTTGTTTTCACGTGTCAGGTAAATAAAGAGTGTGTTTCCAAAGGCAGCTTCTATCCTCTTTAAATCACTCGATAGTCCCGGATATAAAATCTTCATTTTCGCCACAAAATAGAGAAAACTGCCTCTTTGCATCCGAAGTCCAAACATATCTGATTGACCGATTCCTCGCTTTTTTGCACCAGCAAATATAGCCCTTAATAGATATTGTTCAGATTCATAACTTTCTGCACAAACACCATAATCCCTTACCCACGAAGCAATTTCAGGCACATGAAAATGAGAGTTCGGATTGCCCGTTTTCCCCGTTGCTGCAAGTAATTTACAGAGTAAGGTGCTACCACTTCTGGGGCTGGTACAGATGATATAGGACTGATATTTAATCACAGAGAACAGTCCTCAATATAAATAATTTATAGAATCTCATTGTGCCTGCTCCTACATTAATTGAACGAACAAGTTCCATTTGAAGTACGTTTATAACTCATGACATATACTGAACGATGAACAGAGTTCCTCTTCGATGTAACCGCAAAAAACAAACCCACGTAATATTGCTACGTAATTTGTGAGATCAAAAGGCCAAATGAATGGATCGATTGCAACTTTTTCAAACCTTTATGGCTTCCATCGACAAAGGCTCGCTCTCGGGTGCAGCTAAGGTATTGAACATCAGCCAACCAGCGGTTAGTCAACAGATTACCTTGCTGGAAAGTATCCTTCAGAAAGAATTGCTGTTCAGAACATCCCGAGGTGTAAAAGCCACTGAAGCAGGGCTGGTTGTTTACAGCAATGCCCAAACCATTCTGGGACAGGTTACAAAACTGCACGAAGAACTGAAAAACCTGGACGAAAGCCTCACCGGCCCGCTTCGGATTACGGCCCCTTTGGCAATCGGGCAGAGCCTGGTTGCCCCGATCGTTTTTGAACTTCAAAGCCAGTATCCCGAACTCAACATCTCCCTTAAGCTCAGTGACCAGCTTGCTGATTTAGTAAAGGATCGCATTGATCTGGCTGTTCGCGTTGGATCACTCGGAAAGTTTGATGCTATGGCTCGCAAGATAGGTGATTTACAGCTTCTATTAGTCGCTTCACCTGATTTTTTGAACAGATATGGCCGCCCTCATAGACCAGAGGATTTGGCTGAAATACCAATGATCCAGTATCGGGATGACAAAAAAATAACCGAGCAAATTGTCAGAAAAGATCAGCAAGAGTATCGCGCACCAGTTCAGTCAAACTACACATTTGATAATCCGGATGTCATCCTGAACGCTCTATCACGCGGAATCGGTTACACAAAACTGCCTTATCTCATGATAAGAGAACAGCTTGAACAAGGATCTCTGGAACAGGTACTACCAGAATACACAGTTCCCTCCAAACCGATTTATCTACTCTATCCATCACGACAATCTCTGACCCGACGCACCGAGGTGTTTATTGATCGAATACTCTCAACAATTATAAATCTGGACGGCATCACACCAGCCCGCGGTGGAAAATGGCGTGCAGAAACGGAGCAGACTATCGACACGCTGGCCCCTCTAGTTTGAACAAAAGGGGAGTTTAGTTTGAACAAAAGGGGAGTTTGAACAAAAAGAGCTAATTCTTAGGGATATTTTCGGTTTGAAAAAACAAAACCCACTGCTTTAGGCAGTGGGTTTTGATGGTGGAGCCAAGGAGGATCGAACTCCTGACCTCTTCGCTGCCAGCGAAGCGCTCTCCCAGCTGAGCTATGGCCCCAAATTATCCGCCGCAAAGCAGCTGATGCGGCGGAAAATATGACGTCTTTTCCTCCTTGGCAAGAAAAATATTTCCTTGCCAAAAGAAAAGCACTCTTCCTGTCAGAATCTAACCGACTCAGTCGTCGCTGATACCACCAGCACCGGCGCTTACATTCTGAAGATCTTCGTCATCATCAGGATCCAGATCATCACCGTCATCAATGTGAAGCAATTCTTCCTCATCCGGGAAGTCCACAACATTGTCGGATGTCTCCAGATCAACATCCTGCGTTTCAACTGCTTCTTCAGCCGGTGCCTTAGCAGATTGCTTTGGGCGGCCAGATTTAGCGGTTAAATCCAATTCGGTTCCACATTTAGGACACACAATCGGTGATTTCTTAAAATCGTAAAATTTAGCCTTACAGCTTAGACAGGTACGTTTGCTACCCCATTCCGGCTTACTCACAGCCAGACCCTCCAACTAGAATTTTGTAACAACCACACAATGGCTTTCGAAAAAACTGCAAATGCCATGATCACCCCAGACTGTCAATAAAGGGTGAATGACAATTTAAATAATAAGAAAAAATTTTATCCTTCGCCCCTTTTTCCTGCCCACACTCTATCTTTATGCGTATCAAGCTCTGGTAAAAGGCTGTTTTCCTCTATAAAAGGAACCCGAAACAATCTTTTAGGATCAGACAGCACGTTGAGATTCTGTATCGGGATAACCGGACCAGAACTTGAACACACCGCAGATTCGCAGGGTTTAAAATCAAGGCGAATCTGGAATGCGAAATACGGAATACATTAATGACCAGCGATAATTCTCTGTCTTCAACTCCAAGTTCTTCCATCAAGGGCACGGTTAAAGTTCCCGGCGACAAATCTATCTCGCATAGATCCCTTATGTTTGGGGCACTCGCCATCGGAAAAACCAATGTATTCGGTATGCTTGAAGGCGAAGACGTGCTGGCAACGGCCAAGGCCATGCGCGCTTTGGGTGCCCATGTTGAACGGGATGACCAAGGCGTTTGGCATATTGAAGGACGCGGTATCGGCGGCCTTTGCGAACCCGAAGACGTTTTGGATATGGGAAACTCTGGTACATCCGCCAGACTGCTTATGGGGATTCTAGGCAGCCATCCCATCACCACCTTCATGACCGGGGATGCGTCGCTCAGAAAACGTCCTATGGGGCGCGTTGCCAATCCATTGGCTGAAATGGGAACGCAGGTTCACTGTCGTTCCGGACAACGCCTTCCCCTTATGGTACAGGGAGCCGAAACGCCCATGCCCATCCGTTATAAATTGCCAATGGCGTCGGCGCAGGTAAAATCCTGTATTCTGCTTGCCGGACTGAATACGCCCGGTGAGACAACGGTCATCGAAACAGAACATACCCGTGACCATACCGAGCTTATGCTCCGCCACTTTGGCGCCGAGGTTCGCGTCACCCAAACAGACGAAGGCCGGGAAACAACCATTGTTGGTCAACCTGAACTTAAAGCTGCCGATGTCCACGTCCCCTCAGATCCATCTTCAGCGGCTTTTCCAACAGTAGCTGCTTTGATCAATGAAGGGTCTGAACTTCGACTTCCCGGTATCGGCATGAACCCACATCGCAACGGGATTTATATCACATTGAAAGAAATGGGTGCCGACATCACGCTGGAAAACGAACGTACAGAAGCAGGCGAGCCTGTCGCAGACTTGGTTGTTCGCGCAAGCAAACTCAAAGGCATTACAGTTCCCGCAGAACGTGCACCTTCCATGATTGATGAATATCCTGTTCTGGCAATTGCCGCTTCTTTTGCTGAGGGAAAAACCATCATGGAAGGCCTTGGCGAACTCCGGGTCAAAGAGAGCGATCGTCTTTCTGCCGTTGCCAATGGCCTCAAAGCCTGTGGCGTTACCTGTGAAGAAGGTGATGACTATCTGATCGTCGAAGGATCACCCGCTGGTGTACAAGGCGGCGGGACAATCACAACGCACTTTGATCATCGCATTGCCATGAGCTTCCTTGTCATGGGCATGGCGGCAAAAGAACCCGTGAAGGTTCTGGATGCTGATGCAATTGACACCAGCTTCCCTGACTTTGCCAAATTGATGAACGGTTTGGGTGCTCAAATCGGGTAGTTTTACGCCCAAAGCAAACCAACACTGAAACATAACTAACGGCTGGATTAAAAGGAAAAGACTTTGCCTGTTATCGCTATTGATGGTCCTGTTGCCTCGGGCAAAGGAACTCTGGCGCGTCGTCTCGCCGCCACTATGAATTTTGCTTATCTGGACACTGGCTTGCTCTACAGAGCCGTCGCATCCCTCATACTAGAACGGGGAAGTGATCCAAACGACTCCGTTGTTGCCGCGAAGGTTGCAGACGGCTTTACAGCAGATGATATTAATCGCAGCGACCTTCGCGACGAAAAAGTTGGACAGGCCGCTTCTGTCGTTGCCGCCAATCAGGAAGTTCGGAAATCTCTGCTGGAATTCCAACGCCACTTCGCAAAAACACCACCGAACAACCACTTAGGTGCTGTTCTGGACGGAAGGGATATCGGCACCGTCGTCTGTCCGGACGCAGAAATCAAACTCTTTATCTCTGCAACGCCCGAAGTCCGCGCCAAACGCAGACATAAAGAGTTGCTTGATCGGGGCGATGAGTCTATATACGCCCGCGTACTGGAAGATTTGCGTGAACGTGATGAGCGGGATCGTAATCGTGCCACAGCGCCCTTACGGGCAGCTGAAGATGCGGTCACTCTGGATACCAGCGATATGGATGCCAATAAGGCTTTTGAAGTTGCAAAGTCACTCGTTAACGAGCGCCTTTCTCTCTAAAGTTCGACATCCTGATCAGGTATTTACGAATCAAGCGTCTGACACGTTTCTCTCAGTATAATTTTACTAGCCCGGGATGGTCCTGGGTAGACCGCCGGAAAAACCGGCCGGCCTGTATAGTGCGAACCTTTTGAAAGGAATATTAACCCATGGCTGAAGCAGCTGTTGAAAGCTTTGCCGACCTACTAGACGAATCCCTCGGTCAATCCGATCGTCTGGAAGGTAATGTACTTAAAGGCATGATCGTTGCCATCGAAGGCGACGTTGCCCTTGTTGATGTAGGCCTCAAATCTGAGGGCCGAGTTGCACTTAAAGAATTTGCTGACGCTGGTCAGGCACCCGAAGTTAAAGTCGGGGATGAGGTAGAAGTTTACCTCGAGCGCATGGAAAGCAAAAACGGGGACGTTATGATCTCCCGTGATAAAGCGAAGCGTGAAGAAGCCTGGACACAGCTCGAAAAATCCTTTGGCGACAATGAGCGCGTTAACGGCGTTATCTTTGGTCGCGTTAAAGGTGGCTTCACTGTTGACCTTTCAGGCGCCGTGGCATTCTTGCCGGGCAGCCAGGTTGACATCCGCCCAGTTCGTGACGTTTCCCCATTGATGGGCAATGCGCAGCCATTCCAGATCCTGAAAATGGATCGTGCACGTGGTAACATCGTTGTTTCCCGTCGTGCTGTTCTGGAAGAAACACGTGCAGAGCAACGTTCAGAGCTTATCCAGAACCTTAATGAAGGTCAGGTTCTTCAGGGTGTTGTTAAAAACATCACTGATTACGGTGCCTTCGTTGATCTTGGTGGCGTTGACGGTCTGTTGCACGTTACTGACATTTCCTGGAAACGTATCAACCACCCAAGTGAAAAACTGACAATCGGCCAACAGGTTGATGTTCAGGTTATCCGTTTCAACGCTGAAACACAGCGTATCAGCCTTGGCATGAAACAGCTTGAGACTGATCCATGGGATGGCGTTGCAGCTAAATACCCAATGGGTGCGAAACTTGAAGGTCGCGTGACCAACATCACTGACTACGGTGCCTTTGTTGAACTAGAAGCTGGTATCGAAGGTCTTGTTCACGTTTCTGAAATGTCCTGGACCAAGAAAAACATCCACCCTGGCAAAATCGTTTCTACGAGCCAGGAAGTTGAAGTTATGGTTCTTGATGTTGACGAATCAAAGCGTCGTATTAGCCTTGGTCTGAAACAGTGTTCTTCCAACCCTTGGGAGTCATTCCAGGCGAACCACCCTGCCGAATCCGAGCTTGAAGGCGAAATCAAAAACATCACCGAATTCGGTCTGTTTGTTGGTCTTCCTGGCGAAATCGACGGCATGGTTCACCTTTCAGATCTGAACTGGGAACTTTCCGGTGACGAAGCTGTAAAAGAGTACAACAAAGGTGACATGGTTAAGGTTAAAGTTCTCGACGTTGACGTTGATAAAGAACGCATCAGCCTTGGCATCAAACAGCTCAGCGACGATCCTTTCGCAGGTTCAGTTGAAGGCCTGAAAAAAGGTGCTGTTGTTACCTGTACTATTACATCTGTTACAGACGGCGCTCTTGAAGTTCAAATCGCTGATGGTGCTACTGGCACAATCCGTAAAACTGAGCTTTCACGTGAGCGTAGTGAACAGCGCACTGATCGTTTCGCAGTTGGCGAAAAAATCGACGCACGGATCACAAACATCGATTCCAAATCACGCAAAATTGCTCTGTCCATCAAACAGCACGAAGCTGCTGAAGAGAAACAGGCAATGGCTGATTACGGTTCAACAGACTCCGGCGCTAGCCTCGGCGATATCCTCGGTGAAGCTCTCTCCAAAGCTGCTGAAGACAAAAAATAAGCCTATTTTTTCGGTTCAAAAGAAAGGCCCGGTGTTCATTCACCGGGCCTTTTTTGCATCTAAAACGCTTTTTTATATGGGAAATGCTTTATTCTTAATGACTTAGACTTGACGGATTTTTCAGGCTCTGGCACCCTTTAGCGGAACAGGACTAAAATCACGGCAAGAAAAGCTTAGATTTAAAATTATACGCCGGGTAATCCGAGGTACTAGAGGCGGGTATTTGAACTACTTCGGTAACAGCTACAGGGAGACGTAAGGCATGACCAAGTCAGAGCTCATTCAGCATATCGCAGAGCAGAACCCACACCTCTATCATCGGGATGTTGAAAGAATCGTCACTACTATCTTTGACGAAATCTCAAACGCTCTCTCAGACGGCAATCGGGTCGAACTCCGCGGTTTTGGAGCTTTTTCTGTCAAGCATCGTGACGCCCGTGTCGGCCGTAACCCGCGCACAGGTGAGTCTGTTGAAGTTGACTCAAAGCACATTCCATTCTTCAAGACTGGTAAACAACTTCGCGAACGTCTAAATAATGGCGTAGATAGCGAATAAACAATATGGTTGAGATACGTGAAACGATTTAGCTGGGTACTCACAGCCCCCATTACGCTGGCCATCTTACTCTTGGCAGTCAACAACCGTCAGGATGTCACACTAGAGATTTGGCCCTTTGGACTCCAGTTTGATTACCCGCTATATCTGATCATCCTTATCTCAGTCGGCCTCGGCATTCTGGCAGGTGCTGTCATAGCGTGGCTATCCAGTGCAGCAACCCGAAGGCGTGCAAAAGCAGCCGAGTGGAAAGTGCTGGATTTACAGCGTGACCTCTCGTTCGAGCGCGCGGAACTCAAAAAACTGCACGAGAAAGAAGCATCGAAGCTTCCTGTTAAAGAAGCTTCGTAAGGCGTTTTCGACCCTTCGGTGTGGTGATCAAGCCAACAACGTCTTATATGCCCTCCCTTTTAGATTAATGCTGGCACTTGACCAATCAGCATTGTATAAAATATTCAAATTCATGATTTAATCAGGGGACCCTCCGTGCAGAACATCACAGCTGAACAGGTTGCAGAAAGTTTGGATTATCCTTCTCTTGTAGAGGCCCTCAGAGAAGCTTTTCAGAGCAATATAACCGTTCCTATGCGTCACCATCACGATATGGAACAGCCCAACGGTCGTAGGGAATCCACACTTTTGCTAATGCCAGCATGGGAATCCGGGAAATCCGTCGGGGTAAAGCTTGTTACCGTCAGCCCGGAAAACGGAGAGAAAGATTTACCTGCCATTCAAGGTATTTACATCCTGTTTGATGGTGATACCGGAACTCCCAAAGCTCTTATCGAAGCCAAAACCCTCACGGCACGGCGCACGGCCGCGGCTTCTGCACTGGCAACGTCCTATCTTGCGCGAGCGGACAGCACAAAGCTGACAATGGTCGGTACAGGCGTACTTGCACCAAACCTTATTCAGGCACACGCGGCTGTACGCCCCATTAAAGAAGTCACCATCTGGGGACGTGACCTTAAAAAAGCGGAAGATCTTGCACAGGAAATGAACAGCCTCGGCTTCACAGCCCATGCCGAAGAAAACCTGGAAAAGGCTATAAGTACCGCAGATATCATTTCCAGCGCGACCCTCAGCAAGACACCACTTATTTCAGGCAATTGGCTGACCCCCGGACAGCATCTTGATCTGGTTGGCGCCTATCGCCCGGACATGCGCGAAGCAGATGATGAGGCCATTAAACGCTGTAGCATATTTGTCGATACTCACGCAGGAGCAACCAAAGAAGGCGGGGATGTTGTCATTCCCCTACAAAGCGGCGTTCTGAGGAAAGAAGATATCAAAGCAGATCTCTTCGAGCTTACCCAAGGTAAGCACACTGGCCGAAGCTCTGCAGAAGAAATCACCTATTTCAAATCTGTTGGCCACGCGCTGGAAGATTTAGCAGCCGCCCAGTTGGTAGATAGGCGTATTAACAACGCATAGGTACAATATTGGCACGGTCAAAGTGAATTAAACACTTTTAAACATGAACTATTCCAGAAACAGGGGTGACCAATGGGATTACCTCTGTTAGGAATGGGCTCCGATTAACAACCTTGACTGGAGATCGGAATATGACCCCAAAAGAACGTATCTTTGTTGCCATTGACACCCCGGATATCAATAAAGCAACAGAGCTGGCGAAAGCACTCTCTGGTGAAGTGGGCGGCATTAAAATCGGCAAAGAGCTTTTTACAGCTCAAGGTCCCAATGCTGTCAGAGGCGCCGTTGGTGGCGAACCTCTTTTTGTCGACCTGAAGTTTCACGACATTCCCAATACTGTTGCCGGTGCAATCCGATCTTCGTTACACATGCGCCCCTTTATGGTGAATGTACACGCATCAGGTGGCAAAGCGATGATGCAAGCCGCAGCAGAAGCCGCACGCGAAACATCCGAAGACCTCGGCATTCCTCGCCCGATCGTACTGGCGGTTACTGTTTTGACAAGTATGGACGATAGCGATCTATCTGATGTCGGCCAGAAAGGCCCCGCAGCAGAACAGGTCGAGCGTCTTGCATTGCTGGCAAAAAAAAGCGGTATAGACGGCGTGGTCTGTTCTTCACAGGAAATTAAATTGCTCCGTAAGGCCTGTGGTCCTGATTTTAAGCTTGTGGTTCCTGGCATAAGACCTACATGGGCTAGTGCAGGTGACCAGAAACGGATCATGACGCCGCGCGATGCTATTGAAGCTGGCGCAGATTATCTTGTCATTGGCCGCCCGATCACAGGCGCAGAAGATCCCGTGGCAGCAGCACGCAGAATTGTTGAAGAGTTAAACTAAACCAGAAGGCCGAAAACAAGGTCGAAACAAAGCCGGAAAAGAAAGTATGGTATCCCAGATTCCTCCAGAGCAAGCCGTTCACGATATTCCTGTTAAGACCGTAAGCGGTCTAGCCATAAAAACGGTTATGGGTAATTTGCCAGCTCTGACACAAATGGCTTTGTTTCCCTTCCTTCTCTCAGCTCTTATTACGGCATTGTCGATCCCATCCCTTGGTAATCCGCTCTCAAGTTGGATATTAAGTATCCTAGCTTACGTTCCCCATACTTTATTTGCGGTCGCCTGGCATCGCCGAACCTTGCTGGATCTGCAAGCACCTGAATCCACTTCAATTACGAGCTGGAACCGGGTCCATTGGCAGTTTCTCCTAAAGATCATAATTCTGCTCGCCATCTTTTATGGCATGGGTATGATCGGCAGCTTACCCGTCCTAACCATCGGTGCGGCGATACCTTCTCTTGTCCCTCTTTTATTCTTGGGATTAATGATCGCGATGCTATATGTCATTGCAAGATTATCTTTTATACTCCCCGCCACTGCTGTTGGTGAAAAATATTCTCTTGATACCAGCTGGAAACATACGAACAAACAAGGCTGGAGAATTGTTGCTGCTTTTCTGATGCTCACAATTCCTTTTGGCATCCTAATGCTCCTCATCGGAATGTTCGCTTTTGGCAGCTTGTTTACCGGCATACCGATAACCCCGGAAGAAGCAGCCAATTTTAACATTCTGTCTTTTATTCAAAACAACGGGCCTGCTTTCTTCTTTCTGCAACTCATTATTCTTATTGTGACTTATCTACCAACCGCTGCAGTAATTTCCATGCTCTCAATAGCTTTCAAAGGCTGCACAGGTTGGGTTCCTGAAGCTTCCACACCATCCACAGACGAAGAGGCAAGTTAATACGCTGAAGCCAGTATTACTTGCAAATTTATCTGCAATTGCTACTAAATAGCAGAAACAGGTAAAGGGTTTTCACGTGACTTTTGAGCAGACTTCTCACCATCCGGTAGAGAAAATTAGATTTGGCGAAGCTATGAACATGGCTTTTGCACCTCTATTTTCTAACTTTAAAACGGCTGTAAAATTTACTCTTTTGCCAGCCATTTCATTACTCATCATAATGGGTATAAGCACATATTTAATTTCTGTGCTTGCACCAGATAGCACATCTTTAGAAACAGAAATTTTCCCGCTGTTCTTCGTTGTGCAACTCTTTTTTCTGCTCGTGACCTCACTTATTTTCTTTCAATTTTACGCCGCATGGGTTCGCTTTACTTTTTTAGATGAGGATGCAATTTCAGAAACGCTGTTTCTCAAACTAAGCAAAAGGCACTTTCTGCTTGCGGGAAAAGGGCTGTTATTAGGTATTGGTAGCTATATCGCTTTCATCGTCGTGATAGCTCTTTTTGTTATTGCAGGCTTTATACTCTTCTTCGGTATGGAGAGCTTTTCATTAGAAGCTGAAAGCTACTCTCCATCTATGATCGGCGGAATGATATTTCTTATTTTCCCTATCATGCTAATACTCATGGCCATCTTCAGCGCAATCGTCTTGAAACTGTCTTATGTATTTCCAGCAACAGCCCTAGACCAGCCTTATAGTTTTTCTATGAGTTGGGCACACACGAGAAAGCAAGGATTGCATATCTTTCTAGCCTTCTTTGTTCTATATTTTATCATGAGTTTTGCAGCCGGTTTTATTATATCGATTGTGATAGGTGTTTTTTCCATCGCCCTTTTTTCCTCAAGCGATGTCCTTCAAGCCAGTGATCCCGCAACGATGTTGACGTCAACGTCGACACTTTTTCTCGTTATCCCCCTATACTTTGGGGTCACAATCTTGTCTTTACTCGCAATGATTCCATTTATTAACATGCACAACTATTGTTTTGCGACCAATACTGGCTGGCAAAGTACGGAAGAAATTACAGAACGCTTTGCGTAAAAAATCAGAAATATACCCGACAACAAGAAATAATGAGATAACCTCTTGGTAACAGAAGTTAAAATTTGCGGAATAAACAGTAACGAAGCTCTGAACGCTGCTCAGGAAGCTGGCGCAGAATACCTAGGCTTTGTCTTTTTTCCCAAAAGCCCGCGTCATGTTTCTGTCGAACAGGCTGCTGTCCTTACAAAACAGGTCAAACCTGGAATTAAGAAGGTTGGATTGCTTGTTAATGCCAGTGACGATGATATTCGCCAGATCACAGAACAGGTTCCTTTGGATATCTTGCAACTCCACGGCGGAGAATCATCGGAACGAGTTGCCGAGATTAAACGCAACTTTGGCCTTGAAGTAATGAAAGTGATCAAGGTTTCAGAGCAAAAGGATTTCGAAACAGTATCTGTTTTTGAAGAAGTCTCTGATCGATTGTTATTTGATGCCAAACCTCCAAAAGACCTTAAAGATGCATTACCGGGCGGAAATGCCATCTCCTTTGATTGGCGTTTACTCGCGGGGAAAAGCTGGAAGCGACCATGGATGTTGGCTGGTGGATTAAATATCGATAATGTCCAGGATGCGGTTCGAATTTCCGACGCACCCGCTGTTGATGTGTCTTCCGGTGTCGAAGATAAACCCGGACTTAAATCAGTCGAAAAAATTCATTCCTTTACATCCAAAGCCAAGAGCATCTGACCTCGGAGTATTTAATGCCAGATTCTGTCGTCGCTTTCCTCACTCACTTTGGCGAGATACAGCTTTTTATTGTGGCGACAGTTTGCATCTACTGGCTTATCTGCCCCAGATTAGGCACACGCTTGTGGTTTGCGCTCTGTCTTTCAAGTTCGGTTCAACAAACGCTTAAAATGGCCTTTGCCCAAGCACGCCCCTATTGGTTAAATCCGGACCTTGTTGCCATTGAGAAAAGCACTTCGTACGGCATGCCCTCTGGACACGCGCAAACACCGCCACTTTTTTATGGCATTCTCGCCAAATCTTCGCGGCGGCGTGGGGCTTATTTTCTTGCCGCTGCTATCGTCATCCTTACGGGTTGGACAAGGATTGTCGGCAATGTTCACAGTTTGGAACAAGTCCTCACCGGTTGGACAATTGGCGTTTTGTTGCTCATTTCCATATTTTTACTGGAAAAACCAGCAACCCAGTGGTGGCAAAGAAGTCGCTTTATTGTCAGGGTTTCTGGTTCTTTTGCCCTTTGTGCTGTTCTGATGGCATTTGGGCTGTGGGCTGCCTTCCATGCTGGTCAGCAGATCGTTCCTCAGATCTGGGTTGAAAACGCAGGACATCCTCTTCGTCCTGTCAAAGCTGACAATATCATCATTGTTCCTGGCCTTTTGTTCGGTTGGCTTCTTGGGCTTGCTCTTTTAGATGGAAACTATCCACCTAAGCCTGAAAAGAAACTTAAGTTAGCCTTACGACCATTGCTTGGCCTACCGCCCATAGCTCTGCTATTGGAAACAGCTCCGGGCAAAGAAATAGAGCTTATTTTAATTATCACCTTCATAGTTGGCGTACTTGCTGGATTGTGGTCCAGCTATGGTGCACCTTTTCTTTTCAAGATATTAAAGATCTGAGCATCGCATCCCTTGCAGGATGGTGGCTTTTCAGGCAAAGTCCGCCCAGCATAGATCATAAAGATCCGATAAGGTTGCAGAGTAGATATGACAACACCTAATTCTTATATGAACGGCCCTGACGAGCGCGGGCATTTTGGTATTTTTGGCGGACGTTATGTTGCTGAAACGTTGATGCCTCTTATTCTCGAAGTCGAAAAAGCCTACAATGCAGCCAAGGCTGATCCTTCATTTCAAAAAGATTATGACTATTACGCCAAGCATTATGTTGGCCGTCCAAGTCCACTTTATTTTGCAGAACGCCTGACCCGTGAACTTGGCGGCGCAAAAATTTACTTCAAGCGTGATGAGTTGAACCACACTGGTTCTCATAAAGCCAACAATGTCCTCGGACAAATTCTTCTCGCCAGACGCATGGGTAAAAAACGCATTATTGCGGAAACTGGCGCTGGACAACATGGCGTCGCAACAGCAACTTTCTGTGCCCTGTTTAATCTACCCTGTGTTGTTTACATGGGCGCAACTGATATCGCACGACAGGCACCAAACGTTTTCCGCATGAAGTTGCTTGGTGCCGAGGTTATCAGCGTTGAAAGCGGTACAGGCACCCTGAAAGATGCCATGAACGATGCGCTGCGTGATTGGGTGACCAATGTCGAAGAGACATTCTATATTATTGGTACTGCGGCTGGCCCTCACCCCTATCCGGTAATGGTCCGTGACTTCCAGTCCATTATTGGGCGCGAAGCAAAAGAGCAGATGTACGAAGCAGAAGGTCGTTTACCAGACCAACTCGTCGCCTGTATTGGCGGTGGTTCGAACGCCATCGGCCTGTTCCACCCTTTCCTAGATGACAAGGACGTCGCGATCACAGGTGTTGAAGCTGCTGGCTTCGGCGTAAAAACCGATAAACATGCTGCGTCGCTAACAGGTGGTAAACCCGGTGTTCTTCATGGAAATCGTACCTTCTTGTTACAAGACGATGATGGACAGATACAAGACGCTCATTCCATTTCCGCAGGTCTTGATTACCCTGGCATTGGCCCTGAACATTCATGGCTACACGACATTGGTCGCGTGAATTACGCATCAGCATCGGATAGCGAAGCACTGGAAGCTTTCCAGATGCTATCAAAAGTCGAAGGTATTATTCCGGCACTTGAGCCTGCACATGCACTGGCGCATGTAACCAAGATCGCACCGGAAATGGATAAAGACAAAATCATCCTCATGAACCTTTGTGGTCGAGGTGACAAAGATATCTTTACAGTTGCCGAAGCACTCGGCGTAGAGATCTAGGGGGAAGATATCATGAGTCAAACCAGACTTGAAAAGCGCTTTGCGGACCTGAAAGAAGAAGGTAGAGGCGGCCTTGTTACTTTTGTAACTGCAGGTGACCCCGATTTCGAAACCAGCCTCGAGATAGTAAAGGGTTTACCCGAAGCCGGTGCAGACGTCATCGAACTCGGTATGCCATTTTCCGATCCGATGGCTGATGGCCCCGCCATTCAGGCATCCAGCCTGCGCGCCTTGCGCAATGGTATGACCCTGAGCAAAACACTCGACCTCGTGCGCGCCTTTAGACAAGATAATCAGGACACACCAATTATCCTGATGGGCTATTACAACCCAATCTACATCTATGGCGTGGATAAATTCTTGGTCGATGCCAAAGAAGCGGGCGTCGATGGCTTCATCATTGTTGACCTGCCACCAGAACATGATGAAGAATTCTGTATTCCGACTTTGGAACAGGGTTTGCATTTCATCCGCCTGACAACACCAACTACAGTTGGTGACAGACTACCGAAAGTACTTAACAACACGAGTGGTTTTGTATATTACGTATCCATTCTTGGCATTACGGGTACTGCCGCCGCGTCTGATAGTGCAATACATGACGCAGTTGCGCGCCTGAAAGCTGAAACAGATTTACCTGTTGCCGTTGGTTTTGGTATTCGGACCCCCGAACAAGCAGCCAATGTCGCAACGGTCGCAGATGCTGCTGTGGTCGGCTCTGCAATTATTGATACACTGAAAGAAAACTTGGATGATGATAATCAGGCAAAACCTGGTCTCAGCCAAGCAGTACTGGAATACGTACGTACACTCGCTGATGGTGTACGTGGATCCCGTACTTAATTGAAACAAGTAAGGCAGAAAGCATGAACTGGATTTCCAACTACGTCCGCCCGAAGATCCGTGCGCTGGTACAGAAAGACACACCAGATGATCTATGGGTAAAATCACCTGCCACAGGTCAGATGATTTTCAAAAAGGAATTGGAAAAGAATCTTTGGGTTTGTCCCTATAGCGGGCATCACATGCGGATCTCGGCGAGAAAACGCCTTGAGACTCTTTTTGACGACGGCGACTACACACTCGTTGAGTTGCCAAAGACCCTTACTGATCCGCTAAAATTCAAAGATCTGAAAAGATACACTGACCGCATCAAAGATGCGAATGCCAAGAATGAAGACAAAGAAGCCATTCTTGTTGCCCGTGGAACAATGGGTGGCATGCAAACGGTCGTAGCCGTCTTTAACTTCTCGTACATGGGCGGTTCTATGGGAACAGCCGTCGGTGAAGGATTACTGACAGCAGCAAAACTTGCTGTGCTTCAGGAAGCACCCTTGCTGGTTATTCCAGCTTCTGGTGGTGCTCGTATGCAAGAAGGCATTCTCTCTCTGATGCAAATGCCACGTTCGATCATCGCAGTTGACATGGTTAAGGATGCCGGACTTCCCTATGTCGTTCTATTGACAGATCCTACCACTGGTGGTGTTTCAGCTTCTTTTGCAATGCTTGGCGATATCGCCATTGCCGAACCCCAGGCGAATATCGGTTTTGCCGGGAAACGTGTGATCGAAGAAACCATCCGCGAAAAACTACCGGAAGGCTTCCAGACTGCCGAGTATCTATTGGAACACGGCATGGTGGACATGGTGGTTCATCGCCACGAAATGCGTGATACTCTTATCAGAATTTTTAACCTGTTGACTCAAAAAGGTCCTTCAGCTGAAATTTTGCCGCTTAAAAGCGCTGAAGAACCAAAAGAAGAAACCACGGAACAGAGCGACCCGGCTGAATAAGCCGGGTCCCCCCCCTAATGCTAGCCCTCTGGAGTTAAACATTAGAGGTTAAAACACCAAGCCAGAAACTTCTATCAGGTAGAGATATGACCATGCGCCGGAGTGATATCGTCCTAGAGCGCCTTAGCCTCTTACATCCAAAGATTATTGACCTGTCTCTCAGCCGCGTAGAGCGTTTGCTGAGGTTACTTGATCACCCGGAAGAAAAATTGCCTCCGGTTATCCATGTTGCCGGCACCAATGGCAAAGGATCTTTCCTTGCCTATCTCAGGGCAATTTTGGAAGCACACGATCAAGATGTTCATCTCTACACATCACCGCATCTGGTAAAATTCCACGAACGTATCAGGTTGGCCGGGGAATTGATTTCCGAAGATGAACTGGTCGCATTGCTTGAAGAGTGCGAAAAGATCAATGGTCCGGATTCCATCACCTTTTTTGAAGTTACAACCGTTGCAGCATTTCTTGCCTATAGTCGTCACAAGGCGGATGCTCTCTTGCTTGAAACAGGCTTGGGTGGCCGTCTGGATGCCACCAACATGGTCGCACAGCCAACCCTGACAGCCATCACACCTATTTCTGTAGATCACACACAATTCTTGGGTGACACGATTGAGGAAATTGCCGCAGAAAAAGCAGGTATCCTCAAATCCGGAGTTCCTTGTGTCGTTGGCAAACAACCTAAAGCTGCCCTCGACGTCATAAAAGCCCGTGCCGCAGAGATTGGTGCTGAACTCTATATCGAGGGTGAAGACTGGACAGTAACACCTGATACCAATAGTTTCCTCTTTAACGGCCGAAACGGGGAAACACGCTATCCGAACCCAAATCTTCTGGGCGAACATCAAGTAGAAAACGCCGCTTTGTCGGTCGCTGCCACCGATATTCTGGCAAATTCTTTTGATCTCAAGGCAGACAAGATCAAAGAAGGTTTGACCCAGGCCTATTGGCCCGGCCGTATGCAGAAGTTGACCACAGGCTTATTACCCGATCTCCTGCCCAATAACTGTGAACTTTGGCTTGATGGTGGTCACAACGAATCTGCCGGACTTGCTTTGGCAACAATTCTCAAAACGTGGCAGGACAAACCAGTCCACATTATCTATGGTATGCTCAATACCAAGGCTGCCACAGATTACTTACGTCCTCTGGCACCACTAGGATCAAGCCTAAGAGCTATTGAAATCCCCTTTGAAGCTGCGTCACTTAGTGCCGAGGATGCTGCTGCCCATGCTGTCGAAGCCGGATTTGAAGCCAAGCCAAGCGCTTCCGCACAACACGCTGTTGAGGAGATTCTGGCCCAGGAAGAACCTGGACGTATACTGATATGTGGTTCCCTCTATCTCGCAGGGCATATTCTCGCAGAAAGTCATTAATCTAATTTTTGGCTATCACGACTCTTTATCCAAAGACTCTGTCTAGCTTTTTTGGTTAAAACCCTCTATCCTGATTCTACTCAGAAAGAGGACGAAACCATGCCAATCATACGTGTGGAAATGTTTCAAGGTCGTTCACTTGAGCAAAAACGTGCTCTGGTCAAAACACTGACCGAAGAAACGGCCCGAATCACAGGCTGCAACACTGAAGCAGTGTATGTCGTTATTGACGATGTCCATAAAGAAAACTGGGGTGCCGGGGGGATTCTCTGCACCGATAAAGTGCACCATTAAACCTTTATCAAGCTTGCGCCGTATTGGAACAAAAAAACAAACCTAACGCACCAGTTGCGAGCCTATTTGCGTCCATAAAATTTCCCGCAGGAATTTTTCACAAAAAAGCCCCGCAAATGCAGGGCTTTTATCTCGAGACAGAGCGTTAAAAATGCTGTTCTGTCTTATGCAAGAGAAGATGTAATCCACTCTTTTAGCTGGCCTTTAGCAATCGCGCCCACTTTCTGAGCAACAACTTCACCACTCTTGAAGATAAGCAATGTCGGAATGCCACGAACACCGTACTGCTGTGGAGTCATTGAATTTTCATCAATGTTAAGCTTGGCAATAGTAAGAGAACCGCCCATTTCTGTAGCAATTTCATCCAGTGCCGGTGCAATCATTTTACAAGGACCACACCATTCTGCCCAAAAATCCACAAGAACAGGGACATCCGCTTTAAGAACGTCGGCTTCAAAAGAATCATCGCTGACTGCGATCGTTGACATAGTATACCTCTTGCCATTTGTTTGTGTGCGATGAAATAAACACACTTCGTCTTTTTCATCACATCGTCAGCATGAATGTAGGGATGCAGGTCCCCCGACGTCAAGGTTCATATTGTACAAGAATGTTATCCGGTAAGTGCATTAACCGGGCTTCATCGGTCCACAAAAGGTGCGCTTCTATTTGATAATTCGGGTAAATTTGCCTCAGAACCGTACGATACGCGGCCATTTGACGTAGATAAGAACGATGCACTTTTTCGACATTTTTAGGGGGCGGTCGATTGGTTTTATAGTCGATAATTTTTACTTTATTATCTGTTATGATTAATCGATCCACCTGCCCGGAAATTACTTCGACATCCCCATCACGATGAACCAATCCCACAACGGGGACTTCCGCACGGCTACCTTCACCAAAAATATCTTGGTAATTTGGATGATTAAGAACCGATATAGTTTCATCCAACAGTATCTTGATTTGATCAGAATCTAATTCGTGTAACGGCGATTCCAGGAAACGGCGAGCTGATGATACCCATTTTTCTTGAGGTAGATCCGGGAGCGTCTGTAAGAGACGGTGAATAATCCGTCCCCGTTTAAACCGTGCGCCGTCGTCCTGTCCCAGAGGTGAGCGCACAGGTGGTTCATCATCCTTTGCCCGCGATGGCGCAAGTGGGCGCGGAGGAACCGGTTCCTGATCCGGATCTACAAAAGCCCATGTTGGCAAATGACCATCAAAGTGATCAATAACAGCTTCTTCTTTATCGACTTGGGTCTCCACTTCCTGCGCATTTTCCTGAACACGCCCCATTGCTTGCCAAGAGCCTGTCGGATCTTCGGGAAAGGCAAATTCAACTTCTTTGCCATACTCGTTGAGAGCCGCTTGTGCTAGAGCGTACCAGCTATCATCAGATGGTTCACGCGCACCGGACCAGCCACAGATAATCAAGCGATCTTCGGCACGGGTTAAAGCCACATATAAAAGACGTCGGTATTCTCGCAAGGCATCCTTGCGTAACTGATCGCGCGCGGAAGAAATGATTTCTGTATTCATGGCCGTTCGCGGTGACCATACTGGTAGATTACCCTGTTCTTTTAGCCAAACTACCCCCCGATCCGCTTGGGGTATTTGTGTTGTATCCGGCAGAATAACAACGGGTGCCTGAAGACCTTTGGATCCGTGCACAGTCATAATACGCACGGCACCGCCACCTTGCTCAAGGTCACGCTTGATCTCCTGGTCACCAACCTCCAGCCAATGTAGAAAACCTTCTAGTGATGGCGTTTCTTCCCGTTCATAAGCAAGCGCGAGAGACAGGAACTCTTCTATAGGATCTCTTGCATCAGGTCCCAATCTGGACAAAAGCATTTTTCGCCCGTCCAGCGAACCAAGAATGTGAGAGAAAAGCTCAAAAGGCGGCGTATAGTCTGCTCGTGCTAGCAAACCGTTCAAATAGCCTGCTGCACGAGCAAGGGTATCATTGGATTTGGCTCTATCCCTTAATCTGGACCACAGGCTTCCTTTGCGGTTATAGGCCAGATTGAAAAGTTGATCTTCGTCCAGCCCAAGTAACGGTCCCTTCAAAACTGTCGCCAGCGTCAAATCATCTTCCGGTAACAACAAAAACCGACCTAAGGCAACAAGATCCATGACCGCCATCTGATCCGTCAGGACCATTCGATCCACACCGGAAACAGGAACAGCCAAGGTTTTGAGTTCACGCACCAATTCTTCAACAAAAGCATTCCGACGGCGAACAAGAACCAGAATATCACCGGGATCAATACGCCGACCCTGCGATGGTAACTGACATACGGGGTCATCAATCCCAGCCTCGGCAAGAGTCCAGTAATGAATGCGTCGAGCCAATACACTTGCAAGACGTGCCCTGGATTCCATTTCCGCTTCTTGAGCCAACGGCAGAGTCCACGGCGTATCTTCGGGAGCACCTTCACTGACCATCAACGGCCAAAGCTCGACCCGACCAGCTTGCCCCAATCTTACGGGCTGATGCCTTAGAAGATCGTTATGAAAGGAAACACCATCAGCCGACGAGGGATAAGAAAAAACCTGATCAACGGTTGCCAACACCGAAGGTGTTGAACGAAAGGATACATCCAGACTGATACGTTGCCATTTTTGTTGCGCGATCTCTACGCGCTTCTCAAAGTGCGCGCGCATTTGCTCAAACTTGGCGGGATCAGCCCGTTGGAAAGAGTAGATAGACTGTTTCACATCCCCAACGGCGAAGATCGTTCTGATGTCTTCTCTCGCGCCCTCTCCGTCAAAGAACTCGTTACAAAGTGCTGCAACGACTTCCCATTGTTCCGGGTTGGTATCCTGTGCCTCATCGATCAGGACATGATCAATACCGCCATCCAGCTTAAAGAGAACCCAGGCAACCGCCCGTTCCCCCTTTAAAAGATCACGGGTTTTTAGAATTAGATCATCATAGTCCAGAAAGGCACGGATTTCTTTATAGCGCTCATACCGCGATAAAATCGCAATACCCAGATCAAGTAAAGAGGACGTTGCTTTTGCAACACCAATGGCATTGAGCTTTTCGTTCAAGCGAATAAGACGCTCTGCTTCAGCAATCAATATGTCCGGTAGCTGCGGTAATGCAGATAAAGCACCCTTTGTTGCCAAACGACTTCTTATTTCACCGGCCTGCGTGAAAAAAATTCCCCGATAATCACTATACTTTTCGCACCGTGTTTCAGACTGGCTCTCTAGCCAGTCTTTGAGCAGATGACCACGTTCCTGATCCGACTTTGCGCCCTGCAAAAGAGCATCAGCAGCATGAGAAAGCTGCATCGTATTAAAAGCACCATCATCACAGGCTGCATTCAAGAGATCAGTCGTACTACTGTTCGAATCAACGCCAAGGGTTTCATAGATCACCCTATTCAGCCCCTGCTGATCGCCATATTCAGCAAGAAGATCCGAAATCCGACCGCGTTCCCGGATGATTTCCTGCACCAACGACCCAAAGGACTGTTCCTGCGTGTAGGCTGTAATACATTCCAGTGCGTCAGTAACAGCTTGTTCGTTCAATCCTCCGCGCCCAGAGAGAACATCTTCACGGGATCTGAAAAGAAGTTCTTCCGCAGAACGATCATCAAGAATCTGAAAGTTCGGCGCAACCCCCGCTTCCAGAGGGAACCGTCCGAGCAATGACTGACAAAAGGCATGAATTGTCTGGATCTTCATACCCCCTGGCGTATCCAAAACACGGGCAAACAATCGCCGTGCGGTCTGTAATTCATCCAGAGAGGCCTCGCGACCGAACAGCTTTTCAAGCTCTTTTATCAAATCATCTTCAGGAATTGTGGACCAGCCAGCCAGTTTGTCAGACAGACGGTTCGCCATTTCTGCCGCAGCTGCTTTGGTGAAGGTCAACGCTAGAATTTTCCCCGGCTCTGATCCACTCAACAGCAGATTAAGAATGCGATCCGTCAGAACCTTTGTCTTACCCGCCCCTGCAGAGGCCCCAACCCAAACAGATGCAGTTGGGTCCGCGGCCTGTCTTTGTTCGTTGGTAGCTTGCCGGAGGATATCATCAATACGCAGCGTCATAGATCCCCCTCGCGACCTGTGGACCATTCTTTAATCCGCGCCAGATGCTCAAAATCATTATAGACCAAGGCTTGATTAGGCCGAGGGCGCGCTGCATAGGGAGTTTCCTGATAATCAAATTCTGCGATCAGATCCTGTAGCCCTTCGATTGCGATTTTTGCAATCTGTCCGGCGCCTTCTTTTGCCCCGCGTTGCCCCAGTGCATTTTTGTTTTCTCCCGCGGGGTCACCCCCGGTTAATCGCCAATAAAGAAGCTCTTTCACCTCATCAGACAAAATGCCAAAACCACCTTCAATAGCGATGGCCGCTTCCAACGGTAATTGAGGTGAAATCCCCTGCAGGACATTTTTGGCACTTGGAACTGTTCCCGTTTTATAGTCGAGTATCGCCAAGCCACCTGTCGCCAGTTCATCAATGCGATCCGCCTTGGCAGTAAGAGTAAAGTCCCCAGCAGGCGCGTTCAGCACCAGCTTCCCAGTCACTTCAACATGGGACTTGGAAATCACTTTCCGACGTAGAGCCTCTTGTTCAACAAACCATTTGGCAATGCGCTGAAACCGGGGCCACCAGAAAGACCAGATACCGGGACGATCTTTAACCGCAGTAAAAACAGCTTCGCCAATCATTAAAAGCTGTTGCTCTGCATCATCGGGCAAAGTATCGGGATATTCTTTCAAAAATTTTTCGAGCGCTTCATGGATCAAGCTCCCCTTGTCTGCTCCGGATGGATCAGCATCCAGTGGATCAAGTTTGCGAAGCTTTAATATTTTTTGGGCATAAAGCGCATAAGGATCACGCATCCACGTTTCGATGCGAGTCACAGACAGATTTCTTGGGCGCGCAGAAACTGGTGGGGTCGGTGCTGGTGCTTTTATCTGGATACGTTTTTCTGGTAAATCCAATGCCTCTACCCAGCCGAGCCATTTCCTCGCGTCTCTCTGCAAAAAGCCTCGAAGCCCCTTACCTTCTAACAACGCTTCAATACGGAGCAACCAGCGTGAAGGAACCGTTGGTGCACCCTCTACCTTTTCCGATCGGGTAAGGAATACTTCTGGCGCACAGAAAGCCTGAACAAAATCTTGCGCTGATAATCCCACTTGCTGTTCTGGTTGAGGCAACCCGAAATCACGTCTCATAGGGCGGCTCATCCATGGTCCGGGTTTTGCCTCTGCAGGCCAACTTCCCTCGTTCAAACCGCCAAGAATAACTACATCAGCGTGCTGCAATCGGGCTTCAATTGCCCCAAGGATGCTCAGCCTTGGATGAGCGCCAAAAGGTGCACGTACAGCGCGACCAACCATAAGAGCCGCTAGTAGCTCTGGATAGCGATGCGGAGATACATCAGGGGCGTCGCCAGCAGCTTCTCTCAGATCTGCAACAAACTCAGCCGCGGCAGTACCATCATCCCCTGCCCAAAGCCTCTCAGCCCCGCTTTGTTCATCGCTAGAAGCCAAAAATTCTGCAAATTCGATATGCGAATCAAGCAAAGCGCGAAAGGATTGCGTACCACCGCGAATATGATCATCAAAGGTTTGTCCCGCAGCGAGAAGACGCTCTAACAATTCCCTACTTTCCTGACCTTTCTCAGCATCGTCACCAAGAGCTGTAATTAGCCCTTCAATACCTGATGCAGGCCGCACGCCACGGAGCACTGTAATTTCAAGTTGTCGCACAATCCGTTTGAAAACACCTATTTGCATACCCGCCGCGCAAAGAGGATGCTTCATTGCCGACAGAAAAGAAATTGGTGATAAACCGGATACCATCATTTCGGCGGTCAACCGTAAGAAAACTGCCGGGGCCGCTTCCGGTAACGGTGCACCTGCGGAATCATCTATTGTAATAGACCAACGTTCCATTTCTGCCGCAACACGGCGTGCGAGATCTCTGTCCGGTGTGATCAAAGCCGCCGTTTTTTCTGGCGTCTCCAAAACTGATCTCAGAATAAGGGAAATGGCCAAGGCCTCTTCACCCGATCCCGGACAATCCAACCGGAACACCTTTTCCAAAGCTTTCTGAAATATCGAAGTATCTGACTGCTCAATGTACTTTTGCCACTGCGTTGTTGCCTGTGCCGGACGCATTGCCATATGCACAAAATCAACCCGTGTTTCCGGCGCTCTGTCTTTTAGCTCAGACATTCCTAAATCAGTTTCGCCTGTGCCATAAGGCCAAGATTTCAAGTCTGACCTTTGGATGTCCAGGCGTCTCAGTAACCTTGCCAATCCGTTTTGGGGATGCGAGCTGTCCTTTAAAAATTCACGCCAAGTATCATCGTCTGCGGTTAAATCGACACCCGGTAGAATCACCACCCCTTGCGGACATTTGGAAACAACGCCAATTAAATCCGCCGCCGCCGGGATCGACCCTGTTGATCCTGCGACAATGAGCGGATGATCCGGGGGACATTGACGCCAAAATTCAGCCTGTCCCTCTAAAAGGCGACGCCGTCTTTCTGCTGGACCAATACCGCCTGTTGCCTCTTCAACCGTCGGCCAAATTTTTGTTAAGATTTCCAGAAACTCGAGTGTGATTTGCCAGTGAACCGCATAATCTTCCGGCACAAGATCAGACAGTTCGGTAAAGCTCAATCCTTCGGTTTGCACCTGATCCAAAAAGCGCCCCAGTTCGCCAGCGAGACGTACGGCCTGATCTTCGGGAATAATATCACCGCCATTTGATTTGGCCTGTGATGCGGACCATTTCAATACTAGTTGGCTCAACAGCAGTTGACGCCTTAAAGATGAGAGTACGGGCGGAAGGTCAAGATCTTGACCTTGTCCAATAGCCACATCAGATGCCGACATCAACAATTCATCAGGATCCAAATCACCCAAGGGCAACATACGGGGTAACATCATGGCCTTACCGTCAGACGCCCGTAAGAAAGCCTGTTGCAAGCTTCGGCAGGCCCGTCTTGTTGGCAAAAGGATCATCACTTTGGAAAACTCCAAGGGATCACCACCCCAACGCACTAAAATTCCCTTAGCCAAGGCATCAACAAATGAAGCATTCGACGCAATAGAATAAACGTCAGTTACTGTTTCTCTCGTCTCAAAAGGCTCTGTCTGAAAGGGAAGTTCAAAAGTCATTATTTAGGCGCCGCAGGATTTGGATGCCACTGGCAACATGCTTTGTAAAAGACCTTCTACTTCTCGAAGACCTTCGGGTGTACCCACGTGGAACCATTCCCCGTCATGCTCTAGCCCGTACAATCGGTCAGATGCCAAAGCTTTGTCAAAAATTTCGTTTAGAGAAAAAGCTCCCTTAGGCGCATTGATGAAAAGCTTTGGATGTAAAATTTGAATTCCTGCGTAGACATAAGGCGCAGCTGTGGCATCACCTCGGCGGCTTAATTTTTGATCATTTTCCAGAAAGAAGTCGCCAGCCCCTTCATATCCATAGGCCTTGGATTTCGGATGAACCAAAAGCAATGCATCCATCCCGTCAGGATTCCAAGATTTGACAACACGTTCGATTGCCGCTTCGGTACCATCCAGCCAACAAACATCACCGTTCACAACAACAAATGGATCATTCCCTAAAAGTGGAAGGGCCTGCGTAACGCCGCCGCCTGTCTCAAGAATTTCACTTTCATCCGAAAGAATGATCATCGGATCATCATATGCATCGACAAAACCTTGAATCTGTTCTTTCAAATAAAAGGCATTCACCACAATTTTCTGAATACCCGCCGTTCTAAGCTTCGCAATGATACTTTCCAACATCGGTACCCCAAGAATCGGCACCAAAGGTTTGGGGATTGTCTCTGTTATTGGTCTCATCCGCTTACCAAAACCAGCCGCCAATACCATCGCAGTCTTTATCGTCATTGCGGTTACTATATCCTGCCTATAAACCAGATCTATCGGCGAGCACGCCAAGTTAAAAAAATAACAGATTTAAGAAAATACCAAACTTAAGCAAATAAGGGAGTTAATCTCTCTTGCCACTTAGGCCCACCTAAAAACTTCAATGCTCTTGCGGTTTCTCCCTGTCCGTAAGACAGCTTTACCTGTAAATGTCCGCGCGGCATTAAAAAACCCAACCGATCAGGCCACTCAATCAGTGAAATGCCTTCGGAAAAAGCCTCTTCAATACCAAGCTCGTAGGCTTCTTCCGGATCTTCTAGTCGATAAAGATCAAAGTGCCAAATCTGCTGTTCAGCCCGGTCATATATCTGAACAAGGGTAAATGTTGGGCTGGGGACTTCTTCTATCTGCTCCCCCCCCTCTATCGCTGGAAAAGCATTAATCAAGGCACGAGAAAATGCTGTCTTTCCAGCCCCGAGATCACCGTCCAAAGCCAGAACATCGCCTTCTTGGAGAAACGGCGCCAATTTTCGCGCAAACTCCCGGGTTTCATTTTCATCGGCAAAGACTATTTCACCAATCAAATTTTCTGCTGTTGCCTTCTCTGGTGTCACGTTCTCATGTGTCACCGGGTCTTGTCCTCATCCTGCGATTCAACATCGTCCCCTGTTTCGATATTTTCTTGGGATTCCGCTCTTTCCCGAACTTCTTCATTTTCAGTAATTGTATCGGCAACAATTTGACGAATGCCGCTAGGCTTTTCCAGATCTTCCAGCAATGGAATATGACAAGTTACAATCGTTCCTTCGTCAATTTCTGATTCAATTTCAACCCAACCACCATGCAGCTCGACAAGACTTTTTACGAGTGAAAGCCCAAGGCCCGCTCCGGCTTGTTTTGCACGCCCTTCACCACGTTCAAACTTGTGAAAAACTCTTTCCTGATCTTCCTTACTGATCCCGACACCTTCGTCTTTGACCGCAATGCGTAGTTCATGATCGCGACTTGCCGTTATATTCACCCTCGCCCCTTCAGGCGAGAATTTGAGTGCATTCAAGAGTAAATTATATAACGCTTGCGTAAGTCGACGCTCGTCAACTTGAACAGAACCAATGTCGTCATCACAAACAATATTAACCTCAATATTCCGATGCCGTGCTCTTTCATGCCCAATGGTATAGAGATGTTGAAGCATATGATCGACTTTGACCTCGGCCAGATCAAGATGCAGATAACCTGCTTCAATTGTTGCCAGATCAAGAATATCATTGATCAGGGTCATCAAGCGTTGGGATGATTCAACAATCGCCTGACTATATTCTCTTTGCCTGCTATTCAGCTCACCAAAGAATTGATTTTCCAGAATTTCTGCAAACCCAACAATCGCATTAAGGGGTGTCCTCAACTCATAAGAAACATTGGCAATAAACTCTGTTTTCAGCTTATCTGCTGTTTCCAATGCTTCGTTTTTCTCAAGTAAAGCACGTTCAACGGTAAATGAGTCCGTCACATCAAGGAACGTCAACAATGATGCCCCGTCAGGCAACATGACCTGTGCCCAGTCAAGAACAACGCCATCTGAGCGGAATTTGCGTCCGGATCGAGCTTCTGGTTCACAAACACGCGCGACCATCAATTCAAGCTGATCATCCCAATCGTCATCCCGAACTTCAAAAAGATCACGACTTCGTAGAACGACATCCCGAACATGCGGCTCACTATTGAGGAAATCTTCTGGAAGCTTCCAGAGTTCAGCAAAATTAGGGTTAAACAGTTTCAAACGACCATCAGCACCGTATACGACAACAGCTTCATACAACTTGTTCAGCGTCTCGCGTTGTACTGCTGTTAGCGTATTGTAGGATCTTTCAAGCGCAAGCCGATCCGTTACGTCCTCAACGGTTTCGAGCACACCACCAAAGGGATGTGCTGTCGCAACAGAACGCAGCGTTGTTCCATCTGTTAGGTGCAACAACTCTTCAACCGGCTCGATCATCGTACGATAATCCCGCATTCGTTGTTGCTTGAACTCTGGAAAGTTAGCGTATTCCGGCAGTCGACGATTTTCGCGCATTGTATCCAACACCTCGCTTAAATGAGGTTCAGATTTCAAGAAATCTTCGTTCAATTTAAAAAGCGTTGCATAAGATGAATTAAAGAAAATCAACCGCTCATCAGGACCAAAAATGGAGATCGCGATTCCCAGATTCTCAAGAACCTGGGCATGACCCCCGATATGCCTGTTCAGTTTATTTTCTGCTTCTTCCAGACCTGTTTGATCAACGGCAAATCCGAGAAGGGTTTTATCGTCCAATCTTCTTTCGCAGAATTCTAGAAGCCGCCTTTCCCCTGCAATAATCGCATGGTGTTTCTCGCTAGCGCTTTCACCACTCTCCAAGGCCTGTCGGGCAAGATTATGTGCCTGAGAAACCTTTGAGCGATCAACCAGTTCTATATTTTGCTGAAGAATATCATTTTGTTCGGCCTCTACTGCAGTTGCATAGGCCTGATTACAATAGGTAAGCGCTAGTTTTTCATCGCGCATCCAGACGGGGATCGGCAAATTTTCAAGCAATGAAGAAACGTGACGAGATTCTTCTGTCGCAGTTCGCGCCTGCTTTTCCAAATCACTGACATCAGCAAACCAAACAACATCTGTTATTGGTGGATTATCACCCGCAGCTTCAATACGTTGCCCATGGATACGATAGCTTCGCCCCTTTGCCCGCAAGGTCAGTGTAAAAGGTTTTCCTTCACTCTTTAAACTCTCGAACGCCTCGGTAAGGGTGTTTGCTTCACCTGTTCCTCGCTGAAAAGCAATCGAAATTGCATTAAAATCAATCTCTCCTTTATCAAGGCCAAATTCCCGGACAACACCAACACTGGCACGAGATTTATGATCATGATGAGAATAGGTGACACAGCCAAGCGGCGCAGCCAAAACAGCAGCACGATCCAATGACGATTTCATCTGTAGATCATGGAGCTTTAGTTGCAATGATCGCCAACGATGACGATAAGCAAAAACAATTAACCCCGAGCCAAGCAGGATAATGAGAGTAAGAAAGAAACCCGGCAGATAAGCCGAAAATGACGACACTGCGTTCCCCTCAAAAAGTGCAGAAAATCCAAGTTTTGTTTGGATTTTTTGAACCGGTCAGAAAACCCTAATTAAGTGTAATGAGTTTATCTTGTCAAAACAAGATGTTGAACGCAATCAAGGGGCACAGAAATTAATCTGCACCCCTTGAATATAACGTTTAGCAGCTATCTTATCGGTAAATACCGACAATCAAACCCTGACAATATTATTAGTAACGGTAGTGATCCTGTTTGAAAGGACCTTCTACGGGTACATCAATGTACTCAGCCTGCTCGTCTGTCAATTTGGTCAGCTTAACACCCAATTTTGCGAGGTGAAGCATTGCAACTTTTTCATCCAGCGATTTTGGAAGAACATAAACTTTGTTTTCGTAGTTAGCTGAATTTTCCCAAAGTTCGATCTGTGCCAGTACCTGGTTTGTAAAGGATGCTGACATCACAAAGCTTGGGTGACCTGTTGCACAACCAAGATTAACAAGACGACCTTCGGCAAGAATGATCAGGCGCTTGCCATCCGGGAATTCTACTTCATCAACCTGGTCTTTAACATTGTGCCAAGGGTAGTTGCGAAGAGCAGCGATCTGAATTTCTGAATCAAAGTGACCGATGTTACAAACGATTGCGCGATCTTTCATCTCACGCATGTGATCGATTGTAATAATGTTTTTGTTACCTGTTGTTGTTACAAAGATGTCACCAATAGAAGCAGCGTCTTCCATTGTTGTTACTTCGTAACCTTCCATTGCGGCCTGAAGCGCACAAATTGGATCAATTTCAGTTACAAGAACACGTGCACCCTGTGTACGAAGGGAAGCTGCGGAACCTTTACCAACATCACCGAAGCCACCAACAACAGCAACTTTACCGGCAACCATAACGTCAGTTGCACGTTTGATGCCATCAACAAGTGATTCGCGACAACCGTATAGGTTATCAAATTTAGATTTTGTTACTGAATCGTTTACGTTGATCGCAGGTACTTTCAATGTGCCTTTTTTCGCCATTTCATACAGACGGTGAACACCTGTTGTCGTTTCTTCAGAAAGACCGCGGATATCGTCAAGAAGCTCTGGGAAATGATCGTGAACCATAACAGTAAGATCGCCACCATCATCAAGGATGAGGTTTGGCTTCCAACCATCAGGCCCTTCAATTGTCTGCTCAATACACCAGTTGAATTCTTCCTCGGTCTCACCTTTCCAGGCGAAAACAGGAACACCAGTTGCGGCAATCGCAGCAGCAGCCTGATCTTGGGTCGAGAAGATGTTACAAGAAGACCAACGAATCTCAGCACCAAGAGCGGTAAGGGTTTCAATAAGAACAGCCGTCTGAATTGTCATGTGAAGACAACCAGCAATACGAGAACCCGCAAGCGGTTTGCTTTGGCCGAATTCTTCACGAAGCGCCATCAGGCCTGGCATTTCTGTTTCAGCAATAGTGATTTCTTTACGGCCCCAATCAGCAAGGGACATATCCGCAACTTTATAATCAGTAAATTCTGTCATGTACTTAGCTTTCGTTTATTGCAGTCACATAAAGAAATCTTTATGTGTTGATTTTGACAGATAATTAGCAGTCTTGAATTAATATTGCAACCCATTTCCTAAAATCACAGCCATCCTTTACATTCGCGAAACATGACAATGCCCGGCTTCATTTGATATCAATATTTTATCAATAATCTTATCGCAAAGCGCCTGATGATCCTGCAAATGTTCTTGCTAATGAGACAAAAGCTTCCACGACCCGTCGCTTAAGCTGGCTTTTGAGACAAATCACCATGTCACGGTTACTATTCGCAAGCTCTTTCAGGGGCACAGCGACCGTTCGATTATCCCCCAATATTTCATGCTCGAATAAGAACCCGATGCCCAACCCCACAGCAACAGCTTCTCGTACAGCTTCACGGCTACCCAATTCCAACTCATTTTCATAACTCAGAGACAATTCTTTCACGGCACCTTCGAAGACCCGCCGGGTATTGGATCCTCGTTCACGCAAAATCAATTGTTCATCCATCAAATCAGACAAGCAAAGAAGCTTTCGAGCAGCTAAAGGATGATCCTTGTGAATCAGAGCGGTCATTGACTGTACAGAGAGTTCATCAATGACAAGACGGTCACTTTCAGGACAATTAGCCGTTATTCCTACATCCGCTCTTTGTCCTAGAATGTCCTGTCTCACCGTCTCAGCATTCCCTAGCATTACGGTCAACTTGATACCCGGATATTTTTCCCGAAATGTCGCGATGATATTCAAGGCTGCATGGGGGCCATCTGCTGCTATTTTCAGATGCCCTTTTTCCAAAGCTGAAGATGCTGACAGGTAGTTTTGAATATCTTCCTCTTCGATAAAAAATCGACGTGTTCTATCATACAGCCCCTGACCATCCGATGTGAGAATTGCCTTGCCGCCACTGCGGATAAAAAGTGTCAACCCGTAAGATTCTTCTAAACTTTTCACCTGAATTGTAACTGCGGGAGGGCTGAGGCTTAAAAGATGAGCCCCCTTGGCAAAACTCCCTTCTCTTGCCACGGCATCAAAAGCTCTTAGCTGACTATGTCTCATTTTCTTGTTAGACCCTAAATTAAATTTTATTTAATTTATTAAATACTGAATTTAATTTGTCTTGATAAGCCTCAAATAACAAACTGATGGCAGGATCAGAACATCCATAGGAAGACTTTAATGTCAAAACCACCTTCTCCGAACGATACCTCAAAGAAGTATGCTGAAAAGAAATCCTTTGATTATATGAACCCTGCTGTGCCGGATGAGCTTCCTCTTTTCCACGTTCCCCTAATCAAAGCTACATCTGATTCGCTCCAAGGTTTTGGGACCGTCGTGACGGATTATATGTCACATCCCGTAGAAATCGTTCAATGGCCCGCGCAGGGATGGCGCAAAATTGACGAAGGCACTGGTGACGAAGCAGGACATTTGGAAGGTATTTTTGAATTCTGGTGGGAAGGCGATGTTCTGTTAGGGCAAAACATGGCGGTGAATGATCGCTATATTCTGGGGTGGTCAGAGCAACCGGGAAAGGCATCCCGAGAAAACATCACCCCGGATCGTTCCCAGCTCTTGATCTGGCACGCCAATTACCATCCTGATGGCGCACAGCTCTTTTATCCCTTGGACAACAAACCCTTTATTGCAGCTCTGGCAAAAACCGGGGATGATATGAAACCCGAAGATTGGGTCGCATTTTATTGTGACGGTTCATTTGGACTATGCATTCACCCGGGCATCTGGCACGAAGCCATCACACCACTTTCCCCTAAATCCCGTTTCTACGATAAACAAGGGGCCGTTCACGCCAGAGTAAGTTGCGATTTTACAAAAGAATTTGGCGTGTTTCTCCGCATTCCTTTAACGCCGCCATCTGATTAGTCAATTAAGACCGATACAAGATTGTTATGAATTATAGCGTTCATTGTAATCCTGTAGCATAATCGAAATACGACCCGGATCGTGCTGGGTCATTATTGCTTCTGCACGACGAGTCACATCTTCCATATTCAGTTTGAGAATTCTGTTTTTAACCCGCGGCAAGGCATTCGAGCTCATGGAAAGATCCCGGACCCCCAAACCAAGCAACAATGGCAAGTAGTCCACATCACCAGCAACCTCACCACAAACTGAAACCGGAATATGAGCCCGTCGCGCGGCATCAACAGCAAAGGAAATCAAGCGTAATACCGCTGGGTGTAGGGGATTATAAAGATAAGCAACCTGTTCCTCTGCCCTGTCGATTGCAAGGGTATACATTGTCAGATCATTGGTTCCGATAGCAAAGAAATCAGCAACTTTAGCAAGTCCGTCCGCTGCCAATGCAGCACCGGGCACCTCAATCATTATCCCAAGTGGTGGTAAAGGATCAGCAATGCGAATATTCTGCTTTTTCAAACCCTCTGCAACTTCAGTTAAGGCTTTGCGAACTTCACGAACCTCACTTGGTGTCGTCACCATCGGTAATAAAATACGCAGAGGACCGTGCGCACTGGCCCGCAAGATGGCGCGCAATTGCGTTTTCAACAAATCACGGTGCTTCAAAGACAAGCGGATTGCCCGAAGTCCAAGCGCCGGATTTTGTGACTCTGTAGGATGTGTTCCCAAAGCAGAAACCAGTTTTTCGCCCCCAGCATCGAGCGTTCGGATTGTCACAGGTCGACCCGACATGCCATCAATTATTTCAGCCAGCGCTTCATACTGCTCCTGCTCTGTCGGTAGTTCCTCTCTGTTCATAAACAGAAATTCGGTCCTTAACAGGCCGACACCTTCGGCCCCGTTCGCAACTGCCTGTCCCGTTTCGCGCGGCAACTCGACATTAGCTTGCAATCCAACTCTTTCGTCATCAATCGTCACAGCCGCAATATCGCGTAACCCTGCCAGAACTTTGGCCTCACGCTCGATATCCTTCAGACGAAGTTTGTAATCTTTGATCCGCGCAGGACTGGGGTTAATAATCACCCGCCCGTTTGTGCCATCAATAATTATTGCTTCGCCGTTTTCCACCCCCTTAAGAAGCCCCGGCACCCCCAAAACAGCAGGCAAGCCAAGTGAACGTGCCATAATGGCGGTGTGTCCCTCTGGACCACCAAGCACAGTGGCAAACCCGCCAATGTAGCTAGGATCCATCATCGCGGTATCAGCAGGCGTAATTTCTTCTGAAAGAATAACTGAATTACGGGTCAGGCCAGAATAGGAATCTGCTTTTGTCTTGGTCAAGTTGCGAACAATACGATGCCCGACTTCACGCACTTCCTGTGACTTTGTCCGCAGATACGGATCTTCCATCGACGAAAATTTACGCGCAATTTGACCGACTTCGGCCATCACAGCCGCTTCAGCATTTTTTTGCCCCGTTTGAATCCGCGCTTCGATACCACCAATCAAGCTTGAACTTTTGAGCATCTGCATATGCGCATCGAGCAAATAGCCAAGCTCTTCACCTGCTGCACCGTGAAAATCCTTTGACTGCCCGTGCAGCTTGAGAACTTGATTTTGCGCCTTTTGAACCGCATCAGACAAACGTTTTAGTTCAGCAGAAATCTTTGCCGTTGGAACCCGATATTCCAAAATCTGGATGTCACTGGATTCACTTACATAAGCAGAACCGATCACCACCCCGGGTGAGACAGCAAGACCTTCGAATATACGTTCACCGGACTTATTGGTCACAGCGCATTCCTATCTCATAATTTATGCAAAATGATCGTCACTTCAGCTCACTTCGACATGTCTCAGCAATTTCCGATGTTAGAATTTGTGCCGCCAGACTTAACCATATCAATCTTCGTCAAATTTATTCAAAACCAGCTCTTCCAATGCATCCATTGCTTCTTGGGCAGAAGGTCCACTGGCGGACAGCTCTATTTCACATCCAGGTGCCGCTGCCAACATCATCAGGCCCATAATGGAACAACCAGATACACTTGTTCCATCCTTGCAAACGGTCACTTCTGCATTGAAAACTTCGGCAACTTTTACAAACTTTGCCGAAGCTCTGGCATGCAATCCCCGCTTGTTCAAAATCATCAATGTTTTGGTAAGCAACTTCTATTTCCCCCTTAAAACCTTCAGCATTTGGTTTTAAGCACGCTTAGAGCAGCTCGGAAGCAACGTGGATATACTTACGGCCAGCTTCCTGGGCTTCCAAAACAGCTTCTTTCATGGTTTTCGTTTCTCGCAGGCCAGCCAGTTTGATCAAAAGAGGCAAATTAACACCAGCAACGACCTCTACATTGGCCTTATCCATAATTGATATGGCAAGGTTAGAAGGAGTACCACCAAACATGTCTGTCAAAATCACAACACCGCTACCGTCTTCTACCTTTTCAACAGAAGAGATAATTTCCTGACGCCTTTGCTCCATATCATCCTCGGGGCCAATACACACAGTTTCTATCTGTGTTTGTGGTCCCACAACATGTTCCAATGCTGCCACGAATTCGAGAGCCAAGTCACCATGTGTGACCAGAACCATCCCTATCATGCCTTCCCTTTCCGCAGGCGCTTTCCCTTTGTATACGGGAAAATTAGCAGCAAACCATGACCTCATACAAGGCGAAGCCGCGCACTAAAGGTAAATATTATCAAGAAAGAAGGGATTTTGAGACTTAACAGTAGAAAGAACACAGAACTTACAATTTGTTATATGGCTATTTCTCTGTTTTTTCGTCTACTCGGTTATATAAATACGCCAGAGCATTATCAGAATTAACAATCAGGGCTTATTTGTACCGGTCAGGTTCTTTGTCCATATCCCGATGCGCAATAATCATTTGCGGCCAGACATCATCCAGTTCGCGGCCCAACCATTCCGTTAAAGCAACAGACCTGTGTCGTCCACCTGTACAGCCTATTGCAATGGTCAGATAATTTTTGCCTTCTTGCTGATAGCGCGCCAGAAGGGGGATCACCAGATCCTTTAAGTGCGATGCAAAGCTGGAAAAATCCGGGTCTTCGCGGACATAGTCCGAAACAGCTTTGTCTTTCCCCGATAAAGGCCGCAGGTGAGGATCGTAATGGGGATTTCGCAAAAAGCGCACGTCAAACATAAGATCAGCTTCTCTTGGTACGCCGAAACGATAAGAAAAAGACATGACCTGTACGGTCATCACACCACTTTCTTCCAACCCCAGCAAACTTGTTAGATTTTGCCTGAAATCAGCCGACGTGGTGTCCGAACTGTCAATTGCAAAATCAGCCCGGGCCTGAAGCGGAGCAACCAATAAACGTTCGGCAAGAATACCGTCCTTTAAGGGGCGATCTTCAGAAAGCGGATGGCGACGACGTGTTTCTTTGAAGCGTCTTTCAAGAACATCAACCGAGCAGTTTAGGAAAACCAGTGAAACATCCAACTCGGGCCGTTTTTTCAGTTCGCGAATATGCTCAAGAAGCGGTGGTGCAGAAAAGTTGCGGGAACGGATATCAATACCGACAGCCAGAGGACGACGGCGCGGTTTATCACCAATAACAAGATCCAGCAGATTCAGGGGCAGATTATCAATTGCCTCAAATCCGTGATCTTCAAGCACTTTCATAGCAGTGGAACGTCCCGCGCCGGAAAGCCCGGTCACCAAAACGACACGAAGAGGATTTTCGACTTTATTGTCTTGAGTGATTGACATTAATGCGCGCCCCAGTACCCAGCAAATGACAGAAAGAACAATATTTTATCTTACTATATCGCTTTCTGGATTGGATATGGCAAGTAACAGCTTTGCGACAGTTGAATGATCAAAGCTATGCAGTCGCATCCGTGAGATCTCAATACCTAAAATTTCTTCTCTGGCTGATTCGGGTAATCGTTCGACCTCTTCACGAGATACAAGATCCACGATCAACCCCACAGGCACATCAGAGCAATAGGAAAAAGAAACAATTCCCAAGCCTCTGACTTCCAATTTGCCTGCAATCGTTGAGGGGGCCGAAGCGAGGAGTTTATTTCCCTGTCTAACCAAAATGGTTTGATCATCAGAAACAAGTTCAGCGCGTCCAGCATCAATTACCCTTAACGCCAAGTCCGATTTCCCCGCTCCAGGTTCGCCCCGCAACAGCACAGCCGTCAACCATCCACCTTTTTCAAAGGCAATCGTTGTGCTGTGTACAAGTTGACTATCAGACATCTATCGCAGTTCTTCCGGTAAAGAGATAATAAAACGTGCCCCAAGGACATCACCGTTTTCATCCATCCTATTTTCTGCCGTTATGGCTCCGTTATGAGCTTCAATAATCTGTTTGGAAATACTCAGGCCAAGGCCAGAATGGGTTCCAAATTTTTCACCTTCAGGACGTTCGGTGTAAAAGCGATCAAAAATGGCTTCAAATTTACCGGGGATAATACCCGGACCATCATCATCAACAGTAATGATCACTTTCCCGTCTTCTGATCTTGCTGCCAAGCGAATTTTACCATCTTTCGGGCTGAATGTTTTTGCGTTGGTCATCAGATTACGCAAAACCTGCCCCAATCGCCCTTCCAATCCCTGAACACAAAGCTTTTCATCCGTTTTTATGTCGGTTTCAAAAACAGGACAATTTTTATCGACACGTTGAATTTCGACCAAAGCTTCCAAAAGCTTACCAACATCAACCTCTTCCATCTTGGCCCGGGAAAGCTCTGCATCCAAACGTGATGCATCAGATATATCGCTGATCAAACGATCCAACCGTTGAACATCATCCATAATAATGGCCAAAAGCTTTTTTTGTTGTTCAGGGTCACTCACACGAGCAACGGTTTCAACAGCTGAGCGAAGCGACGTCAGTGGATTTTTGATCTCATGGGAAACATCCGCAGCAAAACCTTCGATGGCATCCATTCTGGCCCACAATGCTTCGGTCATTGCCCGCAGAGCGCCAGACAAATCACCGATTTCATCGCCACGATGGGTAAAGTCGGGAATTTCGTATTCACGCCCTTTCCCATACCGCACAAAGTCGGCTGCATTTGCCAACCGACGCAACGGGCGCCCAATAATTCCCGCAAGATATAGAGATAAAAGAACCGTAACACCCAGCGCCAAACCGCAAACTGCGAGAATATCCCTGCGACGATCCTGCACCGCTTGTGTCACGACCTGCGCATCTTTTGAAAGCATTAAAGCGCCAAGAACTTGGCGATATCGTTGCACAGGAACTGCCATCGACAGAACAAGGCGGCCTGTTGTATCCGTCCGTACCATGCCTGCAGGTTCACCGTTCAAGGCAATAAGCACTTCGGTATAGTCTTCTGCACTTTGATGCTGCGCTTCTCTATAGAGAGGCCAATCATCATGCCCCGGCAGCCAGTTAATGATCTCTTCGTAAAACAGAATGATGCGATCCACCATCCCCATGCCCCCAGGCGGCGGAAGTTCCCCGACTTCAACAGGACCACCAACCCCGGCAAGATAGAGACTATCAGCCAACATTTCCCCGCTGGTTGCAAAGATGCGGGCTCGGACACCGATGTCATTCAGCATTGCCCGCATCAAACTGCGCGTCAGTTCGGGCACAAGTTTTTCACTTCCCACTTGACTGGCCACAACAGCCGTTGATCCCAAACTAAGAGAAAAAGCACGACCCTGTATCGACAAAGCATCCAGTTCCGACGCAATAAGGCTCAGTCTGTACTGTTCCAAGTGCATCAATCCGACAACAGGGATCATCAGAACAAAGCTGTTAATCAGGAGAATTTTGTGTGTTAAAGACGAACGCCATCCCCGCTTGCGCCCCTTACGGTGCTTTTTAACGGTCTGTGCTATTTCTGCTTTTTGCTTATGGCTTTCGTCAGCCACAGTTTCCCCCAAACAACATCAAATTATTATAGCTCAGTCAAGATTTTGGCAGCCTGGTCATTTAAACTGTAGCAAGTCACAGTCCCACCAGTCGCCTGTATTTTCCAGGCTTCAAGATAACTACCAAGATAAATCAATTTCTCATCAGAAAAAACTGACAGGCTATCCAAATGCTTCTGGTTTCCCCGTTGCCCCCATAAAACGCGGTCAGGGCGTTTCCCCTGCAAATCACAGGGTGAACCAGTTCCACCAGTTTTAAGGGCCAAGCGGATTACTTTTTCCTGCTGTCGGCTCAAAGACTGCGCAGGTGAACCACTGCTGACGCCAGCAGAGTTCACAAGGATAATATCGTAGTCGGGTAATACCGGGCCAGATGTCTTCTCCCCGGTATTATTACTCAACAATTCGGATCTATTCGTCTTCGACTTCAAATCTGAATGTTCATTCGTACCGTCAAACAATGTTACCAGTCCGAGAACAATCAGTCCCATCCCAATAAACAGACCTATGCGTTCCATCCTATCCATCAAAAGGTTCTCCGTATCACAAGAGCCTCAAGCTCTTTCTTACAGCTATCCCCCCATTGGATATTTTGCTGGATATTCCACCTATTCACGATAGCGATAGCCAACGCCATATAACGTTTCAATCTGGCCAAAATCGTCATCACACTCTTTGAATTTTTTCCGTAATCTTTTGATATGACTGTCAATTGTTCGATCATCAACATAGACCGCATCGCCGTATGCCGCATCCATTAATTGATCGCGATTTTTCACATGTCCAGGCCGTTGGGCCAAGGCTTTGAGAATTAAAAACTCTGTCACAGTCAAATTGACGTGCTTCCCCTTCCAGGTACAGAGATGACGTGATGCATCAAGCATCATTTCACCGCGCTGGATAGGCTTTTCGCCTTCTTTGCCTTCGCTGAAATCCTGCTTCGCTTTTTCCCGACGCAATAATGCTCTGATTCGCTCAACGAGCAATCGCTGAGAAAAAGGTTTAGTGATATAATCATCCGCCCCCATACGAAGTCCCAAAACTTCGTCGATTTCATCATCTTTCGATGTCAGGAAAATCACGGGGATAGAGTTGCCCTCACGAATACGACGCAAAAGTTCCATGCCATCCATTCGGGGCATCTTGATATCAAGAACAGCAAGATCTGCTGGATTGGAGGCCATTCCACGCAACGCTTCGGAACCATCTGTATAGGTTCTAACTTTGAAGCCTTCGGATTCAAGAGCAATAGATACCGACGTTAAAATATTTCTGTCGTCATCTACCAGTACGATATTGCCTTCCATGCCATTCCTCATTTCAAGTTCAGGGGTCGAGCCTTTATCCGGGGCGACACCCTTATTTCGCTTAAGCGAATCAAATAGTAAGTATCCTGTCACATTAAGCAATGTGGCGCGTGACTATGGCAGCATTTTGTTCCTGAATGGGCACTTATGGGAAGATAATTTTCAAACTTTGAGTAAAAAATATATCGATTTACGTAAAATCTGCGATCAAATTACGTTTCTGTATGGAAGAAAAACATGGCTTTGGCGTTTTTCTACTATTGAATCGCCCCAAAGCTTAAATACAATGCGCCTTTTATAGAGCTATTCTAACTGCCTCTTATGGCGATCATGAGGATTATCTACGTGAGTCAAACTATCCAGAAAACTGACGTTGTAATTATCGGCGCAGGACCAACTGGTCTTTTTTCCGTGTTCCAATGCGGCATGCTTGGCATGAAGGCTCATGTAATAGATGCCCTGGAAGCTACAGGCGGACAATGTACAGCGCTCTACCCCGAAAAGCCGATCTATGACATTCCCGGTTTTCCAACCGTCGCAGCAGCCGAACTTATCGAACATCTGGAACAACAAGCTGCACCTTTTGATCCTGCATATCATTTAGATCAGCAAGTCTGCGGCCTGACGCAACAGAGCGATAATACATGGCGCGTTACAACTACAAAAGACACTGTTATTGACTGCAAAGCCGTTATTATTGCGGCTGGCGCAGGTGCTTTTGGCCCCAACCGTCCCCCTCTTGATGGTCTCGAAAGATTTGAAGGCAAATCTGTTTTCTATCTGGTCAAACGCCGTGAAGATTTCAGAGACAAAACCGTTGTTATTGCGGGTGGTGGTGACAGTGCTGTCGATTGGGCCATGTCCCTGCCACAGGTCGCCAAAAAAGTTTATGTCGTCCACAGACGCGACAAGTTCCGGGCAGCGCCGGAGTCAGTTGCCAGAATGAGAGCCTTGGCAGAGACTGACAAAGTAGAGATGGTTGTTCCCTACCAGCTTCATGGATTGGAAGGAACAGACGGAAAACTCTCATCCGTCATCGTCAAGGATCTACAGGGAAATGAACGTGCCTTGGAGGCCGATATCCTGTTACCTTTTTATGGGCTGGCAACAGACCTTGGTCCTATTGCAGGCTGGGGTTTTGAACTGGAACGCAATCATATTCTTGTCAATCCAGCTACCTGCGAAACCAAACAGTCCGGCATCTATGCTATCGGAGATGTCGCAACCTATGAAAACAAGTTGAAACTTATCCTGTGCGGCTTTTCCGAAGCAGCCATGGCAGCTCACGCCATCCACCCCAGAGTGTTTCCTGATCAGGAACTACACTTTCAGTATTCAACATCACAAGGCGTTCCCGGGGAATAAAATAACCTGAGGGTTGAGGCTTTAATAAACAGGGCAATGAACCATGCCCTGTTTTCTACTATCGCCAATCAAGTCGATTATACTTTGCAGTACTACCCAACAGACTGAAGCAACCGGATGTTATCAGCGGCCAGACGCCCTTTTCTGCTTTCAACCAGTTCATATTCTACCTGCTGCCCCTCTACCAAGCCTGCCAGTCCAGATTTCTGCACCGCGGCAAAATGTACAAATGCATCTTCCCCCCCCGATTGCGGCGTGATGAAACCATATCCTTTTTGGCTGCTAAACCAACGGACAATCCCCTGCTGTATCAAGATTAACTCCTTAAAAAACAAGCGGCACACCCCAGAGGTGCACCGCTTATTGTAGCTTTTCCAAACCAGTATCCCTTAATACTGGCAATCGTTAACAAATATGTCTGGATTTTCTATACACACAAACAGCTTGATAGAAATCAAGCCACTGAAAATCAACAGCAACATTTCCTCAAATAATAGTTTCAATTATGGTTAATATCAATAATAGGTTGTCATTTAACGTCATCTTTTTTAATTTTTATAAGTATTCCAAAATACTACACTCTGTTTTAGTGAATAATTTCTTGTCTCCAATGAAGCAGAGACAAATTGTCAAATTCACTTTTTTCTATTTAATTTCAATATATTGACCACATTAACCTAGTGAAATCTAGATCAGGTACTCCAAATGAATAAAATTAAACCCAACCCCAATTCTAGTGAAGCTGAAAAAGCACGAAATCTAATGCGTTGGGCAACAAAAGCCTATATTGCAACAGAGCTTTCCCCGAATACCAAGCCAGCGGATGCTCCCGGCGGAAAAGCAATGACCGTTTCAAGTTCGCATCCCTATGCCTCATTGTCTCTTGTTGCACTGGATCATGACGCAACGCCTTACATGATGCTATCCGATCTCGCCGATCACAGCCAAAACATGGCACAGAACCCCAAAACCGGGATGCTGTTTGATGGTACAGCTGGATATCGAGATCCCTTGGCCGGCGGGCGCGTTACTTTGATCGGCACCATGCACAAAGTAAATAATGACCGGATGTTACAACGCTTTTTAACCCGGCATCCTGCATCAAAACTCTATGCCGAGTTCAAAGACTTTAGCCTCTATCGTTACAACATACAGGAAGCACATCTTATCGGCGGGTTTGCAAAAGCCATCTGGGTCCCCGCGGAAGATCTAAAACTGGATTGCAATGAATCTCAGGAACTCATCGAAGCCGCAACATCCATCATCGACCATATGAACAGCGACCATGCAGATGCAATTAATCTGATTGCAGAAAAAACTTTTCGGTTGGATCCGGGTAAATGGCGCATGTGCGGTATTGATCCTGAAGGGTGGGATCTGCACAACGGCCACGTTCATGCCAGATGCTCATTTGACCAACTTGTTACCACGCCAGCTGAAGCAAGGAATGCACTGGTATCCCAAACTAAAGAGGCCCGAACCACAAAGTAAGGCGCATCCTGATAACATCTTGTTATCAAAAATGTTACTGGTGCTTGATCACTTAAGAAGTCATATGCACTTCATGGAACACAGACTTGGGGAATAAAACAAATGTCTATGATCAAAAAAGCACTACCATATTTGCTTGCAATATTTATCGCCTATGTTTTTTTAAGATACCTGCCCTTCAAATTTGCCAAGGGTAGTCATCTTTTTCAAGTTCTCGAAGATTGGAGTGGGCTTGTGTGGTTTGAACCGCATGGTCGCTACTTAACAGGTGGTGCAGAGTTACTTGCCTGTATTTTGCTTTTCATCCCAAGACTTCAATCACTTGGCGGCTTGCTGTCACTGGCCCTGATGACAGGCGCTATTTTCTTCCACGTCTTCACGCCACTGGGTATTGATCCTTATAATGACGGCGGGAAACTCTTCACTCAAGCTGTCGGCGTCTGGTTCTCCGGGCTGATCATCATGTATCTGCGTCGAGATGAGTTTGTTCCCCTCTTGAAACATCTGGGAACCGACCCCAAATTTAGTACAAGCAATATGTGATTCGATCTCCAAAATTGACCACATAGAAAATACCAAAGCCCGACCGAAAGGTTGGGCTTTTTTATTGGCAATAAAGTCTGCTATTAAGCCACAATTGATTTCAAAAGGACTTTGTTAATGCATAATATCTCGGCCCTTCTATTTGATCTTGATGGCACCGTTTATCGAGGGACAGATGCCATTCCCGGCGCGAGTGATTTCATTACCACTTTGAAAGAGCGCAACATTCCCTTTTTATTTGTGACCAATCGTGGCAATCGACACCCCTCTGCCGTCGCAGATCAGCTTGTATCTATGGGCATCCCCTGCACTGAAGATGATGTCCTGACCTCTGCACAGGCCGTTGCCATGGGGCTCACCCCCGGAACCAAAATCTATTGCCTAGGGGAGGAACCACTTAAAGAAACACTCAAAGAAGCTGGCATGGTTATTATGGAAAGTACCACGGATCATGCCGTCGATGCCGTTGTCGTCAGCTATGACCGCGGCATCAATTATGAAAAACTAAGCCATGCCCTTCGTTTTATCGATAAAGGCGCACGCTTCATTGCAACCAATACAGACCGCTTGATCACAGTCGAAGACGGCATTTTACCCGAAGCCGGACCACTGGTTGCCGCGGTTCAGGCCGCAACAAATAAAGAGCCTGAAATTTTTGGAAAACCTGAAAAGCCCATTATGGATGCTGCTTTAAAACGCATAAGGAAACCAGCAGATCAGTGTGCCATTATCGGGGATAACCTCTTCACGGATATTCTTGCAGGACACAAGGCAGGTATGAAATCTGTTCTGATCCTGACTGGTGTGGCCAGCCGCAAAGATGGCGAACATGCTGAATATAAACCAACCTGGATTGCCGAAGACTATAAAGACCTCGCTGACATCTTGTTTGAATAATAGAAAAGCCGGGCATAAAACCCGGTTCTTTCAATATCACTCAGCATTTATTTCTAATGTGCCTCGCCCCAGCTACGTCCAACACCTGCATCTGCGGTAAGAGGTATTGAGAGTTTCAGCACAGGATCACAGGCATTTTCCATAACAGAACGAACAACCTCTGAAGTCGCTTCAACTTCTGCTTCGGGAACTTCAAAGATCAATTCATCGTGCACCTGAAGCAGCATTTTTGCGTTTAAATCAGCATTGCCCAACGCAGCTGGCATTCTGATCATTGCCCGTTTAATAATATCTGCTGCTGTTCCCTGAATTGGTGCATTAATGGCTGCACGTTCACCAAAGTTCTTCCGCATTGGATTTTTCTCATTGATCGACGGCACATGAATATGACGCCCGAAGAGTGTTTTCACAAACCCATGTTTATGGGCAAACTCTTTGGTTTCTTCCATGTAGCGTTTGATCCCCGGAAAACGTCCGAAATAAGCATCGATATAATCTTTGGCATCTTTTCGGGAAATCCCCAAGCTCGCGGCCAAACCAAAGGCCGACTGCCCATAGATAATACCGAAATTAATCGCCTTGGCCTGTCGGCGTATCATCGGATCCATGCCTTCAATTGGCGTATTAAAAACCTGATGTGCCGTAATGGCATGAATATCCTGCCCCTCAATAAAGGCCTGACGTAAAGCGTCTTCTTCAGCGATTTCAGCCACAAGCCGTAACTCTACCTGAGAATAATCCACAGAAAGCAGTTTAAAACCATCTTCAGCAATAAAAGCATCTCTGATCTTTCGACCTTCTTCGGTGCGTACAGGAATGTTCTGCAGATTTGGATCGGATGAAGATAATCGCCCGGTTGATGCCACGGCCTGCGCATAGGAGGTATGGACGCGTCCCGTTTTGCTATTGATTTGATCCTGCAAAGCATCTGTATAGGTACTTTTCAACTTGGCAAGCTGACGCCATTCCAAAACTTTAGTCGGTAAAGTATGACCTTCGGCAGCTAACCCCTCTAGAATGTCTGCCCCGGTACTGTAAGAACCGCTTTTACCTTTTTTACCCCCCGGTAATCCCAGTTTATCAAACAGAATTTCACCCAACTGCTTGGGGGATCCAATGGTAAAGGGCTCACCGGCTATTTCATGAATCTCGGATTGCAATTCGACCAGACGTTGGGCAAAATTGTTAGAAAGGCGATGCAGGAAAGGTCGATCCGCCTTAATCCCGCGCTGTTCCATATCCGACAGCACTTTTACCAAAGGCCGTTCAATCGTCTCATAGACAGTTGTCATCTTTTCAGGAACCAGACGTGGCTTCAAAGCAGCATGAAGACGATAGGTAATCAAGGCATCTTCCGCAGCATAATCCAAGGCTTTATCCAAAGGCACCTTATCAAAGGTAACCTGAGATTTCCCTGTTCCGGCAACTTCCTTGAATTTAATAGTCGTGTGATCCAGGTGAAGCTCAGCCAATTCGTCCATGCCATGACCGTGCATACCACCTTCAAGCACATAAGATAACAGCATCGTGTCATCAACCGGAGAGACAGAGATACCGTTTTGAGCAAAAATCACCATATCATACTTGATATTTTGCCCGATTTTGAGAACCGACGGATCTTCCAGCAACGGCTTCAAAAGTTCTATGGCACGCTCTTTCGGTATTTGCGTCGGGCGATCTGCTGAACCGCCCAACAGATCAAGCCCACCATCACCACTTTCAGAGATCGCAATATGATCGAGCGGAATGTAACAAGCCCTGTTGCCCCCAGTGGACAAACTCACGCCAACAAGATTGGCGCTCATGGCATTCAGTGACGTTGTCTCCGTATCAACGGCAACAGTTCCCTTTAGCTTCGCATCAGAAATCCAGCGCATAAGTGCGACTTCATCCTGCACCAATTCATATTCGGGATCGCCATCTTCAGAAGCAGCTTCGTCAGCCACTTCCATCGGTGCATCCCCAAGTCGCTTTGACATTCTCGCCAAAAGAGATCTGAAAGCATTTACTTCCAAAAAGGGACGAAGAATTTCTGCCTCAGGTTCCCGGGTCGCAAAACCTTCCAACGGAATTTCGACAGGTACATCCTGTTTAAGTGTCACCAGTTGCTTACTGATACGGGCAAGTTCTGCGTTATCCTGAAGCTTTTCACGGCGTTTTGGCTGTTTAATCTCACCTGCACGTTCAAGCAGACTTTCAAGATCCCCATATTCAGTAATAAGTTGGGCAGCGGTTTTGATTCCGATACCCGGCACTCCCGGTACGTTATCAACGGAATCACCTGCCAAGGCCTGTACATCAACAACCTTGTCCGGTTGAACACCGAATTTTTCAAAGACTTCAGCCGGACCAATGGTTTTGTTCTTCATCGGGTCCATCATGGAGATGCCTGGTTCGACCAACTGCATCAAATCCTTGTCTGATGACACGATGGTTACATCAATGCCTTTTTCCTTGGCTTGACGCGCGTAGGTCGCAATCAGATCATCCGCTTCAAAGCCTTTCATTTCCACCTGCGGCAGGTTCAGGGCCTCAGTTGCTTCTCTGATAAGGGCAAATTGAGGGATCAGATCTTCAGGTGCATCCGGTCTATGGGATTTATAATCTTCATAGATATCCATCCGGAAACTTTCGCGTCCGGCGTCAAAGATAACCGCAATACCATCAGCTTCCATATCGTCGCGCAGTTTGAGCAACATATTGGTAAATCCGAAAACAGCATTAACGGGTGTTCCGTCAGGCCGTGTCATCGGGGGAATGCCAAAGAAAGCCCGGAAAATATATCCGGAACCATCGACGAGGTAGAGGTGCTTGAAAGGTACGTTATCAGTCATGCTGCACAGAATGCCCAAGAGGCACTGTTAAGTCGAGCAGGAATGATAGAAATATGCCCTGAAATCATAAAAATTTAATTTCTTGAAAATCCAGCATAAAATACAAAAAAGACTTACCCGACGAAATCAGTCAATTTTTTTCATTCCAAATGGAATAAAACCAAAGTCCGAGACGTTATTCCAACAGTTACAAAGAGAATAAAAATAAATAATTCACTACGTACACGGGGAATACATGACTGAAAAACCATCAAAAAAACCTACTAAAAACTCTGGAATTCCAAAGCTTTTTGACCTCTACTCATCCGATCCAGCTGCCGCTGATTACAAAATTTTCGGGCGTGTTCCCGATCAAAATCGCCGTGGCTTTCTAAAAGGTGCGGGTCTTGCCACAATGGGGGCAATGCTTGGAGCTTCAATTCCCTTTAGCAAAAACATGCCATCCGGCTTAATCCCGGTTGCCCTTGCTGAAACAAATGGTGTCATCGAAGGGAAAGACGGATTAACGCTCCTCAATGATCGCCCTCTCAATGCAGAAACACCGCCACACCTTCTTGATGATGCTATAACACCAGTAAATCATCACTTCATTCGCAATAACGGCATTCCACCAGAAGAAATGGATCCAGAGACCTGGACCCTGACCATTGACGGCCTCGTCGATAAACCTATGACGCTCTCAATTGCTGATCTAAAAAGTAAATTTGAAGTTGTCACCAAAGCACTCGTCATCGAGTGTGGCGGAAATGGACGCGCCTATTTTAATCCACCTGCAAAAGGTAACCAATGGACCCTTGGTGCAGTTGCCTGTTCTCAATGGACAGGTGTGCGTTTGAAGGATGTTCTGGAAGCCGCTGGTGTTCAAAGCAGTGTGGTTTATACCGCACATGAAGGTGCAGACGCCCACCTTTCAGGGGATCCGGAAAAGCTGCCTATTTCTCGTGGTGTTCCCATAGCTAAAGCAATGGATCCGAATATTCTGATTGCTTTTGAACAGAATGGCGAACCAATTCATCCCATGAACGGTGCACCTTTGCGTCTTGTTGTTCCGGGCTGGCCCGGATCCTGTTCACAGAAATGGCTAACGCGCATCTGGCTACGGGATCAGGTTCACGATGGTCCTAAAATGACAGGCAAAGCCTACCGCGTTCCTAATCATCCGGTTTCCCCAGGTGAAAAAGTCGATAAAAAAGACTTTGAAATTATCGAACGTATGCCAGTTAAATCCCTTATTACCTTCCCGCAATCCGGTTTGGAAACCGCAGATAAGAACATTACCGTTCGCGGACACGCATGGTCCGGGGATCGAGATATCAGTTCGTTGAAAGTTTCTGTTGATTTCGGGGCAACTTGGCTGGATGCCAAACTGAACACAGCGGCAAATACAGGCGCTTGGCAAAATTGGTCTGCTGAGATCGCCTTACCAGAAAAGGGCTATTACGAAATTTGGGCCAAAGCCACAGATTCTGAAGGCGAAAGCCAACCCCATGCGATTGACTGGAACCCCAAAGGCTATCTGAACAATACCATGCACCGCATCGCTGTTCGGGTTTCTTAAACTCTTCCAGTTCTTTTTGTTTGTACCTTGGCGGTCATTTTCACCGCCAAGGTGGTTCGTGCTATGGTCATGAACACTCTATGTATGGATAATTACACGATGACAAAAACATCACTGCGTCGCGGTGCTGCAACAGCTTTCCTATTGGTTTCCGCTTTTTTTGCCCTTAGTGCTCCGAGTCTCGGGCAAGATACCGACGAAGACGAGTTTGAAGGACTTGTCGCAGGCCCAGGACAGGAAGAGGTTTTGATTTACTGTTCCGCCTGCCACTCAACAAAAATTGTCCAACAACAAGGGTTGTCTCGGGATGAGTGGGCGGAAACACTGGAATGGATGGTCGAAGATCAGGGCATGAGCGAGATTGACGAACCTGATTTAACTTTAATTCTCGATTATCTCGCCAAGAACTATAACGTCGATCGTCCAAATTTCCCGACAAACTAAGTTGGAAAACCATATTTGTTTCAGGGAATATGCTCAATACAAAGCCGGGCAAATATTTGTCCGGCTTCATCTTTGTTATATTGTTTGATTAGGCTGCTTGCGAAGTCTCAAACAACCTACGCACAAGGTGTCGACTGCGCGTAGACCTGCTGCATTGCGTACTGCACTTCATCATTAGAAGAAGGAAGGTTTCTTTCCCCTTCAAGCTTCAGATAAGTCGCAATAGAATCAAACCGCTTTTGTTCCATACCTGTTGCCAGCAAAGCAAAACGAAAACGCTCCCCATTCCAGAAATCGGATACTAGATTTTTTGCCCCGACACGATCAGAAAACCCTTCCTCGATCTCACTGTTATGAAGCTTTTGACCATTCTGAAGGGGCGTTGCCAACAAAGAAACCCGACATCCCCGTAAGCCCCGATAATGCATAACAATTGCGTCATCACGATCAAAAGTGCTGATAGACAAATCCACAAGATAAAGCTTGCTGCCTGTAAGGTCCGGCGCTTGTATCGTGCCCGATACTGCAGCCGCGATCAGAGGCTTGTATTCAAGCTCCGATACAACAAAACTTTGGCCGGACAGATCTTCATGACGGTCCAGCGCCCAATAGTCAAAATCGGGAGAAGAAAAATACCCCAAAGGAAATAGCATCACAAACAAGACAATAACCGCAGCAAGAGCAGATACCCCGCCCGCGATCTGTTTGTACCCAGTCGTTTTTCTTTCCTCTGTGGCAGATGTCTGTTCGTCAGAACTGATCAAAGCACTCCCCGCCAGGGCGTTCTTTAAAAGCTTAAGTCGTGCAATTTCAGACGCAATATCCAGATCTTTTTTGGCACAGCTTTCTACCCATGCCTCTTGGGACGGAGATAATTCACCATCGAGAAAAGCATTTAGTATTTCCCAATTCGGCTTTTCACCGATGGGGCCATCCTTAGAGGACATAATTAACAGTACTCACAATTAACGGTATTCATATGGGAACTTAACAATCTTTTCTTCCGCCTCATCTTCCAGCCTTTGCAACAACGCTTGCCGTGCACGACTAATCCTGCTCATAACCGTGCCCGGAGAAATGTCCAATAGCTCGGCCACTTCTTTGTAACGTAATCCCAAAATATCCACCAAGGCCAAAACCTCTCTATGATCCGCGGAGAGTTCTTCATAAGCCTTTCTGATTGATAAAGTATCTTCAGGATCAAGGGATTGGTCGTTGATCTCACTTACCCAACGTTTCTCCTGTGCAAAATATTCCCTACGCACCGTCTTTTTTCTTTGTTCATCAAAGAAGTGGTTGCGAAGAACACGGAACAGCCAGGGCCGTAATTCGTCTGCTGATTTTAATCGTGATCCAGATTCTAACGCCCGCGCGATTGCTTCCTGCACCAGATCTTCAGCTTGATCCCGATCGCCACAAAGGGCGATGGCATAGGCTTTCAAATCCGGAACCAGTTTTTCTATGCGTCGACGACTGCCGAAAAATGACCGTAACAAAGGCTTCCCTGACCAAAACCATCTTGAGACAAGATCAAAATCATTCTCTCTGATGCGTATTATTTAGAAGAAAAGATACTATAATAATCAGGTTAGGTCCAAAGCCTTATCCGTTCTCTTCCGCAAGGCGATCATAGATATGGCTGTATTCTGCAATCTGTTCATCACAAAGGATAATTTCAAAGCTTTCCGGGTCCCAAAAAGCATTGGCTTCGCCACAGGACATCAATCGCAGGGTAATTTTACGCGGCAGATAAAAGTTTCCCTCAACATAGCTTTCAAACTCATCAAGAATACCATGTACATGCAACCACTCACGATAGCCCTTGTAGCGCGGGTCCGGTTTATCTTCGGCAATTACAATCCTGTCTGTACGGATGCGATCTCCAAGCCAGTGTGATGCCAACATGTCATACCACTCATCGGTTTTGTCTTCGTACTCGCCAACACATTCCGACGTAACTAAATCAGCAACATCAAAGTCCGCAGGCAAATCCACATAGACATCAGGATCTGATCCGTAAACCATACACAGGTGTTGCAAAAACCGCTCTGAATCCAGTGAATGCTCACGACCTTCACTGCTGGCGTCAAAGCTTTCATCCTCACTCATGACCAACCAATAGAGAGCCGTTGAAAAAAGATAGTTATCGAGCTGAATTTCCCGCTCTTCTCTCAGATTACCTTCGTTAAGTTCTTCGGTCAGGGCGATGATAGAGAAGTGATCAACGGCATCTTCTTCATTTTCAGTCAGTCGAAGATTGTACATAGACACAAAGGCGTGCCCTGCTTCGTGATAGAGTGTCAGCAGAATATTTCCTGCGATAAACTCCTGCGCGGACAGTTCTTCTTCATCCTGTGCATGTAGCTGTGTTGATAACAAGGTGCTACAGCCAATGATACCAAGCGCAACAGTTCCAAGAACGCAACTCTTGGACACAGAAATTTTCAAACCATGAACTGTTCTATAAACATGCTTGGCTAAAGTTTCCAAACGCCACCACATAAGCTTCATCTCTTGCGAAACCTCATCAATAATCTTGCGTGCAAAAGTATAAGCCTACTTTCAAAAAACGAAAAAGGGCGAAATTGGGCTTCAGCATAACTTTTAAGGTATGAAGATTGCCTTAGTATCTGTCTAAGTGAATATGTTAATGAGGATTATGGTTTATTTAAAAACCGGGTCTTATCCTGACGGGTATGGATCACATCTCCAAGATCGAGTTGCTCGTTTTTCCTGAGAAAATTCAACTGAATACCTTCATGTTCCAATAACCACTGCTTTCTGGCCACACCACCTGCATAGCCCGTAAGCGTTCCATTGCTGCCAACAACCCTGTGACAAGGAAGAATGAGACTAATTGGGTTACGGCCATTTGCACCACCCACAGCGCGTACTCCCTTCGGATTGTTCAGCTTCTCAGCAATATCCATATAAGAAAGTGTTTCCCCAAAGGAAATCTTGGCCAAAATAGCCCAAACTGATTTTTGAAAATCAGTTCCCTGAGGATCAAGCGGCAAATCAAATTCTTTTCTCGAACCGTCAAAATACTCTTTAAGCTGCTGTTTGCAGCGATTTGTGATAGAGTTCGGCTCGACAGCTGTTCGTTCGGAACCGCAAAAAATAATGTGTCGAACACCTTTTTCTGACGCTTTGATTTCCACCATGCCAAGGGGTGTTTCGATATAGTCAGTATACATTATAACTGGTTCCATAACTGTAAGGTTAGATAGCTTCGCCAAGGGGCCGCCATGTCAGAATTGATCGCTGTGGTATATTTTTGCAGCGCGTTTTTCACACCGAGATCACTATCAAGATAAACATCTGGGTCACTTTGCCCTCTCATCTGGACATAGCCAATTGTCCACGGTCCAATTCCTTGCAACTTATGCCAAGTGGACAGATCATCCGGGGTATTATGATCAAGATAGTGGTGTGCCAGGTTTCGTAACGTTTGCTTCCGTGACATTGGAATTTTCAGAAAATCAAAGTCACTTTCGGCCAATCGCTCGGGCGTTGGGAAAATCTTGTTATCACCCATGGAACTCCCCAACGCCTCTACGAGAATTTTGACCAGTTCATGAGCAGCCACAACCGAAATTTGCTGCCCCAGAATGGCACGGACACCCGCCTCAAAAGAAGACCATATGCCCGGTAATCGCAGTCCGGATTTAAGCGGGAACAACGGACAAATACAGCCCTCAATATCTGATTCTATGGCTTGAATATCCACATTCATATCCAACACCCTGCGGATGTTGGCGACCACTGCTTTCAGATGAGAAAGATCATCCAGAGCAATCGTAACGATAAAGCGGTTTTTTGCTGAATCATGACGTGCGGTAAAATGACCTTGAGAACCAAGCCAGTTAAAGGTCCGCCCATAACTGGTTTCATCGCACCATTCCAGCTTACCTATAGCTCTCTTTGCTAAAAACCTCTGCATGGATTTCCAATCGTAGGGAGGACGATAGTAGAGATTTAGCTGCAGGATATTTGAAGTTGATTGCCCTTTCTTCCGCACCTGTGAAGGCGTCAATTTGAGATGTGTTTTAAAACAATCGTTAAAGCGTCTCAGGCTCTTAAAACCACTCGCAAACGCTACCTGAATAATTGGCAAATTCGTCTGATGTAATAACTGCTTCGCAAACAGACACTGCTGATAAAGCGCATAAGTCTTCGGGGAAATACCAAGATTTTTATCAAAGAGACGCCTCAAATACCGGTCTGTAATCCCTAATCGATCAGCAAGTTGTTCAAGAGATCCATCCTGCAAAGCGCCTTCGTCAATCAACCTGATTGCACGGTCCAATGTCGCATTGGTTCCTTTCCACGCTGGTGAACCCGGTGCGCTGTCAGGGCGACATCTCAAACAAGGCCGATAGCCAGCATTCGCCGCCTCTATCGCAGAAGGGAAATATAAGACGTTCTTTTCTTTCGGCGGATAGACCGGACAGATCGTACGGCAATAAATCCCTGTGGTTTTGACCGCTGTAAAAAATTTACCATCGAACCGAGGGTCTCTGGATAATCGGGCTTTTTGGCAAACTTTTGAATCAAGCATCGGACTCTCTAACGGGCTAAATAGATACATACATCATATTAAATCCCGACCCGGACAATTCTGGCTAAAAACGGAACTGAACGCAAAAAAAAGTCAACCCGACTCACAAAAAACAAAAAGCCCCACACCTAGAGTATGGAGCTTTTGAACATATCTTGAACCGAAGGGCTTAGTGACCGATTCCACCGCCAGCACCTTCTTTAAGGGTAAAATGCTTACTGCAATAGGGGCAGGTAATCTCATTCTTCCCGTTCATGTTGAGATAAACGAGCGGATGTCCCTCGGGACCACTGCCGCCATCACAGGCAACAACGTTGGTTTCAACCTCTTGCGTTTCAGTAACGGCCATAATTCTTTCCTGACTTCACCCCTTGTTTTTCGAACTGAACAGCAAGTCTTCCTTGCGATTTTCAGCCCACTTTTCCATGGGGGACTTTATTATTGAGACAATAGTCACTATGTAATGATGCTGAAATTCTTTTACCGTCCAGACAGGAAAGTTTCCAGCCTCTTTTTCCAACGGCTTCCTTTTCCCCGCCGGACAACAGTTTAAACCATTCTAGACCTTTTTGGGTAAACAGCCTTTTAAGACGGACAGATAGTACATATTATGCCTGACGATCACAGTTACGCCCAAACAAGCAATCCCTCCCCACAAAACAGCTTGGGACAAAACACTTCGGAGCAGTCTGAATTTCCAGACTCTGCACATAAGGACACAACAGATAAGGATCCATCTGGCATGCCCACTTACGCCGTCGAACTCGAAGGTCTGACCAAGGTTTATCAAGCCGCCGGAAACGCCGAAGAAAAACGCGCCCTGAGTTCTGTTGATCTCAAAATCCCGCGCGGTAGTATCTTTGGCCTTTTGGGACCAAACGGTGCCGGGAAATCAACACTGATCAACATACTTGCTGGTCTGGTCAATAAAACCAGCGGCTCTGCCACGATCTGGGGTCATGACATTGTGGACGAAATGCGTCCCGCGCGCATGTCAATTGGTGTGGTGCCACAGGAACTGAACTTTGATCCTTTCTTCACACCTCTGGAACTACTCGAACTTCAAGCGGGCCTTTATGGCGTTCCCAAAAGCGAGCGCCGCAGTGAAGAAATTCTGGATGTTATGGGCCTCACCGACAAGGCAAAAACCTATACCCGTAGCCTATCCGGCGGTATGAAACGTCGTTTGATGGTTGGTAAGGCCATGGTGCACAGCCCACCGGTACTTGTTCTTGATGAGCCAACCGCAGGTGTGGACATCGAGCTCCGCCAACAGCTCTGGGCCTATGTGCGCGAGTTGAACAAACGTGGCACCACCATTCTGCTGACCACGCACTATCTGGAAGAAGCAGAAGAATTGTGTGATGAAATAGCCATCATCAATCACGGACAGGTCATTGCCTGTGACACCACCCAAGCCCTGCTTGCACGTATCGAAAGCAAAACGCTGACCCTTACCCTCGGCGAAGATCTTGATAGCCTGCCCGGCAGCTTTACGGCTTTCCACGTTGAACAAAAATCAGCCCGAGAGCTAACCTTTACCTACAAGTCAGATGACGGCCAGCTCGCAGAGATCCTCAAAGCAACGCATAACGCCGGTCTTTCCATTCTGGATCTGACAACGGATCAGGGCGATCTGGAAGATATCTTCCTGCAACTGACCCGCGGGGCGCATAACGCAGCGGCATAGAATATGACCGTATAAGAACATAATTCAGGGGGAAGGTTATCTTCCCCCTGTACCCCCAATTTATCTTTTACCAGTTCATTCCTTTTAAATATCGAAACTGATTTCTTGCCATAAACTACGAGGAATCAGATACTTCATTCAGGCGCCCAGTCTCATATCTAAGTCAGACTGCCAGACGAAGAATAGCTTGAAGGTTAGGAATGTTTAGTACGGGTAAAGTTCTAGATAACAGGTTATGGCACTCCCTTTTTTTGTGCCTAATACTGATAACGTCACTTGCCGCCTGTACGCCGCGCCTTGGTCCCGTCGGTGAACTTACACAGGCCGCAGAGCTCACCGATGATTACCTGGTTACAGACGATGGTCTGCAGCTTCCTCTACGAAGCTGGCTACCCGAAGAGAAACCCTCCGTTATCATTCTCGGTCTTCATGGCTTCAATGACTATTCCAATGCCTTTGATGGTCCCGGAACCTTTTGGAAAGACGCCGGGATTGCCACCTATGCCTATGATCAACGTGGGTTTGGTGCAGCCCCTCATCCCGGCTTGTGGGGTGGACATAAACGTATGACCTCAGATCTGCGCACGGCCGCTAAACTTTTGCGTCAGCGACATCCCGATACACCGCTTTATGTGCTTGGTATCAGCATGGGTGGCGCAGTAGCCATGGCTGCTTTGGAAGAACAAAACGCGTCAGAGCAAAGCGATTCAGCTCCTCACAAGATTACCACGTTAGATATTGATGGCGTTATTCTCTCCGCGCCGGCTGTATGGGCCAGAAAAACCATGCCGTGGTACCAACGCGCATCGTTGTGGCTGGTTGCCCATACCACCCCATGGGCAAGCTTTACCGGCAGCGGGCTGAAGATACAGGCCTCGGACAATATTCCCATGTTGATTGGCCTTGGCAAAGATCCCCTTGTGATCAAAAGCACCCGGATTGATAGCGTCTATGGCCTGACTGATTTAATGGATGCCGCCTATGGGTCGCCCGACAGTCTGACCCTGCCCGCACTATTGCTCTATGGCGAAAAGGACGAAGTTGTGCCCTGGCACCCGACGCGCGATGTCTGGAAGCGATTGCCCAACGGCATTTCCGGCCCGCAAAAGGCCGCGCTCTACCCGGAAGGGTGGCACATGCTGTTACGGGATTTACAAGCCGAAACAGTCCTTACCGACATTGCAAACTGGGTGAAAGACCCGGCAACGCCTTTGCCGTCGAGCGCCGACCTTAACGCCCAGAAAAAACTGGATCAGGAAGATCTGAAACAAAACGCAAAAAGAGATTGAGCTATAAATAAAGAGGGGGCTATGCCTCGTCTTCTTCAGGTAGATGATATCTGCGGATCACAGGATACTGGCTAAAGATAAAGAGCACCATCAAACCCATTGACCCAAGAACTTTGAAGTTCACCCAGAAATCATTAGACTGTGTGCGCCAGACAATCTCGTTCAACACCGCCATACCAAGAAAGTAAAAACCGAAACGGATGGTTAGAATGCGCCAGCCTTCATCGGTCATGTTCCATGCTTTTTGCATCAAAGGCTTGATCAATGGACGTTTGAAAATAAACAGGCCACCGAAAAGAACCAACGCAAAGATGGTCTGGATAATCGTTGGCTTCATTTTGATAAAAGTTTCATCGTTCAGATAGACCGTCAAACCACCAAAAATCATCACCACAACAGCGGTAATCAGGGGAACCTTTGGAATCTTGCCATCATAATAGAGTGAAAAGGCAATCCCGATCACGGTGGTGATCATCAGGCCCACAGTCGCGGCAATCAACTGTGTTGTATTCTGGAGAAGCTCATGCGGGAAGGCGGCGACAATACGATCAAAACCATAATAGATCCCCATAAAGATCAGAATTGGACCATATTCAATTGCAGGTCCCATCCAATTCGGTTTTTGACGCGCCATTCCTAACTCCCTTTTTGTTCTGATCAAACGCAATCTCAGCGGTATCAGAACATCAAACCAGCGATAAATGCCTTCAATCAGAAGAAAGCATCTTACCACATCCAAAAAATCTGTTGCCCAACAAGCCACAAAGGACAGGTAGAACACAAGAAAAAAGCACTAACGCAGCGCGTTCAACTTATTATCAAAGCAATATAGGAAAGGTATCGGAAATTCCAAGGCCTCTTTAGAGACGTCAACATCTTGGTTTTCACCGCGAGACAGATGGGCTTACCAAGTAAAGCATAACCAATGTCGAAGCTCTTTAAGATAATTTTACCAACTCAATAACTTTATGACCCACAACAAAGGAAACAGCCATTTTGCCCCTTTACCTCGTCCATAGCTTGCAGTAATGTCCGCCCTATTGGCCCTATGCTTAAGCACCCGTAGCTCAGCTGGATAGAGTGTCGCCCTCCGAAGGCGAAGGTCACAGGTTCGAATCCTGTCGGGTGCGCCAATAAAATCAATTACTTAGCATTTTCAAGAATCTCTTTTTTGCCTTTTTGGGACAATTTTGGGACACTGACTTCTAAAGTCTTTTCTTTTAGGAGCAGGAAAGTGGCGACTATTTCCAAACGCGGGGCATATCAATGGCAGGCCAAGATTCGCAAACAAGGTTACCCTGTACAGAGTAAAACTTTTGATTCTAAACGTGAGGCAGAAGCATGGGCGTCTGTTATTGAATCTGAAATGACGCGCTCTGTCTTCATTGATCGATCCTTGAGTGAACGAGAAACTCTGGAAGATGTCATCGATCGCTACATTAAGGATATTGCCCCCAAGCATAAGGGTGGCAGAGCAGAAATAGCGCGTCTCAAAAAATTCTTACACGGTGAACAAGATCTAACTTGTCGTATCATGGCAACGCTAACCATTGAAGACTTTGAAAGCTATCGTGATAAACGCCTAAACGAAAACAAAGCACCAGGCACAGTAAAAAGAGAACTTGGCCTCCTTCACAGCGTTATAGAATCATCTCTACGAAGGCTCGGCCTATTGGAAAATCCGGTTACGAAAGTGAAGCGTCCTACAGTGAATGATAACCGTATCATGCGTTTCTACGGAGATGATGAAGCAAGATTAATGACCGCTCTTGATTCTTGCCGAAACCCTTGGATTAAACCTGCAGTCACTCTAGCCCTAGAAACAGCAATGAGGCGAAGCGAATTACTTAATTTGCAATGGCAACACATTGACCTGGAAACCCGAGTAGCACATCTCCCCGATACAAAAAACGGACACTCAAGAGATGTTCCTTTGTCCTCTATCGCAATACAAACTCTAAAAAACTTACCACAACAAGAAAGTGGACAAGTTCTGCGAACAACCGCCGAAGGAATAAAAAATGCCTTTGAGAGAGCACGTAAACGCGCTGACCTAGAACACTTTAATTTTCACGACCTCAGACACGAAGCCATTTCAAGACTATTTGAAGCAAATTGGAACGTCATGGAAGTAGCCGCAGTTTCTGGCCATAAAGACCCTCAGAGCCTTAAACGATATACAAATTTAAAGGCAGCTGATCTAGCAAAAAAGATGGGATAACTTCTCAGCTCAAGAGCCAGACGAACAAGCAGTATGAACTAAACCACTACCGACTAAAGTCGGTAGGTTTCTCATAGGACCGACTAAAAGTCGGCTATGTGAATAACGAGCGTGCTTTGCACGCACCTTCAATTAGTTTTACCGCATGAATGCGGTGGTTTTAACCGATTATGGGACAATAAATACGACAGCTGTCACTCCCTAGTTGACAGATTGGTAATTATTTCTAGTGTTTCTATTCTTGTTGCCGAGTTCTCGGTTTCTGAAAAACGTCGTTTTTTAGTTCTTGGTTTTTGAAAGTTTTCAGGTTCGATCTGGGGGGATCATCATAGATGTTGTTGCTATCGCGTTTACGTGCGGCTGGGCCACGTCTGACGAAGTTAAGTCTGACGGGAATATGCTTGGCAGGAAGTCTCTGTGCCTCTTTTGTTGGTGGCGCTTATGCCCAGACGAGTAGTACAACAA
>NZ_LAQL01000020.1 GCF_001026905.1 Kiloniella spongiae
AACGGATTAAAGGGCGCTCATCGCGAAAAATCCAGATGAAGTATCCTGAACTTGGAAAACGATATTGGGGACGACGTTTCAGGGCACGTGGGTACTTTTCTACAACAACCGGCAATGTAACGGATGATGTGATACTGCAATATCTGGAGCTACACTCCTCACGTAAACCTACCGACATCAGTCGGTAGTGGTTTAGTTTTATACACTAGTTACAATCATATGTAATACTTATGGAAACACAACACCTCTGGGTAGTATAATAAGGATAGGGGGTGTTATGCAGATACGTATAAAGGCACAGGTCCTAGCCACAGAATGGCTCTGGACTTACAACAACGAACGCCCCGACATGGGGATCGGCGGTATCACGCCAGCAATGAAACTAAAAATGGCTGCCTAGATTCTACTGCAGAATCCCATTAAAAATGGGGGTATTACCTTATGAAGAGAGAAATAATTATCGACTTTTCACACAGTCTGGGTCGAGTGCGGAAATTCATCCTTGATCGGACTCACAAATATTTTGTACTGAGCTTCATGCTGGATTTAACATTGAATAATGAAAATATGCGATATTTAGGTGTTATAAAAATCATTTCTAAAAACAACTAGAATGGATTAGGTATCGTCACCTAGAATACGTGAGATACCATATCGCTTGATCTTCATTGATGGAACAACAAGAGGAAAAAATCTGACGCGATTGCGTGGTCGAGGCCTTGTAGGAGATCGTGTGTTTGGTGTGGCTCTATTTGAAAATGGAATACTTGGACCTTTATCTTAAATTTAGCCAGTGATGCGTTGATTACTACGAAGGTAGTTACTGGACCAATGAGTCGGACATTGTCATAATACTCGACAATCTTTGCCTTCCACAAAAGTTCGAAAACAGCAGAAATTCTGAAACAGACAGGATGTTGGCTCCTTATTCCTATAACATTGGTAAGGCAACGATCTCTCCTCTGCATATTTGATTGTCAGGCATTTCAATTTGAATATTTTGCCCAATATCCCAGTATCCACGATCAATAAAAGACAGACCAACGTTGGTTTCAAGTCTCGGTGACCAAATGCATGATGTTATCTGTCCTACTTGATGACCTCCGACTGTGACGGGCCATGGTACAGAGCATGTTGGGGCGCGAGGACCATCAAACTGAAGGCCACGAATGCTTCGATCAACACCTTTGGCGTCAATAACTTGCAAAGCCCTTTGACCAATAAAATCAATGCTGCCGTCGAGTGTGCAGAACTTCTCGAGGCCAAGCTCAAGAGGATTATTTTCACGAGTCATTTCATTGCCGTATGAAAAAAGTCCCCCTTCAATTCGCTCAATCAGATTGGGGCAACCTGGTGTAATGTTGAAGGTCTGGCCAGCTTCCCAGATAGTGTCCCAAAGATCATGACCGAGTAATCCATCGTCGAGGTAAATCTCAAACCCGCCTTGCCGTGAATAGCCAGAACGCGCAATAACCTGTTGGGTACCTTTGAATTCAAAACGTGCGTACTTAAAGAAACCTACGTCGCGAATGCCCTCACCAAACACGCTGACCATAAGATCTTCAGCTTTGGGTCCTTGAACAGCAAGCGGGGATACATCTGGTTCGGCAATTTCGACGTCCAGGTTAGCACCTATAGCTAGCCCCATTGCATAAAGCAGGACGTCGCTATCGGCAATGGAAAGCCAGAATTGATCATCTGCTATCTTGAGCATTACCGGATCGTTGATCATACCGCCTTGCTGATCGACGATTGGGATGTAGTAACAATCACCGACCTTGGCTTTTGCGATGCTGCGGGGTGTCATCGATTGAACAAGGCGCTCTGCATCTAGCCCTGTAATTTGGACTTGCCGTTGGCATGACACATCCCAAACTTGAACGTGTTCGCGTAAGTGCCAGTAATCTTCTTCGATAGTTGATTGAAAAGCCTTAGGCAAAAGCATGTGATTGACCACCGAGAAGCCCCGGACACCGACTTGTTCAACCCGATCTGTATATGGAGTACGACGAATGCGTCGGGACATGTTGAGGCCGTCTGTCATTTTGAGAATTCCTGTGCTTAGCTTGAAGCCCAAGTTGAGTAACTATTTGGACTCAAGATGATGGGCATGTGATATTTACCGTACGGATCAGGCATCCGAAATCGTAAAACAATATCAAAAATGATTTGATTATTTTCCGTTGGCAGGTTTCGGGTTAACCAATAAGGTGCCGTTGCAAAAACAAGTTCATATATCATGGCTGGATCACTATCCGCGATATCTACTTCTTGAGATAGGCGTCCAGCTGAGTCCATTCGGGTTGTAAAAAGTGGAGCTTTTTCGCCAAGGCGTGTCAGCGTTACAAGGATATCACTCGCGTGAGTGCCATCTACCCCGTTAAGTGTATGCGAACTGATAAATGCCATTATTCGATCGAAGCCTTATCTCTTTTATCAGAGGTCGCAGCAACTATCGGACTGATTACACCACGACATTTAACATTGATACATGCCGTTTTTCCACTTGCTATAGCGCGTTCCAACGCCCCTGGTAATTCAGCGCGTTTGGTGACCAGTTCGCTATGGCCGCCAAGGCCCTCGAACATGGCGTGAAAGGGAATGTCGCGGAAATCTGTGGCGTAATGCTGTCCATTATTGAAAAGTCGTTCCTGCTGCTGGCTAATACAATCAAGCCCGCCGTTGTTATCAATAACGACAATGATTGGAATGTTTTCCTGAAAGCAAGCCTCAATTGACAAACCACCAGATAAGAACGCTCCATCGCCGGTAACCAGAACGGCCGTTTTATCTGGATTGATATTCTTGGCTGCAAGGGCGAAAGAAACCCCAACGCCCAGTAAACTGTAGTTTCCAGGGTGTAATATGCCTCCCAGAGTGCGGCCGCGCGCAGCGGAAATATTAGTGGCGATCTCATTCCAAAAATGTGTATTGCCGCCGTCAAAAACCAACCAATCGTCATCTTTCATCGCAGCCTGTACATCAAGCGCTAGTTGCAGCGGATGCATTTTGCGACCTTGTGCTTCGTCCTCTGCAGTCTCGACGGCAATGTGATCTGACCATTCTTTGACCCAATCTGCACGTCGCTGTCGCTGTAGATCCAACCAATCTTCCCAAGTTTTATCAACGCGGGTTAGAGCGTCCAGAAATGCGCCTGGATCAGATAAAAGCTGTAAATCGGCCCCAATATTGTACTCAAGTTCTTCATGGCTACCGTTGACGCAGACGAGTTTAGTATTGGATTGGATAAACGGCGGGTTGCCAAAATTCATCTGATTGTCCAGGCGACAGCCTACCATCAAAACCAGATCTGCTTCGTGAATTGCAGGCTTCGAGGGATGATATTGGTGAAAATCAGCCAAGCCCATATAAGCATCACACTTTTCACCTAACATTTTTGTGTGATATGGCACGTTGAAGATAGGCATACGAAGTTTAGTGCCTGCGGCTCCCAGCTTGGCTTCGCCGCCTGACCACCAGATGCCATGGCCTCCGATTATAACTGGTCGTTTCGCCGCTCTGACTAATGACAAAACATCATCTAACCGTGTGGGGTCAGGCCAAGCACGGGGGGTAAGACGATCCGAACGGTCGAAAGGGCGTTCGTCGCGACCTGCCGCCTCGTCATAGGACGAGAACATGATATCAACTGGTAGTGCCAGATGCACTGGACCAGGATACCCAGTGGTAGCGGCATGCCAAGCTCGATCAACAAATTCACTTATGCGGGCGCCGTCAGTGATCTGCACAGAATATTTGGTGAGTGGGGCGGCGATGGCTACATCGTCGATCTCTTTGAACCCGCCTGCACCTTGCCGTTTAATCGTAGAGGAGCCTGTGATGAAAATCACTGGACTACGCTCACCCCAAGCTTCCAACATGGCTGGCACTGCATTGGCAAATCCCTCGGGACCCACCAGACAAACTGATGGTTTGCGGGTGATCCGGGTATGGCCATCTGCTAGATGACCGGCGATCTGTTCGTGGGGGCAGTTGATCACCGGCATTTCGCATTCCATGAACCCCTCAAGTGCGGGATTACAAAATCCCCCCGCCAGTGTGAAGGAATGCTCAACACCTTTTTCCTTAAGTGCCCGGGCCAATATCGCACCACCGCGAATCTTTGTTTGAATAGTCATGTGTGAATTTGCCTCCTGAGGGCGTGGAATTTAACTGGTTGCGGTTTTAAGCAAGGGCTGCTGCAACTGTTCAACAGCTGAGGTGTTGTTTGATAAAATATCAGGCGAAACAGCGGTAATGTCGTTCAATCCGGTTTGAGCAAGTGTAAGGCTGGTGTCCTCGGCAAAGATCTTTATTAGAGAGTTTAGTCCTTTAGCACCATCTGCACCCATAGCAAAAAGCATGGGGCGTCCTATCATTACAAAATCTGCGCCCATTGCTAGAGCTTTGACAATGTCTTCGCCATTTCTGACACCACTGTCAAACAACAGTGGGTAATCGGCTCCAACAGCATTACGAATTTTTGGTAGAGCGTCGATGGCAGCGGGAGCACTATCAAGTTGTCGTCCACCATGGTTTGAGACGTAAATTGCATCAGCACCTGCTTGTTTAATGCGTATAGCATCTCGTGCAGATGTAACCCCTTTTATTACCAAGTTTCCTGTCCAGGAAGCTCGTAATTTCTCTAAAAAATTCCAATTTGCGCCGGCACGACTTGCATTGCGGTCAAAGTGGGTTCCGTTTTTTCCAAGCTTAAAGTTTTTCGGAGATGGTGCACCGTGCCAAATTGATGTAAGTGACCATCTTGGATGTGTCGCAAAATCCCAAAGAAGTCTTGGGCCGAGACGAAAGGGCATCGTAAATCCGTTCCGTAGATCGCGCAGACGCCGCGATACCTGTGGTACATCTACGGTAAGAACCAAGGTCTTATAGCCTTCTGTACGGGCTCGTTCGACCAATTCGAGTGATAGTTCCATCGACCCGCCAACATAGAGCTGGAACCAGGCGTTTTCCCCAGCCCAATCCCGCATTTCTTTGATTGTGCTTGAAGCTGCTGATGACAGACAGATCGGAATGTTATAGTTGGTCGCGGCCTGTGCCAAGGCTGAATCTGTGTCTGGCCAGGCCAGATTACACATGCCCATTGGAGCAATCCCAAATGGTAAATTATATTTTTGCCCCAGGAACGTTTTACTCAGATTTCGACGGTCAACATTTTCCATAACCCGCTGTTGTAATGTTATCTCATCAAACCTGGACTGGTTGCGGGTTGCGGCAACTTCACGACCAGAAGCGCCTTCGATAAAATCAAAGATAACTTTTGGCTGTCGTTGCCCGGCTATACGCACTGCATCTTCAGTGCAGAAGATGCGTTTACTAGCGCTAAAGGATGTGTCACTGTCGTGCAAAATCTTATCCTTGTGATAACTCGGGTAATACAAAAGCAATGTATCTTAAATAGATTTTTGAACTCAAATCGAAATAAGTGAGCAATTCATTCGAAAAATCTATGGAAACAACTTGTTCCATAACTTTTCCGAAAATCTAGATTAAGACGCAATCTGATTGTCTATAGTAAAGAAAGTTTTGGCTTTTTAAGCGCTCGCAGGCTCGATATTGATCTCTTCAAATTGCATTGATTCCAATTGCTCAATAGCAATATGACAACAGATAGAATGGCCATTTTCTTTTTGTTGCCAAGGCGGATTTTCTGTATCGCAGATTTTTCCAAGTTTACGTGGGCAGCGCCGTTGGAAAGGGCAGCCCTGTGTAGGTGGGGCGAGTTCAACAACATCATCTGTTGTCAGTTTTGGACGAATATCTGGATCAGGTTCGAGAACAGCGTTTAATAATACTTCGGTATAGGGGTGTGAAGGGGTAGAGTAAACGTCTGCGGCCGGTCCGATTTCGCACAACCGCCCTTGATAGAGTACAGCTACCCGATCTGACAGTGCGCGTACGACTGCGAGATCGTGCGAGACAAATACATAAGTGGTTCCTTGCTTTTGTTTTAGCTCATTAAGCAAATTCAAAACCGCAGCTTGTACAGATACATCGAGTGCTGAGGTGACTTCGTCACACAGAATCAGATCTGGTTCCGCAGCAAAAGCGCGTGCAATAGCCACACGTTGTTTTTCACCACCTGATAGTTGACTGGGCAGGCGATCAAGGTAATGAGCCCCAAGTCGTACGAGCTCTAATAATTCTGTGCTTCGCTCCAACAGCGCTTGACCTGTTAAACTAAAATAGAGTTTTAGCGGTTGTTCTAGAATTTCAGCAATTGTATGACGAGGATTCAAACTGTCGTCAGGGTTTTGAAAAACAAGCTGGATCCGGCGTAGATGGTTGGGGCAGCGCTGTTCAACCTCCCGAGGGAGGTTTTCGCCGTCGCCAAACACTATGCTACCGTTTGCGGGAGGCAACAAGCCTGCCACTGTTTTTAGTATTGTGGATTTGCCACTGCCGCTTTCTCCGACCAATCCCAATGTTTCGCCCTTTGTGAGAGTAATCGATATATTGTCAACGGTTGCAGGGCTTATATCCTTCTTACCACATAGCCTGTTAATTAGACTCTGTTTGGAGTATCGGATCGACAAATTGTCAAGATAAATTGCTGGTTCTGCATTCGGATCAGCATTACACACTTTTTTTCCGTCAGGTGTCATCGACAACCGGTTCGATAGATTGGCATGATGGCAGCGGACCAATGCGTTGCCGGGTCCTGAGGCAAGTGATGGACGGGTGCTTCTGCAAATCTCACTAGCAATCCCGCAGCGTTCGACAAAGGCGCAGCCGTTGCCAGCACCACCGGGTGCAGGGGGGCGTCCTTTTAAGGCAGAGGGTAAATGTGGGTCGCTCAATTTCGGGATTGAAGCTAGCAAACCGCGTGCGTAAGGATGCGATGGTGCTTTAAGAACTTGTCGGGTTGTGCCTTCCAGTACAACCTCACCGGCATACATGACCATTACTCGGTCACAGACCTGTGCAATCGCCCCAAGATCGTGGCTGACATAAAGCATAGCCATGCCAGTGTCGGCAGCCAAATCGCGTAGCAATTCCAGGATATGCGCTTGTGTGGTCACATCAAGGCCGGTAGTGGGTTCATCCAGCAGTAAAGCATCAGGTTCCCCAGCCAGTGCCATGGCGATGGCAACGCGCTGCTGTTGCCCCCCTGATAATTCGTGCGGAAAACGGACAACAACTGTTTCCGGATCAGGTAAACGTACTTGCGTGAGCAACTCAAGAACCCGGCGGTGATATTGTTCTGATTTCAGCTTGCTATGAAGCCGTAGTGCCTCTGTCAGTTGTTGGCCGATGCGCAAGGTCGGTGTTAGTGATTGACCCGAATTTTGAGGAACTAGACCGAGTTTACCTCCGCGTATCTTTTCCAATTCTGTTCGCCCCAGGGTAAACATATTTTGATCTTTGAAATGACAAGTTCCTTCCAGAATACGAAGACCGCGTTTGAGATATCCCATGGCGGCTAGAGCTAAGGTGCTTTTACCAGAGCCACTTTCGCCGACGAGTCCAACGGTTTCGCCACGTTTCACCGTGAGGTTAATGTTTCTGAGAACTGGTAACGTATGCCCTGAACGCCCTGTGAAGCCAATCGAAATATCGCGAATTTCTATAATTGAAGATTTATTCATTCTACACTGTCGCTTTCTGAGCTCGATCAATACCAAGTGATTTTGCTAAGGCATCAGCTGTTAGATTGATCCCAATAATTAACGAAGACAGTGCGATGACTGGCCCAAGGACCCCCCAAGGCGCAAAGGACATGAACCCCCGTGCATCGGATATCATCAACCCCCAGTCCGGCGTTGGCGGAGAAACGCCAAAGCCAAGGAAGGAAAGTGATGAAAATGCAAGTAACATCCAGGACCAACGCATGGCGCCCTCTACCATAAGGCTATCGAGAACATTTGGTAGTAGCTCACGTCGCATGATTGTTGCTCGACTGTTCCCTCGGGCTCGTGCAGCTGAAACAAAGTCGCGGGCCACAACGTCCTGGGTTGCCGCGCGTGCAATCCGGATAACTGGAATGCCATAGATGAAAGCTAAGGTTGGGACGAGAACCAGAATGCTCGTACCGAAGGTCACGATCAGCAACAGCATTTTCAAAATCCATGGCAAAGATAGAAATGCATCCACAAGACGCATCATGACCTCATCCAAGCGTCCACCGACAAGGCCAAAAAAGATGCCAACCATCCCCCCCCAGATTACTGCAACAGGTGTTGCAATTCCGGTCACTAACATCGCCTCGCGTCCGCCCTGAATTGTACGGCTAAAGACATCCCGGCCGAGGTGATCTGTGCCTAACCAATGATTAATCCCAGGGTCAGCCAGCATCATGGTCGAATTCATTTCTTTGAAGTCGTAGGGCGCTATATAAGGGCTGATCAGGGCAAGGATAATGTGGAACACAACAAGAAACAGTCCAACGGCACCTGATGGCCGTGAAAGAACATCGCGTAATATGCTGGAAAAGTGATCCAGTGTGGAATTTTGTGGAATAGCAGTCGCGGATACAGTCACGGCAGTTACTTCCTTGTATATAGTGTCCGCAAACGCGGATTAGCAATCATTGTGAGCATGTCAGCCGAAAGGTTTACGAAGACGTAGACAGTGGCCACAATTAGGGCGAGGGCCTGCACAACAGGAAGATCGCGATCAGATATTGAGTCAATCATCATTCGACCTAATCCAGGATAATTGAACACAACCTCAACGACAACGACACCGCCCAAAAGCCAAGCTATGGTTAATGCAATGATGTTTATTGCAGGTAATAGTGCATTGGGTAATGCGTGTAGAAACACCATGCGCCAATATGGGACACCTTTCAGTGTGGCCATTTGAATATAATCGCTACCCATGACTTCAATAACAGAAGAGCGAACCATGCGTAGAATATGAGCGGTCATTACCATGGAAAGCACAACAACTGGCAGGATGATTTCGGGGAAAAACTCGCTAATCGGAGCACTAGCGGATGTCAGCACAATGCCGGGTAACCAGCCTAACCAAGCAGAGAAAACAAGAATTAAAACGGTTGATGAGACAAATTCAGGAATGGTCATCGCAAAAATTACTGAGGTCGATATAAGTAGATCAATTGGTTTGTCGCGCCAAAGACCGGTTACAATTCCTAGAATGATCGCTAGAGGAACACCTATAGAAAGAGCGCAAACGGCCAACAATAATGAATTACCTAAACGAGCGCCGACTAAAGATGCAATACTATCCTTGCCGTTTGCAGATATACCGAGATCGCCCTGTAGGGCATTCCAGGCCCAATCGAAATAACGCTCAACGGCAGGCCGGTTGAGGCCAAGATCTTCGCGGCAACTTTCAAGGATTAAGCCTTTCGCTTCGCGTTCCAGAAAAGCGGTACAAGCGTCACCGGGTAAGATTTCTACACCGGCGAAGATGATCATTGAAACGACCACTACGGTCACAAACCCTAAAAAGAGGCGTCGAAAAAGTATTTGCAACATGAGAACTGCTACCTTGGAAGTATTAAGTAGTGCCCTGCCTACAAAGAGTAAGGGCAGGGCGCCGTAATCTTTTATTTACTCAACAGTTATTAAGTTCCAACGCACAGCATCGTTTTTTACATTGTCCAAGTTCGAGACGCGAGAGGACACGCCCACGAACCGGGTCACGTGATAAGGAATCAGCGTTCCTGCATTCTCCCACAGATACTCTTGAGCAGCCACATAAAGCGCGCGTCGTTTCTCAAACTCTAGTTCGCGTCGAGCATCGGACAACATTTTATCAAACACCTCATCCTTGAAATAAGATTCATTCCATTTTGCTGTGCTCAGATAAACTTCGTGCAGAACTTGATCCGCTGGGCGTTCGTTCCAACGAGTGGCGTAGATGTCTTTCTTCATCCAAACCTCGTTCCAAAACCCGTCGGTAGGGGTTTGGACAACATTGACCCGGATGCCAGCTTTTTCAGCTTGCGCTTGATAGGCAACAGCTAATATAGGCCAGGTCGGCTCCAGAGTTGCGACATGGACGTTGATTTCCAAACCATCGGGATATCCTGCTTCCGCTAAAAGGGCTTTTGCGCCTTCAATATTCTGTGGACAGGATATACTTGCACGATACTGATCGTTTGGTTCAACTGGTGTATCACAAGAAACAACACCTCCACCGCCAAGAACCAAATCAACAAGAGCGCGACGATCTGCAACCAACCGCAGTGCTTTACGCACACGAGGATCGCTGTATGGTTCCACATCAGTACGGAATACCAGACCTTGCCAGTTTCCTGTGGGAATCTCTTGAATTGTAAACTTGTCGCTACCTGAGATCATAACCCTTTGTTGAGGGGTAATACCACGCTCCATATCAATCTGCCCTCCCAAGAGAGCTTGTAGTCTTGCCTGGCCATCAGGTATCGCAATGATTTCCATACGTGCGACACCAGGCGCACCTTCCCAATAGTTCTCATTTGCTGCAAGGATAGTGGTTCCCTCCGCATCAAATTTTTCAACTTTGAACGGCCCAGTTCCTATGCCGCTGGTTGCAATGGTATCTCCAGAATTCTCTGGGATCATCCGCAGTCGGTAATCCATAAGTTGGAGTGGCATGTCCGCGAATGGAGTGTTTAAAATGATTTTTACCGTTTGAGCGTCAATTGCTTCAAGGGATTGGATCATTTTTACGGCTGAGCGTGCGGGTGAATCAGCCTCGGGATCCAAAACACGGTTTAGAGAGTATAAGACGTCCATTGCATCAAAGGAGCTGCCATCGTGGAATGTCACGCCTTTGCGTAACTTGAAAGTCCAAACGGTGGCATCTTCATTCGTTGACCAATCCACAGCCAAATCCGGTGATGGCTTTCCATCCAAACCTGGTCGAACCAATCGATTCATGATTTTTTCAGTGATTTGAAAGACCCGAGCGTTTGAGATTGGATCAAGGTTTGACTTTGCCCCATATCCATACTCATAAGCTTGGCGAAATGTTCCACTAGACTCTGCAAACGCAACTGATGTGGTTAGCAGGGCTGCTGCACCTATCGCACTAATTATTTTCTTCATGATTTACCTCCCGTTGGTAAAAGTTGCCCGGTTTTTTATTGGGCTTCTTCGTGTACACGGAAAAAATCAGACTGATGTCGGGATTTAATTATCCAATTTGAACAGCGGCACTTTGACAAGTGTCATGACTGAGTCCATGTCTCCGCTTCCAGTATTCTGAGGATATTGCCTAGTGACAAATACATATTATTACATCATTCATGCAAAAAGTGGATGAATTCGATTGTTACTTTAATTAACAGCTATGAGATTCCTTATAATATTTGGTCATAAGAAGTGCGGATTGATATTGTTCTGGTGAAGAATTTTGTGTTAAAATGAGCCGATCAGTTGTGAAAGTTTTTCACAACTGTGATTCTTTTAGAAAGTTGGTCTGCTAGGAATTCTACAAATTCTAACGCATAACGCGACAAATGCTCTCGGCCCAACGTGACGATTGCGACATTATATGTCAAATCTTGTAAAATAGGACGGAATGCGACGCCTCCGATTCTAACAGCTTGTTCCGCGGAAAATGGATCAGCGATTGCAAGAACCCCTGTTTCTCGTACTAATGACGCCGCGGCCGGCATGTTCGTGGCAGAAAGCCTGGATGATTGTTGCAATCGTTCGGACAATTTGCTGTCGATCGACATCATGTCGTCAGGAAAAGCGCCTCCGAACGTAACAAATGTTTCTTTGCTCGCCAGCTCTTCCAGGTCAACGGGACCTGCCTTACCGATAAGTGGATGATCCTCTGGCATCAGGCAGACATAAGGAACTGTTCGCTGATATAAGGTCTCGACCCCTTCGTAAGGAGGTTGTCGCCCGACCACTCCGAGATCAAGTTGGCGCAATTGAATCGCATTTAAAATTGCGGGTGTATTGCGTGAATGAATCATAAATCGAATATCGTCGTAACGTTTATATAACGCGTTTACGGCCTTTGGCAGTTCAAGGCTTGCGATAGACTGAATAGTTCCGATGGAAATTACACCACCACTAGCTGTTCTGATCGAATCAGCTAAGTCCTGGAGCCTGTCGATACCAATAAACATTCCCTCAACACCATGATAAAAAGTGCTCGCTTCAATCGTGGGTGTTAGGCCCCGGCCTATCCGTAAAAATAAGGAGAATCCTACTGACCGTTCCAGATCAGCAATTAACCGGCTGACGCTGGGTTGCGAGATATGCATCATTTCGGCTGCTTCTGTGATGGACCCATATCTCATAGTTGCCCTAAAGGCTTCAAGCTGGCGTAAATTCATCTGGGGTACTTTCCATTCAAAACGTATCATCAAGCTTAACAGAATGCGCATCAAACTCAACCATGTAGTAAATGAATGGTGCTTACATATTTGGTTTTCGGATGAATTGCGAGTGAAATTGAATTTGTCCACCTGATGGGATCTTAATAACTTGGTTTATGAAAGTGAGAACCGTCAAATGCCCGCATTGAATTTCCCAGAGTCTGCCTGGATGAATGGCGAGTTGCGCATGTTAGAGGACATGTGCCGTAAATTTTACGAGCGTGAATGTGCCCCGCATTATGAAGAATGGGAAGCGCAAGGAGCTTTCAGTCGTGAACTTTGGGAAAAAGCGGGTGAGATGGGGTTTTTGGGGGCAGAAGTTCCTGAGGAGTTTGGAGGTTTGGGCGGCAGTTTTGCTCATGATGCAGTGATTGCTTATCAAGGCAATCTGGCGGGGATTGATGGCTGGGGCGGCGGGTTGCATAACTCAATCGTGATCCCTTACATCATTCATTATGGATCGGACGAACAAAAACACAATCTCTTACCCCGGATGATATCCGGAGAGCTGATCGGCGCGATTGCAATGACTGAGCCTGGGGCGGGATCGGATTTGCAAAACATCAGAACTACAGCGGTTAAGGATGGTAATTTTTATAGGATTTCCGGGTCTAAGACCTTCATAACTAATGGTGCCTTGGCGAATATGATTATCGTTGCTGCCAAGACCGATCCCAAGGCTGGAGGGAAGGGAATCTCTTTATATTTGGTCGAAACTGACCAGGTCGATGGATTTCGACGGGGCCGTAATCTAGACAAACTTGGCATGAAATCAAATGACACTTCAGAGTTGTTTTTCGATGACATGCGAGTGCCTGTGTCGGCGCTTCTTGGTCAGGAAGAAGGGCAAGGTTTTGTGCAAATGATGGAGCAGTTGCCACAGGAACGACTTCTGATCGGTGTTTATGCCGTAGCTCGAATAGAGCGAGCTCTTCGCGTTACGCTGGGTTATGTCAAGGAGCGTACAGCCTTTGGCAAAAAGATCGCGGATTTTCAAAACACGCAGTTCGTGTTGGCTGAATGCGTAACGGAGGCGACTATTGCCAAGACTTTTCTCGATGCTTGCATCGTCGAGCATCTCGATGGACGACTTACCACGGAAAAGGCCTCAATGGCAAAATATTGGCTGACCGACTTACAAGGGGCGATTATTGATCGTTGCCTGCAACTTTTTGGCGGTTACGGCGTTATGGCTGAGTATCCGATAGAACGTATGTATCGTGACAATCGAATAGAACGAATTTATGCGGGTACAAACGAGATCATGAAGGTGGTTATAGCGCGTGACCTTTTAAAGGATTGATCATGGATACCACAGAGATGCTACTTGAAACCCATGTCGGCAGTGTTGCCAAGTTAACAATGAATCGGCCTGGCGCACGTAACAGTCTGTCTCTGGAAATGCTGGAATGTATGTTTCGGGCAATACAGGATCTTAGCGTTAACAGCAACATACATGTTATCATACTTGCAGCCAACGGCCCTGGGTTTTGTGCAGGCCATGATCTAAAAGAACTAAAGATGATGCGTACGCAACCTGACAAAGGGCGTACATTTTATGAAGAGACGATGGACAAATGTGCGCGCCTGATGCAGGCCATTGTTACTTGTCCAAAGCCTGTGATTGCTCAAGTTCATGGAATCGCGACTGCCGCTGGTTGTCAATTAGTGGCGAGCTGTGATCTGGCGATCGCGACAGATACTGCCCGCTTTGCCACTCCGGGGGTGAATATAGGACTGTTTTGTTCAACACCCATGGTGGCACTTTCGCGTAATGTAGGGCGCAAATCGTCGATGAAAATGTTGTTGACCGGGGATCTGATCAGCGCGGATGAGGCACGGGCGATCGGTTTGATCAACGATATTGTTCCTGAGAACCGCCTGGCAGTGGAAACCGAGGCTTTGGCCCAACAAATCGCAGGTAAAGCCCCGACTACACTCAAAATTGGGAAAGAGGCATTTTATAAACAAATCGAAATGACGTTGTCGGAAGCCTATCATTATACTTCTGAGGTGATGGTGACCAATATGTTGGAATCCGATGCAGAGGAAGGCATCGCGGCGTTTATTGAAAAGCGCACGCCTAACTGGCAACCTCTTAAGGGAGAATGACAATGAAAGATCACTGTTGTGGGCCGGGTTATGCATCACCTGCGGAGGCCATGATGGCCCCACGGGAGAAGTTGCTTTATACTATTGCGATTTACACAGGTACCGGTATTCAAAAGCCTGATTATCTGGCAACGATCGACAATGACCCTGACAGTCCGAGCTATTCTCAAGTTATTTCACGTTGCGAGATGTCTGGGATTGGGGATGAATTGCATCATATGGGGTGGAATGCCTGTTCGTCGTGCTTTGACGATGCTTCAATTAGCCGAAAATATTTACTCGTACCGGGTGTGAGGACTTCCAATATTCACGTTATTGATTGTGCCACTGATCCCCAAAACCCATCGTTATACAAAGTGATCAAGGGATCAGAGATCAAGGCGAAAACTAATCTCTCAGCACCTCACACGATCCATTGTTTGGGGGCGGAGATTATTATCTCGATGCTTGGCGATGCCAAGGGGGAGGCGCCCGGTGGATATTTACATCTGAACAAAGACTTTGATATTATCGGTCGCTGGGAAAGCTCTATGGGTGACATCCCCTTCGGATATGATTTCTGGTATCAGCCACGCCACAACGTAATGGTGTCGTCTGAATGGGCTGCGCCAAATACCTTCATGCCAGGCTTTGACCTTGAAGAGGTTGGTCATTTGAAATATGGACGACGCATCCATTTATGGGACTTTAAGAAGAAAGAACCCAAACAGACCTTTTATTTGGGAGAAGATGGACTGATCCCACTGGAGGTTCGCTTCCATCATAACCCCGACAGCACGCACGGATTTTGTGGTGCAGCACTCAGCGCCAACATCATCCATTGGTGGAAGGATACTGATGGCGAATGGAAATGGGAAAAGGTTGTGGATGTGGATAACGAGCCGCATCCTGATTGGCCTATTCCTGTACCGGGCGTGATCTCGGTAATCTTACTCTCCATGGATGATCGATTTCTTTATCTGTGTAACTGGTTGCATGGCGATATCCGACAATACGATATTTCCGATCCACATAATCCAGTATTGACTGGTCAAGTCTGGATGGGTGGACTTCTGGGGTGTGCGCCTGAGGTTAATGGTGTGAAGATCACTGGCGGACCCCAGATGATTCAACTGAGTCTCGATGGTACGCGGCTTTACGTTACAACTAGTTTGTTCAGCACTTGGGATAACCAGTTTTATCCTGAGATCCGCACCAATGGGGGCTGCATGCTGATGGTTAACTGCGATACAGAACAGGGCGGTATGAAAATTGACCCTGATTTTCTCGTTGATTTTGGCAAAGAACCCAATGGTCCGTCGCGTTGCCATGAAACCCGCTATCCTGGGGGAGACTGTACGAGCGATATCTGGATATGAATACGTACACTGTTACTATATCCAATCGCGATAATGCGACTTATAAGGTTGCAGCACATCGACCGTTGCTGAGCTCACTTTGTGCGCAAGGTGTTGATTTGCCTTATGGCTGCAAATATGGCGGCTGCATTACCTGTGCTGGCAAGTTGATTGCAGGTAACGTTGAGCAACACCGCCAAGTGGCCCTTAATAACCGTCAACTAGAGAACGGCTACGTTATTCTTTGCGTGGCTGTACCTATATCTGACATCACACTCGAGATCGGGGTGGAAAGTCACGATAAACTCTATCGTAATCCTTTTCTTGATCCTCTTGAACCTCATGAACTCAAGGCGAATATCGCCACACCCAAAGAGATTTGATATGGACCACACACAACCTTATTCTGAAGAATATCTGCAAGATATCCTCAAATCCGTTAAAACTATCGCAATGGTGGGCGCGAGCCCTGACAAAACCAAATTCAGCTATGGTGTCCTTCGCGTGTTGGACGAAACTGGATATGACATGATCCCGGTCAATCCACGCCCAGGCTTGAAAGAAATCCGAGGTATCAAGGTCTATCCGTCACTTGACGCTATAGGACGTCGTGTTGATATGGTTGAGGTTTTTCGTCGATCCGAAGATTTAATGGGGGTGACCACAGAGGCAATCGCTATCGGTGCCAAAGTACTTTGGGCCCAGATCGGTGTTGTCGATCACGACGCAGCCAAGTTGGCCGAAGAAGCTGGATTAAGGGTCGTTATGAATCGGTGCCCTAAAATCGAACTCTTTAGGCCATTTTGGAAACCAAAATTGCATTTAGCGATATGACGGCCCACCCATATGATCCTGCTGTTGTTCTGAAACAATGTCTCTTGATTGGTTACTGGTCGTAGCGCTGGTAAAGTTGGAATTCAAACAAAAAAGGATGCTGCTGTGGCACAGAATATTATAAAAAATCGAAAGAGATTGTTGAGGAAGCCATGGTCACTGTACCCGCTGTGAGTATTGAGGAAGGGCTATCTCTTGCTGACGCTGCTGCTTATGTTTTTGTCGATTTACGAGATAGCAATGAACAGGCAAAAACGGGCCTGATTCCTGGAGCTGTGGCGTCTTCTCGCGGCATGATGGAGTTCCATCTTGACCCTGAAAGTCCGCTACACAAGCCTGCGTTTAATCAGGATAAAACTTATATTTTTTACTGCGCTTCAGGGGGGTATTCTGCGTTTGCTGCAAAGATTGCGATGGACATGGGTTTGTGTCCGGTCATGAACCTCACAGACGGCATGAATGCTTGGATAAAAGCGGGCGGGCCTGTTGCTCGCTCAGAACAGGACAAACTATTATGAAAACTGTAGTCATCGCATCTGGTGTTCGCACCGCGATAGGAACATTTGGTGGAGCACTCGCTGTAACACCTCCTTGCGAACTGGCAACCATGGTTGCAGCCGAGGCAATCAAGCGTGCAGGGATTGATGCCTCTGGAATCGACCAGTCGGTCTTTGGTAATGTGATCCACAATGAACCGCGAGACATGTATTTGTCGCGCGTTGCAGCAATGGGGGCAGGGGTATCGGAAACGGCCCCCGCGCTGACGTTGAACCGACTTTGTGGCAGTGGTTTACAGGCGGTAGTTAGTGGCGCGGAACAAATCATGCTGGGAAATGCTGATATTGTGCTTGCTGGAGGTGCTGAAAATATGAGCCGTGTCGGTCATATGATGAATGCCGCTCGGTTTGGTGCAAAGATGGGTGATATTACCGCCATAGATATGATGATTGGTGCGCTGACCGATCCGTTTGGTAATGGTCATATGGGGGTGACGGCCGAAAATGTTGCGGTTGCTAGCAGCATTGATAGAGATCAACAGGACGCGCTGGCTCTCGAAAGTCATCGCCGGGCCTCCGTCGCGATTGATGCGGGCCATTTTAAGGATCAAATTTTACCGATTGCCACCAAACGGGGCCGTAAAGAGGTGATGTTTGACAAGGATGAACATGTGCGAACAGATGTGACGGCAAGTGATTTGGAAAAACTGCGCCCGGCGTTTAAAAAAGATGGGTCAGTAACTGCAGGCAATGCGTCGGGTATCAACGATGGTGCTGCTGCACTTGTTCTGGCTGGCGAGGACGAGGCGTCGGCTAGGAATATGCCTAAGTTAGCTTTGATCCGTGCTTCTGCTGTTAGTGGTGTTGCGCCAGAGGTAATGGGAATGGGGCCCGTTCCTGCCGTGAAACTTGCGTTGAATCGCGCAGGATTAGATATATCTGACATGTCCTGTATCGAATCAAATGAGGCATTTGCGGCACAAGCCTGTGCGGTATCGAACGAACTGGACTTTTCATCGGATATTACTAACCCCAATGGTGGTGCTATAGCTCTTGGCCATCCCGTCGGGGCTTCGGGCGCAATTATCCTGATCAAATTGGTTTACGAACTTCGTCGTAGCGGAGGTCGATTTGGTTTAGCGACTATGTGTATAGGTGGTGGTCAAGGGATCGCTATGGTTATAGAAAATCCGGAGGCTATCGCATGACGAGCTTTACACAAGTTGCAATTATCGGAGCTGGTACTATGGGGGGCGGCATCGCAATTTCGGCGATCTGTAATGGTATAGAGGTGACGTTGATTGATACTAGTGAAGAGGCATTGTCCAGAGTGAAACAACGGGTTGCGAAATATCTTGAACGCCAAGTTGAAAAAGGCAGAATGTCTATGGAGATCGCGTCTATAGCTGGATCTCGTTTGCATGTCTCAACCGATTTTGCCTCGGCCGCTGATGCAGATTTGGTGATCGAAGCAGTATTCGAAGATCTTGAGGTCAAGAAATCTGTTTTCTCCCAACTGGAATTGATCGTTTCCGAGGCCTGTCATTTGGCGACTAATACTAGTGGCCTGAAGGTTTCTGATATTGGACGTACACTGACCTATCCGGATCGGCTTTGCGGATTGCACTATTTTAGTCCTGCCGAGTTGAATCCAATCGTCGAAGTGGTGTTAAGCGATACTTCGCTAGATAGTACAATAGATGCTGCACTTTCCTTTTTGGAACAGTGCCGAAAAACACCAATTAAGTGCAATGATCAAAGTGGCTTCGCGCTAAATCGGTTTTTTTGCCCCTATACGAATGAAGCCGCACGCTGTTTGGATGACGGGCTGGGTACTCCCGCTCAGATTGACGCAGTTGCAAAAGACGCTTTTGGCGTTCCAGTAGGTCCCTTCTTTGTTATGAATATCGTCAAGCCCCGCATTAATCTGGCAGCCGTTCGTAATCTTGCCCATCTGGGACCTTTTTACACTCCTGCTAACAGTTTGAGTGTCACTGGCGATGCCGACGAAAATTGGGAGATTGAGAAGAACCCGGCCGCGCTTAACCCACAATCGCACAAAGTAGTGGCTGATCGATTGAGAGGTGCAGTATTCTTTGCTGTTCAGGAAGAACTTAACGAAAATATCGCAAAACCTGAGGACATTGATCTTGGCGCACGTAGTGCATTTGGTTTTAATAAAGGGCCTGTCAAAATGATGGACGAGTTATCAAATGAAGAGGTCGTCCGTTTGATTCGAATACCAAAGCAATAGCGATAGAATAAGTTAGTAAGAAAAGGCCTTCTGCGTAATAATGAGCTGAAAATTATAAGTAACTGCATTTAATGTGAATTGAGTATGGCTTATTCCTTCGAAATCTTTTGTTTGTTGGAGTTTATTTGTAAATCTTGATATGTTACATCTCAAAAAGTCTGCTAAAGGTGTTGCGTGCCCTCGCAACCAATACTTATACACAAAACTCCGTAACCTTAATCGGTTACGGGGTTTTGCGGTTCTAGGTGTATTTCACTACCTAGTGAAATCAATTACTTAATTGTGTAGGTTCAAATCAACACGTAACCAAGATTATAATATTATCAATGAAAAGCATGGATTTATAAATTTGATACTTTAAGCGATTCAAACTTAGAGCTAACTTAGACGTGAGGGACCAAGATCCGAAATTCCCACGCCTGAGGAAGCAAAGTCGTCTGGTAAGCTTCCGTTATGACAGAGGCCTGCGACAGCCCGTGCAAGGCTTGGGGCCATCATGATACCATATCCACCTTGGCCTGCATGCCAGACGAAATTGTCGACGGTTTGATCATAACCGATTACAGGGCTTTCGTCGGATACAAAAGAACGTAATCCAGCCCAGCTGTGTTCAATTCGTCCAACCTTAATCAGCGTTTCGCGCTGGATCCAATCAGCAAGAACGGCGACGTCCATTTCATCAGGTTGTGCGTCTTGTGGGGCAGTGGGGGTTGCATCCCCTGGAGACGCCATTAGTTTGCCCGCCTCGGGTTTGATGTAGGCGTCGCTACCTGCAAAATCCACACATGGCAACTGTGTCACGTCAATCCCGGGCAGGACATTAGCAATGATGGCATCAACAATGATCGCAGTACGGCGTTTGGCGATCAGTCCTATGGGTGTCGATTTCGCCATCTGGCCGATCTGTTCAGCCCACGCTCCTGCAGCATTGATGATGGTTTTACCCATAAACGTTGTTTTGCCAGCGCAGACTGTCCATGTGCCTTTGCTGTAAGAAAGCGCAGTTACCGGCGCGCGGAGGTTGGTGATACCCCCACGAGATTTAAATCCCTTTAGATAAGCCTGTAACATTGATGACACATCAATATCGGTGACACCTGCTTCATAGACAGCACGAACCACGCACTCAGGCCGCAGGAACGGCACCAACTTCAACGCCGTTTCTACCGGCATTTCTATAACCGGGTTGTTGTCTGTGGAGGCAGCCAGTACAGGATCTAGTAGCGCTTCATTACCTGGTGCCGCAACAGCCAATGCCCCTCGGGGATGTAGTAATGGATGATCTGTGAAGCCTTCGGGCGGGCAATGAAAGAAAGGCTCGCTCAGGGCGTTAATAGTACGTACCAGTGGCGTTCCGTAGTTGCGCGTAAACAAGGCCGCTGATCTGCCAGTGCTGTGATAGCCCGGTTGCGCCTCTGCCTCAGTTAATAGGACAGTGCTTTGGTCTGCAAGTTCATAGGCGGCAGAAACACCGGCTATTCCTGCGCCAATTACGATGAAATCATAGATCATGGGGCGCAACCTTTATCTTTCCATATGCTGAATGCGACGAGTTTGATCACAAGGCACTTAAAAAACTACGAATGCAAGTTTTAATAATATAATTGACTCTATGTAAGTTATATTACATTGTTTGTAAAAGAACCTTGGGAGGGGTCATGTCAAAACCGCTGCGACAGCGCCTTACAGAGGTCAGCGCATCTACCTTTAAGGCTGAGCGCGCATTGGCCAGTTATATGCTGGCCGAACTGGCCACTCTACCATTTGAAACCGCCGCCAGCCTTGCTACAAAAGTATCTGTGAGCGAGCCTACGGTGGGGCGATTTTGTCGTTCCATTGGGTATGCCAGTTTTAAGGATCTCAAGGCACACCTGCGAAGCGACATGGGTGATCAACCCTGGTTGATCGGCGACAGATTACGTGACTTACAAGTCCGTAATCGTGCTGGCGAAGACCAGTTGATGCGCGGGCTTGAACTTGAAATGGCTGCACTTGTTGCAGTCTACGAAATAGCGCATTCGCCTTCATGGGCGGCGGTGGTAAAACGATTGGCCACGGCACGTTCAGTTTTTGCTGTCGGGTTTCAGACTGAACGCGGTATGGCACAGATTTTTGTAAATCAGCTGCAATACCTCCGCGACGGGGTTGAATTACTGGACCTTGCTGGCGGTAATTTTTCTCAGGTTTTGGCGCGAAACGACAAGGATGCGGCCCTTGTGATATTTGAGGCGCGACGCTATTCGCGGTTGGCCCGTGAATTGGCAACCGAAGCAAAAGCCGCGGGCATTCCCGTCACGCTGATCACAGATCCGTTTTGCGATTGGGGGCATGAGGTCGCGGATGAGATTTTTGTGGTGCCCACACAATTTAATCTTTTTTGGGAATCCACCGCACAAATGGCGAGCCTGGCCAATCTGCTGGTCAATGGTGTGTTCATGGAATTGGGCCCGGAAGTGGAGGGGCGTATGAACAAGATCGCAGACCTTTATGGTCGTTTCACTGGTCATGTAGGGAGCGCAGAAGCAAAACCGAGCAAAGTCAAAACCACGGAGAGTAAAGACAAAAACTAAGATATTTTTCATCACAAAAAGGACGAACCCAATGCGTTATGTGACCAAGACTAAATTTCTGTCAGGAACGGCGCTCATTGCAGCCGGGTTCCTGTCCTGCGCCGCGATGGCACAAGATGTTTCTATTGCCTTTTCATCGGACGAATTGGGGGCCACTTCTTACAATCCGGTGACCTCAAGTAACCTCAATTCTGCGACGGGACTAATTTATGATCGGTTGGTTGAGCAAGATGCCGACCAATCCTATCACCCTCATCTGGCCACCTCGTGGGTGGAAAGCGCCGATGGTATGTCATGGACATTCCAACTCAAAGACGGCGTGACCTTTCACGACGGTACCGCGTTTAACGCGCAATCAGTCGCGGACTGGATCCCCGATTTTGCCGATACTGAAAACGCCTATCTGGTAGCCGCCATTGCGTCAGTCGAAGTGATTGATGATCTGACCGTCAAATTTGTCATGTCCCGTCCCGAGCCGAATTTACTCTACAATCTGGCATCATCCTTTATGGGCATACCGGGATCGGCTTCTTATGATAGTTTGGGTGAAGACTTTGGCGTTACCGGGGCGGTTGGTACCGGCCCGTTTAAGTTGGAAAGCTTCTCAATCGGGTTAGAGACAGTTCTTGTGCGTAATGACGATTACGCCTGGGCGTCGGACCTGTCCGAAAATCAGGGGACTGCGCATCTTGAGCGGGTTACGTTCCGCGAAATTCCAGACCAGTCCACAGCATTTTTGGAATTGAAAACGGGTGGTGTCGACTTGTTACTGGGTGTGCCGACGGATTTTCTGCAAATTCTCAAGGCAGAAAGCAATGTATCGGTCATTCAGATGCCCGGCACTGGTATTCACTATATGCCGATCAACGTAACAGCACCGCCCTTTGACAATATCAAAGTGCGCGAGGCGACAGGGTTGGCTGTCAACCAAGAGGCAATCGTTGCATCCATCTACAACGGTGTGGGCGCTCCTGCACATAACTTCCTGATCGGATCCTTACCCGAAGCGCAAGTCGATCCTGCGCTTAATGTCAACTACGGCCCGGACAAAGCCAAAACCTTGCTGGACGAGGCAGGCTGGATGATGGGCGAGGGCAAAGTGCGTATGAAAGATGGCGTGCCGCTAACAGTGAAACTGTTTACTCAGAACGGAACCGAGTTTACTTCGCTCACCCAGGTGGTTCAAGCGCAATTGGCCGAAATCGGGATGGAGGCGGAGATCACTGTATTCGACAGTTCGACCATCCGTGACGAGTACAAGAACAACCGCCATCAGCTTGCAGTGCGTGGGTATGATTGGAATAATTCAGATATTCTGGATTGGTTCTTTTCCGGCAAACGATTGGGATATCCCAATGTATCCATGTGGAACGATGTCGAAGGTCAACGTCTGAATGATGTGGCAATGGAAGACAGCAAGAACTCCGATGAGCGGATTGCTAATTTCAAGGCATACCACGAATACGTTCTGTCACAGCACCTCTTTGTGCCGATCTACCAGCCGACCAAAAACATCGCCTACAACTCAGACCGGGTGAGTGTTCCCAAAATAGTGCGCGGTACTCGGTTCAGGTCACAGACTATCGTGGACATCAAAGTAACCGAATAGACGATAAACATTGATCCTACCCATCCCCGCTCCTGGGGGTGGGTGCCATTTGCCCCCTGAAAGGGGTCACTCCAATGCTTTTGCGATATATCTTCTATCGGTCGCTGATGCTGATCCCAGTATCGATTTCTATCTCGGTGGTGATCTTTTTGATCGTGCACCTGTTGCCTGGTGACCCTATTGATAATCTGATTCGCGTGGGCTCGTCCCCAGATGATCGCTTGGCTTTGATCACTAAATACGGCTTGGATCAACCCCTTTTTGTCCAATATTATCGTTGGATCAGCGCGATGTTTCAGGGTGATTTCGGGGAAGCTATTGTCCTGCGTCGGCCCGTCGCCGACCTGATTTCACAAAACCTGCCTTACAGCTTGACACTGGGGGGACTGGCATTCGCCTTTTCCTCCATCGTGGGTATAATTCTGGGCACTATTTCTGCCACCACCCGGTCGGCCATAGTTAAACAATTCATGCGCGGCTTTATCTTGTTGGGCTCCACCGTCCCGGGGTTTTGGCTGGCATTGCTGATGATTCTTTTCTTTGCTGTGCAATTGCAGTGGTTTCCGGTTTCTGGTGCCAAGGGGTGGGACAGCCTTGTGCTTCCAGTACTGACCATTGGCTTTGGTGGCGTGGCGCTTGTGGCACGGGTCACTCGGGTGGCATTGCTGGATGTTAGACGTGAGGATTTTGTGACGCTCTTACATGCTAAAGGTCTGTCAATGCGCACCATCTTGGTTCGCCACCTGATGCCACACGCTATGTTGCCTGTCGTGACTATTCTGGCCTTGCGTATTGGTTGGATCTTGGGTGGAGCGGTAACAGTTGAGTTTGTCTTTGGCCGCCCCGGTCTAGGGTTGCTGTTGATCCGTGCGCTAGGACAACGTGACTACCCCGTTGTTCAAGGTTGTTTGTTGATGCTGGCCCTTGCCGTGATGCTTGGCACCTTAATTGGTGATGTGGCACAGGCCGCGATGGATCCCCGTATTCGGGAGGAGAAGACATGACTTCCAACATAGGCACTGTCGCTCGCGCGATGACTGGTTTCGGCAACTCCGCAATCGGGAGCGCTTTTGGTTCTTGGCTTGGTAAGATTGCGGGCGGATTTTTGGTTCTGCTTGTGTTAACCGCGATCTTTGCGCCCTGGATTACACCGTTCGATTATGCGGCTCAGAACCTGATGAACTCCAACGCAGCTCCAGGCTGGCCGCATCTGTTGGGCACTGATCAATTTGGTCGTGATGTCTTGAGCCGGGTGATTTATGGTGCGCGCACATCGCTGTCGGTGAGCGCCACGGCTATAGCCATATCCATCAGCGTCGGTATGACGCTTGGTGCTGCGGCGGGGTATTTCGGCGGCTTCTTTGAACGCGCTGTCATGACGGTGGTGGACCTGACCTGGTCCTTCCCTGATATCTTGATTGCGCTAATTTTTGTGGCCACCATTGGTCCTGGCTTAACTTCTACGACTTTTGCTATTGCCATCGCCTATTTGGCGCAGTTCACTCGACTGACCCGGGCACAGATCGTGAGGCTGAAGCGTGAAACTTTCATCGAGGCCACTATCAATCTCGGTGCCAAGCCACGTCATATTCTTCAATATCACTTGCTTCCAAATGCCATCGCACCAGTGATCGTGGTGGGCATGCTGGCCATCGGCGACGGTATCGTGCTGGAGGCAACACTTGGCTTTTTCGGACTTGGTGCACAACCACCCACCCCCAGTTGGGGTGCGATGATGTCTAGTGGAACGGCACAACTTTTTCTATCACCCTGGGTAATTATTTTTCCCGGTGTTGTGGTTGCTGTGACGGTGGTCGCGGTCAACCTGTTTGGCGATGAGCTAATCCGCGCGCTAAACATCCGGGACCGGATCAGGGGAGCATGAGCATGCTGGAAGTTCGCGATCTTGAAGTTGCTTTTGGCCCAGTCGCGCCTCTCTCGGGTGTTAGCTTCTCGCTCGCCAAAGGCGAAAAGTTAGGCATTGTCGGCGAAAGCGGGTCCGGAAAGTCCCTGACCGCGATGAGTGTGATGGGCTTACTACCGCTCTCTGGCGGACGGATTACTGGGGGATCCATTGTATTTGATGGACAAGAACTGACTACGTTGGCAGAATCTGCGTATCGTAAGCTACGCGGCAGGCGACTGGGTCTCATCACGCAAAATCCGATGACCTCGCTTGATCCTCTGCAAAAGATCGGGCCGCAGGTTGATGCGGTGGCGGTATTGCATTTGAGTATGAATGCATCGGAGGCGCGGACCAGGACAGTTGAAATTCTTGGCACGTTGCGCATTCCCGAACCCGCACTGATCTGTGACCGCTATCCACACCAGATGTCTGGTGGTATGAAGCAGCGCATAGTCATCGCCATGGCGTTGGCCGCCGATCCGGATGTTTTGGTGGCGGACGAACCAACGACCGCACTGGATGTAACGGTACAAGCGCAGATCATCCGTCTACTCGACGATTTGGTCAAAGAACGTGATCTGGCACTGGTATTGATCACCCATGACATGAGTGTCGTCGCACAAACCTGTGACAAGGTCGTGGTGATGTATGCGGGCCGTGCCATAGAATACGGGCCAGTCGAGGCGATATTTGACGCCCCGCAGCACCCTTACACACAGGCGTTGATCAATTGTATTCCAAAAGGCCTGAGCACAGATGAACATCTCTCTGGTATTTCTGGTACGGTGCCAACGGTGTCGAACTATCCGAAGGGCTGCGCGTTCCATCCCCGTTGCGATCGTGCAAAAAATATCTGCACCAGCGAACGGCCGGCGTTTATCACGTATGGTAACAATGCCGCCGCCTGCCATTTTGCCGGAGATGACAGATGACCAACCTTTTGGAAGTTCGCAATCTATCCAAAAAATTCGTTACTCCCGGCGGCCCATTTCGCAAGGCACGCGCCATGCATGCGGTTAACGATGTGTCCTTTGACTTGGCGAAAGGACGGGTGATTGGCGTTGTTGGAGAGTCCGGATGTGGTAAGTCAACTTTGGCACGGTTGATCCTTCGGTTGATCGAGCCCAGCGCGGGCGAACTGCGATTCGAGGGTGAAGATCTTCGTGCGAAAACGTCGTCTCAGATGCGTAAACTACGCGCCGACATGCAAATGGTGTTTCAGGATCCCTATTCTGCGATTGACCCACGCTATACTGTCGCACGTGCAGTGATGGAACCGTTCGTGGTTCAAGGCCGCAGCCCGGAAGGTAGTGTGGATAAGGAAGTTGCATCCTTACTGACCATGGTTGGTCTTAATGCAGGCCTTGCTAGCAGCTTTCCACATCAAATATCGGGGGGACAAAAACAGCGTGTGGGTATTGCGCGCGCTCTTGCTCTGCGTCCCTCGCTTCTGGTCTTGGATGAACCCACTGCCTCGCTCGATGTCTCGGTACAGGCTCAGATCATCAGTCTGCTTGAACAACTGCGTGACGATCTGGGGCTAACCTATCTATTCATCAGCCATGATCTGAGCCTGGTACGTTATTTTTGTGATGAGATTCTTGTAATGTACCTGGGTCGTGTGGTTGAGGCACTGCCCGACACCGACTTGCCCGCGCGTCACCCCTACACCAAAACGCTGATGGACAGCACTTTTACTCCTGACCCGAAACAGCGTCGCGTCATCGCCCCGCTGGAAGGTGAGGTCCCCAGTCCTTTCAATCTGCCGCCGGGCTGTGCCTTTGCTGATCGCTGCCCTTATACAACTGCTATTTGCCGGACCGAAACGCCGATTTTAACGTCTGGGACGACCCATCCGGTTGCCTGTCATCACCCACTTTAAAGGAGGTTTTATTGGCCGCCCAAATCCTTACCGCCGAGATTTCGCACGAGACGAACACGTTTAATATCCGCCCGACTGATATTCAGGATTTCAAGGACAGGTATTTACTGGACGGTCCGGCAGCCTTAGCCGCCAAAAGTCAAGCCAATACCGAATTGGCAGGGGTGCTGGACACGGCCCGCTTTCATGACTGGGATGTAACTCATGTGATCAGCGCCGCCGCGGGCCCTGGCGGGCGTGTAACCGACAAGGCTTTTGACCATCTATGCGAACCACTTATGGCCGCAGCTGAGACTGGTAAGTGGGATGGTATCTTGCTAATGCTGCACGGCGCGATGGTAACTGTGTCGCATGACGACGGTGAGGGAGAAATATTGCGCCGCCTGCGCGCGATCATCGGCCCTGATGTACCCATCGCCGTAACACTGGACCCACATGCAAATGTTAGCACAGCGATGTGCGAGCTAGCACAGATACTTGTATCCTTCACCACCTATCCGCATGTAGATATTCGTGTGACGGGGTGTCGGACGGCAGAATTGCTGCATCGGACAATTAGCGGCGATATTCGTCCGCAGACGTTGCGCGCACACCGCCCCATGCTAGAAGAGGCAAATGGCGGGCGAACTGATGTTGGTCCGATGATAGAACGCCAGGCAATGGCACGTGCATTTGAGGCGCGTAAAGGCGTCTATGCGGTCAGTATAAATGGTGCATTTCCCTGTGCCGATGTGGCAGAGATTGGACCAACTGTACTGGTCACCTCAGAGGTCGGATTGCAAGGGGCGCAAGATATCGGTGAAGAAATTGCCGACGATATCTGGCAGCGACGTGACGAGAAACTTAATAGCTATTTAAATGTGACCGAGGCAGCTGATCTTGCCAGTAGTTGGAAGACAGGTAGCGGACCCTTGGTCATTGCTGATTATGCCGACAATCCAGGATCGGGTGCATATGGTGATTCTACGGCTCTGCTTGGTGCAATGCTGGATGCACGGGTTACTGACGCATGCTTTGGCCCCATGATCGATGCGCAAGCGGCCGAAATGCTTCAAGATCAGGCTATTGGGTCGATCTTGAGTTTACCTTTGGGTGGCAAGACAGCCAAAGAATTTGGCGGTGGTCCAATAGATGTAACGGGCACCTTGAAATGGCGCGGGGAAGGCCTGTTTACAGGTAGCGGCCCCATTCTGGGCGGTCAGCAGCGAAATTTTGGTGCCACAGCTGTTTTACATGTTGAGGGTATAGACATACTGATTGTCAGCGTCGCACAACAGCTTCTTGATTTACGACAGTTCGAAGCTTTTGGAATCAATCCATCGAACCTTCGAGTTGTCGCCCTGAAATCCATGCAGCATTTCCGAGCTGCGTTTACGCCAATTGCTGGACGGATTGTCGTATGCGACAGCGGGGCGTTATGTACAACCAATTATGCCACGATGAAGTACAACGTTGTACCTCGGCCTATACATCCACTGGATTGCGAAGACTGACCTTATCGTATGTGTTTGCTTAAAAGTTATATATTCTGCCGGTGATGGAATGGTCACCTTATTACCAATCAATTTAGAGGTATAAGCAAGCTTATACGACGAATAGCGGTCTTAATTTTTACAGAAACCTTGACATAATTCACCTGTTAACAAAAGGAATGCTCTGTAACACCTCGGTGGTTGCGTGCCCCCCGCAACTTACGAAATCAACGCTTTAGACTGAAAAGTCTGAGGCGGTTTTTGTTGTGTGGAAGCGTATAAGAAGCATGAGTAAGTAATAGGTCTTCAAGTAATTTGTGAAAGATGTAGTGCCTAATCTAAATCTTTTAGTTCAGCTCCTTTGATATCAGATCCTCTGGGAATACTTTCTGCAGGCCTTATTAATTTTTAAATGATTTCTGCTGCTTGTGATTTGGTATCCTCCTGAGGAGAATTTTTTCCAGAATTTTATGTTCAATTTACAAGTGAGATAGATATAAATATTGACTGTATGTAATAAATATTTCCTAATATGAATATTGATTGTTGATAGTTAAGCCCTATTTTATAATCAGAAAGATAATAACTTGGCTTTAATTAAAGGTTTTATAGGGGATTAGGAATGTCGTACAAAAGTGATATCGAAATTGCTCGGGAAGCTCAAAAACGCCCTATCCAAGAAATTGGTGAAAAATTGGGTATTAAAAGTGAGCATCTTTTACCCTATGGACACGATAAAGCGAAAGTAAGTCAAGAATTTATCAATTCTGTTCAAAGCAACACCAATGGTAAACTTATTCTTGTAACGGCAATTAATCCAACACCAGCAGGAGAAGGTAAAACAACAACAACAGTTGGATTGGGCGATGGCTTGAACCGTATTGGTAAAAAAGCTGCAATATGTATCCGAGAAGCATCTCTTGGACCATGCTTTGGTATGAAAGGCGGTGCGGCAGGGGGGGGGTATGCGCAAGTCGTTCCTATGGAAGACATGAATTTACATTTTACGGGGGATTTTCATGCAATTACCAGTGCCCACAATCTTCTAAGTGCAATGATTGATAATCATATTTACTGGGGGAATGAGTTTAAAATAGACGAACGCCGCGTAACTTGGCGCAGAGTTCTGGATATGAATGATCGGGTATTAAGAGATGTTGTGACCAGTCTTGGTGGGGTTGCAAATGGATTTCCTAGACAGACGGGGTTTGACATTACAGTTGCATCAGAAGTCATGGCAATTCTATGCCTAGCCACTAATCTTGAAGATTTGCAGGAACGTTTAGGAAACATAATAGTCGCTTATCGAAGAGATCGAACACCAGTGTACTGTCGGGATGTAAAAGCAGACGGTGCCATGACTGTATTACTTAAAGATGCAATGCAACCAAATCTTGTTCAGACTTTAGAAAACAATCCAGCTTTTGTCCATGGAGGACCCTTTGCCAACATTGCACATGGTTGTAACAGTGTTATTGCTACATCAACGGCTCTTAAGCTTGCAGATTATGTGGTAACCGAGGCAGGGTTCGGTGCTGACCTTGGTGCAGAGAAATTCATGAATATCAAGTGCCGGAAAGCGGGTATTTCCCCTGATTGCGTTGTTTTGGTTGCGACTGTTCGTGCTATGAAAATGAACGGGGGTGTTACAAAAGCTGATTTGGCGGCAGAAAATGTTGATGCAGTTAAAGAGGGATGTGCAAACCTTGGGCGTCATATTGGAAACCTTAAATCTTTTGATGTTCCAGTCGTCGTGGCTATTAATCACTTTGTGACAGATACTAGTGCTGAAGTTCAGGCCGTGAAAGATTACGTCGCAACACAAGGCTCTGAAGCAATTCTTTGTCGTCATTGGGAGCTAGGATCAGCAGGTGTCGAGGAATTGGCGAGACGTGTTGCTGAGATTGCTGATAGCGATGTATCTCAATTCAGTCCACTGTATTCAGATGATTTACCTTTATTTGAAAAAATTGATGCAATAGCCAAGCGAATTTATCGTGCGGATGAAGTTATCGCAGACAAGAAAATTCGCGACCAGTTACATCAATGGGAAGAAGCTGGTTTTGGCCGCTTACCTATTTGCATGGCTAAAACACAATACAGTTTTTCTACCGATCCTAATTTAAGAGGTGCGCCAACAGGACATAGTGTTCCTGTAAGAGAGGTGAGGTTATCTGCAGGTGCTGGTTTTATCGTTGTTATTTGTGGAGAGATTATGACAATGCCTGGCTTGCCAAGAGCACCGAGTGCCGAAGCAATAATGTTGAATGATATGGGAAATATTGAAGGATTGTTTTAATTTAACGTGATTAATTCTCAAAAAATAAGCGGGATTGGTTTTGACTAATCCCGCTTTGATTACGTATGGAAAATTTTATTATATGATAAGTTTTTGTTTTTTTGTACCAAATTAATACCCTAAAATACCAACCCCTACGAAAACAAGTATAACGCTAGACCATTGAGAAAGTGTCATTGTTTCTTTTAGAAATGCCCAAGCCAAAATAACAGTCAACATACCAAAAAGAGAGGAAGTCACTGCTGCATACTCAGGGTTTGGTAATGTACCTGCTGCTGTAACTAGCCCAAGAGCAAGAGCATCAAGAATTCCCATGGAAGAAAGAATAGGGAGTTGCTTAAACTGGAAGTTCAAATTTTTCCGCATTATAAATACTAAAAATAGTATTCCAATAATAGAGGCAAAACGAGCAATTAGGATTACGGGAATCTCTCCACCATAACGGGTGGCCGTATGTCCAGCAGCAAAGGTTGCGGCAAAGGAGAAACAGGATAAGATTGACCAAATTATCTGCTGTCTTTGAACGCTCTCTTTATTTGTCTTGTCTGATAATTTTGTTACCATAGATATGCCAATGACTATTACTAATACTGCCCCCCATTCTTGAAATGAAACAGTCTCGCCAGTTAAAGATGCCCATCCAATTGATATTATTGGATATGCCCCTATTATTGGTGCCGCGATTCGTACCGGGCCAATTGAAAAAGCTAGATACAGGCTTATTCCTCCAATTGCATAAAATAGGCCAGATGCAATGCTGAAATAATATCCAAGATCTGTCATGGCTTGCCAATCTCCCATAGTCAATGCAATGGGAGCTGTAAAAAAAGTTCCAACGATCAAAACAGTTAAAAAAGCGGTGAAAATATCTGATTTTTGGCTAATATAGCGAACGCATACATCATGTATGCCCCAAGAAAATGCAGCTAATAAACCAAGTATGAGGGACAAAGAGTTAACCTTTTTAATCGTGGTGTGTTTTTAGCTTTGATATCGACAATGAAATATAGTTAATCAAGATAGCATATTCTTTTTAATTAAAAAATATTCTTATGGTGAATATTTTTCTTGTTTTTAAGCGTACACAGTGGTGTCATTAAGTTGAGTGTTATTAATAAGATACTTAAAGGCTTAAATACATGACGAAAAAAATGATTGATCATATTGGAGGGGAAAAATTATTACGCAAATTGGTAGAGGATTTCTATGATTTAATTGAAACTATCCCTGAAGGTAAGGCTTTACGTAAATTGCATTTGCGTGGGCATGGTTTGGATCATGTTCGTACCGAACAATTTAATTTTCTGTCCGGGTTTTTGGGAGGGCGGCGATATTATGAAGAAAAGTATGGGCATATGGATATTAAGTTAATGCATGCACATATCCCCATATCTGAACAAGACGCTGAAGACTGGCTTATGTGTATGGATTATGCCTTGGTTAAAAATAAATTAGATGGCGTTGAAATTGACAAGTTACGCAAGATTTTTCGACGCATTTGTTTGTTGTTAGTTAACGATCTTGAGGGCTGGGGGCACCATAAAAATTAAATAATTAAAAAAAATACAAATGATTATATAAACAGTGCAGTCTTTAATTTCAGAAAAGCCTCCATATTCATAGTAAAGCATTATGAATATGGAGGCTTTTTTAGTATTTATACATCAAGTGTATTGTCTTTCTCCCATTTGGAAAAATGAGAGACAAAAGAGTTCCATTCTTGATGTTTTAACTTCAGATAGGCATTTGAAAACTCTATCCCCATCATTTCTTTCAATGCTTTATCTTTATCGTATTCTCTAAGGGCATCAAGCATGTTCAAGGGTAGCTTAGGTGCATCAGTGACTTTGTGACCTTCAGCGTACATGTCAATATCCCACCGTTTTCCAGGATCAGCATTTGTACGTACACCATCTAGGCCTGCAGCTATGATTATAGCTTGTAATAAATAAGGATTTACAGCTCCGTCAGGAAGGCGAAGTTCAAATCGACCCGGACCAGGAACGCGGACCATGTGCGTCCGATTATTTCCTGTCCAAGTAACAGTATTGGGTGCCCAAGTTGCGCCGGAAATAGTTCGGGGTGCGTTTATTCGTTTGTAGCTGTTAACGGTAGGGTTTGTAATAGCTGCCAAGGCACTCGCATGTTTCATTATGCCACCAAGGAAAGCTCGACCTTTATCCGATAAACCAAGCTCTTTGTTGCTATCCGCAAAAACGTTTGTATTTGAATCTGCACCAGGTGCATCCCAAACGGACACGTGCGCATGACAGCCATTTCCGGTAAGACCCTCTATTGGTTTGGGCATAAATGTTGCCCTGAAACCATGTTTTTCAGCCACAGATCTTGTCATGAATTTAAAGAAGCTATGCTTGTCGGCCGTAATGAGAGCATCATCAAAATCCCAATTCATTTCGAATTGGCCGTTTGCATCTTCGTGATCGTTTTGATAGGGCCCCCATCCCATATCTAACATATAATCACAAATTTCTTTTACAACATCATATCTGCGCATAACGGCTTGTTGATCATAACAAGGTTTTGCTGCTGTATCGAAAGGATCAGATATTTCATCTCCCTCTGGTGTTAATAGGAAAAATTCTGCTTCTATTCCCGTTTTGATGTGCATGCCTTCTTTTGCAGCCTCATCAATAAGTCGTCTGAGAACATTCCTTGGTGCCTGAGCAACATCTTGTTCTTCCATCACGCAATTTCCGGCAACCCAAGCAACTTCAGGGTTCCAAGGGAGTTGTATTACTGAAGAGGGATCAGGAACTGCTAACATATCGGGGTGAGCAGGAGTCAGGTCTAACCAAGTTGCAAAACCAGCAAATCCGGCACCATCCTTTTGCATGTCTGAGATTGCTTGTGTTGGCACCAATTTGGCTCTTTGTCCGCCAAAAAGGTCGGTAAATGAAATCATAAAGTATTTTACATTTTTTTCTTTGGCGAAAGCAGCCAGATCTATCGTCATGGTCCGTTTTCCCTTTCCCTGTTGTTATAAATGTAAGTAGGCGCAGCTTGCGATGAAGCTGCGCCAAAAGATTTTTAAAATCCTGCCTTTCCTGGATACCATTCAGTTCCGGCTAGTGGTACGCGTGCCATTGCAGCCGCTTCCATTGTTAAAGCACAAAGGTCTTCCGGTTCTAGGTTATGCAGATGATTTTTACCGCAGGCACGGGCAATAGTTTGCGCTTCTAATGTTAACACTTTTAGATAATTTTTTAATTTACGCCCACCTTCTACGGGGTCAAATCGCGCCATTAGTTCTGGATCTTGTGTGGTGATTCCTGCCGGGTCTTGTCCTTCGTGCCAATCGTCATAAGCGCCAGTAGTTGTGCCCAATTTTTGATATTCACTCTCCCATTTTGGATCGTTATCACCAAGAGCAATCAAAGCAGCAGTACCAATTGCAACTGCATCTGCACCGAGTGCCATTGCTTTTGCAACATCAGCACCAGAACGAATGCCTCCAGAAACGATTAGCTGAACTTCTCTATGCATTCCAAGATCTTGCAAAGCCTGAACTGCAGGACGGATACAAGCTAATGTAGGCAAGCCAACATGTTCTATAAACACATCTTGGGTAGCTGCTGTCCCGCCTTGCATTCCGTCTAAAACAACGACATCTGCACCAGCTTTAATTGCCAGAGTTGTATCAAAATAAGGGCGTGTACCACCGATTTTTACATAAATAGGTTTCTCCCAACCCGTGATCTCACGTAACTCCAAGATCTTAATTTCTAAATCATCAGGACCTGTCCAGTCCGGATGTCGGCATGCTGAACGTTGGTCTATACCCTTGGGTAAATTTCGCATTTCAGCGACACGGTCGCTAATTTTTTGACCAAGAAGCATACCACCGCCACCTGGTTTAGCGCCTTGCCCAATGACAATTTCAATCGCATCGGCTTTTCGAAGATCATCAGGATTCATTCCATAACGAGATGGCAAATATTGATAGACGAGCTTATCTGAATGGCCTCGCTCTTCCGGGGTCATTCCTCCGTCACCTGTTGTTGTTGAGGTTCCTGCCGCAGAAGCTCCTCGGCCAAGTGCTTCTTTTGCTGGTCCTGATAAAGCGCCAAAGCTCATTCCTGCGATTGTAACCGGTGTCTCTAGTTCGATGGGTTTTTTTGCAAAACGAGTTCCTAATGTAACTTTTGTTTCACATTTCTCACGATAACCTTCGAGTGGGTACCGTGAGATTGATGCCCCTAGAAAGAGTAGGTCGTCAAAGTGTGGCACACGCCGTTTGGCACCGCCACCACGGATATCATAAATTCCAGTAGCTGCAGCTCGACGAATTTCTGCGTTAATTGGATTTGTAAAAGTCGCAGATTGGATCGGGTCTGTACGCGGGATGGGTGTATCGTTTATATCTTTCATGACCATATCCTCAATAGGCTGCTGCATTATCGACATCAAAATTATATAACTGCCGTGCAGATCCGTATCTTTTGAATTCTTCAGGTTTTGCGTCAGCACCTGACCGCATTAATAAATCATTTAAAATCTCAAGATGTTCTGGTCGCATTTCTTTTTCTATGCAATCAGCTCCCAGGCTTTTTACGGATCCACGAACAAAAAGACGCGCTTCGTAAAGACTGTCACCCAGCGCATCGCCTGCATCACCACAAACGACAAGATTACCTGATTGAGCCATAAATGCTGACATGTGCCCAATATTTCCATGAACGACAATGTCGATACCTTTCATGGATATTCCACAACGAGATGACGCATTTCCTTTGATTACGAGTAACCCTCCATGGCCTGTCGCACCAGCATATTGACTGGCATCGCCTTCAATAACGACAGTGCCGGACATCATGTTTTCTGCAACACCTGGACCAGCAGAACCATGAACATTAATTGTAGCCTGCTTGTTCATTCCGCCGCAGTAATAGCCTGTGGATCCTTTGATGGTTACTTCTATTGGAGCATCCAATCCAACAGCAATAGCATGGCTACCTCTGGCATTGATAACTTCCCAAGAGGTTTGATTGGTATCATCTTTTTGCGCGTGCAATATCGAATTTAATTCTCTTAAGCTATGAGATTCTAGGTCAAATGTTTGCATATCAGTGATTCCAAAAATAAACGGTGGCTGGCTCTGGTTCCCATACTCTTGCGTCACTAATTCCGGGAAGGTTTACCAATGCTCTGTATTCAGATCCGAACGCGACATATTGATCTGTTTCAGCCATGACGGCTGGTTTGCAAGCTATTGGGTCTCGTACGACGCCAAAGCCGTCTTTTGTTCCAACGACAAATGTAAAAAAGCCATCCAGATCTTCTAAGCTGCTTTCCAAGGCTTCTCCTAATGAGCTTCCTTGTTGCATTTTCCATGTAAGATATGCAGCACCTACTTCGGTATCATTAAGTGTCTCAATATGAATTCCTTCGCGGATAAGTTTTCTTCGAAGGCTGTTATGATTAGAAAGTGATCCATTATGGACAAGGCATTGATCTGCGCCGGTTGAGAATGGATGCGCCCCCATCGTTGTGACCGCAGATTCGGTTGCCATTCGAGTATGTCCAATACCATGACTGCCACTCATATTTGAAATCTCAAAGCGGTTGGCCACATCTTTTGGTAACCCGACTTCTTTGTATATTTCAATAGAATCTCCAGCGCTCATGACGCAAATATTAGGTCGAATGTCACTTAATATTTGGCGTGCTTCAGCTATTTTAGCTGCAGGAATTTCTATAACAGCATGTGTATCTTTTTGTCGTGTTGAGACAGTTACACCGATTGCTTCACTGAGATCAGTATCGAGTGTTGCAAAATCATCTGATGCGTTATCGGATTGTACCGTTAATTTTGCTAGTTGATTGGTGTTATTGCCATATACAGCAATACCTGCGCTGTCAGGTCCGCGATCAGTCATCGTTACCAGCATATCAGTTAGTAACGCACCTAATTCTGGTTCTAGTGACTTATCTTTTATAAATAGGCCAACGATACCGCACATTGGTATTTATCCTTTTTTAGAGAGATTAGATGCAAACGCTATCATTGAATTAAAATTAATTCAACTGAGAAGAAACATATTTTATTATTAGGAAATATGGGCGATGAATATTTCATCGCCCATAGACAGTTTTTGCTAATATCTCTCAAGTGCTTTAGCTATTTTTTCCTTGTCACCGATGTCTCGAACATTTTTTAAATGCTCATTTTCGCGTAGATACTGAATGCGATGCCAGCCTAACCAAAACACTACACCGACAATTGTCATGGCCACTTCCCATCCCTGAAAGGGATACACAGGGCCAACTTCAGCTAAATCGACTGCCCAACTTTCAAGACCAATAGTTGACATTTTTCTCTCCCTATTTGTTGGCTAAATAAGCCTTGTCGGCTTCTATGATCTCGCTTTTCGCATCTTCATATGTGTGATGTTCAGCATAATCGAGTCCCTGCAATTCAACTTCTTCGGGAATTCGTAATGCTCCGGCTGCATTTTGCATTTTCGCGACAATCCAGCCCGGTAAGAAACCCAATACAAAGAACATGATGACGGCACCAAGTGTCTGACCAATAGGATTAATTGTAGCATATCCTTCGAACGGAGATGATGGTGCTCCCCAAAGAACAAATCCTGAAATTATAAGTCCAACAACACCTGAGTAACCGTGAACAGCTACGGCCCCAACAGCATCATCAAGTTTGAAACGACGTTCGACCCAATAGTGGAGCTTGTAAACAATGACAACGCCTATTGCGCCAATAATCATAGCCTGAATAGGGTGATAGAGATCATTCCCTGCTGATGCTGTGATTATACCCGCCAATCCGCCGGAAAAAGTCCAAAATGCATCGCCCTTTGACACGACATAAGCAGCCATCAAACCACCTGATAATGACATCAGGAAATTAAATGTAATCGCGGAAAGCGAAGTTGGTGCTAGATAAATATTTGTTGCTGTCCATGTCGTTCCGGTAATTTCTCCGCCAATGGCTTCTGGTGAAATAGCCGGTACATTGCACGCTGCATAAAATCCCCAAAACCCTGTATAAATCAGAAATATTCCAATTGTAACCATCCAAGGGTTGTGTGGAGGTATATCACGAGGTGTTCCATTTTTAGCAAATTTACCTAGTCGAGGACCTAACACCATCAAAACACCAAGTGCATAACCGCCTGCAATAGCATGAATCACGCCAGAAGCGTATGCATCGTGATACCCGAGATATTTAACCATCCAACCTTCGTAGTGCCATCCCCAGGCTGCATCTATTATCCAGAAAACGGATCCAATTAAAACGGCATGAACCCATAAGGCACTTGAACGAATCCTTTCGATAACTGAACCGGAAACAATAGATGCGGCAGTCCAGGAAAAAAGAAGAAAGGCGGCCCAAAAAACCCCTGTGATTCTATCACTTAGATTGGTCCCCATTGTTTCTGACCATGGTAAATTAGGGTCTCCCATTTCGTGATTAAGTCCGCCAAAAAACGGAAAGTTAGGAAAAGCCCAATATATCCACCAGCCAAAGAAAAAGAAGGTAACTGTTACCAAAGGAATGATCATAATGTTCTTCATCAATGTGTGCATGTGATTACGCCGTCGACTTACGCCGACTTCATACATACAAAACCCCACATGAATTAAGAACATGAACACTACTGTTACCCAGTAGTAGAATTCTGTGAAAATAGTTGTTAACGCATTTAGATTTCCATCCAATTTTCAAACTCCCCATTTACTTTTTTGATTTAGAAAAGTTGCCTGGTAGTGAAATTTTTTTCTTTTAGTATTGCGTTCAAAGGGGGCATTCTGTCAACCTGTCTCTTGAAACTGATCAGAAATCGATTCTAATTATAAGGTATCAGGGAGAAGAAAATGACTGCATCTTGGAGGTTTTCAACATTAGGTGATCGGCATAGGGCAATGGGTTCTCAGCTCGAAGATTGGAGTGGAATGGGAACCGCTTGGACCTATGACAAAGATCAAGAAGAAGAATATTTAGCTATTAGAACTAAGGCCGGATTCATGGATGTGTCCGGTTTAAAAAAAGTACATGTTATTGGGCCACATGCTAGTCATGTCATCGATAGAGCTACAACGCGTAATGTTGAAAAAATTAAGCCCGGTAGATCAACTTATGCCTGTATGTTAAATGACGATGGCAAATTTATTGATGATTGCGTGATTTATCGAATGGGGCCTAACAGCTTTATGGTCGTGCATGGTTCTGGGCAAGGTCATGAACAATTGACACAAGCCGCTATTGGACGAGATGTCGATATTCGATTTGATGATAATCTACACGATATCTCATTGCAGGGACCTCTTGCCGTTGATTTTTTACAAGATTATGTCCCAGGTATTCGTGATGTTATTTACTTTAGTCATATCCATACAACGCTTTTTGACAAGCCTGTAACTATTTCTCGTACTGGATATACCGGGGAACGAGGGTATGAAATCTTTTGTCGTGGGCAAGATGCACCTGAAATATGGGACACGTTAGTTCAAAAAGGTGCACCTATGGGTATCATTCCTACACGCTTTACAACATTGGATTGGTTGCGTGCTGAAAGCTACCTTTTATTTTTCCCTTATGATAATTCTGAAATGTATCCATTTGAAAATGAGAAACATGGCGATACCTTATGGGAATTGGGGTTAGATTTTACAGTATCCCCAGGAAAGATCGGGTTTAAAGGTGCTGAAGAACACTATCGTCTGAAGGGCAACGAAAGATTCAAAATTTATGGTGTGAAACTCGATGGTAATGAACCTGCTGAAGAGGGAGCACCTTTGTTAAAAGATGGTCAACAAGTGGGTGTTGTAACTATCGGAATGTACTCTTCTTTAAACAAACACAATGTTGGTATCGCTCGTATGCCGGTTGATTGCGCTGTTGATGGCACAGTATTGTCGGTAAAAAATGAGAGCGGAGAAATAAGATGTATTGCCCATTCAATGCCATTTTATGATGTTGATAAAAAACGCCGTACAGCAAAAGGCTAATCGAGTAGGGGGTGCATGCCACTAAATTCTATGTGGGATGCATCCTCTATGATTAATAACTTTGTCGTTAGGGAGATGTTGATAGCATGTCCAAGTTTAAATTCCCAAATTCGATTATCAGCCGTCCAGTTTATGGTGTTCTTAAGCCCAGAAATGGAAAATCACACCTAATGATTGCTGATGCAGAAGGGGCAGAAGCTCTTTTTGAAATTGCAGCGAGTAACACCGCGATTATGGCCAAGAGTCACATACTGTATTTCCCCAAAAACACAGGCCAATCTTATATTAAGAAGTTGGAAAAACTTAATGCAGCCCAACTGTATATTGGCCCTAGTTATGAAGCATCAGTTTCTCGGTTAAGGAGAGTTTTAGAGGATGCTCATGTTGGCTTGCAGGTTTATTTAACAGGAACTGAAAGTTTAATTGGCCAAGCGATGCAAGAAATTGTGGCTGCAGGAATTCCCCATACAGCAATACAAACAGAACATCGAGGGTCTGTCGCAAGACGAATGCAATGTGTTCATTGTAAAGGAATTACAGAAGATGTCGTGACTGATCCCTTTGTTTGTTCTCACTGTGGATTACATCTGTTTGTACGTGATCATTATTCACGCCGTCATGCTGCCTTTCAGGGGGTATGTGTTGATGCGGAAAATCCTGGCGATATACCTGATCCAGTGGAGCTATATTCATGAGTGCAGGGACCAATAAGATAGCTGTAACCGTAACTGATATCATTGAAGTAAATCAACTTGTGAAGAGGTTTAAGTTTGAACGAACAGGTGGCGGTGATTTACCTGTTTTTTCAGGAGGAGCTCATACTGTTGTAGAGATGTTGGATAAGGAAATAACGCGACTTAACCCTTATTCCATAATGTCAGATCCAATGGATCAAAATGCATATACCATATCTGTGCGGCGTGATGATAAAGGGAGAGGTGGATCATTATTTATGCACCATCAAGTTAGAGTTGGCGATGAAATGGTGATCAGTTACCCTGTTAATCTCTTCGCACTTGATCTTAGGGCAAAAAAACATCTGATGATAGCAGGTGGTATTGGTATCACGCCTTTTCTTGCGCAAATAAAACAGCTGACGACCTTACAGTATCATTTTGAGCTTCATTACTCTGTCAGAAATAATACGGTTGGATCTTACGTTGATGAGTTAACCAGCTTTTACCCTAAAAATACTCATATTTATTATAGCGATGACGGACAATCAATCGATCTTGAACAATTGTTAGATGGTCAACCTTTGGGGACGCATGTCTATATTTGCGGGCCAAAAGATATGATAACATGGGTCTATGAAACCGCAGAATCAATGGGGTGGCCACGTGAAGTTATTCATTATGAAGAGTTCTTGGCTCCACAATCCGGTAAACCTTTTGAAGTCTTATTAGAACAATCAAATAAAACAATTCAGGTAGGTGAACATCAAAGCCTTCTGGAAGCTATGGAGGCTGCGGATGTGGATGCTCCTTACTTATGTCGGGGTGGTGCCTGCGGGCAATGTGAAACTAATGTGATCAGCTCGGAAGGGCAATTTATTCATAGAGATCACTGGTTGGATGATGAACAGAGGAAAAGCGGCAAAAAGATTATGCCATGTGTTAGTCGGTTCGAGGGTAAATCCCTTGTTTTGGATCGTTGAGGAGAGACAAAATGAGTATACAGTTTAAAAAAGAAACATTCCGTAATGACTATACTTTTAAAAACTCTCAATGGGCGATTGACCGGTTTCCTTTTCCTTTCCATGAAGACAGTTACATGTATTCGGTAAACATGGAACAACATCAAGGCGGACCTGCTGGCTCAGTTTTTGAAAAAAGATTTGATGTTGATGAACATTATCTTGCTGAAATGGAAGACCGGGCGCTTGTATTAGCAGAAGATCCTTTGCGGTGCCAATCCTTACCACATATGACGCTTGCTGGATGGGATTTGTTAGAATTAATTATGGTTTCTAAATCAGAAGATTATCCTGATTTATTTCAATTGCATCGCGAAGGTAATAATTGGCGTTGGATCAATAAACCCATGAAAATTGATGATCAATTTGTTTTTATGGACGAAACGACACTGCCTTATGGACCAATGGAATATATTACGCGCCAAACGCAGGGTGATTTTGCCGTTCTGGATCAAAGAGACGATAATCTCTGGATGGATGCGGGTATGGTTACAACACAGGCGGATTGGTCATTAGATTTTGATATTGGGATGAACTTTTTTGAATGGCATGCTCCTGTGCCAAAAGCACATGAAATGGGTATATTCGTTCGTGCATTAAAATTCCTTTTAAATATTCAACAAGGTTCCCCCGCACGTCGATTGAATTGGACTATGACAGTTAATCCCTTACTGGACACCAGTCCTGAAAACTACCATAAATGGGGCGTCGAAAAGTCAACACTAACTGTAGAGAATGTTGGGGAAAAGCAACATCTACGAGTTGAACTGCAAACCTTCTTCCGATTACCACGATCGAATGCTCTGGTGTTTCCGATACGGTGTTATCTAATCAGGTTAGAGGAATTGGTTACTGTCCCCAAATGGGGACGTCGTTTACACCGGATTATTCGTGATTTACCTGAAGAGTTGGCAACCTATAAAGGGTTTATCAGTAACCGCCCAATGATTCAGGAATACCTTTCCGGGTTTGATGATGGACAGCCTACTTCGGATGGAATTTGGCCTGATTAAATAATCAACGATTGATTATTGTTAACAAACGAGGGTGTTCTTATAGAATATCCTCGTTTGCATGAATTCTAAGTTTAATGAATTATGCCTGTGAATAAGAAATAACAGACAGATAACGAGCGGGTAACTTTGTTAGAACTTCGGGGCCATGAGGTGCATCAGCATCAAAAAAGAGCGTGTCCCCTGATTTAAGCGTATAGATGTTGTTACCGTGTCTATAGTCCACTTCACCTTCCAGCATATAAAGCATTTCTATTCCTTCGTGTTGAAAGGTTGGGAAAACATCAGATTTTTCTGTCAAAGTAATTAAATACGGTTCTACAATGACCCCACTTGCATTTGAACCAATGTGACCGAGCAAATTGTATTGATGTCCTGCTCGAGTTCCATCTCGTTCCATTTCAACACCTTCACCAGATTTAGTGTGAACAGCGTCACGAGTTTCTTCAAATCGTCTAAAAAAAGATGTCAAAGGAACGCTTAAGACATTTGATAGTGTTTGGAGGGTTGTTAAAGATGGCGAAGTATTTCCATTTTCAATTTTTGACAGCATGCCAATGGAAAGACCTGTTAACTTTGAAAGATCCGCAACTGTAATGCCTTTTTGACGACGGAATGCACGAACCTCACGACCAATGGCAACTTCAAGGATTTTTTCTCGCTCATCTCTGACACGATGAGGATCTTGTGATAACGCGATCGCAGGAGATTCATTTTCCAACGTTTTAGCGTTCATTTTTATATCCTTTTTGATCTTGTTCAATTTGTAGGTGCTATCTATGAATGACAGTATAGTAATGTGCTAAAATTACACTAATTTTGTTTCTTGATAGTGTAATAAATCTATTAAAATGAAAATTAGATGTTTGTACAGAATCATTGATTAGTGACTTTTAAATCTCGATACCTTTTACGTTTTGCACTGATGCTCAATAACCAATTCTCAACAATTTGAGATGCAGGTACTGTAAAAGATTTTTCTGGCGATAATAAATAATATCCATGTTTCGTACGTATATCTATTGAACCAAGTGGTCGAACTAATTTACCTTCTTCAAGTAAATGATCTACAAGATGTCCCCAGCCTAATGCTATTCCTAAGCCATCTACAGCAGCTTGGATTGAAAGAGGGTATGTGTTAAATAATGCTACTTGATGGTACTTAGTACTGCTCACCTGTTTATGAGATAACCAGGTAGCCCAATTCATCCATTCAGAATGATTACTAGAAACATCAATAAGTGCTAATTTATTTAAATTAGATATTTTAGAAGCTTGTGGATTAGCTTTTAAAAAATCGGGTGAACAAACTGGAAAAATCGTTTCGCCAAACAACAATTTAGCTTGATATCCAGGCCAATTGCCATCGCCTCTCAAGATGGATAAATCAACTGTTTCCGCAAGACATTCTTCGTCGCTGTCAGAAGCAACAAGCATAATTTTAAGATGTTTGTGAGCACGATTAAAAATACGTAATTTTGGCATTAGCCACAGAGAAGCAACTGAATTTGTAGCAGCAAGAGTTACTGATTGATCTTCCTCTCCTACGATTGTTTGGGCTGATACATCTCGTAAAATTTCTAAAGCAGGAGAGACTTTATCCAAAAAAGACTGTCCTTGTGACGTTAATTTTATTAATTTATGCCGCCTTAAAAAAAAAGATGTATTGTAGTGTAATTCCAATAATTTTACTTTTCTGCTAATGGCTGTTTCGCTGATATTTAACAGTTTAGAAGCTCCCACAAAACTTTCACAGTTCGCTGTCGCCTCAAAAGCAAGTATATAATCAAGAGGGGGGAGAGGATTCTTTTTCTTTTGCATTGGTTATTAAATCTAACCTTATCAAAAATTACCGACTTTATTGGCTCAAAGAATAACATCTTTGTGAAAGTTATAGGATTAAAAATATTGGCTATGCTTTTATTTATACACAAATAATTAACTTTGGCACTAATTTTTTGAGCCATAGCCAATTAAAAATATATGCTGAAAATATCAACTTTATTGTCAGAATGATTTCACAACACTGGGCGTTGAATTCCAGAAGAAAATAAGAACAACAAATCGACAGGGAGTTATCATGAAATTTAAATACATGCTGTCTGCTACTGCAATGACTATGGCTGTGGTATCAGGCGCTTTTGCTGAAGACAGTAGTGACCCTATTATTATTCCGATCCATAACTGGTCTTCTCAAATTGTTATGAGTCATGTTGTCGGACAAATTTTTGAAAACATGGGGAATAATGTTGAGTTTGTTACAACTGATAGCCAAGCTGTATATGAATCAGTTCGGTTAGGCGATGTTTCTTTAGAAGTTGAAGTCTGGGAAGGAGCATTTGGAGCATCCTTTAATGCTGCCAAGGAAAAAGGTGGCATCCATGCCGCATCTGAACATAGCGCTGTTACACGTGAAGATTGGTGGTACCCACTGTGGACAAAAGAAGCGTGCCCCGGATTACCAAGTTGGGAAGCTTTGAATGCTTGTGCTGCTGTCTTTGCAACACCTGAAACCGGCGATAAGGGACGTTTCCTAGGCGGGCCTGTGGATTGGCTCAAGCACGATCAAGAACGTGTTGATGCGCTGGGGATGAATTTTACTGTTGTGAACGCTGGTTCAGCAGCTGCTTTATGGGCAGAAATAGGGGCTGCCGAAAAAAATAAAAGACCAATTGTTTTGTTTAATTGGACCCCGAATTTTGCAGAAGCTGTGTGGGAAGGTGAATTTGTTGAATTCCCAACTTGGGTTGCCTCATGCAATGAAGATCCAAGTGTAGGTCCTAATCCAAATGCAACATATGATTGTGGTAATCCGGCAGATGGTTACCTTAAAATTGCAGCTTGGGATGGGATGAAAGAAAAGTGGCCAGATGCCTATAATACTCTAACTCAAATCTCTTTTACGAACCCTCAAATCGCTCAAATGGCAAAATTTGTGGATGTTGATGAAATGGAACCAGAAGACGCAGCAACTGCTTGGCTTGATGCGAATAAAAACATTTGGGAAAATTGGACTAAATAATCCCATCATCAACCTTATCGATTTTTGTCTTGCTTGGCGAACTACATTCCCCTGTCATATTACAAATTGGCAGGGGAAATTATGAAAATTAGAGATTTAGTATGAACGATATAAATCCAGTTATTTCTTGCAAAAGTGTGTGGAAGCTTTTTGGTGGAAATGCTGAAAAATACCTAGCCTCAATGAAAAAGGGGCAATCGTTCGAACAAATACGACAGGCAGGCTACATTGCTGCTGTACGCGATGTTTCTTTGGATATCGCTCGCGGTGAAATGCTCGTAATTATGGGGTTATCAGGATCTGGTAAATCGACCTTAGTTCGATGTTTATCTCGATTGATTGATATAACTGGCGGTGAAGTCAAGGTTGATGGCCAGGACATTATGGATTTGAATGAAAGAGAATTGATAGACCTTCGCCGTAAAAAAATGGGTATGGTTTTTCAAAGCTTTGGATTGCTACCACACAGAACTGTATTAGAAAATGTAGCTTTTCCGTTAGAAATGCGTGGACAAGATCGTCATGATCGACGTGAGCGCGCTATGGAAGTTATCAAATTAGTTGGCCTGGAAGGACGTGAAGAGTATTTCCCAAGAGAATTATCTGGTGGGCAACAACAAAGAGTTGGTATTGCCCGAAGTCTAGCGATTGAGCCTGATATCTGGTTTCTTGATGAACCTTTTTCCGCACTAGATCCACTAATTCGCCGTGAAATGCAGGATGAATTCCTTCGACTGCAAGAAATTCTGGGCAAAACAATTGTTTTTATCACGCATGATTTTGATGAAGCATTACGTTTGGCCGATCGTATAGCTATTATGAAAGATGGTGCTGTCGAACAATGCGATACTCCTGATAAAATCGTATTGAATCCTGCGACAGAATATGTTGCTAAATTTACTGAAGAAATTGAGAAATCACGCGTAATTCATGCTGAGGTTTTAACTAAACCGATTAATGGATATAAATTAGAAGGGGCGTCAATTTCAGCAGATGCAACTATTTTACAGCTTTCTCGCCAACTCATAGGGGATAATAGAGATATTCTCCCGGTAACAAATAAGGATGGTGTCTTAATCGGGGGTATGAATCGCCAAGAAGCTCTCAATGTTTTATTGGGGGAGAATTAATGGCGATTGTTGAAACGCGGCTTACTGGAAAAATAGGAAGCCTTACGCGCCTCCAAATAACGCAGTTCCTTTTTGGTTTAGCGATTATTTTTGCAATTATAAAGCCTCTGTTACCGGAGTTTCTTGTCCGAATTCCTGTTGAGATGATTTTACCCTATGATATTTGGCTGCAAACATTATTCGATTTTATTAAAGATGATCTTGGCCTTTTAACAGTAACTCGTGGGATTTCGTCTGTTTTAGAATGGTTTCTCGATATTACAGCAAACCTTCTTTACGGGAAAAGACGCTGGCCAAATATTGGCCCTGTTCCCTGGGTTGCTATAGCAGTTGTAGCAGCCGTCATAGGGTTTTGGTTAAAGGGATGGAAAATGGCCCTCTTGGCGGGAGGGACGTTTGTTTGGGTTGCATTAATTGGGCAATGGAAATTGGCCATGCAAACAATGTCCGTTATCGCTGTTGCCGCACCAATGGCCTTTCTTATTGGGTTGTTACTTGGGATTTGTGCATGGAAATATCCTAGATTTCAGCGCGCTATTATGCCCGTGCTGAGTATCTTACAAACCTTACCCTTTTTTACGTATCTCTTACCTGCAGTAATTTTTTTCAAAGTGGGACCTACTGCGGGGTGTATTGCGACGATTATTTATGCAATTCCTCCGATGGTTTTAATGACAACTTTGGGATTGAAAAAGGTTTCTCATGAAGTTGTTGAAGCAGGACATATGAGTGGTTCGACCAGGTGGCAAATGTTGCGGTATGTTTATTTACCTGCAGCCCGGACAGAAATTCTTGTTGGCGTCAATCAAGTAATTATGCTGTGTCTGGCGATGGTTGTTTTGACTGCATTTATCGGGATGCCAGGTCTAGGTGCAAAATTACTGTCTTTGATGAATTCCCTGAAACTTGGCCGAAGTTTTGAAATTGGCATCACGATCGTTTTGATAGCTGTTACGCTTGATCGATTGTCAAAGGCGTGGGTTGTCAAACAACCAGAACATTTTGAGCGTGGAACATCTTGGTTCGTGCGACACAAACTTTTAATTATTGGAATTATTGCCTTTATCGTATCAATTATTCTCGCTCAATTTGTGCAGGTAGCAGACCATATTACCCGAAAGCAAGATCTATCAATGGGCAAGGATATTGACAATGTGATCCGGGCCATTTTGGCCAATGATATTATTACGGGAGTAACTGATTGGTTACGTTGGTTTTTAATTACCTGGGTTTTGATTCCATTTCGAAATGCATTGTTATGGTTACCAACGGGTAGCGTAATATTAGCAATGGCTGCGTTTGGCTATTTTGTTGGCGGTCGAAAGTCGGCTTTACTTGTTGTTATTTTCTTTGGTGTGATTGCTTTGACTGGTTGGTGGGATCGCTCAATGATCACATTATATGCCGTTATTTCAGCCGTTATACTTGCAACATTAATTGGTATTCCTTTGGGAATTGCCGCTGCGCGTAATCCCAAATGGTCTGAACCCATTCTTTTGGTTTGCGATACAGCGCAAACATTCCCAAGCTTCATTTATCTGATACCAGCAATCATGTTGTTTAGTGTAAACGATGTTGCTGTTGTCTTTGCAATATTGATCTTTGCGACAGTACCTTTGATGCGATACACGATTGAGGGTATCCGTGCTGTACCAAGTGAATTGTTGGAAGCAGCAGATATGGCTGGAGCAACCAGAAATCAAAAACTACTTAAAGTACAACTGCCTTTGGCATTACCAACTATGGCCGTTGGGTTTAATCAAGCGATTATGTTTGCGTTTTTTATGGTAATCATTGCTGCTTTTATCGGAACACAAGATTTAGGACAAGAGTTACAAAAAACCTTGGCCGGTAACAATCTTGGGAAGAACTTTGTTTTAGGTATGTGTGTTTCTCTAATGGCTTTGGCATTCAACCATATCATTATGCGTTGGTCTAACGATCGGCGAAAAGCGCTAGGAGTTGGATAAATCATATGCAGAGCCTTGAAATATATAAATTTACAAAATTTTTTATTGGGAAAAGTGAAGAGTTTAGTTCCATATTTCCTAATGGATTTGGTGTTGTTTTTTGTGGTCAAAAAAATAGATTTTATCCCTCTAGCGAAAGAAGCATTTCGCCATGAATATTCAATCTGTAAAAATTAAACCTTCTTTTCCTGTGCCTTTCGAAAGAGCAGGAGTAATCGTGCCAGGATTACCTATTTTACCCCAAGGGGTAGAACGACACCCAATTCCTGGTGGGGGAAGTCGTGCATTAAAAATTTCTAAGGGTGATGAAATTACAATCCAAGATCGTGAAGGACTTCAACCTGTTGAAGTTGTTTTCTTTGCATCAGATGGTACTTCCGATGCAAGCATGATTGGAGCAAAAGGTGGGCACGATCCCAAGGGGCTTAAAGCGACTTTGTTGCATGATACTTCAGGGGCGAAAGTAATGCAAACACTTGAACTCTCTGGCTTTAATTTGGGTAATGCGGATGGCACTTTGATCTTTGCGTCAGATTCCCATGCCGGTGATTATGAAAGTTTCTTTGCATCATGTGATGGATTGTTAATTGTTTGTGCAATTGGCAGGGCTATGGAACCATATGAGCAATGTCCTTCGACCGAGGTTGCTCTTTACATACGGCGGGCTAACCCGGGCTATCCCAAAAATATATTGCTTCCTCCTGATCCTCTAGCAGACCCATTACGAGATCTAAATATTCAACCAGGCGAAGCGAAACCTTATGTCGTGAAGGCTGGGCAGTTTATACAGGTTTTGGATGTCCAAGGGCGCGAGTGTTCGGATTTTCAGGCATTCTCTCTCAGAGCTTTAGATAAGGGAATAGAAAGAGAAATTGATCCTACAACAACTCGGTCGCTTATGGGCGCGCTTTACCCTGTGCCGGGGATTATGTCTAAATTTTTCTCTGTTGATCAAGAACCACTTGTTGAAGTTATACAAGATACTGTCGGACGACATGATACTTTTGGATTAGCGTGTACTGCTCGTTATTACGAAGATTTGGGTTATCCGGGGCATATAAATTGTTCTGATAATATGAACAGAGAATTGTCGAGGTATAATATCCAACCAAGAGGCGGGTGGCCTGCGGTTAATTTCTTTTTTAATACGATACTTGATGAAACTAATGCCATCGGAATGGATGAACCATATTCACGTCCGGGTGATTATATCTTGTTGCGTGCTTTAACTGACATCGTTTGTATATCGACAGCTTGTCCATGCGATATAGATCCTGCAAATGGTTGGAATCCAACAGATATACAAGTTCGTGTTTATGATCAAAAAGAATACTTCAAGCGCTCTATTGGCTGGCGCAAAACTCCGGGGGCTGATTTGGAAGAAACAAAAAAAACTGGATTTCATGATTGCTTTGCTCGCCACACGCGCGATTTTGTTGAATATGCGGGCTATTGGTTACCTAATCAGATGACCAATCATGGAGCTATCGCTGAATATTGGGCTGCCCGAGAAAAAGCTGTAGTGATGGATTTATCACCTTTGAGAAAATACGAAGTAACAGGTCCCGATGCGGAAGAATTGATGCAACTTTGTGTTACCCGGAATATCAAAAAACTGGCAATTGGCAGCATTGTTTATACGGCTATGTGTTATGATCATGGTGGAATGATTGATGATGGTACTGTTTATCGCCTTGGTGAAACCAACTTTCGTTGGATTGGTGGAAATGATCAATCAGGTCTTTGGTTAAGAAAACAGGCGAAAGAACATAACTTAAATGTCTGGGTTCGTTGCTCTACGGATCAACATTGTAATATTGCAATTCAAGGACCGTTATCTCGAGATATTTTAAAACAAGTGATCTGGGCGCCTCCCCAACAGTCGACAGTCGAAGAACTACCTTGGTTTCGTTTAACAATTGGACGTATTGGTGATTTTCATGGCCCATCTGTTGTCGTTAGCAGAACCGGATATTCAGGAGAACTTGGTTACGAGGTATTTTGCCATCCAAAGGATGCAGAACAGGTTTTTGATGCAATATGGGCCGCGGGAGAACCTTTAGGCATGATCCCTCTGGGATTATCAGCATTGGATATGTTGCGGATTGAAGCTGGACTTATTTTTGCGGGCTCTGAATTTGATGACCAAACAGACCCTATGGAGGCAGGTATTAGTTTCACTGTACCGCTAAAATCAAAGAGCGATAATTTTATTGGGCGTTCGGCTTTGGAGCAGCGAAAAGCACATCCTCAAAAGAAGCTTATTGGTCTTGATCTAGAGGGAGGGGTCATACCTGTTCCGGGTGATTGTATTCATGTCGGCAAAGCCCAAATAGGCATTATTACATCTGCGATGAAATCTCCTATTCTTGGAAAGGTTATTGCTTTAGCCCGTGTTGATGTAATGCATTCAGAGCTAGGAACTGAACTTGAAATTGGACAATTAGATGGCGACCAGAAAAGATTAAGAGCTAAGGTGGTATCATTTCCACATTTCGACCCTCAAAAAGAAAGAGTTAAGGGGAATTATTAAAGAGTCTGCCAAAGGTGTTGCGTGCCCCCGCAACCAATACTTATACACAAAACCCCGTAACCGATTAAGGTTACGGGGTTTTGCGATTCTAGGTGTATTTCACTATCTAGGCTCAGGACTCATTCTTTGAGATAGAAGATAACGGCAGCAGCAATGCAAATAGCAGAGAAGAAAGTGTGCGCGCATCTGTCATATCGTGTTGCAATTCTTCTCCAATCTTTGAGTTTAGCAAACATATTTTCGACTTTATGTCTTTGTTTATAAAGCTTCTTTGAATAGCGATGTTTGGTCTTCCTATTGGAGCGCGGCGGGATACAGGGTGTTATTTTCTTTGTCCTGAGAGCTTCCCGGAACTCATCACTGTCATAGCCCCGATCCCCGATCAATCTCTTTGCTTTAGGGAGCAAGGGATAGAGAAGTTTGGCACCAATGTGATCACTGAGTTGCCCTTCACTCAAGCACAGGATAATGGGCCTGCCCTGACCATCAGTGACAGCGTGGAGCTTTGAGTTCAGCCCCCCTTTTGTTCGGCCAATACGCCGGGGAACATCCCCTTTTTTAGCAAACTGGCTGCGGTGCGGTGAGCTCTGAGGTGTGTTGCATCAATCATGA
>NZ_LAQL01000021.1 GCF_001026905.1 Kiloniella spongiae
ACCTGACGACAGGTGATTCCATCGAAGAGATCGATCTAGGGACAGGTATCAATGTTCTCTCTGGCACCTCTGGCAACAATACGATTGATCTTAGTAACACAACGCTGACCAACGTTGATCGTATCGACGGTGGTGCTGGGCACGACCGCATTACCGGTTCTGATGAAAACGATCTTATTATTGGTGGTTCCGGAAATGATGTTCTGGCAGGCGGAGATGGCGCAGATATATTAATCGGCGATAGTGGCAACGATGTTCTTCGTGGCGGTGCCGGCAATGATAAGTTTGTGTTCTCTATTTCTCAAGATAGTTCAGGGAACAGCGCTTCTGATGGTCGGGATACGATAATGGATTTCGAGGCCGGAGATACACTGGTTCTAGCTGATATTATTAGTGATTTGGGGAATCCAGCTAATCCATTGGCCGTTTTAGATAATCTTGGTGACATATCGGTTAATGATGGCGGTGCGGGCCGAAATGTTGATATTACTTTTGGTAACGGAGACAGCATCACCCTGAGAGGTTTGGGAACGGCTGGAAATACTCTGGATTCACTAAAAGATCTTGATGATCATGGTATTTCTATCGCATTTGATGTGGTGTAAACAGATTACTTCCTTGGGTTTATAGGCGTTTGTATTTTGGGGAGTATTTCTTCCAGTAAGTTTGCTGCTGAAAGCAAAGGTCCTTCACCTTGTGGTTTACCGACGAGTTGTAACCCGACAGGTAACCCGGTTTTTGTCAGGCCGCAAGGAATTGAAATTGCCGGTGACGCGGTTAGGGTGATCGTTGATACAATAGCCAGCCAGTCGATGTAGGTGTCCAGTTTTTGGCCAGCACACTCGCTCACATATCTTTGTTCTACGGGAAAAGGTGGGACAATGGTTGTAGGGCAAATCAGTAGATCAAATTCATTAAAAAAAGTTTGTATCGAGTAGTAAATTTCGCCTCTTTTACGTTCGGCCCACGCGATATCTTCTGCACTCAATGAGCGCCCGTATTCAATGTTCCAGATAATGTCTTCTTTTAGCTTGTCAGGGTGTTGATCTAAAAGAGGACCAAGACCAACAACAAAATCCAAACCGCGCAACCGCTTAAAGACCTCAGGGGCGTCAATAAGATTAGGTGTCACCTCTTCAACAATGACCTCTGCGGTTTCAAATTGTAGTGCCGCGTTTTTGCATATTTCTGCAATCTCTGGATCAACCGGACTAACGCCGAGGTCGGGACTATATGCGACTTTTATTGGTTTTGTTTTTTTGTTAGCGGTTGATAGGAAATTGGTTTCCGGACTTGGCTGAGCCAGTGGATTTATATTCTCAAAACCAACCATTGCATCCAATAATAAAGCGGTATCTGCTACATTTCGAGCCATTGGCCCCTGCATTGATAGAGTTTGGAACGGCGAAGTTCCTGGCCCATCTGATAATCGGTGCATCGAAGGACGTAAACCAACGACCCCGCAAAAACTTGCCGGATTACGAAGCGATCCACCCATATCAGAACCATGGGCGAGCCAAGCACATCCTGTGGCAAGGGCTGCGGCAGCTCCACCGGAAGACCCGGCTGCTGATTTAGATAAATCCCATGGGTTTCTTGTGATGCCGAGAACAGGATTGAACGTATGTGCTCCGGCGCCAAATTCCGGTGTATTCGATTTGGCATAAACAATGGCACCATTCGTTTCCATTGTTTCAACCAGAACATCAGACCAGTCCGGGATACGATCTGCAAAAATCGGGCTGCCAGACGTTGTTCGTACCCCCTTTACGGCGGTTAAATCTTTAACGGGTACAGGGATACCAGCCAATAGCCCGCGTTCTTCAATTGGTTTGGTCTCTAGATGTTTTGCAAAATCGCGTGCGCGCTCAAAGCAAAGTGTCGGTAGGGCGTTAACCGGACCGTCTACCGCTTGAATGCGATCTTCAAGAGCATCAAGCAGTTCCGTTGGTTTTATATCTTTTTGAACAAGGCGATCTCTGATTTCACAGGCGGTGGCATTGATGAGTTCATTTGTGCTGTTAGCAGACATTTTGGAGCTCGAAAATTAAAGACAAAGGAGAAAACCAGTTTGAGAAACTGTAGCTTATACTAATCCGTCTTCTCTGGTCGAGAGCATCTTAGATAGAAATGAATTGATTTGCTTTTGGGCTGTCTGAGCTAGTTGATCGGCGAGTAGTTTTAGATCCTTTTTTCTGACCGAGCTTTTTCGCCATGCCAAACCAAGCTTTCTGTGGCCAGAGTTTCCTTCCAGAGGCGTTAGAGTAACATTGGTCCCCGAGAGTAGTGATGATTGGCAGGAAAGTGCGGGTAAAAGTGTTACCCCCAATCCGTTTGCGACCATATGAACAAGCGTAAGAAGACTTGATGCCTGTAATGACTGCCCCGGTTTTAGTTTTGTCATATGGCAGACAGCCAAAGCATGATCGCGTAAACAGTGGCCTTCTTCGAGAAGGATGAGTTGACTTTGTAAGGCTTGGCTTTGTAGCAGATGATTACGTTGTGTTACATCCATGGTGGCAATTGGATGGTCAATTGGGTGTGCAAGAAGGAAGGGATCTTCGGCTAGTTCTACCCATTCCAGACCTGGTTCATTATAGGGGAAAGCCATCAAGGCAGCATCAATGGTACCTGCTCGTAATCGATCAATGAGGCGGGATGTTTCATCTTCAACCAGATAGAGCTTGAGATCTTTATATTCTTTTCTTAAGCGAGGAAGCGTTTGTGGCAAAAGGTAAGGTGCTATTGTTGGTATCGCACCCAGTTTAAGATCTCCGCTAAGTGTTTCTGTGCTGTGCCGCGCCATCGTTGCGATATCTTCGGCACCTCGTAAGAGTTCGATTGCACGGAGAACAATATCGTTACCAAGTTCCGTGAATAAAACTCGGCGTTTGGTGCGTTCAACAAGTTTGCAACCAAGTAGATTCTCTAGTTCTTGAATTCCGGCACTCAGCGTTGATTGTGTGACAAAACATGCATCTGCTGCCCGTCCAAAATGACCATGGCGTTCCAGCTCAACCAAATATTTTAACTGTTTTAAAGTAGGTATATGCATATTAATCGATTTTTCCAATTATTGTGATCATAATAACTTGTTGGATCGATTTAAATCAAGGGCGTATTGTTTATTCATCGGCCGGCGCAATTCAGACAACATAAGCAAAAATAATTTCAAACTTCACAACAGGCCGGATGAAGTCGATTTAATCAATTGCCAGCTTTATTTAAGGCTGGGTCAAGGAGAGAAGGTAAGCAGCATGAAGAATAAACTTACAACCGCATTCGGTGCTCCCGTTGTAGATAACCAGAATATCCAGACTGCAGGTCCACGTGGTCCTGCTCTATTACAAGATGTTTGGTTTTTGGAGAAAATGGCCCACTTTGACAGAGAGGTCATTCCAGAAAGACGTATGCATGCCAAGGGATCTGCTGCTTACGGTACATTCACAGTTACGCACGACATTACAAAATATACCAAGGCCAAGATTTTTTCCGGGATTGGCAAGAAAACTGACATGTTCCTTCGCTTTTCCACAGTTGCGGGTGAACGTGGTGCTGCTGATGCAGAGCGAGATATTCGCGGTGTTGCAATGAAGTTTTATACAGAAGAAGGAAATTGGGATCTTGTCGGAAATAACACTCCTGTATTTTTTCTTCGGGACCCTATGAAGTTCCCGGATCTCAACCATGCCGTAAAACGAGATCCAAAAACAAACATGCGCAGTGCTGATAATAACTGGGATTTCTGGACAAGCTTACCTGAAGCGCTTCATCAGGTGACAATTGTGATGAGTGACCGGGGCATCCCGGCGACTTATCGCCATATGGATGGTTTTGGTAGTCACACCTTTAGCTTTATCAGCGCGGATAACGAACGTTACTGGGTGAAATTCCACTTTAAAACCCAACAAGGCATTAAAAACCTTACAGATCAGGAAGCTTCTGAGTTGGTTGGTCAAGATCGCGAAAGCCATCAGAAAGACCTATTCGATTCAATTGAAAATGGCGATTTCCCGAAATGGACACTCTTTGTTCAGGTAATGCCTGAAAAAGAAGCCGGGTCTTATCATGTTAATCCATTTGATTTGACCAAGGTATGGCCAAAGGCAGATTATCCTCTGATCGAAGTTGGTGAATTTGAACTTAACCGCAATCCTGAAAATTATTTTGCTGAAGTTGAGCAATCTGCTTTTAACCCGGGGAATGTCGTTCCCGGTATCAGCTTCTCGCCAGACAAAATGCTTCAGGGACGCTTGTTCTCGTACGGTGATACTCAGCGTTATCGCCTAGGTGTTAATCACAGCCAGATCCCGGTTAACGCACCTCGTTGCCCGTTCCATTCTTATCATCGCGATGGTGCAATGCGTGTTGATGGTAATGGTGGTAGTCGGATTGGTTATGAACCTAATACGAAGGATGAATGGAACGAGCAGCCTGATTTTGCTGAACCACCTTTGTCAATCGAAGGGGCGGCAGATCACTGGAACCATAGAGAGGATGACGATTATTATTCTCAACCGCGTGCATTATTCCAATTAATGACGACTGAGCAGCAACAAACTCTGTTCGAAAACACAGCAAGGGCTGTTGGTGGTGCAAAATTGGAAATTCAGCATCGTCATATTCGGAATTGTTACAAGGCAGACCCTGCCTATGGTGCTGGTGTTGCCAAAGCATTAGGCTTGAATGTTGAAGAGATAGCTGCCGCAGAATAAGAAATTATTCAAAGGCAGTACGAAAGGGAAGGTCGCGCCGGGCCTTCCCTTTTTTGTATTTGAATAACTGGTTAGTTATGTCGAAGTGATTACAACGGTATTTAAGGTAACTGAATATAAAAAATAAAGTAACTTAGGCGTGTATATATTTTGCTTAAATTCATCTTATTGATGCTGATGTTTGGGTAAATATTCTTTTTTTGAAAATATTACAGAAATAATATGGTTAATGGTCAAAATTAAATTGATCTTTTATGTTCTATTTGCTTTCTGATGACAGAGACGGCGCTTTAGTATTGGTTTGAGAACATAGAAGCCCGGTAATTCAAGTTGAAATGGGCTGTGTGTATGACCAGCGAGCATTGTCGTAATGAGCATGCTCTTACTTCGGAAGCACGAAGTAATGTGAGCAATATATTACTCGAAAATAGCTTCGAGGCTGTTCTTGTCACCGATATGAAGGGGCAAATTCTATACACGAACCCAGCCGTTAACAGAAACTTCGGGTATAGTTTAGATGATCTTTATTCCCAGTCAATTTTTGACGTCTTTACAGTGAGTGAAGATGATCAGAACAAGCTTTTGAAAGTTTGTGATAAAGATACTTTGCCCGAGGTTGAGATTGTTCTTCCAGGACTTATTAAGTCGAGAGCCGGGGATGAAGTTGATGTTCAGCTGAGATCTTTTGTAACAGAAACGTCCACTCAGCGGCAGTTTACTTTTCTGGTGCGGGATATCAGTGCGCGGGTTTCGATAAGTCGGGAACTGGAATCTTCGCAACAGTTGATGGGAAGCATTGTTGCCGGGGTTGGCGATGCAATTATTGCAACCGATCAAACTGGCTACTTGACGCTCTTTAACAAAGGCGCAGAAGATACGTTTGGTTATCGTACCGATGATATTCTGGGCAAACATCTGGATACTTTAATACCTGAAGAACACCGTGGCGAACATCATACTTACATGAGGGATTTTGATGCCGGGGCTATTGATACGCGCGGCATGGGAACAAGAGGTGCTATTTCCGGTTTACGTGAAAATGGTGAAGTTTTTCCGGCAGAAGCAACGATCATGAAGATTGGCGAAGGAGAGCAACAAACCTTTGCCGCAGTTGTCCGGGATGTTTCCGAGCGTATTAAAGTTCAAAACCAGCTACGCGAAGCGAAAGAGATGGCTGAAATTGCAAGCCAGATGAAATCATCGTTTTTGGCGAATATGAGTCATGAACTCAGAACTCCGTTAAATGCAATTATAGGATTTTCGGAATTTATCACCGAAGAGCACCTAGGCCCAATTGCCCATCCAAAATATCGCGAATACATCGGGGATATACTGGATAGTGGAAGGCATCTTTTGACAATCGTGAATGATATTCTTGATTTGTCGCGTGTTGAAGCTGGTGAGATCCAGTTAAATGAGACAATGGTGTGTGTGCGCCAGTCAATTTTGTCTGCCTATCGTTTTGTAAAACGTCAGGCTAAAGTAAAAAATATTACCCTTGATGCAAACCTTAGCGAAGATTTGCCATATCTTTTTGCGGATGAACGTTTGGTGAAACAGGTTATTATCAATCTGGCAACCAATGCGGTGAAATTCACCCCAGATGGCGGAGCAATCAAGGCAGAGGTGCGCCGTGTTGATGGAAATAATGGTATTGCCATTGTTATATCTGACACCGGAATTGGCATCGCCAAAGATGATATAGACCGTGTTATCAAACCATTTGAACAGTGTGAAGCCAGCTATACAAAAACCATAGAAGGTACCGGGCTGGGGTTGTCCTTGGCCAGATCCCTTATGCATCTGCATGGTGGGGACCTATCTATTGAAAGTGAAGTTGGGCACGGAACGTCAGTGGTTCTAACTTTCCCTGTAGATCGGGTGGTTACAAAAGAAACGGCACTCACCGGATTACAGTCAAAGACTTCTGTTCGAAAGCTAACAGCTTAATATTTTCCGCAAACACACAAAAGAAAAAGGCTGAGTGCCCACCACTCAGCCTTGATAGTTGATGAGCTTTACAGACTACTAATTTATAACTCGGTAGTCTTCTTCAGGGAAAAACATGTAGTCTTGATCTTCACCGACTGCATTGTGGCAATCAGCACAGAACTTCACTTTCTTGGAGTTATGACCATTTGTTTCGCCAAAAATTTTTCCGCTTGGGGTCACAAGAGTATATTTCCAGTCACCGTTTTCAGGTGCAAACCCGGCATCCATTTTTTCCATCAAGAATAGAGGCCCTGGCTTTAATCCTTTTTTACCAACTTTGAAGCTGTCTTTAGCAACGATTGCACCTACTGGAAGTTTGCCCATTTCTTCATATTGACCATAAGCCTTGGCTAAATCATTCGCGTAGTTATGGACCAGTCTTCCTCCGTGGGTGCTCGATTTTCCCGGAGCTGTCGTATAGCGCGTCCAGTTGAAATACTCAGTTGCTACCGGGTGTTCGGACTTGGCGTAACCAGCTCTCATTTTTGGAGAAAGTGTTTCATAGTGTTCGTGAGCTTTTTCAGGGGTAATGTCTTCAGCGTTCACAGTTGCGGGTACCATAAATAGTGTTGGCACAAACAATGTTGAGAGGAGGAATCTTTTCACAGATGAGCTGAATGTAATCTTCATTTGGGTATCTCCAATTATCCTGACTGACATCGAATTACCGCCTTACCCGCGTTTCGATGAGTTTTTGTTCTCCTTTCTAGATAGCATTCGAGTGAAAAAAAGGGAGTAAAGCCTCTTCACGATCAAGTGAGATCAAGCGTTTAAGGGGAATGCACCCAGTAATAAAAAGGGCCGCATAGATGCGGCCCTTAAGATCGTGTTACTTAACAATGTATTGTGCTGTATTTTCTGTAACAGGACTATTCTGCAGCAACAGCAAGAGGTTCAATTTTTGCCGCGCTGTACTTGAATTCAGGAATTTTCCCGAATGGATCAAGCTGCGGGTTTGTCAACATGTTAGCCGCGGCTTCAGAGAAGCAGAATGGCATGAATATCATACCTTCGGGAACCTCGCGATCCTGACGAACTTTCAAGCTCACAGTGCCGCGTCTTGTCGAGACGGACACCCAGTCACCAGCATCCAGATCAAGTTTTTTCATGTCCAAACGGTTGATGAAAACAACAGCTTCCGGCTCTAGATTATCCAGAACTTCCGAACGACGAGTCATGGCACCTGTATGCCAATGCTCCAAAAGGCGTCCTGTTGTCAGAACAAGCGGAAATTCTTTGTCCGGCAGCTCTGCTGGATCGATGAGAGCTGTGGAAACAAGTTTGCCCCGTCCCGATGCTGTCGGGAAGCCTTGAGCAAAGAGAATCTCTGTGCCCGGACCATCTTCGCTTGCACAAGGATAGGTAACCACATTCTCACGGGACAATCTTTCCCAGGTGATGTTATTCAGTGATGGCATAACCTGTGCCATTTCATTGAAAACATCCCGGGGATGTGTGTAACTCCAGTCAAGACCCATACGCTTTGCAAGTTCCTGAATGAGCTCCCAGTCCTGTCGGGCATCACCTGGCGGGGATACAGCAGCACGTCCCATCTGAACCTGACGGTTTGTATTGGTAAAAGTTCCATCTTTCTCGGCATGGGCAGAGGATGGCAAGATGACATCAGCATGCCATGCTGTTTCTGTCATAAAGATATCCTGAACCACCAAATGATCCAGCATAGATAGAGCTTCACGTGCATGTTGCTGATCTGGATCGGACATTGCAGGGTTTTCACCCTGAATGAACATACCGGTAATGTTCCCATCATGGATCGCGTCCATGATCTCAACAACTGTCAGGCCTTTTTTCCTGTCGAGTTCCATGCCCCAGAAATCTTCCATACGACTACGAATTTCTTCGTTTTCGACGGATTGATAGTCTGGATAGAGCATTGGAATAAGGCCTGCGTCAGATGCTCCTTGTACGTTGTTTTGACCACGTAACGGGTGCAGACCTGTTCCCGGTCGACCAATCTGGCCTGTAATCAAGGACATCGCGATTAGGCAACGGACATTGTCTGTGCCGTGTGCGTGCTGGGATACACCCATTCCCCAAAGGATTAGGGATGCTTCGGATGTCGCATAGAGACGGGCAGTTTCACGCAGAGTTTGGGCATCAATACCGCAGATTTCGGCCATATCTTCAGGTGCGAAATCCTTGATGTTTTCTTTCAGCTCTTCAAAACCTTCGGTGTTGGCTTGAACATATTGAAGATCATAAAGCCTTTCTTCGATGATTGTATAAATCATCGCGTTTAGCATGGCGACATCACGACCTGGCTTGAACTGCAAATGATTATCTGCATAGCGCACAAGGTTCTGTCCGCGGGGATCCATAACAATCAGATGTTTGTTTGGATCTTTTGCCGCCTGTTTGATGTAGGTCGCTGCAACCGGATGGTTCCAGCCGGGACGGCAACCAATGATGATGATACATTCTGCATCAGCAACAGAGGTGAAAGGAGCTGACACAGCACCAGAACCCACGCCTTCCATCAGTGCTGCAACAGATGATGCGTGGCAAAGACGTGTACAGTGATCGACATTGTTGCTGCCAAAACCTGTCCGAACCAGTTTCTGGAACAGATAGGCTTCTTCGTTTGACCCTTTGGCTGAGCCAAAACCCGCGAGCGCTTTAGGGCCTTTTTCATCACGTATCTTGTTCAGACCTGATGCAGCACGCTCAAGCGCTTCTTCCCATGTTGCTTCGCGGAAGTAGGTAGAAAAATCATTATCGGGAACACCAATATCCCAACCACGTGGAGCGTCGTCTCTACGGACAAGCGGTTTGGTCAGGCGATTTGGATTGTGGATATAATCAAATCCAAATCGGCCCTTCACACAAAGGCGTTTTTCGTTCGCCGGGCCCTCTGCGCCGTCAATCTTGATAATTTTATCATCTTTGACATGTACTTCGGTTTGGCAACCAACACCACAGAAAGGACAAACAGAGTTTACGATTTCATCTGCGTAATCTTCTCTGACACCCGCGTCGTTCAGAAGAGAGCTTTCCATCAGGGCACCTGTCGGGCAGGCCTGAACACATTCACCACAAGCCACACAGGTACTGTCACCCATGTCAGCATTGAAGTCAAAAACGACGCTGGACTTTGACCCGCGGAAAGCCATACCGATAACATCGTTTACCTGTACTTCACGACAGGCACGAACACAAAGATTGCAGTTAATGCAAGCGTCCAGATTTACGGCGATTGCTGTGTGGCTTAAGTCGGCAACGACTCTTTCATGTGCAGGGAAGCGACTGGATGTAACGCCGATATCTGATGCCCAGTTCCAGAATTTTGAATTTGGCTCATGGGCTTCTTCACGTGCTGGCTGATCCGCGACGAGTAATTCAAACACCATTTCTCGTGCTTTTTTTGCTCGCTCAGTCGCTGTGTTGACAACCATGCCTTCTGCTGGTTGGCGTATACAGGATGCTGCAAGAGTACGTTCACCTTCGATTTCGACCATACAGGCGCGGCAATTTCCGTCAGCATTGTAGCCTGGTTCCGGTTGGTAGCAAAGGTGAGGAATTTCTGTGCCCAGACGATCAGCAACCTGCCAGATGGATTCACCTGGCTGTGCTGTGACTTCATTTCCGTTAAGTGTAAAACTGACTGGTGTTGTGTTTGCAGTAACAGACATTACAGTTCCTCCGGAAAATGTTTCATCACTGTGAGTAAAGGATTAGGTGCTGCCTGACCCAAGCCGCAAATAGAAGCATCCATCATAACAGTTGAAAGCTCTTTCAAAAGATCCTGATCCCATGTGTCTTGTTCCATAAGGTTAACAGCTTTTTCTGTTCCTGTACGACATGGTGTGCACTGTCCACAACTTTCATCTTCGAAGAAACGCATCAGGTTCATGGCAACGTCACGCATATTATCCTGATCGGAAAGTACGATCACTGCAGCAGAGCCGATAAAGCAGCCGTGTTCATGCAATGTATCAAAATCGAGAGGAACGTCGCCAAGGCTTGCGGGTAGAATTCCGCCAGAGGCGCCGCCGGGGAGATAGGCTTTAAATTCGTGCCCATCGGCCATGCCATCACAATATTCTGCGATAAGCTCTTTGATCGTAATGCCAGCCGGCGCAAATTTGACGCCCGGATTTTTTACACGTCCGGAGACAGAGAAAGATCGCAAGCCTTTACGGCCATTTCTGCCGTGACTTGTGAACCAGTCGGGACCTTTTTCTATGAGATCACGCACCCAGTAGACTGTTTCTACATTGTTTGTAAGTGTCGGTAGACCGAACAAGCCAACTTGTGATGGGAAAGGAGGTTTGTGACGTGGGTAACCTTTCTTCCCTTCGATGGATTCAATCATCGCTGATTCTTCTCCGCAGATGTAAGCACCTGCGCCACGGCGAAGATCAATCTTAACACCATTATTGAGACCTTCTGCGTAAACGCATTCGATTTCTTTTTTCAGCAGTTTGATAACAGCGGGATATTCATCACGTATATAGATGTAGCTAGCTTCTACTTCGCCGACCCACGCGCCAATCAACATACCTTCCAAGAAACGGTGTGGATCCGTTTCCAGATAGTGGCGATCCTTGAAGGTTCCGGGTTCGCCTTCATCACCATTAATGGCCATTAAACGAGGTTTTGGTTGCTGACGGATGATGCTCCATTTTAGGCCAGTTGGGAAACCAGCACCACCCAACCCTCTTAGGCCAGTGTTTTTGAGGAGTTCAACAATCTCATCACGATCATATTTGCCTTCGTAGCATTCACGCAGCACTTTATAGCCGCCATCCGCAACATAGGCTTCATAGTCTCTGTAATCGACAGCTGCGGGATGAATATCTTTGTTTTTTGTTGCTGCTGCGATGTTTTCAATTGTCGCATTAACAACGTGATTATGACCAACTTCTGCAATAGGTGCGCAATCGCAGCGTCCCATACAAGGGGCCGGGACAACTCGAACGTTTTTGGCAACCGAATCGGGAAGGTTTTTTAATAGATCTTTCGCGCCAGCCATTTCGCAGCTCAGGCTTTCGCAAACGCGGACAGTTATTTCTGCAGGTGCTTCTTCGCCATCGAGAACAATATCAAAGTGGGCGTAAAAGGATGCAACTTCGTAAACTTCCGCCATGGGAAGTTTCATTTCATCAGCCAAGGCCTGTAAATGACCAGCTGAGAGACTGCCGTATTTGTCCTGAATAAGATGCAGATGCTCAATCAAGAGATCTCTTTGACGTGACTTGTTACCCAGAAGAGTTACGATCTCTTCGTGAGCTTCTATTTCTAGTTGGCGACCCTTGGAAAAAACAGGTGGCTTTCGGCGACCGGATCCTGGGTGAATTTGGCGCTTAACTGGGGGACTGTCCTTCTTAGAGGGGGCATCCAAGACGCTGCTATCTGACATTATTCATGCTTCTCCACGACAATCTGCCCTCGTTTTGGGGCATGCTGTTCCGGTTTGTCCCGGTCAAATTCTGCTTTTTAGGCAACCACTCACTAGGTAACGATGTCTTGTAGCGTATGAACGTGCTACGATTCTGTCGTATTCCCGAAGCTTTCTGTTACATTTTATAGCTCTTTACCAAGGAAGGGTAGTAATCGGACATTCGCAAAGTCCTATGCTTTGATAGGGTTTGCTTATGAAGATGGCACCTGGAAAGGTGAAATAGGTTAATGCTGTAGCAATCACAGCTAACAGCTTTATTAATTCTGTTTATCTATGGTTAACTGCCTGCGGTTATTTTATATGCAACACACAAGATCTTTCGGGGTCGTTTTATACATAGCTGAATCGTTAAAAGAGATTTTTGTAAACAATGAATAGTACAATTGATTTCCGCGTTCTTGAGCTCCTTTCTTCGCGCCTTTGCCATGATCTTGTTGGACCTGTCGGGGCGGTTAATAATGGCCTCGAACTTATGGAAGATGATTCCTTTGGTATGGCCGATGATGCGTTGAAACTGGCATCAGCATCAGCATCTCAAGCTGCAGCAACCCTACAGTTTTACAGACTTGCTTATGGATTGGCGGGGAGCCGTATGGGCAGTGATTATGCGACCTTGAACCAGTTGGCGGTTAATTATCTTTCCCACACCAAAGTTGATTTTAAATGGCCTGATCTTACAGCCCCCGAAGGTTTGCCGGATAATGGTGGCAAGGTCCTTCTCAATTTGGTTGCATTGGGGGTGGAAATGCTGCCAAGGGGTGGGGTTATTACGGCACTGAGTGGGAATGCTGATACTGGAACTTTTGTCGCTGTGACAGTTACTGGTGAGCAGATATCGATTCGTGAAGAGGTTATGGAAGCTTTAACGGATGATGTTGATACCCAAGAATTAACTCCGCGTAATGTTCACGCATATTTTACTCGTTTTCTGGCGCGTCAAAGTGGCACGGACCTATTGATCAATAATTCTGTCGAAGGACATGTTCAGCTTATTGTATCGTTCTAAATAATGGTGCAAGGGTTTTATATCACACAGGAAATATGCTTCGGTACTTCAAATATTTAGTGATCCGACACTTCTGGAAAACAGCTTTCTTTCGAGGAAGCTGTTTTTTTATGAGTAAATTACGTTGGAGAATGCGAATTATTCTCATTATTTTTGTTGATCAGTTGCGAGTGATTTGCAATATTCCTACCGGTTTCACAGAGAGATTCCTCTCACTTAGTTCTCATATCGCCCATAGATAATCTGGTGCGATGAAAATAGGAGACAGTCGTAATGAAGGCTGCTTGGTTAGCAACAACTGCAATGCTCACTGCTGCTGCGATCGGTAGTACAGCAACTTATGCTGAAGATGTCGTCAACGTATATACATCTCGTCACTATCAGACAGATGATGCGCTTTATGATGATTTCACAAAAGAAACAGGAATCAAAATCAACCTGATCGAAGGTAAAGGTGCTGCGCTTATTGAACGTATTAAAAGTGAAGGTGCTAACAGCCCTGCGGACGTTCTTATTACTGTTGATGCCGGCAATTTGTGGCGTGCTGAACAAAAAGATATCTTCCAGTCTGTTTCTTCAGACAAATTGGATGCAAACATTCCTGAAAATCTGCGTCACCCTGATCAGAAATGGTATGGTCTCTCAACACGTGCCCGGATGATCTTTTTTGATAAAGCGAAAATCAAAGACGGGGAAATCACAAGTTACGAAGATCTTGCCGATCCAAAGTGGAAGGGTAAAGTTTGTATTCGGAAAAGCTCTAACATCTACAACCAGTCTTTGCTTGCGTCTATCGTAGAAGAAAAAGGTGAAGAAGCTGCTGAAAAATGGGCATCTGATGTTGTTGCCAACTTTGCACGCCAGCCTGTGAAGGGCGATACAAACCAACTGCGGGGTATTGGTTCTGGTGAGTGTGAGATTGCTGTTGCAAACTCTTATTACTTTGTACGTTTGATGACAAAGCCAAAAGATCAAGATAAAGGTCTTGCTGATAAACTTGGTTATGTGTTTCCGAACCAAGCTGATCGCGGCACGCATGTAAATATTTCCGGTGCTGGTGTTGTGAAGTCTGCTCCGAACAAAGAAGCAGCGGTGAAGTTTCTTGAGTATCTGACAAGTGAGCAGGCACAGAGCTATTTTGCTGATGGTAACAATGAGTTCCCTGTTGTTTCAGGTGTTGCGCCTAATTCTGCTGTTAAAGGTTTGGGTGATTTCAAGGTTGATACTGTAAACGTTTCTGTTTACGGCAAAAATCAGGTGACCGCTCAGAAGATTTTTGACCGCGTTGGTTGGAAATAAAATCTGGAGTTTTTTTATTTAAAAGCTCTGAGAAATTTAAAAGCCCTGTAGCTATGGAAAGCTACAGGGCTTTTTCTTTATTTCAATACTCTAGATAAATTTGACTAATTCTATAGTGAACTTACATTTCCTGAGCTGAAGATCCTGCTCGGCTTTTTGATATTGCCCGGGTTAAAAGTATCAACGGAAGAATACCAACAAGAACAATTGTTAAGGACGCGGTGGACGATTCTGATAAGCGTTCGTCAGACGCGAGATTGTAAGCCTGTGTTGCCAGAGTATCAAAGTTAAACGGGCGCATGACGAGTGTGGCGGGAAGCTCTTTCATAACATCAACAAAAACCACTAAGCCTGCGGTTAAAATACTTCCACTCATTATTGGGACATGAACGTGTTTCAGTGTTTTAAAAGGACCGTGCCCTAATGTACGCGATGCATCTTCCATGCTGGGGCGTATTTTCCCTAGCCCGGTCTCGACAGCATTAAGAGAAACAGCAAGGAAACGGACAAGGTAAGCGAAGACAAGAGCCGTGATTGAACCGGTTAATAAGAGGCCTGTGGAAATGTCAAAGGTATCACGCATCCAGGCGTCAATCGTATTATCAAGCACCGCAAGTGGGAAAAGTGTTCCTATGGCAACAACGGTTCCGGGGACCGCATAGCCCATAGAGGCAATACGTGATGCAGCCTTTGATAAAATATTAGGCTGCATTCGGTTGGTATAGGCCAGTAAAATAGCGATAGAAACTGCAACGACCGCAGTTACCAGGGCAATTGTGAAGCTATTGAATGCCAGTTTGATAAATTTAGTCCCGAACTGTTGATCCCCCAAAGTGATAGACATATCCAGTAGTAAGAGAGCAGGAAGGATAAATCCAAAAAATAAGGGCGTTATACAGGCCATGACGGCCCAAAAATTTCCAAAACCTTTTAGCTGGTACCCCGGAAGATTTTGATAACGATTAGTTGAATGGTGGTAACGGGCGTTACCTCTACTGACTTTCTCCAGAATGAAAACGGTTAGGATAAAAACCAGTAGGTAGGTGGCAAGCTGGCGTGCAGCAGGTAAATCACCCATATTTGTCCAGGCGTTCATGATGCCTGTCGTAAAGGTCTGAACACCAAAGAACGAAACGGTTCCAAAGTCTGCGAGCGTTTCCATTAAAGCCAGAGAGGTCCCTGCGATAATCGCTGGTCGTGCAAGAGGGAGAGCAACACGGAAGAAGCTACCCCACGGGCCACAGCCAAGTGTACGGCTGACTTCCAGTGCGCAAATAGATTGCTCAAGAAATGCTGCTCGCGAAAGCATATAGACATAAGGGTATAAAACGAGCGACAGCATAAGAATTGCGCCGGGCAAAGATCGTATTTCCGGAAACCAGTATTCACGGAACTGGACATCAAAAATGTCTCGGATCAAACCCTGAAGGGGACCGCTCACCTGTAAAAAATCGGTGTAAGTATAGGCCATTACGTAGGCCGGAACAGCTAGAGGGAGTATCAGCGCCCATTCAAATATTTTATGACCGGGAAAACGACACATGGTGACGAGCCATGCAGTGCCTGTACCAATGATGGAAACAAGAACAGCAACACCAATTGCCAAAAGAAAAGTATTTATAAGATAATCTGTGAGAACAGTCTCGACCAGATGGTCCCAAATATCACTTTCTGTTGTTAATGCAGACCCGACGACGTTTAAAATTGGCATGGTAAAGAGCGCTGCAATAAACAGGGCGAACCAGGTCATGAATCTGAATTTATTTTTAAAGCGAAGGGCTGAAGCTTTCGATTCAGCCGCTATCGGGCTTTGAGCCATAATCTCGAATCCGTCAAACTAATCATCGGCGTAATTTTTTTTACGACTCCCATCTGCTAGCATGGCAAGCGCTTGGCGACTAGGGTTTATAAAGGTTTTGTTATAAATAAATGAGACCTTTAGCCCGTAAAAATCAATAAAATGTGTGCTATTCCAATTAAAGTTAATAAAGGATGGGGGTCGGGTAAGAGGTTATTAATCTTCCTTTGCCAAGCTTGTCACAGAATTAATAGCGGATTGCACGTTTGGTGCGGCCGATTTGGTTGATTAGAGATGGAATGGAAGCGCGGTTATGGATGATCTTTTGAGTGAGTTTCTGACTGAGACAAACGAAGGTCTCACGACACTCGATATGGAACTTGTTAAGCTCGAACAGAACCCAAACGACGCAGAGTTGTTGAGTAGCATTTTTAGATTAATGCATACGATTAAGGGTACCTGTGGATTTTTAGGTCTGCCGAGACTTGAGTCTGTTGCTCATGCTGGTGAAAACATCATGAATAAGTTCAGGGATGGAGAGCTCTCGGTATCTGCGACGGGTGTGTCTCTTATCCTCGAGTGTTTGGATCAAATTCGTGAAATCCTCACAACGTTGGAAGCAACTGAGCAAGAACCTGAAGGTGATGATTCCGACTTGATTAGCCGTTTGAATGCGCATGCGGAAGGTGGGGATGCTGCTGAACCTGCTGCTGCGGCTCCAGAACCTGTGACTGTTGCAGTTGACGAAACTGTCGAAGATGATGAAGAAGATGAACTGGAAAAAGCTTTCCGCGAGGCTTTGGGACCAGAAGAATTAGCTGCACAAGCTGCTGCAGAGGCAGGTGCCCCACCACCAGAACACCCCCCTGTTGCTGAAGTTGTTGAGTTAAAAGCTGAACCTACTCCTGCACCAGCACCTGCACCAAAACCTGCACCAAAACCTGCAGCGAAGAAAGCTGCTACTCCACCAACCCCAACAGGAGACACAGGATCTTCTGTTGCAAATCAATCTATTCGCGTGAGTGTTGAGGTCCTTGAGAACCTTATGACGATGGTTTCCGAGCTTGTTTTGACACGAAATCAAACACTTCAAATTTTGCGCGCACATAAAGAAAGTGACTTTGCGACACCTTTACAACGGTTAAATCATGTTGTGTCAGATTTGCAAGAAGGGGTGATGAAAACCCGAATGCAGCCAATTGGGAATGCATGGGCGAAATTACCGCGTATCATTCGCGATCTTTCACACGAACTGGACAAGAAAATTGATCTGGTGATGAAAGGTGCAGAAACAGAACTTGATCGTCAGGTTCTGGAGCTGATCAAAGATCCTTTGACACACATGGTTCGTAACTCTGCGGACCATGGCCTTGAAATGCCGAACGACCGAGTTGCTGCTGGTAAGCCAGAAACAGGTCAAGTCATTCTAAATGCTTTCCACGAAGGTGGACATATCATCATTCAGATTTCTGATGATGGTAAGGGCCTCAATACAGACCGTATTAAAGAGAAATGCATCGAAAACGGTCTCGCCTCTGAAGGTGAACTGGATGGTATGAATGATCAACAGATCCAACAATTTATCTTCAAGCCCGGCTTTTCTACGGCGGCTGAGGTTACTGCGGTGTCTGGTCGTGGCGTTGGAATGGATGTTGTTCGTACCAATATCGAAAAAATTGGCGGTACGGTTGAGTTGAGTTCGACAGAGGGTAAAGGCACAATCTTTACCATTAAAATTCCACTGACGCTGGCAATCGTTTCTGCGTTGATTGTCGAATGCTGTAAAGAACGCTTTGCCATACCGCAGCTATCTGTTGTGGAGTTAGTACGTACGTCTGCTCATTCTGAACATACAATCGAACACATTAATGAAACTCCGGTTTTACGATTGAGAAACCGTCTTTTACCTCTGGTTACATTACGTGATTTATTGAAACTTTCTGATGGTGATGAGCCCGAAGGTGAAGAAACTGAATTGCGAGAAGACAACTTTATTGTTGTCTCGCAGGTTGGCACATACACCTTTGGTATTATTGTCGACCGTGTCTTTGATACTGAAGAAATCGTTGTTAAGCCGGTTGCGCCGATCTTGCGTGATATTCAGCTGTTCTCTGGAAATACCATTCTTGGTGATGGTGCTGTCGTTATGATTCTTGATCCAAATGGCATTGCCGCTGCAACAGGTGAAATTGCGGTTGCTGATAGCGATTTGGGTGCTCACGAAGATCGACATCAGGCTGGAAATGATGAAAAGGTTGCAATGCTTGTCTTCCGCTCTGGAGATGATGCTCCGAAAGCGGTTCCGCTTGCGCTTATTGCCCGATTGGAGGAAATCGATCTGGCAAAAGTTGAAACATCAGGTGGTCAGCATGTTGTTCAATATCGTGGCCAATTGATGCCACTCATTCCAATGAAAACTGGTATGGAGCTTGAGAAGGAAGGCCGTCAGCCTGTTCTTGTTTTCTCTGATAGAGAGCGGTCTATGGGGCTCGTTGTTGATGAGATTATCGACATTGTCGAAGATCGGATGAACGTTGAACTAAGTGCTGAGAAGGAAGGTTACATTGGGAGTGCGATCATTGCAGAAAAAGCGACGGATGTTGTCGATGCAGGCTACTTCCTGACGCAGGCCTATCCTGATTGGTTTGGATCAGAAGCAGGCAAAGAAAATTTCGAGAGTAATAAATCTAAAATTTTGCTTGTCGATGATAGTCCTTTCTTCCGTAATCTTTTGATGCCAATGCTTTCAGTGGCCGGATATGATGTTCAAGCGGTTGAATCAGCTAGCGAAGCGCTGACGTTATGTGAAAAAGGTGAAAAGTTTGACGTGATTGTTTCAGATATCGAAATGCCAGGGATGAATGGCTTTGAATTTGCCGAGGCGGTTCGAGAGGATCATCGTTGGTCGAAAACGCCAATGGTTGCGCTGTCAGCTTTTGCTTCTCCAGCAGATCTGATGCGTGGTCGGGCTGCGGGCTTTAAAGATTATGTTTCAAAAACAGATCGCGAAGCTTTGTTGACGACCCTTCAAGATACGATTGCAGAACTTAAAGGCGCTGCGTGAGATAAATCCATAGAAAGAGTGAAACTGTGAGTGATACTTATTTGGAAAACGAAGATTTTGTTACTTTCTATATCGCTGGCCAGCTTTTTGGTGTCCCGGTTTTAAGTGTACAGGATATTATTAATCCGCAGCGTATTACGCCGATTCCTCTGGCACCGCCTGAGATTGCTGGGTCGTTGAATTTGCGTGGACGTATCGTTACTGCCATTGATGTCAGAAAACGTTTGGGATTGCCTGCACGTAAAGAAAAAGAGTCCATGAGCATTGTTGTTGAAAATGGTCATGATCTCTATAGCCTGATGGTTGATAGCGTTGGAGAAGTACTTGGTGTTGATGAAAGCTCGTTTGAGCGTAATCCACCAACACTGGACCAGCGTTTCCGGGATTATTCCCAAGGGATTTATCGTTTGGATGGCAAGTTACTTGTGATTCTGGATGTAAACAGATTCCTTGATTATGGTCGAAATGCCGACGCTGCGTAGTAGGCTTTCTTAATTCAGTAGAGTTCAGTTATTTTGGGTATTCAAAAACAAGTTGGAGCGGAAATATGAAGACCTGTTTGGTTGTCGATGACTCCAAGGTCGTGCGGATGGTTGCGCGAAAAATTCTTGAAGGATTAAACTTTAACATCAAAGAAGCCGAGGACGGCCAAAAAGCTCTGGATGCATGTAATGCATCTATGCCTGATGCGGTTTTGCTTGACTGGAACATGCCGGTTAAAGATGGGTTGGAGTTTCTAAAGGATCTAAGGGCAATACAGAATGTTGAACAGCCGATTGTTGTTTTCTGTACAACAGAAAATGATATGCAGCATATACAACAGGCGATAGCTGCCGGGGCGAATGAATATATCATGAAGCCTTTTGATAGTGATATTATTGAGTCTAAATTTATACAGGTGGGCCTTATTTAATGCCCTTGTCGATGAATACATCCTCTACTGATAAAGGCAGTAAATCCGAAAATGCCTATCGGATTATGGTAGTTGATGATTCTGCAGTAATTCGGGGGCTCCTCACCAGAATTTTAGAAGGTGATCCACAAGTTTCTGTAGTTGAATCTGTATCTAATGGTGAAATCGCAGTTAAACGTTTGGAAAGTCAAAAGATCGATGTTGTTGTTTTGGACATCGAGATGCCTGTTATGGATGGTCTGACGGCTTTACCGAAGCTACTTCAGGTGAAACCTGATGTTCAAGTCATCATGGCATCGACACTGACACGAAAAAACGCTGAAATAAGCCTAAAGGCAATGCGTCTTGGTGCTGCCGATTATATTCCAAAACCAACCAGTTCTGGCGAACTGACAAAAGCGAGTGATTTTAAACACGAGCTTGTTGCAAAGGTCAAAGCGTTGGGACAGGTGGCACGAGCCAGCCAAAAGGCTCCATTACCATCTGCGGCAAAAACACAACAGGGCACAGCAATGCCAGTTGCCCAAAGAACCAAAGAGGCGGCTGCTGCCCCATCTAGTTTGTATCCCAGTAAGAAGGTCACGCTTCGTAAAGATGCAATAACGAAGCCGGATATTCTTGCAATTGGAAGTTCAACCGGGGGACCACAAGCCCTGTTTGATGTTCTTGGTAATTTAGGGACAATTACACAGCCTGTTGTTATTACACAGCACATGCCTGCAACCTTTACGGCTTTGCTTGCGGAACATATTTCAAGAGTTTCCAGCATGCCGAGTAAAGAAGGTGAAGAAGGAGAAATCCTGAAAGGTGGGCATATTTATCTTGCACCAGGTGGATATCACATGGTTTTCGAAAAGCAGGGCGTTAATACTGTTGTTCGATTAAACCAAGAACCACCGGAAAACTTCTGTCGGCCTGCGGTTGATCCCATGCTGAGAAGTTTATCTAAAATATACGGTTCTCGTCTTCTTGTATTAATCCTTACAGGGATGGGAAGTGATGGTTTACGAGGTTCAGAAGTGGTGACGGCGGCCGGTGGTTCCGTTATTGCTCAGGACGAACAAACAAGTGTGGTGTGGGGGATGCCTGGGGCGGTAGCTACTGCAGGACTCTGTTCCGCAGTTCTTCCAATCAAGGAGATGGCGTCTAATGTACGACAACTTGTTATGAGGTCGGCGGCATGAACGTGAGTGATTTTGATTTTATTTCGCAATTTTTAAAGAAACGTTCCGGTTTGGTCCTGAGCCAGGATAAAGCCTATCTCTTGGAAAGTCGTTTGAACCCGGTCGCCCGTAAATGGGACCTTAGTGGTTTTGATGAACTTGTCCAAAAGGTTCGTGCTACAAACGACGAACGTATCCTTAATGATATTACGGAAGCAATGACGACCAATGAATCGTTCTTCTTCCGTGATCAAAAACCCTTTGATCAGTTTAAGGACCTTGTTCTTCCACATATGTTGGAAAAACGAGCTGCCAGTAAGACCATACGCATTTGGTCTGCGGCCTGTTCTAGTGGGCAAGAGCCATATACATTGGCGATGCTGTTGAAAGAAGCAGGACCAGCGCTTGCTGGGTGGAAGATCGAAATTATTGCGACCGATCTTTCTAATGAGATCCTGAATAAGGCTAAGGAAGGTGTTTACACCCAGTTTGAAGTACAAAGAGGATTGCCGATCAATCTTCTTGTGAAGTATTTCCAGCAAAACGGGGATCGCTGGCAGATCGATAGTTCTATTCGTAATATGGTGACTTTCAAGTCTTTTAACCTTCTTGAAAGTCCGGCAATGCTTGGTAAGTTTGACATTGTGTTTTGTCGTAACGTGCTTATTTACTTTGATCAACCAACTAAGTCTGTTGTTTTGAAAAACATTGCCAAACAAATGCCCGATGATGGTTTCCTTTATCTGGGTGGCGCGGAAACAGTTCTGGGTATTTCTGATGAGTTCCAGCTTATTCCGGGCAAGCGAGGCATATATGGTCTGGTTCGCAACGGTGAGTTGGTGAACAAAGCGGCTGGTTAATCAGACAGCTTTGAAAAGATATAACGCATCAAAAAAGGCCTCTGGAATTTTATTCCAGAGGCCTTTTTATATATCGTGAGTGATGCTTTTGGGAAAATACTTAAGCCGAAGCGAGCTGTACTGTCTCTGCAGTATTCTCAACAGGATCGCGCAATACATATCCGCGGCCCCAAACCGTTTCGATGTAGTTTTCTCCACCTGTTGCATTAGACAGTTTTTTGCGCAGTTTGCAGACAAAAACGTCAATAATTTTTAACTCAGGCTCATCCATGCCACCGTAAAGGTGATTGAGGAACATCTCTTTTGTAAGAGTTGTACCCTTGCGAAGAGAAAGCAGCTCAAGAATACCGTATTCTTTACCTGTAAGATGAAGAAGCTTATTTTCAACTTCAACGGTACGTGTGTCCAGATTGACCTTTAGCTTGCCTGTATTAATGACGGAAGCAGCATGCCCTTTGGAGCGGCGAACAATTGCCTGTATCCGGGCAATGAGCTCTCGTTTATCAAATGGCTTAGTTAGATAATCATCTGCACCGAAACCAAGTCCTTTGATCTTGTCATCCAGACCGTTCAGGCCGGACAAGATAAGGATCGGTGTTTCCACTCTGGATGCACGAAGTCGACGAATAACTTCATAGCCATCCATGTCAGGTAACATCAGATCAAGAATGATTATGTCATAATCATAAATTTTTCCGATCTCAAGCCCGTCTTCGCCCATGTCTGTTGTGTCGCAGACATAGCCTTCTGACTTGAGCATCATTTCGATGCCTTGGGCTGTTGGGGCATCATCTTCTACTAACAAGACTCGCATGTTCAAATTCCGGTTGTTAATGTTCGTTAAACCAATATGAATGTTGTTAACCATTTTCGGTAACGAATATTAACAAAACCTTACCAAGGCTCTTTAAAAGTTAAAAAATACCAATAAATTTAGAATAAATTTTACACAATATCGTTATTTTTCCCTAAAAATTGATTTTTTAGAAAGAATCTCTGGTTAAGCTGGTGTTAAAAGAAATGTGTAAAAGTAATGTCGATTTATCGAATAAACCACTGGATATTCAGATATAGCCACTAAATATTCAGGTATAGAATGTCTGGTGACACCATTTTTAATGTTTTTTACAGGGTAAAGATTTCGGAATGCCTCTCAAAAGTTTAACCAGAGAGATATCAGATCTCTCGGACTATCAGGTCTATGGCAGAGTATCTGGTGTTCTGGGAATGTTGGTTGAATTGTCCGGGCTTGATCGGCTGTTGGTGATTGGTTCGCGTTGTATCTTAATTGCAAAAGATGAAAGACGCGTGCCATGTGAAGTTATTGGTTTTCGGCAAGGCCATGCCTTGCTACTACCATTTGGATCGCTCGATGGTATTGGTTTGGGGTGTAAGGCAATCCTTGCTTCAAGTGAGCCTTCTATCCATCCTTCGGAAGCATGGCTTGGACGCGTTGTGAATGCCTTGGGAGAACCAATTGATGGCAAAGGTCCTCTGTTAATGGGGCCTGACCCTTATAAGGTACGAAGCTCTCCGCCACCGGCTCACGGACGACAGCGTGTCGGTGGTAAAATCGATTTAGGTGTTCGGGCAATTAATACTTTCCTGTCCTGTTGTCAGGGACAGCGCATGGGGATCTTTGCCGGATCTGGTGTGGGAAAATCGGTTCTGTTGTCCATGTTGGCCCGCTATACCTCCTTGGATGTTAACGTTATTGGTCTGATTGGTGAACGCGGAAGAGAAGTTCAGGAATGGCTCGAAGATGATTTGGGGCCAGAAGGACTTGCACGATCCGTTGTGGTTGTTGCCACATCTGATGAACCGCCGCTGATGCGGCGACAGGCCGCTTACATGACCATGGCTTTGTCAGAATATTTTCGGGACAATGGTCGGGATGTACTCTGCCTTATGGACTCTGTTACCCGTTTTGCCATGTCCATGCGTGAAATTGGTCTATCCGCTGGTGAACCCCCGGCAAGTAAAGGTTATACACCGTCGGTTTTTGCTGAATTGCCACAACTTTTGGAACGTGCGGGACCTGGCGTCAAAGCGCAGGGGTCAATTACGGGGCTCTTCACCGTTCTGGTTGAAGGGGATGATCACAACGAACCGATTGCTGATGCTGTTCGTGGTATTCTTGACGGGCATATTATTCTTGATCGGGCGATTGCAGAGCGAAACAGATTCCCAGCCATCAATTTACTCCGGAGCGTGTCACGTACAATGCCCGGGTGCAATTCGGACGCCGAGAATGAACTGGTGACCCGGGGACGGCAATTACTTTCGACCTATGATAACATGGCAGAGCTTATTCGTATCGGTGCTTATACCGAAGGATCTGACCCCGTTATTGATGAAGCCATTGCGCATAATGGTGGACTCGAAGCTTTCTTGACACAGGGAAAGTACGAAGAAAGCAATTTGGCATTAGGCTACGAACAATTGGCAGCCGCAATCGGGCTTCCTTGGGGGCAAGGCGGTGATCCGGCGGTCGAGTTTAATCCCGATTCACAAACTGGTGAAGCACATAGCCTTGGACAACACAATCTAGAGGGAACGGGGACTGAATCATGAAAACCCCAATTGACAGTATTGTTCGGGTACATAGCTGGAAGTTGGACGAAGCCCAACAAAAACTCGCCGATCTTGAGAGCCTGGCAATTAAGTTGGAGCAGGATATCGAAAAGCTGGACAATGAAGTCTTGAAAGAACAGGATTTTGCATCCCAGCATCCAGATGTTGCTCAGACCTATCCCGCCTACGCCGAAGCAGCACGCGAACGCCGCAAGCGTCTGGAAACCTCTATTGAAGAAGTCATGACCCTGAAAGCTATCGCACAACAAGAATTGCATGAAATCTACCAGGATCTTAAAAAATACGAAGAAGCACAGGCAAACGATATTAAACGCCAACAGGATGTTCTGAAGAAAAAAGAGCAAGCTGCCTTTGATGAAATGGGCATGCAGCAATATAGACGACGCAAAGCGTCGGAAAATAATTGATTATTATTAGTAGTAATTTTTAATAATGTTATTTCTCGTAATAGATAAGCTACCTGCTTCTGTCTCTAGGAGAATTGCCCTCAAAATAAATGTTATTGGATAGAACAGTTATTATTTAGGTGTGCGCATACTGGACCGCAAAATAGGACAGGTATATGTTGGCTTTAACTTATGTTGCTTTTTCAACCTATAGCACATAAGGAAATAAGATGAGCAAACTTGATATAACTGTTGTTAGTTCTATAGATGAATGGGTTCAGTGTCAGCATATACGATCGAGCGCTTTTTTATCAACAGAGCCATATCGTGAAGAGTTTGATGGTAAGGATTTTGAGTTGGTAACACATATCCTTGCTATCCAAGATACTGTACCTGTAGCTTGTATGCGTCTTCGATATGCATGTGAAAATACAATACATGGTGGGCGTCTAGCTTTGATGCCAAATCTGGAGCCACGAAATCGACTGAGAACCTTAAATGCGATTGCAACCTATGCTGATAGCTATTGTGTTAAAATGGGTTTTTCAAGAATTTTGGGTGAGGTTGCAGATCGTCGATTAATCAAATTTTGGCTGAGAAGGGGCTTTCAACTTACGGGGGGAAAGCCAATTGAATTTGGTGACAGACAATTTTGGCCGATTGAGAAATATATAAATGGTGCTTCAATTTTGAATAGTGCCGATGAGGTAAAATGATAACTCGTGAAGAAGCCCGGAACTGCAACAGCCTATCTGATTTTGAACTATTAGCAAAACAAGATAACCTGTATTTCTATTGGCAAAAGCTTACAACTGAATATGTATTTGTTCATGATTGTATGCCTGATGGTTTTCTTGATGCTTATTACGGACATGATTTGGATTTGGTGTGTCCTGGAGCCTGGGCTTTTCGAAAGAGGATTTGGCCAAAATTTACTTATCTTCAGGCAAAAAATAATGATGAATTTTGTTTTTATGACCCTGATAATTTAAGTGAAAAGCATTGGAATTCTTTTGGTATAAAGGACTGCCTTGTTATTTTATCTGGATCGCCTGATTTGAATTCAGTTGCGTGCTTTGCCTATGGTCATGAAATTATAGACCCGACTAATGTTTGTTTGCCATATATTGAGATGACTATGAAACTTGATAGTTGGCTATACGACTCTCAAAGTCTAAAGCCCTATAAAAGAGAATTCTCAGGTCTTTCTCCTAAAGAGAAAGAAGCGATCAAAATTCAAATTAATAAGCCAGGTTTAACGATTGCAGAGCAAGCGAAATACTTGAACATCAGTGTCCCTACCTTGAGGGCAAGGAGAGAGAGGATTGCCAAGAAATATGGTGTTTCAAGCTTTTCTGGTGCAATTCTGCTTGCAGAGAGATCAAGGGAGTTCTGTTATCGGTCAAGTAAGATTAAGATCGTTTGAAACTTTGCCATCTAATACTAAACTTTACTTTTGAGGTTCCCTCTCAAGCTCTTCTAATAACCACTTATGGAATGTCTTCACTTTGTGGCTTTCCGCGAGTTCTGGTTGACATACCAGATACCAATCACCGCTATGGCAAGTTTTTTCGCCAAAGGGTTTGACGAGGGGAGTGTTAGTATCTCTAGGGGTTGCAAAGGGACTGTTTGTCATGGCAACACCTCTGCCTTTGTTTGCTGCTTCTAGGGCGAGGAGATAGTTATCAAAGGTGATTTCTTGGTCCGGAGCCCAGTCTGATATACCCTCTTCCTGGAACCACATTGCCCAATCATGGTTGTGATTAAATAGTTGTAGAATGTCGTGTTGAAGCAGATCTTCGGGCCTATGAATCGGATGTTCCCCTGTCATTAAATCTTTATGACACATGGGAGACAAGCGTGCTTCAGCCAAATGATAGTAGACTAAGTCCGGATCTTTTTTTGCCGCCCAGATAATGCCAACATCTGTACCCGTTCGGTTAAATGACCAATCGAGGTAAGATGTATTAAGTTGTGCCTGGATACCCTTGCTAGCTTTATAAAATTCGTGAATTCGGGGGAGTAACCAATACATAGCGACGGTTATGTAAACTTGGACCAGCAGAGTTTTGGGGCGTTCGAGCGATTGAACTAAACGCGCCCCATCTGCAATTCGATCAAAGCTGTCCACGAGAATTGGCAGATAGAGTTTACCAGCCTCTGTGAGGACGACATTTCGTCCGGCGCGGGCAAACAGGTTTACACCTAATTGATCTTCAAGGTTTTTGATATGATGACTAATTGCCGAATGCGTTATGTTAAGTTCTTCGGATGCGAGGCGAAAATTCAAATGTCTTGCCGCTGATTCAAAAGCACGAAGCGCGTTCAAATTTGGCAGATATCTTTTCTTCAGCAATATCAAAACCCTCAAGTATAACGTGGAAAGAATCTGGATAACTATCCAAATTTTCTAATATTATGGCATAAAGTCAATTTGATATGGTGAGTAAAAGTGACCATTTGGTGAAAAAGGATCATTTGTCCGATTTTAAACAGAGACTCACAATAGACACAAATATCTTTTCCGGAGATACCCATGAGTGAAGTTGCTGTTTCATCCCGCCGTCGGGGAGGTCGTCAAGCCCGCCAAGCCTTGCGTGCCGCACCACTAGCCGAAGACAAACGCGCTATCCAACCCGGTTTGGAAAGTGGAAATTATAAAGTTCTAAATGATCTGCAGATAAAGCGTATTCATACTGCGGTATTGGATGTGCTGGAAAATATTGGATTGGCTGATGCGATCCCGAGTTGTATCGACGTTGTTACTGCCGCGGGCGGTGTACTGAAAGATAATGGCCGCCTAACTTTTCCGCGTGCCCTTGTCGAAGACATGCTGGTGAAGGTTAACCGGAATGTTGTCCTGCATGGACAGGACCCAAAGCACGATATGGATTTATCAGGCAGTAAAATCTATTTTGGCACAGCAGGTGCTGCGGTTCATATGGTTGATGCTCAAACAGGTGATTACCGAGAATCAACCACCCAGGATCTTTATGACATCGGGCGTATGGTCGACAAACTAGATAATATTCACTTCTTCCAGCGTTCGGTCGTGTGTCGCGATTTAGCTGATCCCTTCGATATGGATTTTAATACTTGTTATGCGGCTATTTCGGGGACGACCAAGCATGTAGGCTCTAGTTGGGTTGAACCAAGTCATATCGAGAAGTCACTGGAAATGCTGCACATGATTGCTGGTGGTGAAGATAAGTGGCGTGAACGTCCCTTTGTAAGTATGTCCAATTGTTTTGTCGTGCCGCCTCTCAAGTTTGCTGAAGATGCATGTAAATGTTTGGAAGTTGCCGTGCGGGGCGGAATGCCTGTGCTCTTATTGTCTGCCGGACAGGCAGGGGCGACATCACCGGCTTCATTGGCGGGATCTGTTGTACAGGAAGTCGCCGAAGTTCTCGCAGGTCTTGTCTATGTGAATGCGATCCAACCGGGCGCACCAGCCGTTTTTGGAACATGGCCTTTTGTTTCTGATCTTCGGACGGGAGCTATGAGCGGTGGTAGTGGTGAGCAGGCCTTGTTGGTTGCTGCTTGTGCACAAATGGGTCGTTTCTATGATTTGCCGACGGGCGTTCCGAGTGGGATGTGTGATTCCAAAATTCCTGATTATCAGGCCGGCGCCGAAAAGGGCTATAATCATGCGGTGACAGGCAATTCAGGAACTAATCTTGTGTATGAATCTGCGGGTATGCACGCCAGTCTTTTGGGTATGTGTATGGAAAGTCTTGTGCTTGATAATGATACAATTGGATCTGTTCTACGAACGGTTCGGGGGATCGATGTTAATGAAGATACCCTGTCGATTGAAGCAATCCGTCAGGTTTGCGAAGAAGGCCCCGGCCATTATCTTGGCTCGGATCAAACTCTATCAGTCATGGAAACTGAGTATTTTTATCCCGAAACATCGGACCGAAGTAGCCCCAATGAATGGGAAGAGAAAGAGCGTCCAACATCACTATCCAAGGCGACCAGCATTGTGCGGGAAACAATGAATAATCATTTTCCCCGCCATATTAGCGATGAAATGGATCAACAAATCAGAGCTAAGTATGACATCAAGTTGCCTCGAGATCTAATGACTGCAAAATAAAGACTTATGACTCGAAGAATAAAAAGCTACGTGACGTACAGTAACTTTAAACAGTAAATTATTTAAACAATCAGGCATGAGGTGAGATTTTATCGCTTCATGCCTGATTTATCTTGAGTTATCTAGGCGTGTAACGTTCAAGCCATTGTGCTGTTGTGAGAGCCTGCAATTAATTTTTGCGAACTCTGGCTTAATTTCTCCCAATCATCCGAAACTTCAAACGTGAGTTTCCCGGCAAAACCAGTGGCTTCGTTTGCCCCGTAGAACAGGTCAGATATTTTCACTTCCATTGTTCTGGGAAGGTTGTTTCTACTTCTGATAACGAGATCAAAACGTCCTTTTTTGACTAGGCCATCAAACTGCATTTCACCGTCACGGCTCATTTCTACTTCCAGCTTGAAACGAGTTACTTCTTCCCGATCCAAGTTGCCGCGTCCTTTTTTGTCGTGTTCTCTGTCTCTGACAAAAAGGTTCGCTTGGTGTAACTGGCTATCGTGCAGAATAGGGAGCTGAGTCATACGCCATTCTCCCTGTCCTGTTTCTACGGGTCTTGTTATGAGAGTACTCTCGTTGCTTAATTGTTGTGCCAGTTCAGGACGTCCTGCGGCGCGTAGCAGTGAAAGTGTGTCCTCTCCAGCCCAACCTCTGGGGGTACCGGATTTCAGGGCATTCAAAAATAACAGAATGCCCGATGTTAACGCAGACCCTTTTTGGGGGAGATGGCTTGCCAAAGCATTCATTTGCCCGTGTTGCCCTAGAGTGGTTAATGCACTTTGAAGTACTTGACGTAAATCCTGTCCCGGTTGGGATGGTGTTGTCGGTAGACGGGACCCATCACCTGCCTTTATTCCCTCTGGGTCGTCTAAAGATAGAAGGGTGAGGGATATCTGTGTTCCTACTGGCAAGGAAGCTTTTATCGCAAGTTGAATTGTACCTATGGCTGTTTGGACGATAGGATTACCTTGTGTACTTCCTGTTACAGTTGCTTTTAACACCGTCGCCAGTTGTGACGTTAGCGGTTGGGATGATGCCGGAGCACTTGATTGAGATGCAAGAGAGGTTGAGTGTTGCATCGACGGTGTGATGCCGGATGTGACCTGTGGGGCTGCACTTTTAGGGGGCGGGCCTAATACTTCCATTTTTACGGGAAATTGCGCAGCAGCTTGTAAGTTTTGCAGTGTCTTGGGGAGAGGAACAGAAGCACTTGCCGCAGGTTTACTGATAAGAGTTGCCTGAATTTGATGAGTTAGGCTGAGCTTATCTGTTGGATTTTGCTGTATTGGCCCTGGTTGATTTTTTGTTTTATCACCTTTGGGAATGATGAGAACTTCAAAGGGAGGACGATGTGTTCTGAACTGAACAATAACTTCTGTTCCGGCAGGGAGTTTAACATTTGTATTAACAGACAACTCGCCCAATAAGGTTTGGACAAGTAATTGTCCTTGTGGTGTTTGTCCCTTGATTGTTCCACTGAGCTGTTCTTGTATTTTCTGGTTGGTCAGTGTTGGCGGATAGTTCGCAAGCGTACTGGCCTGGGCTGTCTGTGTTGTGCTCGATGGAGCGGTAGGTGTAGTGGCAAGTGGTAGTCGGACCTTATTCATGCCCTTTTAGCAAATTCCGGGCAATCTGTTCGACACGCTCTGCTGCGGTTGATGTTGGATACCGAACCAGCAGAGGAGTTTGATTGCGAATTGCTTCCTTTACCTTGTTGTCGCGAACAATAATACCTGCAAGCGGCGGTGTTATCTTCAAGAAGGATTCACAAGCCTTGCGAATGGTGTTGTAGGTCTTGTGCCCGTCGTGCTCTGTTTCCGCCATGTTGACGATGACACGTAAATCAGCATCCGGGCGTTGCATTTTTGTCAGCTTGATAAAGGCATAGGCATCTGTGAGCGAGGTGGGCTCATCAGTTGTTATAACCAGGCACACCTGAGCTTGTGATGCCAACTGGCGGACTGTTCGGTCGATTCCTGCCCCGAGATCTAGAATAATACGGTCATAGGATTCAGAAAGGTTTGCAAGATCGGTTGTCAGGCTGTTTAAACGAGGCGCTGGCAGGTTCGCAAGATTTCCTGAACCGGATCGACCAGCAACAACATCAAACCCGCCGTCGGGGTAACGTACTGCTGCTTCTTCCAGTGAATAGCGACCATTTAGAACACCACCCATATCTTTATTGGGGGCCAGGCCAAGTTGAATGTCAACGTTCGCGAGGCCAAGGTCACCATCAAATAATAGAGTTCTGCATCCCAAACTCGATAAGGCGTGGGATAGAGTAATGGATAGCCATGTCTTCCCGACACCACCCTTGCCTGATGCTATGGCAATCATGTTCTTGCAGAGTAATTTATTGTGCAAAGATTGAACATTATGGTTTTTAGCTTGGTTCATCAGCGTGTGCCTGTTGCAAGAGAGTGCTGTTGGGATTCTAGTCTGGTAGGAAGCAATAGCCGTGCCAGAGATACTGGATTTATGGGGGATAATCCGTCTGCAATATGCGGGGAAATACCTGCAGCCATAAATGTAAGCTCTGCGCTATGGGCTGCTGTCAGTAAGCCACCAAAGCGCCGGGTCATATCCAGTTTTGTCGGAATGATGTATTTGGTATTTAAAGATTTGAACGCAGCAGCTTTATCGGCTGTTTCATAGACATCACCACCAGCTGGAATGATAAGGGTCGATACGGCATTCGAGGACTGGGCAAAATCTGCCAGATAATTTAGTGCATCGTCGTCAAAAGGGTTAACGCCCATTGTATCAATTAACAACAGGTGATTAGACGGAACTTTATTGATACATTCTGTCAACTTTTCAGGTGTCTCGGCGATATCTAAGGCGATCTGTAAGCGGTGACAGAACGTGGCGATCTGTTCTACGCCACCAGTTTTTTCTGCATCAATCGTTATTACGGTTGTTGGGATCTCTGATAATCTGGCCTTGGCACAGAGTTTTGCAATGGTTGAGGTTTTTCCATCCCCAGGTGAGCCAACAAGCATCAGCGGTTTTGATAATGCCTGACTGGGGATCTGCCCAAAGTGGAAATTGTTATCCAAAGCACCGGCAAGGGAAATGTGCCATTCAGAGGCGGGAATTCCCATGGCATGGCCTACCAGCATTTCGGTCATTTCATTGGGTAGGCGGTGAAAATCAAGCACTTCAGTTATTTCATCGACGATATCTACATCATCCTGAGGATCGCTTATCGCGAAATCATTAACAGGTTCATCGTCCAAACCTGCTGTCACACGTACGCCTTGGCCGGGACCTAGTTCATCTGTAGATAGGATGATGGCATCTTCACCTAGATCGACCCTGACCTGATTCATGGCATCAGGTAGATTTTCAGCGATATAGTGCTTCAACCGCATGCTATTATCGCTCCTGTTAGATGAAAATTGTCATATGTTTTTGAGTAAATCATAGGAGCTAAATAACCCCCAAAGTTTTAATTTTTGCTTTAGGGTGCACTTCATTCTGCGACATAACGACGGTTGTTGGCCGGAAACGTTCAACGATAGAACGCACATAAGGGCGAATAACCGGGCTGCTTAACATGACAGGTGCTTCCCCCATCATGGCGTGACGTTCAAATGTTTGGCGAACCGCTGTGATAAATTCCTGAAGTTGAGTAGGGGGCATAGAAAGTTGTTTTTCTTCGCCTTCGCCCACTAATGCTTGGGAAAAAGCTTGCTCCCACTGTGGGGAGAGCGTGATCATTGGAATAAAGCCTTGTTCATTTTGATTGTCGTTAGAAATCTGTCTGGCAAGGCGTGAGCGTACATGTTCGGTAATGAAAGTCGCATTTCGTGTGTAGGCGCAGGCTTCTGAAATGCCTTCGAGAATAGTTGGTAAATCACGGATGGAAATACGTTCACCAAGAAGGTTTTGAAGTACACGTTGCAAGGCTCCAACCGAAATCTGGTTCGGGATAAGATCGCCGATAAGTTTCTGATGTTCTTCACCGAGTTCATCAAGCAATTTCTGCGTTTCCGCATAGGAAAGCAGTTCCGAAATATTATCTTTTACGACTTCAGTAATGTGGGTGGTGATAACGGTCGAGGCATCAACAACTGTATAACCGCGGAAGAGTGCTTCTTCCTTTTGGCTTTCATCAACCCACATGGCTGGCAAGCCGAAAGTTGGTTCTACTGTTTCCTCACCAACAAGCTGGATCTTGTCGCCGCGCGGATCCATGATCAGGAACATGTTGGGGCGTAGTTCTCCTTCGCCTGCGGCTATTTCTTTCACACGAATTACATAGCTATTGGCCCCGAGTTGGAGATTATCTTGGATGCGTACCGACGGTAAAACAAACCCAAGTTCCTGGGCAAGTTGTCGACGCAGTCCCTTTATTTGATCTGTAAGCCTTTCGCCACCTTGGCCGTTAATCATCGGCAGAAGCGCGTAACCGAGCTCAAGGCGGAGATTATCAATTTGAAGGGATGCGGAAATTGGCTCTTCTGAAACAGGAGCAGGTTCAGCTGCTTCTAATTCTTTCTGATCCGCGAGTTCTGTTTTTCGTGTATCTTTTCTGTCGCTAAAGAAAGCAAGTCCACCAGTTGCCGCAGCCAGAAGAAGGAAAGGAAAAGAAGGCGTACCAGGAACTACCGCTAGGGCAAGCATAAGTGCAGATGAAAGACCAAGAGCACGAGGATACCCACCAAGTTGAGCGAAGATAGCTTTATCTGCTGAGCCTGTAGTGGTGGTTTTGGAGACGAGAATACCAGCGGCGGTAGAGACAACAATCGCAGGAATTTGGGAAACCAGTCCGTCACCCACCGTCAACAAAGTATATGACGTGGCTGCATCACCAACAGCCATGTCCCGTTGTGCAACGCCAATGATAATGCCGCCCACGACATTGATGAAGGTAATAAGCAATCCGGCGATTGCATCCCCTCGAACAAACTTTGAGGCTCCATCCATGGCGCCAAAGAAGTTACTTTCATCTTCCAGGTTTTTTCGACGTTCCCTTGCTTCGTTCTCATCAATGAGACCACTTGATAGATCTGCATCAATCGCCATTTGTTTTCCGGGCATTGCATCCAGGCTAAACCGGGCTGAAACTTCTGCGATACGACCAGCACCTTTTGTAATGACAATAAAGTTCACGATTACCAAAATGCCGAATACAATAATTCCGATAACAAAATTGCCACCCATAACAAAGTTGCCAAATGATTCTATTACCTGTCCTGCTGCAGCTGTACCCTCATGTCCATTCGCAAGTATCAGTCTTGTTGAGGCAAGATTGAGTGAAAGCCGTAACATTGTTGCGATCAATAAAACAGTAGGGAAAGATCCAAATTCTAACGGTCCGTGAATGAATAACGCGGTCATTAGAATGAGGACAGAAAGTGTAATTGATAATGCTAAAGAAATATCAAGCAACCAACTTGGCATTGGCAAAATCAAAACAATCAGGATTGCGATAACGCCAAGGGCCAAAGCAATGTCACCGCGTTTCATCGCTTCTATGGCTGAAGCGATGACGGGGGGCAAGCCTAGTTTATTGCCATCTTGTTGTGGGCTACTGTCAGACATACTGTACTCTGATACTGTTTACGTGATTACTCAAACCGATGGGCTCAAGTGTTCACTCATATTGCCTGGACTAGTGATCGCAGTTCCATCTTCGCTATAAATTTTTAACTTATTGCGAAGGGTTCGAATGGAGATACCCAGAATATTGGCCGCGTGAGTTCTGTTTCCTAAACAATGTTCCAAAGTGTTCAGAATTAAGTCTTTCTCAACATCTGCAACGGTTCTCCCGACAAGTTTTTCATCGACAGGAGCTTCTGAACCTCCGACATTCGGTGACGTGGGGTGAGAAGATGGTTGTCCCCCTCCATAGGCTTGCGCTGCAGCCGTACTTGTTGGTGCTTGGGTAACAACGGTTTGTGCTGCTGCAGCTGGTGCAAAATTGGACCCGGTTAACATAATGGCTTCGGGGCCAACAAGGTTATCACGGGATAAGAGCACAGCTCTGTGCATTGTGTTTTCCAACTCCCGAACATTACCCCGCCAATGATGTTGCATGAGTTGGGTCATAGCTTCTGGCGTGATTTCTGGTTTTGCGACACCATTTGATTCTGCATACTTACCAAGAAAATGGTCCGCCAAAATTTGGATGTCCAGCGGGCGATCCCGCAGCGCTGGCATTTCTATTGTGACAACGTTGAGACGGAAATAAAGATCTTCCCGGAAGTTCCCTTTTTTAACTTCTTCTTCCAACTCTCTATTCGAAGTTGCCAACAATCTGATATCAACCTTGATTGGTTGATTACCACCGACACGATCAATTTCGCGCTCTTGTACGGCCCGTAACAGTTTTGCTTGTAGACGGGGATGCATTTCAGAAATTTCATCAAGCAGAAGAGTGCCACCATTCGCTTCTTCAAACTTTCCGATCCGTCGGGAGATCGCGCCGGTAAAAGCCCCTTTTTCGTGCCCGAAAAGTTCGGATTCCAAAAGGTTTTCTGGAATAGCTGCACAGTTAACTGAAATAAAATTTCTCTTTGCACGTTTTGATTTTGTGTGCAGGTAACGAGACATTACTTCTTTACCTGTACCACTTTCACCGGTGACCAAGACCGAAGCATCCGAAGGGGCAATCTGTTCAGCTAGTTTTAAGACTGCTGCTGTCGCAGGATCTTTATAAATCAGCGAAGTTGTTTCTTCTGTCACTGCGGCTAAGACAGCTGCAATCAATTCGGCATCAGGAGGGAGGGGGATATATTCTTTGGCACCGGATCTGATGGCATCACCAGCTTTTGATGGTTGGGTGCCGATACCACAGGCAATGACAGGAACCGAAAAACGCTCGGCATCTAGATGTTTACAAAGCTTATCGATGTCCAAACCGATATCAACTAACAACAAATCAGCGCCATTTCCTGTACGTAAAGAGGCCATTGCCTGATCAACGTCATCAACGGTTGCCACTTTGGCACCTTTTTCAAAGGCGATTTTGCCGGCAGTGATCATATGTCCTTCTAGCGAGCCAACAATTAGTAGGCGCATAACTTACTCTCCTGGTCGACGATTATGTATGAAACCGTCTTAATCAAAATAATTCACTCTCTGGTCCGGAGAGAGAATAGTGTTCAACATTATTTCCAAACGTCTTGGGTTCTCTTGCTTGCACACAGAACAAATCCCAATTGTATAGATCTGGTTTACGATTGCTTCTGTTTGCGAGATCCTCTCCAGCTTGGCTGCTAAGGGATGAAAAATCATGTTTGATAGAATAGCCCCATAAAAGGTCGTTAGAAGAGCCACAGCCATGCTGGGTCCAATTGTACTGGGGTCTTCTAAATTACTGAGCATTTGCACCAGACCGACAAGAGTCCCTATAAGCCCCATCGCCGGGGCAACTTCGCCCGCTCTTCTGAGGATATTGGCAGAACGTTGATGTCGATTTTGTGTTGCAATGAGTTGCTGCTCCAAGACAGCTTCAAGCTGTTCCGGGGCAATACCATCAACAAGCATTTCTGTTGCGCGGTGCAAAAAGCCGCTGTTTTGGATATCTTTCAGGTGCTTTTGTAGTGATAAGATACTGTTCCTACGTGCTTGATCTGCAAGAAAAAGAACCTGAAGTGCTGCATTCCCGGGCGTTTCTGCTTGATACAAGGCAGCGCGTAACATTGTTTTTTGTGATCTGCTTACCTCATCAAAGGTGAATGAGATTGTTGTCACTAGAAAAGTGCCGCCGATGACAATCAGGATTGCTGGCAAATTAAAGAATGACCCTGGGGATCCCCCTAGAATCATAGCTGTAATTATGATCAAAAACGCACCTACAACGCCACCAAGCGTTGCATAATCAACCGTTGCATTGGATTGCGGGCGACTGGGGACTTGTGTCCCTTCTGTTGCGCGCGTTTGAGATGTATTTGCCATGTTCAGCTCTTATCCCAAATGGTCTTAGTTGCGATCCATCTTGATGATCTCTGTCATTGTGACGCCGAGGCGGTTTTCAACAACAACGACCTCGCCACGTGCGACTAATCTATTGTTTACATAGATATCAATGGCTTCGCCAACTTTGCGGTCAAGTTCAATAACAGCACCTCGACCCAACTTAAGAAGTTGACTGACTTGCATGTTTGCTTTGCCGAGAATGGCAGAAACTTGAACTGGAATATCATAGACTGCTTCCAGTTCTTTTGCATTGGTCGGTGGACGTCCACCGGGTTCAGGCATTGCTGATTCATCCTCCATCTCGGGCATTTCTGGTACAGAAGGAAAGGCGTCATCAGCTGCGTTTGGTGTGTCGTCTTCGTCGTTCATTGTGTCATCTCATGTGTTGGTACATCTGCCAAACTATCTTTATCTGGTGTTGTACTGGTTTTCCCGGTAGTTCCGGGCAGTGAGAAATTTGTTATCGCTCGCTCGATTATCGTTTCAATTTCCTGCATAAGTTCTGTTGCAATTCTTTCGGCACCACCTTCTGCCCATTCGACCCGAACGTCTCCGGCTGACATACCTGGCTCTGACAGGAATACCAGGTTGCCGTTAAATCCACTTTGTTTTGCAACGTGCTCCAGTTTTTCCTGAACATCATCCAGTGTTATGTCGGAAACGCGAATAACTAATCGTGGTTCTTGCGGCAAGCGGTCAAGGCACTCGCGAAAGACAAGAACGATCTCGTCTAAAGCAGTGTTCTTCACAAGGCTCGGGAACAGTTTTTTTACTGCAATTAACGCGACTTCCATTGAAAGACTTTGTAAGTCTTGGATTTGAGATTGCTGGGTTGTCTGCAAAGCCTGTAGCTGGTGCCCCATCTGGCTGATTGTTTGAGCAAGTAGTGCTTCGGTTGTTTCCGTTGCATGATTTTGTGCATCTATTTGCCCTGCAGCAAAACCTTCAGCATATGCTCCTTGTTTTTCTGTCTCTAAATCCTCTAAAGAAATGGTACCTTCCGGTAAGGGAACTTCTTCGTGCTCAATAACTTCTTCTGGTGTTGGCTGCGCAGGCGTGGAATTGCCCATAAAATCAGAAAAATTGTCAGAGCTTACTTTGCTCTCTTTGCTTTTTCCAGATTCGCCTCTACCTTCAAATGAGGTGTCAAAAAGGAATTTTTGTGTAGAACTCACCACTACTTACTGCTCCTAATACACCAACTCGTCTTCGCCTTTTGAATCGGCCATGACGATTTCACCTTTTTCAGCAAGGTCTTTGGCGATGGTAACCATGTACATCTGAGATTCATCGACATCTTTAAGGCGAATTGGTCCCATTGCCTGCATATCTTCTTTCATAATTTTAGCGGCACGCTCGGACATGTTCGTGAAGAACAATTCTCTGAGTGTTTCTGATGACCCTTTCAGTGCAATTGCTAACTTGTCTTTCTCGGCAGCACTTAACAAAGTTTGAACGCCGCCTGGATCCAGATTGCCGAGATCTTCGAAGGTGAACATGAGAGCCTTTATTCGCTCTGCTGAATCCTTGTTGCGTTCTTCCAATGCATTCATGAAACGGCTTTCCACATTCCGATCAAGGAAGTTGAAGATATCAGCCATCATTTCGTGTGAATCGCGTCTGTTGGTCCGGGCTAGATTTGACATGAATTCATTCCGAAGTGTTCTTTCAACATCGTCCAGAACATCTTTTTGAACGGCTTCCATGCGGAGCATACGCATTACAACTTCCATTGCGAATGGTTCCGGAAGCAGGCCAAGAACCCGGGATGCATGCTCAGGTTTGACTTTGGAAAGAATGACAGCCACGGTTTGCGGATACTCGTTCTTCAGGTAATTTGCGAGTACATTTTCATTAACATTCGCAAGTTTTTCCCACATGGTACGACCTGCAGGACCACGGATCTCTTCCATAATTGTGTCGACCCGGTCTTTGTCCAGGACCTTCATCAACAAGCGTTCAGTACTGTCGTAACTACCGACAATAGTACCTGTCGTTGAGATTTGGTCTGCAAATTCTACGAGTAAACGTTCAATAAGTTGAGCGCTAACAGTACCAAGTGTTGCCATTATTTGTGAAAGTTCACGGATTTCATCATCTTCCATAATGGAAAACAATTGAGCTGTTTGCGATTCACCCAGTGCCATCACCAGAAGGGCTGCCTTCTCGGGGCCGGTCATTGTTCTGTAATCGTCACGCATACTTGTTGCTCTTACCTATGATAATATTCGGGCGTTTAAAGATGTTATTTACCTTCCTGATAAAGCCAGCCGCGTAAAATTTGGACAGCTTCTTCAGGGTGTTTTTCAACGATTTCACCGATTTTGTTCAAGGAAGAAGCGCGAACACGTCCCTCTACCTTGTTCATATCGATCATTTGTTCGATTTCATTGTTGACGCCGCCTGCTTCTACTGGAAGTCCTGCTTCGTCGGTTCCACCAGCTGTTGATGTGAGAAGCGGTGTTCCATCCGCACCAATTTGTGCAGGCATACCGGGGATCATCGCAGCACCTGGGGCACCAGCGGGTGCAGCTATTACCATAGGACGGCCATCTGGGCCTGGAATAGTTATGGTACCACCACCGCTATCGCCTGCCGGAGCGAAGTCACCATCAATAACCCGGGTAACAAGAGGACGTACAACAAGGAGAAGAATAAGGATTGCAACAATGCCTAGGATAAAGAGTTCAGCAAACCGCATCATGTCTTCTTTATCCATCCCCAAAACACCTTCTTCAGGAAGGAGTAATGGATCGAGTTCGGCAAAACGGAAGTTAGCTATCTCAACAGTATCACCACGATTTTCATCAAATCCTACGGCTGATCGGACGATAGCGCCCAGTTGAGCAAGGTCTTCCTCGCTTCTGCTGGTAAAGTTCCGAATGCCTTCTTCATTCACCTCTGTAATATCATTGATGATGACTGCAACAGATAAGCGTCTTACTGCACCTGTTTCTCGAACGCGAGTTTTAATGATTTTTGAATTCTCGAAATTTACCGTTTCTTCAAGGCGAGAGCTATTGCTCTGACTTCCTGATGCGCCGCCAAGTTGACCTAAGTTTGCATCCGGCAGGTTATTTCCTACTGTGATGCCTTCATTACCAGCGTTATCAGCTTCATTAGCACTTTCTTCTACGGTTTGAGTGGAGAGGACAACTTGCCCGTCGGGATCGTAGGTTTCCGAGTTTTCCGTTACCCTGTCAAAGTCCATTTCTGCAGAGATCTGAACCTGTGCATTTCCCCGGCCAACATAGCGTTCTAATAATTCCTCGACCGTACGCATCAAGCGTGTTTCGTATGCAACCCGGCGTTCGTCCGCAGTACTGGTCAATTGATCCAGATCACCTTCTTCTCCGCCACGCGCTAATAGATTTCCTTTATCATCGATAATAGAAACATTGAGAGGTTTCATGCCAGGAACAGCGGCTGAGATCAGGTGCTGTATAGAAAGAATTTGTTGGCGATCAAGCGTATTGTTGCCTTGGGTAGTGACAACGACTGAAGCTGAAGGAGATTGCTTGTCTCTGCTAAAGAGCTCTCGTTGTGGTAATACAAGGTGAACACGTGCCTGTTTAATACGGTTTATAGACTTAACCGTTCGGGACAGTTCACCTTCGAGAGCTCTTAGATGATTAATGTTTTGTACAAAGCTTGTTGTGCCCAAAGCTTCGGACTGGTCAAATATCTCATACCCGATCGAGCCACCGGATGGCAAACCTTTTTCAGCCATTGCAACACGCATTGCACCGACTTTGTTGCTGGGTACGTAAACAGCATCACCAGCAGGTGAGAGTTTATAGGGAACCTGAAGCTGTTCCAGTTCGCTGACAATCTGCCCGCCATCTTGAGTATCCAGATCAGCATACAATAGCGCCATTTCTGGAGTGGCAACACGACCAGTAAGGTAGATGAAAAATGCGATAATAGCTGCTGCAACACCGGCCATTATGCCAAGGCGTACAGGCCCAAGATTCTTTAATGTATCAACGAATGTATTCACTACCGCAGGATCCGAGTTATTGCTGTTTACTTACTGACAGTTAAATCTGTTAACACTAACCTACCGCTATTCGGTAAATAGGACGTTAACAAAGGAAAAAATTGCCTAGTAGTAGGAAAAAATTGCCCAGCGGATTGAATCAAATTTTATCTATATAAGTCAAGAGCTTATTGTTATAATAACAATAAGTTCAGTAAACAGTACACATTTTAATAATTAGTAATATAGAAAATATACGAAAAAAATATATCTTCTTTAATGTTTTGGCGTGCCTTTATGCTCTGTATCAATACGATATTTTTGTAGATGAGTGGTTCTTAGGCCGCGTAATCCATGATTATCAATTAAACGCTGCCACGAAAGGAATTCTTCCAGAGACAGTTTGTAGCGCTTACAGGCATCATCCAAGCTTATAACACCGTTTCTGACCCCGGCGACAACCTGTGCCTTCCTGCGTATAACCCACCTTTTCGTTTCGGGTGGGGGGAGATCATCAAGAGAAAGAGGATGTGTATTGATATCCGCATCACTCGTCCGTCGGCTAAGATTGCGAGACGGCATTGTTTTCTACTCCAGCTATTCAAATACGAAATGCTTTTATAGCTTGTGGATATTGAAAAACTATTAATATCAATTATTTAGATAATTTATCTTAAATTTTATGTATTATTTGAATTGTCTTTTTAAACAGCCTTTTAAGAGAAAAAAACAGCCACCCGATTTGGGCGGCTGAAAAAATAATTTTTTGTTTTCTTTTAATTTTGCCTATCGAGCAATTCTGATGAGCTCATCAAGCATTTCATCGGCCGTTGTGATGATCTTTGAACTCGCTGAATATGCTTGCTGAGTAACAATCATCTTTGTGAACTCTTCGGCAAGATCAACATTTGATGCTTCTAGTGAAGAAGAAGCGATAAGGCCAGCGCCGCCAATTTTAGGGCGGTTCAGCAAAAAGTTCCCTGACTCTGCTGTTGCGCTGTATGCATTACCTGTTCGCCCCTCAAGACCGTTGGGGTTTGGGAACATACCGAGAGGAATCTGTGCAATATCCAGCTGTTCTCCGTTATCAAAAAGGGCTGTAACCACGCCTTCTTCACTGACGGATACGCCTCGGAAGTTACCAAAAGTTACACCATCCTGTTCTGCAGAGTTAAGAATGAAGTTACCAGAGAACTGAATAATACCACCGGCTGCCCCAACTGTGCCCGGGTCAAGGGCAATGGTGCTGTTCGTCGCGCCAGTTGTTCCAATTGACCAGTCAATTGTAATAGGCGGCATGTTGATCAAGCTTGGCACACCTCCTGAAAACTGTATGGTCCTTGGTAGGTTAGCAACAATACCACTTGTTGCGCCGTTTAATGTTGGGTTAAGAACCGTCATTGACCAATCATTGGGGGCAGTTTTCGTGAAGGCAAGCTGTAGATCATGCGTATTGCCCAGGTCATCAATAACCTGGGTTGTCGCTACATATTGATCATTATATTGTGTTGCGCTTGAAGCTGAAGCTGCTGCTGTTTCTGTAATGCCATTCCCATAGCTAGCAATATCAATAGTACTTGTAGAGCCGTTATTCCAAGTATAAAGCGGATCCGGGGGAGGAAATCCTGATGTTGGGCGTCCCGTAGCTGGATCAAAAACAACATTTGTTGGCCCGCCGTTGTTAACTGAACCACCTCCTGGTGCAAGAGCTTCAAATGACCATTGATTAGCTGCTACAAGTTTTGTCCAGCGATAGGTTACGGGTTGTGCAACACCTGTTGGGTCATTTACAGAGGTTACAACATCATGTGTTGTGCCTGCCACTGCCGCACTGTTTAAGTTAGCTTCAATTAACACATCACTTGTCTGTTCCGTAGGAAGAACAGTCGATGGCAAGTTAAGTGATAGTTCCAGATTTGTTGTTGCTCTGGCGGTGCCGTTCAAGTTTGCAATGTTGACGGTTTGCAAACCTGTAAAAGTGCTACCACTTGTTGGTGTCGAGCTACCTGGCGTTATAGGCCAGCCTTGTAGGTAGTAACCACCAGCATTGACCAAATCTCCTGAGGCATTTGGCCTGAAAGAACCTGCCCTAGAGAAAAGGTACTGAGTGCCCGTCGTATTGCCCGCACGGTCCGCTACGACAAAGAAGCCTTTACCCGCAACAGCTAAGTCTGTTGCTGATGCTGTTCCTTGTAATTGCCCTTGTTTATCAATGTTTCTCAACGGCGCTGAACGAACACCACCAGGTGCATAAAGCGTTTCACTTGATGATTGAGCTACCAAAGTTGAAAATCGTGCAGTTACACCTTTGTAACCAGTCGTATTGACGTTCGCGATATTGTCCGAAATCATGCCCATAGCATTACTTTGAGCTGAGAGCCCGGACACGCCAGAATAAAGGGCACCATAAATACTCATGATCCAATCTCCCTAGTAATTAAAGTTGCTGTTAGGCAGAGCAAGCTCTTGGTCCGATAAAATAAATCTATGTAAGTACTCATTTTCATCTTAAGAACTTTCTGCTGTGGTGGACTGTTTTTGAATGACGGCTTGAACACTGTTAAGAGGTGCTTCAATTTCGCCGATGTTCAAAATCACGTTGCCGTTGCTCATTTGGACGCCAGTTACGGTGCCCTGAATACCCTGGGCGGTTTGAATTACTTTTTCTTTAGAATCTTTTGCGACAACACTAAAAGCATAGATACCTTTTTCCATATCATTGCCATTGTCATCTTTGCCGTCCCAATGAATTTCATGTTGACCAGCAGAAGTTTGACCTTGAAGAGTTCTAACTGTTTTGCCTTCAGAGTTAAGTATTTTTATCTCAGTCTTTGCGGCGTTTGCTGTCAGTCCATAAATGGCATCTGCACCTGAGTCACCTAAACTGAGAACGATACTGTCTGCTTTTACTTCTTTGCCAACGTAATCAAGGGCAGAAGTCAACTGCGTGTTGCTTTGCAGGGCGATCAAGCTGTCTAGTTTCTTGTTTGTGTTCAAACCAGCCTCAGTTTGTGTAAACTGTGTCAGTTGATTAACAAATTCAGTGTTATCGGTAGGCTCTAACGGGTCTTGGTTTTTTAGCTGTGTTGTTAACAGCTTCAAGAACATGTCAAAGGTATCGTTGATAGACTGTCCACCCGTTAATGACCCTGATCCGCTGGAATCTTTATAGGTTACTCCGTTAACGGGGGCTGGAGCTTGTGCTGCTTGTGTATCCATTTTGCTATCCTGCCGTCCGGTTAAACGTTAATATCCAGATCGCCATCATGTGACGATTGTCTTATTGTTTCAGTTGCTTCAGCCATGTCTTCTTCATTACTGGCAGAGTTGTCTGGACCAGCAAGTTCTGAGCCTCGATTTGACGTGGCGGCTTGGTCGTTCCCATCTTGCTTAAGATTAAAGCTCAGACTTTGCCCATCTGTTTTAAGTCCCGCATCTTGGAGGGCTTTTTCAAGCATCCGCGAGTCTCTCTGAAGCATATCCAAAGTATCAGGGCGTTCAGCTGTAATCATGGCTTTCATTGTGCTGCCATCGACAATTTCCAATTTTACATCCACACGACCGAGTTCTGATGGATGAAGTTTAATAGAAATGCTGTCTTTATTATCGCCAACGGCTTTTCTGATATGAATCGACAGTTGATCTGCCGGTGTTACATTCATTGATCTAAGGGTACTTTGCATAGGTGCTGTCGGTGTTGGCTTGGATGTACGACTGGTTGCAGCCAATGTGTCAGCAAAATTAATGCCAGCAGTTTGAGCTTGGACTTTTGAATTTGTTGTCTGTCCAAGATCTACTTTCATCATGTTGTTATTATTTTGGGACTGGCCGTTTGCATTATTTCCATTCTGACCCGAATTATTCGCAAGAACGGCCTGAGCGACTTGCCCAGGTGTCGCTGCTTTGCCATTAACGGATTGTGCTGCCGTAGGAGTAGCCAAACCTTTTGCTCTATCCTGTGCGCTTGCATTTGCTGACGCAGTGTTTATGTCTTGACTGCTTTGCGCATTTACTGACGCGGAGGCTGTAAGGTTATTCGTTGGCTTGGATGTTACGTCGGTCTCGGTCACTTTTATATTTGCAACACCAGCTTTGTTTGCACCTGGATTAACGTTCTCAGGTTTTACGGCCTGTTGGTTTGTTGCAATAGGTACAGCTTGATTGGCCTGTGAACTGGTTGCAGATTGTTTTAGTTGGGCTGCTGATTGGGCTGCTGTTTGTTGAGTTGTGGGCTCGGCAACGACAGCAGTTATATCAGAGTTGCTCTCTTCGGATGTATCGTGAGAAACAGTTTCTTTATGATTTGAAATATCATCGTTATTTTCGACTTCAGAAGCATCTGCGTGGTGATCTTTTCCCTCAGATAATGCATCAGAAGCATTGTGATCATTTGTTGAATCTTCAGATGCTTTTACATCGTCATCTGTAGATGATGTGGAAGATTTTGTGCGAGCTTCTTCATCTGCAGATGATCTGGTTTCGAAACTCTCTTTCGGAGTACTAAAGCTGATTTCACGCTCTGCAGGCCAGGGTGTTTTGTTGAAAATTTTCCCCAGCAAAGAATTATCACGTGTGAGCGACGGATTGACCGCCGCTGATTTCCCGGCAGAGCCAACAGAATTCAGGTATTCTGCGAAGACTTGACTCGCGTTTGAGGCGGCCTGCTTACCCTTTGTGGTTGACTGCTGTGAAGCGGTTCTTGTGATGTCGATATTATAATTGTTCATCGTTCTATCCCTGAATCTTTAATCTTTAGGCCAGGTGGAGACCAGAACGACGATGGTTCTGGGTGGATGATAAAGGCCAGGCAAAGCACTCTTCTTCCAGAGAGGGGTGAAGTGTTACCCAGATTTGTCGAAAGCTCATCATAAGCGCGATTGATTCTTTGGCTGATTCAAGATCATTCTTTACATTGGTACGGGTAATGTTGGCGATCAGACTTAGATGCGTTTGCATAAAAGAACTACGGACATTTTCTGAAATGTCTGCTTTCATTTCCTCTTCAATAGAGTCCAGCAAAGCAGATGCCTTCATCGTAGAATTGAAGCGTTTTTCAATTTCAAGAGTGGTCACAGCATCTTTAGCTTCGCCAAGTGCATTTATAGCTTGATTGATAAGCATTAAAACCTCACCAGGAGACGTATTGATGGTGTCAAATGATGTTGCTGTATTATCTGCTTGCCAGTGCATTTTGTGTCCAATCTATCTTGAATGACAAAAACTCAGGATGATTAATGCAAGGTGCGGGCCAGTTTTGATGGGCGTTCTTTGTTATTGATTTTTAAAGGTAAAATTTGTGATGGGTGATTAACCGGAAAAGAATGCCGAGTATAAATTATTGAAAATGGATAAAAGGTGCCGGGTTAAGAACAGATTGGTTCCGTCAAGGTATATGTGCAATTATTTATCATTTTGGTATCAGCAAGATGTGCATTAGTCCTCAATGATTACGGCGTTTTAAGGTCTTTATATATAGGTGTCTAATACTGGGTGTGTATCTGGGGTTAATTGTGGGGAGGGTGTTTTACAATATAGGTTGACGTAATTTATTGCGTTTGGATGACGTTTTGTGTTTAGCGCATTTGATGAAAAATGCATTTGCGGAGTGGTTTTTCTTTTTAGTATCCATTTCTATTTCAAGGAAGTTTTTGAGCACACATTTAGAGGATGGCCAGTGTTTATTCAGGTTTGGCTACAAGTAAGTACTTTTTTCCCTTTACGTCCTTTTGCTAGGAATCGTTTTCCATAAAAGAAGGCAGAAATCGACACCTCGCTAGGTAAGTTGGGTAAATATAGTTCTGCGTAAGTTGCCATATTCTTTCTTAAGCTATTGTTTTGTTGTGTAAAAATAAAATTGGCACAACCTTTGCATTTTTCATCTCGAATTCAACGCATGCCGTCTTGAGCGGTGGAATGGCAAGCAGCCTTCCGTTGAGCTAAATGTGAAAGGAAAGAACATGCCTACAGTTACAACAAATACAGCAGCGAACTCTGCGTTGCGCTTTTTGAACCTGAATTCTCAGCGATCAGGTAGCTCAATTTCCAAACTTGCCTCTGGTTCGCGGATTGTGAACGCATCTGATGATGCTGCGGGTCTTGCAATTGGAACGCGACTTCGTGCTGATAGTAATGTGTTACAACAAGCGTCGATCAACTCTGCTCAGGGTGCCTCTGTGATGCAGGTCGGGGATGGTGGTCTTGCTCGAGTATCAGATGTTTTGCAGCGACTGAAATCCTTGGCTGCGGCCTCTCTTTCTGGTGTGCCGACAGTTGTTGAACGTGGATTTATCAATGCGGAGTACTCTCAACTACTTTTGGAAATTGATGGTATTGCAAGTAGTACACGCTTTAACGGTGAATCGCTTTTAGATGGTACAGGTGCACAGTTCGGTGCTGGAACGGTTAATTTCTTTGTTGGGGTAACACCGGCTGATGTGATTCCTGTGAATATTTCCAGCTTAAGTGCTTCCGCTGCTAATTTTACATCCGGGGGATTGGCTACTGGCGGAACGACTCTTGGTACAACTTCTGTAACTACTCCTGCTGCTGCAACAATCGCGATGGCTTCTGTTGACACGGCAATTAATGAAGTGTCAGAAGCGCGAGCTAATATTGGTTCAATCGTTTCCCGATTTGAATTCAGACAGCAACAAGTTGCGACTTCAAAGGAAAATATTGATGCTGCCCTTTCGTCTGTGATGGATGTGGATCTCGCTGCTGAGCAGTCTCGCCTTGTGTCCTCGCAGGTACTTGTTCAAGCCTCGGTATCCGCGTTGTCTCAAGCGAATCAGTTGCCTCAGACATTGTTATCGCTACTGCAATAATCCGGCACTTATTAACTTTCACATAGCTCTTTGGGCGCCCAGGATGGGCGCCCAATTATGTGTAAGTGAATTTTTTAGATTTATTGAAGGTCTAAAGAGAAGGTATTCAGTTTTCTTAGATTTTTTCTATCTGATGTACTAAGTGTATTATGTTGGTTGAATTAATTTAACTCAGTGGAACTGTCTTGATACCGTTATTAACCCCAGATATGCCGTCTACCCAAGATTTATTGCCTTATCTGAAAATGATAGATAAGGATAAATGGTATACGAACTTTGGCCCAAGATTACGTGCCTTTGAAGATCGCTTGATTGATCATTTCAAGGTTCAAAATGAAAACATTACGACAGTTTCAAGTGCCACAACCGGTCTATCGATTGTTCTTAAGATTTTAACCTCCGAATTATTAGCATCTTCTATAAAAAAACGTAGTACATGTTTGCTCCCAGCCTGGACATTTGTTGCGTCTGCTCAGGCTATTGTCGAAGCCGGCATGGATGTTTTGTTTTGTGATGTTGATCCGGTAACGGGGGCTTTGACACCAGAAATTGTTTCTGAATATTTAAAAATTCCTTCAAATATTAAGCCAGATGTCATTATGCCGGTGGTTCCCTTTGGGGGGACTGTTAAGGTTACTGATTGGGATGCTTTATCGGTAAAAACAAAAATTCCTGTTGTTGTAGATGCCGCTGCGTCTTTTTATTCTTTAGAAGCAGGTAACAGTCCCGCCGTTGTTAGTCTTCACGCAACAAAAGCTTTTGGGGTTGGCGAGGGAGGTGTAATTATTTCTAAAAATAAGGAAGTCATTCGAGACGCGCGTCAGTTTAGCCAATTCGGTTTTTCTGTTGGTCGAGTTGCTTTGTCTTATGGCGGAAACTATAAATTGAGCGAATACCATGCGGCTGTCGGCTTGGCGCAATTTGACCGCATCGGGGAAATGAAACAACGGCATTTAAATATAAGAAGAGAATATTTTGACCACTTTCCTTCCTGCGAAAATATTGCCTGCTTACCAGGCGAGGATACAAAAATAAGTTCTACGCTTAATGTGATCTTTGACGGGAAAAAAGCGAATACAGTTGTGGAGGCGTTAAGAAAACAAGGAATCGGAGCTTCAGTCTGGTGGGAAGATCGCTTGCATCGAAATCAATTGTTTAATGCTTTGAGTGTAGGGAATTCTTTTCCTGTTACAGATATTTTTTATGACAGTGTTGTCGCTTTGCCATTCAGCACGAGCTTGTCGGAAAAAGATATATCGTTAGTTGTAAGTGGGATTCGGTCCGTCTGATTCTCATAACATTACACGATTTATCAAGATGATAAGCAGTATTTGTAGCATTGTTCGTCGATGATACTTGCATTTGTTAACTAAATTTTAATATTCTATATGCAAGTTTTGATAATAGCTGAGGATATGTTTGTAATATTTTCAGCGAAGCTATTCTGATCCAGGAAGGAATGGAATAGTAGGTTGCCAAGAAGGCGATCTTTAAAGTGGCTTTACTCAGGATGGGTTTAGCTAAATATACTTCAAGTAGAAGGAATTATATTATGCCCGTAGTTGGTACAAATACTGCAGCAAACTCTGCAATTCGTTTTCTCAACA
>NZ_LAQL01000022.1 GCF_001026905.1 Kiloniella spongiae
ACGGGTCATATCGGTGCGTCTCCGGTAAAGTAGGGCTTATTGACTAAGCCGTATGTTCTAAATTGTGTACAGGACTTATATCAGAATTGCTTCTGCCGAATAGTCCTTTCAGGTAACTATTCGGCTATAGAAGCGACAAAATCACAAAGTTTGAGCAATATTATCCGATATCGCGATTTATTTTGAAGCCTTTGCCTTTGGGATCAACAGTGAAGTCTCCGTCGGTAACAGCATAGCTCCATGCTGCCGACTTCTTCATGCCACCCAATGGATACATGTGAACTTTCTTAATGCCACAGGTCGGGTCTTCTGCGTGATAGCGGGCAAGGTCCATAACCAATTTGTCGGGGGCGTTAACCGTCATCAGTTTGGCGATGTTTTTTGCCTGACGAGTCAGAACGCGCATGGAGGACCCAATGCCACAAGCTTTTGCATGGTTCATCAATGTTTTTAGAGTTGCAAGGCCCGGTACGCCAAGGTGTATGGGAAGTTTGTTGCCTTCAGCTTGGATTTTTTTATCCCAGGCTATGATTGGTTCAGCTTCAAAGCAGAACTGTGTTGCGATGTACATGTAGGCATCGGTTTGCTCTTTGAAGGCATTTTTCCAGGCTATAGCTTCGCGCAAACCTGCTTCGTTGATGTCAGGGCTTCCTTCTGGATGACCCGCAACGCCAATTGATTTGATGCCGTATTTGTCAAAGAGGCCTGTTTCCATTAACTGCATAGAGCTTTCAAACTCGCCAAGCGGTTTATCAACGGCACCGCCAAGTGCAACAGCATGTTCAATACCAACTTCGCCTTGCAGGGTTTTGAGATATTCTTCAAAGTCGTTCCGAGAGCGAATAGAGCGTGCAGCAAAGTGTGGAAGGGGAATGAAACCTTCATCTTTGAGGCGTTTTGAAGTTGAAACCGTATCCGCAAAATCAGAGCCGGGCAGGAAGGTAACAGCAATTTCTGTCCCGGGGCGAAGATGCACACGATAATCGGGTGTCTTTGACGCTGATCCTGGTGTCGTTTCAATTGTAAAACCAGTCATGAAGTCGATGATTTGTTGTTTAACGACTTCTGGATTGAACTCTGTACTCATCTCATTAAACCTAAATGGGCGTTAGTCTTTAGCGTAACTGGCGACTTAACTATCGTTGGAAAGGCCGCCGTTTTGAACGAGGGCATCTAGTTTTTCATCGGTATATTCGTTTTCGATCTTTGTTGCCATAGCTTGTGCTTCGGCATCCAGATCATCCCCACAATCTGTGGGATCACTTCTGCGCCAGTGTTCCAAATATGAATCACTGTCTTTTAGTTTTGCTTTCATTGCTGCGCGGTCGATTGCTTTTTCAAAGCGTTCGTGCAGTTGAATTTTAGCGTTTTTACGCCCTGCTTTAACGATAATCTGAGCAGGGATATCCCGCCAATAAACAAGTGTTAACTTGGCCAATGTAAATCTCCTAGTTGATGGCAGACATAAAGCTGCTCAACTCGCCGTATCCCGTGAATTTGTAGTGATATTCCAAGCCAATTTTTTCGGCGGCCAGTTTTGCCAGCTTTTGAAGTCCCGGGTCTTCTGTCTGAGCCAGATACACGAGCTTTGTGTAGTTGCCGAAATACATGGGTAAAAGTTCAGGGTGTTTAGCGATACCCATTCCTTCCATGATCAAGGTATCGAAATGTCTAACGAGATAATCTGTTAGGTAAAAGCATGTGATGTCATCCTCATGCATTTGATCAAAGGCACCAAGGCCGGTGAAAAAAGCATAACAGTGAGCGCCATCAATACGTTTGACGCCTTCTTCTTCCAGAACTCTGTCCAGCTCGCCACCTGTGCCGCAATCGCCATAAACGACAACAATATTTCCGTAAACATCTTTGTTTTCTTGGATTTTGCTGCGTACGCCCTGCGGAATTTTGTCTGGCGTATTGTGCCAGATTGCCGGAAGACAGGTAATGTCGAGATGATTCCAGCTATTTAGTTTATTGAGGGCAATGATTTCTCTGGCAACGGCACCACAAGCGATAAGGAGAGTTTTGCTCTCCTTATCGTTGATGTGGGCGTTTATATCGGACATTGTCCTGAACTATTCAGCTTTATTAAGCTTGGTTGTGGCGACGTTGCATGGCTTCTTTTGCCATTTCAACGGCGACAGCAGCATCTCGGCAGTAATGATCTGCGCCAATAGCTTCACCAAAAGCTTCGTTGAGCGGCGCGCCGCCAACCATAACGACATAATCGTCACGAATGCCTTTTTCCTTCATGGTGTCGATAACGACTTTCATGTAAGGCATTGTGGTTGTCAAAAGCGCGGACATGCCCAAAATATCTGGTTTATGCTCTTCGAGTGCTTCAAGATAGTTTTCTACCGGATTGTTGATACCTAGATCAATTACTTCAAAGCCGGCACCTTCCATCATCATGGAAACAAGGTTTTTCCCGATGTCGTGGATGTCGCCTTTAACTGTACCGATAACCATTTTACCAAGTTTTGGTGCGCCTGTTTCAGCAAGTAGAGGACGTAAGATGCCCATGCCGCCTTTCATGGCGCCAGCAGCTAGTAGAACTTCTGGTACAAAAAGAATACCGTCGCGGAAATCTACGCCGACAATACGCATGCCTTCAACCAAAGCTTTGGTCAAAACATCATATGGAGCCCAGCCGCGTTCCAAAAGAATATTAACGCCTTCTAGAACTTCGTCTTTCAGACCATCATAAAGGTCATCATGCATTTGCAAGACAAGTTCGTCATCATCAAGCGCGCGAAGGTCTAGATCATCTTCTTCAGACATGTCCGTATTCTCTCATACCAAGGTTATATTCGTCGGGGGAGCGATTATGCGACGCCACATATTCTATTCGCAGGACCCCATCTATAACATACATATAACGGTAAAAATTCCACTTTGCATGTTCGATATGCGACGCTCATTTTTCCTTTGACGAAATAATGACAAACAATTGTTTGAAACGTCATGATATTGTAACTCAAATCATCGCATTTTTAACTATTTAATAAGTCTTGATCTATAAATGTGGTCCAGCCGAAAAGAGACCGCGTATTTAGAGGTGAAAAATGCGCGCGTATATCGCAGTACAAACATCGATGTTATGGATGCTGTTTTGTAACGGTATTTATAGTGTGGTTGCAGTTAGAGTGAGGTGGGGGTTGTGATCAAGGGCGACAGGGGACTGTCTGGAGGCAGTGACGATCTGGATGGCATAAAGCATAGGGGAGTTTCCAGAACCCTTTCGGTACGCAGGTTGCGTATTCGGGCAATTCAGCTGAACGTAGCTGCTTGTATTTTTTCCGCTCTGTTAATTGGTCTGTGGGTAAACAGTACTTATCAGGATGTTTCAAACGAGATTGACGATCAGGTTCATACGGCCTTAAATCGTATTGCTTCACCTTTAACGCTTTTTCTTAAAAATATTGATGATGAAATCCCTCTGCATAGCCGACGCTCGGGATTTAACAATGTGCAGCTTTTGTCTGTTCTGAATTCAAATGGGGATGTTATTCTTGGGGATGAGGCTATCCCTCTGCCCCCGGAATATAGCTTGCAGAAACTGATTGAAACTGTTGACGCGCGAAATGTGGCATCAATCAGCTTACCTTTTATGATACAGAATGAATGGTATGCAACAGTCTTACGCACGATAAAAAGCTCTGGTGTTGAGGGGAGGTCTTATGTCGCATCGACTTTCCGCGTTCATGATTTCATGGCGCGATGGGCGGTGCTGGGGTTACCCAAAAAATCTATGGTTTCTATCCAGACAGATGATGGCCGGTTATGGTTGGATGATACTTTTTCTAGAGATCTGATTGGGCGAGAGACACCTTATTTACTCTCTAATCTTGCCGCGAAAGGAGCTGAGCAGGGAAATGTCTCTGTTTGGGATCTGGATGGTGTTCAGCGGATTGTGATGGGGCAGGGGATTGATCATTTTGGACTGTCCGTCGTTATTGGAATTCCGGCTGATTATATCGAAGTTGTCTGGCGTGATCGTTATTCTGCATCGGTTGGCTTTGCATTGGGGGCCAGTCTGGTTCTAATCATCGCTCTTTATTTAGGAGGGCGAATTTTCGTAACAACCGCACAGCGTCGGGATGGTGCTGTGCTGGCGTTAAAAGATAGTGAACGCAGGTTTCGCGATATTGCGGGGGCGGCAACTGACTGGTTTTGGGAAATGGGACCTGATCTGCGCTTTACCTTTGTGTCCCAGCTTCAGGAGTGGAACCTGTTGGGTAAATCTTTTAGTGATGTTAAGGGGGATGGCCTGACTGATGAGAGCTTCTTGAAGGTTCTTAAATCCCGTTCTTCTTTTAGGGATCTGGAGCTTGTGGTGCCTGATCTTGCTGGTGTGTCCCGCATATTACGCTTAAGTGGCGTACCTGTTTTTGATAAAAAGGGCGAGTTCAGAGGTTACAGGGGCGCGGGGAGCGACATTACTGAGCGCATAAAAGAGCAAGAAAAGATGGCAACAGCTCACGCGCGGTTGTTCCGTGCGTTTGAAAGCTTTTCCGGTGCCGTAACTCTCTATGACGAAAATGACAAGCTAGTCGCCTTTAATCGCCGCTTTCAGGAAATTTTCTTCCCAGGACGCCCGATGGCAATTCGTGTGGGGATGACCTATGAAGACGTCTCAATTTCCTATGTGAATACCGGGCAGGACCCGCTGAGCGTTGAAAAGCGCGAAAGTTATATAAAAGCCATGATGTCACGCCGGGGGAAGCGGAACAGGGAGTTTCAGTTTGCTGAAGATTCCTGGTTGAAGATTACGGATCATAAAACACCGGAAAATGACCTTTTCACTGTTTATACTGATATTAGTGACTATAAAGCCCGTGAGGCAGAGCTTATGGACCTTAGCCGTGAGAATCATCGTTTGGCTGCGGCGGTAAGTTCTACGGATGCCGGGGTTATTATTGCTGATGCTCAGGATGAAAATCGTCCCATTATCTATACAAACCCTGCTTTTACGAAGTTAACGGGTTATACAAACAAGGAAATACCTTATCTTCATTCCGGTTTTTTACAAGGTGATGGTACTGATCCTCATGTCCGGGATGTTCTGGAGAAGAGCTTGAATGAAAATCGCCATGCCCGTGTTGATATGCTGAATTACCATCGGGATGGTCATACGCTTTGGAATCAAATTGACCTTAGTCCTATTTTTGATGATGAGGGGGAAATCCAGTATTTCGTGTGTGTGATGCAGGATATTACCGAGCAAAAGGAAGTTGAAAAAGAACTCACCGTTCTCAAAGAAAGCGCCGAGCTGGCAAATAGGGCTAAATCAGAGTTTATGGCCTTGATGAGCCATGAGTTGCGAACACCGTTAAATGCGATTTTAGGATTTTCTGAAATTCTTGCTGGTGAAATGTTCGGTCCACTCGGTAGTCCGCGATACAAAGACTATGCGCGGGATGTAAATGAGTCAGGTACGCATTTGCTTGAACTAATCAACGACATTCTGGATCTGTCGAAAGCAGAAGCCGGGAAAATTGAACTTCACGAAGAATATTTCGACATTAACAATGTTGTTCTGCGTTGTAATAAAATGCTGTCAGGCCGCGCCGAACAGGCAAGTTTGAGCGTATTGTTGCAGCTCGATTCCGGGCTGCCCGGTCTTTGTGGTGATGAGCGTCGCATCAAGCAAGTGCTGATCAATCTGATATCCAACGCAATCAAGTTTACTTTACCGGGTGGGGCGATAACTATTACAACACATATATCTGATCGCGGGTTAGAGTTGTCTGTTATGGATACAGGGATCGGCATGTCCGCAAGTGAAATCCCAAAAGCTCTGGCGCCGTTTGGTCAGGTTGATTCCAGCTTAAGTCGGAAGCATGAGGGGACTGGTTTGGGCTTGCCACTTTCCAAACGATTGACGGAATTGCACGGGGCTCAGTTCCTGATTGAGAGCGCGCCTAATGCGGGGACAACTGTAACTCTGGTCTTTCCTGTTGCGGCGCAAAGATTAACAGCTTAAAATTTGTGCCTGTTTATTCCAGTATTAGCGTGATAATCCCCGCAGTAATCAGTGCGATTCCAATAAGTTCTTTACGTGTAAGGCGTTCTTTAAAAAAGAGGTAGCCGATTATAAGGGTAAAGATAAGCTCGATCTGCCCTAAAGTTCTGACGTGTGCCGCGTTTTCTAACGTCATTGCTGCAAACCACCCCGCAGAGCCCAGCATACCTGTTAAGCCGATCCAGATAGCTGCTTTCCAACTTTGAAGAACTTTTAGGAATACTTTTGGGGCCGTACTTAGTATATAGGCACCCATTATAAGTGTTTGAAACCCGGTGACCCAAACTAAAGTGTAGGCAGACTGAATAGCAAATCTGCTATCGTCCAACGATAGGGATGCGGCACGATATGATACCGCGGATATTGCAAACAGCCCACCGGCTACAAGCCCAGGTAAAATACTTCTGTCTGTTGTGATGATGCGGGTTATTTGGGTTATCAATGCTGTAATGGTGGAATTTTGGGTTGAGGTTGAGCCGGAGATTGCTTGCTCCTTTTTTTTGTAGAGAGCAAATACGCCAACTAAGCTTATGATTATACCTGCTATCGCTTGAACAGTTAAACTGTCTCCTAAGAGGACAAAGCCAAACAAAGCAGTCTGGATGGCTTCTGTTTTGGTTAGGCTGGTTCCGACAGCAAAGTTTCTTTGTCCAAATAACCAGACAAGAACAAAGGTTGCCAGTATTTGGGCAATGCCGCCGATAGCACCATAGCTTAGGAACCATGTATTGATCGTTGGAAGTGCATTCGTACCAGCTGTATCAGGGCTTTGGACGTGAAGCAAAATGACAAGATATATCCAGGAAAAAGGCACGGCATAGAGAAAACGTGCGTAGGTCGCGCCAGTTGTATCCAGTCGCCCTTTGAGATGCTTTTGCAGAGCGGTTCGAATATTTTGAAAAAGCGCAGCGGCGATTGTGATAGGTATCCAAAGTTCCATAATATAATCTGACGTTAAATATTTTCTTATAATGGTTTTCTGTTATTGATAAGATGCCCTTGTTTTATCTAAAGCAAATTCGAATTTATGATGGATATATAAGAAAATCTAATATGAACGGCTATAATCCCCAATACCCTTTGCTTGCCATGCGTGTTTTTGAAGCTGTGGCTCGATTGGGCAGTGTATCCCAGGCTGCTTCCTCTTTGGGGGTGACCCAGCCAGCTGTTAGTCAGCAGCTGCGTAAGTTGGAATTATATGTTGGAGGCAGTTTAACAGAGCGTGTTGCTATGGGGATAGCATTAACGCCGCGCGGAGAAAGGCTTGCTGAACGCTTGAGCGCTGGATTTCGATTGTTGCAAGAAGGGATGGAGGAAGCATCCGGCAGGGGGCAGGTAACTCTTGCTGTGTTAAATAGTTTTGCTCAGCGCTGGCTCATACCCAGGATGTCTGATTTGCAGCAAAAACACCCCGAGATTGATTTGAGATTGGTTACGCGAGCGACTTTACCTGATCTGAGGCGTGCTGACGCTGACTTGGTGATTGCACCTGAGGTGCTGACAGGCAAGAAGGAAGCTACGGCAAAGGATGAGAAAATATTTTTTATGCCTGATGACGCGTGGATTGTTCTGGCGCCAGATTTACAAAAGAAAAATCCTATCAAAGAGGCTGCCGATATCTCAACCCATACATTAATCAGGGTAGAGGAGAGCCCTCGTGATCAGGACTGGCAATCCTGGATGTGTCAATCTGGGCTGGAAGATATTGAACCTGTCGCATGGCAAAGCTTTATGAACTCCAGCCATGCTCTGGAGGCTGCCGTGGCCGGTGTCGGTATCGCGATTGGTCATCGGGCTATGATTATGGATGCGGTAATCTCTGGACGCCTTGTCTTACCGCTCTCAATGTCTATCGGGAGTGATATGGCCTATTATCTGCGTGTGACGCAAAATTCTTCAGGGAATGCACAGTGCAGAATTGTTAAAGACTGGCTGTTGGTACAGGCGCATGAAGGCAAGAAAAAAGACGGTATTTTCACACCGCCTTTCTAATCAATCAAGATGGTTGATGCTTAACCTACGAAAGCTTTCTCAACGACGTATTCCCCTGGTTTGCTATTGGCACCTTCGCTGAGGCCCGCTTCTTCGCAGAGTTCGGCGCAGGATTTAAGCATTTCCATGGAACCGCAGATCATGACACGATCTGTTTCAGGGTTCAAAGCTGGTACTTCCAGGTCTGTTGTGATTTTCCCAGAGCGGAAGAGTTCGGGAATTCTGCCGCGGCGAATGAAATCTTCGCGCGTTACAGAGTTGTAGTATCTCAATTTTTCGGAAACCATCTCGCCAAGAAACTCGTGCTCATACAGGCTGGAAACGAGTTCTTCACCGTATTTTAGCTCTTCTTTATAGCGGCAGCTGTGGATCAGGATGACTTCTTCGAATTTGTCGTAAGTTTCGGGATCACGGATAACGCTGGCAAAAGGCGCAAGTCCTGTACCTGTTGACATCATATAGAGACGTTTGCCGGGAACCAGTGCATCAAGAACCAGCGTTCCTGTTGGCTTTTTACCCAACAGTACCATGTCGCCAGGCTTGATATTTTGCAGGCGTGATGTGAGCGGGCCGTTTGGAACCTTAATTGAATAAAGCTCGATTGTTTCGTCCCAGGCAGGGCTTGCAATGGAATAGGCACGCAGAAGTGGTTTGCCGTCAACCATAAGACCGATCATGACAAACTCACCTGTGCGGAAGCGGAATGCAGCAGGGCGCGTGATCTTGAACGAAAACAACGAGTCTGTATGATGGGTAACGGATAAAACAGTTTCGCCAGTTACCGATTTTGGTAACGGCTTTTCAGTGGTCGCCATGATATCGCCCGGTGTTGGATCCGCTATTGCCAATTGCTCAACAGTCATTAACTGCTCCTGCTTCCTTACTATGACAGCATGGCCTGTGAAAGCCATTGCTTCAAATTCATTCATCAGTGGCTGGGTTAACTAATGCCCATCCGTGAATAAGCACTTTCATATCTGCCTTAGGATTGAGGCATTTATTTGGTGCTTATTGGCGTGTCGACTGTTTTTGTCGATCACAACCTATAATCTCGCCTAAGGTGTCATGTAATTTTGGACGAGTATGTAGCATACATATAGTGTTTTGCATATTACATTTAAGTTTGATTTAACACAGTTCGCAGTAATATCAAGAATAATATCCTATAAAATTGTGTTATATTATTTGTATCTAGGTTAATTTATTGATTTAATTGTGAAAAAAACAACACTAAAAATAATGTTATTTTGTTCTTGCTCAGTGCGATAAATCGTAGCACTTGCGGGTTTTTTTGATGTAATCTGTGATTCGTTAGCTTCTGTTTGCCTTTAAAGTATCTCTTTCGTGTGGTGTCTCCCAATCAAGATCCGGCATAATAGGGATGATGTTATGAGGATTGTTCGTCGTATCATTTTGGTAACTGGCTGCAACGATTGTTGGAATGTCCACTATGCCAGAGATTGATCGGGTTTGGTAAAGATCTCTCGTGTAGGCCCATAAATTTGGATAGTCCACCAATCTTCTTTTTATGCATCTGTGCAGGGTGTAATAAACCAGATCAAACCTGAGCAGTGTTGTGAAGAGTTTCCAATCAGATGCTGTCTGATCGGGACCAAAAAGAAACCGCTTTTCCGTGAGTATCTGTTCCAACCTGTCCAGTGTGTGGAAGACAAGTGCAACTGCTTGATTATAAGCATTTTGGCTTTGGGCAAAACCTGCTTTGTATACGCCGTTACTCAACCCGCTATATATCCAGCTATCCGTGAGGGACATTTCTTTACTGAGTGAGGGTGGATAATAAGTCAAAGGATGTTGATCTTCTGTTTCGACCTTATCTAACGCATGCATGATTTGAGATGATTCATTGGAAATGATCTGTTGAGACAGGCTATCCCATAAAACAGGAACTGTTGAGCGGCCCGTATAGTCGGGATCGCTTAAGGTGTAGAGTTGATGTAGATGACATATTGCGAACTGCGATCCGGGTATATCCCATGTTGCGCCGCCGTTTATTGCATAGCCTTCCAAGCGGGGACCATGAGCGATGTGTAGGGGGATAAGGTTATCCAGTTTTTTAAGGCGACGCATTAGCATGGGTCTTTGTGACCATTGGCAACTGTTCGAGCCGATAAGCCAGTAACGGCCTGGAAAGGTGGCTATGTTTTCAATAACGTCTTTAGCTATTTCACCATTATATTTGCTGTCTGGGCGAATATATGCACCGTTATGAATGATGTCATCTTGGTCAGTCCATTCGCCTTTGTATAGCATGCCCATTTGATTTTCCTTATCTCTTAATATCTCATTGTATCTATTTGATATTAAATAATATGTTTGAATTTGTTTTGTGGGTTTTTCTTGATGTAACTATTCTTTTATCGGATTTTGAAAATTTTTACTGTTCACAAAATAGTTCCTTTTGGTCTATAAAATAATCCATGAAGAATTTACCTTTAAATGCCATACGGGCTTTTGCTGCTGTGTACGAGACAGGTGGTATAAGGCCAGCTGCGAGATTGCTTGAGATTACACATTCGTCGATCAGTAAACATGTTCAGGAACTAGAGGCCTGGATTGGTGTATCGTTGATTGATCGCGAACAGGGGGTGAGGACGATTAAGTTTACCCCTCAGGGGGAGGATATCGGGCGCGTTGCTCTGGAGAATCTCAATGATATGGCAAGTGCTGTTGAGGCTGTTCGGGAAAGTAAACAGGGGAATGCTGTCACGATTTCAACAACTCCGTCGTTTGCAGCGCGATGGTTGCTTCCAAGATTACAGGACTTTAATGCGACCTTTCCATGGATAGAGCTGTCTATTGTTGTTGACCAGAAATTAAATTTTGCTGCTGATCATGGGGCCGATCTTGCTATTCGAATGGGGCAGGGTCCATGGGATGGGTTGGAATGTACGCCGTTGATGGATGAACAGCTTTTCCCGGTGATGAGTACATCCTTATGGCTGAAGGTTGGCCGACCTACAGAGCTATCTGCCTTGGAGGAACTGCCTCTGTTGCATGATCGTGATCCGCAGGCAAGTTGGCAGCGCTGGCTTTCCGAGCAAGATAGTTTGGATTTTGATACGCGCTCTGGTCCGCGTTTTGCGTCGTCTGATTTGGTGCTGAGGGCAGCGGTACAAGGTTTGGGGGTTGCGCTGGCACGGGGACGTCTGGTCGAAGATGATCTGGCAACGGGGTTGCTTATTAAGCCGTTTGAAGGAAAAGAGGCAATGCTTGCTCAAGCTTATTGGTTGCTTCACCCCAAAGGTAAGAAGAAGTCGATTGCCATTGCAAAAGTCATAGAATGGTTAAGCATGATGTCCGAGCAGGAATTACACGGATCCTGAAAGGGTTCTGAATCCGTGATTGATTTCTGTTATTCATAGCGATCATGGTGTCTTACCCATGACATAGTGCCACCTTCCGGTGTTTCATTGCGTCCATAGGGTGTTAGATCAATGTAGTGGTATGTGCCATTGAGCATGTCCAGACCACGGCTATATGTCGAATAGCTGTGGTATATTTTTCCGTCTTCTCCTTTGACGAACACACTGATTCCGGGGGCATCGTTGATGGGAAAAGTGGTTTGTCTGTAGTTATAGGTAATTTCGTCGTCGGGCTTATGGTTGTCTCCAAAGCTGACGCCAAAATCTTCGCTAAAGGAACTTCTGTAGGAAGAGACAAAATTGAAAGACCAGTTAAGACGGGATTTGAATTTTGCAAGCTTCTCAATTGGTGCCCTTGCAATAGATACGAAGGCGATGTCTCGGGCTCTTAGGTGGCAATCAATGCCTTCAAAGTTATCCGCCCATAGGGAACAGCTTACGCACCCATTTTCCCATTCCGGGTCAAACATAAAGTGATAAACGATTAACTGTGTCGAGTTGCCAAAAAGATCGGAAAGACTTACCGGACCGTTTTCAGATTTAAAGGTATAGGCTTGGGTAACTTCGACCCAGGGAAGTTCCCTGCGCTTTGCATTTAATCTATCTCTTGCCTGAGTAAGCGCTTTTTCATCTTTGAGGAGTTTCTTGCGCTCAACCAACCAATCCTCTCGTGAAACAATTTTCTTGTGTAGCATAAATCAGCTCCTGAAATATTACTTAACTTATTGGTTAATTATTTGGGATTGATATTCGCTCGTCAAGCATAACTTAACCAATAGGTTAATTAGGTCGCCGTTTCGTATTCAATATCGTCTCAAGGCGTGATGCATAAGAACAGGGGGAGGACAAAAGGGAACAGGGTAAAGAGGAATAGAGTTCTAAATATCAAACACTACGCAACTAGCTGTCTCATCTTAACTGAGATCCTTATATGCGAGCATGAAAACAAACATATGTAAGTGTCATGGCGGCAAGTCCAAAACATTTTTAATTTACATAAGATTTGTTACTTTAAATTTAATTATCTAAATATGCGTAAAACAGTATGCCTTAATAGGGGCATGAGATTGTTACACCCGATAATTATAAAAAGCATGTTACGTCGTATGGTGAGAGAAAAAGAAGAGCAGCCTTTTTGGGAAACCAAAAAGTTAACGGAGATGACATCTAAGGAGTGGGAGAGCCTCTGTGATGGCTGCGGCAAGTGCTGTCTTGTGAAGTTGGAAGATGCTGATACGGAAGAGATTGTCGATACGGATGTTGTATGCAAACTTTTGGATCTTGGAACGTGCCAATGCAGTTTATATGAGACACGTCATCAATATGTGCCTGACTGTATCAAGGTTACAGCTGATAACATCGAAACATTGAGCTTCATGCCGCCGACCTGTGCTTATCGTTTGTTGCACGAGGGAGGAGAACTTCCCTGGTGGCATCCTTTAATTACAGGAAACCCCAATTCTGTTCATGAAGCCGGGGTATCTGCCTTGGATAAGGTCGTATCTGAAACAGACGTTGAGGACGCAGATCTGGAAGATCATATTGTGGAATGGCCTCAAGATCCCAGCCCTCCCGAACCTTGGGTTCATTATCCAAAGAACCAGCACGGGGACCTGCAAGGGGAATAGTACGCTGAAGCTTGATGATATTACGGACGATCTTTCGAATAGTGGTTTTGTGTTCAGGGGTATTTTCCATCCCGGGCCGGAAGATCAGGTGCCAGATTTATCCTCTGGGCAGTCAACTTTATCTGTAATTATGGTTGGCAATATTGGTTCCGGCGATTTTTGGGACTCTTTTAAGCGGTCGGATGAATTTCTGGATGCTGTCTCTGATCCTATGGATAACTGGACCAAACGAACTGTTGGACCAATAGCTGCAAAGGCCGGAGGGGAGGCGCTTTTCCCTTCTGATGGCCCGCCATATCATCCTTTTCAGAAGTGGGCTTCCCGGGCAGAAGCCTTGTTCTCAAGTCCAATCGGTCTTTTTATCAGTTCAGATTGGGGTACATGGCACGCGCTCCGCGCTGCGATTTTGCTTCCCGAAGCAATAGAGTTACCAGCCCCAAAATCGGAAGTATCCAGTCCTTGCCTGAGTTGTGAAGATCAACCCTGTCTGAAAATCTGCCCAGTTGATGCTTTTGGTGAGGAGCATGGATATGACTATTTGGCCTGCGCTGATCACGTGGCATCAAAAGCAGGGACATCATGTGCCACAAAGGGGTGCCTTGCACGCAGGGCTTGCCCGGTTGGGCAGCAACATACGCTTCGTTCAGAGCATGCTACTTTTCATATGTCAGCTTTTATTAATGAGCGGAAGCGAATGGGGGAGATTTAAAGATCCTAAGGAACAATAATTTTTAGCTTTAACGCTAAATATTTTTTTATTTCAGTGGTTTATGCTTATATTTCGATGTGTGTTTGATGAGTGAGTAGCAAGCGTGATTTGAAATCCATATGCTATGATAGTATATTACGAATGCTAAAACGGCCTGATTTCGGTGTTTCTTGGTGACGGAGTGACGCTCTTACGATATCTCCAAAAGAAAACCCCAGTTAATGTCTCTTGAAATTTTGTTACCGATACGTAGGGAGGGCTAAGCCCCATGGCCAAGAGTGATATTGAGATTGCCCGCGAGGCAAAGATGCAACCAATTACTCAGGTTGCCGAGAAAATTGGAATTCCTGCTGACCAGTTGCTTCAGTATGGTCCAAACAAAGCAAAACTGTCTTTTGATTTCATTAACTCCATTCAGGGAAACAAAGACGGTAAATTGATCCTGGTGACAGCGATCAACCCGACACCAGCTGGTGAAGGTAAAACAACAACGACCGTTGGTCTGGGTGACGGCCTTAACCGTATTGGTAAAAAGGCAATCATGGCACTTCGTGAGCCATCACTGGGTCCGTGTTTTGGTGTTAAAGGTGGTGCTGCTGGTGGCGGTTACGCCCAGGTTGTTCCAATGGAAGATATCAATCTACACTTCACAGGTGACTTCCACGCTATTGGTGTTGCGCACAACCTTCTGTCTGCTCTTTTGGACAACCATATCTATTGGGGTAACGAGCTGGGTATTGATTCCCGTCGTGTTCAGTGGAAACGTGTTGTTGACATGAATGACCGTGCATTGCGTGCGATTACCAACTCTATGGGCGGTGTTGCCAATGGCTATCCACGTCAGGATGGTTATGACATCGTAGTTGCATCCGAGATTATGGCAATCTTCTGTCTTTCCAAAGACCTGAACGACCTCTCTAACCGTCTTGGTGACATCATCGTTGCTTACACTCGTGAGAAAAAGCCAATATATGCACGTGATCTAAAAGGTCCTGGTGCGATGGCTGTTCTGTTGAAAGATGCTATTTCACCGAATCTGGTTCAGACGCTGGAAAACAATGCTGCCTTTATTCACGGTGGTCCTTTCGCGAACATTGCGCATGGTTGTAACTCTGTGATCGCGACAAAAACTGCTCTTAAACTTGCTGATTATGTTGTTACTGAAGCTGGTTTTGGTGCTGACCTCGGTGCCGAGAAGTTCTTTGATATCAAATGTCGTAAAGCCGGTCTGAAGCCGGATGCGGTTGTTATCGTTGCTACTGTTCGTGCGTTGAAAATGCACGGTGGTGTTGCGAAAGCGGATCTGGGTGACGAAAATGTTGATGCAGTGACCAAAGGTTCTGAGAACCTTGCGCGTCACATTGCCAACATCAAGAAATTCAAGGTTCCAGCTGTTGTTGCTATTAACCAGTTCATCACAGATACAGATGCTGAGATCGCTGCTATTTCTGCTGCTTGTGAAGCTTTGGGTGCAAAAGCAATCATAGCCAGTCACTGGGCAAATGGTGGTGCTGGTACTGAAGAGCTGGCGCACCACGTTGTTGAGCTTGCTGATTCTGGTGTTGCAGACTTTACACCGCTTTACCCTGATGAAATGCCGCTATGGGAAAAAATCGAAACCATCGCGACAGAAATCTATGGTGCAAGCGAAATCATCGCAGACGCTTCTGTGCGTAAGCAGATTGCTGAGCTTCAGGAAAACTACGGCCACTACCCAGTTTGTATGGCAAAAACACAGTACAGCTTCTCGACTGATCCTTCCCTTCTGGGGGCACCATCAGGTCACGCTGTTCCTGTTCGTGAAGTTCGCCTTTCAGCAGGTGCTGGCTTCATCGTGGTTGTTACTGGTGCGATCATGACAATGCCGGGGCTGCCACGTCAGCCTGCTGCGAACAACATCTATCTGAATGACGATGGGCAAATCGAAGGTCTGTTCTAAGCGATCAGAAATAAATATTAAAAGAGGCGGTCTTTATGGCCGCCTTTTTTGTAGCTGTCTTTTGGCCTTGATAACCATGTTTTCAGTTGTGACTAGGCAAGGCGTACGATTGGTTCTATAACTCCGGATATGTCTCAACTATATCCTTCTTATAAAATTGCTAATGCTCTGGAACTCACACGACTGTGGGTCGATGCAATGGTAATCGGACAAAACCTTTGCCCGTTTGCTGCCCCGGAACGAAGCCGTGGATCTGTTCGGTATGTGACTGTTGAAGAGGGAAAACTCTCCGCAGCGATGAATGGATTTCTAAGGGAGCTTTTATTTCTGCAACAAAGTTCTGAGGAAGAGGCTTCAACGTCGCTTATCGTTTTTCCAAAGGGATTTGACGATTTTGAAACCTTTCTAGATCTATTGGACACTGCTGAAGATGCTTTGATTCAGGCAGGTGTTGAGGGATTATTTCAGTTGGCCAGTTTTCACCCCAATTATCAGTTTGCGGATCTTCCCGTAGAAGACATCACTAATTGGACAAACAGGTCTCCTTTCCCCGTGCTTCATATCATTCGCGAAGGACAGATGGGTCGTGTGCTCGATAGCTACAAATCGCCGGATGAAATTCCAGAAAAAAACGTGGCTTTGATGCAGGAGTTAGGTGTTAAAGGGCTGATAGAACGTTTTCCTCCGTTTCAGGATTACATCAATCAGTACCCTAAGCTATAGCAAGTTACTATAGAGGCCAGAAGAATAGAATTGCTGGTACAGAGATAGTGACAACCAGTATCTCCAGGGGTAATCCCATTCGCCAATAATCGCCAAACCGATATCCGCCAGGTCCCATAATAATCGTATTATTCTTATGCCCGATTGGTGTCAGGAAGGCACAAGAGGCGGCGACAGCGACACCCATTAGAAAAGGATCAGGTGACGCGCCAATAGCATTGGCAACATCTAACCCTATGGGGGCGGCAATTAGGGCTGTTGCCACATTATTAAGAAAGTCTGATAGGGTCATGGTTACAACAATTAAAACGGTCAGAATAGCCCAATGAGGCCAACCTGCTGTTTGGGCGACGATTAATTCTGCGATGAGTTTGGTGCCGCCAGAATTCTCCAAGGCGATCCCGAGAGGTATTAGCGAGGCCAGAAGCACAATGACTTTCCATTCGACGCTTTCGTAAACTTCTCGTCCAGAAACTACACTGAGTGCGGCAAAGGCGATAACACAGCCAGCCAATGCGACGGGAAGATAGACCAAGCCAGCGACTGATAAAGCAATGGCGCCGAGGAACAGGCCTATCGCCAGTGAAGCTTTTTTACGTTGTATGACCGAATGCTGTTTTTCTGCAAGCGGAAGGACGCCAAGCCAGCTCATGACCTCTGTTAAGCGATCTTCAGGGCCGAGTAGAAGTAGCATGTCACCGCTTTCGATTTTTAGCTTTCGAACGCGTTCGCGAAAGCGTTTACCTTGTCTGGAAGCGCCTAGAAGGGTAACCCCGTGCCGCGAGAGAAGTCTCAGGCTATTACTTGATCTTCCTTCTATTCTTGCTCCTTCAGGTACAATGGCTTCGGCAAGCTTTAATGATGAACTGGTCAAACCGTGCTCATGCTTCTCTTTACCTGCAAAATCCAACTGTGCTCCGCCTAAAAAAGCTTCGATAGATTTGGGGTCACCCTCAAGAACCAGATGATCATCTTTTCGAATTTCTTCGTAACGTGCAAAACCCGGTAAACGCCTTCCGCGTCTAACCAACCCAAGTACAGTAATATCGTGCTCGTTGGCGAGGGGATATAGCTGGTTCATGGTAAGGCCAATAGATTTTGAGTCTTCGGGAACTTGTGCTTCGGCAACAAATAGATCTGTGTCTTCGTCGTTACGAATGCTTCCGACAGGTTCTCTTTGGGGGATGAGGCGCCAGCCAATTAAGGCAACAAACACAATACCTGCAAAGGCAACACATAAACCCACAGGGGCAAAGTCAAACATGCCATAGCCTTCACCAAGAACGCGTTCACGATACTGCGCGATGACAATATTCGGTGGTGTTCCTATTAGGGTGATCATGCCCCCTAAAATAGTTGCAAAAGACAATGGCATCAGGCTGAGGGCAACGGCTCGTTTTGCTTTTTCTGCGGCTTCCATATCCAAAGACATCAAAAGAGCCAGAGCAGCTACGTTATTGATGATAGCAGATAAAGCCGCGCCAACGACTGACATGATCCCGATGTGCAGGGGAAGGGGGCGATTAGAGGATAATACAACGCTTGAAATCAATTCGACAGCCCCTGAATTGATTAGGCCGCGAGAGACAATCAGGACGAGCGCAATAATGACCACAGCGGGGTGACCGAAGCCCGAAAATGCTTCGTCAGGTGTTACAAATCCCGCGACAACAGAAATAACAAGTGCTCCGAAAGCTACGAGATCATACCTGATCTTCCCCCAAATCAAGAGAACAAATACGGATCCAAAAAGGGCAAAGAGGAAAGTTTGATCTGTTGTCATCTTATAGGCCAAGTTAAGTTGAGTGATATGTTGAATGGATATCTAAATTGAAGGTATTATTGTATGTTTTTTGAACTTTGAATATCAGCTTTTCTTTGTGTCAAACTCTTGAAAACAGAAAAGCCAAATAAGAAAATTATGGGCGTTGAAAGTTGTAGAATGGGGGCAGAAATCTGGTATTTATCATACAGCAATATTTGAGCAATCGATATAAAACCGCTTAAAAAGCAAATCAGCCAGGTTAATGAAATGTAAGATAATATAACAGGAGCCTGGGTTCTTAGAGAGTCCTGGTAATTTAAGATAATTGCGGCTGGAAGTAATAGAAGCATCAGGTCGTAGTAAAATAGATGGGGGCTAATCAATATCCCCCATATAAAGGTTATCGCCATGGCAAGATCCCACCTTTGGATGTCTTCTTGCCATTCCATAGTACGCCAAAGTTTGTACAAAAGGAGGATAGTTGTGCCAGAAACCGCGTAGGTAGCTATGTTGGCGAGATCAGGCGCTATAGTATCCAATAAAAGAACAAAAAAACCGAAGAAAGAATGTACGCCCCAAGTCGGATAGCCATCTGATCGCAAGAAACCTGGTAGTTGAGGGCTGACTTCTATGTATGCCAACATTGCGTCTGGGGTAAATAAAAAGCCGATACCAATACACATTGCAAGTGATAATCCCCCGCCGAGTAGTGATTTCCAACGCCATTTAAAAAGAAGTATTAATGCCAAAGCTATTGCTAGTTGCGGCTTAAATGCGAGTAGTCCGAGATAACTGCCTGCTTTAAAATCATGACCTTTTCTTAAGGATTGAAAACACAGGACGTAGAGTAAAAGAATTATGGGAGTAGCTTGGCCGTACATAAACCATCCGAGAGTTGGATAGAATAGAAAGCAACAACCAAGGAGTTTTGAGGTAGAAAAGCGCTGTAAATATACGAGCTCCTGGCGCAGGATGTGTATGGAATAAACGAGGAGCGAAAAGTTAAAGATTTGCCAAAGAAAGAAGCCATATATGTATGGAAGTCTGGCAAAGGGGCTATAGAATATGGCCATGAAAGGCGGGTTTATAAACGGAGCGTACCCAGTAAATTCGGTGCTTATTAGAGAGTGCTGGAATTTCTCTTGATTAGGGAAAAATAGTCCAGATTCTATAAAATATGTTTGTTTAAGTATACCTTGGTTGAAAAAGGTACCTCCGGTATAAAAGGCCAAAAAATCACCACCAAGGACACTACCTGATGCAGTGATTAATCCTTGTGAATACAGAATGGTGAATAGGTAATAACCGATGGTTAAGGCAAGCATGATGAGTGGGACCCAAAGCATATGTTCCTTGATGTATTTGCCTTGCAAAGGCATTATCAAGTTTCATGTTTTGGGAGACACTTAGCTGGGGTCTCGGCGAGGGTTCCAGAAGGTGACATTACCACTTTATATAGAAGATACCCCCAGTATAAGATGACGGGAGTGATTATTTGGAAGGATATCTCAGGTAGCTTTATTAGCTTCATGATTTCTAACTGCGCTACCGAAATTTGACTGCCGAGGTAAGTAGATATGTATAGTACGATTATCCATAAAATGATCTGATTATTTTTAGAGTATATATAGTGAATGCGTTGCACTACGATTGATATAGGGAGAAGTAATAGCATTAGATCATAATAAAATAAATGGGGGCTGATAAGAATTCCCCAGCTAAAAGTCATTGCCATGGCTATATCCCACTGAGTTTTGTTCTCTAGCCATTTTGTGTTTTTCCAGAGTCGTAAAAGTAAACTTAACGTCCCTAATGTTAACGTAGCAGTCAAAATATTACTAATTGCTGGATTAAGGCTGTCGAACAAAAGTACGGAAAAACCAAAAAATGAACTAATTCCCCATGTTGGATAGTAGGTGGATCTAATGAAATCTGTAAGTGATGGGCTTATTTTCAGAAAAGCTTGCATTTCGTCGGGCATAAAGAGATAGCTATAACCAAGTATTAGCGATACAGATGTGATTCCACCAAGGAGAGATCGCCAACGCCATTTAATGAGCAGTACAAATGCTAAGCCAATAGCCAACTGTGGTTTGAAAGCTAGCATGCCAAGAAAAAAGCCAGCGCTAAACTCGTTCCCATTTCTTAGGTTTCTATAACAAAGGCAATACAGTACTAATACGATTGGAGTTGCTTGGCTGTACAAAAAACAAGCGATTGTAGGGAAAAATAAAAAACACCCCAAATATACCTTATAAGAAGGCAAGTTTTTAAACCATGTCAACTCACTCTTTATTATTTGTGATGCAATAAAGAGTGCTAGCAGGTTAAAGATAGTCCAGGCAATGTAAGCGGGAACATAATCAAGCCAGGAAAATGGAACATATATAAGGGCCGCAAAGGGTGGATTAACAAAAGGGCTATGAGCTAAAAGATCTGGTCCTATTAATTGTTGTTGAAAATCTAATTGATTAGGAAAATATATTTCTGGTGCCTGGCCGAACCCACTATGAAGATAGGCCAAATCATAAATAGTTTCCAAAGTATCATTAAGATAAAATACGCCACCTGTGTAAAATGCTAGAAAGTCGGCACCTAGGGGAACTTTGAAATAAGTTTGCAGCCCTGTGCCAGCTATAATACTGATTATATGAAATGTTAACGTGAGCACAGCCATGATCAGGCTGTAATTTAATGCTCTTTTTTTTAGGGCCAGCGTAAGCGGGTATTGGTAAAACAAAATAATGCCACGGTTGGAATATCTGATAGTTAGTAAATACGATGAATTGGTTAATTTATACTAAATCTGTATTGGCCAGTTGTGATAAGGATTTTCCAGAGAGAAGAGGGCTTTTATATCGTTTAAAAAGGATACACATTCTTATAGTTTTGGTCTTTCGTGATCGGTGGCAAAAATATTAAAGCTGTTGGCTAATTATTTTTGATAAAGCTCTGTCCATAAGCATAAAAGGAGAGGAAATGTCAGCAAAATGGGATACACGTTATTTAAAGTTAGCGCGTGAAGTCGCAACTTGGTCCAAGGATCGTTCTACACAGGTTGGGGCCGTAATTATTCTTGAGGATAATACGCCTGGGCCCTACGGTTTTAATGGTTTTCCCCGTGCTGTTGATGATGATGCTGATGAACGCCACGCGCGCCCGTTGAAATACGATTGGACAGAACATGCTGAACGCAATGCAATTTTTCATGCCGCGCGTGTTGGTGTCAGGTTAAGTGGTGCTTCTATTTATGTGACTCATTTTCCTTGCTCTGACTGTTCCAGAGCAATTATTCAAAGTGGTATTAAAGAAATTGTTGTGGATGCGAAAAGCAAAGATGACCCTGATTTTGCCGAGCGTTGGGGGGAAATCCAAACTCAGGAAGTTATGTTGAAAGAAGCATCTGTTAGCTGGCGTTTCGCTGTCGTTAGTTATTGAGTGAGGGGCGATGAAGAAGGTCACGGGAGTAAACCACATTACATTGGCTGTTAAAGACCTGAATAAGTCTGTCCTGTTTTATCGCGATGTTCTTGGGCTTGAGTTGAGAAAAAAATGGTCTGGCGGAGCTTATCTTGAAGCTGGATCTTTCTGGATTTGTCTCTCACATGATGCTGTTGCACGGGATACGCTGCACCCCGATTACACGCATATAGCTTTTAGCGTTGAAGAAAACGATTTTTTGCCCTTTTGCCAGCAACTCAAAGAGTTTGGTGTTGAAATCTGGAAAGAGAATAAAAGCGAAGGCGCTTCATTTTATTTTCTCGACCCGGACCATCACAAAATGGAATTACACGTGGGTGATCTGCAAAGTCGTTTGAAGGCCATGTGATTTCCTGTATTTATCTTTGAATGATTTGCCTTCCGTCTTTTATCAACTCTTGTAAAGGGTTGAAGCCCATATGATAGGAAAGCTCTGCGGGATGAGTGATACCCCAGATTGCCAGATCTGTGACCTTTCCAATTTCCATACTACCATGTGTCTTTTCAATACCCAGAGCTTGTGCGGCATGTAAGGTGACGCCACGCATGGTTTCGGTTGGTGTCATTTTAAAAAAGGTGCATGCCATATTCATTGCGAGCAAGAGAGAGCAGCAGGGGGATGAGCCGGGGTTCATGTCTGTTGCAACGGCCATCGGGACAGCATTTTTCCTGAAAAGGTCTATCGGTGGCTTTTTTGTTTCATTGAGAAAGTAAAAAGCGCAGGGAAGAATGACGGCAACAGAACCTGATTTTAACATTGCTTTGGCAGATTTTTCTGACACATATTCTAAGTGGTCCGCTGATTTTGCTCCATATTTTGCAGCCAAGGTTGCACCACCCAAGTCGCTAAGTTGTTCTGCATGAAGTTTTAGGTTAAATCCGAGATCTCCTGCTGCTTTAAACAGCTTTTCGATTTGCTTTGGAGAGAAGGCTATGCCTTCACAGAAACCATCAATTGCATCGGCAAGTCCAGATTTTTTAAGCTCCGGTAGTTTTTCTATTATACTGTCGATATAACCATCACCGTCATTTTGATATTCTTCAGGGATGGTGTGTGCGGCAAGGTACGTTGTAATAACATCCAGTGGTAAACTTTCACCAATTTTCCGGGCAACACGTAATTGTTTTGTTTCGTTTTCCCAATTTAAACCATAGCCAGATTTAATTTCGAGAACTGTGACGCCTTCTTCCTGTAGTGATTGAGCTCGTTTCAGGGCTTTATCAAATAACTCTTGTTCACTGGCTGCTCTTGTTGCTTTTACTGTTGATCTTATACCGCCGCCTGCGCGTGCAATTTCTTCGTAATTTGCGCCTTCGAGACGCATATTAAATTCATTAATGCGTTCACCACCGTGAACAATATGTGTATGACAATCGATTAAGCCGGGCGTTATCCATGATCCGTTAAGGTCGTTGATTTCTTTTGCCAACTTTTCTGATGCATCAGGAAGCTTGTTTGCTTCACCGATCCAAACGATTTTCCCGGCAGTACTTGCAATAGCTCCGTTATTGATTATTCCTAATCCATCGTCATTCTCTGCATCATTCATTGTACATAGATTGCAGTTGATCCAAAGGCTATCCCACATAACAAGCTCCGAGGTTTTAAGTCACAATGTATTGTATATACAACTTTGTTTGCTATGGTAAAGCTGAATTATAGTTAAGATTATCCTGAATGAATTTATGGGTAGTTTATATTTGTGCGTGATCTATATCGAATCTTTTAGTCAGAAATCGTTATCGACTTCTGACTAAAAGATAACGGAGGGTATTATATCTCATCAGCTATTGGTATGACAGGCAACCTAAGTCAGCTTACTCAGCGGCAGAAGGAAAACGCTTTTCGTCTTCGAACATGCGTAGGGCCCATAAGACGCCAAGAACACCGCCTTTTACAAAGGGTAGGATAGCCATTGTCAAGGCAAGGGTCAGAGCTGGCCAGATTGCTACATGAGTCAAAAGAGATGGCGAATAAAGCTGTTCTGTCCACATGACCCCTGGCACCACAATATGCCCCACGATTGTGATGGTGAAATAAGGGGGAATATCATCAGCCCGAATGTGACTCAGTTCTTCGTGGCAATGCGTGCACTCATCAATGACAGTCACATACTTTCGAAAGACTTTTCCTGTACCGCAATGCGGGCACTTTCTTCGTAGTCCACGCTTTAAGGCTTGGAATACTGATCTTTCTTCCGGTTCTTGTGCGGCGAATTTCTCAAGGTCTTTATTGTTTTCACTCATTACAACCGTTGTAAACTATGAAGCGCCCGCGTTAGCGGGCACAGACTATTTAGATTTACAGGAAAGTGCCTTGTGAAGGGCAGAGGGCGAAATGACGCACCCCATGAGATTGGCTCTCCACAGATCTGCACCATCAAGCCTTGCACCTGTAAGGATGGCACCGCGTAAATCTACATCACTTAAATCAGCGCCAGAAAGGTCAGCGTCTTTGAGGTTTGTTCCATGCAGGCTGGCCCGGACCAGATTAGCATTCGTAAGATCGGATCCACTAAGATCAGCGCCAGAAAAATCTGCACCAGCCATATCAGCGTTTTGTAACTTTGATCCAGGCATAACCATGTCAGAAAGATTCAAGTTATTCAGGTTTGCCCTGGCGCCTTGATTCGAATCTTGTATCCAGGCGTGATGGTCAGCAAGGACTCGTAAAAGGTCTCGGGCTTTTGCTGATTTTTCTCGTGCCATGTTTTCGTCAGCTTCGGATTGATCAACGATGTTTGTATCATCAGGCAATTGAGCCATCATGAACTGAACTCTTAATTGACGCTTGGCATCTTCAAGATCTTTAGCCTCAATTTCACCAGTTTCAACACGTGACATAGGGTCAGCTTGAATCTGGTAAGTATATCTTCTTAGGCTCATTTACCACTCCCTGCGAATTTTATTTTTAAGATCTTATCGGAAACGGAATGAACTTACGACAATTTCCTAAACAAAGTATGGACAGAATAAAAAAAGTCTTAAATTAAGCGTACGGATTCTGACTTTGTCGGGAAAGTTTTGTGAAAAGATATTTCATGGGAAAATTATTTTTTTTACAATATAAATTTTTCATTTGTTATTTTTAAGTATTTGAAAAATATAATAATATTATATTTACTCGTATAGTTGTTTTTCTTTTTTGCAATACTATTTGTCTGGAATGCGAACTATTCGGTAGGACAATTTTAATATTCTCAGTTCATAAGGTGAAGTCTCGATGGGAACATTTGGATTCTTTCATTTTCGGTTCCCCTGTTCAGCATATTGGAGGTCAGGTTTTGTCTTGGACAGCGGACGATTGGACGAAATTAAGTGTGGCTGTTGTCGATGATAGTAAGGCTGTGCGATCAATGATGAGGCTTATGCTTCTGTCGTTGGGTGTTGGCGAAGTTTTACTTTATGAAAACGTTAGTGAAGCGATGGATGGCATTGAAAAGAAAAAGCCTGACCTTGTGATTTCCGATTACTATATGGTACCGGAGACAGGGCTAGATTTGCTTAAGCGCTTACGCCAATCGACAGAAGAGTTCACGCGTGCTCTTCCGTTTTTGATGATGAGTGGTTACGAAAAAACTGACACGTCGCTATCAAGCGAAATTTCAGGCTATATGCCAAAACCGGTCACAGCGGATTTAGTTAAACATCATATTATGTCAGCCTGTGTTGACAGGACTGATAAAGAAAGTAAGTTTGGTCGCGCTTAAATAGCGTTTATTTTAAGGTGTTGTAAGTTGTATCAAGAAGTTCCGTCCGTATCTCTACAGCGATTGACTAATAGGCGTCATGCACCCCGCCATATGATTTCTTCGGGTATAAAAGTATGTTTAACCGCTTTTGATAGTAATTATGATTGTGAAGTCCTTGATCTTTCTTCTTGTGGTGCGCGTCTTCTTTTAGAAACGAAGCTACCAATAGGTAGCGAGGTTATCTTGTCCCATAATCACTGTGGTCGAGTTTTGGGCACGGTAAAGTGGAATTCGCCTCAGGAAATCGGTTTGGAATTGGGCCCCGGGGTGGGACGTTTGCTAACGCGCTGTAACGCTGCACAAGCTCAATAGAATTTCCCTGAGTTTTTATGCTGTAATGGCCTGAGTATCTCTTGGATATTCAGTTGCTTCCTGCTTTGAAGCGTTGATTTTAAACGCGTTTAACTTTTGGCAGCTTTTGGGTTCTGGATGCGTTCGTTTCTTTTTAGATAATTTTCCAGCTTTCGTACAAAGTAAGTTACGACTAATATGAGAAGCAGATATTCCAAAATAAGGAATGTATATATTTCCAGTGGGCGGTATTCGTTTACGACCAACTCTGTCGCGCGTCTTGTGAGTTCGCTGTAACCGATTACAGAAGCAAGCGAAGACATTTTTAACATGTAAACAAATTGATTCCCCAACGGAGGAATAATCTTTTTTATTGCTTGGGGAAGAATGATTAAACGCATTTTTTGGAAATAGGTCAGTCCCATACTTTCTGCCGCTTCGTGCTGTCCGATATCAATAGATTGAATACCTGCCCTGAATATTTCAGCCTGAAAAGGACTGTCACAAATTGCCAGAGCCAACACGCCTGCTGCAAATAAGCCTAAATCAATTCCTAGAACAACTGGCAGACCATAATAGGTCCATAAAATCATGACCAGTACGGGTATTGATCTGAAGACAGCGACATAAAACAGGTTTATAGCTCTCAAGTATTTGTTATTGGAGATACCGGGGAGGCTTATAAGCAGGCCTGTTGTCATTGAAAGCAGAATTGCAACAATTGACATTTCTATGGTGCCCAAAAGACCGCCAATGAGGAATTGAATATTGTTTTGTCCAGCCTGTTTTGTGGGATCAATAACATGCCATCCCCAAGTATAATCACCCCCACAACTGGAAAGCGCTAATAACAGAAATATAAAAACGACGTGTTTGCTGAGGAACTTTGGAGTATTCATTTTAGCGGGAAAGGCCTTTGCGGCATTGAGATTGATTTCTCTGGGGCTAGTTTAGGTACAAACACCAGGTTGAGTCAGTTTCAAACAGAGGCTGATTTGCCATAACCTGCCTTTGTGGCATAATATTTACTGTCTCTTTCAAATATAGACACATTATTGTGATCCAAAAGCATGAACGCGGCGTAATAATAACTCAAGCCTTAAAACAAGATAAACTGGCTTGGTTAATTTTTTAAGCATAGAGAACAAGAATAATGACAGGCATCAATTCCGGATCAGTATTTAGGGATGATATGTCGGCAGTAAGTAAGCCGCAGCATCACCCCTCTGAAGCACATTTGGTGGACTATGTCGCCGGTAGTGGTAGTTATAGCTGGGAACTCTTCATTGATGTGCACCTTTCTCTCTGTGCGGAATGCCGGGATCAGGTTGCAAAATTGCGGGCGCTTGGGGGGGCTTTGCTAGATCAGATTCCTCACGAAGATCTTCCTGAAGGTATGGAAGAGAGGGTTCTGGATCTTTTGGATTCTGCAGAAATTACCAGTTTTCCTGTCCCCAAACACGCCATGTTGCCTGATTTGCCTCGGTCTGTGACTGCACTGTTGCCAGGTGATCCTTCTAAACTTTCTTGGGATAGCGATGTGCTGACCGAAGGCGAAGCCCTATGCCTCGGATCCGTTAGCGAAAAAGAAAATGCTTCAGATGCCAGTTATCTATTCTTGCTCAAAATATCTGCCGGAGAACGCATATTTATAAATGGTGAGATTGCCGAATTTGGTTACTTGCTTGTACTTGATGGTGGTCTTTTAGGTGACGAATGTGATCTTTCTGTTGGTGATATAACAGGATTAGATCACGTACGTGAAAAGCATTATGCTATTGATGACCTGTCGCTAACCTATTGTCTTTTGTTACTGACCAAAGAGGCAGAATAGGCTGTATTTCTATAGACATTGTTTTAAACAGTCCCTGCCAACTCTCTTCTCTGACTTTCAACGGTTGTTTGTACCGCTAGGGTTAGATACTTGATCCCAGTATACGTCTTAGTTTGTTGATTGCTAACCTCAATCGGGATTTTACGGTTCCAAGAGGCAGGTTTTCATGATCCGCGATCTCCTTGTGCGTCATGTCTTCATAAAAAGCGAGCTCCAGCAAACTTGCCTGATCAGCAGGAAGACTTTCAATCGCTTCTTTTAGCAGGGCTTCAACTTCTTGATGTTCAATGTCTTGGTCTTGGCTAGGAGATTCATCTACTTGATTCTGAAGATGTAATTGGCCTTGTAGATAATTTTGATCAATAGGAACCAGTCTCTGTCTGCGATAGCGATCAATACGTCGGTTGCGTGCAATGGCAAAAACCCAACTAGAGACATAACTTTTTTCTGGATCATAGGATTCTGCCTGGCGCCATAGGGTAAGCATGACATCCTGAACTAGGCCTTCTGTGATGTTATTATCTGTGCCGAGCTTTCTCATGTATGACATGAGGCGAGGGGCAAAATGCCTGAAAAGTTTGACAAAAGCCTCGCGGTCTCTGGAATGGGCTACCAGAGCCATCAAATCGGCCTGTTGCTGAGCGCTTAGGCTATCTGTAACACCATCATCCAACGCTGATAACTCCCCTAGCGTGACCGATTTCTCGGACTGGGCCAGAAATATTGGATCAGAAATATTGGGTCAAAAAACTTTGGGATATCTGTTCATCCTGTGGCGTATGTTTTCGTTACATTACCCAATAAGTCGAAACAGGCCCCCATTGAATTCTGTAATTAAGGTTGGAACGTTTTGTTCCGTTAACTTCTCTCCTATCGATTTTTGGTCGTTTTTATGATTCTACACTTTTTGTAGTTTTGTAGTGTGGCGGAATTGAGGTCAGAAATAGATATTCCTGAATTGTAACAAAGATTATAAAAGATTTCGGAACAGAAATCTCTTGGTAAATTTACTGACTGTGCCGCTATATAGTATGACGTAATATAAATATAGTTCGTTAAGACGCTCAGAAAAATAACAATAATCTGAATTTAATTTATTATCGGAGTTAGAATGTCGCTTTTTGAAATATCAGTCTTGGCAATGGGCGTTGCGTGGGCGGGGGGGATTAACCTTTATGCGACCCTTGCAATTTTGGGAATTCTTGGCGCGAGCGGGCAGCTTGATTTACCTGATGGAATTATGGTCGTTGAACATCCTGCGGTTATTGTAATTGCCGTAATTTTTTATGTTATTGAATTCATTGCTGATAAAATTCCGGCAGTAGACTCCGTTTGGGATGGTCTACATACCTTTATCCGCATTCCTGCCGGGGCATTGATGGCGGCTGGTATGATGGGAGATGTTAGTACTGAGGCTCAAGCGCTAGCATTTGTTGGCGGTGGAGGATTGGCGACCATAAGCCATTCCATGAAGGCTGGAACACGCGCTATTATAAACACCTCGCCAGAACCCTTTACCAATATAGCAGCGTCTTTAGGTGAAGATGTTTTGGTTATTGCTGGTTTGGCAATGGCGTTGTTAAATCCTGCGGTCTTTGCTGCTTTTCTCGCGCTGTTCCTGATTTTAGCAATTTGGGTTGTGCCAAAGATCTTTCGCGGTATTCGTAAGGTCTTTCGATTTATATTTGGCAAGAAAGATGTTGAGAAAGATAGGGATCAAGCATTCGAGCAAATATTTCAAGCCACAGGGAAACTGAAAGACGAAAGCTTAGCGGGGAAGCCAAAAAAGATTGATCGTAATAACGATTAAATCAGTTAGCGGCTGGTGTGGGAACGCCTTCCGTCAGGCCATTTGGATAACTCCCAACAAAGCTGAGATGCGATACCAGACCTGTATCGCTGCCCCAGTGAAAAAGGCGAATACAAGCGGGTTCAAATCGGGGGGTGATGTCATCTACCGGCTTCATTTCCAGTCCGTAAGAGAAGGTTGCACTTGGTGTGACAAACAAAACTGTCTTAGCCCAATTGGCAACACTATCCCGATGCGTATGACCACAGGCGACGCCATGTATCTGATTATGATCTGCAACGATTTCGGCTAACTTTTTGCCGTTAAAACAGCGCATATTATCCTGATAAGGCAGGTTTAGTTTTGCTGGTGGGTGATGCATAAAAATGAGTGTTGGTCGTTCAGGACTCTCGGTTAGTTTATTGTTGAGCCAATCTAGGCGTTTATCACAAATCATGCCGTGATGTTGCCCGACTTCGAGTGTATCTAACATGATCAAGCGTAAAGGATATTGCTCGATGGTATATTGCAGAAACTCTCCACTACTTGGCAAATATCCATCCGCCTGAAAGAGCATGCGCAAACTCTCTCGGCTGTCATGGTTGCCGGGCATCACAAAATAAGGCAGTCCAATGGAATCCAAAAGTCTTTTTGCACGCTCGTAATCTTCTATATTGCCATGGTTTGAAATGTCGCCAGATACAACAACAAGGTCTGGCTGAGGGTTAAGGTTGGTTAGATGCTCTACCGTTTGTTTTAGGCGATCAAATAGATCAATTGGACCATTGTCAGTTTTAATAATACGACCGACATGAAAATCGGTAATCTGGGCAATTAGCATGGCAAAATTCTATGTTTAGGGTGCGTAAAGGCGCTAGCTTAAAAGTCCTCTTTTCAAACCGTCAAGAATGTATTGAATAGCGAGGGCGGCAAGGACAATACCAAGAACACGAGAGATAATGTGGGTTATTGTATCTCCGACAAATCGTTCCAGTTTTTCCGCCAGTAAGAAAAGAGTGAGGCAAAGGAGCAATACCCCGGCCAGAACCATTAAAACGGCGGATTGGGCGACAATATTTTCCTTGTTAGCGCTCATTAACAGCATGATCGAGGCGATCGCGCCTGGACCAGAAATTAAGGGGATTGCCAGCGGAAAAACCGCTATATCTTCATGAAGGTCAGAGCTTTTAAGTTCTTCTGCTTTATCTTCTCTTCGTTTTGCGCGCTTATCGAATACCATTTCCAAGGCGATCAGGAACAGCATGACGCCACCAGCAATGCGAAAAGCGGGAAGACCAACACCGAGAAGATCAAGAAAACGATCACCGAGAAGAGCGAAGAAAACAAGAATGACGCCGCCAATTAAAACACCTTTGAGCGCCATTTTTCTTTTGTGAGCGGCGTCAGCACCTTGTGTCAGGCCAATAAAAATTGGCAACAATCCAAGAGGATCTATAATGACAAAAAGGGAAACAAAAGCGGTGAGTGCAATGTCAAAAATAGCGGGTGTCAGCATAGGGTAGTCTCAAGTTTATGGTGTTTTCAATTCCTGAATAGCCTTATATCCTATAACAAATCTTTAAGCGATGAACTTTTCCAACAATGAAAGGTTCTTATCATAACAGGCTTAGTTGGTAGCTATTCCAGGTATAATATGAGCCATGGTGGACGATGATCTAGGGATTACGCTTTGGTTGTGGCGCAGTCATTTTTGTTAGGACTTTACTCTCTTCTCTTTGAATGGTTAAGTTTTCTGATAATGATATAGTAGAAAGATATGCCAATGATTTCTCCGCGTGACTATCATGTACATTTTTATTTTGATCAGGATACGGTCACCTTGGCACGGCAAGTTTGTGAGGCGGTCAAAGCCCGATTTTCCGTTTCTATGGGGCGGGTTCATGAAAAGAGTGTTGGACCGCATCCCAGATGGAGTTGCCAGTTGACCGTTATGCCTGAAATATTTGGAGAGGTTGTTAGCTGGGTTTCTTTAAATCGTGCCGGGTTGACCGTTTTTATTCATCCAAATACTGGTGATGATTTAAAAGATCATCAAGAGCATGCGATATGGATGGGGGAAATGTTGGAACTGGATCTATCTACCTTTCATTAGAAGGATAGTGCAAAGCCAGTCGATATTAAGATTTTTTGCAATGTTCTAAATGTGTTAACATATGGTCCACATTTAATCGGCTATGCTTTAGCCATTAAGTTATTTACTATTTGATATAAATATTATGGGATGGGATGGTATGAAAAAATGTAATAAATGCTTTTCCGAACGCGTTGTCCGTTATGAACTCAGCCGTAAAAATGTTGAAGAAACTGGTAGCTGGTATTTGGATAATGATATGAGCAAATACCAGCCCGAAGACGTCAAAGATGTTGAATCAGGCCATGTCTCCGTTGATTTGACGCTTCATGTTTGTCTTGGATGTAGCCATGTTCGTGGCACTGCTGCAAATCGAGAGTAAGGTCTGTTTACAGTCTAATTCTGTCGGCAGGGGAGGGTTTTATCCAGAGATTGGTTTAAAGATTAGTGATCTGATTTTTCCAGAAACTTATCACCAAGGCCGGTTTCATAAGCAACACCCTCTGTCGTCAGGGTGATGGGCTGACCAGCTTCTTTAACTAGTCCTTTGCGTGCTAAGGCAATCCAAACAGCAGGATTGTTAAAGCCGCTGGCATCTTTCGCGGATACGACAAATTCTCCGACGTGTACATGATCACCATGCGCGTGGGGGAGTTGAGACAGAGTAACGTCTCCGTTTGGATGCTGTACGGCTTGTCTTTCGTCGCGACCAATCACCTGAGCGAGAACAAGTGTGCGCAATTGCAACTTATTTAGTTTCAGTGGATTTTTCTTTGCGGCCATCAATTTATTCCTCAGAAGCAGAGTAATCCCTCTGCGTTGGATTTTCTATATTCGGTACTTTCATAGACTGCAAAGAACATATTGAAAAGACTAAGTTGGACTGTGATAGTGTTCGAGATATTTAAAGGGGAAATCTCTATCGGTATGATTCTATCGATTGAGAGAGTAAAGGTTTTGCCCTAGGAAATAAGGATCACAGTCCTCTGGTGCTGTTTCCAATCGCCCCTCGTATTTCATGCCCAACTTTTGCAGTACTTTGTTTGAGGCTGCATTATCAACGGCGACAATTCCCACTAATTTTTTCAGCTCGATTGTTTTAAAGGCGTAGTTCTTTAAGGCATTGGCAGCTTCCGTGGCAAGGCCGCGACCCCAATGTTCGGGCGCAATTGTGTAGTAAATTTCAATTTGGCTTTGATCCCAGTCGGCTGGCCCCAATCCACACCAACCAATCAACTGCTCTGTTTCTTTTGACAGGATTGCAAGGTTGAGTTTGTGAAGCTTTTCTTTTGTATTGCTTTTATGACAGCCAATCGACCAGATGATGATATTTTTTATCTCTTCGTCAGAGAGAGGATCATCAGGCAAGTACTCTAAAACTTTGGGATCAGACGCGATCCTTTGTAGAGAGGAAGCATCTTCCATTGCATAGGGACGTATAATCATCCGGTCTGTTTCAATTCGGCAATTTACAAAAATATCTGACATGCTTGAAGCTCTAATTACGGATCATAAGTCTTAATAGAGTATAAGTTTGAGCTTTAGAATGAAACACCTAATTTGATTAGGTTCTTGTTTGACTTTAAGAGAAACACGATCATTTAACTGACTCATCAATCCGCTCGCCAGCTATTGAATATCTCGCGTGCTATTGAATATTATGTCTTTTGAGGTAGCACTAGTCAGGAATATAACCTGCTAAATAGCAGGGTAATTCGAATGAGAAAATTTTCACGCTGTGCAGTTCCTTCATGGATGATAATTTTTTGAAATATACTTTTTGTACTGTAAAATTCATTTTAATGCTAAAATATGTATAAATAGTATCTTTTGTTGATCAAATGGTATTAGCAGCTTTGTTGCATCCTTTGCAGTATAGAAAATCAGCTTTTATCTTCAAACGTGATTTCTGGGAGGAACACATGAAGTATTTACGCACGACGGCAATGGGTATGATATTAAGTCTGTCAGCGATATCTTTTACAGTTGCAGATGAAATTACGATCGCAACGGTAAATAACGGTCACATGATCGAAATGCAAAAACTTACCCCTAAGTTCGAAGAAGCCAATCCTGGTATCACTGTGAAATGGGTCACATTAGACGAAGGTACGCTTCGGTCGCGTGTTACAACGGATATTACGACAAAGGGCGGTCAGTTTGATGTGATGACAATCGGTATGTACGAAGCACCGATTTGGGGCTCACGCGGCTGGTTGGAGGCATTGGAATTTGGTGCTGAGTATGATGTCGATGATATTTTACCTGCGATGCGCGGCGGCCTATCACATGACGGTAATTTATATGCAGCTCCATTTTACGGTGAATCATCAATGATTATGTACCGTAAGGATCTGTTAGATGCTGCGGGTATGACCATGCCTGATAATCCTTCATGGGGGCATGTAAAAGACGCCGCGGCAGCTATGACAGATCGCGATGCAGGTCAGTACGGTATTTGTTTACGCGGCAAGCCAGGTTGGGGCGATAACATGGCATTCCTAACAACCATGGCAAATAGCTTTGGTGGGAAATGGTTTAACGAAGATTGGACACCTGATCTGGATAGCCCGGCATGGAATCATGCTGTTAACTTTTATGTAGATATGCTTACAGCATATGGACCGCCGGGATCAGCGGGTAATTCGTTTAATGAAATCCTTGCTTTGACGAACGAAGGCAAGTGTGGAATGTGGATTGATGCAACAATCGCTGCGTCTTTCGTGACAAATCCAAGCCAGTCTAAAGTTGCGGATAAAATGGCATTCGCGCAATCACCACAAGCAGTCACAACACGTGGTGCGAATTGGTTATGGGCATGGGCTTTGGCTGTTCCTTCCGGAACCCAGAAAAAAGCTGATGCTATGAAGTTCATGGAATGGGCGACATCCAAAGAATACATTGAACTGGTTGCAGAAACTAATGGTTGGGCCGCAGTTCCAACGGGGACGCGCCAATCAACATACGACAATCCTAAATTCAAAGAAGCAGCAACTTTTGATGAGGCCGAACTAAAAGCGATTTTATCTGCAGATCCATCGAATTCAACGCAAGACAAAACACCATATATAGGTGTTCAATTCGCTGCTATTCCAGAGTTTCAGGCAATTGGTACAGCCGTTGGTCAACAAATGACTGCTGCGTTAGCTGGCGATATTTCTGTGGAAGAAGCTTTGGAAAATGCACAAGCGGCGGCAGACCGTGAAATGAGAAAAGCGGGTTATTACTAGTACGAGAGTAGCCGTATTAAATCGGGGTAGAGAAATCTACCCTTTTTTAACTCTCCTATCAGGATCATTTCCATGAATAGAACTCTGGTACGATTACTACAGGCACCCAGCATTATCGTTCTTTTAATGTGGATGATTGTGCCCTTGTCGATGACGATCTATTTCTCGCTTATTCGCTATAATCTTTTATACCCTGAGCGTACCGGATTTGTTGGACTTTCAAATTACGAGTTCTTTGTAACCGATGCAGCTTTTCCACCAGCTGTTTTGAACACATTAGTCTTGGTCGGCTCTGTCCTGTGTATTTCCGTTGTTTTGGGACTTGCGATTGCAATTTTGATTGATCGGCCATTTCGAGGGCGTGGCATTGTTCGTGTGATGCTTATCTCGCCTTTTTTTATCATGCCAACGGTCAATGCTTTGGTCTGGAAAAACATGATGATGAACCCGATCTATGGTCTGTTTGCCGTTATCGCTCATGCTGTAGGGGCAGAACCTATCGATTGGTTGACTGTATATCCGTTACTATCCGTCATCATTATTGTGAGTTGGCAATGGACGCCTTTTGCCATTCTTATTTTCATGACTTCCTTACAATCTCAAGATCAGGAACAAAAAGAAGCCGCGACATTAGATGGAGCAGGGTTTTGGGCGCAATTTTGGAATTTGACTTTGCCGCACCTCGCCCGCCCGATCGCGATTGTTCTGATGATACAGATGATTTTTCATTTATCGATTTTTGCAGAAATTTTTGTAACCACATCTGGCGGCCCAGGTACGGCAAGTACAAACATTGCCTATTTGATTTACGCACAAGCTCTATTGCAATTTGATGTTGGTGTTGCATCTGCGGGAGGCGTTTTTGCCGTGATATTAGCCAATATTGTCGCGATCTTTTTGATCCGTGCTGTTGGCAAGAATTTGATGGTGTAGTGATGACTGATAAACAAATTCTTGAATGGAAAAACCGGTTTGCTGTCGCGGGGGCGTGGTTGGTGGCGATCCTGTTCTTTTTTCCGATTTTTTGGATGGTTTTGACAAGCTTTAAAACCGAACTCCAGGCAATTGCAATCCCGCCATTATTGGTTTTTGAGCCAACATTGGATAATTATACTTTGATCCAAGAACGAACAGATTATACGCAATATGCTTGGTCCAGTGTGGTGACCAGCCTGGGTGGAACTGCTTTGGCGATGTTGATTGCGATCCCGTCTGCCTATGCAATGGCCTTTAGTCCAACCAGACGTACCAAGGATATTTTATTGTGGATGTTATCCACCAAAATGCTGCCCGCGGTTGGGGTTCTTTTGCCAATTTATCTTCTGTCACAAAAATTGGGGTTACTGGATACAAAAATTGTTCTGGTTGTTATTTATGCTCTGATAAATCTGCCGATTATTATGATGATCCTGTTTAATTATTTTAGGGAAATTCCAAAGGAAATATTAGAAGCTTCGCGAATGGATGGTACATCCACTTGGAACGAAATCACTCAGATTGTGATGCCTCTGGCATGGGGCGGAATTGCTTCTACGGCGCTTTTATCTGTTGTTTTGTGCTGGAACGAAGCGTTTTGGGCAATTAATTTAACTTCATCAGAAGCGGGAACCCTGGCAGCATTAGTTGCAAGTTTTTCCAGCCCGGAAGGTTTGTTTTGGTCGAAACTTTCTGCTGTTGCCACATTGGCATGTGCGCCCATTGTCGTTTTTGGATGGCTTTGCCAGAAACAGTTAGTCCAGGGCTTAACTTTTGGGGCGGTGAAGTAGCACCATGTCTATTATCCAACCTGAAATCGAAATTGTTGATCGTAGCCGCGAAAGTATTCGCTACTTGCAACATGGATGGCCCAGCGAATTATGTCGTTGGCATAGTCACCGGGAATACGAATTACATCTGATTACAGAGACCAGGGGTAAAGCGTTTGTTGGTGATTATATTGGCGATTTCAAGCCTGGTGCATTGTATCTTACAGGGCCGAACTTGCCGCATAACTGGATTACAGATGAGGTATGGGCACAAGAAGTTCCAATCCGGGATATGCTGGTCCAGTTCAGGCAGTCCAGTATGGATGCGATAATGACTGCCTTTCCAGAGTTCACAGAACTGAAACCCATGTTAGATCTTGCTCAATCCGGTATTGAATTTGTCGGTTTTGATCCAAAGACAGCGATTTTGCAGATGGAAAAGATACGAGAACTCAGAGGTGTCGAGCGTGTCGTGGCTTTGCTGCAATTCCTGGTTCTGATTAATAAAAACAGTAATAAAACTACTTTGTCGGTTTCTAAATTGATGCAGCCAGAGGGAGGTAAGAAAGCGCGTATTGGCAAAGTTATTGATTACATTGTTAATAATTTTGCGGATGAAATTTCAGTGAAAAAAGCCGCCGATATGACGTCGATGTCGCCAACGACATTTTCGCGTAATTTCCAATCTGTTACGGGGCATACCTTTGTTGAATTCGTAAATCGTATTCGTATTGGGCAAGCTTGCAGCATGCTTTATGCAACCAATGATCAGGTCTCAAGCATATGCTTTGATGTTGGTTTTCAAAACCTTGCAAACTTCAATCGACATTTTCTTAAAATGAAAAATATGACGCCTTCCGAATATCGCCAAATAGCGCAAAAAGAGTTGGCCCCACAGGTAAGGGAAATGCAATGACTGCATGTTCCTCTCAAGCTCTGTACGAAACGACCTATAACCCAGAGCTTTGTGATGTAGGTATTGTCCATCTTGGCTTTGGGGCTTTCCATCGTTCTCATCAAGCGCAATACATTGATGATTATATACAGGCTACGAATGATCTGCGTTGGGGAATTGCTGCAGTCAATATTCGTGGTGAAGACAGCGAAAGTTTCGCACAGCACAGTTTTGATGGATCAGGATATATTCTCAAATCGATATCTCCAGAAGGTGATGTGAAGTTCCGTCGTGTGAGATCTCATATTAAGTTTTGCGACTGGGCGCGATCAGCTGAAGAGGCTGAGCAGTTACTTATGCTGCCAAGCGTGACAATGATCACGATCACAGTGACAGAAAGTGGCTATTACCTGGATGACGAAGGGCGTCTGAATAGTGCGGATCCGATCATTGCGGATGAAATAGAAAATCAATCCCGGGGGGTGTCAGTCTATAACTATTTGATGCGTGCATTGGAACTCCGTCGCCATGCAGATGTTGGCGGCTTGAGCATCCTGTGTTGCGATAATATGCGTCAAAATGGCAAAATATTGGAACGTAATTTCTCGAGTTATTTACATTGTATGAAACGACATGATTTAGCTCAATGGGTTCAGAAGAACGTGACATTCCCATGTTCTATGGTCGATCGTATCACACCACGCAGCACGGAAGGTTTGGTGTCAGAAACGACCTCTTTATTTGGTGAACAATCTAACGTGCCGGTTATGGCAGAAGAATTTATACAATGGGCATTGGAAGATCGCTTTGCGAACACAATGCCGGATTTAGCGCGTGTTGGTGTTCAATTGGAATCTGATATTGACCACTTTGAAGAAACAAAAATACGTATTCTAAATGGAGGTCATACCTGTCTCGCGTATTTTGCTGCCTTGAAAGGGTTTAAAACCTTTGATCAAGCGATGGCTGATCCAGATCTGTTTGCTCATTTTAATGGCTATGAGCAACATGAAGTTTTGCCTGCGTTGCAAGTAAATACGCCCTTCGACAAAAATGATTACCTACAGGAAATTATCGCCCGTTTTAAGAATGCATCTATTAGCGATACGATCGAACGAATATGTGCTGATGGGTTTTTAAAATTTCCAATTTTTATACACCCTACTTTGCAAGGGGCGTTCGCCGCCCGACGGTTACCGTACTTTGGAATTGCCTCAATTGCGAGCTGGTACATTTTCTGCCGTCTGAATACAGAAGGTAAGCTTCGCATTCACTACAACGAGCCTAATTGGCATAAGCTTGAACCGCTCATACAGCCGGGTGCATTAGATGACTTTGTAACATCGCGCGCACTCTGGGGTGATATTCCAAATGATCATCCTGCATTTGTAGTGACCCTTAAAGATAAAATATATGAGATGGAGCGAGTATGGCTGGCGTAACGATTAATAATTTGCGTAAATCATATGGCGATGTTGAGGTGATGCACGGCATAGATTTACAAATAGATGATGGCGAATTTGTTGTTTTTGTCGGGCCATCAGGGTGTGGTAAATCGACGTTGCTACGAATGATTGCCGGGCTGGAAGACGTTACGTCTGGGACTGTGTCTATTGGTGATCAGGTTGTAAACTATGTTGCTCCCTCAAAGAGAGGCGTAGCAATGGTATTTCAAACATACGCTTTGTATCCACACATGAGTGTTTATAAAAATATGAGCTTTGGGTTAAAGCAGCAAAAAACGCCTGCTGCAGAAATTGATGAACGGGTGAGGGCGGCGGCAGAGATTTTGCAAATTACAGATTACTTGGATCGTAGTCCAAGGAATCTCTCTGGCGGTCAGCGTCAACGTGTTGCCATTGGACGTGCAATTGTTCGCGACCCGGAAGTGTTCTTGTTTGATGAACCCCTCTCTAACCTTGATGCTTCTTTACGGGTACAAACACGTTTAGAAATTGCTCGACTGCATGAACGTCTTGGGACAACGATGATTTACGTGACACATGATCAGGTAGAGGCGATGACCTTGGCTGATAAAATTGTTGTTTTACGTGATGGTGTTATTGAGCAGGTCGGGTCACCTATTGAGCTCTACACCAATCCAGCGAACCAGTTTGTCGCGTCGTTTATTGGAAGTCCAAAGATGAACTTCTTTGCATCGAATGACTTGGTAACAGACACACCCACGACACATATCACAGGCATTCGTCCTGAACACTTGATCCTTTCGGCTAAGGATGAGGCTGTTGTATCTGGAAAGCTTGAATTGATCGAACAACTGGGTGAATACGCACTGGCTTATTTGGTTTCCGGTACAGGAACCGAGTTTACAGCGAAGATGGAAGTCCCTCCGAGTACTTCAATTGGTCAAACGCTTCATTTCTCAGCAAAGCCCAATACGACGCATTTCTTTGATGCTGAATCGACAGTCCGAGTTATGAACTAATATCTAAATTATGTACGGCGGTGAGGTTGGAGTATTTTTATGTCATTATTTACTAACAGCAGCTCTATGGTCTTATATTAGCTTTGGTAATCAGGATAATTTAACTGTATCTAGCTAGGTAAGGGTCAGCAACAATCTGAGACGCAAAAATAATCTTGTTATTCAGGCACTTGGTTGGTTTTGAGAAGGTCTCCATCAATGATGAGTAGTTTTACGCCATGCTTAGTTACTGATCTGTGCGAGCTTAAATCGTCTGAGACAACATAAGTCATTCCTGCAGAAAGTGAAAAGTTCGTTCCGTCACTTAGCTCGCTAATAACGGGGGAATGCTTATTGTCGATCGATCAATAGAAGCAAGACATGGCAAGATTGTTATTGCTGTTGTTGACGGCCAATTGACGGTGAAGCGTCTGTATGATCGCGGCGGGAAAATTCAACTGTGTCCGGAAAATTCTAAATATCACCCGATCAAAATTTCGAAGGAGCAGGATCTGCAAATCTGGGGTGTGGTGACGAATGTGATCACCAAACTGGATTGACCTGCGATGAGGAACAATAGCTCTGGTAATATCCCTTCTCATGACAAATTCCTTGATCACCTTCAGTGGATTGCCTTGGTTGATGTAAATAACTTCTACGCCTCTTGCGAACGGGTTTTTCGTCCTGATCTGGAGGGCTTACCCATTGTTGTGCTGTCAAATAATGTACGTGAATTTTAAAAAAATGGACTGGATATGTTGTTTGAGAATCATATAATTAGAGAAAATGCCTAGTCCGTTTTTTTATCAGATTCTGTTGTGGAAAATAAGGTACTCAGTCCATTTTTATAGGGTGTGAACTCAGTTCACTAAATAAAAGGGAGTATCTTTCAACTTACTTACTGTGCCTTTGAAAAGGTTGATCCGGTTCCTTGCCTTCCTGTTCACAAAGTTCAAGGTAATCATCTACGGCTTCACGAAAAGCTGCCTCTAAGTCTTCAATATTAGAGGCTTCGTAGTTCACCAAAGAGCGAATAGATTTGATCTGGCCATGTAAGATTTTTTCCTCTTCATTAAATTGGACAGACCCTACATATCCCTTGTAGTTCATTATATTCTTCAAGTTGAACTCTCCCGTCTGAATAAATGTGTGATCCTATCAATAAAGATAAATCATGCATCAACAACTTCTATACGTCCCGGTTTTTCTTGATGCTGACGCGGTTTAATAACGATATCTACATCACTCATTGTTTCTTCCCTTGCGTGCCGGGATTACATTATTTGTACATATATAATCTGAAGCGTCATCCATTCGATAGTGCTATCCAGTTTCCATAATATAGGAAAATGGCCATTTGGCTTGAAATATGTAGTTTTGATGAAAGTATATCATGTTATCAATTGGATAGACTGGTAGCGTGGTTTTTGAGTTTTTATGTCCAAAAGCCTTATATGTAATTTTGAAAAAGCTGTATTTCAGAAGAGATTTATACGCCTCTTGTCGCTTGAAATGGCCTTGGAATAACTTCAATAAACGTGGGAAATCATTCAAACTCTGGGTTTGATAGTATGGAGGCATTTTTTGTGTTTGGATTGCGTTGTTTGTTTAGAAAATCTGTAAACAGAGAGAGTGTTACTACCGAGTGATTTGTCTGTACTCTTTCTTCGGTATGAAGATGATTGTTAATTTTCTGTTAACCCTGATTGACCATTGAGACATTATTGTGTCATGTATTTCTGTGTACACGTCATGGGTGCATACGGTTGTATGTAGCCAAGCGCAAGGTTAGTGATTTTATTAATAAATTTTTTTATTGATTCGGAAGATATTTGTTTTGAATAAAAAACATAAATTAATGTTGTCTAAAATATTAATCTCATCACCAATATTGAGTGCAATATTTTCGATTATTTTCTTTCATATTCTATCATCTCAATTTTTTTATAACACTGCTTTTTTTGAAGAAATAAAAGTGAGTTGGATAGAAATACTATCATTGCAAGATGAGGAATATAATAGAAATTTAAACATTATAAATGACTATATTTTATTTCATACATTGTGTCTTTTTTTTACATGTATTTTTATTGTTAGGTCATTTTTTTATGAGTGGCCGTTTATTAAAAGAAAATTTAAAGACAAATATACTTTGTCTCTCTTGAAATCAGTATGTTTTGGTAGTGGCAAAAAAAGTTCTATTTGGGGTTTAGTGAAATACCTCTCTCTAATTTATTTCGGCATTTTTGTTATGGCAATAGGCTCTGGAGCTATATTTTATGGAGGGGCGGATGATGTTTTTTACAATTTATTCGAAGTTTATCGCTTCTTTTATTACTTAGTGGTTTCGTTTTATATTTCGCTAATTTTCATATTACTAATTCCGTTTACTCCATTTATTTCAATATTAACAATAAACGAATTTATCCTTAAAGAGCGCTCGAAAAGTAGGGGGAATGGCGTATGAGTGAAAATAATACGACTCAGAAAGATCCTGCAGAAAATGCAATCAAAGCTCTTGAACGTACTGTTGGCGCTGTGGGAGTAGTTTCAGATGTTGTTCAAAATACAGCCGTTGTAGGTATTGCAACAAATTATAAACAAGCAGAAAATCTTTTAGGAAAGCAGAAAATTGCGAAAGTTAGCGAACTTCTCGAAACTAAAAACTTCGATGTACTTACAGATACAATTAGTACAAGTTCCAAATCGGCTCCTTTGGCAAAAATTGGACAAATTGCAGCAGGCGTTGGTAAAAAAGTTGGATTTATTGATGGCGCTTTTAAAATTCATTCTGTTTATAGAACAGCGAGTGAAACTGGAGATGTCTCAAAAACTGCGGCAAAAGCTGTGGTCGAAGCTGTTGATTTTGCAGCTGGATTAGGTGCTGTTGCTGCAGGAGCTAAAATTGGTGCAACAATTGGAACTTTAGGTGGCCCATTAGGGATAGTCATTGGTGGAGCTATTGGTGGTGTTGTTGGTGCCGTCGGATATTATTTTGCATCGGGTAGTGAAACATTTGACAATATCAAAGGTGGTGCAGAAAAAGCTTTAGATGATTTCTTTGATAAGTTTGGTGGAAATGAAAAGGGGGATAAAGACCCTCGGCCCGGTCAGCCTGATAATTCAAATGACGATACTTCAAATCCGCCAACTGGTACAGATGCTGATTCAGCCAATAATGATGATTTAGGGAATAGCCCAGATAATCTTGGCGGTGGGGATGACACTAAGAATCCTAATGATGGTGATTTTGGAGGATTCGATAAATCTGATGACCCACAGGGGCAAGGTTATAGCGATTACGGTGACTCTTATGATCCTGGTGCTGGTCATGTAGTTGATGTACCTAAGCCTGAACCTAAACCTGACAATATTCCGGATCGACCTTCTGACACCCCCCCGATAACAAATGAAGACAATGATGCCCAAAGTAATGATGGGCCTCAATTTGGCGGCTTTGACAGATCTAATGATCCTGATCGCGATGGCTATAGTGGTTATGGTGAAACCGATAGACAGGGCAATAACACTCCATCTGTTCCAATAGCGGTGGACCTCAATAATGATGGGAAAATTTCTTCTGTCAATTTGAGTGAGTCCAGTGTTTTCTTTGATGTAACGTCCGATGGTTACAAAGAAAACGTCAGTTGGGTTGGTCCCCAAGATGGCTTTATCGTTACGGACCTTAATCTTGACGGTAAAATTGTCGGTAATGAACTGCTAGTTGCTAACCAAACCGAAGAAGATGATACCGACCTAGAGGCACTCGCTACGGTATTCGATAGTAACAATGATGGTGTCCTTGATAATCAGGATACTGATTTTGACAAGGTTAAAATCTGGCAAGATCTCAATCAGGATGGTGAAGTTAACGAGGGAGAGCTTAAATCCCTCGCCGATTGGGATATAAAATCAATTGATTTAACGATTGATAAAACAGAACAAACAGTTGGCGATAATAAATTCCTTGGTACGACCTCGTTAACCAGATTTGACGGATCAACCTCGCTTGTTGCTGATCTTCTGCTCAAAGCGAGCGCGACAGGCGTAAAAATAGATAGCGATGATAAGGGTACAAGGATAGAAGCCACTGGAAAGCTATTCGCACAATATATTGCACGAGGTGGTGTGGAGACTAACCTGAATGCCACTGAACTTGATGTGGATGCGGTCTATGGCAAGGAATATTCAGATAGATTAAGAGCTGGTGATACGGAAAAGAATATACTGCTTTCTGGTGGAGCAGGTGATGACTTTTTAGAGGGCGGACGTGGTTCCGACTGGATTATTGGCGGCAGAGGTTCTGATGAATTATACGGTGGAGCAGGTGATGATAATCTGTTCATCGATGTCAGTGATACAAAAGTTGATGGCGGTGATGGATATGATACGGCTCTCGTTGAAGGAGCTGAGGGCGTCTCACTGGATCTTGCTGAAGCCAATATTGAATCGGCTATTGGTAATATTGGAAATGATGATTTCTCTTATGCAGGCGAAAAAGCTGTCATCCTTTCTGGAGGGGCTGGAGATGACAGGTTAACGTCTGGTGATGGTAATGACATTCTTGTCGGAGGACAGGGTGCAGATACTCTATCAAGCGGTAAAGGAGACGATCGGCTTTATATTGATGCTGAAGATCGTCAGGAAGATATTCGTGCTGGTGAAGGGGATGACTGGGTCTATGTCACAAATGGCCAAGCTGTAACGCTGGATTTAAATGTTATTGAAGTTGAAAATGCCGTTGGTAATGTCGGAGATGACACCTTTACCAATAGTGGATCAACAAACACGGCCATCGAAGGACGTGGTGGTGATGACACCATAACGGGCGGTTCCGGTCGCGATGTTATCGAAGGGGGTGCTGGTGCTGATACCCTGGATGGTGGCGCAGGATGGGATTATATATCTTACTATGCTTCTCGGGAAGGGGTGACGGTTAATCTGGCAGATCAAACCCTTTCTGGTGGTGATGCAGAGGGTGATTCCTTTACTAACTTTGAGGGTGTTATCGGGTCTGCCAACGGCGATACGTTTACGGGAAGTGATGCGGGTAACGCATTTTATGCGAATAGTGGTAATGATGTTATCGAAGGTATGGCGGGTCGTGATTATATAAACGGCGGCGCAGGTTCAGATACATCTTCTTATCGTTCATCAAATGCAGCTGTACAGGTTGATTTGAAAACCGGAACAGTATCTGGTGGTCATGCGACTGATGACCTTCTTGTTTCGATTGAAAACATTATTGGCTCGGCCCATGCGGATAATCTTGTTGGTGGCGATGAGGATAATATCCTCGAAGGTGGTGCCGGGGCCGATACTCTCGCTGGGGGGAAAGGTGATGATACTCTTTCTTATGATTCATCAAATGCGGGTGTTACTGTTGATTTGGAAACAGGCGCAGTTTCAGGTGGAGACGCCGAAGGCGATACCATTAGTGGATTTGAGAAAGTTCTTGGATCTCGCCACGGAGACAATTTAACCGCAAGAGAAAGTGGATCTACCCTATTTGGTCAAGATGGTGATGATATCCTTACCGGCCAAAGCGGAGATGATTATCTGCTTGGCGGCACAGGTGCAGATACCATTGATGGCGGTGCGGGTGTCGATACTGTCAGTTATGAAGGTTCTGAAGATGCTGTAACCGTTAACTTGGCTACTGGCACAGCAACGGGTGGTGATGCCGAGGGCGATACAGTAAGCAATATTGAAAACATCCATGGATCTTATGAAGACGATACACTGATCGGGGATGCTGGTGATAACATTATCAATGGAGATCTTGGTGCGGATGTTATCGATGGTGGCGCAGGTATTGATACTGCAAATTATGAAACCGCATTCTTTGGTGTTGATGTTGATTTAAAGCGCGGTGGAGGTCGCCAATACAAGGATGTAAATGCTGAGCTTGACCTGAATAAGCTCTCCGGAAATATCGTTATAAACCCGGATAACAAAAAGCAGGCGAACCATATGGGAACCGAGCTTTCTGTTGCCTATTCCAATGCTGTTGCAATTGCGGGTGGTTGGTTACTGGCGAATTTATCCATAGAACTTGGGAGTAATGAAAGTTCTGAAGGCGGTATTCTGTTTAGCGCTGTCCATGATTTATCTAACGGTGAGATCACACCAAGCCAGATACCTTATCTGAATATCGAGTTGATCAATGATCAGGCAGTGATCAGTTTTTACAGAGCTGACGGCAGTCTAGAAGCAGAGTTTAAAGAAGCCGTCGCAAGCTCTTCCTTTGTAACAGTTTCTCTGGCTTACGATAAAGATAGTGGCGCAACAATTATCGTTATCAATAACACAGCCATTCGTGGTTACGAATGGATTGCCGGACTAGACCTGCAGGTCGGGAGTTATGGTTCTAATGGAACCAAGGTCAATTTCCTCGAAAATCAGGGTGCCTTGGCGTACGAATTAGGATTGCTCGGTGATGAAGCCGTCAATGATACCTTAACAAATATTGAAAACCTTAAAGGATCCATATTTGGTGACCGTCTGGCCGGGGATGACGGGGATAACGTTATCGAAGGCAATGGCGGGAATGATGATCTAAAAGGTTATGCCGGGAACGATACGCTGGATGGAGGCACGGGTAGTGACGTGCTTTCCGGCGGGGATGACAACGATACCTTGCACGGGGGTGACGGCGATGATTCTCTCTACGGCGATGCTGGGGATGATACGCTGGATGGTGGCAGAGGCCATGATCTGCTGGAAGGCGGCGAGGGGATTGATAACCTCTCGGGCGGTGACGGCAATGACCTGCTCAAAGGCGAGCAGGGCAATGATACCCTCCATGGCGACCTGGGCAACGACCAACTAGACGGCGGCGACGGAAATGACACCCTCCACGGTGATACCAACGGCGTGCTGTTTACCCGCGATGACGATGGTAATCAAATCGGCGGATTTGGCGATGTTGTTGAACAGAATAATGGAGTTGTTGGTGGTATTATCA
>NZ_LAQL01000023.1 GCF_001026905.1 Kiloniella spongiae
CAGAGCTAAAGGGAATCCCTAAAATTAATAGGTCCTGAGCCTAATAAGTTAATAGTTAGGGGCAGACATCGAAGGACCCATTGTCATTAGTTGCTACTACATTGTTAGTGAGCACACAAAATGAGTAACAAAGAAAAGAGATAACTCTTTAACATGCAATACTTATTTAGCATAAAATGTCGGATTAACTCTGGCCAAACCTTGAATACCAAGTAGTGAACAAACCTCTTTTACTTCGTCATTATTAAAAACCGCTCCAGGACGATTGGTGAGATCAGTAGGGAGTATAGGTAAGCGTTTTATTCTTATTTTCCAGTGTTTAGTTGAACAGAATGTGGACAGTTTTTTTTCTGCCTGTTCTTTTGCTCTAATGTATTCATTAAGACCTGGTGTTTTTTCATTGATTGCCTGTGTTGAAGGTATAATAACGGTTGCTCCTTTTGTTAGTAAACTTGAATTCTTGATTTGAAGTAATTTTTTTAATCCATTTACGTACATGTGGTAATATTTTTGGTATAGTGCTTCGTCCCAGCTCCCATGATTAAAAACTAATGGAGGAGTTGCACAATATAATAAGATATCAAATGGAGCACCCTTAATAGAGGCAAGTGGCACATTGCTTTTCTCTGAAATTGTAAGTTTTTGATATTCAACGCTATAGCCATTTGCTTTAATATTCTTGGCAAGCTCTGATGCAGTTCCTTCACTTTGAGCAAAAGTGAAAACAGTTTTAAAGCCTGATGCTACTAAAAGTTTAACAGCTAAAGCACCTATGCCGCGACTGCCTCCAACAACAAGGCTCCTTTTTTTATCTGTAAGGTGAGGTGTTACATTCAAAACTTTTTCAAAATTTGTTGTGATAAGTGGTTTAGGTCTAAAAAAAGCGTCAATGGTAGCTGAAAAATGTGAGTGTTTCATTTCTAACTTAACAATATTGTGCCTAAAAAGGAGCGAGCGGCAGTGATAGTTCTGACTTGTTTCAATATCACCAAATTGAATTTTTAGGTTGGCAAGAATGGAATATAATCCTGGGCATCGCATCCCTACGGAATAGCTCGAACCGCACAGTGCATACAAAAGAGGTATTGGTATTGGTGTAGAAAGGCTCCCTTGAAGATTGTTAAGAAAATGACTGTTGAATGGTGGAGGTGATGAAGAGTAAAATTTTGTTATCTGAATTTCATCCATTTCATTGGGATTATGAGAGTGAGAGTTGACGGAGAAGTTGTTTGTTGGAGGGAGTAGGTCAGTGGTATTATTTAGTGATGGAATAGAAGTATCTTTTAGAGTTAGAGAAGCACTTATCAAAGTTTGTGTGTTATCGCAGAGTTCAAACCGAATCTTATTTTGCGATGTAGTTTGTTTTAAAAAACAGACTTCATCACAAAAAACAGGCTGTTTAAAGTTTATGTTAATAAGCTGAATATGGGTTGTTGCTATTTTTGGATATAGGAGTTCACCAAGACATCTAATTGTTGCTAATGCGCCATGCACAATAGGGCGTCCATAAAAGGTACGCCTAGTATACTCTTTATCAATATGGATAGGATTGACATCACCTGATAATTTGCTGAAATTTTCTACATCCTCAGACTTAATTATTATTTTTTTGTGAGTTGTCATACTTAAGCTAGTCATCATTATTTGATAGATGAGTTTATGTTAATAAAATGTTTTAATGATCCAATTTGAGCGGGGATGGAAACCCATTCTTGTATATTTCTATCAGCTGTAATCTCAGCTGAAGACATGATAAAGCCCATGTCATTATAGAAAGTTGATACTAAGTCATTCCGACTTGTCGCCTTGAAATAACCAGTAATATTCTCAATGTTCATTGTATTAGCAAGTCGTGTAATCTCATTAATTAACGCATATTCAACGCCTCTTTTAAGTACTCTGCAACTCATTACCCAATTTTCAATAATAAGTGTTTTTCCTTCATGTTTACATATAACTACTGAAATAATCCCATTACTACCGAACTTGTCATGAAGTGAAGCAACAATAATTGTATACCGATCATCTCTCATGAGCTCTGATATTTGGGCTTCGCTATATCGTTGGGCTGTCATATTGAATTGGTTAGTTTTATTTATCAGCTGTACTGTACGTTGAAATGTTTTGTCTGATATTGTGTCTATTTGTAAAGTCATGGAAAGGCTTTTCAAATAGCTGTCAATTGTTACGTGCTCTTTAGAAGCATTAATTCTCTGTTCATTTTCTTTGTATTGATGTGTTTTGTTAGAATCCTCATTAGTAAAGCTGCATATATCAAACCATCCTCCCATAAGCAGAATATCAGCATATTGGCTAGGGTCATCGGGGAGTTCAATTACAGATACTGTTGGTAGTTTCTGTCTAACAATTTCCCGTTCCGCTGGATTATCATCTAAAAACACAATACTATCTAAACCTATTGATAAGGTTTCTGCTATGCCTTTGATATTTGTAGCTTTATCGTGCCAATTACTGATGAAAATAGAAATATCATCCTCTGTTAACAGCATTTCAGGCCGCTTCTTAAATGGTAAAAGAGCTACTTGATGATTGTTTTTAGAGCATACTGCGAGGATTACGCCCCGCTGTTTCAAATCTAGTATGGTTTGTTGAAGGCGGAGGAAAGCCTCGCCCTTTGGTGTTCCATTCCCTATTTCTATATGTTCATAACCATCATCACCAACTACCCCACCCCAAAGAGTGTTGTCGAGATCAAGAACAAGGCATTTTTTATTTTTACCGTAAAGAGCTGCAAACATGCGAACTACATAATCGCAGAATAATGGTAAGTATTTGGGAGAAAAAGGATATTTTGCGACATCGTAATATTTTCGATCGTACCAATTTGCTATGCCTACTGTCGCAGCTAAATATTCAATATCAATACAAGGCATGCTTTGTGTACGAATGTAATCATTAATTGTTCTAATGGCTGCTGCCTTACTGTCTCCAAGTATCTCTTCCATTGAGCCAAATGTTCTACCCAGTGGTGCATTGAGTGTGGTCAAAACACAAGTGGCTTTAGGCTTTTCCTTAGATAAGGTTGTGATAATTAAGTTAATTTTCTCAATCATCTGCTTTGCAGCACTTCGTCCTCCAAAAGGGCTATTATTGTTCGAATTATTACAAAGCTGCTGTTCATGAATGTTACTGAATACCCAAATTATATCAAAATCTGCTGCTCTCAGTTCTGAATTTGGGTCTATAGCAGCTTGAACTCCCTGATTAAAGGATGCTACTGATACTGTGAGATTAATTCCTCTTCGTAAAGCTGTAGCTTCTAACGACGATATTATATGGTTCAATGTATGGTCACCAATTATAAATATCTTCAAAGAGAGTAAATTTCTTAACGTTGCATTAGAAATTTTACGAATTTTATTAAGGCATTTGCATAGATAATTTAAATCAGTTTCGTTTAAGCGATACTGTGCCAAGTGTATTAACTGTTCAGCTAAATTATTCTCTACAGATGAGGTTATTGAAGCAACGTTTTCTCGCCAATTGTTTTCTTTAATTGGGAGCCATTCTTGATTTTCAATTTTATTCACAATTACTCTCGCTCATGAATGTGTTTTATTTTCAAGAATATTAGCAAGTTCACCTACATTTTTTAGATTTGTGATTTCTTCGGTTTTAAGCTCTACGCCAAATGCAGCTTCAACGGCGATCATCAATCTGATGTGATTTAAGCTATCCCAAAGTGCAATATCGTTTGATGATAGCTCTGGTGTGGCAACTAAGTGTTCATCGTCAAAAAAATCACGAAAAACCTCTGTTAACTGTTCGTAAATGGTCATAATTTTCCTCAATAAGCTATGTAGAAAGCTGACAAATGGCCGCAACACTAATTGTTGCTTGAGATTTTATTGCTCTCTCAAGAGAATATCCCGTCATCGGGAAGTAGCGAGTTTCGTTTACACGGAACCCACAGGAAGTTATCATATCTTGCACTTCGTTAGGGGTTTTAAATAAATAAATGTGGTCAGGAGCGGGACTGCATACCGGAACATTTATAAACAGTAGACCTTTAGGTGTGAGGTGATGAGACAGCTTAGTTAAGATTTCCTGAGGTGCTTCTAGATGTTCAAGAACTTCGCTTAAAATAATGGCATCAAAATTTTGATCAGTTGGCAGGTTGTATATATCTTTATTTATGAGTTGAACATTGGCAGCGCATTCTAAACTCTGTAAGGCTTGTGAGGTGTGTCGAAGACTTGATTCACTTATATCATATCCAAGGCATTCTCTAGAAGGTAATTTTTTTACTATTTCAGAAAGAAATAGCCCGTGCCCTGGGCCAATTTCAACAAACCTGTTTAGTGTGTCGTCTTTAGAAATTTGAGTGAGAAAACTACTACAAAAAAACTGAAACACTTTGAAGTGATTACTCCAGAACAACTGGGATATTAGAAGCCCGTCAAGATACATATCCATAAAACTACTATTGGAATATATTTCTGTATCAGCTTGTTGTTCTGTTTTTAAGCGATAGGACTGTGTTCTACGAAAGTGAATTTCTTCCTGAACAATAACAGCACAAGTTTGTTTATAATTCTTTATTGCTTGTTTCAATTTATCTTTTTTAATCAAGATGATTTTTTCTGCAATATAATCTAGTAGAAAAGCATCATCAGAAGAAAGTTGACAGATCTCTGATGTTAACTTTGCATGATGCTCAGGCCAAATCTCTTTTAACAAGTTGGCAATAATTTCAAAGTTTTTCATGTTAGTTCCTTAACATATTGCTTCTAGAGAATACTTCTTCTAGTAATACGCTCGCATATGAGTTTTTAAAATGGAGTAAGTCCTTATACATACGCTTATTTTGAAGAAAATTTGATCGATCTTGAAAATCAATAACCGTAACGTTTTTATAGGTGCGTGTAAGAGTTTCAAGTGAACTCCGAAGTCTTGTAATATAGTTGATATCATTAGGGAATATTTTAAAGAAGACATCATTCATTAAAGAAGGATATGGGGGCAATATAAAAATAAATCTTGCATCAGGTGCCGTGGTTACAACTGATGTTACATTTGCAGCGAAGCGCCGATCAAATGTTATGGGATTGAATTTATTTTGTTTGTGAATTGGGTGTTCTAATAGTGCTTTTTTATATGCTACACCCTTGTAGTACTGAACGTTTTTCTCTAAATCGTCAACTTCAACTCTTTTTTCCCAGGGGGTGACACCCAAGGTTTTGGTAAAATCCTGAGGGATTGTATTCAGAAGAGAGTTTATCGATAAGTAAATGCTTTTGGGATTATTAAGATATTTAACAATATTTAGTGGGTTTTTTGTGTATAGTTCATAGGGAAAGTTATTAGTTCCCAACCGAGTAGATTTCTCTGGCCATTTGTGAATCAACCATGCTTGCTGCCAAACAATTGTTACGTAAGGTTTTTGTTTTAAGACAGCCTCTGCCATTAATTTTTGTTCGAATGCCGTGCCTCCATCAATAGCTAGATTTATGGCTTTTTTCTTTGTTAATTCAGCTATAATTTCTGGACTATATGGTCTGGCTGCAGATGCCCCTAACACAGCGATTTCGTACTTCGCATTTCGGGCAAGTCCCGGCCCGGAAAAGCGTATTTTTTTATAAATTCCTGAAGTGTATTTCGAAGGCAATGAAAACTGACTGTAGGGATCAGCTATCAAAACTAGGGCATTTAATGGTATGGTGATGCTTGCAAAACCAATAAGCACCATTAAAATCCACTTTGAGTTTTGGGGCATGATGGTAAAGTCCAAGAGTATAATTTAGAACTGATAATATATAAAGTCTGCTGTGTTAAATGACATGGCTATTAGTGAAATTGCAAGTGATAAGCCAATTAAAAATCCCCACCGTTTGGAATAGTTAAATTGTAGGTACGAATTAGGTAATTCGTGATAATTGAGAATAGTTTTCTCATTTTTCATCAGTTGATTCGAATTTGGAAGTGTAAGGCAGATGATTATGACAATAAGCATTGTTGTAAACATCATTATTCCATGCTCAAAGAATGCAAATGTACCTGCTCCAAAAACAAGGTTGATTGTGTCTACTTTAGATAATAATGGTTCAAATTGGCTAGGCAAATATAGAGCGCCAGAGTGTAATGAGTGTAGCATCTTTATTAAACTATCTGTTTCTGGGACCCTTAAGAATATAAACGAAATGCAAACAAAAAGCATTGTTAGGAACCAGCTAACACCTTTGTTGATAGATGGAAGTTTGAAGTATCTCCATGCGTGGTTTAGTGAGATTGCTAAACCGTGTATTCCTCCAAAAATTAAGAATGTTGTTCCTGATCCATGCCATAATCCTGTTAATAAAAAGGCAATTATTACTGGCAAGGCTAGCGTGATAAGAAAGGATGCAATTGTGTTGTAGTTTTGTTTTATTGAGTATTTTGTCAGCCTGTAGGATAGAGGTGTGAAAACATAATCTCTGAAGAATCTCATGAGGGTTATGTGCCAAGTGCTCCAAAACTCTATGAGACTCAGGGATTTAAATGGAGAGTTAAAGTTTAAGGTTAATTTTATTCCAAATAATAAAGCTAAAGCGCAGGCCATGTCAGAGTAACCTGAAAAATCAAAGTATATTTGTAATGGAAAACCAATAGCTGCCGCCCAAGCATCCAGTAATGGAATATCATGCCCTTGGGCTAGAGGAGTATACACAGAGTCAACACTGGCGCCTACTTTATCAGCAATAACAACTTTTTTAAATAGGCCTATTGAAAACAACGCAAGGGCGGCTCGAAACGAAGTAAATGAAAGGCCATATTTTTTTATGTACGCAAATTGTGGCATCATTTCTGAATGATGCATTATTGGGCCTGCTACGAGTTGAGGAAAGAAACTCACAAATAAAACATAATTTTCAACGCTTAGTTCTTTAACTTTTGCCCAGTAACAATCAATTTGAAATGCTATTTGCTGGAATGTATAAAATGATATGCCTAATGGGAGTATCATCTCTTCAAAGGTGTTAAAATCCCGCGATATAGTTAGTGGATTAACATTTAATAGAGAGTATTTGAAATACGCTAATATTCCTAGATTTAGAGTTAATGAGGCTGACAACACAATTTTGCGATAAATTTTCTTCGAACTTTTATCTATCAATAATATTTGCGCCTTAGCTAAGGCTATGTTTAAAAAAATTGATGCACCGAGAAGAATTAAATTTTGTACTCCTGACAAACTATAGAAAATGAAGGACACTGTAATGGGGAGTAGAAGTGTCGTTAATAATTTTATATTAAAGATATTAATGAAAAAAAGCGAGATGCTAAGAATTGGTAAAAATAACAAAACGAAATTGAGTGATGAAAAGCTCATTAAGTGTCCTTAGTATAGGCTGGTGTTTTTATTTTTTTGCATAAGATTCGCCACTGTAATTTTGCGAAATCTATGCGGGAGGGGCGATTTTGTCAATTCAAAGGGAAGCTATAAAATTAAGATGCTGTATCTGCGAGTATTTTAGGGGGTAACTAAGCTTTTGCATTCTTAGAAAATACAATGGATAATTATACGGTCTTGTATCTAATAATTTGTTTTATTTCAATTTACTAGAGCAACTATAATGTGTATGCTTTTAGTAGATGAGAGTGGTGCATCTTAGGTTTCTTTGTTTGAAATGTTTTCCTTATTTAATGTCTGACAAAAAAACAATACTTATTGTAATTGGTAGTTTATCGCGTGGGGGGTGTGAACTGCATCTTCTCAGGGTTTTACCTGAACTTGTTTTGTTGGGGTATAATATCAAGATTTTTTTGTTGGCTTTTCCAGGCCCGCTAGCAGAGCAAATGGAACAAAAGGGTGTGGAGTTAATTTATCCTTGGGTTCCCGTGTCAGGAACTAATGTTAAATCTTTTGTATTTCGAATATTTAGGCTTGCCGTGATATCACTGCAGTTAATGATTTATAATTTTATGAAGAGGCCGGACATTATTCATTTTTTTCTACCTGAAAGCTATTGGTTAGGGGCTCCAATTTCGTGGTTATCTTTCGGACGAAATTTGGTGATGAGCCGACGAAGCCAGAACAATTACATGACTGGAAAGCCAGTTGTTGCCAAGCTGGAGCGATTTTTTCATAAACGAATGAAAGCAGTTCTGGGTAATTCTAAAGATGTGATAAAGCAATTGCTTGGGGAGGGAGCATCACCAGAACGTGTTTGTTTGATTTATAATGGTATAGAGTCAAAAAAAATTACGGACCAAGATTTAATTGAACTTCGCAAAGAGATTCGACCTCGTCAAGATTGTCTTATTATGACAATAGTTGCGAACCTTATTCCTTATAAGGGACACAAGGATTTGTTCCTTGCTCTTGCTTCCCTCAAGAAGATGGGGAAAGAAAATTGGCAATTATTGGTGGTCGGGCGTGATGATGGTATAGGTGAAAGCCTTCGTGCTATGGCGTGTGAATTGGGGGTAGCTGAAAAAATAACTTTTATGGGGCCGAGATCTGACGTAGATGCAATTTTTGCAATCTCTGATATAGGATTACTTGTTTCACATGAAGAAGGGTTTTCAAACGCTATTTTAGAGGGGATGGAAGCTGGTTTGCCAATGATAGTAACGGATGTAGGAGGAAACGCTGAAGCGGTCTTGGATGAGGAAACTGGTTTTGTGGTTCCTGCTAAGAATTGCAATGCGCTGACTTTTGCAATTTGGTCACTTCTAAATAACGTAACTTTAAGAATGGAAATGGGCGCAAAAGGCCGCAAAAGAGTTAGAGAGAAATTCTCCCTTAATAGGTCAGTTTCGGATTATAATGCCTTGTATTCAGCCATTTTAAATGATGAATCTATTACTCGGCTGTCTGATATTAATTCCACTAAACCAAGTTAATAAAGTATCGTCGGGCAATCATAAATGAAATTCTGGAAATATTGGCTCTCGTCTTTATATGATTTCTTGCACCTTATACACTCCCTTATGATGTTTGTAGAGGTTGAAACTGAATGAATAACATAAAGAAACTATGTTTTGTCATAGGGTCTTTAGATAGGGGAGGGGCTGAAACACATCTGGTAAGCGTGTTACCTCTTTTGGATCGTAGCCAATTTCAAACTTTTGTCTATTGTTTTTCTCGTAAGGGGGAGCTCTCTACTATTCTTGAAGAACAAGGAGTAGAGGTTTATGCACCGCCTTGTAATATGTTGTTAAAGAAACTACCCTTTTTGTTAAAGCCGATTTTGCTTTTTATATCTGTCGTTTCTTTCTATCAATTCTTACTTCGCAGAAATCCGGATAGTGTCCATTTTTTTCTTCCGGCTAGTTATTTACTGATGGGGCCTGTGAGTTTACTTCATCGCAGATCAAAAAAATTGATGAGTCGCAGAAGTTTAAATTTATATCAAAAAAAATATTGGCCAATTGTTCGGAGCTTAGAGTTTTGGTTACACAAGAGAGTGGATAAAATATTAGGTAACTCCCAAAAAATTATTGATGAACTCAAGGTGGATGAAAAAGTAGATGAAGCTAAATTAGCCTTGATTTATAATGGTGTTCAGGTCGTTGAAAAAACTCGATCTATTCGGCAAGACATCAGGAAATCAATGGGAATAGATTCTAGTGACTTAATTTTAACTATCGTTGCCAATTTAATACCCTATAAAGGACATCATGATCTTCTTGAAGCATGCACCATGTTGTCACGAAATGACTGGAAATTAATAATTGTTGGACATGATTCATCTGGCATAAGGTCTGATTTAGAAAATTTTGTTTTTGAGAATAAACTGTGTGATCAAGTGTGTTTTGTTGGGGCGAGGGATGATGTATCTGATCTGTGGAATGCGTCTGATATTGGTTTGCTTGTGTCGCACGAAGAAGGGTTTTCTAATGCTGTTTTAGAGGGGATGCTTGCTAGGTTACCCATGATTGTTACAGATGTAGGAGGGAATGCTGAAGCTGTAATTGATGGGCATACGGGGTTAGTGGTGCCTCCTCGAAGCCCTGAAGCTCTTGCAAACGCGATTGAGGCGTTGATGGAAAACGTAGAATTACGGAGTGCGATGGGAACCAAAGCAAAGGAGAGAGCTTTAGATACTTTTTCACTGAAGTCATGTGTCGCTGAATACGAAGCGCTTTACCATGAATTGTTTCAGGACTGTACTAGGTAATTCCAAGTTGGTGTGATTATGGTTAATATGAGAAAGATTCGTTTAATCCAGCTCAAACAATCCCCGTGCATGACGATAGCTCGAGAATTGATGCTCATTGAGGCATTCGTCTCTTAACTGCCATTGAAACTCTCTAAAAATCCGTTCTGCATGGGCTTTCCTGGATCGATATAGTCCCATAAAACTCTCTTGCCAACATAGGCGCCTAGTGAAGTTCCAAAATATCAAATTAAACTTAAGCTTCTGGACATAATTCGAAAAAACAACTTCGACCACCCATTTTTAATCGGCGGCATTAACCCCATCACGACACAGCGTCTGAGAATAAATGCTGTGGTCGGCTTGACAGAACTAGTTGGAAGCATCGCGTTTATCTCCTCCGAAAAGCTTAGTACTTGATGGCATACCTTTACACGGTCTCGACCAAGCTTATCTGCAATAGCTCTATCAGACAGAAAAACCGTATTTAATTCAAGAAAAAAATCTTTGTCCCATGAGGTGTCGCCAAGCAAATCCTTGCAATACTTTTCTTGTATACGAAGGCTATTTTGAATCTGCTGCGCTCTTTTTTTAACAGAAACAGAGTTTTCATGTATACGTTGCTTTATAACAGGCTCGGCTAAATTTGCGGCCTTACCGGTATTCAAAAAATCAATCCAAAGTCTCCAATCTTGAGTTGTATCAAAACTACTATCGTAACGAATACCCGAGTTAGAACGAAATAAATCTGCACGCATCATCGTCGCAGGATGAATAAAAGGATTATGAAAGAGACAACGCCCCCTAATTTCCCAATCATGTAACGGTAGATTAGATTGACCTGCTTCTATTCCCGATTCATCCATGTAGGTTGCATTGCCTCCTACAAGATAATGATCAAGATTATCTTGTAGGAAAGAGACTTGCCGCTCCAACCTATTAGATAACGCAATATCGTCAGCATCCATACGAGCAATATATTGCCCTTTAGCAATATCAATACCCTTATTAAGACTAAGGGAAAGGCCTATATTTTGTGAATTTTCAATTACTATTATTCGATTGTCTTGAAGCGCATAGTTTTCAATAATTTTTAGAGAGTTATCAGTTGAGCCATCATTTACGATCAACAACTCCCAATCACTTAATGTTTGCGAAAGCACGCTTTCAATTGCATTAGCTATATATTTATCAGCATTATAAACGGCCAATACGACTGAAACCTTGAGCTGATCGAACACCATAATACCTAACTTTACTCGGCTATTATACAGATTGTTAAAATTAAATCAGGTACTATCTTTGAGTCAGTACGCCGAGTTTTAGATTTTATTACAATGATTTCATATCTCCCTGTGAACTTATTCGTCTCTTCCATCTTCTAATTTGAATCCCACTACATGCAGCTTTAAGGGTAAATCTCAGCATTTCCAACCTAATATAAAGAGAACTAAAATTCGGCCATATACTAATATCTTAAACCAATTCCATTTGAATAAAACTCTTTAGAACAGGCCAATATTTTCCTTGTAGTCTACTTGTTATTTCATTCGGATTAAACCCTGTCTTTAACAATGCTTCAGTTTGGATACTTCTCAAACCGTATACTAAGAAATGAACCTACATTAAAATGGAAGAACTTTCAGGGCTCA
>NZ_LAQL01000024.1 GCF_001026905.1 Kiloniella spongiae
CACGCTCCCGACATCCTAGGTGAATCGAAAATTAGAATGTCACTATTATATTACTCTAGGAAAATCCATACAGAAAAGATTTATCGAGAGTTTCACAAGTTGTTAGCGATCCCCTTGAGAATTGATTGCTCTGAAGCAGCAATACTATTAACGGAGAATTGATTCATTGCCCATGCCCTCCCTTTCCGCCCCATTTCAGCCAGCTGTTTTTCTGATAAGGATAGAAGTGTTTCTAAGCCCCCCCTTATTCCAACGATAGTAGGATCAACATTAACTGAAAAATCTTTGTCTCCTACAACTTGATAAATACCTGGACTATTAACCGCCAAGACAGGTATCCCATAAGCTAACGCTTCGATTAATGCTTTTGGGTGCCCCTCATAAAGAGAAGGAAGAACAAAGGCATTTGCCTGAGCCAAAGAGTTTCGCAATTCTTCTTGTGACATTTGATCACTGAACTGACAAAATACGCCAGCTTCTCTTGATTGATATTCAAGTTTATCTCTGAGTGATCCTTCACCAATAAGATGGATTTCAACGGGGAGATTGCGGGCTGCATCAATCAAAGAAGTAAGGTTCTTCTCCTCACTTAATCGACCAAAATAAATAACTTTGAATTTTTCACCTCTTCCATAAAAATCATGAGCAGGCGTCCAAATTTCAGGAATCAAATAGTTCGGGATTATACAAACTTTTGCAGGATTTAAATTATGACGTGCTATAGAGGATTCTGCGAGTTCCTCTGTTGTGAAAATTGAAACAGATGCCCTACGCAAACTACTCCGCTCATATCGAAAGGCCTGTTTAGCAACTCGGCTATTGACACCTTTCTCCTTGCTTCTGTTCTCAAAATGGCCATAACCCTGCCGTACAACAACTGGTTTTTTCCACACCATAGAACACCTGTGAGCAACATGGGCACCATAAGTCTGGTTCGTTTTATACACATCCGAATCCGCTAGTATTTTTGAATGTATAAACGGCAAACCCCAAGAATAAAGGCGTGGATGTATTCCGAAATTATTATAGTGAACAGAAAAATATGGATAACGCTCAGCAATTTTGGCTTCATCAGGACTGTTCCCAAATGAAATCAGATCAATTTCCCACCCAACCTTTGCATGCTGTCGATAAATAGCTAACTCTCTATCCAGAATTCCGGACTGCTCCCAATTTTTAAGGGAACCTCCGTAGGTCATAAAAGCACAGAGTTTCATGAGGATATCCAGAATTAAGAAATATTAAGTGAGTGAGTTTCGTTCTACGAAAAACAAAACCTTAGCGTTGTCGTGTTGCAATTGCATAGCAACGCGCCTCATCAGCTTTTAGGTACTCGACATCGTAGGGATGAGTATTACGAATACACTCAATAGCCTCGACCACACCAGGAAAAGTTTGAGGAGTAACATCATCAAAGACGATAATATCATCTAGCTTTTGCCTTGATGAAACGAAGTTAAATTCATTGATCACATCTTCAAAAGTATGGCTGGCATCTAAGAACGCGAAATGAATACGATTCAAACCAAGGCGAACAAGTGCCGTCTTAGTCTCAGATTGATTAAAAACGATTGAATTTAATAAATCGTCCCATGGTGATAATAACTCTCGTCTCGATTTTTTACCGTCAATATCATCAATACAATTCCAATACATCGCCTGATCATGAGGGAGTATATCAACCGTTATTATTTGACCAGCTTGTTCGGCATCATGAAGGGCCTTCGCCATACAAAGAGCAGAGAAACCTCTGGCTGTCCCAGTTTCGAAAACAGTTAACGCACCATAATTTGATAATAATCTTTCGCACCTGTGACGGAGGGCCGTGTATACGATTCGCCCGTGCTGATAATTTAATTCTGACTTCTTCACAACGATCTGAGTATGCAGTGCGAGAGTTTCAATCCACTTAGTAGAAATTGCAGCTCCCATTCTATTTTCAAATGAATCAATTATTGGAAATGATTTGTTGCGAGTACTCTCAAACAACGTCATATACCCAGCATAGTTTGTCCTTGGACCATCGCATAATGGAGCATCCCCCAACGTATCGATCGCTGAAAAAGGTTTAAGCCCCAATTGGCGTCCAAGAAACCGCTTGGCCGAAGACAAAATAGATCTAATCATTAAATTTCTATTCCCACTGGAAAATATTTATAATAAATTGTCATAATAATCTTCTTTAATAACATCAATCATTAGGGAAGATGTATCCGCCAAATTTTGGCTTCATCCGAATATTCTTCTTTTAACATTTCAATGATAATAGCACACGCCCATACATACATAACGGTCCCGTGCACATCTGCTTCATCAAAGCCTTTTGAGACTTTTGCTGTATAGTACCCAACTTGCGCTTTATTTCGATGGAAACTAAATCCAGAATTTTTCTTTTTGTGAAGCATCAAACAACGAGCAGCCTTGCGTGCCCTATCATCAATTTCATCTTGCCGATACCCACGCCCTTGAAGACGGATAACTTGATGCAAGACAAAAAGGCTATTTGTAAAATGACACCCATCTGAATAAAACGGCTCAGATAGTACAAGATCAATCAATCGATCATGCTTTTTGAAGGGATGATCAACCCATTGCAGTCCAGAAAGTATTTTCATAGCACCATTGATTCGCATAACGTTACTAACGTTATCACCCTTGAACCAAGTGCCATCTTTCTCATGATAAATTTCCTGAAGAAAATCAAATATGGCTCTTTTGATCTCCTTGGTATCTATTTCTATCGTTTTCAATTTCTCGTTAGTAACTGTAAGCATTATTTGATGACTCAGGTGACTTCCAGAACCCCATGGACTTGACCAATCAAGGCTATTTAGGAATGCCCATGTATCGGAGTAACCACTAATTTCAAAAGGTGGAGAAAATTTGGGCAGTACGCCGACCATCAATAATGTAGAAATATTTTGGCGTGTTTCAGCGCGAATGTTTCGCGCATCCCACTCAGAATAGTAGGCTCGCACCGCCTCATATTTATTACGCCCAAGTGCAATTTTCGCCCAATCACGCCAATTGGGTCGTGTCTGCTTACGAAGCCATGGATCGACAAAATATCCATTATTCCCCTGCGCGCTGCTAATAAATTCCACCAAAGCAGTACGTAACTCTTGCGGCCATTTATCCCAAATCCCAATTTGCCATGCGATTTTCATTGCAAAAACACTCGGCATATAAGCACCTACCCCCTTGGTCGGGACTAAGTTTCCGCGCTCACAAAAAGCAAAACGACCGAGCGCAAGACCATGTTGTAATCGGTCAAGCCATACAGCAACATCTTCACGAATTTGAGTTGGCTGGAATGGAGGTGCGCTTAATAATTTATCTTCTGGATATTGCATTTTTTATTTGTTGTTTAATTGTTTTTTTCATTATGTGAAAAACGTTTACAGACAGATTATTGTCCAATAAGAACAGTTTTAGATCAGATGTACTTATTCTTTTAGGAGGCGTAAGGAATAATTCTCTAGCAAACTCAATATACTGCCTTGCGATATCATCAATACTAGCGACAACAATATCCTTTTTATATTTTTCAAGATTGTCTGATAGGCTCTCAAGTATTTTAGGAATATCTTCTTTCGCATTAAAGAGCAACTCCCCACTTGGCATGAATTCAGGATGGCTAGAATCATTTGGAGCTATAACAGGAAGGCCACAATGAAGTGCTTCTAGGGCAGCATTTGAGCATGATTCTATGCGTGAAGCAGTGATATATGCATCACTTTCTCTTAAAAGTGATGCAAGGGCTTCTTGGTTTACAGGCGCCAGAACCCTAATGTTATCATATTTGTAGTTTGTTGGAGCGACAATAGAAAATTCAAACTTACCAAAATCGATGTTCTTATCCAACCATAGATATGTATCAAAGCCTTTATGAGGATTAGCAGACCAACTTGAAGAAATAACTTTGATTTTACCATTACATGAAATACTTTTTTGGGGTGGATAAAAAATATTTGGATTAGGTGCATTACCTATAACTACCGAAGGGCATTTAGGTGCCAAAGGGTGCAGAGACATTTGCTCATAGCTCCAATGACTTTGAATAACAATACCATCCGAAACCATATCGCTAAACTCGTATAGAATACAGTCAAAAGAATCTGCTTGTGGGTTATGTCGCCCCCTAGCAATTGGGCCATCCAAGCGCGTGATAATTAGTCTACTTTCTGGTTTTTGTTGCTTCCACTTGCATGCTCGCGAAAAAGATTCTAAATCACGAAATGGGTAGCCATTAAACAGAAGTATCGTTGCATCATCAATATTATCTGCATAATGGTTATTCCGCAAAAAACACAACCGTAATGCTTTAGCAAATTGGTTGCCCCCTCCATAAGGCCCATCAATTAAAGTAGGTAAAATATGAAAAAGCATATTTGTGTTATTCCTAGCCGAATTTCAAATTGGAATAAATAAGCTAAATACTAGCTATAAGAAAATTGATCCTGTTATAACGAGTTAAGTATTTCATAAAAATATTCAAAAATCATTTCGGAGAGAGATCTGTTGCAATGTTTCGAGTAAAGATTTTTTATATATAAAACCTTCTAATAATAAATTTTTTTCGACTACTTTTACATATGGCGAAGAGTGGGATGCTCCTTTCAAGCGAAAGATCGCATTCCTCGTTAATTTTCCAAAATTACTTGGCTCGTATTTCTTTGGTGATCGCAAAATGTTATTTAGACGATCACCCAAATATAAATAATTATTCTTACCATCAGCCTCTTGAGTTACATTATAGACATAGGTTTTAGTATCCAACCTTTTATTAACAAGAAAGCTTAAAGCACAACTCACATTATTTGCACTAATAAGATGTGTCGAGAGGCCTCTATTTAAAATTCTACCTGTTTTTCTCAACAAAACCGGAATTTTATTTTTAGTTTTTTCAGAAAAAACACTTCCAATTCTACAAAGAATTAGCTGGATATCTTCTGAGTTATTTTTTGTTAATCCAATCTCAACGTCAAGTTTCGCTTTACCATAAGCATCCTTACCATGAGGAACAGGAACAGTATTCTCATCTACAGTACCAAAATTTCCACCATAAACTCTTATGGAACTTATATATATGAATTTTTTAGCATAAGCTTTTTTGGCACAATTCAACAATTCCAATGAAACTGATTTATTAATCTCAATATTCTCATGTGCTAAATTTAGTAAGTGTATTATAGTCGTATTTTGATCAATTTCCTGTGTGCATCTAGTAATATCGTCTTGTAATAAATCTATCGCAATGAACTTATCCTTATCCTTCCACCAAGAAGGTTTATTTCTAGCGCACCCAACAATCTGATTTCTTACCGTAAGTTTTTTATATAACTCACTACCAATACTTCCTGAGACCCCTGTTATGAAATACTTCATTTTAAATCATCGCAACCTTTTGTTTAAAAGTACATATCCTACTTATCGATGACACGAAGTGGTTGCTCTCAGGTATCACCTTTACAGGTAACTCACAAAACAAAAATGCACTCATTTCCTTGATTATCTAAACGTATATCGACACCCACGCGACAATTGCCCAAGTTTACTTATTTCTTGTGACGATAGAAACGATCATTTCAACCCAAGCCTTATAGTCATCAAACTCAGAAACAGTTAACGCCTGATACGATTTAAGGTTCTCAAGGACCGAGGTTATTGCCGAGCGCATCGAAACTATATCTGTATAGGCCTCTCCTCCGAACCCAACAATTTTAGCAGCATCATCCTGCTCCCGATAAACAACTGGCACATCGCACGCTTGAGCCTCTCGTATACGCCTTAATGAAGAACTGTTAGTATCCGCTTCAATATACAAGATACATCTTCTAAGCGTATTTACTCTGAGTGTCCTGCCCCATATAGTATTGGGTTCAGAGGCGGCAGCTATTGTTAAAATTTCTACACCCTGAGATAATATATCTTTTGTATCCTTCACAAAATCACTAGCAATTAAAGACGGCCCCAGAAGAACAATAGATCTACTATTTTCTTCGCCACTTATCATCGATTCGTTGAAGAGACTAGCATCGATTAATGGAGGAATAACAACAGGCTTCTTTATATTCAGACCAGCTTCATGAAATCTATGAAGAAGTGATTTACTTGAGAGCACTGTAGCAGCAAAGGATGGATGCAAAAACACATCAGGTAATAAATCCAAAAGTCTTTGAAATTCCATGCTGTCTGATGGCTCATCAAGAAGAATAATCAAGCCAGCATTAATTCGAATTTCTCCAAACAATGGCCAATCTGTAGCACAATTCAAAAATATTATATCACTTTCTCCAAGAAATCCTGTTTCCTTAATATTACTTTCATTTGTTAATATTTTTGCTAACAATCTGTAGGGATAAGCAGCGCAAGAAGACTTGGAAAAATGAATTTTTACTATTTTCTTTCGAAAAAAACGTCCACTTACTCCCCTTTTGGCACGACGTATACTTCTTATAAATAAATTATTCCGCGGGAGAGAAGGAGAACATGCTCCTGACCTTATAACCGGCTTATACATAACGTTAGCAAGAGCTTCGAGAAGAGAACTCCTGATAACTTCCATTGAATTTTTTTCACGTAATGTTTCCAGCGTTTCAGTTAAGGCCGATTCTAAATTTCCAGATTGAATATCAGACTGTATTATATCTACCGCCTCGCTAGCTGTCCGGAAAATGGAACGGTCAGGTAACGCATCAGGCGCCATTCCCACAGGTGTACTAATAATTTTACAATTAGCCATCGGCGCCTCACAAATAGCAAGAGGCCCTCCTTCAGATCGACTACTAACAACTGTCAAGTCAATAAGGTTATATAGTGCGTTAATCTCGTTGCGGCTCAATGTATTGATTGCAACATCATCTTGCTCTACCGAGTTTCCAATATACTCAAACGGTACACCAATCTCAGTCAAGTGTTTTCTTAACCAATGACGTCGCGGCCCGGCCAATATTGCCTTTACAGTTAAATTACGCCGACAAGCTTCTCGCATAATTTCGGCGAAAAGATCAGGTCCTTTTACCAGCTTAGGGAACTTTAAATCACCTCCCTCTGTATCACGCATAAAGTTCCCAATAAGATACTCCCCAGGTTTCACTGCTAATCGCTTAGCCATTGATTGTAACAAAGGAGACTCTAAAGGTAATCTTTCAAATTTGGAGGTATTGGCCAAATAAGGAACATGTTTTGCATTATACCCAAGATCTTTTAGTGCTTTAGTAGCCTGCACAGATCTTGTTATCCATAGATCGACCTTTTCAAATGAAAGTCTATGATTAGGGGCTGAGAGAAATCTAGCCGGCTCTCCGTGCATAAAACACACAACACGCTTACCATCTAGTTCCGATGCTTCTATATCAAGTAAAGGAGCCCACCAAGATGCAAATACTACGTCAGCAGACGCAAGGTCTGTAAACTCAACAAAGTTTTCAAGGGCCCTTCGAGTATGAGAAAGATCCTCATCTACGGCCCAATTTATTTGATCACCAGCTGTAAAAAAAACTTTCATTCATCCACCGTCAGCAGTATTGCCTTATGAGCTATTCACTTTTTGCACTTAACGACTGAGCATCAAATAAGCTCTTAAACAATCCCGGTCGCTGCATAAGACTTTGCCAATCTCCTGCGTCTACTATCCGCCCTTTATCCATCACCATAATATGATCAGCTTCACGTATTGCAGAAAATCGATGAGCTATGACTAAAATGGTTGACGCTGGAAAGTCACGTTTAATAGATCGAAGAAGCATCTCTTCAGATAAAGCATCTTGAGCACTGGTCGCCTCGTCCAAAATCAATAGCTTTGGTTTCACGAGAAAGGCCCGTGCTATCTGGAGACGCTGTCGTTGACCTCCGGATAATGGAATATCAGGACCACCTAGACGTGTTTCCAGACCCATTGGCATTGAATCAACAAAATCAACAAAATTTGCGCTGACGACAGCCTCTCTAATTTCTTCCCGTGAATAATCATCCCGAAATAATGTGATGTTATCGGCAATGCTACCATTAAAGATATGTCCTTGTTGGTGAATCGTTGCTATTTTTTCTCGCCAATTTATTACATCAAGATCATCAAGGTTTATATCACCTATATATATCGCCCCACTCATTGGGCGACGTAAACAAGTTAGTAGATCAACAATAGTACTCTTCCCCGCGCCACTAGGGCCGACTATAGCTGTTGTTGACTGAGTGGAAATTGAAAAACTTATATCGAACAGGGCTGGATTTGTATTATTCTCATAACTGAAACTAATATTTTGAAATAATATTGACTCATTCTCAGTGGGCAAACCTTTTTCGAATAAAACATTTGAATCAATAGAAGACACACCCTCCCCGTCTTTTGCCCCCATATCATCTCGATTATTGCCCCCAAAGCCATCAAGGAATGTCACAATAGTTGAGACAGGTCCTGCTCGGGACAAAAGGCCTGAACGGGTAACATTCAGTTGAGACAGCGGCCCGTACAGCCTTAATAATAGAAACAGAATAAACACCAAACGCGCTGAATCTATTAATGAGTTATCTTCACCAGCCAAGGCGACAACACCAACCAATCCTAGACATAAACATAATAATGCAATACTACGCTGTAAGGGCGTAAGTATGCTTTGAAAAACGGTCGTTTTCCACTGAAGCGTTTTGAACTGATTGATAATTTGAAAAATTTTATCCAAAAAAATTTTTTGTCGTCCAAAAATAGTAATATCTCTCAATCCAGAAACACTATCCTGTAAGGCGCCATAATATGTAAGTTCAACATCTCGGGCTACATGGCTCAATTCTTCAAGGTGAATGAGTATACGATTCGTCAGAACAACCAAAACCAACGCTATAGATATTACAGCTAAAAATGCTATCGGTTCGGTAATCAAAAAGAACATTGAATAAGCACAAATAATTATTGATGTACCAAACAGTCTAGAAAATTCCATGGCGAATGTCCCAACGCCCGCAGCAAAATTTGTTCCGTAGACAATAAGATCATTTCGTTTCATATCTACAACATTTTCAAACGATGAAAACAGAGCGACCCTTGAAACTCTTTTGCGAAAATCAGCACCAACATCAATAGCCAGTTTTCTAACGAACAGTTCGTTTCCAAGCAAGCTTACTTCACGTAACAACTGAAACCCAACAATTATCAAAATGCAATATATCGTTGCAGTATTTTGTTCGAGCCCTTTTAAGGGATTAGGTAGCTCACCAACATTCAGGACAACAATTGTGGTTGATCCATCAACGGCAAGTAATAGCGCCCCTACAGCTAAAGCGCTTAACATATCCAAAAATACAGCAAAAACACTCAACATAGCGACAATAATAAATCGTGCTCTATACTCACTTAAAATAACGACCATACGTAGTGCCGCTATAGAAAAATCTTTAGTAAAAAAAATTGTAAATAGCCATTTTAAAATTCGCATGAGAAAATTAGTTATTAGTTCCATTTTCAATATATCTAGTGACCTACTTTTTGAATTATTTTTGAAGGTATTCCTGCAACAACCACATACTCAGGTACATCCTTAGTTACAACCGAACCTGCTGCGATAACAGATCCATCTCCAATTTTAACTCCAGGCAAGATTACTGCTCGAGCTCCAACCCACACATCATTACCAATAATAACCTCATCCTCCTTAGTAATCCCCCAACGGGGCAATTCTAGAGGGTGCCCCTGAGACGTAATGACGACATGAGAAGCTATAAGGACACGACTACCAATTTTCAACTTCCCACCAGCTCGAATATGACAAAACTCACCAATATCCACTTGATTTCCAACAGTCATTTTTTCCGGATTATAAATTACGGTTGGCATACGAACACGAACTGTATTCCCAAATTCACCGAACGTTGATACGATGTCTTGAACATCGTTTCCTCCTTTAATAAACCTTATTCTCTTGAGAATTTTATATATTATCCCACTCATGAAGTACCTTATTGCCAATAGTAAGGAATCAACTCAATGCCTTTAACGCAGTATCTAGCTTTGTAAATATTCTATCATAACTCATATGATCTTTGAGTTTCTTGAAACAATTATTAGCTACTAACTCTAAAAATGGATAATCTGTAACTCGATCCATAACATCACTTAAATTACTATGGTCCTTATGAAGAGCGATAAAATCTATGTCGGGCTCAAATGAAGTTCCCAATTTTTCGTGATACATTATTTGCGGTGTCTTTGTTGCGGCAGCTTCTATAATTCTTGAGCTGAGAGTACGCAACGGAATCCATTCTGATTTAGGAGGATAGACGGCAGCAATCTCTTCACGAGTAGCTCTGGGATGAGATTTTATGAGATCAGAGGTGCGCATAAGAGTTTTATCGTCCAACTCAAAAATATTCCCTCCTGATGCGACAGCGAGTTGTGTTTTGCTATTTTGCAAAAACCGTCCCCAGCCCGCTAAGCCAAATCTATCTTCAATCTTTAATGAAATATCAGTAATGTACCGCCCCTCAGCAGCCTTTTCGACAGCGACAGCGATGTCTTCTCGTTCCCAATGACCAAAGCTCGGATGACCAGGCACCATACGATAACCAATATCAATTGGTCTCTCCGAGATAGCCCCACCAGGGGAAAAGCACTTTTTATCAAAGCCTGTATTAGGCAACCCAATCGCCATACACCCGAGGCGATTCCGGTATAAGTCTAGAACTCGCTCAGAAAAACATTGAGAAACAAGAAGAGATACATTAAGTTCTTGCGCAAATTTCATTTTTTCAGGCATACGGTAATATTCGTTTGCAATGAAATATACAATCGGTGATCGTAAAGACCTAAGAGCATCTCTCCAGCGTGGAGGCAACTTCAAGGCTGAAGAAAAAATAGAATGCAAAAGAATAACCGCATCAAACTTTCGCCCAGCAAGAGCGCTCCAGCGATTAAAACGTTCTGATAGTGGATTATGTGTTTCTACATTAACAACTGTGACGTCAAAAAGAGTAGAACGTTTAAAAGCATTCGAGTACCCACTAATATAAGATGGTGCATCTTTTTTCACGGACGTAGCCTCAAGTACAAGCAGATGTTTACATTGTCGATTAATCATAATACCCTTTATATGCCTACCTACTAGTCTACAATTTCTTTACCCTTTTCTGAAATCAGGCAAAGGGTAGCTTTTTTACAATTTCACACAATATCATCAAGTGCCTTATCAAATATATCAAGTAACACGGAATAGCTGGCAAAATCGCTTAAAGTTTCTTCACAATTTTTTGCAATATACTCAAGAAATTTATAATCTCTCAAACGATCCATAACATCATCAATATTGTCATGTGATTTATTCAAAGCAATATAGTCAATGTCAGGACGCATGGGGCCATCAAAATCATCTCTATACATTATTTGAGGGGTTCTCGTCGCTGCTGCCTCCATCATACGACTACCTAATACACGCAAACGTATCCGTTCTTCTTCAGGAGGCAACAATGTTAAAATCTCTTCACGACTAAATTTGGGGTTACTTAATATATATGATTCCATTTTCAAACGCGTGGAATCTGTTAACTCAAAAATTTCCCCTCCAGAGGAAACACAAAGTTGTGTTTTCGACGATTGTAAAAAATTGCGCCATTTTCTCCATGGTAAACGATCCGTTAAATCCAAAGAAATATCAGAAACATATCTGTCATTGCTTTCTATTGCTCTTAAAAAGACTTCAGCAATCACCTCTCTATCCCAATGCCCCAACCATGGTGGGCCGATAGCACCCCTGTATCCAATATCAATCTCCCTTTCAGATATCGGAGGGCCTGGCCTATAAACACTATTGTCAAAGCCGCAAACAGGGAGCCCGATCACTTTACAACCAAGGTGATTATGGTAAACATCAATAACTTGCTGAGACAAAGTCTGTGTCACCAACATTGAGATTCCTACATCTCTTGCAAAGTCCATTTTCGAGGGCATGCCGCGAAATTCATTCCCAATAAACCAAACAATTGGCGCCCTGTATTTCCGCAAAACATCTTCCCAAAAATAATACATTTGATGACTAGTTGTATGAAGCATCACAACTGCATCGTACGACTTTCGAGATAATGCACGCCAACGATCCAACCATCTGACGGGTGGTATCGAGCCAAAATTACAACATGTGACCTCAAACAAAGATGATGATTTCAAGGCATTAGGATATCCATAGACATACGATAAGGATCTCATTTGACGGGTTGTAGTATAGAGAACCAATAGTCTCTTTTTACGTTTTATAGACATAAATTTTCACTTAAATTTCAAAAGACTTTTCCTGTTAACAGAATGGTCTCACATACCACCCCGTCTGGGTCATATACAAAGCAACACCGTTCTTCATCCAAAAATTGTATCTCTCCTAGCAGATCCTTCCGAATAGTAACAGTGGGAACTAAATGCCAACCACATTGTGCATAGAAATGCTCTTGCCCAGAGGTACAAAGTAAATAGCCTATCTTAATTTTTTCTTCGTCAAGATATCGAACAACTTCTGACATCAGAAATCTGCCTACTCCCGTCCCTATCACACGTTGATCCACACAGACTTCAGTAACGCATCTTGCAGGGTGTGGGACGTCACGGCTAAATACTTCACGTTCACGCAACCTGAGAAAAGCAATGAGAGCTTTTTCTCGATATATCCGAACTATAACATCAGTACAATCGCTATTTTCATGCCACCAACGTCGCTGTTCGGATATAGAATGTGGCCAGTGCTGCTCCTTAATAGCACAGAGCTCATGTATCTCATAATCCTTTAATTCCAAGAGGTTTACAGCTGAAGATAAAATTTCTCTAGTTACCTTTATTAAGCCAGAATCGTTCATTATTTTATTTTTATGTGTCATATCAGGCTTAGTGTTAAGAACAAAAACTCTTGCCTGTTTTTTTGTAAATACGGGGAATTCCATAAATATCAATATTATCTTTATACTTCCCCTGATAAATAAGTTGAAAACCAGAAGCTGAAAGAAGCTCCTCAGTATTAAATCTATGGGCACCAGAATGGTTATCTTCCCCTGAATGATACAGGTGATCTCGCAAGTAAATATACCCACCGTCCCGCACCATTCGATTGGCCTGCTTGACAAAGTCAAGTAATGCAAACTCGTTAATTTCAGGCAAGACAAAAACTGCTGTTATCAAATCTATTTGATTAGCCCCTACCAAATCTAACCGCCAACTAGGCAAATGATAGATAGCGTTCTCATTATTACAATCAACTTTAAAACTTCGTCTTTCAAAAGCATAGTCACAATACTCATGAAATCTTGCAGGAGCCATTAGGGATAAAAAAAGATTTTGAAGGATATAAGAAACTTCAATGCAATCAACTGAAACATAAACTCCATTACGAAATGTGTCTCCAAAAACTGCCCCCAATCTTCCATACCCCGACCCAAAGTCCAAAACAGATTTTGCATCAGGACAAATCTGTGAGACAATATGTCCATCAATCGCGTTCCAGATATCATACCCTGCATGAGGTTCTGATTTTATGAAACCGCTAGAAAAAAGCATTTTTAATACATTTTTATGAACAAAAGCGCTATTACTACGGAGCTCTTCATATTCCTTGTTCCCAGTGAATGGAGATACAAGACGCTCTTGTTCTGTCCAAAAGGTTAACCAATGTAAAAGATCATACTTGGAATGATACCGAGACATCCGTTTTTGGACAGCATCTTCATACACATCAAGGCTTCCCCATGCATAAGGGCGCAATTCAAGTGCTGATCGCGAAATAAAATCTTGTTCTTTTATTAATTGAAAAATCGAAGCATCTAACATGGAGGATATCATCTATTCGTTATTCTAGAGTTAGCTGAGTAAATTAGCTGTACCTTAGCTAGTTTTTAATATTTCAAGCAGTATTTCTTTAGACGCTTGTTATTATCTCCATAAACTCTGGCAAGGGTTGTAACATTTCACAAATTGTTGCCTCATTCATCTGTTCAGCATTCGCCGATGTAAAGGCAGCCGTATCTGACACCTTAGGCTTACCATCGCTTAAAAAACGATCTGGATCATGTCCATGTTCACACGGGATACGCCAGTAGTGCCCCTGATCTTCCGCCCGCGCTAATTCTTCTGATGTAGCGAGCGTTTCATCCATTTTCTCACCACCCCGAATACCAATAATCTTAACTGGATTATCGGCGCCAGCTAACTTAAGGCAGGCCTTTGCAACAGTCGCAATATTGGCAGCTTTTGCCTTGTGAATGAATAAGTCTCCAGTATTTCCGTTGCGTAATGCATGTAATACCAACTCTATAGCATCAGATAATGGCATTAGAAAACGTGTCATATCCGGATTAGTTATTGTTAGTGGTCTTCCCTGCCTTATTTGGTCAAAAAACAGTGGGAGAACGGAACCACGGGAAAACAACACATTACCATAGCGAACACCACAAAGAATAGAATTAGTATCGCCCATATGAGCCTGAGCCCGTGCGATCATTACCTTTTCCATCATCATTTTACTACAACCCATGGCATTCACAGGATAGGCAGCTTTGTCAGTGCTGAGCACGACGACTTTCTCGACACCGTGGTGCTGGACGGCGTCTATAACATTATCGGTACCAATGATGTTGGTTTTCACGGCTTCCATTGGGAAGAATTCACAGGCGGGCACATGCTTTAACGCGGCAGCGTGAAAAACCATATCGACACCCTTCATGACGCGAAACAGACGTCTCTCGTCACGCACATCCCCAATTTCAAAATCCAACCTGGGATCAGTATATGTAAGCCGCATATCGTGTTGTTTTTTTTCATCCCGGCTAAAGACTATTATACGAGAGATCTCCCCCTCAGCCAACAATCTTTTAGTCACCGCTCGACCGAAAGATCCTGTACCCCCGGTGATAAGAACTGTTTTATTTTTTAAACTTGTCATAAAAATCAATCCGCAGGTTCAAGTATTGTGTCTGGGTTTGAAGGATCAAATTCCTTTGAAGCATAAGCCACTACAACGGCTGTTATCCCAGTTTCATTAACAACGGCATGAGAGGTTCCTGGACCAGCATAAACCATCTTTGGTGCATCACTATCCAGAACTTCATCAACCAAGTCTCTTTGGGGAGTCTTCATAAGTAACCGGACAGTTCCTGATACGCATGAAAACCATTCCATTTTTTTTGCGTGGTAATGATCACCTCTTCTAACCCCGGGTTCAACAGTATAAACATACACTTGCCCGCCCGTAGGAATATTCTGTGAGGTGAACCGCATGGCTTCAAACAAAGCTCCTCGTTCATCACTATGGCGTACTAATGGTTCTATGTAATAGGGAACGTCCCAATTTTTAGCTTTTGTCATTAGATCAAACTCAAACAAATTTATTTTCAGGAGAACCCCAAACCTGTTCATCAACAACGCGTGTCATCCCCAGAACAATACGTGTTACCTTCTTAGAAACTTCACGTTGTGAATAAGCATCTGGTGCTGGCGATAACTTATAATCAATCGGATCTTCGACGACCAGTTTAACGGCACGCAGAACATCTTCCTTGTCAAGGCCTGTAATTGGACAATACCCTGCTTCAAGGGATTCTTGTTTTTCAGTAGACTTCCGTATGGCAACAGCAGGAAATCCCAAAATACTGGAATCTTCGTGGATAGTACCACTATCAGAAATCACGCACTTTGACTCAGTCTGAAGCCGAATAAAATCAATCAAACCAAAGGGCTCATGCCAATTGATAAGAGAGTTACTTTTCTCCAGCAACCCCAACTGCTCCAACCGACGACGAGTTCGCGGATGCGTACTCACGACTATAGGGAGGTTATAAACATCAGCCAGCACATTAAAAGTTTCAACCATCGTTTCCAGTGAGCCACCTTTATCCACATTTTCTTCCCGGTGAATACTAGCAGTAAAGAACTTGCCAGGTGTTAGTTCTAATTGATCGAGAATAGAACTTGCGGCAAACTTCTCCTGCATATCCTCATACACTTCATAAACCGGGCTCCCAATAACCATTACGTTGCGAGGGTGGATACCTTCACGCAATAAATTTCGTCGGCTATGTTCTGTATAAGCAAGATTAATATCACATGTGTGATCAACAATCCTCCGATTCAATTCCTCCGGGACGTCATTGTCGAAAGACCTGTCACCAGCTTCAACATGAAATATTGGAATTTTTTTACGCTTAGCGCATATAGCAGAAAGACCAGAATTGGTATCGCCCAAAATAACTATAGCATCCGGCTTTTCCTGATCCATGACATCACCAGTCTTTTCGATGATCGCAGCGATTTGACCTTGGATTGTATCCGATTTGGTTTCAAGAACACAGTCTGGCAACCTTAAATCTAAATCTTCAAAAAAAACATCGTTCAAATTGCGATCATAGTTTTGCCCCGTATGTACCAATACATGTTCACAATGTTTGTCCAACATTTTAATGATACTTGCTAAACGAATGATCTCTGGGCGTGTGCCCAAGATGGTCATGACTTTCATTGAACTGCCTTTTTTAAAATATCTATGATGTAATCTTGATCATCTTCGTTGACCCACCAGCCACATGGTAGTGAAAGTTCATGCGCATCAAACCAGTCAGTATTAGGCAATTCACAGCGTTCAGAATCAAACATCGAATAGTGATCATTGCGGATATGAATTTGAGAGGCCCCAATTCCCTGTTCATTCAACCTTGCGATAACCCTGTCCCGATTTTCGACGAGGACTGTATAGCCCCAATAGGTCTGAAAATCAGATAAATTTCTCTTAAGTGTCGTAATTCCTGTCTGGTTCGCCAGAAGCTTATCATACCGTCGCCCATTTTGATGGAAACCATCGAGAATCCAATCAACATGCGCGATTTGAGAAAGCCCCAGTGTTCCGGCAATATCATTCATATTACCTTTAAAGCCCCAATCAGGAATATCTTCACGCCAAACATCACGACCTTCTCTCGCATCCCTGTCAATCCCGAACCATTTTGTTTTTTTGGCTTTGTGATAATCATCGTCAGAACCACAGAGGAGTGCGCCTCCATCACCAGTAGTAATGTGTTTTATTGCTTGGAAAGAAAAGACGACAAAATCACCCATCGCTCCAATTTTTTTATTGCCTCGTTTTGCTCCAAAAGCGTGAGCTGCATCTTCAATGACTTTTAGGTTGTGTTTTTTAGCTAGTGCATAAATTTCCTCTAATTCTGCAGGAGCACCTTCTTTATGCAATATATAAATTGCACATGTTCTAGGAGAAATAAGTGGGGCAATAGTTTCTGCCGTTACCATGCCTGTAGAACGATCAATATCCGCCCACACAACTTTACCACCAAGCATCTGAATTGGTTCATTTCCTGCGACACACGTTAGGGGAGTTGAAATAACCTCCGCTCCAGGTCTAACACCAGATAATTTAAAAGCAATTGTCAATCCCATTGTGCAAGAATTGACAGGCACCACACGAGGATTCCCGATAAAATCGCTAATTACTTGAGTGAAAGCCTTTACTTTGCGTCCTTCTGCCAAAAACCCGCTCTTAAGGGTTTCTACCATCATTTCAGGCGCTTCAGGAGGCATAAACACCTTAAACAACGGTATGTCTTTGTTATTTTTTGGGCTCGTCTCCAAGTTTCAATCCTTTCAAAAACTTTTTTTTAATAAAGGGGCTGTCCTAGATAACCAGCTAAAATACACTTTAAACAACTGTCTTATTTGAGCTAATTCAATTCTTGGATCACTGTTATTAAAACGCTCCCCACATTCCTTCAAAAATAGCTTAAAATGTTGCTTTGGAACACCACTAAATTCACTTATCTGCAGCATAGCCTAGCTCCAGAAATTTCGATTATAGATGCGATTCAAAAAACGCTTTTAGTATCGAATCTAATACGGAAAGTGTCATAGATTTTTCTATATTTATACTTGTTACTTTTTGACCTCCCAAACGCAAAACCTCACAACTCCAATGAGTTGTGAGGTTTTGTGAGTTTCATATTGGTTGCGGGGGTAGGATTTGA
>NZ_LAQL01000025.1 GCF_001026905.1 Kiloniella spongiae
GTGAGGTCAAAAAAGAATTCACTGGCCCTGGCTTACCTAAGGATGCGTCGTTCTCTTATTCGGTTGATACTTTCCAAGGTGACGGAAAGATCAATGTCGCAAATTGTAATAACAAGAGCGAGTATTATTGGAAAATTCTGAAACACGGTGAAGGCTGGATGCAGATGGCCAACAGGGCGACGAGCCAATGTCTGCATTTTAAAGAAAACAGTTCCTTGCCGGGGCAAGCCATTGCCGAATGGGCGTCCTGTACCGGTTCTGCCAATCAGGTTTATCGTGTTGCCGACAAAACAACGCCGGAATACTACGCATCTAATATAGCGCTTAAAAATGACAGCGAGTCCGCTTGTTTTTCTGATCCTGATGCTAACGGTAAAATCACGATGGTTGATTGCACCAAAGGGGCAAAATATAATTATGTCATTGATATTCGAGGATATATCAAGTTTATCAACGCCAAATCGGGGAATTGTATTCAGCCAGAAAATTATCAAAATGGTGCTTTTCTGATTGAAAAGCCATGCACACAGCTGGATTATCAGTGGTGGAACCCGACTACGGTACCGGGGGGGTGGCGCATCCAGAATGCACAAACTAATACCTGTACCCACGCGCCGGGTTTGGGGCAAACAGCCGTGACTGAAACGTGCAAAGATTGGGCACAATCTGTCATCGCACCGGTTATCGATCCCTATTCCGGTATCACTTATACGAATGACGCTTCACTCTTGCTAAGTCCAGCTATTCCAGAAACTACAGCAGATGTGGGGATTTGCTTGGCGCATGTGACATCGGCGGGTAATACGCAAGTTACGGGAACCCTTGGCAATGACAGAAAATGTTACTTCAACTTTAAAGGTAAAGATTTATCTGTGCCTGCTGGTGGAAAGAACACCACGGTTTCTGTTTTAGATGGTACCATATGGCAAGCTCATACCATGGGCGAAAAAATTCCTGAGTACGCTGTTCCCGGTGGCTTCCTTGACGCAGGAGCGAAATCGAAGGCCACTTATATTTGCCGTGCAAAGGTTAATTATGGGAGCACGAAGTTCGGTTGGGTGGCCGAAGAAAATTCGGGGAACAATCTCTGTAACTATCAATTGATGCACAACTCGGAAGATGCCCACGGTTACACTCGTCCGGCGCAAGATTTTGAAGTATTGGTGCGTCGAGCTGATAAGGCTTACTTGCTTCATTTGAGTGACCTAAAGCCGGGGGGCAGTAGTGCTGGTCAAGATCCAATTATTAAAACACGTGCTAACCAAAAGAGTCTCTACGAGGGGGAACGCAATACAAAAGCGATAGAACTTGGTCCCCAAGCACAAAACGGATCGCCCTTAAGCGGGTATGTACCGGATGGCGATAATGGCCCCAAAATTACAAATACTGGTAATATAGTGACCATAAAAGGTCGCGTTCGGGGGGGGAGCCGTGGGGCGATCTGGAGAATCCCCGAAAACCTTGCTCCCGAAAACACTATATTGTTCAGAGTAAAGACCAGCTTTGGAAATGTGATCATAGGGATTAAGCGAGATGGAACGATCGTACCGATAGAAGAGTTTTGGCGGGGGAACATGTGGATTGACTTCGCAGGTGTGGAATTTAGCACTTCATCGGTTGCTCTTGCTGTCAAAGGAACAGGTCCATCCCCCATGGATAGTGAGGGGAGTGGATGGCAAACCAGTGGTAAATATGCGAGCCCAAGAGCCGCAAAGGTTGGGTCTCATGTCGTTGTTAATGGCGTTGTAACAGGGCACAATGGCAATTTTGAAATGACCAGAGGAGCAGTAATAGCAAGTTTGCCTGATGGAATGCGCCCTTCCAAACAATTACAATTCAACGTTCCTATGCAGAAGATTGGAGAATCCATTACGAGCGGTATTGTGAATGTTTATCCTGATGGTCGGATAGCGCTGGAAGGGCGTGATTATGACGTTCAAAACAAGATTTTCGTTAGTCTGTCGGGGATCTCTTTCGAAGCTACCGCGAACAGTTTTACACGTGCAGATGAATACGGACCGTTGTTAAACGGGTGGAAGCCTGATCAAGAACATAATGGCGGTTACGCCTTCTCTATTGAAAATGACATTGTCACCTTCTCAGGCGGGGTTATTGCTGGGGGGCGGGGTGATTTTTGGAAAATGTCTACCAATGCCGCACCACCGGAACGGCTGGTGTTCACAGCAAAAACCAGCGAAGATATTGTGCGTTTGGATATATTGCCTAACGGGATGGTTTCGGCAAATAATTATTTCTTTGATTTTAACTGGTTATCATTGGAAGGTATTGTCTATAGTCGTCGTAAACCAAATGCACTGCCGTTTGAAAATGGCTGGGAACAAGTGGACGGTTATGCTGCGCCGGGTGTTGTAAAAGTGGGTAAACAAATAGTTGTCACTGGTGTTGTCGCTCGTTCGGCACAGCAAAATAACCAAGATTACAATCCTTTTGGCGTTAATCCATCTGAAACTCGTCTTGTTGCGCGATTACCTGAGGGAATGCATCCGGCGAAGACATTGAGATTTGATACGTTGAACACAAATGTCAAAAGCAACAACCCTGGTACGATACGGGTGGAAATTTATACGGATGGACGCATAGAGGTACCTGGCAATATAGAGATATCGGATGTCAAATCGATCAGTTTGTCCGGGATCACATTTAATGTTCAGTGATATGAGCAAGTTTTTTCTTTGATTTTTGCCGTTTGACCGGGATACCTTCGAATGGGTCTCTCGTGTTAAGTGGCATAGTGAAGTAGGATTACGGTTTTGAAAAATAACTATAGAAATATTTCAATTCGAAAATTAGCATTTATGACAGCAATGCTTGTTCCTGTTATTATTTCTGGCTGTGTAACAGATAGCTTATCTGGCTCTCAAACCCGTACGATTGAGAGTGAAGAACTTACTTCTTTAATGACAGAGTTACCCGGAGATCGTTTAAACGATCCTTTCATCCGGGCGGGTGTTAAGAGCTTGCAGGGCGGGGATTATCTCGAAGCGTCCTCTGCTTTTAATCGGGCGCTTAAGTTTGATCCGACAAATCCAAATTTACATTTTTTAAATGGACTGACCTATCATCTCCGGGCTGAAAAAGGAGATTCAAGTCAATACGATTTTGCCAAGGCGGGGTATGATCTGGCCCTGCGCTATGATTCTGGTAATTACTGGGCGGCCTATTTGCAAGGCCAGATTATGGTGCGAGAGCAAAATTATAGTAAAGCCCAGGATGCTTTTGCCTATGCCCTGTTAAATGCACCAGATAATATCATAATACTCAAAGCGCTGGCATCAGCGTCATATTTCGCCCAAGACCTTGTCGTTGCAGCACAGACAATTGACCGTGCTGCGGAACTGGCACCGGATGATCAGGATATTCGTTATAACAGGGCATTGATCAAAGCAGCCGTGGAAAAATTTGACGAAGCAGAAACCGAATTTGCCGTCTATAGAGACAATGCAAGTTCATTTGAAAATGTGCGTATTGATCGCCTTTCCAGAAGATTAGAAGACTGGCGCCGTTTTCATACGGAAAAACCTTATCTGCAAAAGGCACAGTTCAGTACCAACGATCTTTTTTCTGATGGTAATAACTATGGATATTCTAATTCCTATAACAATGATTATTCCAGTGATTCGAACAGCAACACAGATACCACTCCAACCGATCCAAATAAGCCGGTGGTTATCCCGGAAATGGCACTGGTTGATGTTGTTATTATCCGCTCAGAAGAACGCAAACAGACGAACAAAGGTGTCAATTTACTCTCTGGGTTAAACGCGACGCTGGGGGGGGAGACGCTAAGTTTTAATAAAACCGATCAGTTTAAAGGGGGTTTTCAATCAACATCTTCCCTGACATGGGCTCCGACTTTATCTATTGCGTCTTCGGCTTATTCGCTAAATATTTTTAACGATAATAATGACCGTAACGAAGTTTTAGCGCGCCCGACCCTGACAACGCTGGATGGTGAAAAATCGCACTTTTTTTCTGGTGCAGTTTGGCACGTTGAATTAAACGGCGTTGCGGGTAGCGAAGGTTCTGTCACAGACATTCCTGTTGGCATCAAGCTGACAGTTACACCGAATTTCTTGAAAAAAGATCTTCTCAAACTGAATGTTCAAGCGTCGCGCTCGTTTATTGAGGCGCGGTCCAGCAGTGCGGGATTTGACAACTTCTCACAGACGACGCGCACAACAGTCGAAGCCAGTGTTGTGCTTAAATACAATGAAACGCTGGTTCTGTCTGGTCTTTCTGAGCGAGAAACCGAAAAACTACGTGATGGTGTCCCGCTTTTGCAAGACTTGCCCGGTATTCAGTATCTGTTCTCTACAAAAAGCACGTTGGATTTTACCAAATCGGTCATCATCTTACTGACGCCGCGCAAACCCCGATATACTTACGCCGATGGGACGGATAAATTCGAGCCCACTGTCGATCAAAAAACAGAACAGCCTCACTTGAAAAAACTGGAAGGCCGCGCAGATTGGTTCCAGCCTGCATCTAATCTGGATGCGGTATTCTACCACTTGAACGATGGTTCATTCTTTCAGGAATTTCGCCAGGGTGATTTGACGGTAGAGCGGTGGTCTCAACCAGATCGCGTTTCTAAAATGGTTACGGATACTCTTAAACTATTATATTTTTAGAAGCGTCGTTTTTCGAAAAGGGAACTCATGAGCTAACAGATTGTGAATCTTGGCTCATAGATTTGGTTAGTTGTATCCGCTTGCTAACATCGGTAATTGCAAGCAGCTATAAGTAGGTCTATGCAGATCAGCTTTTAGGAGTGAAATATTCTGACCGCCTTCAGGATTCACAAAGTGGGATTGCTTATTACCATGGCATTATTGAAATTACTGAAAATGAACTTGCTACGAATAAACTCAGTATTTCTTTGCGCACAAGTCCACATGGTAAAGACCAGGCCTATTATAAAAATTCCTTTAGCATTACCTTTGCGGAGGCGACAAATGAAACGGGTTTGCTGATCAAAGCGGCAGAACATTGCCTGAAAAAAGTGTATAGGGAAGGGCTGCAATACCAGAAGGTTGGTGTCTTTCTTGGGGGCTTGGTCGGTGCTCAAGGTGTACAACAGAATTTTTTTGCCAAAAAAGATGTTAAAAAATCGACAGCTCTGATGAATGTGTTGGATGATCTCAATCGTTCCCACGGTCGTGATACAGTTCGTTTTGCCGCTTCTGGTATGAATGATGACTGGAAGATGCGGCAGAAAATGATTTCGCCCCGTTATACTACCCGGTGGAGGGATTTACCCATTGTGGAGTGAAGATTTTATTTACTCACTGTTTGTATTCACACGTTATGGGATAAGATTACACAGGAAGTAAAAGTTTCCTGTCTGGATTGAATGCTTTGGGTAAAGTTTGCCGGAGGGAATTTTTTATGGGTCATTTTTGCTTGCTTTATAGCTTGTTAGAAGCTGAATTCATTTAATTCTGCGAGTATCAAACTGGCATCTATCTTGCTTCATGTTTTCTAAACTAATGATGGAAAGAAAATATGATCAATCTTTTAAACTCCTCCTGGTTTGATCGCAATACCGCGGCGAATTCTTCGAACAATCCATATGTTCAACAGGCGCGTGAACAAGCACTTTTGGCAAACAAAGCCAAAACGAATTCAGCTGAAGTGCAGTCTGACACAACCAAGAATCAGGATCAGATTTCCATCTCTCCCGAAGCACAAAAATTGATTTATCAACAGCAGTTGGATAATCCCAGATCCGATAGACAAAAGGCTGCCGATATAGTCAGGTTTATGCCAAGCAGCGTCAAATCTATGACAGGCGGCCTCAACTGGATGGATGCGGCTAAATCAGCGACAGTAGATAGCAGTTCTGATATCGCGAATAAGGTTGAAGAAGCTAAAGTTAAAGATATGCTTGAATACCCAATGGAATATTTAAGGCAGATAACCCCCGGAACTTTATCAGCAAAAGCACAAGAGATGGGATTTGAAATGCCACAGTCTTTGGCAAATTTAACACAAAAGCAGGCCCAGAGCTTAGTCCTTAAGTTAATGTAAAAGAAGTTCCGTTAGAAGAAGGAGTGAGATAGTCAAAATCCAGTTAGTAAATTCTCGTTTCAAATGCTTAGTCATAGAAAATAGCCTATGAGTAATACGGACTTGATTTCGACACACTGGGATATGAGTTAGGAGAATTTGGTATGGGCACTGGTGACTTTAAAACATTCCTTGAGCAAAAACCGGTTTTACCAAAAGATGCGGCAGGATGGATCGATCTCTTCCTCGCAGACCTTAATGTGCCCGAAATTTCAAGCTTTACGGAACTCAAAACCTACTTGGATAAACATGTAGAAGGCTCCGATAAAAAAGAACGCCTGAAAAGCGTCCCGCATTACTGGGAAGAGTACGAAAAGACTTTGAAGAAAGAAGATGTGCAATGAAGGGGGAATTGTTTGAGAAAATTTCTTTTTTGTAGCTGTTGGATAATGATTGCAGTTAGCAAATGTTTAAGCTAGGGGCTATTTAATTCTAGTTATTAAAAGGGGCTTCTTCAATAAAGCCCTCTGTTGCTTTTGTTGCGATCCCGCGAACATAACCAGCTGTTTCTCCCATTGTTGCTACGATCATGTAGTTTTCATTATCATAGTATGCACGGAAACAATGGGTGAAATGTTTTGAGTTTCTGTATTTTAGGCATAGCTTGTTATCAAAGATTTTCCACTGTCCCGTCAATTTTTTTGAGCAACCCCACTTATTTCCAACACTAGCTGTATCGCAATAGCGGTAAATTGTACTGCCATCTTTATTATAAAATTCCATCCAATACGAACGGTAATTCCAAAGGGGAATAGCTGGTGTGCTGACGTATTCACCAGTTACTGTTTTGTTTATTATTAGCTGAGTGATCTCGCCACCGGAAAGTGGTATCAACCCTCTGTTTTGTAAACTCGTTTCGGTTGTGTTTTTCAGGGATTCGGCTGTAACAACAGTGTCCTTGTTGCTCGATGAACACGCAGATACAATTAAACAGAATAGAGTTAGTAATATTTTTTGATATGTCATTTTTTAATTTGAACAGTGAGACTTTTAAAAAGAAGCTTACACAACAAAGATACGCGCTTTGAATATGTTATTTCAACCTAAGGGGGAGATGGTTGTTGTGCAATGAATAAATTGGCGAGCGAAGATGGAGAAACGACTTGTAAGGGTAAAAGTTGCAAAGATATAACTAGCTCATTTGCTAGCCAGAGCAATTTTTGTAATCTTGAAATTTAGATAAGTACTTGAAAGAAGTGGTGCCTCCACCAGGACTTGAACCCGGAACCCCCTGATTACAAATCAGGTGCTCTACCAGTTGAGCTATAGAGGCACAGTGGTCAGCCACTCTTTCTTTGCGACTTCGCTGGGAAGTCATCGTGGCGACGAGGCGGAATTTAGGTGATTCGTTTAAATTACTCAAGAGGAAAATGACAAAATTTTTTTTTTTTTTATATTTCCTGTAATTATTTGAAATTAAAAGGTTATTTTTTTGCCTTGTTTTCTTGAATCATTCTTTTGGAGTTGAAGATTAAAGGACTCTGTTTTTTTACACTTTGTTGCGTTGGGGCATGACGTCATGCAATTCGTTTTTGATTTATTGTTTTTGATAGGTGAGGGGCGTGATGTTAACTTTTATCCGCGTGAGGAAGACGAGCCTATGCAGTTGTTTATATTCAGAAATTCGGTATTGGCGAAATATAGTTAATTTTTTGTAAAGTTTTTCGTCACAGGAATGCCCTAGCATTGCCCCGATCATGCTACACCTCTTTTCAGTAAGGTTTCCTATACTGTCTTCAACAAATGGTGCGATAGTTAAGGATGCTTGCAATGGATTATGATACTCGAAACTTTGATTTCAAGGTTACTAACTTTGAAGCTGTGATTTCCGCTGAGGGGGTCGACCTGTCAACGGCTGCAAGAAGGGTATCATCTGATCAGGTGGATCTTGCTCGTTTGGCTCCCGGAGATCTGCTTGATAACGATCTGTGTTCTGTTCCCGTTCTGGACGCGGCAGGTTTAAGCGATATGCTGAGTGGAGACCTTTCGCTTCTTGCATCCTGACCTAAGCGAGATAACGATACCTGACGAACCGTCACTGATATAAACGCACCTGTTTTATAAAAAAGCCTTCTCATGGTGAAAACTGAGAAGGCTTTTTTGTCTGTAATTATTCAAATAATAAGGCGAGATCTCATAAGAGGTCTCGCCTTACATTCTTTTTACCCCTTATTGGGGGCAAAGCATTTAATTTTAAAGACCCAATACTTTAGCGCCTGCTACATATTCCAGGCCATGTGCTTCAGCAACAGGCTCACAAGTGACTTTACCAAACGCAACATTCAGACCTTCCATCAGGTGTGGGTCGTCTGCGAGTGCTTTTTTGTAACCTTTGTTTGCCAGTGCAAGGGCAAATGGTAGTGTAGCATTGTTCAGGGCAATGGTTGACGTACGGGCAACAGCACCTGGCATGTTGGCAACGCAATAGTGGATAATGCCGTCAACTTCATAGGTTGGATCCTGATGCGTTGTTGCATGTGATGTTTCAAAGCAACCGCCTTGGTCAATCGCGATATCAACAAGTACGGAACCCGGACGCATTTTGCCTAGTAACTTGCGGCTGACAAGTTTCGGTGCAGAAGCACCGGGAACAAGAACAGCACCGATAACCAGATCAGCTTCGGATACATATTTTTCAATAGCGTCTACTGTGGAGTAAACAACTTTAAGCTTGTTGCCATAGAGGCTGTTCAGCTCATCGATGCGTGGCAAAGAGCGGTCAAGGATGGTGACTTCTGCTTCGAGGCCCATTGCCATACGTGCCGCATGTGTACCGGACACACCACCACCAATGATAACAACTTTACCCGGTGCAACACCGGGAACGCCGCCAAGAAGAACACCGGAACCATTTGCTGCTTTGTGCAGGCAATTGGCACCAACGTGCACGGACATGCGACCTGCAACTTCAGACATTGGGCGCAGTAGAGGGAGAGTCCCTTTTCTATCTGTAACAGTTTCGTATGCAACAGCTACACAACCTGATTCGAGCAAGCCGTGAGTTTGTGGTGCATCCGGTGCCAGATGCAAATAGGTGAACAATAACTGACCTTCACGAAGTTGTTTGTATTCAACTTCCTGAGGCTCTTTTACCTTCACAACCATTTCTGCTTTTGCAAAAATTTCTGCCGCAGTTGCAACGATTGACGCACCAGCAGATTCATAATCAGCATCTGTAAAACCAATACCACCCCCGGCATTGGTTTCAACAATAACCTGATGACCGTTGTGAACGAGCTCTCTGACAGAGCTTGGAACCAAGCCGACACGATATTCGTGGTTCTTGATTTCCTTTGGAACACCAATCAACATGTTTTTCTCTTTCCTTAATATGTCGCACAAGCTGCTATTTTTCTAATTGTGCTCTTAGTTTATTTTAGCAGCAGGTTCTTAATAGGTGCAGACCAATCTTTTTGATGGGTCCACACTGGTTATCCGTTCTGTTTTTTACAGACGGTCTAGTCCAAATCGTTCAGAACGGTCTGGATTGTTTCGAAAATCTGATCAATTTGTCCTTTTTCGATAATCAACGGTGGTGACAGGGCAATAATATCACCGGTGACGCGAATAAGGACGCCTTTCTCAAAGCATTTTCTGAAAGCTTCGTAGGCGCGTTTTCCAACTTCACCCGGGCGCGATTCCAGTTCAATGGCACCAATGAGGCCCATATTACGGATGTCGATCACATGGCGCGTGCCTTTGAGGTTATGCGCGGCATTACCCCAATACTCTTCAAGTTTCTGTGCGCGTTCGAACAGTCCTTCTTCTTTGTAGGTCTCAAGGGTCGCAAGACCCGCGGCGGCAGCCACAGGGTGACCCGAATAGGTGTAACCGTGGAAGAGTTCGATTGAACTGCTTGGGTCGTTGTCTGCGGCATCTTCAAAGGCTTTGTAGATGCCCTCGCGGCAAATAACGCCACCCATGGGAATTGTACCGTTGGTCAAACCTTTGGCGCAGGTGATTAGGTCAGGTTTTACACCAAACTTATCGACTGCAAATGGTGTTCCGAGGCGACCAAAACCGGTAATAACTTCATCAAAGATCAGCAAGATACCGTGCTTTTCACTGATTTCTCTTAGTTTTTCCAAATACCCTTTTGGTGGCATTAGCACACCCGTTGATCCGGCCATGGGTTCAACAATAACCGCCGCAATCGTTGACGGATCATGCAGAGCACAAATGCGTTCAAGATCTTCGGCAAGATGGGCACCCCATTCAGGCTGTCCAACGGTATAGGCCTGTTTTTCCAGATCGTGGGTGTGTCTCATATGATCGACACCAGCCAGCATTGTTCCGAAGACATTGCGATTCTTGACAATACCGCCGACAGAAATACCGCCAAAACCTGTGCCGTGATAGCCACGTTCACGGCCAATTAATCGTGTGCGGTGGCCTTCCCCGCGTGCTCTGTGGTAGGCGAGAGCTATTTTAAGGGCGGAATCTACAGCTTCAGAACCAGAGTTCGTAAAGAACATGTGATCATAACCGTCCAACATTGATGTCACACGGGATGCGAGTTCAAAGGCAAGTGGATGGCCTAGTTGGAAAGTTGGCGCAAAGTCCAGTTTGGCAACAGTCTCTTGTACCGCGCGAGTGATACGATCACAGCCGTGCCCAGCATTACAGCACCAAAGACCGGCTGTACCATCCAGAACTTGATTACCTTCAATTGTTGTATAGTGCATGCCCTTGGCACTTGTCAGAAGCAGAGGTTCTTTCTTGAACTTACGGTTCCATGTGTAGGGCATCCAGAATGCGTCGAGATTATTTGGTGATCTATCGAATTCGTTATTCAAAGGTAGGTCGTTCATTATACCTGCCTCCCATGTTCAATGTTTCGGTCTGATGCTTTGGCGTTGCGTAATTGTTTTTGCGCTTAATCGTTTTTGGCATCGCTTTGAAATAACCATACATGATTAGAAAAATAGTCAACACCCCCTTTTTTGTACCCATATGACGATATTTTTGTTAATAGTGTTAAGAATAATAAGCAAACGAGTAGATTTAATGGAAGATGATGATTTTGACCTTGGTCTTCGCCTTCGGGCGTTACGGCAGTTGAATGGTTTATCGCAGCGTGAGTTGGCAAAAAGGGCCGGAGTCTCTAACGCTGTTATTTCGCTGATTGAGCAAAACAAAAGCAGTCCCTCGGTCGGGGTTTTGAAGAAAGTTCTGGCAGGAATTCCGATCTCTGTCTCTGCTTTTTTCTCGGAAGATCTGACGCCAAGACAGAAGGTGTTTTACCGGGCAGAGGATTTGACCGAAATTGGAAGCGGTAATATCTCTTATCGACAGGTCGGGCGGGACCTTAGTGACAGGGCATTACAAATTCTTCATGAAAAACTTCAACCGGGGGCAGACACGGGCGAGACGTTATTGCGCCATGAATCCGAAGAATCCGGAATAATCGTCAGTGGTGAAATTGAACTGACGGTTGGTGATCAGCGAAAGATCCTCAAAGCAGGGGATGCCTTTTACTTTGATAGTCGTATTCCGCATCGGTGGCGAAATCCGGGGGCAAAAGAAGCCGTGATTATTTCGGCTTGTACGCCGCCAACATTTTAAAAGCGAAAACGGGGGAGAATGGGGGAAATGTATGAAATAGGTGTATGAGGGAACTGTCTCTTATAGCGATTCTCGCCAACTTAACCCTTACCAACTTAACCGAGGCAGTATAGCTCTTGGGTGCTCGCCCGCTTGCTCCGCAACTTCGTGTACTTTAGCGGCCTCTAGCTGACCATCCTGTTTCAACATAAGGTCTTGGGCATGAATGCCGCTGCCAATCCATATACTGTCAATGCCAGCCTGTCTGGCTCCACGGATATCTGTACTCAAACTGTCACCGATCATAACGGCACGGGACCTGGGTGTATTTGTGAGCTGGGTAAACACGCAGTTGTAAATGGCAGGGTGAGGTTTACCAAAGCGTTCAACAGTTCCACCCAGTTTTTCATAAAGATCAGCAATAGCACCCGAACAGAGTATGATTTTACCACCACGATTAATAACGATATCTGGATTGGCACAGATCATTGGCAGATTAAGCGCTATTGCAGATCTTAGAAGGTCTGTGTAATCGTCAAGGCGCTCTTCTTCTTCCCTAAAGAGACCGGTGCAAATAATCAACTCTGCATCTTTCAAGGCAACTTCTTGACCTCCACAGACATCCAGAGTTGGTTGCGCGCGCTCGGCGCCAATATGAAAATACCTCGGATTTGTGTGACGGTTTTGTTGTTCCACTCTACCAGATATGGTTTCTGCGGTTACATCGCCTGAGGTTAACAACTTGTCATACATTCTCTCTTCTATACCAAGTTTTTGAAGGTGAGCGGCGATAGCGGTGCTTAATCTTGCTGCGTTGGATAAAAGGATGATTTGACTGTTTTTTTGTTGGCGCAGACGTTGCAGGCATTCAATAGCATCAGGATAGGCAATGACACCATTATGTACAACGCCCCAAAGGTCGACAATAAAAAGGTCGTAATCACTAGTAATTTCTGACAAGTTATTCAGAATTCGGATGGACATAGAATACTTTCAGATCAAGCGCAATACAATTGAAACGCGGCGCTTGTATCACAGTACACGCGCCGCTTAGTAATATCAAACAGATGAGCCAGCCTTGAGATTTTCTTTCGTTTAAGCAGTCTTTGCTGTCAAAAATGCCGTACTGTCGTCAAAACTTACTGATAATCTGCTAGATCAGGCTTTTTGCGGCAACATCCAGTGCTGATCCAATGACAGAAAAATCATCTTCAGTAAGCGCTAATGATGAATAAACTTTGCCTGGGAATTTAAGAATACCTTGGCTTCGTAGGGCATGGTTAAAGGTTTGGTTTCTAATGGTGTTTTCTTCCTGATGGTCTCTATAATTGGTGACCGGTTGGTCTGTGAAAACGACATCAAACAATGGAGGTTCGCCCACAATGCGGTATGGAATTCCCGTCGCGTCGAGAGCTTGACGGTTCATTTCCATTAATCGCTGTCCGTGATTTCGTAATAAGTCATAACTGCCTTCACGGCGCAGAATTTCTAAGGTTTTAAGTCCTGCAATAGAGGCAAGGGGGTTACCGGATAACGTCCCGAGTTGCATCAACCAACGTTCGTTTGCAACTGAACTTTTATCAAAGTGCGTCATGATTTCAGTTCTACCAGCGAGGGCTGCAAGTGGAAAGCCGCCACCAACGATTTTACCCACAGTGCATAAATCTGGTACCACACCATAAGCTTCTTGTGCGCCGCCATATGCCAAACGAAACCCGGTTACGATCTCATCGAAGATAAGAACGATATTGGCTTTGGTGCAAAGGTCACGTAACGTCTCTAGAAATCCGGGGGCTGGTGGAATCAATCGTTGAAGCGGCTCAACGATAACACCTGCTATTTGATGTTCAAATTCGCTAATGATTGAGGTTAAAAACTCAATGTCGTTAAATGGGGCGACCAGTATATCGGCCTGCACACTGTCCGGGATACCTCCACTATCAGGGACAGCTATGGGGAAATTCTGGCGTAGGGTGGGAGCAAGGCTCATCTGAGCTTCTGCGCTCATACCATGATATCCTCCTTCAAACTTGAGGATTTTTTGGCGCCCGGTAAAAGCACGTGCGAGGCGCATCGCATACATATCCGCTTCGCTGCCCGATGTCACATAACGAACTTTTTCGGCACATGGCATAGCGTCGCAGATAACTTCTGCCAGTTCAATTCCAGCAGCATTATTGGTGAAAAAGGTCAAGCCATCAGATATTTGTCTATAAATGGCCTCTTGAACCTCTGGGTGCCCGTGACCAAGTAGCATAGGACCCGAACCGATTAGCAGATCAACGAACTCATTGCCGTTCTCATCCCATACGCGGCTACCTTGACCTCTTTTCAAGATGATACTCGGGTCAAAGTTGCCGAATCCTGCGGCAGGTAAAACAGCCTTTGCCCGGTCAATCCATTCTTCCTGTGTGTTAATTTTTTGCATTTTGCGTACCGCCTATTTGATGATGTGTTCGGTCACAAACATACGTTCACGACCACTGACATTAGCCAATGAATCGGCTGCAACTTCCTGCCCTATGTCTGATTCATAGGCCTGAACAAAAGCCTTTCTGTCTTCAAACCAGAGCTCGGATACGCCATCATAATTCCCGGCGGTCTCTTCATCGATCATATTAAATATTGCTTGCTTCAGACCTGGTAATTTTTCAGCAAGAGGACGGTGCTGCTGTAACCACCATTCAGCAAATTCAGCCAGGGTAGCACCCTCTTTGCGCTTTAGAAGAATCATTGCCTTAAACATTTTTTGTACCCATAAAAAATTGGAGATGAAGATCAGTCAGGTTTGGTTCTGGCAAGGGGGCGACCACCTATCCCAAGTGCCACAGCTACAAGGATTTCGTCAGATCTGGGGGCGTCGGCAACGGAGATTTCGGTGGAATCCATGTCGTCAAATTCCCAAATATTGTTTTTATTAGTCAATGGGATGACAGCAGTACTTCCTGGACCTCCCACTTTTTTTGTGCCGGGAATAATGTCGTCACCTTTCTCAACCGCCGCACGCACTGGCCCGCCAAACCGAGGATGAAGTATTGCGGCAGTATGCTCAATCTCGCCATCAGTACCAACGATGGCTGCTTTGCCATAGCTGGTAACGTCGTCAGGTTTAACACCCAGCGCCGCAACGCCGCGCCTTGCAAGAATGCCACTAATATCTGCTCCAAGATCATACAGAGGTTCCAAATCATTCTGATATGCTCCTGCGAACGGGTTCCGGATTATACCAACTACGGTCACTTTGGTTTTCCCAGAAACTGACCTACCCTGCTCTTGATGTATTTCTTCAATCTGAACTACGATTTTGCGGATGTCGGCCTTGCGAATAGAAGTGTTTGTGTCCAATTGTTCATTCCTTTTGTTCAATTGTTTGTCTGGCTTTAATACTACTGCGTTAAAAAGCATTAACAATTGAAATGTTTTGTGGTAATGATCAATAAATTTTTGAATATTTAATTCAGGATGCAGGCAATGGATATCAAGTTATTACGTACGTTAATCGCGTTTTCTGAAACCGGAAGCTGTCAAGGCGCAGCTGATGTCGTGAACAAAACACAGGCTGCTGTAAGCGTTCATCTCAAGCAGCTTGAGCTGGCCGTCGGCAAACCTCTGTTTAAGAAAGAAGGGCGGCAGTTGCGGCTCAATACAAACGGGCATAATCTTGTTTCATACGCACACAGAATTGTTCGTTTGCACAATGAAGCCTTAGCAGCATTCAAGACTACTTCATTCACTGGAACGCTCAGGGTAGGCCTTCCTGACGACTACATCTCCACATTGCTCGATCCGTTATTACATGCCTTTGATAACGCTTTACCAAGCGCCCAGATTGAACTGCGTTGCGAGCCTTCAGCAAACTTGCGCTCATCCCTTGCAAATGGAGAGTTAGATGCTGCGATTCTCTCAAGCGAGACGGATACCAAGGAAGGACAGGTATTGCGCCAGGAAGGAACACATTGGATCGCACCCAAGGGATACGATCACAAAACCAGTGATAACTTGAAACTCTTATTGTTTCCAGAAGGGTGTATCTTACGCAAATGGGCATTGAATGCCTTGAAAATGCGGAACATCAAGTATGAGATCGTTTGCACCAGCTACAATATGCAAGCCTTAAAAACAGCTATGTCCCACGGACTTGGGGTAATGGTTGCAACAGAAAGTAATATGCCAGAAGGGAGCATGTCGCTTTCGGAAAATATGGGCCTTCCAGCACTACCAGATGTAACGATTATGTTGGTTGCCGGGTCCAATGCCAAAAGGCATGCTGTTGAACAACTCTATCAGACCATTCAACAGCATATTGGATGGAAAATTTGAACGTACCATACGGCAGACATTCAGTAACATATCCGGCAGAACGTTGACTCCTATAAATTAAACGTTGAGTTCAATCTATGCCCATAATCAACCTCGGCAGCAGAAGTGCGATATCGGGGAAAAACGTTATTATAACAACCATCGGCAGGTGCCCGAGCAAGAGAAACTTCATGGTTGGACCGATATATTTGTGCAGCGGTACTTTTGCTACGCCGCCAGCCATATAGAGCATTGGTGCGCATGGCGGAGAGACATTTCCTAAACCCAGATTTACTCCGACAATGGCTGCAAAATGGATAGGGTGAACGCCAATTTCATTGATGACTGGAAGAAAGATGATCGCGGCAAGTACTCCACCGGATACATCGTCAATCAACATGCCAATAAGCAGTAACAAAACATTTAGCATTAGAAGGACAACATATTTATTGCCACCGACATTCAGAAGGAATTCGGCAAGCTCCTTTGGAATCTGTTCGAGGATCATCGCTCTACTGATGATGAACAGGAAAAAAAGAACTGCCATGATCGAGCCTGTCGTGATGGCCGCTTGCACGAATTGCCGAAACATGGATCGATATGTCATACCTTTATAAACATACAAGCCGACAATCGCACTGTACAATACTGCAACTGCGGCGGCTTCAGTTGGTGTAAAAATTCCGCTGTAAATACCTCCGAGTATTATCAATGGCATCAATAAGGCAAAGCTGGCGTCAAAACCGGCCCGGAAAACACCTTTTGTCACCTCCGAAAAACTCAATGACGTCTCAACGGTAATCGTCTTGTTGTTCCTCAAAAAGATAAAGTTCAACACTACATAGGTAAACGTGAGTAAAACTCCGGGAATGATCGTCGACAAAAATGCGGCACCAACCGATAGACCACCCGTGATTGAGAAGACGATCATCGGAATACTTGGAGGGATCAGCAACGCAAGGACAGAAGAGCAAGCAACAAGTGCTGTTGCGTGACCTTCAGGATACCCCTCGCGTGTCATCCTAGGGATCATGATCTGACCAATAGCGGCGATCGCGGCCGAAGAAGAACCAGAGATCGCACCAAACAAAGCGCAGGTAAGCACCGTTACTGCTCCCAGGCCGCCTTTTGTACGGCCGACGATCGAATTTACAAAGTTAAGCAGCCTATCGGATATTCCTCCAGCGGCCATCAATGTGCCTGCCATGACAAATAGCGGCAGTGCCAACAATGCGAACCCGCTCATTGTTTTATAGCCATGCGGAACCAGAAATGAGATGTTGTTCCCAGTCCAATAACTAAAAAGGAGCGCGCCGACACCGAAAGCAAATGCAACGGGAATTTCAATCATAAGGAGACATATAATAATGATGATGACAAAGAGAAAGGCTGTCATTGATCAGCCTCCCTTTCTTCCTTGATCGCTCTCAAATTCCGAAACTCGTTTGAGGTTTGGAGCAAAAAATAAAACGCCATTAATGCAAATCCGACGACAATGCTCGCGACCCAAATATCTCTGGGCCAACCTAAATTGATGCTTATTTTCCCCCGCTCAATAACAAATAGAAGGTATTGAAGGCCAAAGTATCCAAAAATACTTGTTGCCACAAAGCATACTAATGAATTGAAGCCTCTGACATAGTGGAGTACGCGCTTGTCTTTTACGATTAGCGATAGAACACCACCATATATATGTTCACCACTTCGTGTGGTATAAACCATTCCAAGAAAATAACCCCATACACCAAAGAGTGTCGTGGTTTCTTCGATCGCAAGAGAAGGAGATTCCAAAACATAGCGCATGAAAACCTGGGCAACCATGACAAGTGCCAGAGCAATGCTGGCTACAAATATGGCACTCCGAATTCCTACGGCTAGCGCTTCTTCACATTTATTGAAGTACGAGGTTCTTTGCATGTGTGTTACTTTTCGGAATAAGAGGCGTGCGGCATGAGGGGGGAGTCAAAATCACCGCGCTAGCCAGTTCAGGATCGACATTCTTTTTTGAATTACGATGTGAATTCAGCTTGTCTGGCATTGCGGAAGGAACCAGGGTTTGTCGTTTCGTGTCATAAACAAACCCTGGTCCCTTGTGATTTTTTTACTTAATTCCAGCGACTGCTCTCATCTCATCCATGATCTCAGAGCCAACAATTGATTCCATGAAAGGCCATTCAGTCTCATAGACAATCTCTTTAGCTTTATTCAGCTGTTCCGGAGTCAACTCAACAACCTGAATGCCATGGCCGCGAACCTTCTCGAGGAAGTTGTCTCCAAGCGCTTCAGCTTCTTTCCATGCACGGGCCAAAGCAGCATCGGATGCCTCTCGTAGGATTTTTTGTTCTTCCGAACCTAGGTCGTCCCACCAGTCCTTGTTGACCGTCAAAAAGGCATGCTCAAAAAAATCTCTCGTGAGAATGTACGCTTCCAGTACATCGCGCATTTGCCAAATCTCTACAGGTGGTCCAAAAGTGCGCCCATCAACTGTACCAAGTTGAAGCGCAGTGTAGAGTTCGGAAAATGGAATAGGAACGGCTGAGAACCCAAAAGCATTGAAGCGCATTTCGGCAATCTTCAGGCCGGGAACGCGGACCTTGATGCCTTTGGCATCTTCCGGGAAATTCACCGGTAATTTGCCGGCGCCTTTACGAATCGCAACACTGCCAAAACCCGTCGGAATCGTACCCAGGACAATCAGGCCCTGCTGTGCAAGAATATCAGTGTATACATTGAGCATCTTGCCGGCTGGGCCATATACCTTTGTTGCGGTTTCCCAATCGTCAACCACATAAGCCAAATACGCCAGATCCAGTCTTGGATCAAAAGCTGAATCCGGCCAACCCATGACCATTGGGATGACGCCTTGAATGTTCTGTTCAAAAAGAGATGTCCAATCACCAAGGTCGCCAGCTGGATGATAGTTCATTTTAAGAGTGGATCCGCGTTTTTCTAATTCTTCCTCCAGCCATTGAGACGTGTTGTGGAAAATATGATCCGTAGTCATCGAATGAGCAACGGTGAATTCATTGGCCGCCTGAGCTGTTATCGATATGGGAAATATACTGGCTGCAAGAACCGCGGCTGCACCAAGATTTAGGCCTTTTCGAGTGTAATATGTAATGAGTTTCATATTTATCTCCCTATTGTTCCCTGTTTGGAGTTCTGCGCGGATTTTTATTCAGATGTCGAATTTTAACGCGCTTCAAATTTCAGCCGGGTAAATTCGTGTGCGGCTGACCGTTTCTTATGTTTTGATTGAAGGGTACCGCGTTCTTATAATTTAACAATTGAATTGTTATTGTGTAATGATCAAATAAATTTTGAGTATTAGTGCCGAACTCATTGGATACTATTTTCGCGATGAACTTTGTTTATGACCAATTGGTGATAGGGGCGTAACCCGCGATTTTGACGGCGGCTGATGCTTTCTCCTGGTTCTCTCTGGTCATTTGATACGTGCTTTAGTCATTGGGGTGAGGGTGTGGTGGAAACCTTTGGAAGGGGTTGTAAGAGAGCGGGCTATCTCAAAATAATTCGAGTGGAGGCGGTGAATATATCTCACGGGACCTTGATCTATGGGCTTATCAGAAGGGCGTTATTTTAAACTTCTCGCGTCTCGGAAAGTCCGGAGAATTCGTGCGCCGGGTGGCTCAATACTATATAAAGTCAAATTTGCTTTAGGGCGCGCGAAGACGTAAGTACCTATGTCCTCGGGATATAAGCCATTCTTAAGCGAAAGGTGTTGAGCTTCAGCTACCTGTTCGACTGTCGCCATCTGTCAGCATCGAATCAATCTGGGCAAGTGCATTGATTTCCAAGCGGGCGGCTTGTTCTTCTGTGAATACGCCTGTTTTAAGGGATGCAAAGGCAATGTTAACCAAAATAATGCCGAGGCGATTGGCAATAAATTCTTCCGTTTCAACTTTGTTAAACAGACCTTCTTCCCGACCTTTTTCCAGAACGGCAGTCAAGCGTTCGTAATAGGGGTAGAGAATAGCTTCATTCGCATTAAGAGCATCAATGCCCTGTGGAGCTGCAAAATCTGCGAGCAAGACAAGTACGTGGGCTCTGTTCGTTGTACAGCGGTGCACCATTAAACGTGTATGTTCTCTTAAAGCTTCGCGTGGGGGAAGGTTTTCGATTTTGTCAAAATCTTCCACAATGCCTTCCAATATGCGCTTCCCGATTTCAATAAGCACGGCGCTTCGGCCAGCAAAGTGAGCGTAGAGAGAGGGAAGCTGGATGCCGATTTCTTTTGTAATATCTTTAAGCTTGAGACCCTCTACACCGTGTTGTGCGATGAGTTGCTCAGCGACATCGACAATCAGGTCGCGTGTGCTTAAGGAGCTGGAGAGGTATTTATTACGCTTTGGTGGAGGCATAGTCTGATTCTGCTGGTGCTATTATTAAAGGTCGTGTTGTTTTTACACTATCATTGATAGCGCATTTTATTGATTACTTATTGGCGATGTTTTTCGCTCGTTATTATTTTACCCTAACTTAGTTAGGTGTTTTTTGCAAACCGGATAAACATTGTCGAACCTTATTTGCGGTAGGCAGTCTTAGGCGAAAAATTGTAAATAGGCAAATCGTAACCATTTTACCTGACGGCGTTATAAGGTGGCACCGTCAGGCTTTTAAGTGAATTAGAACGTGCCTTTGTCAGGCTTTATTTGTCTCGTGCTGTCTCATAAAGAGCAACTGCAGCGGCGCTGGAAACATTAAGCACACCAAAGGCATCAGAGGTCGGTAGGTTTACCAGCATATCACAATGTTCGCGGGTGAGGCGTCTAAGGCCAGTTCCTTCTGCCCCCATGATAAGAGCAATCTTACCGTTGGCCGGTAGGGCATCCGAAATGACTTTTTCCCCTTCGCCGGCAAGGCCGTAACACCAGAACCCGGCTTCTTTTACCTGTTCAAGGGCGCGGACAAGATTGGTGACGCCAACATAAGGAATATGTTCAAGGGCCCCCGAAGCCGCCTTGGCAAGTGAGCCTGTTGGCTGTGCCGAGTTTCTATCGGTGGTAATAACTGCTTTGGCGCCGAATGCAGCGGCAGAACGTAAAATCGCCCCAACGTTTTGTGGGTCAGTTACTTGATCGAGGATTAATAGAACAGTTCTACCTTCTGGTTGGAACTCCCAATCTTCGTCACCTTTTTTTCCGGCGGCACGTTCGGCCAATTTAACTTCGGTTAGAATATCTTCTATAAAGGTCTCTTCCAAAGCTGATGCGAGGCAGGCGATACCCTGATGCACAGCGCCGGGGGGGAGCAGTTCATTCAGATCGTTATTTGCAACATGATCGGCAACAAGTTTGCGCTCTGTTTCGTATTCAATTTCAGCGAGCTCCGATTCTAGTTTGGATTTTGTATCGGGTGTGATTGCGAATCGTTTTATCTGCCGATTTGGATTCCCAAGTGCTGCAAGGACGGCGTGAATACCATAGAGCCATAAATTTCCTGCTCCGGGATTTTCTTTTTTGCCTGAGCGTTGTGAGGAGTTCTTTTTTCGCAGTTTTTTGGGCTTTGCCATGACAGTCGTTTGCTCCGGAGTTTTAGTTTCATCGTCTATATGACAGTTCGTCGCGAAGAAAAAAACAGGAATGATGATATTTTTATGGATCTTCCAGTTGACATGCGTCTGGAAATGAACATATTTCGCATCATCAACGCACACCGAAATGCTCGGTTGCTGAAGCCTCTCCCTAGAGGTTGCGTGGATAACATGGAGGGATGCCCGAGTGGCTAAAGGGGGCGGACTGTAAATCCGCTGGCGTCTGCCTACGTTGGTTCGAATCCAACTCCCTCCACCATCCACATTTCAGTATTTCAAGTTAGGTCGTGTGATGTATGCGGGTGTAGCTTAGTGGTAAAGCCCTAGCCTTCCAAGCTAGTTATGGGGGTTCGATTCCCCCCACCCGCTCCAAAATTTATCCCTGAAGCTCGCATGCTTTAAAGTGCGGGCTTTTAATGTATTTGAGCTTGAGGACGCGTGGTCGTCCATCAGAACTGGAATTAGGCGAGATGGCTAAGGAAAAGTTTGAGCGGACGAAA
>NZ_LAQL01000026.1 GCF_001026905.1 Kiloniella spongiae
TAGGGGTCGCCATTCGGTTCAAAGCCGCTATCAAGCGGCTTTTTTGATTCTTGACCAAAGATTTCAACATACCAGTTAATATGAGTCACTTACTAAGATGGAGATGCTTGTATTTCTATGTTCAATGTAATTTTATCAGATATAAATGGCAGTCCTTTGGTAATACCAAAATCAGATCTGCTAATCTCTGTGTTCACACGATAGCGTTGCTGTTGTGGCAACATCCCTTTAATACTCACTAGTCTTGCTACCCATTTTATCTCTTTTGTAATTCCATGAAGAGTGAGTGGACCTGTGATAATAATGTCATTCTGCCTGCTCCATTCAAAGTTGTTGCTTCGAAAGCTTATAGTTGGGAACTCGGTAACATTAAGAAAGTCGTCACTTTTTATTCTTCTCTCAATGTAAGTGCTGTCATTATGGACAGAATCAGATAGCACCGTAATATTGATAAAATTCTGATTTCGATTATCCCGGTTTATGATCGCTTTCCCGTTAATGGTTCCAAAGTCACCCGTAATTTTTTTCAAGCCTAAAACCTTCAAACCAAAATCAATTTTTGTATTGGTACTATTAAAGATAAAATAGTTCTCAATTGCTCTTGCTTGCTCAGGAACTATGGCTGTGAACAGGAAGGCTAACAGGAAAAGCCAAGTACTTTGTTTCAATAATTGTAATTCTATAACAGCAATTACATACATAAAAACCTTTCCAGGGATTTTTTTACTGTTCCCTTGTACCTTTTATCGAAAAAATAATTCGAACCTCATCACCAACAACATTTGTCTTTAACCATTGGCCAGACCCAATGTTAAAATCAAGCCGCGATACAGAAACAACACCCGAAGCTAACAATTTATTCGAAATTATTTGTGCCTTAAAAGGCAGGGTAATTTTCTTTGTTACTCCATGTAGGTTCAACATCCCAATAGCTTGATAATCATCGCCCGACTTTATTATCTTTGATGTCTCGAAAATAGCCTTCGGGTATAAACCACTATCCAAAAAAGCTGCGGATTTAATCACCCGATCCCTATCGATAGATTGCGTTGAAAGAGAGTCTATCTCAACAAAAACGCGAATATAACTTGTTGCAAGATCATCGGGGTGAAAATTAATCGAAGCTTGATACTCTTCAAAAAGACCTTCGACATCACGCCCAGATTGAACGGCGACAAACCCGAGTTGACTTACATTACGATCAAGCTGCCACGACGGTGCAGAAAGAGCATCTGTTATAAAAGAAGACATGCTTATATGCACAAAGAAAAACAGGACAACCTGTTTAACAAAAGAACGCCTTAAAAACCTTAAATACAACATAGCAATCCAATAATGTAGCTTTAAGCAAAAACATCTGATGATATCTTATCTAGGAAGTAAGAAGGCAATTTATCAGAAAAAGCATCATCAAGCCTTTGTGAGGGGAAGTTATCAACTCAATGATATAGATAAATTAAGTAAGCTCTGTGTCTTTCAGGAAAAATTTCATGCAAATCAAACATCTTTTAACAATATCAATAACATTCTTTTTAATTTCGTGCGGCAGTCTTATTCCGTCAAATCACCAGAAAACACAAATTTCCGAATGGAGAGAAGGAGCCTACCAATTAGATCCAGATCATACCAGTTTGATTTTCTCTCTTAATCACCTTGGTTTTTCCGATTATTATGGAAGATTCAACACCATTGAAGCATCTTTGGATTTTGATCCTCAAAAACCCGAAGCAACAAAACTTTTCGCAAAGGTCGATACCCAAAGCCTCGATGTTAACAACGAAAGCTTTGAAACTGAACTGGGGGGAAGTAGTTGGTTTGATAGCAAGAGCTATCCTTTTGCCTATCTTGAAAGTACAGAGATTATTCCTGTGAGTGATACAGAAGCTGAAATGAGAGGAAGCTTGACCATTAAGGGTATTACAGCGCCAATTTCAATGGTCATAAAATTTAACGGTGGGGCTGTAAATTTTCTAACCGGCAAATACACTCTCGGTTTTTTTGCTACAGGTACAATAAAACGATCAAATTATAATATCGCTGATCTTGTTCCTGCAATTGGCGATGAAGTTACACTTCAAATTTCTGCAGAATTCTTGCGAGATAATCAATAGCTACAAATCTAGTTAAACAATCAAATAGTTCAACATCTTTCTCGGCTAAAACGATCTTAAACATATCATCAGTGATAATTCTGTTGGGTCACACACGAGTAAAAAACAGAATGCCATTTTTCAAACCAAGGGCATCAAATCGTCTCGTAAAAATATCCGATAACGCTAACTATGAGCCGTGTTTGGTAGATGATATTTCTTCAATATAGCTTTCTCGTATACTTGCAATTGTTCCATCTACTTGCATTTCCTCCAAAACGTCGACCAACTTTGGAACCAAATGTTTGTTTTTCTTATGCAGGTAATGAAATAAGGGATAGGTCTGGATTACATGGTAATAGACAGGCATTTTCATCTCTTTTTCGAAATCCTGTGCCAGCTTTATGCTCGTAAGACGAGCCAGAATAATAACGTCACACCTATTCAGGCCCAGATTATAAAAAAGATGTTCATTTGTGTTGCTGACATCGATTTTCATACCTTTGGTACCAGATTCTGCAAACTTAACACCGTTGCGAATGCAAACACGATATGGCACTAAACTCTTCCATTCTTGCAAAGATATATTTGGGTTTATCGTAATACCAACCCCTTCCATAATACCGATGGGGACAGGAAGCATAATCAGATTTTTGTATTTTAAATGAATATTTTTAATACGGTATAATTCGCCATCGACCCTTCCCGAATTTGCGACAGCTAACGACCTCGCTGCGGGTAAATCGGAAAATTTTACATTAATGTCTAAACGCTTATAGGCCTCGACCATCACACGCTTACTGATGGTTGCATAAGATGATTTTTCAATTCCGGTAAACACAAGTGGTTCTTGCGCGCTCGAGGAAAATGGCCAAAGAAAAAAGAGTATCGCGACAAGGCTATGAATCTCTTTTTTCATTCCCACACCTCACCTTAATTCGACGGATAAGTATATGAATATAACATATATTGCTGTTATCAGAAAACACAGATACTTTGCATCATGATCAAGGAAATTTTGATTCAGCTAAATTACCTCTCATAAAAAACACCGTGCTTAAAATAAAACACGGTGTTCGTTCTGTATATCTTTTAACTTAGTGAGGTCAGCGACAAGTTAGAAACGAGATCTCCTAAAACTTGGGCCTTTGCCAATACATTGGAATGGGTATCAATTGCGCAATACCAATCCGACACCTTACCGAATGCGCATAGTAAATTACTATTATCCGGGGTGAGGACAGCGACAACCTGTTCGCCTTGCTGCGTTGCCAATGGTAATACTTCACCAATATGGCCGCTTTCTATATTGTCTCGATAGAAAGACTGAATTAATTCAATATCTTGGGATGATAAACTATCACCAGAAACCAAAACTTTAGACATACTTTGCCTCTTTCCTCTATTACTACCTGTAATACGAAGAAGATAATGGCACGGGATTTATGACCAAAACCTTTACAAGAGGCAAAATCTGTTAAATTTATCCCTTACGACAGATCATTTATATGATGCTTCAGATGATCTTCGATGAAAGTCGCCATGAAGAAATAACTGTGATCATAACCTTCTTGCATTCTAAGTGTCAGTTTTTGACCCGATTTGTCACAAGCTTCTTGTAAAAGTTCTGGCTTTAACTGTTCCACAAGGAAGCTATCTGTACTCCCTTGATCTACAAGGAGCGTGGCACTTGATGTTGATTTTTTCACAAGCTCTGTCGCATCATATTCAGCCCACCGGGACTTATCTGCTCCCAAATAACCACTAAACGCTTTTTCACCCCACGGACAACTCATTGGCGCACATATCGGTGCAAAAGCAGAGCAGGTCTTAAAGAGATCCGGATTTTTCAGGTGAATGGTCAACGCACCATGACCACCCATGGAATGCCCAGTTATACCCTGTCGGTTCATATCTGCTGCGGGGAAGTTTTCCGATATAACATCCTGTAGTTCGCGGGTTATATAGCTATACATATTATAAGAGCCCGCCCAAGGTTCTTCTGTTGCATCAAGATAAAAACCTGCTGCAGATCCAAAGTCGTAACTATCATCTTCGCCAGGTATATTCTGATTTCTCGGCGATGTATCTGGTGCGACAAAAATAAGACCAAGTTCACTGGCAATACGTTGAGCACCCGCTTTCACTGTCACGTTATCTTCAGTACAGGTCAAACCAGACAGATAGGTAACAACAGGTACCTTGCTTCCATTCAATGCCGCTGGGGGTAAATAGATCGCAAAACGCATTGCCCCGTTACAAATCTTTGACGGATGGCTGTAGACACGTTGTAAACCACCAAACATCTTGTTTTCACTGATTAGGTCTAGGTCGGTAATGTTAAGCTCTGTCATTGAAAAGAAACCTGAATGTAGAAGAAAGGTGTATTAAAATAATAAAAGAAGAGGGGCCCTTTATTAAAAAAAGGCCCCTCAAGTGTGCATGTAAATTAATACAGCACGACAGATCTGATTGATTCGCCACTGTGCATTAGATCAAATGCAGAGTTGATATCGTCCAACGGCATTGTATGCGTGATCAAATCATCAATATTGATTTTGCCGTCCATGTACCAGTCAACAATCTGTGGCACATCTGTACGTCCACGGGCACCACCAAAAGCAGTCCCTTTCCATACACGCCCTGTAACAAGCTGGAACGGGCGTGTTGCGATTTCCTGCCCCGCACCAGCAACACCAACGATCACAGAAACGCCCCAGCCTTTGTGACAGCATTCAAGCGCCTGACGCATGGTGTTAACGTTACCAATACATTCAAAAGAATAATCCGCGCCACCGTTTGTCAGATCAACAAGAGCTTCGACAAGATCACCATCAATATCTTTAGGATTAACGAAATCAGTCATCCCAAACTTTTCACCTAACGCCTTGCGATCATCATTAAGATCAACACCGATGATCTTATTAGCGCCAACCATCCTTGCGCCTTGAATAACATTCAAGCCGATACCACCAAGGCCAAAGACAACGACGTTTGATCCGGGCTCAACTTTGGCTGTGTTAATAACAGCTCCGACACCAGTGGTAACACCGCAACCGATATAACAAACCTTATCAAAAGGCGCATCTTCACGGATTTTTGCCAAGGCGATTTCAGGAAGGACGCTGTAATTCGCAAAAGTTGAACAGCCCATGTAGTGATGCAGCATCTTCCCATCCATGGAAAAACGGCTTGTACCATCGGGCATCAGCCCCTGACCCTGCGTTGAGCGGATCGCCTGACAAAGATTGGTCTTTGGATTTAAACAATAATCACATTCACGACATTCCGGTGTATAGAGGGGAATAACATGATCACCCTTTTTCAATGATGTGACACCCGGTCCTACATCAACAACAACCCCGGCACCTTCGTGCCCTAAAATTGTTGGAAAAAGCCCTTCCGGATCAGCCCCGGAAAGTGTAAAATAATCGGTATGGCAAACACCAGTTGCTTTCATTTCAATGAGAACTTCTCCGTGACGAGGTCCTTCCAGTTGAACAGTTTCAATTGTCATGGGCTTGCCAGCACCCCAAGCGACCGCAGCACGAACATCCATAATCTATCACTCCCTGATGAATTCGGTAAATTAAACTCTTATCTCGGTTTATTCATTAACACGACTGCCATGGATGGCAATAAGGAATTAATCAATATAAAGTATGACGTCATACTCACAATTTTGTCATGTCATTTCCCGACAACATTTGTCGTTCAGATACTATATATAGAATTATGAATATGAGGTACTGATCTATAGGTATTTTAAACAAGGTATTGGTATGCGTCTCAGGAGCCCGTTAATGAATTTTATTATTTTTGCAGCAACATTCTACACACTGATATTGGTCGGAATGTATTTGCTGCAAACAAAGCTGGTTTACCCTGGGTCCGAAACGCGCGCAAAACCTGAACTCTATGGCGGGGCAGGGATACAGGAAATTACCCTGACAACATCAGATGGTATTGAATTAACTCATTGGTACCAAGCTGCCAAGAATCCGAGCTATCCTGTTATTGTTGCATTCCACGGTAACGCAGGACACACAGGGGATCGTCTGGAAAAGCTCTCATATTTGACAGAACTTGGATACGGCTTGTTTCAGGTCGAATATCGCGGGTATGCCGGCCATGCCGGTATACCGTCGGAACAAGCTTTCAAAAGCGACGGACTGGACGCGATGAATTGGCTGAAAGATCAAGGCTATACTGATGAGCAGCTTATAATGTACGGCGAATCATTAGGTACTGGCATGGCCGTTTGGCTTGCCTCTAAACATAATGTTAAAGCGGTTATACTAGAAGCACCCTATAGTTCAATTGCTGATGTAGCCCAGTCAAAATACTGGTTTTTACCCGCAAGATTTCTATTGAAAGACAAATGGAAATCCCATGAAGCAATCAAAGATGTTAAAGCGCCAGTCTTTATTTTTCACGGCGAAAAAGATGGTGTTATTCCTGTGCAGTTTTCCCGCAAGCTATTAAAGGCAATACCGGGCCAAAAGCAGGCTGCTTTTTTTGAAAAGGGCTTTCATATGGATCTTTATGAACATGGTGCAGAAAAAGACGTTACCGCTTTCCTGAACAAATATGTCATGCCAACGATGGAAAAAGTTGGCGCAGAATAAGTACTCACTAAGTAATTATTACAGAACAATACTTTACGCTTCTTTGCTCACAACATCATCAAACCGCGCAAAAAAATCATCCGCAAGCTTTTGCGCGGTTTTTGTTACCAGTTTGGAAGCCATTTCAGCAATTGTGCCCTGCATGTCTCCGCTGGCATGAAACTCTAAAAGAGTTTTATTATTTTCTTGCGAATACAGAGTGACATTTGCCCGTCCCTTGGCAAGACCTGCCAGCTTACCTTTACCTTCGGCTGTCATAACATAAGAGTTCGGGGCATTAACATCAGATAAGGAAATCAGACTTTCCAAGCGGGGTTTTATAAAGCCTAACTTAAAAGAAAAGACAGCTGTAAATTCTGTATCTGTATGGCGAATAGCTTCATCACACCGTGGAATAGCCTGTTTTAAAACCTGAGGATCATTCATTGCCGTCCACACCTTATCTCTTGGTGCGTTAATGATGTAGCGGCCAGTCATTTCCATTAATTTTTATCCCTGAAAATACTAATAAGAATATGTCAAAAAAAAGGGAAGCAATTAAACTCCCCTTTCTAGATGCTATTTCTGCACACCGTATACAAGGTCCGGCAAGAAAGTAGAGATGATAGGTACATAGGTAATCAATATCAGGAAGACCAGTAAAATCATCAACCATGGCAAGGCCGCCTTAACAACCTTGAGGATTGGCATTCCTGTTATGCCCGCCGTAACAAAAAGATTCAGCCCAACAGGTGGTGTAATCATACCGATTTCCATATTCACTACCATGATGATCCCGAGATGAATGGGATCGATCCCAAGCTGCATGGCAATAGGGAACAAGATAGGGGCCATAATCAACAAAATAGCTGATGGTTCCATAAAATTCCCGGCAACAAGTAAGAGAATGTTCACAACAATCAAGAACATCCAAGGCTCAAGGCCTGCTTCCAAAATAGCACTGGTTATGGTTTGCGGAATACGTTCTGTTGTCAGAACATGTGCAAACAACATCGCGTTGGCCACAATGAATAGCAACATGATCGTTACTTTGGACGCTTCCAGAATTGTTTTGCGAACATCTGCATCAAACACACTTTTGGGAATAGCGACCAAATAGTCACCCACACCAAGATCTGAAGCATCACGCCCTTTAAGCGGTCCCATATCGCGATAAACAAAAACTGCGATCACGAAGGCATAGACAGAAGCAACAGCTGCCGCTTCAGTAGGAGTAAATATACCTCCATAGATACCACCCATAATAATCACGATGAGCATCAATCCCCAAATCGCATCCCCAAAGGCAGCAAAGACTTCTGCTCCAGATGCTTTTGGAAGACGTGGGAGCTTCTTGACCCGCGCTGCCACATAAATACCAATCATCAACATTAAGCCAGCAATCAGCCCAGGAATAACACCCGCCATAAACATACGACCAACTGATACATCAGTTGCGGCAGCATAAACCACCATCACAATAGAGGGCGGGATCAAAATACCAAGGGTACCCGCGTTACAGATAACGCCCGCCGCGAACTCTTTCGAATAACCTGCCTTTTGCATACCTGCAATCACGATTGAACCGATAGCAACAACAGTAGCCGGAGAAGAACCAGAAACAGCAGCAAACAACATACAGGCCAAAACAGATGCCATTGCCATGCCACCTTGCAGATGCCCCACACAGTCCATCGCGAAACGTATCAATCGACGGGCAACACCCCCTGTTGAGAGAAAGGCGGATGAAAGGATAAAGAAAGGTATCGCCAACAAGGTATAGTGTTCCATCGTCTCAAAGAACTTGAGTGAAATGGAACCAAGGGAATCATTCGAAAAGAAAATGATCGTTGTCAGGCTTGCCAAGCCAAGCGAAAACGCAATCGGCGTTCCCACCAAAAGCAAGAGGAACAATAGCGTAAAGAGAACAAGAATAGCCATTATTTCTGTTCCTCACTCTTATCATCACCCATAAACTGCTCGATAGCATCCTTGCTTTCATCCCCAAGGATTGAGAAATCATCTTTTGCGGTGAGGATGTTCCAAAAAGCCTGGAGTAAACGGAAAATTACCAAGCCCATTCCAATGACAAGGATAGACAAAAATAACCATTTTTGAATTGGCATATCATGGGTTTCAATACCGATTTTTTTCAACTTACCCACATAGATCCAACCACCGTAAAACATGATACCGGCATAGATGATAGAGGCTATAACAGCCAAGAGGCCAAATAATCTTTGAACGGGTGTTTTGAACAGCTTAACAAAGGCGTCCACACCAATATGGATATGGGTCTTAACACCATATGAGATACCAAAAATAACAAGCCATGCGAATAGATAGGTCGTTAACTCCAACGCCCACAAAGCCCCGCTGTTAAAAACATACCGAGCTACGACTTGCGAAAAGGTAACCAAGACCATCGCTGCCATAAGTAGGGAGATGAAGCTTTCCTCAATTTGCGTAATGAATTTGCTCATGGGACTTTGCTTCCAGATAATAAAAGGGGCTTAACTGCTGCCAGTAAGCCCCTATATTTGAGAAATCAAACGATTTTCAGGTCAAACTTGGATTAGTTTGAAGCCAGGGCTGCATCGATCATATCCTGACCAATGTCACCTGTGAATTCTTCCCAGACAGGTGCCAGTTTTTTACGCCATTCAGCTTTCTGTTCTGCTGTTAGCGTGCGAACAACACCACCCGCATCAATAACTTTTTGCTTGTTGGCCTGGTTAATTTCAGCAGAGATTGAATTACGCTCCTGAGATACTTCAGCGAGAATACGCTCTAGATCGGCACGAATATCGGCAGGAAGACCATCCCAGAATTCTGATGATGTCACGATTAGATAATCAAGAATGCCGTGGTTACTCTCGGTAATGCCATCCTGAACTTCATAGAATTTTTTGGTATAGATGTTTGACCAGGTATTTTCCTGTCCATCAACAACCCCCTGCTGCAAGGCACCATAAACTTCACTAAACGCCATCTTTTGTGGGTTGGCACCAAGAGTTTTGAAGTTCGCAACCAGTACATCAGACGTTTGAACACGGAATTTCAAACCTTCAGCATCTTCAGGTTTAATCAGTGGTTTGTTTGCAGAAATTTGCTTCATACCATTATGCCAATAGCCAAGTGCACGAAGACCGCGATCTTCCATAGCACCAAGAAGTTCCAGACCTTTTTCACTGTTCTGGAAACGATCTACAGCCTGGATGTTATCAAACAGGAACGGTAGATCATAAATGCGATATTTTTTTGTATACTTCTCAAATTTTGAAAGTGAAGGTGCAGCCATCTGCAAATCACCGAGAAGCAGTGCTTCCAAGGCCTTGTCATCATTATAAAGAGTTGAGTTTGGATAAACCTGAACTTCTACTTTACCTGCCAATTCTTCATTAACACGTTTGGCAAAAAGCGCAGCAGCTTCCCCTTTTGGATGACCAGTCTCTTTTGTAACATGGCTAAGCTTGATAATGATAGGTTCAGCCTGAGCAGCAAAAGCTGATAAAGCAACACCGGCAGCTGCCATAAGCAGAGTAAGTTTACGCATGAGTATCCTCCCATAGGATAATTTTTATTTTTATAAACAGAAACTACAAAGAACTTTGTAGATAACGATCACTCATTACCAGTTAGTGTAACAGCAAAGCTCGTGCCAATTTAGAGTTTTTATAACCATTTGATATATATTAAAAATTTCAAAAACGTTCATAGCAGTTAGCAAAACCTCGCCGAAAGAGAAACCCAATATCGGCGAAAATCCGCCGAAATGCTATACTAAAATACTTTCAAGCCGTTACTCGTGATCACTTCTTTTAAGGTTATATTTTGCCATTTTCTCATTCAGTGTACGCCTTGGAATGGAAAGCTCTTCCATAACGGCAGATACGTTTCCTTTATGTCGATCCAAAGAAGCTAAAATTACATTTCGTTCAAACAACCGGACTTGCTCAACCAGGGGAAGTGATGTTTTAACTTGGCTTTCTTTGTCACTGTTTAAAATAATCGAGAGTTTTTCTTCTGGTGAACGCGTTGACAGGGCATAGCGTTCAGCAGCATTTCTTAATTCACGCACATTTCCTGGCCAGTTATGTGCCATAAGACTTGCGATCCCTTCAGGTCCTGGCATTTCGATCTCACGCCCAAAGGTTTCTGCCGCACGTTTTGCCAGAAGTCTGAATAGAATAGGTAAATCATCTTTGCGCGCGCGCAGGGGGGGGATTGCCATGACAAAGGTAGCTATACGGTAATAAAGATCTTCGCGTAATCTCCCAGCCGCAATTGCCTCTTCCACCGGTTCCTGCAAGGCAGCAATCAATCTGAATTGAACTGATTTGGCAACATTACCGCCCAAAGGCGTAACTTTGCGTTCTTCTAATGCTCTTAATAATTTTGCCTGTAAATCCATTGGCATGGAAGACAGCTCATCCAGAAATAAAGTGCCGCCATTTGCCGCTTCCAATTTGCCCACACGTCTGGATTGCGCCCCAGTAAATGCACCTTTTTCATGACCGAAAAATTCGCTCTCTGCCATTTGTTCGGGGATTGCGGCACAGTTAACGGCAACAAAATTTCCACCAGGATTTTCACCAAATTCATGTAAACAACTGGCAACAACTTCTTTACCACTACCAGTTTCCCCCTGAATGAGAATGGACGCACTTGTTGGTGCAATATCAATAATATCTCTTTTAAGCGCCCGCATAATGGGATTTGCACCAACCAGACGAGCATCCAAACCTTCGGCAGCAACAAGATCGCGTTTAAGCGCACGGTTATCCAAAACAAGAGCGCGTTTTTCTAATGCCCTTCTGACAATGTCCAGTAAATGTTCGGGTTCGAAAGGTTTTTCTATAAAATCATAGGCACCATTTCTCATTGCTTCGACAGCCATAGAAACATCCCCATGTCCGGTTACCAGCACCACAGGAATATTAGCGTCGATATTCTTAATCTCTCTTAATAGCGAAAGGCCATCCATTCCCGGCATCTTTACGTCAGAAATCACGATCCCCTGATAATGCCAATTCAAGTGTTCCAGCGCAGATCTCGCATCCTGAAAATCTTTTATTTCATTATGACCGGCTAATTCCAGCCACTGCTTTGTTGAAACCCTGATTGCTCTTTCATCATCAATAAGCATAACCGGGCCATCAATGACGGCGGGATCATTCTGCTCTTCTACCTGTACCATTTATTAGATCTACTTTTCTATATAACGAGGAAAAGACAGAACAAAACAAGCTCCGCCATCTGGATTATTAGACGCCTGTATTTCGCCTTTTAAGTCTTTTATAATGCCATAGGTAATCGATAGGCCAAGCCCCAGGCTTTCACTATTTGATTTCGTTGTAAAAAAAGGATCATAGAGTTCATTTAAAACATGTTTTTCCAAACCTGTTCCTGTATCGGATACAATCACACGAACCTGTGTATCTGTAACAGATGTATTGATTGTTATAATCTTCTCACCTTTGATCGTTTTCATGGCATCAACTGCATTCCGATACAGGTTTACAAAAACTTGCTCTAATCTGATTTCATCCCCGGATATCAGCATTGTTTTTGGTTCCGTACTCAACTCGACAAAAACAGATTGTGCCTTGAGAACCGGCTGCATCAAATGCCCAGCCTTATTTATGGCTTTCACAACATCAATTGGTCGCACCTTCAAAGAAGATTTACGTGCAAAATTTTTCAATTGAGCTGTAATCATTCCCATTTTTTCGGTTAAAGACGAAATTTCTGTCAAAGAGTTATTAAGTTCTTGGTCATCTTGATTTCTAAGATATGACACACAGTTTGAAACATAACTTTGAATAGCAGCGATTGGTTGGTTTATTTCATAGGCAATTGCAGCAGACATTTGCCCTAGTGCGGCTAGTTTCCCAGCCTGAACCAATCCGTCTTGTGCTGCCCTGAGCTCTTTTTCAGTTCGGCGCCGCTCTTCAATTTCTATCTCAAGTTGACGGTTCATTTCCTCCATTTTCTCAGCTTCCAGGGCCCGTCGGGTTGAAATTACTTTTTCACGTCTTTCTCTGATAAAAAGGGCTAGAACAAGCAAGGTCACAATAACGCCAATTCCAATGGCAACAATTGTTCGCTGGTTTTCTGTGATCGGGCTTATTGAAACAAGATAATGAATTTTCCAATTTGTATTTGCTATATCCTGTATCGTCTCAAGATATCTTTCGCCTTCAATTTTTGTTGAAAAATCACCCGCGACTTTAATTCTATCGGTGCGAAGGATATCAAATTTTGATTCCCCATATTGTTTATTTCGCTGAAGTTTTTGTAGCTGTTCGATTGGAATGGAACGCAAACTTTTGTAGAGCCAATCTTTTTGACTGGCTAAAAAGATCACACCATTTTCATCTGTAATGTAAACGTTCTCACCGCCATCATTCCATTGTTGCTGTAATGGCGTCAGATTTACTTTAACAACCGCGACGCCAATAATGCTGCCATCTTCATATACAGGATGAGACATAAAGAAACCGGGTATCCCCGATATCGTTCCAATCGCAAAGAAACGACCTTCGCTCCCCTCAATAGCGTCTTGAAAATAAGGACGAAACGAATAGTTATGCCCCACAAAACTGGTTTTATCCTGCCAGTTTGAAGAAGCTAACGTATTCCCCTTTTTGTCCATGATATAGAGAACATTAGCCTCTGCCTTATTATTCGTTTCCGCAAGAGATTTACTTACTTTGTTGGCAAAGTAAGGGTCATTTTGAAAAGTTGTCAGCAATTCTTTGACATCTTCGTTACCGGATAAAACAAAAGGGAGATAACGGTATTTATCCAACTCTCCTAGAAGCGTTGCCTCGTACAAGCTCAATCGTTCCCGAGAAGTCTCTCTTAATTCAAGAGCGGTGGATGCCCCAAGCCAATAGCTTGCCAACCAGATTGATAAGCTTCCGATAGCAATAACAAAGATCCAGCCCCACAAAACCTGCCTTGTAAATTGATAAGTAAACGAAAACATGGATCAGTATAGACTCTCAAGGAATTAGAGATTGTTCCACAGACAAGAAATAATCTCTCGATAGCTTTTATATACAGCTATCTTACTTGCCCTGATCAGTAAATTAAAAGCTCTGTATCTTGGCGTACAAGGCTAGCAGGAACTCTAAATAAACACGCGCGACACATCTTTAACATATTTATTTACCAGAATAGTTACACGATTTTATTGTCACCTACCTCTATAACCAAATGCTATCAATTAAATTTTATGGGTTGGTTATGATTAAAAGAAAGCAACAGTTTGCAATTATTGCGACAGCAACACTTCTACTCAGTGCCTGTAGTGGACTATCAAATACGCAGCAACGTGTTTTAAGTGGTGGTGCTATCGGCACAGGTGTCGGTGTTGTCGGAACTGCTGTTACCGGCGGCTGCGTAACTTGTGGCGCAGTCATTGGTGGCGCTGTGGGGGCAGGGGCAGGATACCTGGTCGACCAGCACGAAAAGGGTAATCTTCCCTAAAAAAACAAACTTTGAATTCTCTTCCCCAAAAAGAACGCTAATCCAATCCAACAAGGGCCCACTATGGGATGTTCCGGCGCTTCGCTATAAGCCACAAGCCAGTAATAACGTTGCTGGCTTGTTATATTCCTTCCGAGACACAAACAAGACCAGCCAAAGCCATCACCACATAAAAACAGGCACAGCGATAGGCCATATGGGACGCTAGGATTTTTTTGTTAATCAATTTTGATATGCCTTAAATAAGCATACTTCTTGGAAATAAACATACTTGCTGGAAAATCCAGAACATATATTGACCATCTGCTCAGGGTATGCGACAGCCTTTTCTAATAAGAAAAAACCTTTCGGGATATGTCTCAATGGCGCTGGCGACACACAACTTTTCAACTGATAATCACGGATGGGCAGAACTTCTCCCCAAAAGGAGCGTAACCAAATCCTTGATCGGTGATCATCGAGCTCCCTGGGTTGTTGTCGGTGCAGGAGTAACAGGTCTATCTGCTGCAAGGCGCCTGGCAGCACACAACCCTAATGATCAAATTATATTGCTTGATGCCAGAAAATTGGGGCAGGGCGCTTCCGGGCGAAATTCTGGTTATGCCGTTGCCATCAGCCAGTTTTCAGGCGTATTTGATAATGACCAGGAACAAAATTATCGTCGTGTTAATCGTATCAATACCCAAGGGCTAGATTTATTACGTCAACAAGTAAGCGATCTTGGTATCGATTGCCAGTGGCAAGAGGATGGCTTTTATCACACAGCAGCTGATGAAAAATCGTTACAGGAATATGATAACTTCAAAGACCATCTTCAGAGATTGGGATACGATCACACTCTCTTAAGTCAGGATGAATTAACAGAGCGCTTGGGAACGTCCCTTTATAAGTCGGGTGTTCACGTTCACAAAGGCGTTCTTTTACAACCAGCTGCTCTTGTCCATGGGCTTGGTGATAATTTACCTGCGAATATAACTCTCTATGAAAATAGCCCTGTCTTGAAAATACATCAAGGCGAACCGGTTATTCTTGAGCTTGAAAATGGTAAAATCACTGCGGATAAAGTTATTCTCGCGACAAACTACGAAGCCCCGAAACTTGGCTTCATAAAACGCTATATTATCGGAAGTACACTATCAGGCAGCTTTACGCGTCAATTGACAGTTGACGAATTATCCAGCCTGGGCGCCCTAAAGGAATGGGGTGTTCTCTCTCTCCATAGTGGCGGTGCGACCGTTCGATTGACTAAGGACAATCGCTTCTCCCTTCGCAACACAGCAGAATATCATGGTGCTGCTTTGATGTCTGATACACTCTTATCAAAACGTCGGGCAATTCATCGGGCTGCCTTTGAGAAACGCTTCCCACAACTTGCCCATGTCCCCTTTGAACTTTCCTGGTCAGGAGTAGAAGGCATTAGTCAAAACTTTACAAACTTCTTTGGGCAGCAAACGTCCAACATATACCTTGCTGGCGGTTATAACGGTTCAGGTGTGACCAGGGGAACGGCTTTTGGCGCTGCGCTAGCTGATTATGCCTGTAATGTATCCTCCAAACTGGTCGAGGACTGCCTTGCGTCTGCACCAGCCACATGGATTCCTCCGCGACCATTTCTGGACATTGGAGCTTTCTTCAAGGTGAAAATGCGCTTTATAGGTGTTGGTTTGGACCGATAATCTGGATTGATTATCCAACCGAAATTTTTGCTATTAATTCTAGCTTTAGATCGTATCAGTGTTAATAATGGTCAT
>NZ_LAQL01000027.1 GCF_001026905.1 Kiloniella spongiae
CGATCCGTGAAGGCGGCCGTACCGTTGGTGCTGGTGTCGTTTCAAGCATCTCAAAATAAAATAAAAAAACGTTGATAGGGACGGGGCGTCCTGTTAGAACGCCCCGTCGCCAAGTTAATCGTCTCCGATTCACTTGGATGCAACGACAAAATGTAGGAGAGTAGCTCAATTGGTAGAGCACCGGTCTCCAAAACCGGGGGTTGTGGGTTCGAGTCCCTCCTCTCCTGCCACTTAGAACCCAGCGTGTGCTGGGTTTTGGCATAGTTGGCGCCGTGTCTTATTTCTTGTAAATAAACGGTGTATAACTAAATAAGTCTGTATCGATCCGCTCTATAAGAGCATTAAGTCAAAGGCGTTTGAGAATGGCAAAGACCAACCCCGGTCAGCTCATGAAGGAATTTCGTCAGGAACTGAGTAAAGTTACCTGGCCAACCCGTAAAGAGACTCTCGTTACCACAGGTATGGTGTTCGTGATGGTTACTTTGACGGCGACATTCTTCTTTCTCGTCGACTTGGTTCTTAATCAGGGCGTAAAACTTGTCTTAGGTCTGGGAGGGTAAAATCATGGCTGCACGTTGGTATGTTATCCATGTCTATTCCGGATTTGAAAAAAAGGTCGCTGAATCTATTCGTGAGCAGGCTGCCAAAAAGGGTATGGAAGACCGTTTTGAGGAAGTGCTGGTTCCTACTGAAGAAGTAGTTGAGATGCGCCGCGGTCAACGTATCAATGCTGAGCGTAAGTTCTTTCCCGGTTATGTGATGGTCAAAATGGACCTGACGGATGAGAGCTGGCACTTGGTGAAAGATACGCCAAAAGTTACAGGTTTTCTTGGTGGGAAAGGGCGTCCTTTACCGATATCCGAACGGGAAGCGCAGGCAATGCTGCAGCAGGTCCAAGAAGGTGTCGATCGTCCACGTCCATCTGTTACATTTGAGGTCGGGGAAACTGTTCGCGTTAGCGATGGTCCATTTGCTTCGTTCAACGGTGTTGTTGAAGAAGTTGATGAAGAAAAAGCCCGTCTCAAGGTTGCTGTCTCTATCTTTGGTCGCTCAACGCCGGTTGAGCTGGAGTATGATCAGGTCGAGAAGCAATAAAATCGTTTCAAGTTTTTCGTTAAGTGATCACATGTGTGGTTGCTCTTAGTGCGGTGGGCCTGCCATAGCCATACCGCGCACCCAAACTAAATGAGGGTAAATCAATGGCAAAGAAAATCGAAGGCTATATCAAGCTTGAGATCCCTGCTGGTGCTGCTAATCCATCACCGCCTGTGGGTCCTGCGCTTGGTCAGCGTGGTCTTAATATCATGGAATTCTGTAAAGCCTTTAATGCTGCAACAGGTGACATGGAGAAAAACACTCCTGTTCCTGTTATCATTACTGCATACAGTGACCGTTCTTTCACATTCGTTACAAAAACACCACCAGCAAGCTTCTATCTGAAAAAAGCTGCCGGCCTTGCGAAGGGGTCTTCTGAAACCGGTAAGGGTTATGTTGGTTCTGTATCAATGGATCAGGTTCGTGAAATTGCTCAGACTAAACTTGTAGATCTGAATGCAAACGATCTGGATGCTGCTAGCCAAATCATCATGGGCACAGCGCGTTCCATGGGCTTGGAAGTGAAGGGATAAGATCATGGCGAAAAAAGGTAAGCGTATTGCAAGCGCCTATGAAGGTCTTGACCGCGAAAAACATTATGATCTTGGTGATGCTGTAAAACACATCAAGGCAAATGCAAAAACGAAATTCGACGAAACTCTGGAAATTGCGATGAATCTGGGTGTTGACCCGCGTCACGCTGACCAGAATGTTCGTGGCGTTGTTCCTTTGCCGCACGGTACTGGTAAATCAGTTCGTGTTGCTGTTTTTGCACGTGATGCAAAAGCTGACGAAGCGAAAGCTGCTGGTGCGGAAATCGTTGGTGCTGAAGATCTTATGGAAAAGATCCAGGGCGGCGAAATGGATTTTGATCGTGTGATCGCGACTCCTGACATGATGGCTATCGTTGGTCGTCTTGGTAAGGTTCTTGGTCCTCGTGGTCTTATGCCAAACCCGAAGCTTGGTACTGTTACTCCTGACGTTAAAGGCGCTGTTGAAGCTGCTAAATCCGGTCAAGTTGAATTCCGTGCTGAAAAAGCCGGTATTGTTCATGCTGGTATTGGCAAAATGAGCTTTGGTGAAGATCAGTTGGTTGAGAACGTTCGCGCGTTCGTAGCTGCGATCAACAAAGCGAAGCCCGCTGGCGCAAAAGGTACATACGTAAAGCGTGTTGCGATCTCATCTACGATGGGTCCTGGCGTTAAACTGGAAGTTTCTTCACTTTCTGCAGAGTAATCTCTGTACGTAGAGAAATTTTTGGTGTATTAGGGCATCACTCAGCGGGAGAATTCGTTCTTCCGCTGTTCCTGCAGCAGGATTTTTAATTCTGTTGCGACCTGTCCGAGACTGTGGGTGTTGTGCTTCGGTAGAACTTAAGTCCTTATGGGGCCTACATAGACGGGAAGCGAGTTATAGCACACCGGGTCCTCCGGTTGTGTAAGGCTTGAACTTCCAGGACAGGCGAACCGAATCCTTCTAGTGATGAGGGATTCTCGTGCAAATCGATCTGAATCTATATGGCGAGTCTATATGGGTTAGGTCAAAAACGAGCGGAGCTACCGTGGATCGTACACAGAAAGAACAGCTCGTCGCTTTCCTTAAGGAAGTCTTCGACGACTCCGGCCTTGTTGTTGTTACTCAGCAATCTGGTCTGACAGTTTCAGAAGTTTCCGAATTGCGTTCAGACGCAAGGGATAACGGCGCAAGCTACAAAGTTGCGAAAAACCGGCTGGCGAAAATTGCTCTTGACGGCACGAAATTTGAGGCACTGAAGCCACTGTTTACTGGTCCAACAGCTGTTACGACATCTGTTGATCCAATTGCGGCGGCTAAAGTCTGCGTCGAGTTCGCCAAGAAGAACGAGAAGCTGACTGTTGTCGGTGGTGCGATGGGTGACACAATCCTTGATGCTAATGGCGTTAAGGCTCTTGCTAGCCTTCCTTCACTCGACGAATTGCGCGGCAAACTGGTTGGCCTATTGCAGGCGCCTGCTACAAAAGTTGCAGGTGTTACGCAAGCTCCGGCTGGTCAGCTAGCACGCGTATTTGGTGCCTACGGGTCTCAAGGCGAAGCTGCTTAACGGTTTTGTTAAATTTTCTCTGTTCAAGCCTTTAGAGGATACGAATTATTATGGCTGATCTTGATAAATTGGTTGACGAACTGTCTAAACTGACAGTTCTTGAAGCTGCTGAACTTTCCAAGAAATTGGAAGAGCACTGGGGCGTTTCTGCTGCTGCTCCTGTAGCTGTTGCTGCTGCTGCTGGCGGTGACGCTGGTGGTGCTGCTGCTGAACAAACTGAGTTTGATGTTGTTCTTGCTTCTGTTGGTGAGAAGAAAATCAACGTGATTAAAGAAGTTCGCGGCATTACAGGTCTCGGTCTGAAAGAAGCTAAAGAGCTAGTTGAATCTGCTCCTAAAGCTATTAAAGAAGGTGTTGATAAAGCGGAAGCTGAAGACATCAAAGGTAAACTGGAAGCAGCTGGCGCAACTGTAGAAGTCAAGTAATATTGGCTCTCGCGTCACTACCAGTATAGAAAACCCGGCCGGTACACAGCGATAGCTGTGTGTCGCGCCGGTTTTCTGCGCCTTTCAGGGGTAAGGCGTAAAACTACCCTGAAGCTGGTTTCTTATCTGGGTTAACACAGACAGATTAATCGGCGATTGTTTAGAAATTTATTGACGTTTGGGGTCCTCCCTTTCGTCAACACCCAATGGGACGAGGACGTTACTGACATGGCGAGATCGTTTACGGGTCGCAAGCGCATTCGCAAGGACTTCGGGCGTATCACGGAAGTGAGCACTATGCCTAATTTGATTGAAGTTCAGAAGGCATCTTACGATCAGTTCCTACAGGTAGGCGTTCCTGCTGCTGAGCGCAAAACTACCGGACTTCAAGAAGTATTTGAATCGATTTTTTCGATCAAAGATTTTGCTGAAAAGTCTGAACTGCAGTTTCTGCGTTACGAGCTGGAACAACCTAAGTTTGACGTAGAAGAATGCCAGCAACGCGGCATTACCTATGCTGCACCTCTCAAGGTTACTTTGAGACTGGTGGTTTGGGACGTAGACGAAGATACCGGCGCAAGATCAATCCGCGACATCAAAGAGCAAGATGTCTATATGGGTGATCTGCCGATGATGACACGTTATGGTACATTTGTTGTTAATGGTACTGAGCGTGTAATCGTTTCTCAGATGCACCGTAGCCCTGGTGTATTCTTTGACCATGATCGTGGCAAAACCCACTCATCAGGTAAATTCCTGTTTGCTGCTCGCGTTATCCCTTACCGTGGTTCATGGCTTGACCTTGAATTCGATGCAAAAGACCTTGTCTATGTTCGTATTGATCGCCGCCGTAAGCTTCCTGCGACAACGCTATTGCTCGCGCTTGACAATGCAGAAACTGCACTTCGTCGCGCTGAGCTAGAAGAAGCAAACGAAATTCTTGATCCTCAAGAAGCACAGGGCATGTCACCAGAAGATCTGTTGAACTTCTTCTATGACACTGTGACTTACGAAAAATCCGGTAATGGTTGGAAGCGTCCTTTTGATGCTGAAGCCTTGAAGGGTGTTAAGCTTAACAACGATCTTATTGATGCGAAGACGGGTGATGTTGCTGCAGAAGCAGGAACGAAACTAACACCACGTCAAATCCGTAAGCTTGTTGAGGGTGGTTTGACTGATATCTTCGTTCCTGGTGATGATCTGTTTGGGTCATACATTGCGAATGATCACATCAATGCGTCAACGGGTGAAGTTATTTGTGAAGCTGGTGAAGAAATCACCGAAGAGCTTCTCGAAGAACTTGCTGGTACAGGACTTTCGGAGATTGAAGTTCTTGGCATTGATAACGTGAAGGTTGGTCCATACATCCGTAACACACTTGCTGCGGATAAGAATGCTACTCGTGAAGATGCTCTTTTGGACATCTACCGTGTAATGCGTCCTGGTGAGCCGCCGACCCTTGAAGCTGCTGAAAAAATGTTCAACGGTCTGTTCTTTGATTCAGAGCGTTACGATCTTTCTTCTGTTGGCCGTGTGAAAATGAACGCACGTCTTGACTTCGAGACTGATGACCAGCTTCGTACGCTCCGTCGCGAAGACATTATGGAGATCGTCAAAATTCTCTGTGAACTGAAAGATGGTAAAGGGGATATTGATGATATCGATCACCTTGGTAACCGTCGTGTTCGTTCTGTTGGTGAGTTGATGGAAAACCAGTTCCGCGTAGGTCTTCTACGTATGGAACGCGCGATCAAAGAGCGTATGAGTTCTGTCGAGATCGACACGGTTATGCCACATGATCTGATCAATGCGAAACCTGTTGCTGCTGCTATCCGCGAATTCTTCGGATCTTCCCAGCTTTCACAGTTCATGGACCAAACAAACCCGCTTTCAGAAATTACGCACAAGCGTCGTGTTTCTGCGTTGGGCCCTGGCGGTCTGACACGTGAGCGTGCTGGCTTTGAAGTTCGTGACGTGCATGCAACGCACTACGGACGTATCTGCCCGATTGAAACGCCTGAGGGACCAAACATTGGTTTGATCAACTCTCTTGCGACTTTTGCACGTGTGAACCCTTATGGTTTCATCGAAAGCCCGTACCGTAAAATCGTTGATGGTAAAGTTACAGATGATGTTATTTACCTGAGTGCGATTGAAGAAGGTCGTTATACGATTGCGGAAGCAAACGCTGCGCTGAATGAAGATAATACTTTTGTGGAAGAATTGATTTCTTGCCGTAAGAGTGGTGATTACTTCGTCTCGCGTAGCGAAGATATCAATCTAATTGATGTTTCGCCGAAACAGCTGGTTTCTGTTGCTGCTGCTTTGATCCCGTTCCTTGAAAACGATGATGCGAACCGTGCTCTTATGGGGTCGAACATGCAACGTCAGGCGGTTCCGCTGCTTAAAGCAGAAGCACCGTTCGTTGGAACTGGTATGGAGCCACGTGTTGCACAAGATTCCGGTGTGTCTATTTCAGCGCGCCGTGGTGGTGTTGTTGACCAGGTAGATGCAACCCGTATCGTTGTTCGTGTCCGTGATGACATGTCCACAGGTGAGGGCGCAGTCGACATTTATAACCTGTCGAAGTTTCAGCGTTCTAACCAGGGGACATGTATTAACCAACGTCCGTTGGTTAAGGTTGGTGACCGTGTTTCTCGCGGTGACATCATGGCCGATGGTCCTTCTACTGATCTTGGTGAGCTGGCTCTTGGTCGTAACGTTCTTGTGGCATTTATGCCTTGGAATGGTTACAACTATGAGGATTCAATTCTGATTTCTGAGCGTATTGTACGTGACGATGTCTTCACTTCCATTCATATCGAAGCTTATGAAGTGATGGCGCGTGATACCAAGCTTGGTCAGGAAGAAATCACACGTGACATTCCAAACGTTGGTGAAGATGCGCTTCGCAACCTTGATGAAGCCGGCATGGTTTACATCGGTGCGGAAGTGCAGCCGGGTGATATCCTTGTTGGTAAGGTGACACCTAAGGGTGAGTCCCCAATGACGCCGGAAGAAAAACTTCTTCGTGCGATCTTTGGCGAAAAAGCGTCTGACGTTCGTGATACATCTCTTCGTGTTCCTCCTGGGGGTGTAGGTACTGTTGTTGACGTCCGTGTCTTCTCGCGCCGTGGTGTTGAGAAAGATGAGCGTGAACTCGCGATTGAACGTCTGGAAATCGAACATCTCGCAAAAGACCGTGATGATGAACGTGGTATTCTGGAACGTTCCTTCTACGACCGTCTGAAAGAATTCGTTCTTGGTAATGTTGTTGTTAGTGGTCCAAAGGGTATGTCTACCGGTGTTAAGGTTGATGAAGCTCTACTAGCTGACTTCACGCCTGGCCAGTGGCGTCAGATTGCTGTTGAAGATGATACTGCACAGACTGAGATTGAAGCGCTTAACAAGCAGTTTGAAGACTCAATTGACGAACTGACGAAACGCTTTGACGATAAAGTTCAGAAACTACAGCGCGGTGATGAGCTTCTTCCTGGCGTTATGAAGATGGTTAAAGTCTTTGTGGCTGTGAAGCGTAAGCTTCAGCCTGGGGATAAGATGGCTGGCCGTCACGGAAACAAAGGTGTTATCTCTCGCATTATGCCTGTGGAAGATATGCCTTATACCGAAGATGGCACACCTGTTGATATCGTGTTGAACCCACTTGGTGTTCCATCACGTATGAACGTTGGTCAGATCCTCGAAACTCACTTGGGTTGGGCATGTCGTGGTCTTGGTCACCAAATTGGTGATATGGCTGTCGATGCGCGCCGCACAGGTGATTACGATAACCTTAAATCTAAGTTGCTCGATGTTTATGGTGAAAAAGACTATAACGACGACATCATAGATATGAATACTGATGAGCTTGACGAACTAGGTTACAATCTACGTAACGGTGTTCCGATCGCAACTCCTGTGTTTGATGGTGCCAAGGAAAAAGACGTCGTTGATATGCTTGAAAAAGCCGGACTGGATAGCTCTGGTCAGGTTCGTCTCATCGATGGTCGTACAGGTGAACAGTTCGACCGTAGTGTAACCGTTGGTTATATCTATATGTTGAAGCTGCATCACCTTGTAGACGACAAAATCCATGCGCGTTCTATCGGACCTTACTCTCTTGTTACGCAGCAGCCATTGGGCGGTAAAGCTCAGTTTGGTGGACAGCGTTTCGGTGAGATGGAGGTTTGGGCACTCGAAGCTTATGGTGCTGCTTATACCTTGCAGGAAATGTTGACAGTTAAATCTGATGACGTGTCCGGACGTACCAAAGTGTACGAAGCTATCGTCAAAGGCGATGAGAACTTCGAAGCAGGTATTCCTGAGTCCTTTAACGTTTTGGTCAAAGAGCTTCGCTCTCTTGGTCTGAATGTGGAATTGACACAAAGTGATGCTTGATAACAGGGGCCTTCGGGCCCCTGTAATTAACGTTAAAGATTTAGTGAATAAAATTTTGTCGGGAGACACCGATGTCCAATGAGTTGATGAATATTTTCGGCCAAACTTCTGGGCCCGCGACGTTCGATCAGATCAGGATCTCTATTGCGAGCCCTGAACGGATCCGTTCATGGTCATTTGGCGAAATCAAAAAGCCAGAAACCATCAACTATCGTACTTTTAAACCAGAACGCGACGGTCTTTTCTGTGCGCGAATTTTTGGTCCGATTAAAGATTACGAATGCTTGTGTGGTAAATACAAGCGTATGAAATACCGCGGTATTATCTGTGAAAAATGTGGTGTTGAAGTCACACTTTCAAAGGTACGTCGCGAACGCATGGGCCATATTGAACTGGCAAGTCCAGTTGCACATATTTGGTTCCTGAAATCACTTCCTAGCCGTATCGGCCTTTTGGTTGATATGCCGCTGAAGGATCTCGAGCGTATTCTCTATTTTGAGAACTTCGTTGTTGTTGAACCTGGACTTACACCGATGAAGCAGCATCAGCTGCTTTCTGAAGAAGAGTTCATGGATGCACAGGACGAATACGGTGATGATGCTTTCACTGCGAAAATCGGTGCTGAAGCGATCAAAGACATCCTGAGCAATCTTGATCTTGAAGAAGAGAAAGACGACATCCGCCAGGAACTTCGTGATACCAATTCCGAAGCGAAACGTAAGAAGCTTGTTAAGCGTCTTAAAATCGTTGAAGCTTTCTTGGAATCAGGTTCTCGTCCAGAGTGGATGATCCTGGATGTTGTTCCTGTGATCCCACCTGAACTTCGCCCACTTGTTCCTTTGGATGGTGGCCGTTTCGCAACATCAGACCTTAACGATCTTTATCGTCGTGTTATTAACCGTAATAACCGTCTGAAGCGTCTGATTGAATTGCGTGCCCCTGATATCATCGTACGTAACGAAAAACGTATGCTTCAGGAATCTGTCGATGCTCTCTTCGACAATGGTCGTCGTGGTCGTGTAATTACTGGTGCTAATAAGCGTCCGCTGAAATCACTTTCAGATATGCTGAAGGGTAAGCAGGGTCGTTTCCGTCAGAACCTTCTTGGTAAACGTGTCGATTATTCCGGTCGTTCGGTTATCGTTGTTGGTCCTGAACTGAAGCTGCACCAGTGCGGTTTGCCGAAGAAGATGGCGCTTGAACTCTTTAAGCCGTTCATTTATTCTAAGCTGGAACTTTACGGTCTGGCAACAACCATCAAAGCTGCGAAGCGTATGGTTGAGAAAGCTCGTCCGGAAGTTTGGGATATTCTTGAAGAAGTTATTCGTGAACACCCGGTTATGCTTAACCGTGCACCGACACTTCACAGACTTGGTATCCAGGCGTTTGAGCCTACATTGATCGAAGGTAAAGCTATCCAGCTTCATCCATTGGTCTGTACGGCGTTTAACGCTGACTTTGACGGCGACCAAATGGCTGTCCACGTGCCGCTTTCTCTGGAAGCGCAGTTGGAAGCTCGTGTTCTGATGATGTCTACCAACAACATCCTGTCCCCTGCGAACGGTAAGCCTATTATCGTACCGTCTCAGGATATTGTTCTTGGTATTTACTATCTATCCATGATGAACGAAGGTGCTCCTGGCGAAGGGATGGCCTTTGGTGATATGGCTGAGATTGATCACGCGTTGAACAACAAGGTGATCACGCTTCATACAAAGATCAGAGCTCGTTATCATTCTGTTGATGCCGAAGGTAATCCGACGTCAACAATTGAAGAAACGACTGCTGGCCGTATGAAGCTTGCTGAGCTTTACCCACGTCATCCAAAGCTGCCATTCACAATGTTGAATCGCTTGCTTCCAAAGCGTGATGTTTCTGAAGTGATTGATATGGTTTATCGTCACTGTGGTCAGAAAGAGACTGTGATCTTCTGTGACCAGATCATGAAACTTGGTTTCAGTCATGCGTGTAAAGCTGGTATTTCGTTCGGTAAGGACGATATGCAGATCCCTGCTGCGAAAGAAGCATTGATTGAAGAAGCTCAGGCGCAGGTTAAAGAGTTTGAACAGCAGTATCTTGATGGTCTGATCACCCGTGGTGAGAAGTACAACAAGGTTGTTGATATCTGGGCTCAGTGTTCTGACCGTGTTGCTGACGAGATGATGGAAGTTATCGGTTCAGGCAAAGGCGATCAGGTAAATTCTGTGTACATGATGGCACACTCTGGTGCGCGTGGTTCTGCCGCTCAGATTAAGCAGCTTGCTGGTATGCGTGGTTTGATGGCGAAACCGGATGGCTCTATTATTGAGACACCGATTATTTCAAACTTTAAAGAAGGCCTGACCGTTCTTGAGTACTTCAACTCTACGCACGGTGCACGTAAAGGTCTTGCGGATACAGCGCTTAAAACGGCGAACTCTGGCTATCTGACACGTCGTCTTGTTGATGTTGCACAGGATGCGATTATCACAGAAGAGGATTGTGGCACTGATGTCGGTATGAACATCTCTGCTGTTATTGACGGTGGTGAAGTGATCGCATCATTGAGTGAGCGTCTGTTGGGCCGTACAACCATGCACGATATGATTAGTCCATTGACCAAAGAGGTTATTGTCGCCGAAGGTGATATTATCTCTGAGGAGCACTTGGATGAAATTGATCGTTCAGGTTTGGACACGGTTCATGTTCGTTCTCCGCTGATGTGTAAATCCAAAAGTGGTGTTTGTGCGCAGTGTTATGGACGTGACCTGTCTCGTGGTACGAAGGTTTATTCTGGTGAGGCTGTTGGTGTTATCGCTGCTCAGTCCATTGGTGAGCCGGGTACACAGCTGACAATGCGTACCTTCCACATTGGTGGTGCTGCGCAGGGTGGTTCCGAGCAATCATCTATAGAAGCGTCTCTTGATGGTACTGTTCATATTAAAAACCGTAATGTGGTTGTTAATTCCGACGGCTTGCCAATTGTAATGGGCCGTAGTCAGGAATTGATTATCCGTGACGAAAACAACCGTGAACGTGCGCGTCACCGTTTACAGTATGGTGCCAAGTTGCTTGTTGACGAAGGTATCGCCTGTAAAAAAGGTCAGAAGCTGGCTGAATGGGATCCTTACACGACCCCGATCATCTCTGAAAGAGAAGGTATTGCCAATTTCGTTGACTTGGTTGACGGCGTTTCAATGCGTGAAGTAACGGATGAGACAACTGGTATTTCAAACCGCGAAGTTGTGGAATGGAAAACAGCATCAAAAGGTTCTGATCTGAAGCCACGTATTACTCTACGTGACGAAAATGGCGAGGTTATTTTGCTCGATAATGATATGGAAGCTCGTTACTTCCTGTCTGTTGGGGCGATCCTTTCTGTTGAGCCTGGTACTGAAATTAAAGCTGGTGACGTTCTTGCGCGTATCCCGCGTGAAGGATCAAAAACACGTGATATTACTGGTGGTCTACCACGTGTTGCTGAGCTTTTCGAAGCACGTAAACCTAAAGATTTCGCCGTTATGTCAGAAATCGCAGGTCGTGTTGAATACGGTAAAGATTATAAAGCCAAGCGTCGTATCGTTGTTCGTTCCGAAGACGAGAGCATCGAGCCACGGGAATACCTACTTCCAAAAGGTAGACACCTAGCTGTTCAAGAGGGTGACCTCGTTGAAATTGGTGATCTTCTTATGGATGGTAGCTTGGTTTTGCATGATATTTTGGATGTTCTTGGGGTTGAAGCTTTGGCTGATTATCTCGTTAACGAAATTCAAAGTGTTTACCGTCTGCAGGGTGTGAAGATTAACGATAAGCATATCGAAGTCATCATTCGCCAGATGCTGCAGAAAATTGAAATTATCGACGGTGGTGACACGACCTTCTTGGTTGGTGAAACTGCAGACCGCGAAGAGTTCGTGGAAGAAAACGAAAAAGCAATTAAAGAAGGTGGTCGCGTTGCGACTGGTCGTCCAATCCTGCAAGGGATTACAAAAGCCAGCTTGCAGACACGCTCATTTATCTCTGCTGCATCGTTCCAAGAAACAACACGCGTTCTGACCGAAGCTGCGACCCATGGTAAAATGGATACGCTGATCGGACTGAAAGAAAATGTTATTGTTGGTCGCCTGATACCTGCGGGTACTGGTGCTGTTATGAAGCGGGTTAAGAAGCTTGCAGAAGAACAGGATCAGATCATCGCAGCATCTCAGGATGCCGCAGCGATTGAGGCTATCGACTCTAGCCTCCCTGGTGAACAGACTCCTGCCGAGTAAGAAATTACTCTGTCGGACAGTAAAGTTTAATCTTGGCCAGAAGCGCAGGAAACTGCGTTTCTGGTTAAAGATTTTGTTGGAACCGTCAAAAATTGCTTGCAAGGCTTGACGGGTGAGGGACGCAACAATAGTATGCGCCCACTTTCGGGAAGTCATCTCCTGCCGTGAGGCATGGGATGTTGACTCGATACCCTAGCTTTCTAACTGTTACACAGGATTGAGATGTCCGTGGACGTTGTTATCCGAACGCGTGACAATTAGTACTATTATACTGGCTTTAAGGATTGCCTGATGCCTACAATTAACCAATTGATCCGTAAACCGCGCAAAGCGCCGTTTCAGCGGACCAAAGTACCGGCTCTAGAAGCATGCCCACAAAAACGTGGCGTATGTACGCGTGTTTATACCACGACGCCGAAAAAACCTAACTCTGCTCTTCGTAAAGTAGCACGTGTGCGCCTTACTAACGGGTTTGAAGTTACTAGCTACATTCCAGGTGAAGGTCATAACCTTCAAGAGCACTCTGTTGTGATGATTCGCGGCGGCCGTGTGAAAGATTTGCCTGGTGTTCGTTATCATGTAATTCGTGGTACTCTGGATACTCAGGGTGTCAAAGATCGTCGCCAACGTCGTTCAAAATACGGCGCGAAGCGTCCGAAGTAAGGCAAAGGATCTACCATGTCTCGTCGCCATAGAGCTGAGAAGCGTGAAATCCTACCAGACCCAAAGTTTGGTGATATCACGCTAAGTAAATTTATGAACTGCCTGATGCTTGACGGTAAAAAAGCAGTCGCTGAAAAGATCGTTTACGGTGCGCTTGAGCGTATCGAAGAGCGTAATAAAACAGAAGATACAATTTCTGTTTTTCATGAAGCACTAGGTAATGTTCGTCCGGATTTGGAAGTTCGCTCCCGCCGTGTTGGTGGTGCAACTTACCAGGTTCCAGTTGAAGTTCGCTCTACACGTGCCCAAGCCCTCGCCATCCGTTGGCTGATTGGTGCTGCGCGTAAGCGTTCTGAAAATACAATGGTTGACCGTCTAGCTAATGAGCTGATGGATGCTGCTAACAACCGCGGTTCTGCTGTTAAAAAGCGTGAAGACACGCATAAAATGGCAGAGGCTAACAAAGCCTTCTCACACTACCGTTGGTAATTTAAAGAGGTCATCGTTATGTCACGGACGACCCCGCTTGAGCGGTATCGTAATATCGGTATCATGGCACACATTGATGCTGGTAAAACAACAACCACAGAACGTATTCTGTATTACACTGGCGTGTCTCACAAAATTGGTGAAGTACACGACGGTAATGCGACTATGGACTGGATGGAGCAGGAGCAAGAGCGAGGTATTACTATTACCTCTGCTGCAACAACCTGTTTCTGGAATGATCATCGTATTAACATCATTGATACACCAGGCCACGTTGACTTCACGATTGAAGTTGAGCGTTCCTTGCGTGTTCTCGATGGCGCTGTAGCTGTATTTGATTCGGTTGCTGGTGTTGAGCCGCAGTCTGAAACAGTTTGGCGTCAGGCTGATAAATACAGTGTTCCCCGTATGTGTTTTGTCAATAAGATGGACCGCACGGGTGCTGATTTCTATCGCTGCGTCGATATGATGAAAACACGTCTTGCTGCAACACCTTTGGTTCTTCAGCTGCCTATTGGCGCTGAAGCAGAATACAAAGGCGTTATTGATTTGCTCAAAATGAAAGCGATCGTCTGGAATGATGAAAGCATGGGAGCAAATTACGACGAGGAAGAAATTCCTGCGGATCTTCAGGATAAAGCTGACGAATATCGTGAGCAAATGATTGAGCTTGCTGTCGAGCAAGACGAAGCAGTTATGGAAGCGTATCTTGAAGGCAATGAGCCGGATATGGAAACGCTGAAACGTTGTATTCGTACAGGTACAATGAACCTGTCTTTTGTTCCTGTTTTGAACGGTACGGCATTTAAAAACAAAGGTGTTCAGCCTTTGCTTGATTCTGTTATTGATTTTATGCCTTCTCCGCTAGACGTTGATGATGTACAGGGTGTTCATCCTGATACAGATGCTGAAGATACTCGTCCTACTAAGGATGATGTACCTGCTTCAGCGCTTGCATTTAAAATCATGACGGATCCATTCGTTGGTTCTTTGACTTTTGTGCGTGTTTATTCTGGTGTTCTTGAGACTGGTACTCAGATCACTAACTCTGTTAAGGGTAAACGCGAGCGTATCGGTCGTATGTTGCAAATGCATGCAAACAGCCGTGAAGATGTTAAAGAGGCGCGTGCTGGTGACATCGTTGCTATTGCAGGTCTTAAAGACACGACAACTGGTGATACTCTCTGTGATAACCTCAAGCCAATTATTCTTGAGCGTATGGAATTCCCAGAGCCTGTTATCGAGGTTGCTGTTGAACCTAAGACTAAAGCTGACCAAGAAAAAATGGGTCTTGCTCTGAACCGTTTGGCTCAGGAAGATCCTTCTTTCCGTGTATCTTCTGATAACGAAAGTGGTCAGACTGTCATCAAAGGTATGGGTGAGCTTCACCTTGATATCCTTGTTGACCGTATGCGTCGTGAATTTAAAGTTGAAGCCAACGTTGGTGCGCCACAGGTTGCTTATCGTGAAACGATTACACGTGCTTGTGAAATCGATTATACGCATAAAAAACAGTCTGGTGGTTCTGGTCAGTTTGCGCGTATCAAGATTGCATTCGAGCCTTTAGAGCCTGGATCTGGTTTTGAATTCGAAAGTAAAATTGTGGGTGGCTCTGTTCCTCGTGAATACATTCCTGGAGTTGAAAAAGGCCTTACCCAGTCTAATGATTCTGGTGTGATTGCTGGCTTCCCGATGATCGATTACAAAGCTACACTGCTTGATGGTGCTAGCCATGACGTCGATTCTTCCGTACTTGCTTTTGAAATTGCGGCTAAGGCAGCTTTCCGTGAAGGTATTCCGAAGGGCGGCTCCGTTCTTCTTGAGCCTGTCATGAAAGTTGAAGTTGTAACGCCTGACGAATACATGGGTGATATCATTGGTGATCTGAACAGCCGTCGTGGTCAAGTTCAGGGCATGGATGCACGCGGTAATGCTCAGGTGATTAATGCAATGGTGCCTTTGGCGAACATGTTTGGTTACGTAAATAACCTGCGCTCAATGAGCCAGGGTCGTGCACAATATTCAATGGTCTTCGATCACTACGAGCAGGTGCCTAAGGCAGTTGCTGACGAAGTGGTTGCGAAACTGGCTTAATAGCCTCAATAAAGACTTAATAGGAGTTATAGCCGATGGCTAAGGAAAAGTTTGAGCGGACGAAA
>NZ_LAQL01000028.1 GCF_001026905.1 Kiloniella spongiae
TCTCACTGTTGCTTATCAGGATCTGAACGGTGATGGCCATGTTGATGCGCTGATCAACTCTACCGATGGTGAGATCTGGACTCGTCTTGGGGATGGTGCTGGTAGCTTTGGTGATGCAGTTGAGCAAAACTCTGGAGCTAATTCTGACTCTCTAGGCTCTGATCTCTCAGTTAATTACCAAGATCTGAACGGAGACGGTGTTCTGGATGCTGTGATCAGTTCTTCGAATGGTGAGATCTGGACGCGGTTTGCCAATGGTGCCGGGGATGATATTTTATCTGGTGGTGCCGGAGACGATGTTCTTGATGGTGATGTTGGCCAAGACATTCTCAAAGGAGAAGAGGGGAATGATAGCCTGATCGGTGGTGTTGGGAATGACATCCTCGAAGGTGGTACAGGTAACGACAGCTTTATCTTTAAAGAAAACCTCAGTCATGACACGATCACTGATTTTGTTGCAGGTGTAGGCTCAGAAGACAGCATCCGTATTGAAGGTTTGAATATCTCGACCTTTGATGCCGTCATACAGTTAGCTGAACAGGTTGGGAATGATACGGTCATCAATATTGATGATGACAATTCCATCACCTTGAAAGATGTTCAGAAAACGGCCCTTCATGCTGATGACTTCCAGTTTGTGTAATCTCTGATGTCAGATAGCACGCCTAAGACTGCTGTGCCCTCGGCGCAGCAGTCAAACCCTGAGAGTTCGGATAACGAGATCAAACAAGCCTTGGGCTATTGCCGCAAGGCTCTGATCTCCATTGGCTTGTTCAGCTTTGTCATTAACATGCTGATGCTGACCGGGCCGCTCTTTATGCTGCAGGTCTATGACCGGGTTCTGACCAGTCGTTCCATTCCAACCCTCATTGCTTTGACAGTTCTGATCGCGGGGCTCTTTGGCTTTATGGGCATTCTTGAGGTTATCCGGTCCAAGGTTCTGGTTCGTATCGGCCTTAAGCTTGATAGCGTCCTGACAGAACGGATCTTCAATATCTGGCTGTTACAGGGCCTGCTTAAAAGCGATGGTAAAAAGACCAATCCCCTTGCTGATCTGGCAACCATGCGACAGTTCCTCTCTGGTAATGCGCCAGTTGCTCTTTTTGATCTGCCGTGGGTGCCTTTTTATCTTGCGCTTGTCTTTCTTTTGCATTGGACCCTTGGTCTGGTTGCTGTAGTTGGTGCCTTGATTGTTTTTGTTCTGGCCCTAACCAATGAACTCTCAACTCGTAATCATCTCAAACGCGGTGCTGCTCATACGGCGGCAGCAGGTGCCTATGCAGATCAAAGTCATCGCAATGCAGAAACCGTCCTTGCCATGGGCATGGGGGAAAACGTCCAGAAACGTTGGCAGCAAAGCCATCAGGAAGGCATCAAAAACAACATCACGGCCAGTGATCGCGCCGGAACATTGACGGCTACGTCCAAAACCTTCCGGATGTTCTTGCAATCTATCATTCTTGCCGTTGGTGCTGCTTTGGCTGTTGAACAGCTCATTACTCCCGGCGTCATGATTGCTGCCTCTATTCTGACAGGTCGTGCGCTTGCCCCTGTTGATCAGACCTTGGCACAATGGAAGGGCGTGATTACAGCCAGACAGGCCTATCAACGTCTGAAAGCCCTATTGAATACTATTCCCAAAGAAAAGGATAAAACCGATCTTCCTGACCCACAGGGTAAGCTTTCTGTAGAGAAGGTCTTTGTCACACCACCCGGTGGATCAAAGCCTGCGCTTAAGGGCGTGAACTTTACCCTGGAACCCGGACAAGGGCTGGGGGTAATTGGAACGTCAGCCTCGGGGAAATCCACCCTTGCCCGTCTTTTGATCGGGGCCTGGTTGCCTATGCAGGGAACTGTACGCCTGGACGGAGCAACGTTGGATCAATGGAAACGGACAGCCCTTGGCAAGCACATTGGTTATCTGCCACAGCAGGTGGAACTCTTTAGTGGGACCATCAAGGAAAACATCGCGCGTTTTAACCCAGAGGCTCAGGATGCTGATGTTATCGAGGCAGCGCAACGAGCTGGTGTGCACGAGATGATCCTGCGGCTGACCAATGGCTATGAGACCGAAATTGGGACAGATGGTGCTGGCTTGTCCGGGGGACAGAAACAGCGCATTGCATTGGCCCGTGCGCTTTATCTCGATCCTGCACTGGTTATTCTGGATGAGCCCAATTCAAATCTTGATTCCGAAGGCGATGCTTCTTTGACAGAAGCGATCAAGGGGATACGCGCCCGAGGAAAGACCGTTATTGTTATGGCCCATCGTCCCTCTGCCATTGCAGCGGTTGATATGCTCTTGATGCTGAACGATGGTCAGCAAACAGCCTTTGGCCAGAAAGAACAGGTTCTCAAGGAAGTGACGCAACAGGTACCAAATGGGCAAGTCCCAAACAGACAATCGTCTGTTCACGAAAATCCTCCGCAGGCGGGAAAAACAACACCTCTGGGGACGGCTGGTTAGATGATGCAACAGCAAGACACACAAGAGCTTTGGTCTGAAAAGCTGTGGGCGGGATCAAGTCGCTATGTACTGACGGGGTTGTTGACTGTGGCGACCCTTGTTATTGGGCTCGGCGGTTGGTCTGTCATGGCTTCGATCTCAGGGGCGGTGATTGCCACGGGCGTTGTGATTGTCGAGGGCAAGCCCAAAACCATTCAACATCTGGATGGTGGACTGGTTGGTGAAATCCTTGTCAAAGACGGTGACAGCGTCAAAGCAGGAGATGTACTGGTGCGTCTGGATGAGACCATGGTGCAAACCAACTTTGTCATAACCGAAAACCGTCTCTATGAAGCCTATGCACAGCGCGAACGTTTGATTGCCGAACGAGATGGCAAAGAGACGGTTCAAGTGCCATCTCAATTTGAAAATCTAGCTAAAGATGTGGAAGAATGGCAGATCCACAGGGATCACCTTAATCTTTTTCAGGCAAGGGAAAATACCCGCAAGGGACAGATCAGCCAGCTGAGGAAACGTATTACCCAATCCGGCAATGAGATCTCCGGCCTCAGGGGCTTGCGTAAATCCAAGAAGCAACAAGGAGATTTCATCTCTCAGGAACTCACTGGTTTGCGTAAGCTCTATGAAAAGGGTCATGCAACGCTCCCTCGCTTACTGGCATTGGAGCGTGAAGCTGCCAAATTGGATGGGGAAATATCCGAACTGGTTGCCAATATTGCCCGGGCAGAAAACCAGATCGGTGAAGCGGAGTTACAGATCCTGCAGGTCGAACAGGGTTATCGTGAACGCGCTTTAACGGAACTCAAGGAAACCAATTCTTCCATATCCGAGTTGGAAGAACAAAAAATAGCCTATCAGGAACAGTTGGCACGGGTAGAGATCAAGGCCCCTGTTGATGGTATCATCCATGGATCCAGTATTTTTACCGTTGGCGGCGTGGTTTCACCTGCAGAACCTTTGATGCAGATCGTGCCCTTTGATGAACGCTTGACTGTCGAAGCACAGGTTGATCCGCAGAATGTGGATCAGGTTTACAGCGGCCAACCGGCCGCAGTTAAGTTCCCGGCCTTTAACCAGAAGGTCACGCCGGAACTCAATGGCTTTGTCTTGAAAGTCTCCCCGGACCGACTACAAGACCCACAAAGTGGCATACCTTATTATCAAGGCATTATTGAAATCCCCGAAGAAGAAATGGCGCGTCTGAACTCAGCCAAGCTGGTACCTGGCATGCCTGCAGAGGTTTATATCCAGACCGGCGAACGTTCTGCGTTCAGCTATCTTGTCAAGCCATTGACAGATCAATTAGAAAGAGCTTTTCGGGAAGAGTGATTGCCGAAATACAACATAATTTATAAATGCATATGCCGTGGTTTATTAAATGGGTAGAATTATAAATGCTGGTAATTTGGGCTGAGAGTTGTTTCTAGATGTAATTGGTTGAACAAAAATCAAACTCTAAGTTGGATGAATAAGGACCGTTGCAGTTAGTCAGTATTTAAATCTTTGCATGTAAATTTAGTGAGCTGTTGCTTTAATTCGTGATTTTCATGAATGAGAGAAATCTCCCTTGCTAACGATTCCTCCCATAGAACTTTGTATTTTGCTACGTTTTCTTTCAGTGTTTTGTACTTTTTTTCTCTTTGTTGAGTTGCCTTGTTTTTTTCAATATTTACAGCTTTGATGGCTTCGATAAGTTCACTGTAGATAGGTCTCGATTTTTTAATAGTTCCCTTTTTTCGCCCTGCTTCCAAAGCTACAGAATCATTTGTTATTTTCGAGTTCTTTGATACTTTGATGGGGACCTCATTTTTTAATCGTTCAAGAGCCGCGTAATACTCATCCAAAATATTTTTCATGAGATTGAGCTTTTCTTTTGAATGTTGACTAAAACATTTTTGAGTGTCTTGAGGTCAGATCGTTCTGTTCGGTATTCTAAACTTGTTGGGTCAAGGTTTTTAAGCATAGAAGTTTGTGCTTTGATTACTCTTTCTAACTTCGACTTTTTGATGATCGATTTATCGCAATTTAAACAGGCTGTTATAGAGCGCATAGCTCTGTGTTGACATGGAGTGGTTGTTGTGCAACCGCCAAGAAATGTTTCCTGATATGAAATTTCCCCTTTTTTGAATTGAGAAATCGTGTTTGCTCGATCATCCTCCGAAATAATGCTCTCTTTTTTTTGTTTTTCAATTTGAGTTCCATGAATACCAAACAGCTTTTCTTTTGAAAGTAAGGTATTAGCAATATATGCAAGCGATTGAGATATTGGTTGGGTTGCCTGGTATTCATTTGCAAAATGATATTTATCATTATTTATAAGATCGAGGGCATATGAACTCCCTTTTGCATAATAAAGGGACATCTTTTCCGTTACATGTTGGAGCTGTCGACGTAAGGACGGTAAAGATACTATTCCTGAACATGAGGCATATAGTGCAAGTGAACGCCTGAATTGGTGAATATGTAATGTCCAATAAGCATTCTTTTCAAATTTTTGCTCTTCTCTCCATGCTCGGAATGGATCAATGTGTTCTAGTTCTCTTATATCATTTTCTTCAATTTTAATATGCAAGAAAGGTGTTCATTTAATTTCTGAAGAAGTAATTAATAGGGAAGGCATAAATACTTTATCGGAAGGTTTTTTTATATATTTTGTTCCAATACCTGTATATGCGGGGCTGATGAACAATGGAATACTATCTACTTTATTTGGATTTATTGATAAAAAATCACAAACATACAGAGCTATTTTTTGGGCAATATTGATCGCTTTTATACCATCTTTATTGGTGATCCATTCTGTTTCCTTTTCATTAAATTTTGTTGTGTACCCCCTTATTATAGAGTGATTTACTCCGTTTTTTGTGTAACTAGATGCACAGTTAAATGGTAAAAACCTTACTTCAGAATGTCTCATTCCTGAAAATAAATGAATTATCGTTTTGCAAATAAACTGGATATTGACTAAGCCTGACGCCAATCCATGTGGTGTTGCTCTTATGGGATATTGATCGAAAAATTGATCAAGTTTTTTAGAAGTGATTAGCTGATCAAGTGTGAGGTGGTTTTTTGAATAAATATATTTGTGATTATGCTTCTTGGCGATTTGAACTGTGAGCGAACTTGAAAGAAATTTTTTCCCTTCTTTTCTTGCCCTGACTTTCTGCGCATTAAAAGTTAGACCGTTATAGCTATTAGATTCATGTACCTGGATTAATTCAATATATCTATCAATGTGTTGTTCAATTAAAGACAAGTGATTTTGCAATTTAGTAATATATAAGGAATAGATACGCGATGGAATAGGAGGATGTTGTTTTAAAGACGCTCTATACTGGGTAATTATCGATTGGAAGCCAGAGATTTTCTCAGGCGAACATGGAAGAAAACCTAGAATATCAGAGCCTATAGTGATAAGTGCGCGCAGAAATGATTGAAGTGGATAGACTGAACCTCCAGGTAAATCTTGGATACAAACTGCAAGTAATTCTTTGCTTTGAAGTAAATTTACAACAGTGATTCTTTTCTGAAATGCGAATAATGCAAGTATGTTTAAGGTTGTGGTGAATCGGGATATATTTTTGACAGAATATGGTTTGCCATGACGGTACCAAATATAAGAAAACATAATGTGTTTTAACTCTTGGATTATTAATAAATGAGCTTCTTCAGTTGGTCCTTTGAACCAAGAGTTAAAGTATAATGTCGAAGGGGTTCCTCTAATATTGTAAGCTTTAAAATTCCATTCATTGTCTGAATAAACAGAGGCAATTTTTCCAAATTTATTTCGGCTAATAACAAAATTATTAGGAGGTATAGAACCTGCTAATCCTTCAAAATTATCGGGAGAAATTGCTGACTCTGGCGTAGTAATATTAGCAGACCATTCTGTCACCGTATTTATCATGGAGATATTGCTCCTACTTCAATAAACATCATAATCTTTCTTTCCCAGTAAGGGGATAGATCTTCATATTCATTTACAGCCGATTTTGTATCTTTTACCATTTTTCTGTGGCGGTTAGATATTTGCGATATCTCATCAAGGATTTGATTTATTCTGTATTTGATTGGAATGTATATACTTTCAAATTGATTGATATTTGCACTGAATGAAGCTGTTTTTTCTAGACAAAATAAACAGCTTAAAAGTTTCTGCACATCTTTGACGTCAGCATGTATAAGAAACTTGTTGCAGAACAAACACCCTTCTGGTTGATTACAATCAGGAGGAGTTTTGAGCGTGCTTATTGTTGAAGTAGGATTGTTAAAATTTGAGCATCCGCCTAAAGCCGTTTCTAGTATCACTGTAGATGCGGGACTTTTCTTTGAAAAGATACGAGTTGGGATGTGGGAAAGAGCTGTCAGAAAGTTCCCAACTTCTTCTACATGTTTTGAATGGGATCCTGCTGCGTAGTGCTTGAGCACGACGGCTTCTGTATTTTGCAAGGCAATTGAAGTGGTTGTGGGGTCGGTATTGTTTAAATACCAATCTGATTTAGCAGCTCTCCATTCAATTGGATTGACAAATTCAAGAGATTTATCGATTTTTTCTGTAATTCTTTTTAACGAGGATATATTAGGAATTACATTGATAATTGCCTGTTTTTTACTTTTTTTAGGATATCTAAATAGGTAATTCGATGGAATTTTGTTATTCAGATATGCTCTTAGTTTTAGATACTTTAGAAATTGCCTTAGAAAAGAAGCTTGAATTTCAAAAAATACTTCTCTGTTTTGAGCTCGATACTTTATTTGTCGAAACCCGATTTTATTTTTCTCTATTTTATAGTTATCATCCCACCTTAAATTAAATACTTGTGATCTATTCATTTCCGTGTTTGCTATGAACAAGATCACGAATGCGGTTTGTGCAATTCGCGCTTTTTCGAGCCTAAAATAACTCTTGAAATCGTTATTATGTATTTCTAGATTTTTTGTAGTTCTGTATATTTTTTTTTGAGCCGCTTCTTTTGAACATCCATACAGTTCAATCATTTCATCAATTGAACGTATTTTTCCTTCTTTCCAATTTAATGCATGTCCTCTAGCGCAAGGGGACATGGTGTCATGTGTATTTGATTCTATTGAGAAAGATTTATAAGACGGAAATATCCATAGTTTGTTGTTATTTAATCCTATACGACGGGGAACTTTTAGCGCATATGGAAATAATTTCTTGTTTATTAGTAAGTCGGTAAAGCCATTGAATATTGCGCTACATATACCTAATGTTTTTGCTTGGCGAACCTCGCAAGGAGGTAGCGTCGATTTACTATCATTTTTTTTGTAAACTTCTTTTATTCCTTGGTGAATATCTGTTGTGTTAAATAATGAACAGAGTATTTCTCTGACGCTAGCTTGTATAGTTACTGCTGTCCCCGTTTTGAGCTTATAAGTATTTATTTGCTCATGTAGATATATGACAAATTTTTTATAAGATTCTACGGCTTTACATTTATTGTTAAGTGCATCAAACATTTCATTTTGATCACACCAACGTATAAACCTCATAAAATCCCTTATAATACCGACCTTGGTTATTGGGCGACGTGGATCATTCAGAAATAAATCGTTTGCAAAGAGGATTATCTTTTTTACGGATAGAAGTCTTGTGGTTACAAGGCTATGAAGGTCTATGTTATATTTATTGCCTTTTGGATAAGCTCTTGAATAACAAAGAGTACCAATCCATACATTTCCAATTTCTTCTATTTCAAGAATAATTCGTTCAGGATACAATATTGATATATTTTTTTTAGAAGGGATTTTTAATTTTATGAATTGACTCTGAGGACTATTCATTGAGGCCTACCATTGCTAACTTGGTTAAGCTTTCTATATGTGTCTCATAATTAGCTTGTAATTGGCGTATCATTTTTGTGTCGTGTCGGTAATTAAGGTATCTATCTGTTGTCGAAGAACTTTCGTGACCCATCATTATTTTTGATGGTGTGTTTGGAGCGTCTTTTTCGAGCTCTTTCTGTATATGTATAAGCGCGAATTTTTTCATGAAGCCAGCGCGGGAGAATTAAAACTATTTGCTTGTTATATTTGGTATCTATTTTTGTACCATATCCTGCAGTTAACCTTATCTCGTCTAAATTATCGGGCAAATTTATACGAAAATGTGAGACCCGTAATGTCAGAATAGTTTGCAATCTTGCTCCAGTGAAGAGAGCTAATAGGTGTATTAACATCATCTCTATGTTGCGAGTTTTTGCAACTGCGTTTAGTACTGAAATTTGCTCTGATTGAGATAAAGGTCTGAGCTTTCCGCCGTCTTCAATTTTGTCAGAATAAGGATTTTTGTTTTTTGGATTAGGTATCGTGAGGTCGGTACTTTTGATTTTTTGAAACTTTGAAGCCCCATAATGATCATTGATCAATAAATACTTATCTTTATCTTCCCATAATTTATGATCTGATTTGATTATAGATTTATCTAATAACCATCTGTAAAAAGCTATGACTGAGCCAATACGTCTTTGGGCTGTTACAGGTGATATCTCACTGGCTTGTACTTTAAATATAAGTGAATTTCTGTATCTGTAAGTCGGCCTTAGAAGTTTTCTTTTGGGTAACTCAAATGGATTGATATCTTCTTTTTCGATGTAACGTTTAAATGCAACAAGATCACTTGCAATAGATAGATAGGTAGATACCGAAGGCGTCAGGTTGCTTTTTAGTTTTGATAAAATATAAAGGTTGGCTTCTTTCCACGGGGAACCATCTCCATTAAGAATAAGTGGAAAATAATTGTAGCAATATACATCTTCTTCTGTAGGGAATTTTCTTGGTATTTTTATTGGTTTTCGATAGTATTTTTGATGGTTACTGGTGCCCGGGATACGTATGCTTGTGAGCATTGCTCCAGATACTTTGGAAGTACAAGTTTTTGTAAGTACTAATAGTGGTAAGCTGATAATCTTTGCATTTTTATTCATTGTTTAATACTTTGTTATATTCGAAAATATATTTCGTAAGCTTTAGACACACCTACCCCCTCAGATCATCATTAGGTAATTACCTAATGATGATCTGAGGGGGTAGGTGTGTCTTGTGTGATTTTTTGGCTCGACAATATCGTATATTCTCAGGAGAACTGTGAACCTCGATGAGGTCGTAAATTATTGCGTGTGATGATAAAGAGAGAGCTAACCAAGTACGACTTGATGGTCCATTTCAAGAGTATATACATGGTTGGTCTATTTTGGAGAAATATACGTGTAATAATGATGGTTGTGTGATTGCAGGCTCTGAAGAGGCTAAAAAGCTTGGTTATAAAATTGGTGACCTCTTTCACATGATTAAACCCAAGTTACGTCAGACTGGCACAAGGGTTTTCTCGTGAAACTATGCTTTGTATGGTATTACGTGGAATAGAAATGCGGCTTAATGCGTAGATTTATACTGAATAGCCCCTATTATTCTAGACGCCTTCGGTTGTTATTTTCTGCTGCCGTTCGAATTCGACGGGCGACAGCATCCCGTTCCTTACATGTTTACGCTTCGGATTGTAGAACATCTCAATGTAGTTGAATACATCCTGCCTGGCATCCTCTCTGGTTTTATAGATCTTGCGTCGTATCTTTTCACGCTTTAGCAGGTTAAAAAAGCTCTCTGCAACAGCGTTGTCGTAGCAGTTTCCGCGTCGGCTCATGGAATGTTCCAAATTATGAGCCTTCAGGAAGGAGGCCCAATCCATACTGGTGAACTGAGAACCCTGATCGAGAAGATCATCATGAAGCTTGCGATACCCATACACCTTACCACTTGCCTGCCATGCACTGCGGATAAGCTCTGTTTGACGAGCATCCTCTTTGGCCCGACGGCTCAGCGGGTTCTTGAGCCAAGCGTAGAAACCACTGGGCGGAGACAGCGACACATTGTCCGTACCGAAAATAACGGACGGTGGTCGGCAACAAACGCATATTTCATTTTGCATCTTTGGCGAAATACGCGGTGGCTTTTTTTAGGATGTCACGCTCCTCCGTCACTCTGGACAGTTCCCGCTTCAAACGCAAGATCTCGTCATCCTTGTCGTCCCTGCCGGAAGGGAATGCAAACTTCTTCTTCCAAGCGTAGAGCGAATGCTGGCTTACGCCTAATCGCCTCGAAACCTCCGCAATTGGATAGCCTCTTTCGGTGATCTGTGCCACCGCATCACGTTTGAATTCATCACTGAAATTAGACTTAGCCATAGTAGCCTCCTTACCTCAAATTTAGGTCAGAAAGCGTCTACATATCTAGGGGCTATTCAGAGCTAAGGTGGTATCATTTCCACATTTCGACCCTCAAAAAGAAAGAGTTAAGGGGAATTATTAAAGAGTCTGCCAAAGATGTTGCGTGCCCCCGCAACCACTGAGTTCTTAAAAGCCCCTTACCAGAAATGGTGAGGGGTGTTTTGCGTGCGGGGAAGTAGCGGCCAATGCTATTGGTATTTGTTCAACATTTCCCCTCTTGATATTCTTGTTTCTTCTATGAGCCAGTTCGCAAATTTTCTGGCTGAGGCGCTTTTTTGTCCACGTTCTGATAAACAGCAATAATAACCTCGTCTTGTGCGAAGATATCGTTCCCCAACGGTTATCAGGCGCTCCGTTTTGATGAAATCCTCTATTAAGCCTGCCCAAGACAAGGCAACACCCCTACCGCTTAAAACGGCATGGATATAAACCATGAAGCTGTTAAATACGTTCGCTTTTTCTGGTTTTTTTGGTGTATCTTCTGTGTTGAAAAAATAAGTTTCCCAATTATTTAAATGGGGTTTTTCTGTCAAAGTTAATAGAGTTTCGTCAGCTAGCTTGATTCCTTTCAACTTTTGCTCGGGCGTAAAATAGTTTGGGGCGCAGACAGGAATAAGGATTTCAGGAAAAATAAGGTGAGATTCGTATTCTGGGAAATCTTCTGGATAGCCAAAGATAACTGCAACATCGAAATCAGCCGGATGGTATTCATATTTCTCTCCGCTGTCACCTGTCACCAGTTCCAACTCTGTATTTGGGTGCAAATTGTAAAAGCCACTGAGTTGATTTATTAGATAGCAACTTGCAAAACCTATTGTCGTTCTTACAGCCACAGAAGTTGAACGATTACGGTTTTGAATTGTATCTAATGCTGCCCCAATTTGGGAAAAACCGCTGGAAACGGCAGAATGTAAAGATTGCCCATCAGCTGTTAATGTCAATTTTGGGCGCGTTCTCAGGAAAAGTATTGTCCCCAATTGCATCTCCAAGCCTGAAATTTGCCGGCTAACAGCTGGTTGGTTCACATTCAATTCCTTCGCTGCCAATGTAAAACTCAGGTTTCTAGCTGCAGCATCAAAGGCACGTAACATATTTAAAGAAGATACATCTATTTTCAATATGAATTCCTAAAATGAATGAATTATATGATTTTTTTCCACCTTTTTTAATAATATATATTGAAATAATATTCATAAAAAGAACTTTATAGCGGAGCCATTATGAACCTTACTCGTTATATCAATGATGCTTGTCGAGGGCTTTCAGTATTGCCTCAGCTAGATGAAGCTAAGTGTGTACGTATCACTGGCACGCCTTCAACAATGTCTGTCAACAAACGATTTGGATGGAATGCGTTGAAAGCAAGATAAATATCATCCGCCTTTGGTTAGGACATCATTGAACTTACACGCTTGATCAAGCCGCCAGAGGGGTTAAAAGTTTGCAACATTCTGCTCTCTTTTGCCTGACCGATTTGAGAGCACTGCGGAATAAAACTGATCCAACTCTATTGGCGTAATCTTTACAATCATCGTGCTGAAAAAGTGGAAAACTCAAAGATGCATCAAATCTTTGAAATGGACTTCGGGAAAGTTTGGTTAGGCGAGATTCAAAATGCTGAATTAATAAATAAAATCTATCAGTAGGTAGTTTCATGAAATCATACATAATGGTATCGCTTTTAAACTAATACTATTAGGTAGTTTGATTGTTCTACGTTATGTTTTTATTCAAGTTTAAAGTTTTAGGGGCAGTGCCGATAACAATCTCGGTGCTGTCTTTTTTAAGAAATGGAATGGAGTTCCTTTTATGAGTGATGGTGTAACAAGAGCAAATAGTGAGATAATTGCTGGTGAAGAGGGTTTAGATCTTCTGGTGGGGCAAGCTTCTACTAATGTTGAGATTACAGCACCAATTAGCGGTGAAACCAAGACAATCACTCTTGCCAAAGGCGATGTAGCGACATTGAGCTTTGATGCCACGGCAGCAACCCCGGTACTGGAAGGTAATGATTTTGTCCTGACCTTTGACAGTAACGGTGACGGTAGCGCCGATAGCCGTATCGTGTTCCAAAATCTTGTTGAAGAAGCGCAAGGCGACAATGCGCCTGTTCTTGTTATCGGAGGCGTTGAACTTTCTGCAGGGCTCCTGATCGGTCAGGCACAGGCTCTTGCCGAAGGTGAGACACTTGAGACTGCAGCTGGTGCAGGTGCTGGCCCACAAGGCGGTGGTGGTAGTGTTTATAGCGATGATTTTGGCGATATTCTTGATGGATTGTCAGGGCAAAGCGGCTTACAGGGTACGCTTGCTGACTTAATAGCTGCTCTGGCTGGCGGGGATGGTTTCTCTGATACCGCCGCTGGTATCTTTACAGTCGAGTTTCTGACACTGGGAACACAAGTTGATAGTGTTAATGGTGGTATTGAAGCGCGTGATTATGACGGTGGATTCGAAGATTGGGCACCTAATCAACATGTTGGGGAAGATGGTGCTGCCCCAATGCAAGTGGCGTTTGATTTTGCGCCGGAAGATAATGAAACACTTGATAGCATTGTTATTCAGGAATCATCTGAAAATGCAGTTCTCTATATCGGCGGCTTTGAGGATAGTAATATTTTCAATGGTCCTTTCCCCGTTACGATTACACCAGACAATTTTGATCAGATTTATATCAAACCAGATGTAAATTCTGATGTTGATATTACCCTGGATGTGACAGCCAATATCTCTGATCCTGATACAGGTGAAGTTGCGACAATTCCGGTCACAGTAGTTGCCGTGATTGATGCTGCTGCCGATCAAGCTGTTTTCAACAATGATTTGTCTGATCAATCAGGGTTAGACGAAGAAGCGCTTGTTGAGATTCCGGTTAACATTACCTTTGATGACTTTCTGGACGGTTCCGAAACACAGGAAATTGTAATTTCCGGTATTCCGGCGGATTGGGTACTTAATATCGACGGTACTTTTGGACCAAATTCAGGTGTTACCTATACAGAAAACACATCGGGCAATTTTGTTACTTATACACTCAATGTAACATCTTACGTGACTACGTCTAATGGAACGGTTGACGTTAACGTTACATTCGATCCAAAGGATTGGACGTCTCAAAGATTGGACGATGGCACCGAACATAAGGATGGTGCTGCAGAAATTATCATTACTGCAAATACAAATGAGACCAATCAAAGTGGTGAAGATCTAAGCGCTGAAAATGACGCTTCCACGATATCTCAAAAACTTACAATCGACATCGCAGAAGATGGGCCAACAGTAAAGAATACAGCAATTGCGTTGGATGAAACTGATGGCTTACAGACCAATGCTGAGAAACGTGTTGAAAACGGTAACCATACAGCCCGTGTTGATGCTGGACAGGCTGACGTTGATGCTGCACTTACTGCTGCGGGTCTGACTGCCGGTAAACCTGTTAGTTCAGGTTATCGCAAAGTCAACAATCGTATTGACATGGAAAGCGATGGCACGACTGATGCCAATCCTGCTGATGTCGATGGTCAGGAAAGCATCCAGTTCACAGCTTATAACGGTCAGGATTCCGGTCTGAATACAACAGCTGGAGATAACATTTACCTCTTTAGCTCTACGACTAATCCTGCAGTTGTTTTTGGTATTGTTGATCCTGTTTTGGATAAGGGTGGAAATCTGATCGGTGGCACGGTTGCCCTTACAGCGACGATTGATTCAGATCTTGTGAATGAAAATAATACCCTTCACATGTATGTGGAACAGTATGAGAGCCTAGAACATCCAAACGAGAACAGTCATGACGAAACGATCAGGCTTAACCTGAATTATTTCGTGACTGACGATGAAGGTGACAAGAGCAATATCGCTCGGGTTCAGGTTCAATTCCGTGATGATGGTCCGACGATTGAGTCTGACAATGCGGCCGTTGTTATTGATGACGATGATGTTCTGGGTGCTGACGGCAATCCGGATGGCGTTGGTGATGATGCGCCCGAAAATGTTACGGGCACACTCAGCCACAATTACGGTGCCGACGAAGAAGGAGCAACAACGCTTCTGCTTGATACTGGCGCACCCGAAGGCTTTACTTATTCTCTTAATGATGATGGCACAGTTCTGACAGTTAAGCAGGGCGGTGTTAATGTGATGAGCATTACACTGGATGATACATCATCCGGGAATTACACCGTTACTCAGCTTAACCCGATCAAACATCCAGAAGGTTCTGATGAGAACAATGTTGAGTTTGTCTTTAACTATCGTGTGACCGATGGTGATAAAGATACTGTGGATGGCACACTGGCTGTTTCCGTTGATGACGACACACCTGTAGTGATTGATGATATTTCCAATACGACAGATGAGAGCAAGCTACCGGGTGATTGGTCAATAGCGAAGGGTAATATTGCGGCAGACTTCGGTGCTGATGGTGGTGAATT
>NZ_LAQL01000029.1 GCF_001026905.1 Kiloniella spongiae
CAATCTGTCAACTAGGGAGTGACAGCTGTCGCATTTATTTCATACTGCTTGTTTGTCTGGCTCTCTAGTTGAGTAGTTACCCCATCTTTTTATTGAGGCTTATCAAATACAAGCAGTTTTGTCAGTTCCCCATGAGAAAATTCAACACTGTCATCCATGATCTCTTTCACTTCCCAGTCATTATGGCTCTGTCCCTTGGCTAAACGTAAAAACTCGCCATCGGTTTCGGATTTCAAAAGTGCCTGTGGTGTACCATTTAAAACGACGACGCCAACAAGGGACAGGAGCAACTCTTTCGGTGGCGGTGGGGGCGGAGCTTTTTTTACAGGCTTTGGTTTCGCTTTTTGAATAGGCTGTACGACTTTAGGCTTTGCAACAATTTTTGGTGGCGGCGGAGGGTCTTCCTCTAGACGGCGCGACGGTGAAAAAAGTGGCTTAACCAAAACTGTTTCATAGCGAGATAATGCTTTTTTTTCTATAGGGACGGGCGGCAAAAGAGCCGGGACTTCACGTGTAATTTCCTCTGTTTTTATCAACAGAGTTTCCACATCGCGGGTCATCAAGTTATAACTTAACCACACCAGCGTCAGGCTTGAGACAAAACATAAGGCAGAAATACCAAGAAAAAGACGTGATCGTAATTTCATGATGCCTCTTTCTCCTGATCATTCATTGGCGCAAGATAGCCAAAGAGATCAAATTGGACCTGAAGATCCGGATCACTGCGTTTACGTCCGACCTTGTTGGATGGATTACCGCCTTGGCGATTTACAATTTCAATATTCTCAATAAATAGCAACGGCTGATACGTTTCCAGCGCGTGAACTGTTGCCTGTATAGCCTTGAGTTTTCCCAACACAACCACGCGCAAGCCAACTTTTTGAAACCCGTGCTCTGCTTCTTTTTGCTTGAGAACCTGAACTCTTCGAATATTAGCACCGTTGGTTTGCGCTACGGGAATAATTTTGGCTTGCAAACCAGCAGCGGCCAAAGCCTCTGTTGCGCCTTGTAAATAATTTTGCTGCTGCTTTGCCTGTTCGATAACAACCAGCTTCTGAGCTTCGAGAGTATCACGCATAGAAGCTATCGCAGCATAACGTTCAACGAGCATCTGGCTGTTCTTTCGCTCTTCTCTAGCCAAATCAATCTCTTCAAGAGGAGATAAAAACAGGCTCTGCAAAAACATAAAAAAAACCGCAATAAGAATACCCGCGGAAAGTAGACAATGCCACAGAGGTGGTGCTGTTTTTGTCATTGAGCAACCTCCTGTTCGGCCACGTTATTTCTGGCCTGACTCTGAGTCATTTTATCGTTTATTTTCAATGCTATATTAAATCGATCACGCTTCAGACGATTGTCTTTGGCAACCGGTGAAATAAAGCGAATATCGGAAAAGGCATGTGATGCTTCCAACAAGGCAATCAACCGTGACGCATCTGAAGAAAACCCTGATAAAGTTAACTGAGCTTTATTAAGCCGGGCATCAATAATCCATGTATCATCAGGCAGGATCGTGCTCACAGAAAACAGCAGATCAGATACAGTGTAAGAGCCCTGTTTCTTTGTAACAAGAAAACGGCTACGTTTCTGTTCAGTTACAATATCTTCCTGCAACGTTTTAACAGCAGCAGCCTTGCGTTTTTCAAGATCAAGTTGATCAGAAATTGCCTGAAGCAAAGCCTGTTCATGATCCTTTTTTTGATGAAGATAAAAACTCGCCATAACAAGGGTGATCATCAAAGAAGCAACAAGAAGCTTTCCTTCGGGAATTTTCCTATCCTGTGCTTTTTCTTCGTTGCAAAACGTAAACAACTGATCTTCCTGACCGAGATTATCTCCGCCCCCTGCAAAAGCAATCGTGGAAACATCAAAATCCAAAGTAGTAAAATAGGATTTTTCCTGTTCAAGCAGATGAATGGGAACAACAGCAAGGTCCACCAGGACCTTTTCACTTTGAGCATTTATCCCTTTGATTTTGTAGTCGAAATAAACCTCTTCTGCGCGAAAGGGAGTATAGTCTGACATCTGCCCCTGTAACTCTTGATACAGGTTTTCAACGGTCTCAACAGGCAATTCCAATGTACGGCGGATAACGTACTGACCGGGCAAGAGAACAACAAACTTAAGATTGAGATCAGCCCAAACAGCTTTGAGATCGGCAAGAGTATCGGTATCTGCGGCATCAAGAAGTTGAGTACCCACCACTTTTTCATCAGAGACAATCTGAATCTGCTGATCCTGTTTTCTCATGAAAACCCGATGCTGTATCGGGAAGAAAAAATGCCGCACAGGATAAGGCAGGCAAAAGAGTAATCCCTGTCCCCACCAAGAGATGAAGCGCGTCATTGTCGGCAAAAGAGTACTCATTTTACGAAAGAAAGCCTTTTCATATCTCTATCACTATCAGGGTCTGTTTATCGTTAAAACCAACAACACATAAAAGCATCATGAACGATCAGGAAACATCTGTTTTCAATCGCAGGGTATTCATGGAAACAAATACTACCGTTGCAACATCCATCAGTAAATTTTATTCCCCCCCTGGACAAGGGGTTGTATTGTCAATTCCGGCCACTGCAGTTGATTACTGTTATCCATAAACTCAACCTGCACTCTGATCAACTCGGGTAAATCAGTTCGATCTTCCCATCTATTCAACCATTTCCGCCCACCACCAGAAAGGGGGAAGCCATAGTAGGAAAAGGTGATCCGCGAAACATTTTCCAACATCAAGCGTGTTTCTTTTCCTGCGTCATCCAATCCCGTATCATCCAAACTGGCCTGAATGTCGCCTTTTGATGACGCGCTTTGCCAATCCATCAGAATATGCTCTCCGTCAGCGTAGTAACTGAATTGGTTCAATCCTTCTTCGGACAAAAACGACGGATAGCTGGAAATCAGACTCAGACGATCACTCTCCCCTTCCAGAGACCGTACATCACTGGACAAATTCCGTTCCAAAGGAAAGGCTTTTGCCTGTTTCCGCAACAGTTCCTGAAGGGTGATAACCTGATTAAAGTTATCGCTACGATCCCGACCACGATCCCATGTTTTATAGCTGAACTGCAGTCCCCCAAGTAAACCAAGAGCGATAATGCCCACAAGAACAAGCACGATCAAAAGCTCGACCAGGGTAAAACCGGCCTGTGTTTGTCGATAGGTTCTTTTTTTAGACGTCAAGCTTCTGGCTCTCTATATTTCGGGCTATTTTCTGGCGACAGCTTTAAGGCTTTGCAGCTGATACTGACCTTTGTGAGGTGCAGACCAACGTACCAACACCCTAACCATGTAGAGGTTCAAGACATCCTGACTGGAAAAACGGTTGGGATCTTCCTCGGCTGAAATAATAATCTCTGCCTGATAACCATCGTCAAAGTGTTCGACATCACGCCCTTCGGTCAGAGCAATCGTTGTGCCGACACGATCCATAACCGATTTGGCATATAGAACGGCATAGCCGTGTCGTTCCGCGCGCGTAATCCCCGCAATTCCAGAAGAAAGGGTCTGAAAAATCACCGCGAGAGAAAAAGCAAGAATGGTCAAGGCAATCAACGTTTCTAACAAGGTAAAGCCGTGTTCGCCGTTATGCCGCGCAGTTCTCCCTCTTTGAAAAAGTCGAAACAGGCTAGCCTGTTGGCCCTGATTACTCTTCAACGATGACCCTCCCGGTTAACCAGTCAACGCGGATCAGGGCACTTTGTCCCTTTGGCGTGGACAGCGTAATTTGTCCCCCGGTTGCGCTTCCATCCGGGTAAAACCGAATACCGCCAATATTTCCCCCGGCGGTTTCATCTCGGGCAGAGATAAACCGGACCTCTATATCTTTCGACAGAGATCGAGCAACACCAAGCAAGCCGGCACGATAGCTTTTATCATTGATATCAAGTTCGAAAACCGCGGACTTGTTATTGGTCACGGCCTCGCCACGTAATTGCCGCAAAAGATCAGATATCTCCGACGCTTCCGAACGTAAACTTACCCCGGGCATCACCGCTTTCCATGCAACGGGTGCCATTACCCCAATCACACTAAGGATAAGCAGAACAACCATCAATTCAATAAGGGTAAACCCACAAGCATTTCGCCTGGAGCCACAAAGGAATTTACCCCGAGAAGGTTTATAAGGGGGATACTGGATGTATCTGTAAGATCGAAATAGCCCCCTCATGACACCTTACCAGCTTACGATATCACTATCGGTATCTTCACCGCCCTCACGGCCATCGGCCCCAAAGGAATAGAGATCGTAGTCGCCATGTTCACCCGGCACCTTGTATTGATAGGCCTGCCCCCAGGGATCAATCAACGCATTTTCCTTTTTAATGTAGGGGCCATTCCAGTTTTTAGCTTCGCCGGGTGCTGTAACCAGTGCGCTCAGGCCTTCTTGCGCATTCGGATAGCGTCCGGTATCCAAACGGTAGAGATCAAGAACGCCGCTCAGACGATCTATCTGTAACTGGGCAGTATCGACCTTGGACCCGTCAAGGTACTTGAAAACCTGGGGCGTAACGATCGCTGCGATACCTCCGAGAATGATCAGGACAACCAAAAGCTCAATAAGGGTAAAGCCCTTTTGTTTCTTTCTCTTATCACGGGAAGCCAACACTGATAAGGAAGCCGTTTTTGTATTTTCAGACATGATTAATTTTCTTGCTGGTGAGATATGTAAAAGAAAAGATAGAGATAATACCTGTGAGGCCTAAAATTAAATCGGCAGATTATAGACACTCAAAATCGCCGACAGGATAGAGCCTATAATAACAGCAACAAGGACGCCAAGAAAAATGGTTATCACGGGGACCAGCATTTTAATACGCTGTTCCAGATCACGGCGAACTTCGCCTTCGAAAATCTCTGCGATCTTGAGCAACATACGTTGCAGATTACCACTTTCTTCCCCCACGCCGATCAAATGGCTGGCTAGTTCTGGTAAAGCACAGGTTTCGCGCAGGGGAGCAGAAAAACCTTCGCCCCGTTCCAGTTGTTTTCGCACCTTTCCTATTGCCTCATGAAGCGTCTGATTGGAAACAGTTTGCAAAGACAAGTCAAAAGCATCCAGCGCCGATAACCCGTTGGTCAGCAAGGTTCCCAGCACCCGGCAAAAGCGCGCCGTATCCGCACGACGAAGAAGATTACCCAAAATCGGCATACGCAAGGCAACACCATGCCACCGCTTTTTTCCTTCCGGGCGGTTATAATCCAGCACAAAACACAGAATTAATCCGCCAATACTCAAGGGAATCGCCCACCAGTAGTTTTGCAGAAAAACCGAAAGACCGATTACCCCGCGCGTGACGAGCGGCAATTGGTTGCCCGCCTCTTCAAAAATCGGCTGAAACTGTGGAATAACCACAGTCATCAGGATCATCAGGGTTACCATTGCAACACAGATCACCAGCACAGGATACTGCAGAGCCGTGTTCACACGCTCGCGCAATTCCTGTGATTTTTCCATATGGCTCGCCAGCTTGACCAGAATACCATCCAGTTTACCACTGGTCTCTCCGGCCTTGACCAAACCAATATATTGCCCCGGAAAGATATCCCCCTCTGCCTGAAGTGCTTCTGCAAAAGACAGCCCCTTTTGCACCCGGGCGAGAATGCGTTGGGTCATCGCCTGTAATAGAGGCTTGTGATTAAGTTTGGCAATCAGGGTCAGAGCACGATCCAGCGACAACCCGGTATCCAGCAAGGTTGCAATATCACGGGTAAAGACCACGATATCAGCAGGTTTTAGCCCCGACTTGCCAAAAGACAGAGAGAGATTCCCCCCGGCACTTAGCCCCGCTTTGGCTTCCTCGGCCGATATCGGCAGAAAGCCATCCTGCTTCAGACTGTCAAACAGGCTGTCTCGGCTACTGGCAGACTTGATGCCTTCAACAACATGACCAGATGCATTCACGGCTTTGTAGGAATAGCGTGCCATCTTTGTTTCCTGTCGCCCCTATCGCCGTGCCACACGTAAAACTTCTTCGATGGTGGTCTCCCCCGCCAACACCTTGGCAAGTCCATCATGATAGAGCGGCACCATGCCCTCCTTGAGGGCTTCTCGTTTTAACTCGGCATTGTTGGCACGGCTGAGCAGCAGGCGACTGAATTCCTCGCTCAATGTCAAGACTTCAACCAATGCCCGGCGACCACGATATCCGGTCTGGTTACACTCACCACACCCTACGGGGCGATAAAGCTGATCCGGCAATGTTCCCAGTATCTCGCCAAAGCCAAGCTGTTCTGCCATTTCCGGCAAGACAGGTTCCTGTACCTTACACGCAGGGCACAGCCGTCGTACCAGACGCTGCGCCATCACCCCGTTGAGGGTAGAACTGACGAGATAATCATCAATCCCCATATCCAGCAAGCGGGTCACAGAGCCAACCGCATCGTTGGTGTGCAGGGTCGAGAGAACCAGATGCCCGGTCAGGGCCGATTGCACCGCGATCTCTGCGGTTTCCTGATCCCTGATTTCCCCGATCATCAGAATGTCTGGATCCTGTCGCAACAAAGACCGCAAAACCCGGGGGAATGTCAGGTTGATCGATGCCTGTGTCTGGATCTGATTAATGCCCTGTAATTGATATTCAACCGGATCTTCCACGGTCAGAATTTTACTGTCCGGCTGGTTCAAGATCGACAGACAGGCATAAAGCGTGGTGGTTTTACCACTGCCCGTTGGCCCGGTAACCAGAAAAATCCCATGGGGCCGTTCCAACAGGCTATCCAGCTGTTCCCGCTGCACCCCCGTAATGCCCAGATCGTCAAAATCAAGCTGCACAGTCGAGCGATCCAGAACACGCAACACCGCGGTTTCCCCGTGCATGGTTGGCACAATGGAAAGACGCAGGTCAATCTGTGTGCCGCGAACCGCCAGCTTGATCCGGCCATCCTGTGGCAAGCGGCGTTCCGCGATATCCAGATTGGCCATAATCTTCAAGCGCGACATCAAAGCCGCATGCAAAGACAAAGACGGCGTCATGACCTCTTGCAGATAACCATCCAGACGAAAGCGCACCCGCAAGATATTCTCGAAGGGTTCGATATGGATATCCGATGCCTTGCTTTCCACTGCCCGGTTGATCAACTGGTTGACCAGCCGGATGACAGGGGCACCACTGGCCAGATCTTTCAGGCGCTCAACATCAGTGTCCAGCTCATCCAAAGACGTTGAGATTACACTGCCTTCGAGATCAGGATCAGCAGCGGCAACAAACAGACGGTCAATCGCCGCTTCCAGTTCCGCCGGAACGGCAATGGAAACCTTGGTAACCTTCCCCGTCGCCAGCTGCAGAGCATTGATCACAAAATCCTGTGTCGGATCACAAAGGGCAACAAAAATGCTGTCGGCATCTTCACCGAGAATAAGCGCCCCGGCGCCTTTGAGGAAACTGGCATTAAAGCGTTCGGAATAAAGTGCTTCGGCGGGAAAATCCTCTTTCCCAACAAGCGGACAATCCAGTAGGTGTGCCAGAACTTCCGCCAGATCCCGCTCGGCCACAAGACCCAGCTTTGACACCAACGTGTTCAGACACTCCCTAGTCTCCCCCTGAACCGTCTTCGCCCGCTGTAAACTGGCGAGATCAAGCTTGCCCGCAGCAACCAACTGATCACCCAAGGCAGTCTCAAAAGCAGCAATATCTGAAAACGGTAAAGCGGACACAAAGAACTCACTCCCCATGGGAGTGCCTGAAATATTGAAAGGATAACTTTTATATCAGGATTTAATTGATACTTTATTTCAGAGGACGAAGCCACAGCGATTTGACGGGAAATAGTGAATATTTAAATTTAATACGAACAAGGCAAAATCGTTAATTATCACAAAACTCTTCATCTTAAAGAAAGAAGGTATATTTCTGTATTCTATCTTATATCGCCTAACTGCAGGGCATTGGTCACAAAGCCCAATGTAAGATCACAGAGAGAGATAAAGATGCTGTCGGTATCTTCACCGTGGATAAACGTCCCGGCGCCTTTGAGGAAACTGGCATTAAAGCGTTCGAGATAAAGTGCCTCAGTGGGAAAATCCTCTTTCCCCACCAGCGGACAGCCCAACAAATGGACCAGAAATTCCGCCAGATCGCGCTCGTCGATAAGACACAACTTTGGTGCCTGTGCAATTCTGACACTTCCCGGTCTCGTCCTGAGCAAGTTCTCCCCCACCATAGAAATTTGCTCCTCCAAGATATTTTCAAGGATAATAATGCCTCAAAGCAGCAAAATATATGTGTATTTTTAATCAACCAACTCAACACGAACTTTAGGAGAAACAAATACCCACGTTACATATCTGTCATCAGTAGTATTTATATCTAATTCTAATCTATCATTTTCATATTTTATCCCTAAAATTAAACTAACCACACCTAAGTGATCATCTAGACATTGAAAAATGTTTTTACCTTCTTTTCGGCCCATCGCATCTTTCCACTTTTCAATCACAAGCTTGCATGGTTTTTCTGTTGAAACCCATTCGTCATTAACTTTTTTACCACCCTCATCAAAATAGATTTCGAGAACTTTATTTCTTTCATTGTAATGAAAACCATCTGAGATCACATCGTCAAAACCGTATCCAATAATTTCTGTAGACATATCAGGGTCCTTGAATTTCAATATGAGCGTCCGAACTTCTATAATCTGTAGGTTTCAAGTCTTTATTGAAAGCTCTTTTATTAGTACTTATTTTTTTCTTTAGACCACCTGTCATATTAATATGCATATGGTCATAAGGAACTTGCGTTTTTGTTGGACCGGTCAAATGTGGTGGATCTAATCGAAGTTTTATCTGCCCCCTTTGAAGATGTATCATACCATTCGGCATCTTCTTAACTTCCTTAAACCCAATAGCCTTCAAATCTTTTAGAAGCTTCTCTCTTGGGACAGATTTGATGTTACTTAAATATTGCTTCAGTTGCGTTCTAAATGTTTTAGGCGCTTTAACTGTCTGTATTAAAGACGGTGCAGCCCCCACTCTCCTTGTTGCTAGTCCCAACGCAACAGTCTCAATGATATCACCGTAGTCGGCTTGTAATGCTGTTTCTAATTCAGGTAGATCGCCCGGAGAAACAACATCAACAAAATCTTGTATCTCATTATAAATATCAACATAAGCAGCCCATTCAACTAAAGCAGGTGCAGACATAGGTGTATTTGAAAGCACAGCTATTCCAAACTTTCGATTGATAGTCGCTAAATAAGCTCTTCCTCGCCCTATCTCTTCTGCAATTGCTTCTTCAAGCGTCTGAGTTTGAGTTGTGTTTCCAAAAAAATTTTTAGCCCAGCGATTGAATTTATCAAACGTAGAATCTCGTCGATCACGTTCGCGATCTCTTTCACGCTCATCATCTTGACGATCTGACCCTATAGCATGGCGGAATCCAGTTGGGTCAGTATAGGAAAGAGGATTATTACGGACGTAAGAATAACGATTAAAATCCTGTGTATAGATCGCTTCAGGAATTGTCGGATCTGCACTGAGGAATCGACCAAGCTCCGGATCATAAACCCGACCGTTCATATGAATGATACCCACAGCATCAAGATGCTCATGTCCGGTAAAGCCACGGGGCGTGAATGTCGGACGGACTGGTAAGGATGCTTCCTGCCAGTCACCTTCCCGTCGTTTGCCATGAGGATCATAAGACAGACGCTCTTCCACCAGACCCAACTCATCCGTGGTGACAGTCGTAGAGCCAATATGATCCAGTGACATCCAACGGGTTTTGGTTGTTGTGGTCTGGTCCACAGCAACTTCGATCTTGTGGATCGCCAGTGAAGCTTCATCCGCACGGATATAATGGATCTGCTCCATCGTACCGGACTGAACACCCGCTGAGGTTACTGGTGTGCGTTCTTCATAATAGGAGCCAACATAGGCAACTTCGGTGGTTGTGCCGGCCTCGACAATGGTCTGACGGATACGTGCCCGGTCAGGGCCGTAGACAAAGGATGTCGCACTGAGAGAGACCGTAGCATCAATGGTCGCCGGCTTGTTAAAGCTGGTCCAGGAAACGGAACGTCCCCCGCCCCCGGTCAGGTTACCATTGAGATCATAGGTATAAGATCCACCCTTGGCGGTTGCCACTGCATGGGGCCGTGCCGGATCGTAGGTCATGATCCCGCCATGACTAAGATCAGACTTCAGGGTCATGTTCCCGATTATGTCATAGCCATAGGTGTTTGAAGCCAACTGTGTGCTGTCAGATGTCTTGACCAACAGGTTAGAGGTCAGACGATTAAGCGCATCATAACCAAAGGTCTCTTTACGATCTTGTACATTGTCCTGACGGGCTGTGAGGTTGCCGACGAGGTCAAAGGTCATGGCGAGATCAAGCTGTAAGCCCTGTGCCCCGGACAGACGGCGGGAAGTAACTCGACCGAGTTCATCCACATCGGTCCATTCTGTTAGACCATTACCCAGTTGTGCTTCGCGCACCCGACCGTCCGCATCCCGGGTCTTGGCTTTCCAGATCAGAGAACTGTCGGCTGTTTTGGTAATCTGATCCAGATAACCTGTTGCCGTATAGCTATAGTCCACAGCAAAGCCTGTGGGGTAAGTCACATTGCCCAAACGTCCTGCGGTATCATAGGAAACTGTTGAGGCATAATCCTTACCCCGGATCTTGCGTGTTGTACTGCTTGGACGGCTCAAGCTGTCATAGGCATGGGTTTCGATATAATCAGGTTGTCCACTACCGCCCGGACCAGTCGCGCTATGCAACAGACCAAGACCATTGGCAGCGGTATCATAGGTCCAGGTTGTTGTTCCTTCCGCTTCAACACGCTGGATCAAACGACCAAGAATGTCGTAATTCAATGTATTTGTCTGGCCCTTAGCATCGGTTTGGGATGTCAGTTCCCCATAGCTGTTATAGCCATAGGACCAATAACCCATATCCGGATCATCCATATTGAGTTTACGGCCCAGTTTATCATAGGCAATGGTCACCGTATTGTTCTTGGCATCGGTCGTACTGGTCAGATTACCAAAGGCATCGTAGCTATAGGCAATGGTGCCCCCCATGGTATCGGTGACCAGAACCAGTTCACCCCGCGCATTGCTTTTGCGACTTTCCGTTTCCTGCAACGGCGTTGTAATAGTCACACTCAAACCACTATACGCCGTGGTTGTCATAGCACCATTGAGATCTGTGGACTTGATCACCCGATCCAGCACATCATAGTCGTTCAGTGCCCAATCAATAGAGCTATTGCCTGCCTTGTAAGGCGCTGATGTTTTGATCACACGTCCAAAGCTGTCATAGACCGTATCTCCATAGATAACTGAACCATCCGCCATTTGGCTTTCACTGCGAATTTCACGCCCCAATTTATCCAGATAAGTAATGCTGTTAGCGGCAATGGCTATACCACTGGCAGTTTCCAATGACTGCTGCAGAACACGCTCCACAGCACCGCTTGGACAGGTGATGACAGCATCAGAGCAAAGGCCAAAAGAGGTTACAATTTCGGTTCCATCAGCATTAAATTGACGTTTAGAACGACCAAATCCATCATATTCAAAAGTAGTAATAATGCCATTGGCATCGGTACTTGAGATCGGCATACCAAAACGACTGTCAGTCACAACAGAACTACTATGTCCCAATGCATTGCTGGAACTCAGGGCAAACCGACCATCGGGGCTATAGGTTGTATTTGCTGTCCGTGCTGTTTCACCAACACCAGCAACAGAAGCTGAGGTCACATTGCCAAAGCTGTCATAGCCATAGGTGGTCACGACTTCCAGTGTGGGGTCACCGGGTTCAACTGTTGTTGTCGCAGGCAAGAAGGTATCGCCATGATAAGTCACAGCAGAGGTGCGGGACAGGGAAGTTTGATCCGCATTGGTGCTGGTGGTCACAACCTGCGTCGTGCGCCCCAACAACCACTTGCTTTCCTCATTGGTAATCGTTGCTGAGACAGACGTCGTAAAGGTCTCCACACCATCGGTTACCGAGGTATCGACCTGTGTCGCATTGCCATAATCATCGTAGGTATAGGTGATCGTCGTCGTCTTGACCAAACCAGCCGCCTGCGCAGAAACGGGTGCCACCAAAGGCACTGCCAGCATTCCCATAAGAGCCAGAGGTTTGAGTGATTTGAGCAATCTTTCACCAAAACCATGCGATGCATTCTCCAGGGCCCCTTGCCCCGAAGTCCCATGTCCTGAGCTCCTGTGCGTAGAACCCTCAGCTTGATCAAACCCAACAGACATATCTTTTTCCCCCACAAGAACTGAATTCAGTTCTCTATCTTTGATCATAGTCTCAGTGATTAATTTTCTATCCTGCAAACTCATCACTGCGCCCCCTGATCGGAATCATTTATTTCATATTGTTTGCTCGT